>NZ_FCNW02000031.1 GCF_001544475.1 Caballeronia humi | reverse complement strand
TCGGCATGCACGGCGCGGGCGTCGAGCGGGATGGCGCCGAATGCGCTCATCGAATCGATCAGAAAGCGCTTGCCGTAGCGCGCCGCGAGTTCGCCGATCTGAGAAACCGGATTGAGAATGCCCGACGTCGTCTCGCAATGCACCGCAAAGACGTGCGTAATCGACGGCGTGCGCTTCAGGATCGACTCGATTTTCTTGAGGTCAGGCGGCGCGTCTTCCGCCGTTTGATGCACGACCGTCTTGCGTCCTGCGATATCGAGGATGCGTTTCGCGCGCAACCCATAAGCGCCGTTGATCAGCACAAGCACCTTGCCATCGCGCGGCACGAGGCTCGTCAGCATTGCCTCGACGGCGAACGTCCCCGAGCCTTGCACCGGCACCGTTACGAACTCGTCGCCACCGTTCGCGATGTCGCGCAACTGCGCAAGCACCGATTTGTTTATCGCGACAAAGTTCGCATCGCGCGAACCCCAGTCGTGCAGCATCGCGGCCTTGACGCTGCGTGAGGTCGTCAGCGGGCCGGGCGTGAGGAGAAACGGATCGCCGGTTTCGGAGGCGAAAGGCATGTCGGAAGGGGATCGAGGCATCGAAGGTTCGTCCGGAGTCGGGATGGTTACGCGTATTGTGCCAAGTCTGCCGCGTCAACGCGCCCGCAGCGCATCGACGATATTGAGCCGCGCCGCGCGAATCGCGGGGAAAAATCCGCCGACGAGCCCCATCACCATCGAGAACGCCAGCGTCTTCATCACGACGGCGGGCGTCAGCACGAAGCCGAACGAGATGTCGGCGAAGGTCTGGAAGTTAGTCGTCGAGAAGGACGCGAACTGCATCAGCGCGGCGCAGCCAAGGCCCGCCAGTCCGCCGACCAGTCCGAGCAGCAGCGCCTCCAGCAGGAACGCGGCGAGCACGTTGGCGCGCTTGAAGCCGAGCGCGCGGAGCGTCCCGATCTCCGCGACGCGGTTCGCCACCGACGCGTACATCGTGATCATCGCGCCGATCATCGCCGCGATCGAGAAGATGGTCGAGAGCGTGAAGCCGAGGATGTTGATGAACGTCGAAAGCGCCTTCGACTGGTCGCCGTAGAACGTGCGCTCGCGTTTGGCCTGATCGGCGAGGCGCGGATCGACGTCGATATCCGTCGAGAAGCGGTCGAAGCGATCTCCCTCGGCAAGCCGCACCACCATCGACGAATAGCTGGTGCGCCGGAACGACTGCATGAGCTGATCGACGTCGCCCCAGATTTCGGAATCGAAGCCACTGCCGCCCGCATCGAAGCTGCCGACGATGGTCCAGTCGCGCTGCGCGAACCGCAAATGCTCGCCGATGCGCGTCCCGCTGAAGCCCTTCGCGATACTGCTGCCGACCACGATCTCCGACGACCCCGGCCTGAACATGCGCCCCGCCACGAGTTTGACCTGCGGCCGCAAACCTGGCCCCATCGGCGAGACGCCGCGAATCACGACGTTCGAGAGTTTGTCGGAGCCGGCCTTCGCGAGCGAGATCAGCACGACGGTTTCCTTCGACGCCATCGGCCGGCCGCCTGCATCCATCGCCACCGAAGGATGCATCTCCATGATGTTCGCCTGATTCCGGTCGATCCCGCTCTGCACCTCCGTTTCCGCGCCCTTGCGAATCACGACGACGTTGTCCTCCTCGCCGGTCGAGACGAGCGTCTTCTGCAAACCGGCATCGAGCATCTGTACCGTCGCGAAGACGAACACCACGAGCGCGAGTCCTCCCGCCGTCAGGAGCGTGGTGAGCCGCCGGGCCCACAGGTTGCGCGCGATATAGGAAAGCGGAATCGCCACGCGCGCCCCTAGCCGATCGCCCGCAGGCCTTCGACGATCCGCACCCGCGCCGCCTGCGCCGCCGGGATGATCGCGGCCGCGAGCGCCACCACGAACGCGCATGCCGCCTGCAACGCGAGCGTCTCGCCGGACACGCGGAACACGGGGAACACGCCGCCCGTCGCCTGCTTGAAGAAGCTCGCAACGGGCGGCGTCACGAGCATGCCCAGCGCTCCGCCGATCGTGCAGATCGCGATCGATTCGCCGAAGACGAGCAGCGCCAGAAAGCCCGGACCGAAGCCAAGCGCCTTGAGCGTCGCGTATTCGACGGTGCGCTCGCGCGCGCTCATCGCCATCGCGTTCGCCATCACCGCCATGATGATCAGAATCACCACGTAGGACACGACGCGGATCGCCGCGATGATCTGGTTCGACATCGCGACGAAGCCGAGTTGAAACGCCTGCTCCGTTTCGGTGAGCGTCTCGGCCAGCGAGTTCTTGAAGACGGCGTCGACCCGATGTGAGACGGCAGCGGCATCGTCGGGGTTTTCGACGCCGAATACGTAAATGCCGACCTGATCGGCCCGTTTCGGCGAGGTCTTGCGCACGCTCTCGTTCAGATAGTCCCAGTGGAACAGCAACTGGCGCGTGATGGTGGATTCGTCGCGCCCTTCCATGATCCCGCGCACGACGAATTCCCATGTGCCCGGGAAGATCGTGCCCTTGATTGGAATCACGTCGCCGACCTTGAAGCCGAACTGCGTCGCCAGTTGCCGGCCGATCAGGGCGCCCTTGCGGTCACGCACGTAGTCTGCGCGTTCCTTGTCGCCGAGGACGAGTTCGGGATACAGGTCGAGATAGTTGTCCGATACCGCGAACTGCGCGAAGAAGTTCTTCGGATCGCGATACACACCGCCGAACCAGTTCGAGCGCGCGACCGTCGTCACGCCGTCGACGCCCTTGATGCGGTTCTCGTAGCTTAACGGCAACGGGAACACGAGCGAGATGGCGTTGCGCGTCACGAGTCGCGCGTTCGACGCCGCCGCGGCGCCCGCATACCACGCGTCGACAACCGTATTCAGCAATCCGTAGGCGAGCACCGCGATAGTGAGCCCGAGCACCGTCAGCGCAGTGCGCAAACGGTGCCGCAGCGCGTTGCGTGTAATGAGCTTCAGCAGAACCATATGGCGCCGGGGCGATGCCGGTCAGGCGTCGGTCGCATGGATCAGCTCCCCCTTTTCCAGATGCACGAGCGCCTTGGCCGCGCCCGCCGCGTGCGCGTCGTGCGTCACCATGATGATCGTCTTGCCGAGTTCGCGGTTCAGGCGCTGCAGCATCGAAAGGACTTCGGCGGCGGACGTGCGGTCGAGGTCGCCGGTCGGTTCGTCGGCGACGATCAGGCGCGGATCGGTGATCAACGCCCGCGCGATCGCCACGCGCTGCTGCTGACCGCCCGAAAGCTCGGACGGATAGTGGCTCGTGCGGTCGCCCATGTTCACCATGTCGAGCACCATCGCGACGCGCTCGCGACGCTCCGCGCGCGTGAGGCGCGTGAGCATCAACGGCAACTCGACGTTCTCGAACGCGTTGAGCACCGGCATCAGGTTGTAGAACTGGAAGATGAAGCCGATGTTGGCCGCGCGCCAGTCCGCGAGTGCCGCTTCGCCGAGCCGCGTGATGTCGAGGCCCGCGACGCGCAGCTCGCCGCTGTCCGGCCGGTCGATGCCCGCGATCAGGTTGAGCAGGGTGCTCTTGCCCGACCCCGACGGCCCCATCAGCGCGATGAAGTCGCCTTCGCCGATGTCGAGCGTGATGTCGGTCAGCACGGACACGTCCTGCACTCCGCGCCGATACGACTTCGCGACGTGGCTGATTTCGACGAGCGGCGGCGTGCTCATGCTATTTCTTCGCCAGAGTGACGCGCTCGCCGTCGTCCAGCTTAGCCGAGGGCGACAGCACCAGCACGTCGCCCGGTTTTACACCGCTGACCGCGACCAGATCGCCGATCTTCGAGCCGGTCGTCACGGTAACTTCGTGCACGCGGCCGTCCTTCACGGCATAGACCACTTTCCGGCCATCGCGCGTGACGATCACCGCTGGCTGCACCGCGACCACCGGCTGTGTTTCGTCCGGCGGCACCGGCTTCGAGAGGAACGCGATTTTCGCGCTCATGTCGGGCAGCACACGCGGATCGCGATCGACGAAACGCACTTTCACGAGCACGGTTGCCTTCGAGCGATCGACTGTCGGCACGATCCGCGACACGCGGCCCGCCGCTCGCAAGTCAGGCAGCGCGTCGAGCTGAATTTCGACCGGCGCGTCGATGCCAATCTTCGCGATGTTCGATTCCGCGACGTCCGCCTCGACTTCGAGCGTCTCCATATCGGCGATCGTGACGACCGCGCCCTTGCTGTCGGAGGCCGACGAGAACGGCGTGATGTTGTCGCCCACGTTCGCGTGCTTTTCTAGCACGACGCCGTCGAACGGCGCGCGAATCACGGTCTGGTCGACCGCGACCTGCGCCGCGCGCGCATTCGCCTGCGCCGACGTGATCGACGCCCGGCTGCTGTTGATCGACGCCACCGCCTTGTCGTAGCGGGCCTGGGCGGCGTCGAACTGGGTCGCGGGGATCGCGCCCTGCGGCGCGAGGATGCGCATGCGGCGGAGGTCGATTTCGGCATTCTTCATCTCGGCGATCTGAAGCCCGAGATTGGCTTGCGCCACCTTCACCTGCGCCGATGCCTGCGCGAGCGACGCGGACACGTCGTCGCTTTCGAGCCGCGCGATCACCTGCCCTTTCTTGACCACGCTGCCTTCGAGCACGCCGAGCCACTCGACGCGCCCCTGCGCCTTCGACGCGACCGCGGCCTTGCGCTGCGGCACGACATAGCCGGTGGCGTTGAGGAGCGTGTAGTTTTGCGACGGATGAACGGAGGTGACGGTCGCCGTCTCGACGGCCGGCGGGCCCATCAGCTTCAAAGTGATGCCGATGAGCGCGAGCACGATCGCCGCGAGCACGGCGTAACGGAGCCAGCCGCGCCGCCGCCGTGGGACAGTGGCGGTGGGCGACCGGTCGATCTTCAGCTTTTCGAGATTGTGATCAGCCAATTTTTTGGGGCCTTGCGCCCGCGGCCGGCCACCTTGGCAAAGCGTGATGCAGGAACGCCTTTACATGAGTGACCGTCCGGCTCGTGGCGCCGTGAACGGGGTCTCAGTATAGCGCCGCGTTCTGCCTTTGCTTACAACGGTCTTGCTCTTGGCGTCATGCACGCGCGAACGCTTGCACGAGCCGGTTGAACGCCCCTGCATGCGACACGTTCAGCCCGTGCGACGCGCCTTCGATAGTCTGCCGCTCGGCGAAATCCATCCACTCCGCGAGCTTCTCCACGTTGTTGCGGAACATGCGCGGGCTCTTCTGCCCTTCGATCAGCAGGGTTCGACACTTCACGTCGCGGGCGGCTTCGCGCGAATACGCGGGCAGAGGATCGCGAAACTGCTTCGGCAGCGTGGCGGCGTTATCGATCGCCATCGTGCGAAAGCCCGCCGGGCTCTTGCGCCACGAGCCAGGCACGCTCACCGAATCGACGAAAAGCTCTAGCCCGGCATCGATTTCGCCTTGTTCGATCAGGTTCGCCACCTTCGCGCGCAGCGCATTCGTCGCGGCGGGCAGCGATGCTTCCGGCATGCCGTCGATCTGCAGCGGGCCGCCCGGGTCCGCGAGCGTCAGCGTCTTCACGAGCCGCGGAAAGCGGCGCGCGAGCTGAAACGCGACACAGCCGCCGCGCGAATGCCCGACGAGATGCACCGGCGCCAGATCCATCGTTTCAATGAATTCGGCCAGTTCGGCGACGTGCGTTTCCCAGCCGAATTCGCCCTGGATGCACGCCTCGCCCGCCGGCCAGTAATGGCTGAGGCTCACCGCGATCGTGCGGAAATCCTTCGCGAGCGGCTCCGTCTGGCCGCGCCAGAAGCGGTAATCGCAGAGCGATCCGTGCACGAACAACAGCGGCTCGCCTTCGCCGCGCTCCACGTAGGGCACGCTGATGCCCGACGGGATCGTCGCAAAGGACAGTTCGGAAAAGGCAAGCACTGAGGGATCGATTCGCGCATTCATGGGTTGGCTCCTTGAGGACACTATGCCCGGAGCCAATATTTAAGAAAACCGCGTAATATTGATGGTATCCATTCGTTTTTCTGATACCAAACCGAAATGAAAGCACTCGATCTCGACGTGATGACGATGATCGTCGCCGTGGCGGATACCGGCACGATCAGCCGGGCGGCAGAGGTCGTGCACCGGTCGCAGTCGGCGGTCAGCATGCAGATCAAGACGCTGGAAACCGCGCTCGGCAAGCCGCTTTTCGTACGCAAGCCGCGCAGCGTCGTGCCTACGCAGGACGGCGAGGTGCTCCTGGCGTATGCCCGCCGCATGATCGCGTTGCGCGACGAAGCGTGGGCGGCAGTCGTGCGGCCCGACGTGACGGGGCGCGTAAGCATCGGCGTGCCGGACGATTACGCGTCGTCGCTGCTGCCGCCGATTCTCAAGAAATTCTCAGCAACTTATCCGAAGGTGGAGATTCAGGTCGTCGGCCTGCCGAGCGTCGCGCTCGCGCCGATGGTGAAGGACGGCTCGGTCGATCTCGTCTGCGCGACGCGGGTGAAGGGCTTGTCGGGCGAGTTTATTCGTCTGGAGCCGATGGTCTGGGCCTCGGCACCGAGCGCGCATGACATCTGGCGCGAACGGCCGCTGCCGATCGCGGTGTTCCTGCCGGGGAGCGTCGCGCGCGAGAACGCGATTCAGAGTCTCGAGCGCGCGAAGATTCCGTATCGGACTTCGTACGAGAGTCCGAGCCTGCTCGGGCTCATTACGATGGCGGAGGCGGGGCTCGCGGTTACGCCGCTCGCGCGCTGTGCGGTGCCCGCGCACTTTGCACTGCTGGGCGCGGCGCAGGGCTTGCCGGAAATCGCGGCGCTGGAAGTCGTGCTCGCGAGGAGCACCGGGTCGAGGCGCCCGCCTTGCGATTTTCTGGCGGAGAAGATTATTTCGGAGTTGCGCCGGTGATGATGGCGGCCTTTCGACCGCCATCATCTAAAACCTCCCTTACCGCACCAGACAAGGCTTCTTGTTATCGAACTTCCAGTTCGGAATCAGGAACTGCATCGCGACGCCGTCATCACGCGCGCCGAGGCCGTGCTGCTGATACAGCGCGTTCGCCTTTTCGAGTTCGTCCATGTCGAGTTCGACGCCCAGCCCCGCCTTCTGCGGCACTTTCACTTTCCCGCCCACGATTTGCAGCGGATCGCGCGTCAATCGTTGTCCGTCCTGCCAGATCCAGTGCGTATCGATCGCGGTGATCTTGCCGGGCGCCGCCGCCGCCACATGCGTGAACATCGCGAGCGAGATATCGAAGTGGTTGTTCGAATGTGAACCCCACGTCAGGCCCCAGTCGTTGCACATCTGCGCGACGCGCACCGAGCCCTGCATCGTCCAGAAATGCGGATCGGCGAGCGGAATGTCGACCGATTGCAACTGGATTGCGTGGCCCATCTGGCGCCAGTCGGTGGCGATCATGTTGGTCGCCGTCGGCAGGCCGGTCGCGCGGCGGAATTCCGCCATCACTTCACGTCCCGAATAGCCGTTTTCCGCGCCGCACGGGTCTTCTGCGTACGCGAGCACGTCGTGCTGATCGCGGCACAAGCGGATCGCTTCCTTGAGCGACCACGCGCCGTTCGGATCGAGCGTCACGCGCGCGTTCGGGAAGCGCTCGGCGAGCGCCGTCACCGCTTCGATTTCCGCGTCGCCCGCCAGCACGCCGCCCTTCAGCTTGAAATCGTTGAAACCGTAGCGCGCCTGCGCCGCTTCGGCGAGCCGCACGACCGCTTCGGGCGTCAGCGCGACTTCGGTGCGCACGCGCTCCCAGTCATCGCGGCCTTCGGCGCCGCTCGCGTACGGAAGATCGGTCTTGTTGCGATCGCCGACATAGAACAGGTAACCGAGCATCTCGACTTCATCGCGCTGCTGGCCTTCGCCGAGCAACGCCGCGACCGGCACGCCCAGGTGCTGCCCGAGCAAATCGAGCAGCGCGGCTTCGAGCGCGGTCACCGCGTGAATCGTCGTGCGCAGGTCGAAGGTTTGCAGGCCACGGCCGCCAGCGTCGCGATCGGCGAACTGGGTGCGCGCCTGGTTCAGCATCGCTTGCAGGTTGCCGATCGACTGGCCGACCACGAGCGGGCGCGCATCGTCGATCGTCTGGCGGATCGCTTCGCCGCCCGGCACTTCGCCGACGCCCGTGTGGCCAGCGCTGTCCTTCAGAATCACGATGTTGCGCGTGAAGAACGGGCCGTGCGCGCCGGAGAGGTTCATCAGCATGCTGTCGCGGCCAGCGACGGGGACGACGCGCAGTTCGGTGACGGTCGGTGTGGCGTTGGCTTGAATCGGGGTCGTGGACATGAACGGGTACCAGTATGAGTTGATGAAGAAGCGACGCTTAAACCGTCGGCAGCGAAGGCGCGACCCGGGCGATGATTTCGACCCAGTTCGCCCCGTTGCCGCCTTTGCAGCGCGAAAGCAGCGAGAGCGCGCCGGATTCGGTGTCGATGCCGTACACCGCGACGTGCGACGACTTTTCCCCGCACGCAACGAGGAAGCTGCCCGTCGGGTCGATCCGGAAGCCGCGCGGCTGGGTTTCGGTGTCGATGAAGGTTTCGTATTCGAGCGTGCCGTCCGGCTGCACGCGGTAGGTGATCAGCCGGCTCGTCGTGCGCTCGGAGACGTAGACGAAGCGGCCATCCGGCGTGAGCTGCATGTCGGCGCCCCAGACGAGCGTAGCGAGCGTCTCGGGCGCGATCGGAGCACCGCCGCGGACCTGTCCGTCCTTCAGGTGCGCCAGCGCGGCCGGGCGCGGCGAAACACCGGCGGCGCTCAGCCGGCCCGTCTCGCGATCGCGCGCGAAGACGGCGACCGTCGCGCGGAATTCGCTCACCACGTAGACCGTGCTCTCGTCCGGCGAGAAGCGCAGGTGGCGCGGGCCGAAGCCACGGTCGAATTCGAGCGCGTCGAGGTGGGTGAGTTCGCCGTGCTTGTCGTGCTGCAGTTCGTAGCAAAAGAGCCGGTCCGATCCGAGCGACGTCACGTAGGCGAACCGCCCATCGCTGGAAACGATCGCCGCGTGCGCGTTCTGAATGCCGTCGACGACGAAAAGCGGCTTGCCGATGCCATCGGCGATGCGCTCGACGCCGTAGACGCTCGCGCGGTTCTCGCCGTAAGAGGCGCCGAACAGATACCGCGAGAGCGGGTCCGCCGACAGATACGCGAGGCTCGATTCGATCGGCGCGGTGACGCGGTGCGACAGGTCGCCGGTGGCGGCATCGATCGAATAGGCAATGATCGAAGGCCGCGCGCCGCGCGTCGCGGCGTAGAGGGTGCGCTGGTCAGGCGAGAGTGTCATCGGCTGGGTGCTTTCGGCGGCCGCGTGCCGCGTGACGGCTTCGAGCTCACCGCTCCGGGTATCGAGGGAAAAGACGGAGATGTCACCGTCGATCGAGTTCGAGACGTACACGGAATAAGAATCGGGTAGCGGTTGATTCATGATCGGTCGTTCCTCTGATGGAATTTGCTTTCGACGGCGGCGCTTAGCGATGCGACGTCTAATCCGTATAGTCCGCCCGCCACTTACGCAATGTGCTGCTGCATCGAGCTACAGTTACGTTGTCTGATGACATTGTATTAGTTTGCGGATTCGATGCAATGGGGGGTTTACCCTCTTGGCGCTGTAACCGTTGATTTTAAACGCTCCAAGACATTTGTGAGACCGCTGGGAAGCGTAAATCACGACATCAGACAACTCGGGGAACTTATTGGAGATCTGACAACATCAGACAACCCACCCAACGGACCCCAAAACGACGAAAGCCGACTCCCGTCGGCTTTCGTCGTCTATGGCGCACTGCATAGGCGGTGACGCCCCGCCCGTCTATCGCGGAATAAAGTGATTTTTGACCGCTTGCGCCGAATTCCTGAGCAATCCCATGTCCGCGCAAACGGCCACGAGCGTGCTGCCCATCGCCAGATAGCGCTCGGCGTCAGCCTGGATTGGCGCAAGAATCCCGCTTGCTTTACCGCCCGCCTTCACGCGCTCGAACACGTGGGCGATCGCCTGTTGCACGTCCGGATGATTGGCGTTGCCGATGTGCCCGTAAGACGCCGCCAGATCCGACGGCCCGACGAACACGGCATCGACGCCCTCGACCGCCGTGATCTCATCGATCGCCTCGACCGCCGCGCGGCTCTCGATCTGCACGACGACGCAGATGTTGTCGTTCGCCACGTCGAAATAATTCGCGACCGTGCCGTACCGGTTTCCCCGCTGCCCGACCGACACGCCCCGAATCCCCTGCGGCGGATAGCGCGTTGCCGCAACGGCGCGCTCGGCATCGGCGGCGCTGTCGACGAAAGGAATCAGGAAGTTGAAGAATCCCGCATCGAGCAGTCGCTTGATGACGACGCTGTCGTTCGCGGGCGGCCGGACCATCGGCGCGGTCGGGCTGTCCTTGAGCGCCATCAGTTGCGGGATGAGCGTGAGCACGTCGTTCGGGGCGTGCTCGGCGTCGAGCAGCATCCAGTCGAAGCCGATCATGCCGAGCAGTTCGGTGGTGATCGGGCTCGCCAGCGACGCCCAGCATCCAATGAGCCTCTCACCCTCGGCGACGGACGCCCGGAACGCGTTGGGCAGCGGCTGGTACGGTTTTGATGCAGTCATGGTGTCTCCTGGGAGGCATGCGAAGTGGCAAGTTATACGACGTCTGAACTCAGATTACCAATGTTCAGCATTGATGGAACAGCCACGTAAACCCGTAACGCAACAAACCCGCGATCAGCAAACGGATATTCACTTGCTCACCGCCGCACCTTTGTTATACGATGACTGATGTTAAGCTCACAATTTTCGGAGACGAGATGCAAATTACTGGCGACATGCTCATCGGCCGGCTCGCGGTGCGCGGTAGCGACAAGCCCCTGCACGCGTTCAATCCCTCCACTGGCGAAGAGATCGCGGCGCCGGTTTTCGGCAGCGGCACGGCGGAAAACGTCACAGCGGCATGCGAACTGGCGCAGAAAGCGTTCGACCCGTACCGTTCCCTGCCGCTCGCGGTGCGTGCGGAGTTTCTGGAGCGCATCGCCGATGGCATCGCAGGCTTGGGCGATGCATTGATCCAGCGCGCCCAGGAAGAGTCGGGCCTGCCGAAAGCGCGTCTCGAAGGCGAGCGCGGCCGCACGATGAGCCAGCTCAAGCTGTTCGCGCAAGTCGTGCGCGCCGGCCAGTGGCTCGCCGCGACGCTCGATTCGCCGCTGCCCGAGCGCAAGCCGCTGCCGCGCTCGGACCTGCGCATGCAGAAGATCGCGATCGGCCCGGTCGCCGTGTTCGGCGCGAGCAATTTCCCGCTGGCGTTTTCTGTTGCCGGCGGCGATACAGCGGCCGCGCTCGCGGCGGGTTGCCCGGTCGTCGTGAAGGCGCATAGCGCGCACCTCGGCACCTCCGAGATGGTCGGCCGCGTGATCCAGCAGGTCGCGAAGGATATGGACCTGCCCGAAGGCGTGTTCTCGATGATCGTCGGCGCGGGCCGGACGGTCGGCGAGGCGCTGGTCGCGCATCCGGCGATCAAGGCGGTCGGCTTCACGGGATCGCGTGCGGGCGGCACGTCGCTCATGCAGGTGGCCGCGCGCCGCCCCGAGCCGATCCCCGTCTACGCCGAGATGAGCAGCATCAACCCGGTGTTCCTGTTGCCGAACGCGCTTGCCACGCGCGGCGCGGCCATCGCGCAGGGTTTCGTCGATTCGCTCGTGCTCGGCGCGGGACAGTTCTGCACGAACCCGGGGCTCGCGATCGGCATCGACGGCGCGGAGTTGTCGAAGTTCATCGAGACGGCATCGGCGGCGTTGAGCGCGAAACCCGCCCAGACGATGCTCACGTCGGGCATCTACGCGGCTTATCAGCAAGGCGAAAGCCGGCTGGCCGCGATCGAAGGTGTGGCTCCGGTCGCGCACGGCATTGAAGCGAACGGCCCGACGCAAGCCTGCGCCGCGCTCTTCGTGACCGACGCGAAGACGTTCCTCGCCAAGGCCGAGCTGGAAGACGAAGTGTTCGGCCCCGCCTCGACGATCGTGCGTTGCAAGGATGCGCAGGAACTGGCGGCGGTCGCGGAACATTTCGTTGGCCAGTTGACGGCGACGATCCAGATGGATCGCGACGACTTGCCTGCCGCCAAATCGCTCGTGCCGATTCTCGAGCGCAAGGCGGGACGTATCCTCGTGAATGGCTTCCCGACGGGCGTCGAGGTTTCGCACGCGATGGTCCACGGCGGTCCGTTCCCCGCGACGTCCGACAGCCGCGTGACCTCGGTCGGCACGACGTCGATAGAACGCTTTCTCCGGCCAGTCTGCTATCAGGACTTCCCGGCCGACCTGCTGCCCGAAGCGCTGTCGGATGCGAATCCGCTCGATTTGTGGCGTCGTCGGGATGGCGAGATCGTGCGCGGTTGAGCGCGTTTTTGTGAATGATCGAAGCGGCCGCGAGGCCGCTTTTTCAATGGCGCGACGCGTGCACGGAGGATAAGATTCCGACGTTGTCGGACGACTTGAAAGCACGCCGTTGATCTAAGCCGCATGGAAGTCCGACGACCCCATCGACGAACGCCCACTAAACGCAATGAGCAGCCTCACTGACAAAGTCGTCGCCAGCCTCACCGAAGACATCGAGCGCGGCATGCTCCGGCCGGGCGACAAGCTCCCGACCGAAGCCGCGCTGATGACGCAATTCTCGGTGAGCCGCTCGGTCGTGCGCGAGGCGATCTCACGCCTTCAGGCGGCGCGTCTCGTCGAAACGCGTCATGGCATCGGCACGTTCATCCTCGGCTCGGAGAAGGACGCAGCGATGCGTCTGCCCGAAGCCGACCTTTCCAGCATGCTCGACGTGATGGCGATCATCGAGTTTCGCATCGACCTGGAAGCGGCCGCGGCCGCGCTCGCGGCGATGCGTCGCAACGAGCAACATCTGGAGCGGATCGCCGCGACGCTCGAACGCTTCGAAGCCGAACTCGCGAACGGCAGCACCGACGTGCTGGCGCACGACGTCGAATTTCATCTGCAGATCGCGCGCGCGAGCGGCAACCGCTACTTCTTCGACGTACTCAGCCAGATGGGCCGCGCGGTGAGTCCGCGCACGCGGCTCGGTCAAGCGGAGATCGCAGAACTCGATCAGATCGAACGCCTGCGAAACGTGCTCGGGGAACACAAGCTGATCTATCAGGCGATCGTCCGGCAAGACGCCGACGATGCACGCGCCGCCATGCGCATGCACCTGAGCAACAGCCGCGAGCGCTTGCGTCGTGCTCACAAATCGACGGTGACGTAAGACAACGCCGCACCGGTTCGGCGCACCGATTCCTCAACAATGCGCAGCGTTTCTGCGCAATCCGAAACGTCATCCAAACACGACAACAGACGGTCATTTCGGACACCGTTGTCGCGTCTTGTTCCTCAAACAAACAATCACCTGACAGCGCAGGAAATTCCTGCCGTCCGCTTTCATCGACATCAAAACTTATGTGTGGTTGCCCACATAAGTGCCCTATTCCGTCTCCTACGATTCGCAACACTAAAGGTTTCAAACAAGAACGCAAGGGAACCGGAGCACGCCATGAAGATCTCGTCGGTCGTCGCCTTTGTCTTGAGTCTTGCACTTTTTTTGAGCATCGAGCTTCACGCACAGACGACGCAATCGTCCCAGTCCTTCGCCGATCTCAGCGACACCACCGACGCCGCTGCCGACAACGCCTCCGAGAACACACCGGGCGGGCTCGCATCGGTGCTCGCGCGTCTGCGCTGCCTCACCGGCTACACGATCATGCGCAACACGGGGTCGATCACGCTGAACGTCAACATGACGACGTACAAGCTCTACAACCCCGAGACCAGTTCCTACGACACGGTCAACATGCGCTCTTACAACGGCTGCCCGGCCGGCCCCACGATCAGCATCAAGCCGGGCACGAAGCTGAATGTGACGCTCAGGAACAGCCTCCCGCTGAATCCGGCAGAGACCTGTTCGGGCATCACCGACCCGGAGACGCCCAAGTGCTACAACACGACCAATCTGCATACCCACGGCCTTCACATCTCGCCGTCGGGCAATTCGGATAACGTGCTGCTCGACGTCGATCCGCAAACGAGCTTCAACTACGAATACGACGTCGACGCGAACCATCCGGCGGGCACGTTCTGGTATCACTCGCACCGGCACGGCTCGACCGCGATCGACGTCGCGAGCGGCATGGCGGGCGTGCTGATCATCCGCGGCTCGCGCACGGCGGCGGACAAGAAGGCGCGAGGCGGACTCGCCGACATCGATACGATCCTGCATCGGAAGCTCCTGAAGATCCCGTTCCGCGAACACGTCTTCCTCTTCCAGCAGATCGAGTACGGCTGCTTCCAGAATGCCGCTGCGCCCTCGCCGATCACCGATCCGACCATCGGCGAATGGGCCTGTCCCAAAGGCATCACCGGAGAGATCCGCAACTACACCACCCAGCTTTCATTCGTGAACGACACGCGTCCAGGTCATACGGGCCAGCTCAATTCGACGTGGGTCATCTCCGGCCGCTATACGCAGATCAACGGCGTCGTGCAGCCGGTGTTTCCGAGTGCCTCGGGCTTCGTTCCGGCAGGCGAAATCCGTCGCTGGCGCATGGTTCACGGCGGCAATCGCGACACGATCAACGTGAAGATCGTGCGTGCCAATCTGTCCGCGCTCGGCGTCTCCGACTCGAGCGCGCTGAGCGCCTCGCAGATCAACGCGGCGGCGACGGCGGCGTCGTCACGGCTCGCGGCATCGGTGAACAAGCCGGAGCAGACGACCACGCTCGACACGCTCTGCAGCGGCGAAACGGTCAAGCAACTGGAGATCGCGGTGGATGGGCTTACGCGCACGTCGATGGTCGAGAAGGATGTGAACACGATGGACCCGGGTTATCGCAGCGACGTGCTCGTGGCGTTCCCGAAGCCCGGTCTCTACTGCATCCTCGACGAAGCCGCGAGTTCGGCCGCGACCATCAACTTCCGCCCGAATTCCTCGAAAGTGAAAGACAGGAGGCTTTTGTCGATCGCGCGCGTGGGCCCGGGTGCGGGCATTCCTGACTACGTCGCCGACGGTAACGGGCATTCGAAATACTGGCAGTACGTCCGCAACCAACTGGTCGATGCAAACAGCGACCTTCCGCAACCGGCGCGTGGCGAACTGCAATCGCTTAACACGGAGACGTTCGCGCCGATTAAGGAAGTGGTTGCGACCCCGAGCACCATCAAGGTTCCGACCGAGTTTTCGATCGATGTCAATGGGCCGCCGCGTTTCCTGGTCAACAACGACTACTACCACCACGATCGTATCGACCACACCGCCAAGCTGGGCTCTACCGAGGAATGGGACGTCGATTCGAATTTCATCGCGGGCCACATCTTTCACATTCACACGAATCCGTTTCAGATCGTCGATATCCTGAACGCGCAGCGTGTCTCGGTCTTCGATTCGCAAGGCCATTGCACGCCCGATGAAATCGCCACGGGCGACCTGGAATACTGTGACCTGAAAAACGTGATCCGCGACACGCTCTTCATCAAGACCAACTACCAGGTCCTCTTGCGCACGAAGTACGAGGACTTCACCGGCGAGTTCGTCATGCATTGCCATATCCTCGATCACGAGGATCGCGGGATGATGCAGAACGTCGAGATCGTCTCGCCGACGACCGCCTTCCTCAGGCAGATGGCGACGCCCGTCAAGCTCGCATCGAGCAAGGCCGAGCAGTGGTTCGCGCAACTTGTCGGAGCTAGATCGGCGAACGCGCAGGAAGTGTTCGCGTCGTCGCTGTGCACGGCGAAAGGCGCGTCGGTGCAGGCCTTTACGACGCGCTGAAATCGATGCGCCGGTTTCGCACCGGCGCATCGAGCGTTCACGAAGCGAACGGCGAGTTCTTGCGCAGCGCCATCGCCATCGCCTGCATCGCGACGAGATAGCCGTCGACGCCCAGTCCGCAGATCACCGCGGTCGCTGCCCGCGACACCAGCGAGTGACGATACGTTTCGTCGCGCTTGTGGATGTTCGTGATGTGCAGTTCGATCAGTGGCCGCTGCACGAGCTTGACCGCATCCAGCACCGGAACCGACGCGAACGAGAACCCCGCTGGATTGATGATGACGCCGGCATCGCGCTCGAACGCTTCCTGCAGCCAGTCGACGAGGGTCGCCTCGCTGTTCGTCTGCCGGAACTCGCACGCGAGATCCAGCTTGCTCGCGAGCGCCTCCGTTTCCTGCTGCACGCGCGCGAGCGTCGTGGTGCCATAGAGATGCGGCTCGCGCTTGCCCAGCATGTTGAGGTTTGAGCCGTTCAGTACATATACGAGTTCAGTCATTGTGGTGCTCACGTTTGCGATGGTGTTGTTTCGTTGCTTCGAGTCCGGCGTGCGCCGCCGCTCAATGGCTGTTGCTCATGCTGGCTTGCGGAAAGTCATCGTCGCCAGCGAGACGCGCGGCCGAGTCCGTGCGGTTCATGTCGATGCCGAGCGTTTCGGGCGCCGTGAGGATCGCGACCAGCGAGATCACGTTGAACGCCACGCACACCGCGACGACGCCCCACGGCGAGCCGTTGCAGATCGAAAAGAGCCATACGGCGAGCACCGGCATCGGACCGCCGGCGATGAGGTTCGCGCCGGTATAGGCGAGCGCCGAGCCCGAATAGCGCACGTTGGTCGGGAACGCTTCGGCGAACGCGACCGGCTGGATGCCGCTCTGGAACTGCGTGAAGCCGAGGAAGAAACCCATCGCGGCGAGCATCGGCAGGAAGCTCTTCGTATCGAGGATCTGGAAGTACACGAAGAGCATCAGGAGCGTCGCGATCGAACCGATGGCAAGCGCCTTCTTCCGGCCGATCCTGTCGCTCAGCATGCCGCCCGCGAGCGCCCCGACGATCGCGCAGACGTTCGCGCCCATCAGCAGCAGGAAGCCGGTTTGCTTCGGCACGGCGAGCGTTTTCGTGATGTAGCTGAGCGAGAACACGACGATCAGATAAAAGATCGCGGCCGGCCCGCAGAAGAAGAGCATCCAGCGCAGCACGGTCCGCCAGTGCAGGCGCAATGCATCGCGCAGGGGACTGGCGACCTGCACGACCTGCGTCTTGCGCAATTCGACGAACGCCGGGGTTTCGCTGACCTTCAGCCGGATATACACGCCGATCACGATCAGCACGAAGCTCATCAGGAACGGAATGCGCCAGCCGTAGGAATCGAACGCTTGCGCCGACATCATCGACGCCAGCAGCAACAGCACCCCGTTCGCCATGATCTGGCTGAGCGGCGAGCACAGGCCGAGCAGGCCCGAGTATTTGCCGCGACGGTCGGGGCTCGCGTGTTCGATCGCCATCAGTTGCGCGCCCGTCGATTCGCCGCCGAGCGCGAAGCCCTGCAGAATGCGCAGCACGACGAGCAGGATCGGCGCCCACAGGCCAATGCTCGCGTAGGTCGGCAAAAGGCCCATCAGCATCGACGAAAGTCCCATGATCGAGACCGTGCCGAGCATGAGGTTGCGCCGGCCGAGTTTGTCGCCGAGGTGTCCGCAGATGATCGCGCCGAGCGGCCGCGCCGCGAGGCCAACACCGAACGTCGCGAGCGATGCGAGCAGCGCGGAGGTCGAATCCATCGCGGGGAAAAAGAGCTTCGGCAGCACGGTCGCGGCCAGTGCGCCGTAAAGCGTGAAATCGAACCATTCGAGCGCCGTGCCTACCGCCGCGGCGGTCAGGGCGCGCGTGCGCATCGCTGCGTGCGCCTGCTGTGCTTCCTGAGTCATGTTGTCGTCTCCTCTTCGGCCGCTTTTTGAATGGGCGCGGCCGGTTGGTCATCGGGTGTCGTGGTTCGGGGGTTCGAAGCGCGTCCGAACCGTAGAGCGAGACTATCACTGGCAGGTGGGATGTCGTTCCAGGGTGGAATTTCATCTCATAATGTGCAAAACTCGCTGCGCAAATACGGCATTCGATGGAGACAAACCATGCCCGGCGTCACGGAACGCACCCTCGCCGTCCTCGAATATCTCGCCACGCAGATGGAAGGCACGCCGCTCGCGCTCATCTCGGCCGAACTCGACATTCCGCGCAGCGCGTGTCATCGGCTGCTGGTCGATCTCAAGCAGTGCGGCTACGTCCGGCAATTGCGCGAACACGGCGATTACGTGCTAACGACGAAGCTCGTCGGCTTGGGGCTCGGCTTTCTCGCGACGTCGGGCATCGTCGACATCGCGCAGACGATGCTCGACCGGCTCGCGGAGACGTCGGGGGAACTGGTGCGCCTTGCAATCGTCGATGGCGACAGGCTCACGTGGGTCGCAAAGTCGCAGGGGGCGCTCAAGGGCCTGCGCTACGACCCGGACATGGGCATGGACACGATCCTCTCGTGCAGCGCGACGGGCCACGCATGGATGATGACGATGAGCGACGAACGCGCGCTCGAACTGGTCTCGCGGCAGGGATTCGGTCAGCCGAAGCAGTACGGCCCGAAGGCGCCGACGACCGTGCAGGGCTTGCTGGAGTTCGTCCACGCGGCGCGGGCGCGCGGCTACGCGACGATCGATCAGGTGTTCGCGCCGGGCATGACCGCGATGGCCGCGCCCGTGCAACGCCGCAACTATCCGGCGATCGGCGTGATCAGCATCGCGGGTCCGGCGGTGCGGCTGGACGAGAAGCGCATGAAAAATCTTGGGCCTGCATTGCTCGCGGCCGCGTTTGAACTGGCGGCTGCAAGCAATGCGTCGCCGCTTTTCAATCGCGGGCGGTAGGTAGGGTCATTCGCTGCCGAAACCGAGATGTTCGCGCGCGGCTTCGAGTATCTCGTCGGAAAGCGGATCGCCGCGGACAGCGCGTGCAAGTGTCACGGCACCGATCAGCATCGATAGTCGCGCGAGTGCGAGCTTTCTGAGGCGCTTCGTCTGGCGCGCGTTTGAATACGACGTCAGCGCCGCGACGAGCGCCTTCAGTCCGCGCGTATAGACACCTCGCACGGGCTTGTCCGCATCCTCGCGCCCCACGTCGGCGGCGAGGGAATTAGCCGGGCATCCCGCGCCGGGCTGATCCCGCTGCTTCGCGCTGAGATAGTGCTTCGCGAGGGCATCGAGTGCGGCTGCTTCATCCGCGCCGTCTTTCGCGAACGACTTCCAGCGCGCCGCCGACTCTTCGAACGCCTTCCCGCATGCGAGCGCGGCGAGTTCGTCCTTCGATTCGAAATGCCCGTAGAAGCCGCCGTGCGTGAGGCCCGCAGACGCCATGATGTCCGCAACGGACACGCCGTTGAAGCCGTGCTCCTTGAAAAGACGCGCGGACGCCGCCTCGATGAGCAGCCGGTTCTTGTCGGTTTGTTCGCGGGACACGCGCGGCATCGTTCAGCTCCGGACTGACTTAAGTCGCATACTGCGCTTCGCCGTTGCCGAACGACCAGTTCTCCTTCTGCACTTCGACGAGACTGATGAACACGTCCTCTCGTCGCAAGCCGATTCGCTCGTGCAAGCCATCGACGAGGGCTTTGTAGAACGCGCGTTTCATGGCGAGATCACGGCCCGCGTTCAGCGTAATCTGCAGGATCACGCACTGCGGAGACCGCTCGATGCCGAGATACGTCGGATCGGCAATGAAGTCGCTCGGCTTGTGCTCGGTCACGAGCATGAAACGGTCGTTGGCGGGCACGTTCAGAGTGGTGGTCATCGCGTTATAGACTTCGTCGGCGATGGCGGTGCGGTACTCGGCCGATTGGCCTTCGGCAAGATCGATACGTACGAGCGGCATGTCGATTTCCTAAATGCTGGCAGGGAAATCTCAGAATAGATGATGATCGAACTTTATTCAATAGATTTCGCTAATCATCTATTCGGTGATTGGTCGCGCCGCCCAGGCAGCATGCGCCGCAGCGTATCGTCGTGAAGAATCAGGTGATGGAAAAGCGCGCCGAGCACATGAAAACCGACCAGCACGATCAGCACCCACGCGGTGAACTTGTGGACATCGCCGAGCGCGTGTCCGATCGACGAACCCGTTGCCGCGAGCGGAGGAAGCGGCACGACGTGAAAGAGCGACACGGCCCAACCGCGCGACGACGCATTGGCCCAGCCCATCAGCGGAAACGCGATCAAAAGCGCATACAGGAGCCAATGCGTGACGCGCGCGGCCGTCCTAAAGACGCGCGGGACCATCTCGGGTTCGGGCGGCAGCGGATGCATCAGGCGCCACACGAAACGCCCGAGCACAACGAGCACGATCAGCGCGCCAACGGAGAGATGCAGTCCCACGAGCCCGACGGGCTTGGTATCGCGATGCACGTCGGGCATCAGCCAGCCGATCGAATATTGAACGACGAGCAGCAATACGGTGATCCAGTGGAAAAGTTTGTCGGCCGCGCTGAATGCGGGCCGGCTTGCCGTGCGGTTGTGGGCCATGGGGAGCGGTTGTCGTCAAGGTGCAAGTGAAGCGACCAATTCCGGCATGATGCCGCCCCAAGTCGATGTCAGGCTTAGTGGCGGCTTACTTGTAGCACGGCGACTGTCAGTCAAGGCTGAACGAACGCCCGTGCGCCGATTGCAACGTTCTCTTTGTCAACGCGATCGGAAGTCCGTTAAAGTCGGACGAACGTCGCCGTAAAAAAACGCAAACCCTATCCCTCCGACGATTCGCTTTCCCGTCCACCCGAACGGAGCAACACCGATGCAACTCAAGTGCGCCAATCTCTTCGAGCAGTCCGCGTATGTCGGCGGAACGTGGATCGAAGCGACCTCCCAGCCGAACGACACCGTCGTCAATCCGGCGAACGGCGAAGCGGTCGGCCGCGTGCCGCGTCTGACTGCAGCTCAGGCAAACGATGCGGTCAGCCACGCCGCAACGGCGTTCGACGAATGGCGCGAGTGGAGCGGACGCGAGCGCGCGTGCGTGTTGCGCGAGTGGGCGCAGCTCGTGAAAGCGCATCGCGACGACCTCGCGATTATTCTTAGCTCCGAACAGGGCAAGCCGATCCACGAGGCACGCGCCGAAATCGCGCAGGCGGCGAACTACATCGAGTGGTTCTCGGAGGAATCACGGCGCATCTACGGCGACAACATGCCCGCCGCGCGGCGCAGCCAGCGCGTTCACGTGATCAGGCAGCCGGTCGGCGTGTGCGCGGCGATCACGTCGTGGACGTTTCCTTCGTCGATGGTCGCGCGCAAGATCGGCGCCGCGCTCGCCGCCGGGTGCACGGTCGTGCTGAAGCCGTCATCAGAGGCGCCTTTTTCCGCGCTTGCGCTCTGCGTGCTTGCGGAAAACGCGGGCCTGCCGCGCGGCGTGTTTTCGGTGCTCACCGGCGACGACGATACGCTCGTTCAGGCGCTCGTCGACAGTCCTCAGGTCAGGAAGGTGTCGTTCACCGGCAGCATCGAAACAGGCAAGCAGTTGATGGCGCGGTGCGCGAACACGGTGAAGAAAGTATCGTTGGAACTCGGCGCGAGTTCGCCGTTCATCGTCTTCGACGATGCCGATCTCGACCTCGCCGTCTCCGGCGCGGTCGCGGCGCGCTTTCGCCACACAGGCCAGGCGGCGATGTGCGCGAACCGCTTTCTGATCCAGGATAGCGTGCACGACGAATTCGTGCGACGGCTCGCGGGCAAGGTGAAGGCGCTGAAAGTCGGCGACGGCATGCGCGACGATTCGCAAGTCGGCCCGCTTATCGACGGCGCCGCGCTCGCGCGCATCGAGGCAATGGTGGCGCAGGCGGTCAGCGCGGGCGCGAAGGTGGTCGCGGGCGGACAGCGCCATCCGGCGGGCCCGAACTTCTATCAGCCGACGGTGCTGACCGACGTCGATCCGTCGATGGACATCTGCGGCGACGAAATCCTCGGCCCGGTCGCGAGCGTAATGCGCTTCAGCGACGAAGCCGAAGCGCTGCGCCTGGCGAATCAGCCGCGCACGGGGCTGGCCGCGTACTTCTATACGTCCGATCTGAACCGCTCGTTTCGTGTCGTGGAAGCGCTGGAATGCGGCGTGGTCGGCGTGAACGAGACGCTCGTGTTCAACGAGGTGGCGCCGTTCGGCGGCGTGAAGGAATCGGGGATGGGGCGGGAAGGCTCGCACTACGGCGTCGATGAATATCTCGACACCAAGTATGTGTGTATCGGGAACGTCGGATAAAAAGCGGCGCGCCCTGACGACGCGCCGTTCAGCAAAAACTCAGCGCTCGCGCCGCGCACGCACCGCGCGCGCGAGCGTGTCGAGCACCGGCTCGGTCTGCGCCCAGCCGAGGCACGCATCCGTGATCGACACGCCGTAGCGCAGCGGCACACCCGGCTTCAGGTCCTGCCGTCCTTCCTCCAGATGGCTCTCGATCATCACGCCGGTGATGCGCGTGTCACCCTGCGTCAGTTGCGCGGCGACGTCGTTCGCGACATCCGTCTGGCGCAGATGCGACTTGCCCGAGTTCGCGTGCGAGAAGTCGACCATCACCTGTTCGCGCAAACCGACCGCCTTCAGCGCCGCACAGCACGCCTCGACCGATGCGGCGTCGTAGTTCGGCCCCTTCTTGCCGCCGCGCAGGATGACGTGCGCGTCGTCGTTGCCGCGCGTCTCGAAAATCGCGGCCATGCCCATTTTCGTCATGCCCATGAACGCGTGGCTCGCGCGCGCGGCGACAATCGCGTCGGCCGCGATCTGCACGCCGCCGTCGGTGCCGTTCTTGAAGCCGATCGGGCAGCTCATACCCGACGCAAGCTGCCGATGGCTCTGGCTCTCGGTCGTGCGCGCGCCGATCGCGCCCCACGCGATCAGATCCGCGATGTACTGCGGGCTCAGCAGGTCGAGGAATTCCGTCGCCGTCGGCAAACCGATGCTGCTGACGTCGAGCAGCAACTGGCGCGCGCGCCGCAGGCCTTCGTTTATCCGGTAACTGCCGTCGAGACGCGGATCGTTGATGTAGCCCTTCCAGCCGACCGTCGTGCGCGGCTTCTCGAAGTAGACGCGCATCACGATCAGAAGGTCGTCGGAGAGCGCGTCAGCGGCGATTTTCAGGCGGCGCGCGTAGTCGAGCGCCTGATCGTGATCGTGGATCGAACACGGACCGACGATCGCGACGAGGCGATCGTCGCGACCGTGCAGGATATTGGCGATTTCGGCGCGGCTCTTTTCGACGAGCGTCTGCACGGCGGTGGGCACGGGCAGTTCGTCGAGCAGCAGCGCGGGGGAAATCAGCGGGCGCACGGCGCCGATGCGGACGTCGTCGATGCGCGTCGTGTCCTGGGTGGAGTCGGCCAAGCCGACTTCCTGGTCGCGTTGCGGGTTGTCGATGCGAGTCAAGGCGGTTCTCCCGGGGCGTGCAGTGAGCAAGTCGCGATTATCGCATTCGTTCGTTGCTCGCCCGGGTCATCGTGCCGCGTGCCTCAAAAAGGCGTGGTATCGACGATCGAACCCGTGCGCGCCGCCTCGACGATCGCCTCGGTGATGCGCAGATTTTGCAAGCCGTCGCGCGCGCTGACGATCGGCTGCGCCTCGCCGCGCACCACGCAGCCGAAATGCTCGATCTGATGCTTGAGCGGGTCGTCGCGCGTCATCTCGGCGACGCTCACGTCGAACGGCTTCCACCACGAGCGGTCCTCGGCGCGGCCGTACGTCTTGAGACGCATCGTCGGCACGGCGAGCGAACCGAATGTGCCCGCGATCACGTAGCAATCCTCGTCGGGATAGGTTGCGTAGGCCTTGTTCTCCTGCGAGGTCTGCTCCCAGCTCCGCGCGCTCGCGGCCGTATCGGACAGCATGAAGGTGCCGAGCGCGCCGCTCGCGAAGCGCAGGTTGATCGCGACCGTATCCTCGACCGGAAAGCCGCGCGTCGCGTGCGAGGCGAACGCCTGCACCGCGACGATATCGCCGCAGAGCATCCGCAGGTTGTGTACCTCGTGGATCATGTTGAGCAGGATCGGGCCCGCGCCCGGCTCCTTGCGCCACGGGGCATCGGCGAAATAGTGGTCGGGCTTGAAGAATACGGCGCTCCCCATCACCGCGACGAGCTTGCCGAGCCGCCCCTCGTCGATCAGTTGCTTCGCGCGCGCCATGACCGGGCTGTGAGCGCGATGATGACCGATCAGGATTTTCGCGCCCGTGCGCTCTGCTTCCTTCACGAGCGTCTCGGCTTCCTCGACGGTCGGCGCGACCGGTTTTTCCAGCAGCATCGGCACGCCGGCCTCGATGCATTTCAGCGCGTGCTCGACATGCAACTGGTTCGGCGTCGCGAGCACGACGCCGTCAGGGCGGTCCTTCCCGAACAGTTCGTCGAGCGAGCGATAGAGCGGCACGCCGGCCTTCGCGGCGATATCGACGGCGCCCGGCGAAGGATCGACGATCGCCGACAGCGTGCACGTCGGGCTCGACTGGATCACGCCCACGTGCGCGAGTCCGATATAGCCGGCGCCTGCCACGGCGATGCGTGTTTTGGACATTGCTGCGTCTCCTTGATATGACGATCGGTGACGATCGATCCCGATTGCACGATGCCTCGGGTTGGAGCTAGATTAATATGCATCCAGTTGAACACAATGCGGCCCCATGGAAAATCACAGTGCGCTCATAGCGAACAATGACGCGTTCCTGCGCGACCTCCAGTTGTTCTGCCTGGTCGCGCGCCGGGCGAGCTTCGTCACGGCATCGACGGAAATGGGGATCTCGCCCTCGCACGTCAGCAAGCGGATCGCGATGCTGGAGGCGAGCCTTGGCGTGAAGCTCTTCGCGCGCACGACGCGCCGCGTAAGCATCACGAGCGACGGCGAAGCAGCGTTTCAGTGGGCGCAGAAGATCCTCGAAGACGTGCAGGGCATGGCCGACGCGTTCGCTAGCCGCGCGAGCGGGCCGCGCGGCCTGCTGCGCATCGCGACAAGTTTTCGCCTCGGACGCAATCACGTCTCGCCGATCCTGTCGCTGTTGCGCAAACAATATCCCGATCTCGAGCTATGGCTCGAACTGCTCGACCGACGCGCGGACATGGTCGCGGAAAATTTCGACATCGATATCCGCGTCGGCGACGTACAGGAGCCGCACCTGATCGCGCATCGGATCACGGAGAGCGTGCGGATTCTGTGCGCGGCGCCGGATTACATCGCGCGCCGCGGGGCGCCGAAGCATCTGACAGAGCTTGCGCAACACGACTGCCTGCTCTTTCGCGGACGCGACGACCGCTTCGGCGTCTGGCGCCTGACCGGCCCGCACGGCGACGAAAGCGTCAAGCTAACGGGGCCGATGGCGTCGAATCATACCGATATCGTGCTCCAGTGGGCGCACGCCGGGCACGGCATTCTGATGGCGTCGGTGTGGGACGTCGCGGAGAGTTTGCGCACCGGCGCGCTCGTGCGCGTGCTGCCGAATTACCGGCAACAGGCGGACGTGCTCGCCGTGACGTCGACGCGGGCGTCGTCGTCAGCGAAGATTCGCGTGTGCGTCGATTTTCTGAAGGAACAGCTGACGAGCGGACCGTTCGCGCTCGTCACGCAGGGGGTTGGCGGCGTGTGAAACAGCGTTACGTCATGCGGCGTGGCGCATCGCGCTTGCGCCGCTTTGAGGTTTTGGCTGGCGGTGGTCGATTTCCGCCATTCCATAGTCGAGCGCGAAGCTGCGCGCCGTGCCTGCGCACGGAAAATGGCCCAGCACGCCGCTCGCGCGCTGCACGCCGTTGCATTCCTTCACGATCAGCATCGCCGCGTATTGACCCTCGTCGTACGCCGCGAGCGGTATGAGGAAAACATCCTTGTATGCGACCTCGGTATTTCGCATTGTCGATTCTCTCCAGGTTCGTCTGCCTTTTGCGCTCCCGGTAATGGTTTCCCGGTGCGTCGTTATGTTTATCATTGTGAGTAAACATAATTACCGACGCAGTCGGGGTTTCCCCTAAGGAAAATGTTTTTATTGCTGTTATCTGATGAAATATTCGCGCAGTAATGACTTCCTTCAGACGAAGAAGTCCTGCGGGAAGGTAATGTCGATGCGCAGGTCGTCCATCTTCACCGATTCGATGAGCGCGCCGAATTCATCTTCCGAGGACACTTCGACCGGCAGCGCAGTAGCGGGATCGAAGCGCAGACGATAGCGATGCACGCCCGCCACCGTCCGGCCGGAAGCGCCTTCGACCACTAAATGAGCGCCATCGATACGCATCACGCCGCCCTTTCCGAGCGCACGGACGTTACGCAGCAGCATGCCCAAATCGGACTGATCGACGCGATGCCCGTGCGGGCCGCGAATCATCGGGTTGCCGGGATCGAGCGCCAGAGAGGGAAAGCGGGGAAAGCCGAACGGCCAGACGCGCGCCGCCTGGGTTTCTGGACTGTAGATGAGCGTCGCGCCCGCGTGGGGGCGGACAAAATCCATCCGGATGAAGCCGGGCTTGCGAAAGCTGTAGCGAAGTTCGATCGCGTCGCCGTCGGCGGGGTGCGAGCGCAGGATCAGTTGGTAGTTCGTGAGCGCGTCGAAGCGCGTTTGGCTGCCGCCAGTGGATCAACGGAGGGCTCGCCGGCGGGCATCGTCAGGCTCCATCGCGAGGCTTCGCGTCCTCGCTCGCCATCCGCAGATACGCGGCCGCGAGCCGCCGGAGTTCGTCCTCGCTGGCGTCCTCGATGCCGATCAGCTTGTCGCTCGCCGCGCGATGCGACGCGATCAACTCATTCAACTTCAGATGCAGCGCGACGCTGTCCTTGTTCTGGCTCTGCTGGATCAGGAACACCATCACGAACGTGACGATGGTCGTCCCCGTGTTGATCACGAGTTGCCAGTTCTCCGAGTAGTGGAAGAACGGCCCCGTCACGCCCCACACCACCACCGAGGTCACCGCCAGCGCGAACGCGAGCGGGGAACCGGCCCAGCGCGTGACGGCGCTCGCAAATGCGTCGAAGGCCCGGGTGAGCGGATGGCCCGCCGCGTAGGCGGGGCTCGATGTATCGGGGACGGTCGCGAGTTCGTCGGTCGAAAGCGTGGCTTCCTTGCGCATCGTATTACTCCTTGTCTTTGAACATCGTAAGAGCAAGGCACATGCCTTACATCGACATTTCATAGACACACGGAAAACGTCAGTGCGCCACCTTCGCCGGCACCGCGCGACGCCTGAGCACCCTCGCCTGCAACACGATCACGAGCAGCAGAAACAGCCCGCGAATCACCGATTGCCAGTACGCCGACAAGCTGATGTACCCGAGCCCGTTCTCGAAGTTCAGCAGGTTGAACACGAGCCCGAGCAGTGCAACGCCCGCGATCGTCATCGCGATCGATCCTTCACCGCCGGTCAGCCGCGTGCCGCCCAGCACGACCGCTGAGATCGCGAACAGCTCCCAGCCGACGCCTTCATTCGGCTGCCCCGCGCCGAACTGCGCGGCGAGGATCGCGCCAGCGATGCCCGCGAGCAGCCCGCTCACCGCATACACCGCAACCAGCGTGCGGTCGACGTTGAGCCCCATCAGCCGCGACGCCTCCTCACTGCCGCCGATCGCGAGCGCGTGCCGCCCGAAGCGCGTGCTGCGCAACGCGATCCAGCCGAGCACGGCGAAAGCCGCGGCGACGAGTCCCGGAATCGGCAGATCGAACAGATCGCCCTGGCCGAACGCCGCGAAATTCGATTCCGCCGAAATCGCGACCGCGTCGTTGTGGCCGAGCAGCAGCGCGAGCCCGTGCGCGCCGAGGCTCGTCGCGAGCGTCACGATGAACGGCAAAATCCGCATGTGCGTGATGACGAGCCCGTTCAGCACGCCGACAGCCAGCCCCGCGCATGATCCCGCCAGCACCGCCGCGACGCCGCCGTGCGGACTCGCGAGCGCCGCGACCACGCTCGCGAGCGCGGCCACGGCGCCGACCGACAGGTCGATGCCGCCCGTGATGATCACGAACGCCATGCCGACGGAGATCAGCGCGAACATCGCGTTGTAGCGCCAGAACGACGTGATGTTGTATGCCGACGCGAAATGCTCGTAGCGCACCACGCCGAGGACGAGCAGCGCCACGAGCGCGATGAGGATCGGAAGGTTCTTTTTCATGTCGATGGCCTTTAAGCGCTCAGTGCCGGCGCCGCTGCACGTACACCGCCGCGATGATGATGCCCGCCTTGAGCACGAGCGCCGCCGCATCGGGAATGCCGTGCGCGAGCAGCGTGTAGCGCAGCAACTGGATGATGAGCGCGCCGATCAGCGTCCCCGCGATATACGCCTTGCCGCCCGTCAGCGCCGTTCCGCCGACCGCCACGGCCGCGATGGCGTCGAGTTCCGAGCCGAGCCCGATCACGTTCGCGTCCGACGAAGAATTCACCGAAATCGAGATCAGCCCCGCGAGTCCGGCGAGCGCGGCGCACACGGTGTACGCGATCATCTTCACGCGCGCGGTGGGGATGCCGCTCAGGTACGCGGCCTGTTCGTTGCCGCCCGTCACGAGCAGGTACTTGCCGAAGAGCGTCTTCCTCACGATCCACGCGAACAGCGCGACGAGCGCGAACATCAGCAAAATCTGAAACGGCACGCCCGCCACCTTGCCCAGCGCGATCCACTGGAACGCGGGGTTATTGAACGCCTGCAAGCTGCCGTCGGTGACGACCTGCGCGATGCCGCGTCCCGCGATGAACAATACGAGCGTCGCGACGATTGGCTGGACTTCGAGCCGCGTCACTAGAAAGCCGTTGAAGACGCCGCACGCAGCGGCCGCGAGAATCGGCAGCGTGAAGGCGAGCACGAGGCCGAGCGGCCCCTCGATGTTCATGAAGAGCATCGGCGCGAGCGCACCGGCAATCGCCATCGACGCGCCCACCGACAAATCGATGCCGCCCGTCGCGACAACGAGCGTCATGCCGATCCCGACGATCACGATCGTCACGACCTGCGTCAGATTGACGTTGAACGTCTGCAGCGACCAGAAGTGATCGGTGAAGATGAGGTTGAACACGATCATCGCGACGAGCACCGCGATTTCGCGCTGGATCGTCAGGCGATGTTTCTTCTTGGGCGTCGCCTCTGGCAGCGCCACGGCGGCGGGTTTTTGCGTCATGGCTTGGTTCCTTCGCTTGTCCCCACCGCCTGCGCGAGCGTCGATGCTTCGCCCGAACCGTAGGCAATCGCATCCATGATGGACGCCTCGCTCATGCGCGCGCCGTCGAGGCCGGCGACGGTTTCGCCGTCGCGGATCACGACCGCGCGGTCGGCCACCGCCGTCAGTTCTTCGAGTTCCGACGCCGAGAGCAGCACCGCGAGCCCCGAGTCGCGCAGCTCGCGCACGATCTTCGCGACGTCGGCTTTCGCGCCGACATCGATGCCGCGCGTGGGTTCGTCGAGCAGCAGGAGCTTCGGATCGGTTGCGAGCCAGCGCGCGAGCAGCACCTTTTGCTGGTTGCCACCGGAGAGTTCGCGGATCGGCTGGTCGGGCGAACGCAGCTTGATGCCGAGCGATTCAATGAAGCCATCGACGATCTCGCGCTGCCTCGCGACATCGACGACGCCGCGCTTCGTCAGCGTGCGCAGGCACACGAGCGTGAGGTTGTCGCGCACGGAAAGCTCCGGCACGATGCCTTCGGCCTTGCGGTCTTCGGTCAGATAAGCGATGCCGCGCGCGATCGCGTCCTGCGGCGACTTGAGCGCGACCGGCTTGCCGTCGATCGTCAGCGTGCCGCGCTGCGGACGGTCGGCGCCGAAGAGAAGGCGCATCGTCTCCGTGCGGCCCGAGCCAAGCAGGCCGGCGAGTCCGACGGCTTCGCCCGCGTGCACATCGAGCGTCACGTTGGTGACTTTCGCGCCGCTCGCGAGGCCCTCGGCGCTCAACGCGACGCCACCGCGCTTCGCCAGATTCGCCTCTTTCACGGCGCTGTCTTCCTGCACGACGGCAGCGAGCGTGCGCCCGAGCATCGTCGTCACGAGTTGCAGCTTGTCCATGCCTTCCATCGCGCTTTCGGCGACGGTCTGGCCGTCGCGCATCACCGTCACGCGGTCGCAGAGCGCATACAGTTCGTCGAGCCGGTGCGACACGAAGATCACCGCGCGGCCATCGTCGCGCAGGCGCCGCACGACGTTGAAGAGCAGTTCGACTTCGCGTTCGTCGAGCGAGGACGTGGATTCGTCCATGATGACCATCTTCGCGTCCGACGATACCGCGCGCGCAAGCGCCACCATTTGCTGGATCGCGGTCGAATAGTCGCGCACGGGTTTTTCGACGTCGATCTGCAAGCCGAACGAGTCGAGCAGCGCCTTTGCTTTGGCGCGCACGCTCTTCCAGTCGATCATGCCGAAGCGGCGCGGCTCGCGGCCCAGAAAAATGTTCTCCGCGACCGAGCGAAACGGCACGAGGTTGATTTCCTGATAGATCGTGCTGATGCCCGCCTCGCGCGCTTCCTTCGGCGTGCGGAAATCGACATCGCGGCCATCGAAACGGATCGTGCCGCCCGAGCGCCGGTAGGCGCCGGTGAGAATCTTGATGAGCGTCGACTTGCCCGCGCCGTTCTGGCCGATCAGCGCATGCACCTCGCCCGCCGCGACCGTCAGCCGCGCGTGGCGCAACGCCGCCACGCCGCCGAAACTGATGTCGATGTCCTGCATGTCGAGCAGCGGGCGCGCGGTTTGTGCCGGCGTTTCCATGTGCTGCGTCTCCTTCTGTCTTCGGTTCGCTTCAACCTTGAGTTGTCGGCCAGTCGCGCATGGCGACGCACCGCCACATCGGCGGCCTGCGACCTTCCGCACTAGCCGTCTGGCCCCCTCGGCGCCAGATGCCGCGCGCACGCATCCCCACGAACGAGGACGACCGCTTGGCACCGCTTGAGTCCAGCGTACAAAAGGAGCGGCCGCCCGCGGAAATCCGCAGACGCGCCGCTCCAAACACCTTCGCTATTACTCTTTCCAGCTCGTGTGCGCGATCAATACCCGTACTGCATGCTTTCCTTGACGTTGCTCTTGTCGTAGAAGCGGTCGGAGACCTTCACCCACGGCGGCACCGTTTCGCCCTTCGCGAACTTCTGCGCCACGTCGCAGGCGAGCGGCCCGAAGAACGGGCTCGACTGCACGCTCGCGCCCAGTTCGCCGGCCGCGATTGCTTCGAGTCCGCCCTTGGTCCCGTCGATCGTCACGAGCACGATGTCCTTGCCCGGCTGCTTGCCGGCCGCCTTGATCGCGGCGATCGCGCCGAGCGCCATTTCGTCGTTGTGCGCGTAGACGGCGGTCACGTCCGGATGCGCCTGGAGCAGCGTTTCCATGACCTGGCGGCCCTTGTCGCGCGCGAAGTCGCCGCTTTGCGACGCGATGATCTTCATGCCCGGATTCTTCGCGATGACTTCGTCGAAGCCCTTTTTGCGGTCGTTCGCGGCGGACGCGCCCGTCGAGCCTTCCAGTTCGATGATGGTCGCCTTGCCGCTCGTCGCCTTGACGAGCCAGTCGGCGGCGCGGTGTCCCTGGTCGATGAAGTCCGAGCCGATGAACGTGATGTAGTCGCGCCCGGCCTTCGCCATCGACTGGTCGACGTTACGGTCGACGAGGATCACCGGGATGCCGGCCTTTTTCGCCTGCAACACGACCGGCGCGAGCGGCTTTTCCTCGCGCGGCGGGAACACGAGCAAATCGACGTGCTGCGCGATCATGCTCTGGATGTCCGCGACCTGCTTAGCGGGCGAGCTGTTGGCGTCGGTCATGACCATCTGCCAGCCGCATTTCGCCGCGATGTCCTTGAAGCTCTTAGTCTCGGCGAGACGCCACGGGTTGTTGCTCTCGGTCTGCGCGAAGCCGACCTTCAATGGCTTCTTGTCGGCGATCTTGGGCAGGGCTTCGTCGGCGGCGCTGGCGATGCCGGCGGCTCCGAGGCCCGCGACAAGCGACAGCGCGACGAGCGATGCCGCGAGCGGACGAATGCCAGTGGCGCACCGGCGTGAGGTTTTTGTTCCAAGCGACAGCATGTCTTCCTCCGATAGGGATGTTTGCTTGTTCTGTGCTGCTGATGCTCACTGCGGTTGTTGTTCTTATGGCTTCCGAAGTCCGTCGATTATTTCACCCTGTTTTATTAATGGTCAATCACTAATATTATTAGTTGCGAGCTGTTTTGCTTCGGTAATTACCCTGACCGACGCGCGTTCGACGAGCGGTCCGTCGAGCTTCACCGTTCGATGCCGCACCGGTGCGCCGGCCGCGCGGTTGTGCTCTTCCTGCAGCAGCGTTTCGACCGCCCAGCGGCCTAGCTCGTAGTTCGGCAGCACCACCGTCGAAAGGGGCGGATGCGTGTGGCGCGCGATTTCCTGGTCGTCGTAGCCAAGCACCGAGACGTCTTCCGGTACGCGCAGGCCGAGTTGTTTCAGCGCCTCGATCGCGCCGAGCGCCATCAGGTCGTTCGCGCAAAAGATCGCGGTCGGCGGGTTGGGTTCGCGCATCAGCGAGAGCGTCTGCTCGAAGCCGGTGCCCGAACTCCAGTCGCCGTCGCGCACGAGTTCCGGCGCGTAGGGCAGGTCGGCGGTGGCGAGCGCCGTGCGGTATCCCTTCAGGCGGTCGCGTGCGGCGTCCTGCCACGGCTCGCCGTTGATATAGCCGATCCGCCGATGCCCAGCGTTCAGCAGGTGATCGGTCGCGGCGTGACCGCCCGCGACCTCCGCCGGCACCACCGACGACAGGTTCACGTCGCTCGTGTAGCAGTTGAGCAGCACGGTTGGCACCTGCGAGAGCGCGGCGGGCGGCGTCACGCGCCGCGTGTAGACGGTCGCGTAGATCACGCCGAGCACGTTCGGGTTCGTGAGCGTCGCATCGAGGACCTGCTGCTCGATCTCCGCGTTGCCGTGCGTCGAGTAGACAGCGAGCATGCGGCCGTGGGCGAACGCGGCATCGCGCGCGCCGTCGATGTTCACCACCGGATGCGGGCTCGTCGAGATTTCGTCGGCGAGATAGACGATCAGGTTGCGCTCGCCGGGGGCGTCGAGCGCGAGCGGCTCGCGCGCCGTCATCCGGTAGCCGAGTTCCTGCGCGGCCTTGAGCACCTTGTCGCGCGTCGTGCCGGAGAACTTGGCGCCGCTCGCGTTGTTCAGCACGAGCGAAACCGTCGATTGCGAGACGCCGGTCAGCTTCGCGATGTCGGTCATCGTCGGGCGGCGTTGCGTGGATTTTTTCATTGTGTAGGCCGCTCGCTGGCGGCTGATGCCTGCATTCTTGCGTCGCACGTTACCACTAATAATATGCACGGACAACGCTCGAAAACGTTGTCGGTGTTATTACTAATAATATTGACGGGGCTGTGTGGCGCGTGCGATTCTGCGCGAATTGCGTGCAACTCCATTGCATGGAGCCAGCGTACGGCGCGTGGCTGAAGCAAGCGCGCTCAGGCTTAGACGCTTGGGATCGGAGTACGGCGCTGGAGCGCCAACTTTGAACGACAACGCCAACTCGGCCGACAGAGCCAAGCCTGGCCGACAAAGGAGACGACGCTATGCCCCGATACGACGAAAGCGCCCGCGATACGCTCGCCGCCGCGTTCGAACGCGATGGCTTCGTCATGCTTCCCGAGCACTTTCCGCGCGCGACGCTCGAAGCATGGCGCGCCGCGTTCGCCCCGCTCCTCGCGCCGCATCGAAGCGCGGGCGACGGCAATCGCGGCCCGGGGCGCTTTTACGTGACATTGCCGTTCGAAGGCGAATTCGCCGACCCGTCGATCTTCTGCGACGACGACGTGCTCGGCATCGTCGAACGGGTGGCGGGTCCGGACCCGGTGATGTGCCAGCTCGCCACTGATACACCCGTACGCGACTCTGTGTTCCAGGACTGGCATCGCGACACGCCGCCGCTCTTCGACAACTTTCCGGAGACGCCGTCGTTCCAGCTTGCGGTGAATTTTCCTCTTGTCGATGTGGACGAGGAGAACGGATCGCTCGAAACGACGCGCGGCACGCATCGCATATCGCGTGAGGACGCACTCGCGGGCCTGGCTGACGGTCGCTACCCGCCCGAGCGCGTGCCGATGCGCCTCGGCGACGTGATGATTCGCGACGTACGCGGCCTGCATCGGGGGACGCCGAATCTCACCGACACACCGCGACCGATGGTCGTGATCGGCTATAGCCGCGCGTGGTATTTCCGGCCGGAAGTGCGTATCGATGTGCCGCGCCATGTGTTCGCCACTCTGCCTGCGCGCGCACGACGACTCTTGCGCTACAACCCGCAAGTCGAAGAAACGACGCGCATCTTCGACGAAAACTACCGGAACTTCGCATATTGAGCGCCGCACTCATCGAACTGCGGTTTGGCGCGCGTCACGTGCTGATCGCGCCGGACGTGGGCGGCGCCATCGCGGCGTACTTCGACGAAACCGATAAAGGCCCGCTCCACTGGCTGCGCCCTGCGACGCGCGAAGCGCTTGCGGCGCGCGATCCGCTCGGGATGGCGAGCTTTCCGCTGCTGCCATACTGCAACCGCATCCGCGAAGGGCGTTTCGTGTTCGACGGCCGCGCGATCGATCTCTCGGGCGACGGCAACGCCTTCGATCACGCGCTCCACGGGCACGCATGGCGCCGGCCGTGGCGCGTGGTTTCATCGACGGAGACGGCGGTCGAATTGCATTTCAGCCATGAACCCTCCGCCGAGCCCGCGCACCACTGGCCGTTTCGCTACGAAGCGGTGCAGCGTATCGCGCTCACCGCCGAAGCGCTGACCGTGACGATGACGGCGCGCAACCTGTCCGACCGGCCGATGCCGTTCGGCATGGGCCATCACCCGTACTACCCGCGCACGTCCGCGACGCGCATCCACGCGCGGGTTGCCGCGATGTGGCACGCGACACCCGACCTGCTGCCGACGCATCTCGCCACGCATCCGAGCGTCGACCGGCTGGCGTCGCCGGAAGGCATGCCCGCCGACTCCTTCGATCTCGACAATAACTACGCCGGCTGGTCGCGCAGCGCGACGATTGCGTGGCCGGACGAGGCGCGCGCCGTCACACTGCGCGCCGAGGCGCCGTTCGACCACATGGTGTTGTACGCGCCGTCGAGCGAGCCGTCGCTGTTGTGCGTCGAGCCGGTGAGCAATACCGTCGACTGGATCAATCTCGATGCCATGCGCGACGTAAAAGGCGGCTGTGTGCTGGCGCCAGGGGAATCGGTGAGCGCGTCGTTTGCCTGGGTGCCGTCTCGATAGGTCACGCGGGGCGATATGTTCGTCCGTTCGGCAGCCGCCGCGGTCAGTCGAGCGCCACCGAGCGCATCGACCGTCACGTCGGGCAAAGCGCGCAACCGCGCGAGGCACCGCAGGTCGCGGCGTTTGCCGAGAACGACATCGCGCCCCCGGCGGCGCTTCATCCAGATCGCGCCGTCGCTGCTGCGTTACGTCGCAGTAGTCACGCCCCGCCCAGCGCGTCGATGACCACGTCGAGCAAAGCGCGCAGCCGCGCGAGGCGCCGCAAATCGCGGTGATAGCCTAAAAAGACATCGCGCCCCGGTGGCGTTTCGGCCAGTTCGACACGCCGCAGTTCCGGCGTCGCGTCGCCGAGCGGGCAAGGCAGCACCGCGAAGCCGATGCCCTCCGCGCACATCCGCGCCTGCGCCTCGCGGTTGTTGCTCGTGAACGCGATACGCGCCTGCGGCAGCATCCGCTTCACCCACGCGACGTCCGGCAGCGTGCCGAACGCACTGTCCATGCTGATGAGCGCGTGGCCGTCGCCGCTGCCCGCGCTCGGCGGTACGAGATCGAGGTGTCCGTAGAGCGCGTAATCCATGTGCATGAGCTTGCGCTGGATGACGTCGGGCTCGTCGAACGGCGTGATGCGAAAGACGAGATCCGCCTCGCGCCGCGCGAGGTTGTAGCGCCGGGAATCGGTGACAAGCTCGATCGCGACGCCGCGCTGACGCGCCAGAAACCGCGCAAAAACCGGCGTAAGCACGTGCACGCCGAACCAGTCCGACGACGAAACACGCAGCAAGCCCGTCAATTGTTCCTCGCGGCCCGCGAGCGAGCGCGAAAACCCGAGCGCTTCTTCCTCCATCCGCTCCGCGTAGCCGAGGACGGCAGTGCCTTCGTCGGTCAGGATGAAGCCGTCAGCCGTGCGCTGGAAAAGCGTCTGTTCGACGGCTTCTTCCAGCGCGCGCAGGCGCCGGCCCATCGTCGGCTGCGTCTGGCCGGCGAGTTTCGCCGCCCCGCCGAGCGTGCCCGCCCGCGCGATCGCGAGGAAGATGCGGACGTCGCTCCATTCGAGTGCTCTGTCATTCATTTTCGTTTGGATGTCGTGCAAATTCGTCGATTGTCGTGCGGTATGGCATGGATGATTATGAACGCATCGCAACGTTTTTGAGAACCGATCATGTCCATGCAAGTCCTCGTCCTCAACCGCTACAACGGCCCGCTCGAACTCACCGAACTTTCCAGGCCCGAACCCGGCGCGGGGCAGGTCCTCGTGCGCATCGCGGCAAGCGGCCTCAATCCGCTCGATACCAAGATCCGCGCCGGTGGCGCCGCGCATGCCAGGCATCCGCTGCCGCTCGTGCCCGGCATCGACATGGCGGGTGTCGTTGAAGCGGTCGGCGCGGGCGTCACCGCGTTCCGCCCCGGCGACGAGGTGTACGGCATGACGGGTGGCGTCGGCGGGATTCAGGGATCGCTCGCGCAATACGCGGCCGTCGATGCCGCACTGCTCGCGAGAAAACCCTCGAATCTCTCGATGCGCGAGGCCGCCGCGCTGCCGCTCGCGTTCGTCACCGCGTATTCGGGAATCGTCGATCGCGCCCGCGTACAGGCCGGGCAGACCGTGCTCGTGCAGGGCGGCGCGGGCGGTGTCGGCAATGTCGCCGTGCAACTGGCGCGTTCGCTGGGCGCGGGGGTCTCTGCGACGGTGAGCGCGCGGGATGTCGAGATCGTCGAGCGGCTGGGCGTCGCGGCGATCGATTACCGTGCGCAGACCGTCGAGCAGTATGCGGGGGCGGGGTTCGACGTCGTCGTGGATACGGTCGGCGGCGCGACGCTCGATGCTTCGTTCGCGGCGGTGAAACATTTCGGGCACGTGGTGAGCGCGCTCGGATGGGGCACGCATGCGCTCGCGCCGCTGTCGTTTCGCGAGGCGACTTACTCGGGCGTGTTCACGCTGTATCCGCTGTTGAGCGGCGAGGGGCGAGCGCATCTCGGCGAGATGCTGGGCGTCGCGACGCGGCTCGCGGAGGCGGGGCAACTGGTGCCGCGGCTGGATTCGCGGCGGTTCGAGCTGGCGTCGGCGGGCCTCGCGTTCGACGCGATCACGGATGGGACGGCGCGGGGGAAGATCGTGGTCGATGTGATGTGATGAAGCGATTCGGCGTCGCAAAAAGGCCATGCTGAACGCCTCGGAAACCTGAAAAGCGGCAGGGCGTTGCGAGCGCGGCGGGCATATCCTGCGGCGCGACCGGATGACGCCCCAGCCGCACCCCAAAACCCGCCTCCGCTATCGCAGCATCCCAAACACCCCCACTCCGTTCCTTGTCCCGACATACACCTTGCCGTTCGCGATCGTCGGCGTGATGAACTTGTTGCCCTGCCCGAACTGGTCGCGCGCGCCCGACTGATTGCTGTTGTACAGCTCCGTCGCGAGATTCGTCGCGTCGTAGGCGTGCAGCACCGCGATCGTCCCGTTTTCCACCGCCCACACGACGCCGTTCGCGTTGCCATTCGCCGAGATGCTCGGCGTAGTTCCAGGCGAGCCGAATGTCTTCGGCGTGCGGCTGACGGGCCCCGCCGACAGCCGCGCGTTCGCGACGCTGAACGCCTTCAGCGAATCGCCGATCGAGCCGATGTACACCGTCCCGTTGAAATATGCCGGCATCCCGAATTCCGGACCCGTGATCTGCCCGCGAATCTCCTGATAGATATGGTCGGCGTTCGAATCGAACTTGCCCATCGAATCGCGGTTCACCACGTAGATGATCGAGTTCTTGCCCGCGCCGAGCGCGAGATGCCGGGTCACGCCGTTTGCATCGGTGAGATCGGGCAGAACGAGCACACCGCCAGAACCCAAATCCTCGTCGGCGTTCGACTGCTCAATCGTGTTCGACGCCTGAAAATAATCGGTGACCGTCATCGAAGGCGAGGGGCCGAGTTTCAAAAAGCCGTTGCCGTAGTCGCCGAGCGCGGGATGTTCGGCGGCGTTGAGCGTCGGATCGAAGGTGCCGTTGGCGTCGAGGAAATAGATCGACGTCCCGTCCGACGCCATGCCCGCGCCGCTCATCCAGATCGCCCCGCCCGAGCCGTTCGGCGTGAGGTTGAGCACGCTCGTCTGGGCGAGGGTGTCGGCGCTGTAGGCGATCACCCAGCCCGTGTAAGGCTGGATGTCGCAATGCGACGTCCAGCCGGTGTAGATCACGCCGCCCAGCAGCAGCAGCGACTGGCGCTCGGCGTACTGGCCCGGATCGAAGATCACGCGGCCGTTCACGCTGTTCGCGCCGTTGCCCGGAAAGGACGCCGTGATCTCCGTCGGACCGCCGAAAAGCTCCGCACCGGTCGTGAGGTCGAGCGCGTGGATGCGCTGGTGGTAAGCGTTCGCGCCGTCCTTCGACATCCCGACGACGTAGATCGCGCCATTCGGCCCGCGCGACCGGTCGATGACGGGTGTCGCCGTGATGCCGATCTGCGGCGTGATTTGCGGGCAGCCGTGGTCATCACTGGTCGTTTCGCCTGGGCCGAGCGTCGATTTGCGCCAGAGCACCGTGCCGGTGTCGGCGTCGAGGGCGTAGACGCTCGCGTTTTCGGTGGCGACGTAGAGCACGTTGTGCGTGCCGTTAGCGATTTTCAGGGCGGCGAGGTAGAGCGGCTGGGCATCGACGGGGCCATCGACGCTGAAAACCGCGAGCTTGCCGAAGGATGCGGCGTTGACCGTCGCGGGCGTCAGTACGGTTTCGTTCAGATGCTGGCCCGTGCGGGCGATGTCGTTGTGGTACGTGGCGACATCGGCTGCGTTGACGACCGGTGTGCCGCCCGAACCGCCGTTCGTGCCGCCGTTCGTGCCGCCGCTTGTGCCACCGTTCGTGCCACCGCTTGTGCCGCTTCCCGAGCCAGTGCCTGTGCCGCTGCCGGCCCCCGTCCCGCCGCCCGAAGCCGGACTAGCCTCCGATGCCGCGCCCGAACCGCTTGCCGGACTGGAGCCACCGGTCGTCGTCGATACTGGCGTCGAACTGCTGCCGCCACTGCAACCGGCGAGTGCGATTGCAAGCAACAGCGCGGAGAAACAAACCCAAAATCGGCCCAAGCAAGGCAAGCGGCTCATGAGCATTTCCCCTTCCGACACGCGAAAGCGTTCATCCGGATTATCGTCCGCTACGTCGGTATCGGCCGGACATGATCGGTTTCGGGCGTTTTTTTGGCGGATTCCACGGAGAACGCGGCGGATTGCTGCGTGCTCCGATCCCACGCGCGCGCAAGGCATTTGCCGGATAGGGTGCGGCGATGCCTGCGCTTGACGACGATGCCCAACGATGAGCAAACCTCGTACCGGCGCCGCTTCGAATGCAGTCGTAGAATCGTCGAGTCGAAACCCCTCACACCTCAGCGAGACCCGCCGATGAACGCCAACGCCTCCGAAGACTCCACTAGCCAGGCCGAGATCTGGCTGATCCGCCATGGCGAGACCGAATGGAGCCTGTCGCGCCAGCACACCGGCCGCACCGACATCCCGCTCACCGAGCACGGCCGGGCGCAGGCGCAAATGCTCGCGCCGATCCTCGCGCAGGAACATTTCGACCTCGTGCTGACGAGCCCGATGTCGCGGGCGATCGAAACGTGCCGGCTCGCCGGCCTGGGCGATCACGCGGAAGTCGAGCGCGAGTTGCGCGAATGGGACTACGGCATCTACGAAGGCCGCACGACGCCTGAAATCCGCGAGAGTGCGCCGGGCTGGTCGGTGTGGGAGTCGCCGATTCCCGAAGGCGAGAGCATCGGCGAGATCGAAGGGCGGGCGCGGGCGTTGGTGCAGCGTTTAGCGGCATCGCCGGGACGGATCGCGCTTTTTTCTCACGCACACTTCCTGCGCGTGTTCGCGGGCTGCTGGATCGGTGATTCGGCGGCGCTCGGCGCGCATCTGCTGCTCGATACGGCGACGATCAGCATTCTCGGCTTCGAGCGCGAAAACCGCGCGATCCGGCAATGGAACGTGCGGCATCCGGATATCAAATAACCGGCGCGCGCCCCATCCAGAGCGCGCGTCCTCACGGCAACGCGTAAGCGATCACATAATCCCCCGCCTTCGTCCCGAGCGACCCGTGCCCGCCCGCGACGACCACCAGGTATTGCTTGCCGCGCGCATCGTTGTAGCTCATCGGTGTGGCCTGCCCGCCTGCCGGCAGGCGCGCCTGCCAGAGCTTCTTGCCGTCGCGCACATCGTAGGCGCGCACGTAGTAGTCGAGCGTCCCTGACAGGAACGCGACGCCGCCCGCCGTCACGATCGTGCCGCCCAGGCTCGGCACGCCGAGCGGCATCGGAATCGGCAGTGGCGCGCTATCGCGGATCGTGCCGTTCTTGTGCTGCCACGCGATCTTGCCGCTTTTCAGGTCAACGCCCGCGACATAGCCCCACGGCGGCGCCTGGCACGGAATCCCGAGCGGCGACAAAAACGCGCTCAGTTCGAACCCGAACGGCGTGCCGCTCGCCTTCTTGATCCCGCTCGTCTCGCTGCCCTTGTTGCCGCCGTCCTCCGACGGAATCTGCTCGCGCGGAATCAGCTTGGACGTGAACGCCATGTAGTCCGGGTTGGCGATCAACACCTGATGCACCGGATCCACGGAGATGCCGCCCCAGTCGAACACGCCGAAATTGCCTGGATAGACAAGCGATCCCTGCAGCGACGGCGGCGTCAGCGGCCCGTCGTAGCGCAGCTTCCGGAACGCGATCCGGCACCACAACTGATCGAACGGATTGGTGCCCCACATGTCGCGCTCGCGCAGTTGCGGCGGATTGAAGTTGAGCGCCGAGACGGGCTGCGTCGGCGAGGTGTGGTCGCCCGGCGCTGCGCCTTGCGGCACGGGCGTCTCGGTGATCGGCACAAGCGGCTGGCCGGTTTCGCGATTGAGCACGTAGATGCTGCCCTGCTTGGTCGATGCGATCAGCGCCGGCTGCATGCCCTGCGCGGTCGGCAGGTCGACGAGCGTCGGCTGGCCGCCGACGTCCATGTCCCATAGGTCGTGGTGCGTGAACTGATAGTTCCAGCGCAGCTTGCCGGTCGCGACATCGAGCGCCACGACGCCCGCGCTGAAGCGCTCCGCTTCCTTCGTGCGCAGGCCGCCCCACTGGTCGGGCGTCTGGTTGCCCATCGGCAGATAGATGAGGCCGCGCTTCTCGTCGACGCTGAATACCGACCACATGTTCGGCGAGTTGCGCAAGTAGGTTTTGTCGGCGGCGATCGGCTCGGTCGCGCCGGGATTGCCCGCGTCCCAGTTCCAGACGAGGTGGCCGTCGCGGACGTCGAACGCGCGCACGACGCCCGAAGGCTCGTTCGACGATTCGTTGTCGGAGACGTGGCCGCTCAGGATCACGAGTCCGCGCGTGACGGCGGGCGGCGAGGTCGAGTAGTAGCCGCCGGGAGTGAACGGGCCGATGTTCGCGCGCAAGTCGATTTCGCCATTCTTGCCGAAGCCGGAGCAAGGTTTGCCGGTGTCGGCGTCGAGGGCGATCAGGCGGGCGTCGGCGGTGGGCAGGAAGATGCGTTTCGGGCAGTCGGCTGGCGTGGGGGGTGTGGCGGCGGTGGCGACTTGGGCTGCCGGGGCGCCGGGGGAGATCGCCGATGCAGCATTGCTCGCAAGCGCGGCCGTGTCTGCCGACGGCGCGTGAGGGCTTGCCGATGGTGCACCGCTCGTGAGGCTGGCGGGCTCGGTCGAAGGCGCCGCGCCGCTGGAGGAGGCCGCGCCACTCGGAGGCGTGGTGATGCTGGCCGTGATTGCATCGGTCGAAGGCGCGGCACCGCTTGCGGAGGCCGCGCCACTGACTGGCGCGGTAACGCCCGCCACGGTCGCATCGTTCGAAACTGCTGCGGCACGGTCACTCGCCGCCGATGCCGCCGACACCGCCGGATGCAATGACGCATCCCAGTACGACACTCCGCGACACGTCATGTGCTCCCAGTGCTTGAACCCGACGGGGCTCTTGATCTGCGGATCGAAGCGCCAGCGTTCCTTGCCGGTCGCGGCATCGAGCGCAATCACGCGGCTGTGCGGCGTGCAGACGAAAATCGTGTCGCTGACCTTGATCGGCGTGTTTTCGTCGGTGGTTTCGATGGGATCGTCGGGGCCGGGCATGTCGCCGGTGCGGAATTCCCACGCCACTTTCAGGTTGCCCGCGTTCTCGGGCGTGATCTGCGTGAGCGGCGAGTAGCGCTGACCGTGAGGCGAGCCGCCGTAGTCGGTCCAGTCGGCAGGGGCGCGCAGATCGTCGGGCAGCGCGCCGGAGGCCGCGCTCAGGTCGATGCGGCCGGGCCGGTCATGCGGATCGTAAAAGCTCGTCACGATGCCGAGCAGCACCGCGAGCACGGTCGCGGCGGCGAGCGGCGTGCGCGCGGCGCGGGGCGTCGCGGGCGGCCCGAACAGCGCGCCGCGATGCACGACGGGAATCAGAAGCCAGAGCGCGAGGACGACCCACACGCCGAGGCGCGGGAGCAACTGCCAGAAATCGAAGCGTGCCTCGGCGACGGCCCATATCGTCGATGCGAACAGCACCAGCGCGAAGAGCAGCAGCGCGGAGCGGCGCCGGATCAGGAGCAGCAGCCCGGTCACCAGCACGCCAATGCCGGCGATGAGGTAATACCAGGAGCCGCCGAGCATGACGAGCCCGACGCCGCCGATCGCGAGCAACGCGCCGATGACGATGAAGATGGCGGCCGTGACTGTCGTGAGCGGATGAAGTCGTGCGGTGGCGGACATGCGGCACCCTCTGGGCGATGAATGACGGAACACGGCCGACGTTGACCGAGGTTCGATGTGTTTGCTGGGGTGCGGACAGCAATCCCCATACCAAAGGGGGTTCACTGACGCCTAGGCGAAGCGGTCTCTACCGTTTCAAGCGGTGCTTGCTTTCTGGGGCGACGCAAGCGATTGGGCGCGGATGCGCCGGGGCGGAGATGGAAGGAAGTGAATTGAAAAATTCGCGGTAAGGCAAAACCAGACATTGGTTTGCCTTTCCAACGGGTCGGGAACGCGAGTATTGCTTGTCCCAGGGACGGTAACGCCAATAGACCGATACGATTCAAAGGAGCCCAAGCAAGCGCATTACATCAAACGCTGTAGGCATCCCCCCGCCCGTGCGCCGGCGGCCGCGCGTTGTCGAGCCCCTGCTTCAAATCCCACCGTTCCGAAAACCTGGGCGCACTCAGCCAGTGAATGAATTCATCCTGCCAGTTCCCCCAGGCGTTTTCGTCGAAATCGAATTCCTCGTCGATGCGGCCGCCGTCTCGCAAATAGGCCCCCACGAGACACTTGCCGTTCCAGTAGGCGACAGCCACGTCGGTCAAATCGGCGGTCGTGCCGGCTGGCAGGTCGCGCAGGAACATCGCAAGCTGTGCCCGGAAGGACGCGAATTCACAGGAGGCCATCGACAACTCCGCTTTGTCTGGTACGAGTCAGTGAAGAATGCACCGGGCCAGAAAGTCCGTCAATTTCCCGTCGTGTGGCGCGGCACATTCGCCCAGGGCCCGCACGACCCCGTTCCGAATCCGCTACCCATATCCCTAGCCAAATGCACCTTTATTAAGATCTTTCTCGAACTCCGACGTCCATTTCGTGCCGTGTCCCGTTCGATACGCCTTTTGCTTCAGCGTCGACTTGCGCACGATCGTGAGGTGCCCCTGCAACGGATAGACATCGTCGACGATGTCCATGTTGACCGTTTCCTCCAGCATGAAATCGTCTTCGTTCAGCTGGTGTCTACTCAGGATGACCAGGAAATCCGCTTTTTCGTCCTGCGCGATGACAGACATTTCAGCCTCCGCAATATTCCGCATGCGACCGTTTCAAGTTAGCACATGCATCGCCGCCCTGCCGAGGATGCCGCGCGACACGGTTAAGATGAGCGCCGGGTCGATCATCGGACGAAGGTCATGACACGCAGATTTGCAGCGTTATCGCTAAGCATTCTTCTTGCGACGGCCGCGACCGCCGCCTCGGCCGACGACACGGCGTGCGGCACGCTCGAAGGCGCCGACGCCGGGAGCGGCGCGTTTTCGTTGAACGAAGGGGAAGCGGTCGATCTGGTCAGCGCGGGCAAGCGGGTGCGCGGCATGCTGCACGTCTATCGCGACGACGCGGTGTTTCGCATCTACTGGCAGCCGGACGGCAGCCCTGAGAATTACGTGCTGGCGAATGCTGGAACCGACAGCGTCCGGCTCATCGCGACGCCGCCGCGTGGATCGCCCGTTCTGGAAGGCCCGGGGATGATGCCGAAGCAGCAAGTGTTGTCGTGTCCGAGCCTGTGAACCGCTAAGGCTTCGCAGCCGGAACATTTCCACCAGCGGCGGCGCGCCCCGGCGAGGGCGAGGGCGAGGGCGAGGGCGTCGTCGATAAAGTCGAGCCGCCGCGCATGACAGTCTGGTCGTCGTCGGCGGCTTTCGGCTTTTTTTGCTCCGACTGCTTCGTCAGCGCCTGCGTCTGAAGCAGCTTCTTCGTGCGGTCGTTGAGTTCCGCGTGAGCCGCCGCCGACGCGCAGCACGCGCCGATCAGGCAAAGCATCAGGATTCTGTTCATCGACGTCTCCTTGCGGGCGCCGGATGACACCCTGTTACTTGCTGGCGGCGAGCACCTTGCCGAACGCCTCCACCACCGGCCCGACGTTCGTCTCGTTCAGCCCCGCGACGCACATCCGCCCCGAGCGCAGGATGTACACCCCGAACTCCTCGCGCAGCCTGTCAACCTGCGCCGCCGAGAGCCCGGTGTACGTGAACATGCCACGCTGCTTCACATAACGCGACAGCGCCTCGCCGCGCACGTGGTCGCGCAGGCCGTCGTGGATCGCGACACGCATCCGAGCGATGCGCTGGCACATCGCCGCAAGCTCGCTTTTCCACGATGCCTCAAGCGCCGGCGTAGTCAGCACACGCGTGACGATCTTCGCGCCGTGCGTCGGCGGATTGCTGTAGTTCGAGCGCACCGAGCCGGTCAACTGGCCGAGCACGCGACCTGCCGCGTCCGCATCCTCGCAAATCACGTGCAGGCCGCCGCAGCGTTCGCCGTAGAGCGAAAAGTTCTTCGAGAACGAATTCGCGACGAGCGCCGTCACACCGCGCCGCGCCAGTTCGCGCACGGCGAAGGCATCGTCGTCGAGGCCGGCGCCGAAACCCTGGTACGCCATGTCCACGAAGGGCAGCAAGTCGCGCGCCTGAAGCACGCCGATCAGCCGCTCCCACTGCGCGCGGTCGAGATCGACACCCGTCGGGTTGTGGCAGCACGCGTGCAACAGGACGATGCTTTTTGCGGGCAGCGCGTCGATCGCGGCGAGCATCGCGTCGAACTTCAGGCCACCGGTCGCTTCGTCGTAGTACGGGTACGTATTCACCTCGAAACCCGCGCGCTCGAAGATGAAGCGATGGTTTTCCCACGTCGGATCGCTGACCCACACTTGCGATTTCGGGAAATAGCGCTTGATGAAGTCAGCACCGACTTTCAGCGCGCCCGAGCCGCCGAGCGTCTGCACCGTCGCGATGCGGCCGTCCGCGCGCGCCGGGTTCTCGCCGAACACGAGCGCCTGCACGGCGTCGCGATAATGCGCGAAACCGGCCATCGGCAGATAGGGTTTCGGGCCCGGCTCGTTCAGGATCGCCGCCTCGGCTTCGTGGACGGCGCGCATCACGGGCAGACGCCCCTCGTCATCGAAATAGATGCCGATGCTCAGATTGACCTTGTTGCTGCGCGGGTCCTTCTGGAAATCTTCGTTCAGGCTGAGGATCGGGTCGCCGGGATATGCATCGATATGTTCGAACATGATGTTTGCTTGTCGGTCGGAGCGGGAAAGCGGACGTCGTACCGACGGCCGCCGGGAAAGGCGCCAGACATGGCGCCCGGCTCAATCATCGATTATCGGCCACGGAAGGTTTGCGCGCCGTGACGGCCGTCGCGCTCGAAACAGCACCATCGCGCGAACGAAAGCGGTAGCTGATCGCGAGCACCAGCAGCCACACCGGAATCAGATACACGGAAAGCTGCAGGCCCGGCGTGATGTACATGATGACCAGAATGCCCGCCAGGAATGCGAGACACAGGTAGTTCGTGAACGGATAGCCGAGGCTGCGGAACGTGGTCGTCTGGCCGGCCTTGCGCTTGTCGCTGCGAAACTTCAGGTGAATGATGCTGATCATCGCCCAGTTGATGATGAGCGCCGATACCACGAGCCCCATCAGCAGTTCGAACGCCTTGCCCGGCATGAAGTAGTTGATCAGCACGCAGGCGCCGGTCGCGAACGCCGAGACGCCGAGCGCCGCGAGCGGAATACCGCGCCGGTTGACCTTCAGCAGCGCGCGCGGCGCGTTGCCTTGCTTGGCGAGGCCGTAGAGCATGCGGCTGTTGCAATAGACACCGCTGTTGTACACGGAAAGTGCAGCCGTCAGCACGACGGCGTTCAGCACGTGCGCGACGACGTTGCTGTTCATCGCGTGGAAAATCAGCACGAACGGGCTGCCGCCGGTCGCAACCTTTTCCCACGGATAAAGCGACAGCAGCACGCCAAGCGCGCCCACGTAGAAAATCAGGATCCGGTAGATCACCTGGTTGGTCGCGCGGGGGATGCTTTTCGAGGGATCGTCGGCTTCGGCCGCCGTGATGCCGACGAGTTCCAGCCCGCCGAACGAGAACATGATCACGGCCATCGCCATGACGAGGCCGCTCATGCCGTTCGGGAAGAACCCGCCGCGTTGCCACAGGTTCGTGACGCTGGCTTCGGGGCCGGCCGTGCCGGAAAACAGCAGATAGCCGCCGAACCCGATCATGCCGACGATCGCCAGCACCTTGACGATCGCAAACCAGAATTCCATCTCGCCGAAGGACTTGACGCTCGTCAGGTTGATCGCGTTGATGAGCCCGAAGAACACGAGCGCGGAGACCCACGTCGGCACGCCGGGCCACCAGTACTGGACGTAGATCCCCACCGCCGACAGCTCCGCCATGCTCACGAGGATGTACAGCACCCAGTAGTTCCAGCCCGACATGAAGCCGGCGAAGTGCCCGCAATACTTGTTGGCGAAGTGGCTGAACGAGCCGGCGACGGGTTCGTCGACGACCATCTCGCCCAGTTGCCGCATGATCAGGAACGCGATGGCGCCCGCGATTGCGTAGCCGAGCAGCACCGAGGGGCCCGCCATCTTGATCGTCTGCGCGATGCCGAGGAAAAGCCCTGTGCCGATCGCGCCGCCGAGCGCGATCAACTGGATATGACGGTTCTTGAGCCCGCGCTTGAGCTCTTCGCCGCCAGCGTTGCCTCCGTAGCCTTCTTTGCCTGAAACCATCTGTACTTGTCTCCGTTTTTCGATTTTGTGCGGGCACGAATTCGGGTGGATTTCGCGCCGCGCGCCGCCCGGCGTTCGTGGCGCCGGGTTTCGCATACCGGTTGCGTCGCTATTGGCCTGCGCGCAATTAAATTTCCGAGTCAACGTTTGCCGCTTATGTCGCCGCGTGCTTCCGCAGCGGGCGATTTTAGCTTATGCGCCTCTCGTGCAGCGGCACCCAGTGTATATTTGAGATGGCAAAATAGGATTTCATAAGGCACGCTGGCAAACCCTGACTGATGCACCGAAAACGCCATCTTCCCCGCTAAAAGGAAATAAAAGTGCATAACGTGACGCTCGACCGTATCGACATGCGTCTGCTCGGCGCGCTGCAGGAAAACGGCCGGATGTCGAACCTCGAACTCGCGCAGGCGATCAAGCTTTCGCCCGCGCAGACCTTGCGGCGTCATCGGAGGCTGGAGGAAATCGGCGTGATCCGCCGCTATGAGACGCGGCTGGACGCCGAGAGCCTCGGTTTCGGCGTCGTCGCGTTCATCCAGGTGACGATGGAGCGCGGGCATATCCGTGACCTGATGAAGTTCAAGGAGTTCGTCGCGAAGCTCGCGCAGATCCAGGAGTGTTTTTCCGTCACCGGCGATATCGATTACGTGCTGAAAGTGGTCGCGCGCGATCTGAGAGCGCTGTCCGAATTCCTGCTCGACACGCTCATGCAAATCCCCGGCGTGAGCCGCGTCCAGTCGATCGTCTGTCTCGACGAACTGAAAGGCACGAGCGCGATGCCGCTCGAAGTCTGACCGCTTCTTTCCCTGGAAAGACGGCGACACGATCAACGATGAATTGAGGCGAAAAACCCGCGCTGTTCCAACGATTGGATTCGAGGCCGAGACCCCACACTTGACTCATCCACTCAAGAGGACGCCGACATGTCGCACAGCATCGAATACATCGCCGAGATCGAACCGCGCAGCGCAACCGCCCTGAAGTCGGTGTCCATTCTCGATCTCCCCGCCACCGAAGCTGATCTCATGCTCGCGCTCGACAAGGCGTCGGCCAACATCATGCGTCTTGCCGGCAAGCTCGGCTGGACCGCGACGGGCAGCGCCGCCAGCGCCCGCGAAGACGAGCTGGCACTCAAGGAACAACGCGCACTGGCGCACAAGCTGATCGAGCGGCTGCTCGCGCTGCCCTCGGCGCCCGTGCGTCACTGATCGACCGCAACACCTTTCACTCGCGCATCGAAAAGCGCACTTGCCACGTTTCGGGGAAAAGCAATGAACTGGATGATCGTTCTGGGAATCTGGATGATGGTCGCGTTTTGCGTCGTATTGTTCGTCCGTGGCGCTCAAGTGCGCGATCCGGGTTTCGAGCGCCGCGCCGATGCGGATGACCGCGAAGCCTTCGCGCTCGGCCGGGGCCGCACGCTCAGCCTGGATTGAGTCCGGCTGATTAAAAAAGCCGCGTCGAGCGACGCGGCGGTCTGCTTCAAATCTTCAATCTTCAAGTCACTTCACATCACATCGCGGAAAGCGCGGCCCGCAGGCCGAGCAGATAACTTTCCACGCCAAATCCGCAAATCTGTCCTTTCACGATCTCGGCGAACACCGACTTGTGGCGAAACTCCTCGCGCGCGTGGATGTTGGACATATGGATCTCCACGATCGGCACCGTCAGAATCGCGAGCGCATCGCGGATGCCGTAGCTGTAGTGCGTCCACGCGCCCGCGTTGATCAGCACAGCGGCAGCGTTGTCAGCGTAGGCCTTGTGGATACGGTCGCACATGTCGCCTTCGCTGTTCGTCTGATAGCTCTCCACTTCCACGCCCAGTTCCTTGCCGAGCGCCTGCAGCTTGGCATCGATTTCGTCGAGCGTGACCGTGCCGTACTGCTTCGGGTCGCGCTTGCCGAACATGTTGTGGTTGATGCCATGAAGCATCACGATCTTTTTCATGATTGTTCCTTCGGTTGAACGGATGGGGCTGTTGATTGACTCGGGGCGCAAAGCCGCGGCGGAGAAGGCGGCGGGCGCATTTTAATGCGCCGCGCTGTCGCCGGGTTCAGGAATGATTTGAACGGAGAGGAACCGGCCGCGCCCCGTGGCGCGGCCGTCTCATGCGTACCTTACGCGGACGCCTTCACCAGCTTCTCGTCGGCGACGGTCTGCGCGCGCAGGCGGTCGTACTCGGCCTTGTCCATCGGACGGGCATCGGGTTCGCCGAGCTGGCTCATCGGGATGCGATACGTCTCCCGCGCACTCCACGCCGCCAGCGCCGCGATGATTGTGACAGCCAGAGTGATCGTGCCCACCGTCATCGGGATGTTGTTCGACCCTGGAGGCGCGACCGTCGCGAAGACCGCTGGCAGCAACGCTGTGATCAGCGTGCCGACGTTCTGGGAGATCGCCATCGCCGAGACGCGGGCGCGGGTCGGGAACAGTTCCGGGTAGAAGCTCGGGAAGATCGCGTTGTAACCCTGATAGACCACGCCCCACATCAGGATCGACATGAGGAACGCCAGCGGCACGCTATGGATGCTGATCGCGTACAGGTAGCCGAACGACAGCACGCCAGAAGCGACCGCCCCGACCGCGACCGGAATCTTGCGGCCAATCCGGTCCGACAGATCGCCGACATACGGAATCACCAGCACGGCGACGATATTCCCGACGACCGGAATCCAAAGGTAGACGCTCTTCGGAAAGCCGACGCCATAGGCCGCCTGCACCGCATAGGCGGCACCGAAGATCGTCGCGACGACCGGGATCACGTTCATCAGCGCCATGCAGACGACGCGGATCATGTCCTTCCAGCAGTAGACGAAAGCTTCCTTGATCGGCGACTTCGGCAGCGCGGCCGCATCGGCTTCGTTGGCGAACGCCGGGGTTTCGTCGACTTCGCGGCGGATGATGTAGCCCGCGAACAGCACGCCGGCGGACAGCAGGAACGGAATGCGCCAGCCCCAGGAATTGAACGCCTCTTCCGGCATGAAGTACGCGAGCGGCAGGAAGATCGCAGCGGCCAGGATCTGGCCGGCCTGCACGCCCTGCAGCGTGAAGCTCGCGTAATAGCCGCGTCGGCCGAAAGGCGCGTGTTCGAGAATCATCGAACTGGCGCCGGAGATTTCGCCGGCGACCGCGAAGCCCTGTGCCAGGCGCAGGATCACGAGCAGCGTCGGGGCAAGCATGCCGACCTGGTGATACGTCGGCAGGAGACCGACCGCCATCGTCGATCCGCCCATCAGGAACATGCAGACCAGCAGCACGGTTTTACGGCCGTGCGTATCGCCCCAGTGGCCGAGGAAGAACGCGCCGATCGGACGCGCCACGTAGCCGACACCATAAGTCGCGAGCGACGCGACGATCGCCACCTTCGGATTACCGGACGGGAAGAACAACTGTGGGAAGATCAGCGCGGCAGCCTGCGCGTAGATGAAGAAGTCGTAATACTCGAGCGCCGAGCCGATCCAGCCGCTCGCCGTAGCTTTCTTGGTCTGCTTGCGGTGATGGTTGTCGTCGGGATCGACGGGGCCGCCTTTCGACAGCGAATTCGTTTCCATGTTGTCTCCTGATTCTCGAGCGTTGGGACAGCTTCTCGGGCCACCTCTCCGACACACTGACTGCGATGGATTGCCCACGAAGGGCGCTCCGCGTCTTCTTCGATACCGTATTTCTTTTGATAACTCCAGTGCTCGTTACGGGTTGATCGAACTGGCTGCTCGACGGGCAGTTCCAGAATCGCCATGCCATGGAACAGAAACAAGCCGCCTTCGATCATCGCGCTTGAACCGTTGCCTTACGATGAGGCAAAACCCGATGACGATTGGCCCGAGGCACGCTTGCATTCGGGCACGCGAGCGGAGCGGCGCACGATTCGGGCCTGATCTAAGCACGCGTTTTCGCGTTTGTGCACTGCAACCCGTAGCGCTAAATTACTATGCGAGTGCGCAATCATAATGCGGCCGGACGGAAAATCAGAATGCGTTTTGAGCGCACAATCGTGCGAGGGATAGTGTGCTGGTAACGAGGCCGAGGGAGGCACGCAATGTCGTCTGCACTGAACTATATGCGGCTCTACGCCGATGATGGCGGCGGCGAATCGCATTTCGAACCGGCAGTCATCGAGACGTTCACGCGCGATTTCGCGCCTCCCGCGCCAGCCTTCGGCGTTTCAAGTTTTGTACCGGCTTTACGTAGCGGCTTCCTGCTGTTGCCTGCGGGATGGATCGGCGAGTTGCATCCGTCGCCGCTTCGCATGTGGATATTTGTTCTTCAGGGAGAGATGGAGTTCGAGGCATCGGACGGCGAATGTCAGCCGGTCCGCACCGGCGACGTCCTCCTTCTCGAAGATACGACCGGGCGCGGGCATCGAAGCCGCGTGATCGGCGATACGGCGGCTAGACTGGCCGTCGTCGAACTTCAGCCAGCGCGCGCCTAATCCCTCAACCGGATCTCGGAGACGAACACAAACGGTGCGGCGACATCGCCGCCGTGGAAATACCCGCTGCACGCGCAGACCGCGAGCCGTTCCAGGTTCTCCGAATCGTGATGCGCCGCTTCGGTGCGTTGAGGCTTCGGCGGTCGGCGCCATGCCTTGGCAAGCCGCGCTGCCATGTCAAGTCGAGTGAGCATTTTCATTCGTCTCTCCCTACGCTGGGATGATCCCTCTCCCAAGCATAGGCCTCCAATAAAACGAACTGAACGATGGATAGGTCATTTCGATATTGGCCTGAGCATAGGGCTCGGAAAGCGCCTTCCATACGCCCAGCCGAAAATGCTTATTGCTTTTGATTGTTTCAAAGTGGTGCGTGTCCGGTATAGGTTTACTGCATGAACCTACCCTCCGTCTCATCAAAACCCGTCGCGTGGATCGCCGGTGTCGGTGCATCGGCCGGGCTCGGTGCCGCCGTCGCACGCCGCTTCGCCAAGGAAGGCTTCGCCGTCGCGCTGACGGGGCGCACCGCATCGCGCGTCGAAGCCCTCGCCGATGAAATCCGTGCCGCCGGTGGCGATGCCTACGCATTCCCCGGCGACGTGGCGGATGAGACATCGATCAAACGCATTGCCGCGCGCGTGAGCGAAATCGGTGCGCTGCATGCGGCGGTCTTCAACGCGGCGAGCGGCATCCGCGCGCCGTCGCTCGACCTCACCGCCGTGCAGTTCGAAGACGCGCTGCGCGTCAACGTGATCGGCGGCTTCGTATTCGGTCAGGCCGCTTTGCGCGCGCTGCTCGACAACGGTCGCGACGCAGAGGCATCGCACGGTCTCGGCACTCTGCTCTTCACCGGCGCCACCGCCGCGCTGCGCGGAAGGCCGCCGTTTGCCGCATTCGCAGCCGCCAAGGCCGCGCTGCGCTCGCTGTCGCAGAGCTTCGCGCGCGAGTTCGGGCCGCGCGGCATCCACGTCGCGCACGTCGTAATCGACGGCGGGATCGATGGCGAACGGCTGCGTCAGGGCGCGCCGCAGCGCGTCGAACAGGCAGGCGCCGACGGCCTGCTGTTGCCCGACGCCATCGCCGAGACCTATTGGCAACTTCATATGCAGCATCGAAGCGCCTGGACGCAGGAAGCCGACCTGCGCCCCTACAGGGAATCGTTCTGACGAGGAGCACCTGGCCTGACAGCGAAGCGTGAGTAAGGCTGCATCCGTGAACACGAGCTAACCTAAGCACGTTTTATTGGTTGGACTGTCGTTTGCCTGAAGCGAGAATTTCCGGTAACGCGCTGAATACCTCGCGCCCGATTCCTCGCTTCCATTCTTCAGGTTCAATCCAATGACGGCCTCTTACTTGTCGTTCCGTTCACACGGACTCAAAGGTTCCCTCGTCGCGGCGTGCGTGGCGGCCTCAGTGCTCATGCTCGCCGCCTGCAAGCCCCAGGACGGTGCGACGCAGGCATCGGCGAATGCGGCGTCGGCTCGTCAGGAAATCACATACTTCAAGTATCCCGACAACCCGGCGTTCGACCTCGTCTACCTCGCCGACAAGCTCGGCTATTTCGAGAACACGAGCACCCGTCCGAAGTACGTCGGCAAGGTCTCGGCGCCGCAGATCATTCCGCTCGTCGGGACCGGCGAGATCGATTTCGGCACGCGCATGGTGCCGCTCGTCATCTCGGCGATCGCGAGCGGCGCGGACATCAAGGTCGTGTCCGCCGGCGGCGAAACGCTGCCCGACGCGCCGCACATGAAATATTTCGCGCGCAAGGACTCGGGCATTCGCGAGCCGAAAGACTTCGAAGGCAAGACGGTCGCGTTCAACAGCTTCGGCGCATGCGCGGAGTTCGTGACGAAGAAGTATCTGTCGCAACATGGCGTGGACGTGTCGAAGGTGAACTGGCTCGTCGTGCCCGACAATCAATCGCAGCAGGCGCTCGTCACGAAAAACGTCGATATCGCGATCATTCATCCACCGTTCTCCGGTGCCGCCGAGCACGATGCGCAGCTTCACAAGCTGTGGAGCGACTGGGACGAAGACGGCGGTCTCGGCGGCATGGCGCCGTATAGCGTGAACGGCGCATTCGCGCGCGCGCATCCGCAGGCGGTGAAGGATTTCGTGAGCGCGATCGCGAAGGCCGGCAACTGGGTCAACGAGCACCCCGAAGAAGCGCGCGAGCTTACGGCCGAACGGCTCGGCATCGACGTGAATCTCGTCGAGCGCTATGCGTATGTAAAGGACCTCGTCGTCACCGAGCCGCCGATTCAGTACTACATCGACATCCTCGAACAGGCCGGGAAAATCCCCAAGGGCAAGGTCGCGGTGAAGGACGTCTATACGAACGAATTCAACGCGCTCGCCGGCAAGCAGTCACAAGCAAATGCAACGCTGCGCGCCGCCGGGAGCCGCTCATGAGCGAGACGGCGCGTCATCGCGACAAGATCGTCGCGCGCGATCTCTCGCTCGCCTATGCGAGCCAGACCGTGCTGAAGGGCTTCGATCTCGCCGTGCGCGAGGGCGAGTTTCTTTCGCTGCTGGGGCCTAGCGGCTGCGGCAAATCGACGTTTCTCAACATCCTCGCCGGGCTCGTGCCGCACACGTCGGGCGATATCCGCATCGACGGGCAGCCGGTCGTCGCCGTGCGCGACAAGCTCGGCGTCGTGTTTCAGGGTTATGCGCTCTTTCCATGGCGCACGGTGAGGAAGAACGTCGAGACCGGGCTTGAGATTCGCGGCGTGAGCCGCGCGCAACGCAGAGCGGAGGCGGAGCGGTATCTGCAACTCGTCGGCCTGATCGATTTCGCCGATCACTATCCGCATCAGCTTTCTGGCGGCATGCGCCAGCGCGTGGCGATCGCGAGGGCGCTTGCTTATGGTCCCGAGGTCCTGCTGATGGACGAGCCGTTCGGCGCCCTCGATGCGCAAACGCGCGAGTCGCTGCAACAGGAACTGCTCGGCATCTGGGAGCAGAGCGCGAAGACGGTCGTGTTCGTCACGCACAGTATCGATGAAGCGATTTTTCTGTCGGACCGGGTGGCCGTCATGGGACGTGGGCCGGGACGTGTGAAGGAGATCATCGACGTCGATCTGCCGCGTCCGCGTGGGCCGGCGATTCGTCATTCGGCCGCGTTCATCGCGCTCAGCCAGCGCGCCTGGAACAGCCTGAGCGCGGAGATCGGCGCGTTGCGGAGCGTCGCGGCTTCTGTCGAGACGCCTGACGACATCTACGCCGGAGCGCCCCATGTCTGATCAGATCGTCAGGGCGCGCGAGATTCCGATCGCTGCTGAACGTCGCAAAGCCGCCGCGCCATCCGTCGAACGACGCGCCCGACTCTGGGCCACGTTCGATCGAAGCATCGCGCTCGTCGGCTTTCTCCTGCTGTGGGAACTGCTGCCGAGGCTCGGAATGGTGAGTGCAGCGTATCTCAGCCCGCCGTCGGCCGTGTTCGTCGCGATCGCCCGGCTCTTCGATGGCGGCGAAGTCTGGAAGCACCTGAGCGCCAGCGCGATCCGCTCGATCAGCGGACTGTTGCTCGCAGTCGCAGGCGGCGTCGTCTGCGGCTTCACGCTCGGATGGTTTCGCCGCGCCGAGCGCATCGCCGATCCGCTCTATCAGTTGCTGCGCCAGGTTTCCGCGTTCGCGCTGTTTCCGGTCTTCATGCTGTTCCTCGGGATCGGCGAATCGTCGAAGATCGCGATCATCGTGTGGGCCGCGTTCTGGCCGGTGCTGCTCAATACGATCTCGGGCGTGAAGCAGGTCGAGCGCATCTTCATCGACGGCGCGCGGTCGATGGGTGCGTCGCAAGGGTTCATCTTTGCGAAGGTCGTGCTGCCTGCCGCGTTGCCCGAAATCCTGACGGGCATCCGGATCGCGGGCGCGTACAGCATCACGGCGCTCGTCGCGGCCGAGATGATCGGCGCGCGCTCGGGGCTCGGCTTTTACACGCTGAACTCGCAGGAGACGTTCCAGATTCCCGACATGTACGCCGGCATCGTGCTGCTCGCGCTCTTCGGGCTCGCGATCAACCAGAGCCTGTCGCTGCTCGAGCGGCGGCTGCTCAGGTGGCGAGTGGGCCTGGCACAGAATGGCTAGAGTCGGCCTTTCCGATGCAGGCGCCGGGTGGCTTCGCTGGCTGCCGGCCAGATTTGCCGCGCTCGCTGTTTTAGCCGCGCTGTCGCGGGAAGATACCCTGCGAACCTACTTCGATACCGATCGCGCTTTCGCCGCGGCATCCGCGCGAGGCACGCTGATCGTGGCCGTGCCGCCGCGGCCTCAGCCAACGCTGACCGTCGGCCACGTCGACCGGACGTTGCGATCGCCCGATCCCTTCTCCGCCGCGCTCGCCAACGACCTCGGACGCCGCGCCGGACTGCCGGTCACGTTCGTGCTCGCCGAGCCGCGCGCGGCGCAAGAGGCGGTGCGCTCGGGCAAGGCCGATGTAGCGATTGCCGGCCTGCCGTTCGCGCCCGAAGCATCGCTCGCCTTCGCGCCGACGTCCTATTCGACCGGACGCGGCCTCGCGCTCGTGCTGCGGCATGGCAACGTGAAAGACTGGGACGATCTGCGCGGACGTGCGATCTGTGCATCGGCGGGAAGTCCTTTCGCGGCGCAAGCGGCGCGGCGTCATCACGCAACATTGCAAAGCTTCGAACGTCCGCTCGACGCCCTGCTCGCGTTTCAGGCCGGTGAATGCGCGGCACTCGTCGACGATGAACTCGTCGTCCGCGCTTTGCTCAAGCAATCCGGCTGGGCCTACTATCGCGCGCTGCCGGGCACGATCGCGGCATCGCCCGCGTTCATTGCCTCGGCGGGCGGCGATGTCCCCACTGCCGCCTCAATCGATGACGCCGTGCGCGACTGGCGCCGCGAGCGCTGGTTATCGGCCGTGCGTCAGGACCTCGCAAGCCGTCTCGCCTTCGACATGTTCAACGCGGAGAACGACTTGTATTGCCATTGAAGATGGTCAGGCTCATTGACCCTGCACCTGCCATTGCAGGACCGGATGCGTGGCGCCCGCCGGAATGACCCACGTTCCGCCCGGCCCAAAATTCCACGATGGTGCGAAGCTCGCGGGTGTGCTCATCTGCGCGGTCGTGAGTCCGTTCGCGACTGGCACATATGGGCCGCCGTCCGTCTGGCCGCTCGCCTGGACGTCCCAGTAGACGTTGGTCGAGCCCGGGTCGTTCGAATCAAAAAGGCCGCCGCGTGGCCCCGGTCCGATTCCGTTCGTCACGATGGAAACCGAGAACGACTCGTCCACCTTGCCCCCGTTTTCCTCCACGAGCCCCGCGGCGCCGGCGATCTCGCCGCCGACGTTCGCCGCCGCATACGATTGCCGCACCGTGCCGGTGTTCCGCCCGACCAGCCCGCCGCTCGTCGAATGCGAGCCGCCGCCCACCAGCCCCGTCGCGAACGATTGCAGGATCGTGCCGCTGTTCACGCCGACGAGGCCGCCGAATTCTCCCGAGCCACCGACATCCGCGCTGCTCCAAGAGCGCTCGATGGTCCCATCGTTCTGGCCGACAAGTCCGCCTCCGTAGATCGCGATCGTTTCGGGCGAGCCGACGCTGCCGATCGAATACGAGTTCGTGATCAGCCCGCGATTGCGTCCCGCGAGGATGCCGCCGGTGCCGCCGGATGCGGGGTCCGCTATGCCCGAGATGCCAAGATTGCGCACCACGCCTGCCGTGCCGATCACGGCGAAGAGGCCCGCATACACGCTCGTCGACGGATCGTAGAGCGTGCTGCCGACGCCGCGCAGTGCGTGACCGAAACCGTCGAATTGTCCGTTGAACTCCGCGTCCTTGCCGACGCCGATGCCGTTGAACGGCGGATCGCCCGTCGCTCCGCCGGTCACGTCCTTGCCGAGCGCATAGACCCCGTTGAGATCGTCGGTAACGTGCGTGAGGTCGGTGATCGAATTCACCAGCCGGTACGCCGTGAACTGCGTCTTCAGGCCGCTGTAGGCCGCCGCGCTCCACGCTGCGTTTGTGCGAATCGTGCCTGGTACGAAGGCGCCGTTCATGTCGTGGAGCGCCGCGACAAAGCCCGTGCTGCGCGACCAGTCGATGGTCCCGCGATTCGTGACGCCCGCGCCGTTGTCGATGCCGCTCGCGTCCGCGCGCAGCGTCAGGTTGCCCGCGCCGGTGTTGCCGAGCGTCGTCGTCGAACCGATCGCGATCGAGTGGAACGCGTTGACCGCAAGTGACGCGCCGCCATTCCAGCGCAAGGTCGAGACAAGGTTGATGTCGCCCTGCGTCGCATTGAGCGCAACCGACGCGCCCCGCGACAACTGCGTCGCGAGGATCGCCGCCGTGAGTGGCCCGACGTCGAGCCTCGGCGTGCTCAGGTTCCATTGCGCCGCGTGGATGTCGGCGTCGTCGAGATGGAGGGCGTTGGCCGTCGTATCGACCGTGCCACCGTTACCGGACGCCAGGGTCGCGTCGATGCGGCTGTGTACATGCGCCGTGCCCTGCGGCGCCACGAGCCACACGTGCCCGTCGCGCGTGGCGGTGCCGGTCGCGCGCAGCGCCGTGCTGTTCCCGGCGAAGGCGAACACGTTGCCGTCGGCGGCCTGCAACGCGATCTGGGCTGCATCGATCGAGCCTTTGTTGACGGCGTCTCCGCGGCTCGTGGCCTGCACGTAGGTTTGAGGCGCGCTCGACGTATCGCGCACGAGTACCTGGTCGCCCGCCGCAAGCTCGGCCGAGCCCCTCGGCGCGCTGATCGTGCCGTCGTTTTCCACCAGCGTGCGCGCAATGAGAAACACGTCGCCGCCGCTGGAACTGATCTTGCCGAGGTTCACCACCGCGCCCGTCCCGCCGCCGCCGAAGGTCAGCGTGTTGCCCGCCATGAACGCGTCGTTGCCGACGTCGAGCGCCGATGCGACAAAGCGCCCGCCCGTTGTCACCACGCCGCTCGTGCCGATCACGACGCCCTGCGGGTTGATCAGGTAGAAGCTGCCGGTGGCGCTCAGACTGCCGTCGATGCGCGAGACGTCCGTGCCGGTCACGCGGCTGAGGGTCGCTCCCGAGCCGTTGTTCACGATCACGCGGTTGCCGTTGCCAATCGAAAAACCGCGCCAGTCGATGATGCCGCGCGTCGAGCTCTGCGTGATGCTCACGGCGTCGGCCTGCGTGCCGATCGTGCCCGCGCCGCCGACGAAGCGGCCATCCTGCGGCAGCGGGCCAGCGGCGAACGCGCTCGAAATCTGAAGCACGGCGAGCGGCACGGCGGCGCGCCAGTCGAACGTTCGCCTGCGCTGACATCTGGTGGACCGTCCGCGTGGCTGCGTGGAGAGCGCGAACTTCGACATGTCAGGCCTCTTCAGTTTTGGTCTGCGTTGAAAGGGCCCCGGTCGCGACTATGCCGTTCTTACCGACAGGAACTCGCTGCGGATTGAAAAGGTAGAAGTGGCTTGTCGCGGTGAGCGTGCCATCGATCAGCGAGCGTTCGTTACCGATGACGCGCGCGATCGTCCCGCTTTCTGCCGAGAACGCAAACCTGGCGCACGCGCGAGCGCGATCCCGTCGAGCAGGGGTCGCTCGCCATGTCCGTCTCCGTCGTTTTGCGAAGCTAACTAATAGCGCCCGGTGTACTTGCGTACCGCACGGCGCATTTAACTTTAGCAGACCATTTCAGAAAAGCCAGGCGGCCTGAAACATCGGTGAGACGGCTCTTTCGGCCATGAAGCGAAGCCGCTGCCAGGCACGCGTCGTTCGCGCTTGCAGCAGGAGAGTTGTCCGTGATGCCCTCGGCGGCCAGTTATCAAGTGAGGCGGCTGGAATAAATAATTGGGCGTGCGGCTCGAAGCTGCGCAGCTTCGAGAATCGGCTTTTTGTCGAGCTTGAAGAATGAAGCGGGCAGGAGCAGGCAGCACCGCGCGGAGACGGCAAGCGGCCCGGCCGCTGAATCTGACACGTTTGTGCGTGGCCGCGTTTGCGCCCTTCAAGCCCGCTGCAGAAGATCCATCGCTTTTTCGGCATCGGCCAGCGAATCGACGGCGAGATAGGCAATGAACTGCGTGCCGAGTACCGCAGCCGAGACACCACGAAGATTGATCCCGCCGTCCGCCAGTATCTGGCTCAATTGCGCGATGATCCCCAACTGGTCCATTCCCATGACGCGCACGGAATGCAGGCTCGGGCTGACGTTGAACCCCACCTGAGTCGCGGCGCGGACTTCCTGCTCGCCCTGCAGCGGCGCGACGAATACGACGCCCTTCCCCGGCGATTCCGGCGTCCTCCGCGCAACGACAAACTGTAAATCGGCGGCGGCATCGCGCAACGCATTTAATACATGCGCCAGCCCGCCCGCCTTGTCGTCGATGGTGGCCGCCCACACATCGACAAGTTCTACGCTGAGTTCCATGACAGTCCCTCCCGCCTGACACATCTTCCCTATAAAAATCTACTTCACCGAGGGCGTGCGGGCAAGGTCGGAAGCTGGAGTTTCAGCGAGTGCCATACGGTTGATCAGCATCAATACACGCTGCGCGATGCGGCTATCAGCGCCTGCCTTCCCTCGATCCGGCGTTCGGAAGATGCGACCCTGCACCGACGCTCGACTCCCGTACGACCAGTTCCGGCACCGCGAAAAACTGCACGGGCGGCTTTTCACCACCTGCGGATTCGTTCAGCCGCGCCAATAGCGTCTCGCTTGCCATCGAGCCGAGCTTGTCGGCCCCTGCGGACAGCGTCGTCAGAGGCGGATTCGTATGCTCGGCAGCCACCACGTTGTCGCAGCCGACCACCGCCAGCGCCTTGCCCGCGCGTTTGCCCATCCTGTCGAGTTCGTGCAGCACGCCGATCGCCACCTGATCGTTGTAGCAAACGACTGCTGTCGGCCGGGGCTTCATTTCGAAGATCGCGCGCACCGCCTGACGCCCGCCTTCAGGCGTCAGTTCGACGTCGATGATCCAATCGTCGGCGACCGGCAAGCCGTGTTTCGCCATCGCCGACATGAAACCTTCCCGCCGCTGCTTGGCCACCGCATAACCCTTGCGATGCCCGGCGAACGCGATCCGCGTATGCCCTTCGCCAATCAGGTGCTCGGTAGCCAGCGCGAACCCGTAGCCGTTATCGACACCGACGGTATCGACGTCGACGCCCATCGGCCGCATCACGAGCACGAGCGGAATGCCCCACGACTGGATCTCGCGCGGCAGTTGATCGTCGGTTCCCAATGCCGGCGACATGATGAGACCCGCGACGTTCTGCTCGCGCATCGAGCGCAGCACGCGCGTCTGCGTCGCGATGCTTTCGGCGGTGTGCGCCATCAGCGTCGTGTAGCCCGCCTGCGCGAGCACCCGCTCGATCGCGACCAGTAACTCCACGAAGAAAGGATTGGTCAGGTCGTTGATCACCATGCCGATCGTCGTGCTGCGCCGCCCTCGCAGCGCCGCGGCGCCACGGTTGTACACGTAGCCGAGACTGCGGGCTGCCTCGCGCACCTTCTCGGCGGTCTCCGCCTTGATACGCGGACTTTCCTGAAGCACGAGTGAAACCGTCGACTTCGAAACGCCCGCACTCGCGGCGATGTCCTGAATCGTCGGACCAGATTTCATGTTGCTATGCACAATTGGAACGTTCCAAAAAGTGTTTGACATCGATAATCCAGTCTACTACATTGATTGGAACGATCCAACGCTCAGAAATTGGAACGTTCCAACGGAGAGAGACATGTCGACAAAAGTTACCTGGGCGATGATCGGCGCGAGCACGATCGCCGACGAATGGATGGTCGATGCGATCCGCTCGCAAGGGGGCACGATCGCGGCAGTCGTGAGCGGACAGGCGGAGCGCGCCCGCGCTTTCGCCGACAAGCACGGCATTGCCGCGCCGTCGACCGATCTCGACGCCGTCCTGGCCGATCCCGCGATCGACGCCGTCTATATCAGCAGCACCAACGAGAAGCATCTGCCACAAGTGCTGGCCGCCGCGAAAGCGGGCAAGCATGTGCTCTGCGAAAAGCCGCTCGCACTCGCTGAAACCGAAGCCGCGCAGATGATCGAAGCGTGCGCAGCGCAGAAAGTCGTGCTCGGTACCAACCACCATCTGCGCTGCGCGGCGACGCATCGAAAGATGCGCGAACTGATTCGCGCGGGCGCCGTCGGCACGCCGCTCTTCGTGCGCGTCTTTCACGCGGTGTCGCTGCCGCCTCATCTGCGCGGATGGCGAGTCGAGCGGCAGGACGCGGGCGGCGGCGTCGTGCTCGACATTTCGGTTCACGACGTCGATACGCTGCGCTTCCTTCTCGACGACGAACCGGTTGAAGTCAGCGCGATGACGTCGTCAGGACACATGGGCGCGGCGGGTCTCGCCGACGGCGTGATGGCGATCATCCGCTTCCAGAACGGCGTGCTCGCTCAAATTCACGACGCGTTCACCGTCCCCTTCGCGCCGACGGGCCTCGAAGTCCACGGCTCGGCCGGGTCGCTCTTCGCGCGAGACGTGATGACGCAGCGACCGCTCGGCGAAGTGCAACTGCGCAATGCCGAAGGCACGCACGACGTCGCCATCGATCACGCCAACCTTTACGCGACCTCCATCGCCCAGTTTCATCGCGCGATCCGCGACGGGGAAAGCCCGGCCGCGACCGGCATCGACGGATACCGCTCGCTCGTCGCCGCGCTCGCGCTCGTCGAGTCCGCCGAAGCGGGCGAGCACATCCGCGTTTCGAATCAGTTTGCCCGTTGAGCACGTCAGAGGAGACGCACCGTGGGTTCTAGCAAGGTCATTTCACTGGAGAAGGCAGCGAGCCTGATCAACGACGGCGACACGGTCACCGTCAGTTCATCGAGCGGGCTCGGTTGTCCGGACGCAATGCTCGCCGCCATCGGCGCGCGCTTCAACAAGGAGAATCATCCGCGCCGCCTGACGCTGCTCCATCCGATCGCCGCTGGCGACATGTACGGCATCAAGGGCATCGATCACGTCGCGAAGAAGGGGCTTGTCGATTGCGTGATCGCCGGCTCGTTTCCGAGCGGCCCGTCGAGCCTGCCGATGCCTGATATCTGGCACATGATCGTCGACAACGATATTCGCGCCTACAACCTGCCGAGCGGCGTGCTGTTCGACATGCATCGCGAAGTCGCGGCGAAGCGCCCGGGCGTGTTGACGAAAGTCGGCCTCGATACCTTCGTCGATCCGTCGCGGCAAGGCGGCGCGATGAATGCGCTCGCCACGGAGCACCCGATCGTCGAGAAGGTTTCTTTTGCCGGCGAAGAGTGGCTGTATTACCGCAACTTCGTGCCGCAAGTCGCCATCGTGCGCGCCACGACTGCCGACGAGCGCGGCAACCTCTCGTTCGAGCACGAAGGCGCGCTCCTCGGCGGACGCGATCAGGCGCTCGCCGTGCGCAACAACGGCGGCATCGTGATCGCGCAGGTCAAGCGTGTGGTCAAGGCCGGCTCGCTGCACACGCAGTCGGTACACATTCCGTGCAACCTCGTCGACTACGTCGTGGTCGATCCCGAGCAAAAGCAGACCACGCAGATCGACTACGACCCGGAGATCAGCGGCGAAGTGAAACTGCCGGACAGCGCGTTCGCTTTCGCTGACTGGAACGCGGACAAGGTCATTGCACGGCGCGCGGCGATGGAACTCGCGCAGAACGACGCCGTGAATCTCGGCTTCGGCATCTCGGCGAACGTGCCGCGCATCGTGCTCGAAGAAGGCTATCGCGACGACGTGACGTGGGTGATCGAGCAGGGCGCGGTTGGCGGCATTCCGCTGCTCGGCTTCGCGTTCGGCTGCTCGGGCAACGCGGACGCGATCATGCCGTCGCCTTCGCAATTCGTGTACTTCCAGGGCGGTGGATTCGACGTCTCGCTGCTCTCGTTCCTGCAGGTCGATCGCGCGGGCAACGTCAATGTGTCGAAGCTGCCGAGCAAGCCGTATCTGACGGCGGGCTGCGGCGGATTCATCGACATCACGACGCATGCGAAGCGCATCGTGTTCAGCGGCTTCTTCACGGCGGGCGCGAAGCTCGAAGTGGGCGACGGGCGCCTCACGATCGTGAAGGAAGGCAAGAAGAAGTTCATCGCCGATGTCGATCACGTGACGTTCAGCGGGCGGATGGGCCGTGAGCGCGGGCAGGAAGTGCTCTACATCACGGAGCGCTGCGTCCTGCGCTTGAGCGACGCCGGACTGGAGGTGACCGAAATCGCGCCCGGCATCGACTTGCGGCGCGACGTGCTGGACCAATCCGACATCGAGTTGCGCGTCTCGCCTTCACTCAAGGTCATGGATGCGGCGATTTTCACGGATGCGCCATTCGCGCTGAAGCTCAAGGAGGCACGTCATGGCTGAGCGCCGATTCATCCAGATCGAGCGGAAAGGACCAGTCGGGATCGTCATGCTGGATCGTCCCGAGAAGTTGAATTCGCTCACGCCTTCCATGCTCGACGAGCTGGAAGCCGCAGCGGCCAGCCTCGAATCCGATGCGACGCTGCGTGCCGTCGTGCTCACGGGCGCAGGCGAGCGGGCGTTCTGCGTCGGCGCTGACATCAACGAATGGGCGGCATTGGCGCCGCTCGACATGTGGCGCGTGTGGGTCGCGCGGGGTCATCGCATCTTCGATCGGTGGGCAGCGTTGCGCTTGCCCGTTGTGGCGGCGATCAACGGTCCCGCGTTCGGCGGCGGGCTGGAACTTGCAGCGGTCGCGGACGTGCGAGTCGCCGATCCGGCCGCAACCTTTGCGCTGCCCGAAGCGAGCATCGCGACGTGCCCCGGATGGTCCGGCACGCAGCGGCTCGTTTCGCTGATCGGCCCGAGCCACGTCAAGTCGCTTGCGCTGACGGGCCGCAGGATCGATGCGCAACGCGCGTACGCGATCGGCCTGATCGACGAGGTCTCCGATTCGAAGCAATCGCTGAGCGCCGCGCTTGCAATCGCGGAAAAGATCGCGACGCTCGCGCCGGTCTCCGTGCAACTCACCAAACAACTGATCAACGCCGCCGCCGGCTTCGGGACGGGTGCAACGCTGGAAGCCATGGCCGGCGCGCTGTCCGCGACCACAAACGACGCGCAAGAAGGCATGGCGAGTTTCCGCGAACGTCGCAACGCGAATTACGAGGGTCACTGAAATGACGAATCAACTTGCAGTTCCCGCAGCTTCCGCGCTTTTGAGTACGGCTGAAGCGCCGAAGCACGAAGCGTTCACCGGGCAAATGTACATCGACGGCAAATGGATCGAGTCCTCCGACGGACAACGCTTCGAACGTCGCAGCCCGGCGCATGGTCACGTCGTCAGCTCGTTTCCCGAGGCGACGCCGGCCGATGTAGAAGGTGCGATTCAAGCGGCCGAGAAAGCGTATCGGCATGGGCCCTGGCCGAAGCTCAAAGGCGTCGAACGCGCGCGCGTCCTGCTCGCGGTCGCGCAGGGCATCAAGGCGCGCGTCGAGAAAATGGCGCTGCTCGAATCGCTCGAAACGGGCAAGCCGTTGACGCAAGCGCGCGGCGAAGTATCGGGCTGCGTCGATCTCTGGGAATACGCGGCGAGCCTCGCCCGCACGACCAGCGGCGATGCCTACGACACCCTCGGCGAGGACATGCTTGGCATCGTGCTGCGTCAACCGGTCGGCGTGGTCGGATTGATCACGCCGTGGAACTTCCCGATCTGGATTCTTTCGCAGAAGCTACCCTTCGCGCTCGCCGCCGGCTGCACCTGCATCGTCAAACCGAGCGAGCTGACGTCGAGCACCACCGTCATGCTGATGGAGATTCTCGAGGAAGCGGGCGTGCCGGCGGGCGTCGTCAACGTGGTGACCGGTAAAGGCCCGAGCGTCGGGCAGCCGCTCGCCGAACACCCCGCCATCGACATGCTCTCGTTCACCGGGTCCACGCGCGTCGGCAGCATGCTCGGCGGACTTGCATCGAAGAACCTGAAGAAGGTCGCGCTCGAACTCGGCGGCAAGAATCCGCAGATCGTCTTCCCCGACTGCGACTGGCACGCGATGATCGATGCGGTCGTCTTCGGCGTGTACTTCAACGCCGGCGAATGCTGCAACAGCGGCAGCCGCGTCATCGTGCACGAATCGATCGCCGAGCGGTTTGCTGAAGCCGTCGTCGAGCGCGCGCGGCAGGTTCCGGTTGGCGACCCGCTGCACCCGGACAGCAAGATCGGCGCGATCGTCAGCGAGAACCAGTTGAACGACATCCTCGGCAACATCGAAAAAGGCGTCGCGGCGGGCGCGCGGTTGCGCCTCGGCGGCAAGCGCTACGACGCGAACGGCCTCTATCTGGAGCCGACCATCATCACCGACGCGACGCCCGCGATGAGCATTGCGCGCGACGAAATCTTCGGGCCGGTGCTCGTCGTCATCCCCTTCTCCGATGCTGCGCAGGCGATCGACATCGCCAACGACACCGCTTATGGCCTGTCCGCCGCGGTCTGGAGCCGCGACATCGATACGTGCCTGACGGTCGCGCGCGGCGTCGATGCCGGAACGGTCTGGGTCAATACGTTCCTCGATGGTTATCCGGAGTTGCCCTTCGGCGGATTCAAGTCGAGCGGGGTCGGACGCGAACTGGGCAAGCAGGCGGTCGAGGACTACACCGAGACCAAGACGATCCAGCTCCATATCGGCGAGCGAAAGAACTGGTGGTTACCGCGTACCGCTGCCTGAGAAAGGCCGCGCCAATTCAAAGCAGTGAACTCAGAAATATCCCTCGAAAGAAGGGAACCTCATCATGGAGACGAAAATGTTCAAGAAGCAAATCATCGCGATTGCTGCAACCCTGCTCGCAGGTCACGGCGCGTCCGCGCTCGCCGCCGATGCCAAGACGGTCGAAGTCATGCACTGGTGGACGTCCGGCGGCGAAGCCAAGGCTCTGGGCGTGCTGAAGGACAACCTGAAGGAACGCGGTTACGCGTGGAAGGACAGCCCGATCGCGGGCGGCGGCGGCGAGGCGGCCCGCACGGTGCTCAAGGCGCGCGTGGCGTCGAACAATCCGCCTGACGCGATCCAGATGCTCGGCTTCACGATTCCCGAGTACGCCGCCGAAGGCTATCTCGCGAATCTCGATCCGGTCGCGACGAAGGAAGGCTGGGACAAGCTCGTGCCGCCGCCGATCCAGCGCTTCTCGAAAGTGGACGGCCACTGGATCGCGGCACCGGTCGACGTGCATCGCACGAACTGGATCTGGGCCAACAAGAAGATTTTCGATGAACTCAAGCTCACGCCGCCGAAAACCTTCGACGAACTCGTGACGGCCGCCGCCGCGATCCGCAAGGCCGGCTACATCCCGCTCGCGCACGGCGGCCAGCCGTGGCAGGAAGCGACGATCTTCGACAGTGCCGTGATGTCCGCGGGCGGTCCGAAGTTCTACCAGCAGGCGCTCGTCAAGCTCGACACCGGCGCGCTTGGATCGAAGACGATGGAAAAGGCGTTCGACCAGATGCGCGCGTTGCGCGGCATGGTCGATCCGAACTTCCCGGGACGCGACTGGAACCTCGCGACGTCGATGGTCATCAGCGGCAAGGCCGCGATGCAGATCATGGGCGACTGGGCCAAGGGCGAATTCGCATCGGCGGGGAAGAAGGCCAATGTCGACTACCTGTGCTTCCAGTATCCGGGCACCGAAGGCACGTTCATCTTCAACACGGACCAGTTCGCAACGTTCAAGAAGGGTGAAGCGAGCGTGCCGGGCGAGCAGGCGTTCGCCTCGACCATCATGGACAAGGGCGTGCAGGCGCGCTTCAACCAGATCAAGGGCTCGATTCCGGCGCGGCTCGATGTGCCTGAAGACGGCTTCGACGAATGCGGCAAGAAGTCGATGACCGACCTGCGCTCGGCGTTGAAAGCCGACGCGATGGTAGGCAGCTTCGCCCACGGTCACGCGATGCCCGACGGCCCGAAGACCGCCGTGTACGACGTGGTGACGCACTTCTTCAATTCGAACCAGTCGTCCGCGGATGCCGTGAAGGCACTCGTGTCCGCTGTGAACAATTCGAAGTAGCGCTTCGCGCCTGCGAGTCGGATGCCGCTCGCGGCATCCGTCCCATCCGCTGTACTCGACGTTCAGGTGATGCCATGTCATTTCAAAATCGCGCCCATGTGGCGCCTTCCGCCCCGGCAACAACCCCGCCCAGCACGCGCACGACGATCAGGCATTCGTCGTTGCGCAACCGCTTCGAAGCGATCCTGCCGAAGATCGTCCTCAGTCCGACGCTCGTCATCACGCTTGTCTTCGTGTACGGGTTCATCGCGTGGACGACGGTGTTGTCGTTCACCCGTTCGCGGGCCTTCGCCAATTTCAACTGGGCGGGCTTCCTCCAGTACTCGCGCGTCTGGGAACACCCTCGCTGGCAGGTCGCGATCAACAACCTGGGAATCTACGCATCGCTGTACGTCGTGCTGTGCATGGCGATCGGGCTCGGGCTCGCCATCCTGCTCGATCAGCGAATCCGCGCTGAAGGCGGCTTGCGCGCGCTGTTCCTTTATCCGATGGCACTCTCGTTCATCGTCACGGGCACAGCGTGGAAGTGGATTCTCAATCCGGGGCTCGGCCTGACGAAGCTCTTCCACGACTGGGGCTGGTCGAGCTTCGAGTTCAACTGGATCATCGACGACAACATGGCGATCTACACCGTCGTGATCGCCGCGGTCTGGCAGGCGTCGGGCTTCGTGATGGCAATGTTCCTCGCGGGCCTGAGAGGCATCGATCAGGAGATGATCAAGGCCGCTTCGATCGACGGTGCGCGCATGCCCGCGATCTATCGGCGAATCATCATTCCGCAGTTGCGTCCGGTGTTTATTTCCGCGTTCGTGATCCTCGTTCACCTCGCCGTGAAGAGCTATGAACTGGTGATCGCGCTGACGGGCGCCGGCCCCGGGTACTCGACCGAGCTGCCATCCACCTTCATGTATTCGTTCACCTTCACGCGCAACGAACTCGGCATGGGCGCCGCCAGCGCCGTCATGATGCTCTGCACGGTGGCCGCCATCATGGTTCCGTACCTTTACTCCGAGATGAGACCGCGTCGCAAGAACGACGGCCATTGAACGAACACTCACAGCCTCAAGGAGACGATGATGGCTAGCAAGACTTTCGATTCGCAAATGGTTGTCGGCAAGCACGACTATGTCGCGCGGATTTTCATTTATTCGCTTCTGCTCATCACGGCCGTGGTCTATCTCGTGCCGCTGCTCGTGATGATGCTGACTTCGTTCAAGCCGCTGCCCGAGGTCTATGCGGGGAACATCCTCGCGTTGCCTCAGCAATGGACCACCGAGGCATGGCAGAAGGCGTGGGGATCGGCGTGCGTCGGCCTCGACTGTTCAGGCGTCAAGGGCTTCTTCTGGAATTCGTTCCGGCTGGTGTTCTTCGCCGTCGGCCTCTCGACGCTGATCGGTGCGCTCAACGGCTATGTGCTGACCAAGTGGCGCTTCAAGGGCGACAACGTGCTCTTCGGCCTCGTTCTGTTCGGCTGCTTCATCCCGTTCCAGATCGTGCTGATCCCGATGGCGTCGTTTCTCGGCAAGGTCGGGCTTGCGCAATCGATCACGGGTCTCGTGTTCGTTCACGTGGTGTACGGCCTGTGCTTCACGACGCTCTACTTCCGCAACTACTACATCGCGTTTCCCGATGAGCTGGTCAAGGCAGCGATGATCGACGGCGCGCGCTTCTTCCGCATCTTCTTCCGGATTCTGCTGCCGAACTCGGTGCCGATCATCACCGTGACCGTGATCTGGCAGTTCACCAACATCTGGAACGACTTCCTGTTCGGTGCATCGTTCACGACGGGCAGTTCCGCGCCCATCACCGTGGCGCTCAACAACATCGTCAATACATCGACTGGCGTGAAGGAATACAACGTCCAGATGGCAACCGCCATGATCGCCGCGTTGCCGACGCTGCTCGTTTATGTCGTAGGTGGTCGATTCTTCGTTCGCGGTCTGATGGCCGGCTCGGTCAAGGGGTAAAACATGTCTTCTCTGCACATCTCCAAAGTACGCAAGGCCTACGGTCCCACCGAGATCCTGCGCGAAATCAACATCGACGTGAACGATGGCGACTTTCTGGTACTCGTCGGGCCTTCGGGCTGCGGCAAGTCCACGCTGCTCTCGCTGATCGCGGGCCTCGACACGCTGTCGAGCGGCGAAATCCGCATCGACGACGACAAGGTCAACGACCTTCATCCGAGCGAACGCGATATCGCGATGGTGTTCCAAAGCTACGCGCTGTATCCGAACATGACGGTCGCGCAGAACATCAGCTTCGGCCTCGAAATGCGGAAGGTGTCGAAGGTGGATCGCGAGAAAGCCGTGCAGGACGCGGCCAAGCTGTTGCAGATCGAGCACTTGCTCAATCGCCGGCCGGGGCAGTTGTCGGGCGGGCAACGTCAGCGCGTCGCGATGGGCCGCGCGCTGGTCCGCGATCCGAAGATCTTCCTCTTCGACGAACCGCTCTCGAATCTCGATGCGAAGCTGCGCGTCGACATGCGTACCGAGATCAAGAAGCTGCATCAGCGGCTCGGCTCGACGATTGTCTACGTGACGCACGACCAGATCGAAGCGATGACGCTCGCTACGCGCATAGCGGTCATGAAGGGCGGCATTCTTCAGCAGTTGGGCACGCCGTCCGAGGTCTACAACACGCCGGCCAACACCTTCGTCGCGACCTTCATGGGATCGCCGTCGATGAACCTGATTCCCGCACGGATAATGGGCAAGAACGGCGCGCTGCATTTCCTCATCGGCGACGGTGACAAGACGATCGACGTCGAGTTGCCGCCGCAACCCGATGCCGTAGCGCGATACGCCGGGAAGAAGGTCATCGCGGGCTTGCGGCCGGAAGCGATCGGTGTCGAGAACGAGCGTTCCGCTTCGGCGCTGCGCAATGTGCCCGTCACGATCCTCGTCCTCGAGCCGACCGGACCCGACACGCTCGCCGTGCTCGAAATGGGCGGCATGGAAGTGTCGGCGCGGCTCGGCGCGGACATGCCGCATGCGCCGGGAGAAAAGTGCGAGTTGCGCGTGGACCTGTCGAAGCTCGTGCTGTTCGACGCCGAGACCGAAGAGCGCATTCGCTGAGGGGCAGCCATGAGTGATTCCGAATCGCGGTCGCCGACCGCGTTGATAACCGGCGGACGCCGGGGCATCGGCCGGGCCGTTTGCGTCGAGATGGCGACGCGGGGATTCGACATCGTCTTTACCGACATCGTGCGTGATGAAGATGTCGACGAAACGTGCGCGCTCGTGAAAACGCACGGCCGGAAGGCGCTGTTCGTGCAGAGCAACCTGAACGAAGTCGAGTCCCACGCCGATGTGGTTCGCGAAGCGGTTCGCTTCAACGGCAGCATCGAGTGTCTCGTGAACAACGCGGGCATCGGCTCGCCGAGTCGCGGTGATCTGCTCGACGTGTCGCCGCAAGCGTTCGACATGGTCGTCGGCGTGAATCTGCGCGGCACGTTCTTCATGTCGCAGGCGGTCGCGCGCCATATGGCATCGACCCAGTCCAGTCACCCGCGCTCGATCATCACGGTGTCGTCGGTTTCGGCGGAAATGGCCTCGCCTGAGCGGGCAGAGTACTGCCTCTCCAAGTCCGCTCTGCCGATGATGACCAGGCTACTCGCGTTGCGGCTCGCGAGCGCGGGAATCGCCGTGTTCGAAGTGCGGCCGGGAATCATCCGGACGCCGATGACGGAGGGCGTCGCGCAAAAGTACGAGGCGCGTTTCGCGGAAGGCCTCGTGCCGAGCGGACGATGGGGCGAAAGCGCCGAAGTCGGAAAGGCGGTCGCCGCGCTCGCCGACGGCACATTCCGGTTCTCCACGGGAAGCGTTCTGAACGTGGATGGCGGTCTCTCCATTCCCGCCTTTTGACGAAGTTGACTGACATGAAAACGACGACATTCGACTACGTGATCGTGGGCGGCGGCTCGGCGGGATGCGTGCTCGCCAACCGGCTTTCCGCCGATCCGGCGGTCAAGGTCCTGCTGCTCGAAGCCGGCGGCTCGGACCGCCATCCTTTCTTCGCGATGCCCGCGGGCTTCGCGAAGATGACGAAGGGCATCGGCTCGTGGGGATGGCACACCGTGCCGCAGAAGCACTTGAACAACCGCGTCCTGCGCTTCACGCAGGCGAAGGTGATCGGCGGCGGCTCGTCCATCAACGCGCAGTTGTACACGCGCGGCGTCCCCGCCGACTACGACGATTGGGAACTCAAGGCGGGCGCGACCGGCTGGTCCTATCGCGACGTGCTGCCCTACTTCAAGCGCTCGGAGAACAACCAGCGCTTCGCCAACGAGTATCACGCGTACGGCGGACCGCTCGGAGTGTCGAATCCGATCAGCCCGTTGCCGATCTGCGAAGCGTTCTTTCAGGCGGGACAGGAACTGGGCATTCCGTTCAACCCCGATTTCAACGGCGCGTGCCAGGAGGGGCTCGGCTATTACCAGTTGACGCAACTCAATGCGCGCCGGTCGTCCGCTGCGACGGGGTTCATCAAGCCCGTGCTCGGGCGCTCGAACCTCACCGTATGGATGCAGGCCAGAACATTGCGCGTGCTCGTCGACGCGAAGCGGGCGATCGGCGTGGAGATCGTCGTCGGTGACAGTCGCGATCCGCAAACCGTTCTAGCGGCGCGTGAGGTCATCGTGTCATCGGGCGCGATCGGGTCGCCGAAGCTGCTGATGCAATCGGGGATCGGCCCGGCTGCGCATCTGGAATCGGTCGGCGTGAAACCGGTTCACGATTTGCGCGGCATCGGCGAGAACCTGCAGGATCATCTGGACCTCTTCGTCATCGCGGAGTGCACGGGCGACCACACTTACGACAAATACAACAAGCTGCATAACGCCGCCTGGGCGGCGCTGCAGTATCTGGTGCTGAAGAAGGGACCGGTCGCGTCGAGCCTCTTCGAGACCGGTGGATTCTGGTATGCGGACCGCGATTCGCCGTCGCGCGACCGGTCGCCCGATATCCAGTTTCACCTCGGGCTGGGGTCAGGCATCGAAGCGGGCATGGCGAAGCTGAAGAACGCCGGTGTCACGTTGAATACGGCGTATCTGCGACCGCGTTCGCGCGGAACCGTACGGCTCTCGAGTGCCGATCCCGCGGCCGCGCCCTTGCTCGACCCGAACTACTGGTCCGATCCTCACGATCGCGACATGGCGATAAAGGGATTGCGCCTTGCACGCGACATCATCGGTGCGCCTGCGATGAGGCGCTACGTGCAGAGCGAAATCCTTCCGGGCTCGCGCGCGAACTCGGATCAGGAGCTATTCGAGTACGCATGCGCGAACGCGAAGACCGATCACCATCCGGTCGGCACGTGCCGCATGGGCGCCGCGAGCGATCCGGACAGCGTCGTGACGCCTGATCTCCGGCTCATCGGTCTAGAAGGACTGCGCGTGGTGGACGCATCGGTCATGCCGTTCGTGCCGTCATGCAACACGAATGCACCGACGATCATGGTCGCCGAAAAAGCCGCCGACATGATCATTCAATCCAGACATTGAGAGGCTCTCATGAAGATCAATTTGCCAGAGCACGACGGCGCGATCGGGACGTACGTCATGCAGCAACGCGAAGACGCCGTGGCGCCCGCGACGGTTCCTTCGTTCAATCGCATCGCGTATGCGGCGGCGCACGTGGTCGTCAATCCGCGCTTCGCTTACGAGCCGTGGGGCGACTCGCCGCGCGTCGACTGGGACGCGACGCTGGCGTTTCGCGAGTATCTCTACGGGCTCGGCTTCAAGGTTGCCGAAGCGATGGACACGGCGCAGCGGGGCATGGGAATCGGCTGGCCGACTGCGGCCGAACTGATCCGGCGCAGCGTTGCTCACGCGCGCACGATTCCAGGCGCCGACCTCGCGTGCGGAGCGGGCACGGATCATCTGGATAACACGCGCCGCCATTCGCTCTCGGACATCATCGCGGCGTATGGCGAGCAGTTTGAAGTCGTCGAGTCGGCGGGTGGACGGCCGGTCATGATGGCGAGTCGTGCATTATGCGCAGCCGCTCGTTCCGACGACGATTACAAGAAGGTCTATGACGCGGTCATCTCCGCGTCGCGCAACAAGGTCGTGCTGCACTGGCTCGGCGATGCGTTCGACGCTTCCCTCGCCGGATACTGGGGCAGCAGCGACGTCAGCACCGCGATGGCGACGGTGCTCGACATCATCCGGCAGCACAGCGGCAAGATCGAGGGCATCAAGATGTCGCTGCTGAACGCGGAATACGAGCGGCAGTTGAGAGCGCAGCTGCCCGAGGGCGTGGCGATGTTCACCGGCGACGACTACAACTACGGCGACCTGATCGCGGGCGATAGCACCGGCAAGTCGCACGCGCTGCTTGGCATCTTCGATCCGATTGCGCCGGTGGCATCGCGGGCGCTCGTCGCGCTCGCGGCGGGCGACGTGGATCGCTATTACGCGTTGATCACGCCGACCGTCGCTTTATCGCGCGAATTGTTCGTCGCGCCGACGCAGTATTACAAGGCTGGCGTCGTGTTCCTCGCGTGGCTCAACGGCCATCAGAATCACTTCTCGATGGCAGGCGGCATGCAATCCGCGAGATCCGCGCTGCATTACGCGGACGTGTTCAGAAAGGCCGACGCGGCTGGCGTGCTGATTCGTCCGGAACTGGCCCGGCGCCGGATGGGCGAGTTCCTGAGCCTGCATGCGGGGATTGAGAACTAACGCGCGGTTGGTCCGTCGTAAAGCGAACCGCCCCGTCAGGAAAACAACCCCGACGGGGCGAAGCGGACTTCAGGTCGCGAGGTCGAACCGGTCGAGGTTCATCACCTTGACCCACGCCGCGACAAAGTCCTTGGTGAACTTCTCCTTCCCGTCCTCGCTTGCATAGACCTCGCTCAGCGCCCGAAGCTGCGCGTGCGCACCGAAGATCAAGTCGACGCGGCTGCCCGTCCAGGTGCGCTCGCCGCTCTTGCGGTCATGTGCTTCAAACACGTCCAGGGAGAGCTGTTTCCACTCCGTTCCCATATCGAGCAGGTTGCGGAAGAAGTCGTTGGTGAGCGTCTCCGGTTGCTTCGTGAGGACACCCTGCGCGTCCTGCCCCGCGTGGACGTTCAGCACCCGCAAGCCGCCGATCAGCACCGTCATCTCGGGCGCGGTCAGCGTCAGCAGTTGCGCCTTGTCGATGAGCAGCGCCTCCGCCGACACGCGGCTCTTGCCCTTGTAGTTGCGGAAACCGTCGGCGAGCGGTTCAAGGGCCGAGACGGACTCGACGTCGGTTTGTTCCTGCGACGCGTCCATACGTCCCGGTGTGAACGGCACAGTGAGCTTCTGACCGGCCTTCTCCGCCGCTTGCTCGATACCAGCGCTCCCGCCGAGCACGATCAGATCGGCGATCGAAATCTTCTTGCCGCCCGATTGCGCGCCGTTGAAATCGCGCTGGATGCCTTCGAGGACGCTCAGCACCTTCGCCAGTTGCTCGGGCTGGTTGACCGCCCAGTCCTTCTGCGGCGCGAGGCGAATGCGCGCGCCATTGGCGCCGCCGCGCTTGTCGCCGCCACGGAACGTGGATGCCGACGCCCACGCCGTCGTCACCAGTTGCGACACCGACAGCCCCGACGCCAGAATCTTCTGCTTGAGCGAAGCGATGTCCTGCTCGTCGACGAGAGGATGATCGACGTCCGGAATCGGGTCCTGCCACAGCAGTTCTTCAGCAGGCACTTCCGGCCCGAGATAGCGGACGCGCGGTCCCATGTCGCGGTGCGTCAGCTTGAACCAGGCGCGCGCGAAGGCGTCGGCTAGCTGGTCGGGGTTCTCCAGAAAGCGGCGCGAGATCTTCTCGTAAGCCGGGTCGAAGCGCAGCGACAGATCGGTGGTCAGCATCGTCGGCAGCAGCTTTTTCGATGGGTCGTGTGCGTGCGGGATCGTCGCGTCGGCGTTCTTCGCGACCCACTGGTTCGCGCCAGCCGGGCTCTTGGTCAGTTCCCATTCGTGGCCGAAGAGATTCTGGAAGAAGCCGTTGCCCCACTGCGTCGGGGTGCTGGACCAGGTCACTTCCAGCCCGCTCGTGATCGTATCGCCGCCCCTGCCACTGCCGAAACTGCTCCTCCAGCCGAGGCCCATGTTTTCGAGTCCAGCGGCTTCCGGTTCGGGACCGACGTTATCGGCGGGCCCGGCGCCGTGCGTCTTGCCGAACGTGTGGCCGCCCGCGATCAGCGCGACGGTTTCCTCGTCGTTCATCGCCATGCGCGCGAAAGTTTCGCGGATGTCGTGCGCCGCCGCGTTCGGGTCCGGATTACCGTCGGGGCCTTCCGGGTTCACGTAGATCAGGCCCATCTGCACCGCGCCCAGCGGATTCTCCAGGTTGCGGCCGTTGTCGGTGCGGCTGCTTTCGGCGCCGTGCAATTCTGCATCGGCTACGATCACGCCTTCATCTTCGGGGCTGCCGGCCGCGCCTTTGCCATAGCGGACGTCGCCGCCGAGCCACGTCTTTTCATTGCCCCAGTAGACGTCCTGATCCGGCTCCCATACGTCCTCGCGGCCGCCGCCGAAACCGAAGGTCTTGAAGCCCATCGTTTCCAGCGCGACGTTGCCGGTCAGGATCAGCAGATCCGCCCACGAAAGGCTCTGGCCGTACTTCTGCTTGATCGGCCAGAGCAGGCGTCGGGCCTTGTCGAGGCTGACGTTGTCCGGCCAGCTATTGAGCGGCGCGAAACGCTGCTGTCCGCGTCCGGCGCCGCCGCGCCCGTCGCCGATGCGGTACGTGCCGGCGCTATGCCACGCCATGCGGATGAAGAGCGGGCCGTAGTGGCCGAAGTCCGCAGGCCACCACTCCTGCGAATCGGTCATCAGCGCCGCGAGGTCTTTCTTGACCGCGGCCAGGTCGAGGCGCTTGAACGCTTCGGCGTAGTTGAAGCTGTCGCCGAGCGGATTGGATTTCGCGGAGTGCGTGGCGAGGAGGTCCAGCCGTAGCTGCTCGGGCCACCAGTCGCGGTTCGTCGTGCCGCCGCCGGCGGCATGGTTGAACGGGCACTTTGCTTCGTCAGACATGAGTTATCTCCTTGTGAGGACCTACCCACTACCTGTGCTGTTGCGCGTCAGACTTGTAAAGTATTTCGGAAGATTCGCGCCTGCTGGTCGTCGCTCGAGGCGCTCGATTTTCGCTTGCGTTGGACGAGCACGGCTCGCGTCGGGCGAGAGTCCGCCAGCTAAATATATGCGCGAGCCGCAATCAAATGTAGTCGATTCCTGCAATGCAGGTGATAGGGCACGGCTATAGCAAGCTTCACGTTTGCTGCATCGCGAAAGAAATCTGTGCCCTTTCAAAGGCAGGCATATCGCCGTCGATTGACACGATGCAGCAAATCGGATTTTCCTTGGGGTTTCGATAGCGTTTTATAGCGTCGATCTATCTGCATCATTACGGGAATCGATTGGAAGCTTCCCTATTCCGCACCTACCGTAGACTAAGCGCGAAAATCCGCTCAGATAACATAACCGCTCGGGGAGTTGAACATGGTCAAGGTGGTTGGCAAGCTCCTTACTGTGGTCAAGCAGGATGGCGAAACCGTGGTGCGCGCGCTCGAACGCTCGGAATACCCTTCCGCGCTCAAAGACATTCTGCGGTCCGCTCATTGCGGCTTGTGCAACGTGTGGTGCGTCCTCGATTCGAATAACGCCGATGGCGCCGTTTTCGGATGCCAAAGCGACGATTGCTCGGACAACTGCATCCTGACGAAGCACGTGATCGGCGACGAAACGTATTGGGCCTGTCAATGCGTCGCTAAAAGTCCGCCGAAGAACATCCTTCCGTTTCATCGGCGTTCCGAACATCCCTCGCCGGGTCATACGGTGTCGTCTCGTTAAAGCCGGTGTCGCCTCGTTAAAGCGTCGAGTCTTTCCGCGCCTTCGTCGAAGCGCGCGCAGGCGCCTTCTTTTTCGCTTTTGCCTGATTGAATTCGATAGCGGCTCTGACGAGAGCTTTTAGCGCACGCTTACTGATCTTGTCGCCTTCGAAAAAATCGATCGCGCGACGCTGGTTGCCTTCGAGGCCCGCGTTGAAGAGCTTGTCGGGGTCCAGCAGGCTCGCCCCGTTCGCGAACGTCAGCTTCACCTTGCCTTTGTGCGCATTGGCGACCGCGATGATCCCCTCGAGCGACCAAACCGGGCTTCCCATCCACTTCCATTCTTCGATGATTCCGGCGTCGGTTTCGAGGATGCACTGGCGCACGCCGGCGAACGTCTTGCCGCGCCAGTCGGTGATGCCCGCGATCAATTTGTCGATATTTTCCGATGGATTCATTGCTCCTCCCGTCCCAAATCACGAGGATATTAACGTAGCAATTCGTCCATTAGAAGGCATGCTCACTTGTGAATCCAAGTTAAGGATGCTTTGAATCCAGCGGCGGTTTTTACGTCCGGAGAGGGATAAAGTGCACTCACATCCACAACACCAGAAGGACGGAGACATGAAAACGTATCGCATCGCAACTATCCCTGGCGACGGCATCGGCAAGGAAGTCGTTCCCGCAGGCCAGCAAGTGCTCGAAGC
>NZ_FCNW02000030.1 GCF_001544475.1 Caballeronia humi | reverse complement strand
TTCTTTGCTTACTTTCTTTGCAGCAGCAAAGAAAGTGAGTCCCGCCCCGGACAGGGGCAGAGCAAATAGACCGAAAATAAAACAAGCTCCATAGGAGCCTAAGTGCATCAAACGGCTTAAACAAACAAGCTACCCCACGGCGCCAGCATCAAAACCCTCGCCGCATCGCCCGCTCAGCAGCCCCCGTCTCCCCCCGCGGCACGAAAATATACCCCTGCCCCCACACGGTCTGCACATAGCGCGGCTCTGAGGGATCGGTTTCGAGCAGCCGCCGCAGACGCCAGATCGATACATCCAGACTGCGGTCGCGATACGAGCCCGCCTGCCCGCGCAGCTTCTCGTTCAACTGCGAGCGCGTCATCACGACCATCTCGTTCTTCACGAAGATCTTGAGCGTCGCGAATTCGCCGGAACGCAGCGGCACGCGCTCGCCATCGCGTCGCAATTCGCGCGCAGCGAAATCCACTTCGAACGGACCGAAGCGATACGGCGGCCGATTTTCCGGCGCACCCGGCGCCGCCGCATGACGGCGCCTCAGCACAGATCGAATACGCGCAAGCAGTTCGCGCGGATCGAACGGCTTCGCGAGGTAGTCGTCGGCGCCGAGTTCGAGGCCGATCACCCGATCGATCACATCGGCGCGCGCCGTCAGGAACACCACCGGAATGTCCTCGCCGCTGTCGCGCAATTCGCGCAGCGCGCTGATGCCGTCCTTCTCGGGCATCATCACGTCGAGCAGCACGATCGATGGCCGCTCGGCCTCGATACGCCGCTTCAGGCTGGCGCCGTCATGCAGCACCGAGACCGCGAAGCCGTGGGATTGAAGGTATTCGCGAACGAGGTCGCGCACGACGGGGTCGTCATCGACGATAAGCACTTGTTGAGTCATGCGATCAATTTTAAGACGCACGGCATTATTTTTGCGACAGCGTGCTGCTTTCCGTTTCTTACCGTTTGATGCAGTCATACAACGCGGCAATGCCGTGCCCGCAAGCCCTGTCCATCATGAGTTCTGGCATTCCAGCCCCTGAAACAAGGCCCTTTCCGCGTCATCGAAATGCGGCATTCACAACACACCGTAAGATTCCGTAATGGGGCCGCAACCGCAAAACAACGTTATTTTTGGGATGCGGTAATAAAATTTCAGGATGACTACATCGGTTCTGATCGTCGACGACGACCCCGTGGTGCGCGACCTGCTGTGCCGCTTCCTGAGAGCGCGCGGCCTCGACGTGTCGGTGCTGCACGACGGCAGCGGCCTGCGCAGGCGGCTGGATCTCGAACGTCCATCGATCGTCGTACTCGACATCATGATGCCCAATACCGATGGCCTGCAGGCGCTGCGCCAGCTACGCGCCGCCGGCGACGATATCCCCGTGATCTTCGTGACCGCGTGCGGCAGCGTGACTGATAAAGTCGCGGGCCTCGAATCCGGCGCTGACGATTACCTCGCGAAGCCCTTCGATCCACGCGAGTTGCTGGCGCGCATCGAAACGGTTCTGCGGCGTCGCGCGCCGGTGGCGAGCAAGCCCGAACCGCGTGCGCGCGAACGCTTCGGCCGCTTCGAGGTCGATTTCGTTACGCGCTCGCTCGTTGCGGGCGATGAGCGCGTGCCCCTGCGCGACAGCGAATTCGCGCTGCTGAAAGTATTCATCCGGCATCCATACAAGGTGCTGTCGCGCGTGCTGATTCACGATCTGGTACACAGCGACGACCTCGCGTTTCGCGACCGTGGCCTCGACGTGCCGATCTGGCGCCTGCGCCGCATCATCGAGGACGATCCCGCAAGCCCGCGCCACATTCAGACTGTGCGCGGGCAGGGCTACGTCTTCGTTCCCGATGCGGACGGCGAGCGCTTCACTCTCGAAGAAGCCCGCTCCCGATGACGCTGCGTAAGTCCGTCTTCCGCCCGTTCAACTCGCTGTTCGGGCGCATGGCGCTGATCTCGATCGCGGTGCTCGTCGTCGTGCAGGCGGGCTGGTTCACGATCCTCACGGTCCAGCGCCCGCGCCACGATGCCGACGGCTACGCGCGCGGACTCCTGCTCGTCATCGAAGCAGCGAACAGCGACGCGACGCTCGGCGGGCGCCTCTCGCGTGCGATGCGCGTGCATCTCGTGCCGGTCTGGAACATGCCGGCAACCGTTGTGCTGAGCGATCCCGCCAAGACGCGGATCGCGCGTCTCGCGCGGCAACTCGCGGAAGTGCTGCCCCCCGGTACGCAACTCGCAGTAGACACACGCGACGAGCGCGCGCCGCACCTCTGGGTGCGCTATCCGACGAGCAGCAACTGGATCGTCACGCCGATCGACCTGCCGCCGCCTCCGCCGTTCCTGAAGGAGACGATCGGGATGCTGCTCGGCGCGGTGATTTTGTCGCTCTTCGCCACGTGGCAGTTGCAGCGGCCGATCTCGCGCGTTTCGCAGGCGGCGCGGCGCTTCGGTGCGGGCGAGCGGCCGGTGCCTTTGGAAATTCACGGCCCGCGCGAATTGCGCGACCTGATCGGCGCGTTCAACCAGATGATGCGCAGGATCACCGATGCCGACGACGACAAGGCCGTCATGCTCGCCGGCATCGCGCACGATCTGAAGGCGCCGCTCACGCGCCTGAAACTGCGCACGAGCATGCTCGTCGACGATGAGGCCGAGCGCAGCCACTTCATGCGCGACATCGATTCGCTCACGCGCATCGTCCAGCAGTTTCTGGAGTTCGCGGCGCGCTCGCCGTCGCAAGGTCCGGAAGTCTCCGTCGATGCCTTTCTCGCCGAGCAGTTTCCGCTGCCCGAAGACGGCGACGCCGCGCTCTTCGCGCTGTCGCTCGAAGCGGGCGATGCGTTTCGCCTGCCGCGCACGTTCATCGACCGGCTGATGACGAATCTCGTCGACAACGCGCTCGAACACGGCGAGCCACCGGTCGAGATAGCGACGGCGCGGCGCGCGGGCGAGTGGATCATCGACGTGCGCGATCACGGCCCGGGCATTCCGGCCGATCGTATCGAAGACGCGTTGAAGCCGTTCGTGCGCCTTGATCCCGCGCGAGCCGGCGATGGTCACTGCGGGCTGGGGCTTTCGATTGTCGAACGGCTCGCGGGCGAATGCGGCGGGCGCTGCGAAGTGCGCAACGCGGAGGACGGGGGGCTCGTCGTCTGTATCGCGATACCGGTGGACCGTCGTGTTCACACGCAGGCGCTCACCACAAGGCCAACGACATGATGCCTTCCTCGATTCCTCGCGGCGCAACGCTCACGCGCCGCGCTTTCCTGCATGGCGGCGCGCGGGCCGCGCTGATGTCGGTCGCCGTATCGGGCTTCGGCGCGAGCCTGCTCTCGGCGTGCGGCGGCGCGAGCGACAACACGCAAGTGACCGAGACGCCACGCCTCGCATTCGTCGAAAATTTCCGCGACGTGAGCGGCAGCGGCGATGGTTATCCAACCGCCGACGGCAGGAGGTTGCGACGCGGCGTGTTCTATCGCTCGGGCGCACTGACATCCGACGCAAACGATTCCGCCACCCTCGACCGCTTGCACCTTCGCGTCGTGCACGACCTGCGCACGGTGAACGAAGCATCGCTCGCGCCGGACCGCGTGCCTTCGGGCGCGACGCGCGAACTCGCCGATATCGCCCCGCTGAACGCAGAAGCGTCCGCGCCCACGAGCGAAGCCGCCGCGCGCGCCTGGATGCTCGACGCGCAACGCCGCCTCGTCACCGATGCCACCGCGCGCGCGCATTTCGGCGCGCTCCTCACGCGTCTCGCGAACACGCCGGGGCCGCAGATCATTCACGGCTCCACGGGCAAGGACCGCACCGGCTGGGCGGCAGCGCTGCTGCAGGCAATTGCGGGCTCGCCGCTCGACGTGATCGTGCAGGACTATCTGCTGACCAATAGCGTCGCGGCATCGGCGATTGCGGCGCGCATCGAAGCGCATGCCGCACGCGCAAACGTGAACGCGGCGAGCGTCGCGCCGCTTTATCGTGCGGAGAGTGCGACGCTCGGAGCCGCATTCGATCAGATGCAGCAGAGCTACGGCACGCTTGCCGACTACCTGCAAAAAGGGCTGAACGTCGCGCCGGCCGATGTCGGAATGCTGCGCGCGAAGCTCGTGCTATAACGCGCCATCGCAAAAGAAAAAACGGCCCGCCCTGGAACAACAGGCGAGCCGAAGAGGGATGATTGCTGCGTAACGCTGCGAAGATTAGCATCGCGATCGCTTCGCACGGGGCCGAGGTAAGGCAAGGAAAGGAACACTCATTCCATTTGTACGACCACCATCCGGTCGACGAGCGCATTGAGCTTCTGGCTCGCGCTCGCGAAGCGGTCGACGTTCAGGCCGCGCGTCTCGTAGCGCGCCGTCACGAGGATGTGGCCGCGCTGCACGAGCGTCAGATCGATGGCTGAAAGATAGGCCGATGGCTGGTCATTGAACGCGCGGCGGTCCCAGTCGGTCGTCGCGGCATAGACGAGCATGGCCTCGCAGCCGGGCGGTGACGTGCCCGGGTTATAGACCATCGAGTTCACGCCGCGTCGCTGCAACGCGAGTTGCAGCGTCGGCACGAAGTCGCCCGCCGCGACGGTCTGGTTCAATTCGATGCACACCGTATGCAGCGACGCGGGCTTGCCAGTGACGTAAGAAGGCGACGAATAGTTCGACGCCACCGTGAAGCCCGCCTGCACGAGCGAACCGGCGGCATCGGCGGCGGAGATGAGCGTCCACGCGCAACCCGTCAGCAGGTTCGCGCAGGCCATCGCCATGCAGGGTGCGGCAAGCCGCGCAAGCATCGCTCGCCCTCAGCGCACGACGCGAAGACGCAACGCGTTCGTGCCGTCGATGCTGGCCGTCACGGCGACGCGGCGCGGCGCATCCCGTTCGTCGCTGCGGATCACGAAGTGCTGGCGCGTCGCGGTGTTGACGTCGTGCACGACGTTAGGAAAGCACGCGGCGATATCGGCGCCGAGTTCCTGCAACGGATCGGAGACAACGCCGTCCGCGCCCCAGTGCGCTTTCCAGCGGCAATCGTAAGCATGGCTGCTGGCGCGGCATGTGCCTTGACCGGGAGCGCCGGCGGGCATCAGCGGACGGGCCTGATCCAGCGTCGAAAACGACTTCGCCGCGACGATTTCCTTGAGCGCCGAACAGACGTCGGGAAGATCTTCCGCCGATGCGTGCATCGGCAGAGCGAAAGCGAAGAGCGCGCAGACGAGCGCGCGGGCGGACAGTGAAGAGACGGAACGTGCTTGCATGGGTTTCGATCGATGAGTGGCTTACATGGCGCGTCGGGGTAACGCGCATCGTCATGTTCAGCCAGGCCGGCGAACTGCAAAGCGGCAATCAAGGTTCGTATTCGCGAAGTCCTTTCCAGATGTTATCGACGCGAATGCGATACTCTCGATATGCCGTGCACTTCCAGACTCCGAACTCCATGCCCGTCTACGACTATGAATGCGCCGAATGCGGCCTCTTCGAAGCTACCCGCTGCATCGCCGAACGCGACTATCCGGCCGTCTGTCCAAATTGTCATGGCGCGGCGGCGCGTGTTGTCGTGGGTGCGCCTTCGTTGAGCGGTTCGCTATCGGAAGAGTCCGCGGGCTCGTACGGCATGAAGCATCGCGGGTCGTGTTCGTGCTGCTAGGCTGCTCGGCGCGCTACTTCAACCCCGCCGCCAGCCGCCGCCGCGCAAGCCATCGCACCGCCAGCAAACATCCCACCATCACCGTCAGCGAAAGAATCGTCGTCAACGTGCCGAGCGCGTAGATCACGGGCGTCGTGACCGATGTCGTCAGTCCCTGCAATTCGAGCGGCAGCGTACTCTGCTCGCCGATCGCCTGCGACGTGCGCGCGATCTCGTCCCACGACAACGTAAAGCCTGCAAACTACCTGACGGAGCTCGTGCCGCGCTGCTCGCTGATCGTCGGCGTCTACGAGCCGACCGGCGCCGCGCCGTGCGAGCATGACGAGCACGGCGCGATCCTCGATTGCATGGAAGCGCGCGACGCCGCTGGCGCGGTCGCGAACATGGACGCGCACCCACGCGCGACCGGTTCACGCTGAGGTGAGGAAATACGGGAGGCGAGCGCCTCCCGATGCGGCACAGTTACTTCGTGCCGATGAACACCACGCCCGCCTTCGACGGCGTTTGCGCGAGCGCGTGGATCTGGCTGCCGTTCAACACGCCGATGCCGCTCGCCATGGTGTTCGGATATGCGCAACCGCCGCCCGCGCCGAAAATGAGGGTCACGTCGTACACGTTGCCCTTGGCGTGCGGTTTGATCGTGCCGGTGAACGGGCAGTTCGTGCCGTTGCCGGTGATGTTGCCGGCTGCATCGACGGTGATCGTGACGCTGTCGATGCCAACCGTCGTGCCGATGTTCGTCGCGCTGCTGCCCGTGAATTTGCCCGCGACGGCGGCTTGCGTCGGTGTCGCGTCGTAGCTTGCGTCGTAGTTGCCGTTGAAGTCCGAGCGCGCGCCGTTCGCGTACGAAACCGACGCCCTAAGCCATTGCTTCGCCGAATACGAGCCGCTCAGCACGACGGCATTCACGCCCTGGCCTTCATAGTTGTAGTCGACGCCCGATCCGTTCGACAGATTCCCGTTCAGTGACGACACGTTACCCGCGACGACGCCTGCGATCACGTCAGCCGAGTTCGGCGACGCGTATTCGGTGTAGACGCGGCCATCGTCCAGAATCAGTACCGACGCCTGGCGCCCGCTCACCGTCCCCGTGTATTGCCCCGCTGCCGTCGGGCTGGCGGCGTCCAGCGCGCCGCCGTCGTCACCACCGCCACCGCACGCCGCCAGAATTACGCTTATGCCAACTGTTGCAACAATCCCCGTCTTCACCCTGCTCTCTCCGTATGTCCATCTCAAAATTGATTCGGCGAGGAGTGTAAGTTTTTGTAACACAAATGTGAAGGGTGGATTTACAACAGAGGAACATCGTCCTCTCTTGACAGCAATTTCACGTCGGCCAGCACGTGTTTCATCGCGAGACAAATCTGCCCGACATGCCGATGATCCGTGCCGCAGCATCCGCCGACCACCGTCATGCGCGGCAGCGAGCGATGCAGCGCGCCGTAGTCGCGACCCAGTTCGGCGGGGTCGCCGTCGTCGAGGTCGGGGGCTTCGTCGAGTTCCGCGTGGCTGCGCCTGGACGCGTTCGCGCGCACGCCCCGAATCCGCTCGACCCACGCGCCCTCGCCGCTGAGCGTCGCTTCGAAGTGCGTCGGATGCGCGCAGTTAATCATGTAGTAAGCAGCGTATGCGCCGGTCGATTCGTCGGTGTGCGTGAGCGCGTCGCGCAGGCTTTCGCCTGATGGCAGCCGCCCGTCGGTTTCCAGCGTGAACGACACCGCCACCGGCAGGCCGCACGTCCTCGCCGCCCGGACCACGCCGATGCCCTCGTCCGCGTAGTTGACCGTGAAGATGGCGACCATGTCGGCCTCGGTCTCGGCGAAGGTTTCGATCTGCGGCTGGTGATACGCGCGCGCTTCGTCTGCGCTCATGCGCGCCTCGGCGCGATAGCCGTCGCCGCGCGGGCCCAGGCAGCCGCTGATCACGATTGGCGTCGCGGGCGTCTCGTATTCGGCGCGCACGCGTGCGAGCAACGCGACCGCGCGGCGGTTTGCATCGGCGAGCGCCGCGCCGGAATAGCCGAGCTTTTGCGCCCAGTCCGGGTTCGCGCGCCAGGTCGGCGTCTCCAGCACGAGTCCGACTTTCTCGCCGCGCGCGAGCGCCGCGTAGCGTGCGTAGTAGCGCTCAAGTTGCGCGGTGCCGGCGTCGTCTTTCAGCAAGTCGAAGGCGGCGAAGTAAGGCAGATCGACGCTTTCGTGAAAGATCAGCGTCGTTTCGAGACCGCCGTCGGTCAGGAAGAGATGATCGGCGAGTTGCGGCAGGTGCTGGCGATACTGGCTCATGTCATGGGCTCCTTCACGCGATGACGGCCTTTGCACGATCGTCATCCTTACAGTTTAATAACGATACAGCGACCTCACGATACGGCGAACGCGCGTTCGCCACTAAAGCGTTTTCGGCAACTAACCGGACGAAACGGCCATGAAAGTGCAGACTCGGGCGCCCGTGCGTATCGGCATCCTGGCTTTGCCCGAGACGTCCGCCTCGGTGGTGTACGGGATGTACGACATGTTCATGTCGGCGGGAAGGGATTGGGGCTTGATCGTCGAAGGCGCGCCGGGCCTGGCGCCGATCGCGCCGCAGGTGGTGTCGTGCCACGGCGCGTCGTTCGTCGCGGCGAACAACGTGCGCATCACGCCGCACTCGACGCTCGCCGCCTGCGTCGACGCCGATGTCGTCTGCGTGCCGGAGCTGATGGTGGCACCCGGCGAGCCGCTGGAAGGACGTTTTCGCGAGGAAATCGAGTGTTTGCGGCGCTGCTACGCCGATGGCAAGATTCTCGCGACGGCCTGCTCCGGCGCGATTCTGCTCGCGGAGGCGGGCCTGCTCGACGGCCTCGAAGCGACCACGCACTGGGCGTATTGCGACCTGATGACGCGCCGCTATCCGTCGATCCGCGTGCGCAGCCATCGCGCGCTCGTCGCATCGGGCGACGGACAGCGGCTCATCATGGCGGGTGGCGGGACGTCGTGGCTCGATCTCGCGCTGTATCTGATCGCGCGGCTGGCGAGCGTCGAGATCGCGATGCAGACGGCGCGCATCAATCTCGTCGACTGGCACGACGCCGGGCAGCAGCCGTTTGCGCGGCTTGCGCGCACGCGGCAGGTGGAGGATGCGGTGATCGCGCGCTGTCAGGCGTGGATCGCGGAGCATTACGCGCAGGCGTCGCCGGTAGCGGCGATGGTGCAGTTGAGTGGATTGCCCGAGCGCTCGTTCAAGCGGCGTTTTCAGCAGGCGACGGGGATGTCGCCGATGGGATACGTGCACACGTTGCGGCTGGAGGAAGCCAAGCAGATGCTCGAATCCGATCATCAGCCGATCGAGGCGATCGCCAATGAAGTGGGTTACGAGGATGCGGGGTTTTTCAGCCGGCTCTTTCGACGGAACGTGAGTCTGACGCCAGCGCAGTATCGGAGGCGCTTCGGGACGATGCGGGCGGCGTTGGTGAAGGTTTGACTCAAGCGGAAGTGCCCGCTTCCTCAACCCGATTCCGGCCAAGCGCCTTCGCCCGATAAAGCGCCGCATCGGCAAGCGCGACCAACGCCGCGGGATCATTTGTCCCGCCCGACACCGACGATGCATACCCGATCGAAATAGTCACGCGCTGCACCTCACCCGACGGCCCGCGCATCTCGATCTGCTCGATCGCCTTGCGCGACGTTTCCGCCATCGCGAGTCCAGCACGCCGATCGCAACCGGGCAGCACCACGACGAATTCCTCGCCGCCATAGCGCGCAACGAAGTCGCCCTGACGCCGCAAACACGCTTCGAGCGCACGCGCGACCCGCCGCAAGCACTCATCGCCGGCCTGATGCCCGAACGTGTCGTTGAAGCGTTTGAAATGATCGACGTCGAGCAGCAACAGCGAAAGCGGCTGACCCGACGCCGCAGCCGCCGCCATCGCACGCGGATAGCGTTCATCGAAGGAAGCGCGGTTGAAGATGCCCGTCAGCCCGTCGTGTGCCGCCGATTCCTTCAGCGCCTGATGCGCCGCGCTCAGCTTGCGATAGAGGCCGCTCGTTTCGTACACGAGCATGCCGAGCACCGCGCTCGCGGCGAACATGGCAGCGACGCGCGCCGCGTACCAGCCAATGCTGTATCGCGCATTCGCGTTGAGCGTCAGCGCGACGTCAGCGAGACCGGCCAGCAGCGCGATCGCGAGCCAGAGGTCCATCAGGGTCCGAAGACGCGTCGTGGAGACGTGCAAGGCCAGCGCCGCCACACACAGCGCGACGACCAGCACGGCAACAGGATTACTCGACAGTTGCGTGTACGACGTCCCCGAAATCAGGCTCGGCAGCAATGCGCCCTGGTACACGGACAACGCGCAGAGCACGGCACTGAGCGCAATGGCGCCGGCAATCACCGCGCGGCCGATGCGATGCCGCGCGACGGAATCGTCGATGGCGGGGCGGTACGCTGCACGCACCGCTAGCGCGATCATGACGAGCGTCGGGAAGCCGCCATGCCAGAAGACCCAGATCCAGATCGCGCTTTGCGGTCCGGCACCGAGCAGGCCGCGAGGCGAGAACACGCCGGGGAATACGAGCAATTGAATCGCGGTAGTGACGCTGACGAACGCATATGCGCCCGCGAGTGTCGCGAGGAAGAGGCGGCCTGATATTCGGTACTGCGTCCACAGCAGGAACGCGGTGAGGCCTTCGGTCAACGTGACCCAGGTGGCGAAGATCGGAAGGAACGGCGGGACAACCTGAGCCGGGGACTTGGCATGCGGCCACACGAGCACAACTGCGAGGAACATCGCAGCCGCGGTGCAGGCGGCTGTGATGCGGTGGCTCTTGGTCGTGCGGATGTGGCTGAGCGTCGCTTCCATGAACCCGATGAGATGGCGCGTGGCGCCGTTTCAAATGATCGCCCCGCAAAGAGCCTTGAACGCCTCTTTGCTGAACCAGATAACGGGACGGGAGGCGATCTACAGGCGGGGCAGGAAAACCTAGTTTAGCAGCGGCAGCAGGGTGAAGCAGACGGCGCGGAGCTCAACGTGGAGCCTCATTGCAAAATGGCCCGCACGAGGCGGGCCATTTCCTTTACAACTCGCGCGAACGCGTCGCTTACACAGGCTGAATATTCGATGCCTGCAGACCCTTCGGTCCTTTCTTCGCTTCGAAGGTCACCTTCTGGTTTTCCTGCAGGCTCTTGAAGCCCTCCGCACGGATTTCCGAGAAGTGCGCGAACAGGTCGTCGCCACCTTCATCCGGCGTGATGAATCCAAAACCCTTTGCATCGTTGAACCACTTGACCGTACCTGTTGCCATTTTCATTCCAATAATGTTGATGTGTCGTATCGATGCCAAAGATCGGCGCACCGCCGAAGCATCGTGTTTGAAGCGGTGCGTTTCTCGTGCTTGGGTCAGGAAATCGTATATCGGTTCTGCGGACCGCCGGTGTACAGATTCTTTGCCAGCCCGAGAATCCGCTCGCGGTTGCGATCGAACGCGGCAAGCAGCGCCGGTTCGCCCGTCCCCGCGTCGGGGTTCAGTTTCGTCAGCATCGCATCGTCGACGAGAAAGGAGATCTCGCGCGAATTGTCGTAACCCCAGAAGCACACGCAGTGCCTCGAAGGATCGTAGCTGCGGCTGGGGTTGGGGAAGGTCAGTGCCACGGCGCTCTTCTTCATCTAGGTGCCCAGGCACACATAGCGCCACTTGCTCGCGTTGACATCGAGCCGCGCGTCGTTGTCGAGGCGCTTCTGGGCGCGCTCGGCGTCCGCGCGCTCGAATGCCGTCGCGCGCGCACGCTGGGCAACCGCGTGTTCGCTTTGCTTCGGCTGCGCAGGCGCTGCGGGGACCACTTTGACTTGCGATGTCATGTTCGTTCCGTTTCGAGGGTGAAGAGGTGGGCGCAGTCGATACGGCTGGCCTGAAGCAGCGGGGAGTGCGGCGCCCTGGCACATCAGGCGGCACAAGATGCTGCGGATGATCGATGGAGGGATGGCTGTGGCGCGCAAGCGGGCGCACCGGACCCCCTGAGAATGCACTGATAACCGGCACTACGCAAGCGCTATCTCAAATCATTTTGGATAGCGCGCGCAAGGCGGAGAACGCTACGACGCTTCGATGATGACCTTCAGCGCATGCGTATCGGCGGCGTGGCCGAAGGTTTCATAGGCGTTCATGATGTCGTCCAGGCGAAAGCGATGCGTGATCAGCTTGTTTGGTTCAAGACGGCCCGAGCGCACGGTCTTGAGCAGCATCGGCGTGCTGGCGGTATCGACGAGACGCGTCGTGATCGTGACGTTGCGGTCCCAGAGCGCTTCGAGATGCAGGTCGGCCTTGACGCCGTGTACGCCGACATTCGCAATCGTGCCGCCCGCCGCGACGATCGACTGGCACAGCTCGAACGTCTCGGGCACGCCCACGGCCTCGATCGCGCAATCGACGCCCGCGCCCTCGGTCAGCTTCATGATCTCCGGGACGGCCTCCGCCCGCCCGATATCGATACACGCCGTCGCGCCGAACGCGCGCGCGACTTCGAGCCGGTTCGCGTCGCGGTCGATCATCACGATCTGCGCGGGCGAATAGAACTGCGCCGTCAAGAGCGAAGCGAGCCCGATCGGTCCCGCGCCTACGATCGCCACCGTCGAGCCGGGCTGCACCTTGCCGTTCAGCACGCCGCATTCGAAGCCGGTCGGCAGGATGTCGGAGAGCATCACAAGCGCTTCTTCATCGGCGCCGGCGGGGATCGGATACAGGCTCGTTTCGGCATGAGGAATGCGCACGTATTCGGCTTGCGTGCCGTCGATCTTGTTGCCGAGTATCCAGCCGCCCGTTGCGCAGTGCGAGTACATACCGCGTCGGCAGAAGTCGCATTTTCCGCACGACGAGATGCACGAGATCAGCACGTGATCGCCGGGTTTGAACGACGATACCGCTGCGCCCACGCGCTCGATCACGCCGACGCCTTCGTGTCCGAGAATGCGGCCCGGCTCGCACGACGCGACGTCGCCCTTGAGGATGTGCAGGTCGGTGCCGCAGATCGTGGTGCGCGTGACGCGCACGATGGCGTCGGTCGGAGCGGCGAGTTCGGGCATCGGCCGCTCGTCGAGCGACTTCGTGCCGGGTCCGTGATAGACGAGTGCCTTCATCAAAAGACTCCTTCGCGTGGTGTCGTGATGCGTGCGACTCACTCTATTCGCATGGGGCTCGGAGGGATTGATGAAGGTCAACGAACCACGCGTCTCTTTGATGTGAACAATCCCGCCAGCCGTCACTTTGCGACTTCATTCTTCCCCCATCTGATTTGCTTATCGGCTGCTGTCGCGGTGTGTCGTTGCTGGAAACTTCCTTTCAAATCTGGCGGATAACGCCCCCGACTTATCCGACAGGCCTTACAGCGATCTTCAACTGCACAGTGCGACACCGAAAACGCCGGAAAAAACATCGCAATAGTCATTCCATCTGGTTAACCCGCCCATTCACGGCAGGCCCTTACATGGCTATCTTCCATTCCAGACGGCACTTCGAATCAATTCCGCTTTTCCTGATCGCGAGCGGAACGTGGCTGCGGCCACCGCCCGAAACGCCGCCCCGATAAACAGTTCAGATGCCCCCCGCATGGCACGTCGTTCGCCGCTTTTCAGCGGGACCGCCGTCACGGGGCACCGGTATGAAGGAGTAACGATATGGCACGGATCATCGGAGGCATTGCTGCCTCGCACACCCCCACCATCGGCTTCGCGTTCGACAAGAACAAGCGCGACGATCCCGTCTGGGCGCCGATCTTCGAAAACTTCGCGCCGCTCGCCGAATGGATCGCCGAGAAAAAGCCCGACGTGATTCTCACGATCTACAACGATCACGTCACGTCGTTCTTCTTCGATCACTACTCCGCGTTCACGCTGGGCGTGGGCCCGGAATGGCACGTCGCGGACGAGGGCGGCGGCGCACGCGACCTGCCGCCGATCAAGGGACACCCGGAACTGGCCGCGCACATCGGCACGTCTCTGATGACCGACGAGTTCGACATGTCGTTCTTCCAGAACAAGGCGCTCGATCACGGCTGCTTTTCGCCGCTCTCGATGCTCTGCCCGCACAAGCCCGAATGGCCCGTCAAGATCGTGCCGCTGCAGATGGGCGTGCTTCAGTTGCCCGTGCCGAGCGCGCGCCGCTTCTACAAGCTCGGACAGGCGCTGCGGCGTGCGATCGAAAGCTATCCCGAGGACATCAAGGTCGCGATTCTTGCGACGGGTGGTCTCTCGCATCAGGTGCATGGCGAGCGCGCCGGTTTCAACAACACGGAATGGGACCATCGCTTTCTCGATCTCTTCGAGCGCGACCCCGAGCAGCTCGCCGACATGACGATCGCCGAATACGCAGCGCTCGGCGGCTACGAAGGCTCGGAAGTGATCATGTGGCTGACGATGCGCGGCGCGCTGTCGGCGAACGTGGTCTGCAAGCATCGCAGCTATTACCTGCCGTCGATGGCGGGCATCGCGACCGCGATCTACGAAGGCCAGGACGGGGAGACGAAGCCGGCGGTCATCGAACGGCACCGGCAGAAGATGGCGGTCCAGCTCGAGGATGTCGAGAAGCTCGAAGGCACGTATCCGTTCTCGATCGAGCTTGCGGTGAGGGCTTACAGGATCAACGACTACCTGCATCGGATGGTCGAGCCGGCGCATCGTGGGGCTTTCCTGAGCGATCCCGAGGCGAGCTTCGAAGCGGCCGGATTGTCCGATGAAGAACGCAACCTGATCCGCCAGCGCGACTGGCGCGGACTGCTGCACTACGGCGTCATCTTTTTCATGCTCGAAAAGCTCGGCGCCGTGACCGGTGTTTCGAACCTGCATATCTATGCCGCGATGCGCGGACAGACGCTCGAAGACTTCCAGCGCACGCGCAATGCACCCGGCGCGCTCTATTCGGTGGCCGGCAAGACGGCTGGGAAGCTGGATTGGGAAGGCACGGAAAAAGGCAAAAGCTAAAACGCACGAGCAAGAGACTCAGGAGACAGGAGAAACCTATGACAAGCAGCAAAACGATAGACATCAAATCATTCATCGACGCGCGGCCCATCGCGCCGTATCAATGGCTACTGGTGGCGCTATGCTTCCTCGTCGTCGCGGCGGACGGCATGGACGTCGCCATCATGGGCTTCGTCGCGCCCTCGATCATCGCGGACTGGGGGATCTCGCGCCCGGCGTTCGGCCTCGTGATGAGCGCCGCGCCGATCGGACTCGTGATCGGTGCACTGGCAGCCGGTCCCGCTTCGGACAAGATCGGGCGCAAGTGGGTGCTGATCACATCGGTGTTCCTGTTCGGCGTCTTCACGATCGCGACGGCCTTCACGCATTCGCCGACCTCGATGGCGATCCTGCGCTTGCTCACCGGCATCGGCCTCGGCGCCGCGATGCCCAACACGACGACGCTGCTCTCCGAGTACGCGCCGCAGCGCAAGCGCTCGCTGATGATCACGATCATGTTCACCGGCTTCAACCTGGGCTCGGCGCTGATCGGCTTCGTCGCCGGCTGGCTGATTCCGGTGCACGGCTGGCGCGCGGTGCTGCTCGTCGGCGGCGCCCTGCCGCTCGCGCTGATCCCGCTCCAAATCTGGCTGCTGCCCGAATCGGCGCGTCTCCTGGCGGTGCGCGGCGCGACGTCGAAGCGCATCGGCGCCGTGCTCGGGCGCGTCTGCGGCGAGCGCTTTGCCGGCAATGAAGTCTTCGTCTCGAATGAGCCGCCCCTGCCCACGCGCAAGCCGATCGGCGTACTGTTCTCGCAGGGCTACGGCGTGATGACGGCGGCGCTCTGGGTCACGTATTTCATGGGCCTGCTCGTGATCTACCTGCTGACCGGCTGGCTGCCCACGCTGATGAAGGACGCCGGACTGACAGTCACGGCCGCCGCGAACGTCACGGCGATGTTCCAGATCGGCGGGACGATCGGCGCGATCTGCGTCGGCTGGATGATGGACAAGGTGCGCCCCGCGCCCGTGATCAGCGCCGCATATCTCGGCGGCGGCCTGTGCGTGCTCGGGCTCGGCTGGATCGGCGCGATGTCGTCGTCGCTGACCTTGCTCGTGTTCGCCGCGGGCTTCTGCATGAGCGGCGCGCAGACGGGCCTGAACGCGTTCGCGCCGGGCCGCTATCCGACCGTCGCGCGTGCCACCGGCGTGAGCTGGATGCTGGGCGTCGGCCGCTTCGGCAGCATCTTCGGGTCGGCGATCGGCGGGGCGCTGCTTGGATTCGGCTGGCAGTTCGGCGCCATCCTCGCGATGCTCGCCGTCCCCGCGACGCTCGCTGCTATCGCGATTCTGCTGGCCCAGCGCGTGAAAACCGGCGATACGGCCGCGCAGCCGACCGTCGCACATTGAGAAAGACGGCGCGCACGCCGTCAACCGAACACGCTTTAAGGAAGAACGATGATCATCGATATTCACGGCCACTACACCACTGCGCCAAAAGCGCTGGAAGCGTGGCGCAACCGTCAGATCGCAGCCATCAACAGCCCGTCGGAGAGGCCGAAGGTCTCCGAACTGCAGATCAGCGACGATGAGCTGCGCGAGTCAATCGAAGCGAACCAGTTGAAGCTGATGCGCGAGCGCGGCCTCGATCTCACGATCTTCAGCCCGCGTGCGAGTTTCATGGCGCACCACATCGGCGACTTCGGGGTGTCGAGCACGTGGGCGGCGATCTGCAATGAGCTGTGTTTTCGCGTGGCGCAGCTTTTCCCCGAGCATTTCATCCCCGCCGCGATGTTGCCGCAAAGCCCGGGCGTCGATACGGCGACCTGTATCCCCGAACTCGTGAAGTGCGTGGAAGAGTACGGCAACGTTGCGATCAACCTGAACCCCGATCCGTCGGGCGGCCACTGGACGAGCCCGCCGATCTCCGACCGCTACTGGTATCCAATCTACGAGAAGATGGTCGAGTACGACATCCCCGCGATGATCCACGTGAGCACGAGCTGCAACGCGTGCTTCCACACGACCGGGGCGCACTATCTCAACGCCGATACGACCGCGTTCATGCAGTGCCTCACCTCCGACCTGTTCCGCGATTTCCCGTCGCTGCGTTTCGTGATCCCGCATGGCGGCGGCGCCGTCCCCTATCACTGGGGACGCTTTCGCGGCCTTGCCCAAGAGATGAAGACGCCGCTCCTCAAGGACCATCTGCTGAACAACGTCTTCTTCGATACCTGCGTTTATCACCAGCCGGGCATCGACCTGCTGACGCGCGTGATTCCCGTCGACAACATCCTCTTCGCGAGTGAGATGATCGGCGCGGTGCGCGGCATCGATCCGGAGACGGGCAATTATTTCGACGACACGAAGCGTTATATCGAAGCCGCGCACATCGATGCCGATGAGCGCTACAAGATCTACGAAGGCAACGCGCGGCGCGTCTATCCACGCCTCGATGCGGCGCTCAAAACGAAAGGACAGTGATCATGTTTGAACTGGGAGTGGTCTATCGAAACATCAATCGCGCAGACGGCGAAGTCGCCACGAAGCTCGGCGCGCTCGGATCGGCGACCGTGCACGAGGCGATGGGCCGCGTCGGCCTGATGAAGCCGTACATGCGCCCGATCTACGCGGGCGCGCAGACGAGCGGCACGGCGGTCACCGTCCTGCTGCAACCGGGCGACAACTGGATGCTGCACGTCGCGGCCGAGCAGATCCGGCCGGGCGATATCGTCGTGGCCGGAGTCACGACCGAATCCACCGACGGCTTCTTCGGCGACCTCCTCGCGACGAGTTTCCAGGCGCGCGGTGCGCGGGCGCTCGTGATCGATGGCGGCGTGCGCGACGTGCGCGTGCTGGCCGAGATGAACTTCCCGGTGTGGAGCCGCGCGATTTCGTCGAAGGGCACGGTCAAGGCGACGCTCGGCTCGGTGAACGTGCCGGTCGTATGCGCGGGCGCGCTCGTGACCCCGGGCGATGTCGTCGTCGCGGATGACGATGGCGTCGTCATCGTGCCGTCGTCGATGGCGCAGAAGGTGCTCGACAGAGCGGCCGCTCGCGAAGCGTTCGAAGGCGAGAAGCGCGCCAAGCTGGCCTCGGGCGTGCTGGGCCTCGATATGTACAACATGCGCGAGCCGCTGCAACAGGCGGGATTGCGCTACATCGATTGATCGATAAAGGGCTTGGAAAACATGGGTGAGCACATCACCGGCATCTCGTCGATGGCGACGCGTCAGGTGCTGGCCGAACTCGTCGCTAACTACGAGCGGTTGTCGGGACGGACGGTGGTTATCGAATCGGTCGGCGGCGTGGCGGCTCAGCGGCGCGTCGCGGACGGCGAGCCGTTCGACATCGTCGTGCTCGCCGCCGACGCGATCGACCGGCTTGCTGGCGACGGCCTGGTCGATCCGCAAAGCTGTGCCGGTCTCGCGCGATCGGGCGTGGCGATCGCGGTCGCGACGGGCGCGTCGCCGCCGGATATCGCGACCGAAGCCGCCGTGCGCGACGCGATACTGGCCGCGCGCACGATCGGTTATTCGACGGGGCCGAGCGGCGTTCACCTCGGGCGCTTGTTCGAACGATGGGGCATCGCTGAGACTATCGCGCCGCGCATCGTGCAGGCGCCGCCCGGCGTGCCGGTGGGCTCACTCGTCGCGAGCGGGCAGGTCGAGCTGGGCTTCCAGCAACTGAGCGAGATGATGCACTTGCCGGGAATCGACGTGATCGGCGCGCTGCCGCCGGAAATTCAGGTCGTCACCGTGTTTTCGGCGGCCGTCTGCACGGCATCACGGCAGAAGGAAGCGGCACAGGAACTTATCGCTTTTCTGGCATCAACGCAGGCCAGCTCCGCCAAGCTTCGGCATGGCATGGAGCCGGCCTGACCAAGCCCGCGTTACTTCGGATAGAGCAAAGCACGCACTTCCGACGTGTCGTCCTGCAGCGTCCGCGCAAGCTCCGGCATGCCGAAGAAGCGCAGATACTCGGGAATCTGCTGCACCAGCATCTCGAATCCCGCGTGAGCGGAAATGCCGAGTTCCGCGCATGCCTTGAGCAACGGCGTGGGCTCGCGCGTCATGATGATGTCCTCGACCGCAGCGCCCGCGTCCACGCGCTTCGGATCGAAGGGCAGCGGGTCGTCCTGCTTCAGTCCTTGCGACGTGCAGTTGACGATCAGGTCGTAGCCCGCCGGATCGGGGCTCGCCGCTACCTTGGTCACGCCGCCCGATGCCGCGGCCAGTCGCGCACACAGGTCGGCCGCGCGATCCGTGCTCCGGTTGTAGATCGCCAGTTCGCCGACGCCGCGCAGCGCCAGCGCCGCCGCGACCGCCTGCCCTCCTCCTCCGGCACCGATCACCAGTACGCGCCGGCCTTCCAGCGGAATGCCGAAATGGTCCAGCCCTTTCACGAAGCCGATGCCGTCGAACAGCGCGCCTTCGATTGCGCCGTCGTCAGCGCGACGCACCGCGTTGACGGCGCCCGCGAGTTGCGCGACGGGATCGCAGCGGTCCATCAGGGCCATCATCGCGGCCTTGTGCGGGATCGTCACCCACATCCCGCCGACGTTCTCCGCGCCGAATGCGTTTCGCACGAAATCGGCGAGGCGCGCGGGCGGGACTTTCACCGGCACGAGAACGGCATCGATTCCGTGCCGCTCGAAGAGGTGATTGTAGATTTCGGGCGCGCGTACCTGCGCGACGGGGTCGCCTGCGATCAAGAAAACGCGTGTCGTACCGGTAATGGGCATGGGGCTTGGGTCCGTGTTGGGTTTTTGAGATCGTAACGCGTCAGAAGGCCACCTCCGTAAGAAACCGAAACATCAAAGCTCCTTGACAGGCGCTCTTAAGATATATAACTTAAGATATGTTTTACGACATTCATTTCGGAGCTATCGATGAGACACCATTTTCTGCACCACTGCGGCGAAGCCTTTGCCGCGCATTTGCGCCGGCACGAGCTGGCTGAACGCTTTTCTCAACTCGGCATCGGCCGCCATCGCGGTCACGGCGGCGGCGGACGCTTTTTCGACGGCCCCGGCAACCCCGGCGGCCGCGGGGAATTCGGTGGCGAAGGCGGCATGCCGCGCGCCCGCAAGTTCACCTCCGACGACCTGCAATTGCTGTTGCTCGCCCTGCTGGCCGACCAGCCGCGTCACGGCTACGAGCTCATCAAGGCGCTGGCCGACCGCTCGAACGGTTTCTACGCGCCGAGTCCCGGCATGGTCTACCCCGCGCTCACGTATCTCGAAGAGCTCGGCCACACCACGGTCGAACTGGAGGGCAACCGCAAGCGCTACGCGCTCTCCGACGCCGGGCGCGAGTATCTGGCCGCGAACCGCGAACGCGTCGACCTGATGCTCGCCAAGCTGACGCACTTCGCCCGCAAGATGGATTCGGTGCGCCGCGCGTTCGCTGGCGAAGAAGCCGACGACACCGCCAGCGAAGGCGGCTGGGTCCCGGAGCTGACCACCGCGCGCCGGGCGCTCAAGCGCGCCCTGCTCTTGCGCACCGATGCCCCGCACGACGAGCAGCGCCGCATCGCCGCGATCCTCGCGCGCGCAACCGCCGAAATCGAACAGGGCCCGGCCCGCGACAAGGAATGAGCCAACGATGAACGACGACATCCTGCAAACCCGACCCGACCTCGAAGTCACGCGCGTGCGCCACGCGCTCAAGTTCCGCCTGCTCGAAGTAAAGCGCGTGCAGCCGCTCACGCCGAACTTCGTGAGCATCACGCTCACCGGCGACGCTTTGGAAGACTTCGAATCCGCCTCGTTCGACGATCACGTGAAGGTGTTTTTCCCCGAACCGGGCGCGCTCAAGCCCACGGTACCGGTCGCGGGCCCCGACGGCCCTGTGTTCGATCCCGCGAAACCGCGCCCCGTCGCGCGCGATTTCACGCCGCGCCGTTTCGATCGCGATGCGCGCGAACTGGACATCGAATTCGCGCTGCACGAAGCCGGCCCCGCGACCGCGTGGGCGGCGCAGGCCGCGCCTGGTCAGTTTCTCGGGATCGGCGGGCCGCGCGGGTCGTTCGTTATTCCGGCGCATTTCGACTGGCATCTGTTCATCGGCGACGAAACTGCGCTGCCCGCCATCGCGCGGCGTCTGGAGGAACTGCCGGCCGGCACGCGCGCGGCGACGCTGATCGAAGTCGCTGACGCATCGGCGCGCATCGAATTCGATACGCGCGCCGATCTCTACGCGGAGTGGCGTTATCGCGATGACGCAGTGCATCCGGACGGCGGAGCGCTGCTGCTGGCGTTAAGGGAAATCTATCTGCCGGACGGCGAGGGATATATCTGGGCCGCCGGCGAAGCAACGCTCATGCGCGCGGTGCGTCAGTTGCTTTGCGTCGAGCGAGGGATCGACAAGCGACGGATTCGCGCGTCGGCTTACTGGAAGCGGGGCGCGCAGGCGGTGCATGAGACGCTGGAAGGATGAGGCGCTAGCGTGAATGACGAGCGAAGCGGGCCTGACACGCCGAACAGCAGGTCGCGCCCGTCGAGAGAGGCAGCGTGCGCACCGGACGTCCGCTATACGTGAAGCCCGTGCAGAACACAGGCGACGAATAGTACGCGCACGACGTTTCCATCGCGTCGATGACCTTGCGCAGCAGCCGATGCCGCTCGCCGGGACGGCGCGGCGCTCGCAGCGTCCGGCGGTGTATCGAATGCGGCGGCGCATGCCCGGCGCGGCCTGAGGCAACGGCCGGCGGCTGTCGATGATTATGTACCGGGTGCGTCATGATCAAGTTGTCTGGAAGCGTGCATCGGACAAAAGCCTTTGCAGGTCGATCGCGTCAGGGCGCGTGCCCCATTCGCTCGCGGTCGCCACCGACGCAATGGCGACCCACGAATCGGGCGGATCGAGGTCGTGAATCGTCACGCCATCGACCGAGATGCAAAGATTTCCACTCTCGACTTCATATTCGGCGACGTATTGCGCATCGCCGATCCACTCCGTCGCACGGACGAGCAACTGCCTTCGCATGGGCCTCTCCTTATGCAGCGGCGTGCTAAAGAGGCTCGAGGCATGCTGCGCGACACGCATGGAAGCACGAGAGCATTACTCGACCGACGCCTTGGAATAGCTGAAGCTCGGCAGGCTTGAAAGCGGTGGATAAACGCGCCACGTGCCATCCTTGTGCCGGAAGAAGAACATTCCGAGCGGCGTGCCGATGCCCGGGCAAGCGACGTACACGTATCGGCTTCGGGTGAACTGCGTGCGGCCAAACCTGGCGATCTGCCAGTTACCGGTCCCGCGATCGACTACCCACTTGTGAATCTGTTCCCGCAAAGAGTGCTCACCGTTACGCTTCATGTCCTTCCTTATTGCATCTGCATGACGTCGACGTCGACGTCGAACCCATAGCGTCACATGAATCGACGATTTTCTCTGTACGGTAGCGGGCTGCTCGGGGGTAAACGTGAGCGTCGCGCGTCCGAATCGAGGAAACGAGCGAGACGCAGGGTTCGTACCCGCCGCCTCATCCTACGCGAAAGAGCCGCTCCTCTTCGCTTTTGACGACGTGATAGCACTCGCAGACCTGTGCTTCGACCGCGCGCCGGTTCACGACCGAGATGAGGCCGCGGTTATACCGGATCGCTCCGATGCGCTGCAACTGCCGGGCAGCTTCGGTGACACCGGCGCGCCGCACGCCGAGCATGTTCGCAATGAGCTCCTGCGTCATCCGGATGTCGCTGGATTCGAGACGATCGAGACTCAGCAACAGCCATCGGCAGAACTGCTGTCCGATCGAATGGTGACGATTGCACACGGCGGTTTGCGCCATCTGCGTGATGAGCGCCTGGATATAGCGCAGAAAGAGATGCTGAATCGCGCCGCCGCGCGCGAATTCCTCCTTCACGACGTCGCTGGCGAGACGCAGCGCTTCGCCTTCGCTTTGCACGAGCGCGCGATTCGGCACGGTTTCGCCGCCAGTGAACAACGCGACGCCGAGCAGGCCTTCCTTGCCGACCATCGCAATTTCCGCCGATGCGCCGTTCTCCATCACGTAAAGCATCGAGATGATCGCGGTGGTCGGCAGATAGACGTGGCTCAGGCGATCGCCGGGTTCGTAGAGCACTTTGCCGAGCGGCAGCGAGACGGTCGAAAGATGCGGCGTGATCCGCTCGCGCACCGTTACGGGAAGGCGCGCGAGAAGCAGGTTGGCCGAGGATGCATCGCTGGGTGCATCGTCAGGGCCTTCGGTCGCAGGTTCGCTGACGATCTCCTTGGTGCCTACGCGCGCCACGAGCGTTCTGTGCAACTCGATGGCTTCGTCGCGTCCCTGTTCAGGAAAGAGGCTCGTCATCATCGAACGGACGCTGTCGTGACCGAGGGCGTCCAGGATCTTGATCTTGGTGAGCGTGCCGAGCCTGGTCTTGCCGCAGCGCCAGGCGGAGACCTGCGCGCGAGTCAGGCCCAGATAATGCGCAAGTTGTGCATCGCTTCGAAAGCGGCCCAGCGCTTTCAGTTCGTCGAAGAGTGCGTCCCAGTTCTGTTCCATGATCTAACACCTCCGGGCGTCAAATTCATTTGACATCCGAATCGCTCCGCAGCAGGATGTAAGCGCTTGGGTATCTGTCTTTTGTTGTGTCGCTAATAGAATACGCCATCGGAGTTGCGATGGCGTGCTATGACCATTGGCATCGGTGCGGCGCTCGTTGTTATTGGAGAACCGCCGCATGCCCTCTTCCCGTACCCACATCCAGATCCCTATTGGACCGCTCGGTGAAGCGACATTGCTTGCGCTTACCGATCCTGTATCCGATGCCGAGTTTCTATTGCGGCAACGCGATTTCATTCAGCAGGTCTTTGGGCATAGCAGCTATCTGCATACGCGCGCTCGCGCGATGCCTCTTTCGGACGCGTTTCTCGGCGTGCTCGTGAATCTCATCGATGTGCTCGATGCCAATGCGCCCGACGAGGCGCGGCATTGCATTCATCAGCTCGTTCACGTGCTCAAGACTGTGTCGCCACAGTTGCTTGACGGGCCTTTCGATGGGGCTTCATCCAAGCCCTGAAGTTGCTTTAAACGTTTGATGCGCTTCATTGGGCATCAAATCCTCTTCGCATTTCTCAACGTCAGCACGCGCGTGGATTCACCGCGCCTTTCTCATTGATGCTGGCCCGGCATAGAAGTTAGCGAAATCCAATGGCTACCGCGGCTCTGCGATTGGCCTCATTCTTCATTCACAGCAGCGACGTGCTCTCTCAAACAGGCACCTCACGGTTCGCATCACATGCGAAGCAGCTGATTTGAAATGCAAGCAACCCTCTCACTTTCAAGGATGATCATCATGAGCCGCAAAGTACTGATTACCGGAGCAACGGGCGACACCGGCCGCGCCGCCGTCAAGGAATCCATCGATGCCGGACTGCATGTGCGCGCCCTCGTGCGCCGCATCGACGACCGGTCGGACGCGCTGCAAAAGCTCGGCGCCGAAATCGTCGTGGGCGATCTGCAGAACGTCGACGAGATTCGCGCCGCGATGGAAGGCGTCGATGCCGCGTACCTCGTCTACCCCGTCGCGCCCGGCCTCATCACCGCCACCGCCTACTTCGCCCAGGCCGCACGGGAAGCCGGCGTCGAAACCATCGTCAACCTGTCGCAACGCTCGGCCAGCCGGACGTCGAAGAGTCCGTCGTCGAAGGATCATTACGTTGCCGAGCAGCTGCTCAGCGCGTCGGGACTCAACGTCATCCATCTGCGTCCGACGTATTTCCTCGAATGGCTCTTCTACCCGTGGCAACTGCCGACTTTCCTCGATAAAGGCGTCCTGCGCCTGCCGGTCGGCAAAGGCCGCCATGCCGCGATTGGCGCGGAAGATCAGGGCCGCGTCATTGCCGCGCTGCTGAAAGACCCCAGCGGGCATATCGGACAGACTTATCCGCTCTTCGGGCCGGTCGAAATGGACCACGAGCAGATGGCGTCGGAACTGAGCGAAGCGCTCGGCCGCGAGATCGTCTTCGAAGACATCTCGATCGATGAATACCGCCAATCGATGGAATCGGTGGGCGTGCCCGCGTATATCGTCGAACACCTCGTCGCGGCGATGGATGACTACCAGCGCGGCGTGATGTCAGGCATGAACGACAACGTCGAGCGGATTACGGGCAAGAAACCGATGAGCGTCAAGGAGTTCGCGCGCGCCCATGCGGACCGGTTGAATCCGCAAGCCGTCTAATCGATCAAGGAAAAATCATGAAAGTCATGGCCGTTGGTTCGCTGATTCCGCTTACGCCGGAACAGCTCGCGCACTACATGCCCACCGAAGTCCCCGCCACCTTGCAGTTCTATCTCGATGGCAAGATGGAACAGTTCTGGATGCGGGAAAACGGTGTCGGCGTCATCTTCCTGATGAGCGTCGATTCCGTCGATGAAGCAGATCGTCTGCTCAAGGCGCTGCCGCTCGGTGTCGATAATCTGCTGACCTTCGAGCTCTATCCGATCGTTCCGCTCGCGCCGCTCGGCACGTTGATCGGACATTGAGCACGGTAATCGAAACGGTGGCTTCGAGCCACCGTTTCGCACGCTTCAAAGCCGCCGGCTCATGTCGTACTGATCCCGCTTCTGATTTGCTTAGCCCAATCCATTGGTTCATGTTGCGCACTCGACGCACTAGCCTGAAAACGCAGCGGGCAATGTCGCTCGCAAACAGCATTTCAGGTCATAAGCACATGCGATATAAAGGATACGAAGTCGAGCCGTCAGCAGAGGCGTTGCCGAGCGGATTGTATGCCGCCAACCTGACCATCGGGAACGGGACGTCGCCGCATGGTCGTTCCTATACCTTCGACGACCTCGACTACTTCTTCGACCCCGATCATGCGATTGCCTACGCGTCCCGATGGGCGCGTCTATGGATCGACGATCGGTCCAGGCGGGCGGCTTGAGGCTTCAATCGAATACCACCACTTGCCGGATCGCACGGCCTTCGTGCAGCAGGTCGAAACCGCGATTGATCTCGTCGAGCTTAAGGCGTCCCGTCAGCAGCTTGTTCACCGGCAACCGGCCCTGCGCGTACAGATCGACGTAACGCGGGATGTCCCGCGACGGCACGCACGTACCGATGTAACTCCCCTTCACCGTGCGCTCTTCGGCGACGAGACTCACGGCAGGCAACGGCCAGAGCGCGGTCGATGGCGGCAGGCCCGCCGTGACGGTCATCCCGCCGCGACGCGTGATGCGATACGCCAGATCCAGCGCGCGGATCGAGCCGGCGAATTCGAACGCGAATTCGACGCCGCCCGCGCTCAGCGCGCGAATCTGCTCGAACGCATCGTCCTGACCCGCGTTGACCGTGTGCGTCGCGCCGAGCGCGCGGGCCTGCTCCAGCTTGTCGTCGGCGAGGTCGATCGCGATGATCTGCCGCGCGCCCGCCGCATGCGCGCCGAGAAGCGCGGCCAGCCCGACGCCGCCCAGCCCGATTACCGCCACCGATGCGCCCGCGCGCACCTGCGCCGTATTGACAACCGCGCCGACGCCGGTAAGCACGGCGCAGCCGAAGAGCGCGGCTTCGTCGAGCGGAACGTCGCGACTGATCTTCACGACCGAGCGGCGCGACACGGTCGCGTACTCGGCGAACACGGAGCAACCGAGGTGATGGTTCAACGCCTCGCCGCCGCCGCGTGTGAGACGCCGTGCGCCGGAGAGCAGCGTCCCGGCACCGTTCGCCGCCGCGCCCGGTTCGCACAACGCCGGCCGCCCTTCGGCACACGGCGCGCAGTGTCCGCAACTCGGCACGAACACGACGACCACGTGATCGCCGATCTGAAGATCGGTGACCCCCTGCCCTAGTTGCTCGACGACGCCCGACGCCTCGTGTCCGAGCGCCATCGGCATCGGACGGGGCCGGTCGCCGTTGATGACGGACAAATCGGAGTGACAGAGACCGGCCGCCGCGACCTTGATCAACACTTCGTCGCGGCCGGGCGGCGCCAGTTCGATCTCTTCGATGTGCAAGGGGCGTGTATCGGCATAGGGCGTCGCTGCCCCCATTTCGTGCAGAACGGCTGCCTTGATCTTCATAGCGCTGTCTCCGTATTGTGATTTTGAGTTCTTCGACGCCGACGACATCGGCATGCGGAAAGGATACCTGCTCAGCGATTGCGGGCGCCCTGACCACCAACGCGCAACTTTGACTGGTAGGGAATCAACCGCCGACAAAACGGCTCGCGCCAAAGTGCTTTTCGCCCACGCAGCACTGCCTGTAGGCAGTTGGCTCTTATTTTGCTTTACAGTCGTGCTGGAAGCGTGTCCGTTGCGCTTTTTTGGGCGAGCACGATCCCACCGGGAACAACGGTTGCGGCATTAGCATGCCGACAGGCGCCATTGTGAGCCTCCCTCCGCGCACCACTTACCCGTAGAACCGCCGCCTCGCGCAAAGACCTGCGAGGCGAAATTTATCGATTATCCAAGTAAGGCGCAGGTCAAATGAAACTCCGCGTTGGCTTCGAATTGACCTACACATGTCCGCACGCGACGCCTGCGGTCCTCATGCTGAACACGCATCCGTCGATGGTGGACAGCGTGATCGTTCCCGATCGCATCGTCTTCGATCCGCCCGTGCCGCTCACTCAGTATTACGACGGGTTCGGCAACCTGTGCACACGCATCGTGACCCCGTCGTACGGATCGTTGTCGGTGTCGGCTGAGGGCGTGCTCGAAGTGCCCGATACGCACGAAACCTACCCCGCCGACGACCGCCAGCACGCCGTCGAAGAGCTCCCCTCCGATTGCCTTCAGTTCCTGCTGGGCAGCCGCTACTGCGAAACGGACTTGCTCTCCGACGTGGCGTGGCAAATGTTCGGCGGCTTGCCTTCGGGACGCCCGCGCGTGCAAGCGATCTGCGACTACGCGCACTCGCACATCAAGTTCGACTACAAGACGGCGCGCCCCACGCGAACCGCTTACGGGGCGCACCAGGAAGCGATCGGCGTGTGCCGGGATTACGCTCATCTGGCCGTCGCGCTGTGCCGCGCGATGAATATTCCCGCGCGCTATTGCACCGGCTACATCAGCGATGTCAATCTGCCGCCACCGTATGCATCGCAGGACTTTTGCGCGTGGTTCGAGGCGTACCTCGGCGGCACGTGGCAGACCTTCGATCCGCGCAACAACGCACCGCGCACCGGCCGCGTCTTGATGGCGCGCGGCCGCGATGCAACCGACGTTCCCATCAGCATGACCTTCGGACCGGCGGCGCTGTCCGGATTCGCCGTGATCTGCGAGCCTGTCTGATGCGGCGTCCGCCATGAAGACGTTTCACTGCACGAGCTGCGGGCATTTGATTTTCTTCGAGAACGTTCGATGCGAACGCTGCGGCATCGCGCTCGGGTTCATTCCGGAAACGTCGGACATGAGCGCATTCGAGAAGGCGAAGGACGGATCGTGGGAAATGAAGCCTGGCGCGAGCGACGTCCGCTACAAACCGTGTCGTAACTACGCCGTCGAGAAGATATGCAACTGGATGGTGCCAGCCAGTTCAGCCGATCCGCTTTGCCATTCTTGTCGTCTGACGGCGGTGATTCCTAACCTCAAGGCGCGTCGAAGGCGTTATTACTGGTTCAGGATGGAGGCGGCGAAGCGGCGGCTGCTCTACACGCTCGCGGCGTTGGGATTGCGCGTCGATACGCGGGAAGAGGACCCGAACGCCGGGTTGCAGTTCGAGTTTCTGGAGAACCGTCGCGGCAACAAGGTGCTGACTGGCCACGACAACGGCCTGATCACGATGAATATCGCGGAGGCGAACGATGTCCGTCGCGAGCGCGTGCGGGTCGCGATGGGCGAGCCGTATCGGACGTTGCTCGGGCACTTCAGGCACGAGATCGGACACTATTACTTTGATCGGCTCGTCGCCGGAACGCCGCATCTCAGGAGCTTCCGCGCGCTGTTCGGCGATGAGCGCGTCAGTTACAGCGAGGCCCTGGAGCGTCACTATCGGATGGGCGCGCCGGCGGACTGGGGCGCCACGCACGTGAGCGCCTACGCGACGATGCACCCGTGGGAGGACTGGGCGGAAACGTGGGCGCACTACCTGCATATCGTCGATACGATCGATACCGCGCAGGCGTGCGGGATCGGCATGACGCCCGCGAATCCCCGAGACCCGAAGTTTGCGGCACAGGCGCTCGCGGGTCCGCCGAGCTTCGATAGCCTGATGAAGCAGTGGTTTCCGCTCACCTATGCGATGAACAGCCTGAATCGAAGTCTCGGGATGCCGGACCCGTATCCGTTCGCGCTCGCTCCTGCTGCGGTGAAGAAGCTGAGGTTCGTGCATCGGGTGATCGAGGCGAAAGTGTCGCGGTAGGGTCGGCGCTCTTTTTGAAGGCTTATGCGGAAAGCTTTTGCATCTCGGCGAAGAGATCGGCTTTGCCTTCGAAGCCGATGCCGGGCAGGTCCGGCATGGTGATGTAGCCGCCATCGACCTTCACGCCGTCGGGGAAGCCGCCGTAGGGCTGGAACAGGTCCGGATACGATTCATTGCCGCCAAGGCCCAAACCAGCCGCGATGTTTAGCGACATCTGATGCCCGCCGTGCGGAATGCAGCGTTTCGCCGACCAGCCGTGCTCATGCAGCATGTCGAGCGTGCGCAGATATTCGACGAGGCCGTAGCTCAGCGCGCAGTCGAATTGCAGCCAGTCGCGATCGGCGCGCATGCCGCCGTAGCGGATCAGGTTGCGCGCGTCCTGCATCGAAAAGAGGTCTTCTCCGGTTGCCATCGGCTTGTCGTAGTAGTTGCGCAGCGTCGCCTGCAGTTCGTAGTCGAGCGGGTCGCCCGGTTCCTCGTACCAGAACAGGTCGTATTGCGAGAGCGCCTTCGCGTATTGAATCGCGGTGTCGAGATCGAAGCGGCCGTTGGCATCGACCGCGAGCTTCTGGCCATCGCCGAGCACGCTCAGAATCGAATCGATGCGGCGCAGATCTTCATCGAGTGAGGCGCCGCCGATTTTCTTCTTCACGACCGTATAGCCCCGGTCGATGTAGCTGCGCATCTCGTCCTTCAGCTTGCCGTGATCCTGGCCCGGATAGTAGTAACCGCCGGCGGCGTACACGAAGATTTTGCGGTCCGGCGTGCCATTGCCGTAGCGGTCCGCAAGCAGTTGAAACAGCGGCTTGCCTTCGATCTTCGCGACGGCATCCCACACGGCCATGTCGATCGTGCCGATCGCGACGGAACGCTCGCCGTGACCGCCGGGCTTTTCATTCGTGAACATCGTCGCCCAGATCTTGTGCGGGTCGAGGTTGTCGCCGGCATCGTTGACGAGGGAGGCGGGATCGGCTTCGAGCAGACGCGGAATGAAGCGCTCGCGCATCAGCTTGCCCTGCCCGTAGCGGCCGTTCGAATTGAAGCCGTAGCCGATCACCGGCTTGCCGTCGCGGATCACGTCAGTGACGACCGCGACGAGACTCAGCGTCATCTTGCTGAAGTCGATATAGGCATTGCGGATCGGGGAGCTGATCGGAACGGTCTTTTCGCGGATTTCAACGATTCTCATGGCTGTCTCCAGAGTGATGCCCGCTGGTCGGTATCGGTGTCGGGCTGTAGGAGTCGCTAGGTTATGCGTGAAAAGTGGCGCTATGATTCACTTGTTTTCATTTCATTCTTCACTCAAAGTGAATAACGACTCGGCAACCGACTTCGAATTCTTCATCTTGCTCGCGAAGCTGAAGAGCATGTCTGGAGCTGCGCGCGCGCTCGATCTGACACCGCCGGCAGCGACGAAGCGGCTCGGCATCATCGAGAAACGGCTTGACGCGCGGCTCGTCAACCGGACGACGCGCAGCGTCAGCCTGACGCCCGAGGGCGAAACGTACCTGCGTTACGCGACGCAGATCGTCGGGCAAGTGCGCGAGATGGAGGAAGCGATCTCCGGCGCGCGGAGCGATCCGCAGGGTCTGTTGCGTGTGAACGCGACGCTCGGCTTCGGCCGGACGACGATCGCGCCGCTCGTGTCGGAGTTCGCGAAGCGCTTCCCGCACGTCGAGATTCAGTTCGAGGTCACGGATCGGCCCGTCGATCTGGTGGAAGGCGCATTCGACATGGCGATACGATTCGGCGAACTGCCGGACAGCCGCCTCAGCGCGCGGCGCATCATGAGCAATCGCCGGTTTCTTTGCGCTTCGCCGAAGTATCTCGAACGGTTCGGCACGCCCGAGCGCGTCGAGAATTTACTGCATCATCGTTGCATCATTCATCGGCAGAACGATGATGCGTACGGCGTGTGGCGCTACATCGTGAACGACCACATCGAAGCGCTGAAGGTGAAAGGCGCGCTATCGAGCAACGATGGCGACATCGTCCTGCGATGGGCGCTCGATGGGCACGGGATTCTGATTCGCTCGGAGTGGGATCTCGCGAAGTATCTCCAGAGCGGACGGCTCAAACTCGTGCTGCCGAACACGGTGATCCCTTCAGCCGACCTCTTTGTCTACTATCCGCGGCAGCGCAATCAAACAGCTCGGGCGCGAGCCTTCATTGATTTTCTGGTCGATCACCTTCAGGCACCTTTTGTCCCAGTCGACGTGAACGAGCATGTTCCTGAGCGGAGAAAAAGAACTGGCCGGAAGGTCACGCACTTGGGGCAAGCCGCTTCAGATACTGATCCAGAAACTCGATGAAAATGCGCACCTTCGCCGACAGATTCAGCCGCTCCGGGTAAATGGCGTAGATGTCGGCCGCGGGAAGCGACCAATCGGGAAGCACGCGCGTGAGCGTTCCCGCATCGATGAAGGATTGCGCGTCCCACTCCGAACGCACGAGTACGCCGTGCCCGTCGAGCGCCCAGCGCAGCGTCGCTTCGCCGTCGTTGCTGCTCATCGTCCCCTGCACTTTCACAAGCTCGTGCCGCTTGCCCTTGGTGAAATGCCACGTGCCGTAGGCGGTATCGTTTTCTCGCAGCACGATGCATCGGTGGGTTCGCAAATCGTCGGGGACGTTCGGTATGCCGTGCTGCTCCAGATACCCCGGCGATGCGCACACGAAGCGCCGGTTCGTCGTGAGCTTTCTTCCCACGACGCGCTGATCCGGCAGATCGCCAAAGCGGATGCCGACATCGAACGCGAACTCGGCCAGATTCACCGGGCGGTCGGTCAGATCCAGTTGCACCTCCACATCCGGATACTGCCGCCGAAATTCCGAAAGCGCCGGGACGATATGACGACGACCGAAGCCAAACGTTGCGTTCACCTTTAACAACCCGCGCGGCAATTCGCGGCTGCTGGACACCATGCGCTCCAGTTCCTGCACCTGTTCAAGCAGCTTCGAACCCGTCCCGAGATAAAGCTCGCCTTCCTGCGTCATGGCGAGCCGGCGCGTCGTGCGGTTCAACAGCTTCACGCCGAGCCGCCGCTCCAGTTGGCTCAACCGTGCGCTGATCGCGGGCGGCGTGACGCCCAGGTCCCGCGCCAACGCCGAAAGGCTGCCCTGCGTCACCAGTCGCGCAAAAAACTCCAGGTCGGCGATCGGGTCCATTGTTAAATTAAACTGAAGAGTAGGTTAAGAGAGTCTGCATTTTATCACCCATGCTTCCGAATTAAACTCGCTTCAACGGTCGGGAAGCGATCGTTCAAACGAGTTTGGAGAGAGACATGGGACAGACGCTTTACCAAAAGATCGTGGCAAGCCACACGGTTTTTCGAGTCGATGAGCAGCACGTCGCGCTGTATGCCGACCTGCACATCATGAACGAATACACGAGCCCGCAGGCGTTCGCGGGGCTTGCCGAGAAGAACCTGCCCGTGCGCTGCCCGGAGAAGCAGATGGGCATCGTCGATCACGTGATTCCGACGCATCCGGTCGCGGTCGACAAGCGCACGATCATGATCGATGCGGCCGCGCATCAAGCCAGCAACTTCACGCGCAATTGCCGGAAGCACGGCATCCACCTGTTCGATGTGAAGGACCGCGAGCAAGGGATCGAACACGTCGTCGCGCCGGAAATCGGGCTGATTCGCCCCGGCATGGTGGTGCTGTGCGGCGACAGCCACACGACGACCTATGGCGCGTTGGGCGCGCTGGGTTTCGGCATCGGCACATCGGAAGTCGAACATGTGCTGGCTACGCAGACGCTCGTCTACCGCGTGGCGCGAGACATGCGCATTCACGTCGACGGAAGGCTTCCGGAAGCCACGACATCGAAGGATCTCGTGCTCTACATCATCTCGAAGATCGGCGCGCAAGGCGCGCGTGGATTCGCGGTCGAATACAGTGGGGCGGCGATCGCGGCGTTGTCGGCGGAAGCGCGCATGACGTTGTGCAACATGACCGTCGAAGCCGGCGCGCGCGGCGCACTGATCGCGCCGGACGACACCACGGTCAACTACGTGACCGATCGGATCAAGGACTTGTCGCCGCACGATATCGCCGCGGCCGCCGAGCAATGGAAGCAGCTCAAGTCCGACGACGACGCCACGTTCGACGTCACGCACCGCTTCGACGCGAACGTCGTCGCGCCCTTCGTGACGTGGGGCACGAGCCCGGATCAGGCGATATCGATAGCCGATCACATCCCTGAACTGTCGGCGGACCCGCTCGAACGCCACAACGCGTCGAAGGCGTTGACCTACATGGGACTCGACGCGGGCCAGGTGATCGATGGTCTCGCCATCGATCACGTCTTCATCGGCTCGTGCACGAACGCGCGCATCGAAGACTTGCGGGCCGTCGCCGATGTCGTGCGCGGGCACAAGGTCGCGCCGTCGGTGCGCGCGATGGTCGTCCCCGGTTCGGGCATGGTCCGCGAGCAGGCGGAACGCGAAGGCATCGCGAACACGCTGATTGAAGCGGGATTCGAGTGGCGCCAGCCCGGCTGCTCGATGTGTCTCGCGATGAACGACGACATCCTCGAACCCGGCCAGCGCTGCGCCTCGACGACCAACCGAAATTCGAAGGCCGCCAGGGTCGCGGCGCACGCACCCATCTCATGAGCCCGGCGATGGCCGCAGCCGCCGCGCTCGCCGGACGCATCGTCGACGTACGCAAGGGGTTCAATCATGTCTAAGCACGAAACGGTAGCCGGGATCGCCGCACCCCTGCCCCTCAACAACCTCGACACCGACCAGATCATGCCGAAGCAGTTCCTCTTCGGCATCGACAAGTCGGGTTTGGCGCGCGGCGTCCTGTACGACCTTCGCACTGACGCCTCCGGCGCCCCGAAAGAAGAGTTCGTGCTCAACAAGGCTGAATATCGCGACGCCCGGATTCTCGTCACCGGCGCGAACTTCGGCTGCGGCTCCAGTCGCGAACACGCTGTCTGGGGCTTGCAGCAAGCCGGTTTCGAAGCAGTGATCGCGCCCAGCTTCGGCGAGATCTTTTATTTCAACGCGCTTAACAATCGCCTGCTGCTCGTGATGCTCGATCCGTCGGCGATGGCGAAGTTGATGGAACTCGTCAGCGACCCCGCGAAAAGCCAATTGACGATCGACGTCCAGCGCCAGCGCGTCATTACCGCTGACGGCTCCGAATTCCCGTTCGATCTGCCCGCGCGGCAAAAGCACATGTTCGTAGAAGGCCTGGACATGATCGGCATGACGCTGAGCGATGCCAAAGCGATCGACGCATTCGAAGCCCGTCATTACGCGGATCACCCGTGGATGAAGATCGACCTTCCGAATCAACAGCGCGCAGCCTGAGAACGTAACACCAGCGAAGACTGGTTGGGCCACCGCAGAGCAGTAAATCAATTCCTGTCAGGAGACGTGAAATGGAAAATACCTCGACGCACGCGAGCGTGCCGGCGCTCGGCCGGCGAGCGACATGGTCAACACTGACGATCGGCGGAATGCCCGTTCCGATGTTCATCGCGGTGGCTGTCATCACCGTCCTCGCCATCGTCACGAAAAAGCTCCCCAACGACATGATCGGCGGCTTTGCCGTGCTGATGTTGTCCGGACTGCTGCTGGGTGAAGTCGGCAAGCGGATTCCGCTCTTCAGGCATATCGGCGGCCCCGCGATTCTTTGCCTCTTCGTGCCCTCTGCCCTGCTCGGCTACAAGCTGATGGACGACACGACGCTCAAGGCCATCACCACGACGATGAAGACCGCGAACCTTCAGTATCTGTACATCGCGTGTCTCGTCGCGGGCAGCATTCTCGGGATGAACCGGAAGATCCTGATCCAGGGCTTTCTCAAGATGTTCGTTCCCCTTCTGGTGGGCACGGTGACGGCGATCGCGGCGGGCATTCTTGTGGGATTGTTGTTCGGCTACGACCCGAAGCATGTGTTTTTTTACATCGTCATTCCGATCCTCGGCGGCGGCATCGGCGAAGGCATTTTGCCGCTCTCCATCGGCTATGCGGAGATCACGGGCACGGCGCAGGGTCACCTGATCGCGATGATGGTTCCGGCTGCGCTGATCGGCAACGTCATCGCGATTCTGGCGAGCGGCATTCTCAAGCGATTCGGCGAAAAGCATCCCATCTTTAGCGGCGAAGGCGTCCTCGTGCGCACCGGCGAGGATCAGGAGTTGCTCAAGGCGCAAAAGGCCGAGTCCGCGCTCGACTTGCGGCTGATGGGTTTTGGACTGCTGCTCGCCTGCACGCTGTTTATCCTCGGTGCGCTGCTTGCACCGGTCACTGGCATCCCTGGCCCGGTGCTCATGATCGTCGCAGCCGCGTTGCTGAAGCTTGCTCACGCGATTCCCGAATCGATGGAAATCGGCGCGTACCAGATGTACAAGTTCATGTCGACGAACCTGACGTTTGCGATTCTCGTCGGACTGGGCACGCTGTTCGTTTCGTGGGACAAGCTGGTCGGCGCGTTTTCGCCGGCTTACTTCGTGATCTGCGCATCGACCGTGATCGCGATGATCATTTCGGGCTTCTTCGTGGGCATGTGGCTGAAGATGTATCCGGTCGAGTCGGCGATCATCACGGCTTGCCATAGCGGCCTGGGCGGCACGGGCGATGTCGCGATCCTGTCGTCGTCGAACCGAATGGGGCTGATGCCGTTTGCCCAGATTTCGACGCGGATCGGAGGCGCGGGGATGATCGTTTTCGCTACGCTGATGATGAAGTGGTTTCACTGACGGGCGCGCCACGTAGAAGCATCGGCATGCTGCGCATCCTTCGATGCCGGAACGCAGCATGCACCTTCCCGTGCCTAGTGGTGGAACGGTACCCACCACGGCTTCACAGTCACATTGAGCAACCCGGACTTGACCGTCGGATCCTCCGTTCCGAGTTCGGTAGCCGCCTTCAAATCCGTGCTCTTGAAGATCGCCATGCCGCCGGCTGCCATGCCACCGGATGGCTCCATGAACGGGCCGCTCAATACAATCGCGCCCTTCTCGAACCAGTCATCGATGTATTTGACGTGGTCGTAGAAACCCGGTTGCTCGTTGTAGGGTTTATCGGTGACCCACTTGGGACCGGGGCTGTGGAACACGACGAAATAGGTAGGTCCATTTTGATCAACCATTTTCAACTCCTTCAAAGACGATTAAAAAGGCGGCTCACACTTCAGTGTCTTTAGAAAGTGTGCGCAGGGGCAGAGAAAGCGTCGGCCCCGCTCGGTGCCTGTGCGCCGGAGGTTTATTCCCCGGCGCCTTGAAGACAAAGATAGACTCCGATCGCCTCGTCCGGTAGACAGCGCGGCCGCATAGGACGTATGCCGTCATCGAATAGCTACGCTCGCTAGCGGATGGCAAGCAGAGGATCGGCGGCAAACAGCGCCGCCAGGAATTCGATGAACACGCGCGTCTTGCCCGGCAACCGGCGACTTCCCGGCCAGACGGCATTGATGGGGAATGTCGCGGGCCTGAACTCCTCCAGGATCGGCACGAGCCGGCCTTCGTCGATGTCGCGTGAATACAGCCAGCCTGCGTTATGCCCGATCCCCAACCCCGCGATCACCGCGGCGCGGACATATTCGGCGTCGTTGCTGCGCACGGGTCCCTGCGGCACGTGCTCAACCGGACCTTCGGGCCCGAGGAACGGCCATGTCCGTGGCGCGTCGCGCGACATGAGGGCGATGCAGTCGTGGTCGGCGAGATCATCCAGCGCGTGGGGCATGCCCGCACGCTCCAGATACATCGGTGACGCTACCGTGGCGTATTGAGTGCTGCCGATGCGACGCGCGATCAGCGTGGAGTCGGTGAGTGGACCGATGCGTATGGCCACATCGACCCCTTCCTCGATCAGATTGATGTAGCGCTGCGCGACGATGAACTCCACACGGACCTCGGGATACTGCGCAAGGAATTGCGTCATGTGCGGAATGATCTGCATGCGACCGAAAGCCGGCGAGAGGGCAACGCGCACCACGCCTGACGGTGACGCTTCCCCCCTTCCAACGCGGGACTCGACGTTGTCCACTTTCTCGACAATCTCGACGGCGCCTTCGTAGAAGCTCTGGCCAGCATCGGTGAGCGTGAGGCCGCGCGAGCTGCGGCGCAGCAGTTGCGCGCCGAGCCGTGCTTCGAGGCTGGCGACCGTTTTGCTGGCCGTCGGCTGGCTGATGCCTGCCGCACGCGCCGCCTTCGAAAAATTGCCGGTGTCGGCAACCCGGATGAAAAGCCGCATGACGTCGATTCGGTCCATCGCTAACGCTCCTTTGGGGCATGCGGCGAAGTAGAGCGTCGAGCAGACGTGCGCGCTGCTGCGCCCAGTCTATAGCTGTGTAATCCCCCCGTCCGCGACCAGGTCGATCCCTGTGCTGTAGCTGCTCTCATTCGAGGCGAGGAACAATGCGGCGGCGGCCATCTCATCGGCGCGGCCGATTCGGCCGAGCGGCGTGATCTGTTTGAACATCGCCCGTGCACCGTCCGCTTCTTCCTTCGAACTGAACTGGCCGTCGATGATCGGCGTCTCGATCAGTCCCGGACTCAGCGTATTCACGCGAATGCCGCGGTCTTTGAATTCCGCCGCCCACGTTCGGGTGAAGGAGCGGATGGCTGCCTTCGTGGCCGCATAGACGCCATACGCCGGAAAACCCTTGATATGCATGCCGGACGATACCAGCACGATCGAGCCGCCGTCGCGCAGCAGCGGCAATGCCTTTTGCACCGTGAAGAAAGTGCCGCGTGCGTTGATGCCGAAGGTGGTGTCGAAGTGCTCCGGCGTCACCGATTCCGTGGGCAGCACCTCGACGTAGCCCGCACTCGCGACAACGATATCCAGCCCGCCTTTCTCGCGCTTTACCGTCTCATAGAGCCGGTCGAGATCCTCCAGACGGGAAATGTCGCCCTGAACCGGCGTGACATTCGAGCCGATGACGGCAACCGCTTTGTCGAGTTCAGCCTGACGGCGTCCCGTGATGAAGACATGCGCACCTTCCGCGACGAACCTCGCGGCAGTCGCCAGTCCGATGCCACTGCTGCCGCCGGTGATTAACGCGACCTTGCCTTTGAGCTTACCCATGCTGTTTCTCCGTTTGAACTTGAAGGGTGTCCGCCGCGACATCGCTTTCGGTTGAGAGCGTCGGCGAGCCAGGGGGAGAAGGATGGGGGCAGCAAGAAGCGCTGAACAGCGGGCGCTATGGCATAGCAGGTATGCCACTTTCGGAGGCTGCTTTGTGCGGGAGCACGGTACGCTTAAGGTGGGGCGTCGCGATGCCGTCGTCGAGCGAGCGTCAATCAACCTCTCATGTGCCGCTTGTGCATGGGCACGGCGTGTCCCTCAAAACCGCACTTTCAATTGAAAACCGATCGTGAACGGCAGATCGGCCGACGGGATCGGCGGGATCAAAATCACGTTCGCTCCGACCCGCCGATATTCCAGCATGACGAGCGGCGCGATGACCGGCCCGATCGTGTGATCGTGTCCGAACCCCCAGCCGCCGTACGGATATCCCGAAATGAGCCCGCCCATCGCGGCGATCCGGATGAAGCCCCAGTGCGCGAATTCCGGCGCCCAGACGCCGCCGCCGTACAGCGACGGCTTCGACAGCGAATTGCGAAAGTAACCCGCGGTCAGCGCCCATTCCGGCGCGATCCAGCACTCCACGCCGATGCCCGGATTGAACTCCTGGAAATCCTTGTCCGGATTGATGTGATGCGAGCCGATCATTGCATCGACCCACAGACCATTGCCGCACCAGTCGCCTGCGTTCGCATTCGATGCGAAGGCGAGCGTCGCGCACGCCGCGAGCAATATCGCCCTGGCGCGTGGTGCGCGAGATCGGGTGAGCCATGAACGCATATGTTTTCCGCCGTTTTCGGTCGCGGCATGCCTGCAGCAACGCTTTTTTCGAGACAAGATGGAGCGGAACTCTACCCGAAGGCGCGTGTATCGTGTGGAGCGTGACCCGGTCGCAACGTGACGTCGCGACTGTCCTTCAATCGTCATTCGAGTGAAACACGATGAGCCGTCGAAATTTTCTGCATCACGCGCGCGTCTGGTTATCGGGCGCGGCGCTGCTTGCTGTCGTGGGCTGCACGCCCTTGCAGGTGGTGACGCACCGGGTATCCGCGAACGAGACGAGTGTCCCGGCCGGGCGCTATCAACTCGACCCATATCACTGGAACGTGAGTTTCGACGTCGATCATTTCCACTATTCGCGATTCGTGATCCGCTTCGACAAAGTCTCGGCCGAACTCGACTGGAACAGCGGCGGGATGGAGCAAAGCACGGTGTCAGCGACGATCGATGCGGCCAGCGTCAATACGCATGTGCCGCTGCTTGACCGTTTGGTCAAAGGTCCCGATATGTTCGACGCGGAACGCTATCCGACGATTCGCTTCGTGAGCACGCGCTTCGTGCGAACTGGCGATGACAAGGGCACGCTGACCGGTGACTTGACGATTCATGGAACGACGCGGCCGGTGACGCTGAACGTGACGTTCAATGGCCATGCGGCCAATCCGCTGACGAAGCAGGAGACGCTGGGATTTTCCGCCGATGGGCATTTTAGCCGCGCGCAGTTCGGGTTATCGAAGTGGTATCCGGCTGTTGGCGATGAGGTGCATGTCGCAATTCAGGCGGAGTTTGTTCGGGCGGTGGAGGGGGCGGAGGGGCAATAGGAATATTTCGGGCGGTCTCCGCCGCCCGTCACTCAGGCCGCCGTCCAGTCGAGCACGACTTTGCCGCTGTTCCCCGAAAGCATTGTCGCGAACGCACGCTCGAAATCGTCGACCGGGAAGGTGTGCGTCAAAATCGGCGATAGATCCAGGCCGCTCTGCAGCATCGCGACCATCTTGTACCAGGTCTCGAACATCTCGCGGCCGTAGATTCCCTTGATCTCGAGCCCCTTGAAGATCACCTGATTCCAGTCGATCGCGGTATGCGCCGGCGGAATACCGAGCAGCGCGACCTTGCCGCCGTGATTCATCGATTCGAGCAGCGCCGTGAACGCGCTCGGCACGCCGGACATTTCCATCCCGACATCGAATCCTTCTGTCATGCCGAGTTCGCTCATCACGTCGCGCAAATTCTCGTTCGCGACATTCACCGCGCGCGTCGCGCCCATCTTGCGCGCGAGTTCGAGCCTGTAATCGTTGACATCGGTAACAACGACGTTGCGCGCGCCGACATGCCGCGCGATCGCCACCGCCATCACACCGATGGGGCCGGCGCCCGTAATCAGCACGTCCTCGCCGACGAGGTTGAACGAAAGCGCCGTATGCGTCGCGTTTCCGAAGGGATCGAAGATCGCGGCGAGATCGTCGGAAATGTCCGCTGGAATTTTGAACGCGTTGAACGCGGGAATCACGAGATATTCGGCGAACGCGCCCTCGCGATTCACGCCGACACCGACCGTATTGCGACACAAATGACGACGCCCGGCGCGACAGTTGCGGCAGAAGCCGCACGTGATGTGCCCTTCGCCCGACACGCGATCACCGATCGAAAAACCGCGTACTTCCTGCCCCATTTCCACGATTTCGCCGACGTATTCGTGGCCGACATGCATCGGCACGGGGATGGTTTTCTGCGCCCACTCGTCCCATTTCCAGATGTGGATGTCGGTGCCGCAGATCGCCGTCTTTCGAATGCGGATCAGGACGTCGTTGTGCCCAACTTCGGGCCGTTTCACGCGCGTCATGGTGAGGCCCGGCGCGCGTTCGAGTTTTGCTAATGCTTTCATTGATGATCCTTCAGCGCAGTCGGCGCGTGGTTTTCGATAGCGATGCGCGGGGCCGGGAGGCGAAACTTTATGCGCATCAAGTTTTTTGGGGGCGGTCGGATCGCCGCCTTAGATCACGCCGAGTTTGCGCCCGACGCGCGCGAACGCATCGATCGCGCGATCCACCTGTTCGGGCGTATGCGCCGCGCTCATCTGCGTGCGGATGCGCGCGCGGCCCTTGGGCACGACAGGGAAGGAGAAGCCGATTACGTAGACGCCTTCGTCGAGCAATGCATCGGCCATCTTCGATGCAAGCTGGGCGTCACCGAGCATGACGGGGATGATCGGGTGATCGCCTGGGACGAGCGTGAAGCCGAGCGCGCTCATCGCCGCGCGAAAGCGTCGTCCGTTTTCGTGAACGCGCTGGCGAAGCGTGTTGCCTTCGTCGCTCGATAGCAATTCGAGCACTTTTAGCGTTGCCGCCGCGATGCTTGGCGCAAGCGTGTTAGAGAAAAGATACGGCCGGCTACGCTGCCGCAGCAATTCGATGACTTCCTTGCGCGCCGCGACATAGCCGCCCGATGCGCCGCCGAGCGCCTTGCCCAGCGTGCCGGTGATAATGTCGACGCGGTCGAGCACGCCGCAGTGCTCAGGCGTGCCACGCCCGTTCGCGCCGATGAAGCCGACCGCGTGCGAATCGTCGACCATCACGAGCGCGCCGTAGCGATCCGCAAGATCGCAGATGCCGGCGAGGTCGGCGATGATGCCGTCCATCGAAAATACGCCGTCGGTCGCGATCAGCTTGAAGCGCGCGCCGGCGGCGTCGGCTTCCTTCAATTTCGCTTCGAGATCGGCGAGGTCGTTGTTCTTGTAGCGCAGGCGCTTCGCCTTGGAAAGCCGCACGCCGTCGATGATGCTCGCGTGGTTCAGCTCATCGCTAATAATCGCGTCTTCTTCGCCCAGCAAGGTTTCGAACAAGCCACCGTTCGCGTCGAAACAGCTCGAGTACAGGATGGAGTCGTCGGTTTGCAGGAAATCGGCAAGCGCTTTTTCGAGCGTTTTGTGGACGCTTTGCGTTCCGCAAATGAAGCGCACCGATGCCATGCCGAAACCGTCTTCATCGAGACCGGCTTTCGCCGCATCGATCAGACGCCGGTCGTCGGCGAGGCCCAGGTAATTGTTCGCGCAGAAGTTCAGGACCTCGTTGCCGTCGGCGAGCCGAATGTCCGACGATTGCGGACTCGCGATCACCCGTTCGGTCTTGTAGAAGCCAGCGGCGCGGATCTCGTCGATCGTCGCCCGCACATGGGACAGATAACGCTCTCTCATCGTGGACTCTTCTTATGTTCGGTTGCGGTTTGTTGGCTGCGCGTCGGCTGCATTTCCGCTGCATGTCGATTACGCAGCCCCAAGCCCTGTTATAGTCGATCCGTCTCATTGGACATATTCGATATTTCGAACTCATTTCCAATATACCGAAATACTGTAAAGGATAGAAGCATCGATGGCAAGTTCGGGCACGAGAGAGAAGGCTGGCGCGCTCGCGCCGCCGGCGGTGGCGGCGCCGCCGCGCGTCGGCGAGCAGATTCAGCGACTGCGCAACGAACGCAAGTTGACGCTCGACGATTTATCGCGCGCGGCGGGCGTATCCAAGTCGATGTTGTCGGAAATAGAACGCGACAAGGCAAATCCGACCATCGCCGTCGCCTGGCGACTGACGAATGCGCTCGGCATCAGCCTCGATCAGTTGTTCGCGCAGCAAAAGCAGACGGAATCGATTCGGGTAGTCGGGCCGCACGAAATCCCGACGCTCAGCGGAGACGATGGCGCGTATCAACTGCGTGTCTGGGGGCCGATTGAGTTGGCGGGAAAATTCGAATGGTACGAATTGACGCTCCAGCCGGGCGGGGCGTTGGTCTCGAATGCGCACGAACCGGGCACGCGAGAGCACCTGACGGTGCTCAGTGGAACGGTCGAACTGGACGCTTCGGGCTTGACGAGGCGCATCAAATCTGCGGAAACTGCGCGCTACGCAGCTGACGAACCGCATGCGATTCGCAATGTCGGGAGGTCGGAGGCAAAGGCGCTGCTCGTGGTGATCCACGGCTGATAACGCATGAGCGGCCGATCACTGCCTGTAGCAGCGAAAACTTGATGCGCATAAAGTTTTGAGCCCGGCGGCACGCGCCGCGCAAGGACAAAACAAAGCGAGGCACGCTGGAAGCGTGCCTCGCTGATCTTTCAGGCCGCATCATGCGGCAACCACCATTTACGGCTTCTTCACGCTGTCCTTCAGGTCTTCACGCGCATCGCCGACGCCTTTCTGAACCTTGCCGGCCGCCTGCTGCAAATCGCCCTTGGCTTCCTGCGCCGGGTCATTGGTCACCTTGCCGACCACTTCGTTGACCTTGCCCTTCGCCTGCTTCAAAACGCCATCCGTCTGATCCTTGTTCATCGTCGATCTCCTTGAAGTGCATCGGGTTTTGGCGCGCTCACAGTGCGTCGCTCTTCGCGATGGCATTGCGTGTGTTGCTTTGCGCGCCTCGCCAGGGAGGTCCCCAAGCATGACTCTACGATGCGCCTTAACGCCGCTCCCGCGTAGCCGTGCGCGTCTGATAAGCACGTAGGCGGAATCGCACATACACGCGGCGCGACTAGCGCGACCCTATTCTCATTGCGGCGAACACTGTATGTTTGTACAGTGTTATAAAGAACGCATGAAGGGGAACCGAGATGAATTCGAACGGCGAGAATTTGAACAAGAGGCAGTTTGCCCGGGCAGTGCGCGATCTGGAACGCATCACGCGCCAGATCGCCGCGCGCTACATCGCGCAAGGCGTGCCGCTGACCTGGCGTCTCCTGCATGCGATCGAAGGGGAAGCCGTCGCCGATCTCGGATTCGCCGGCCGACACGAGCCCGCGCTGCGCGAACTTTTCGCGCGTCCGGATGATTTCGCCTATCCGCAAACCGACGATATCGTCGACTTCAGTTCGTCGGATGCGTTGCCGGCGGTGTTCGCGTTCGCCGTGGATGCTTACGAACAGGCCGCGCTACACGGGCATCCGAAGCTGGCGCTCGCCGTCGGACACTAAAAAGCCGCGTTACGGCGCGAAGTCTGCTGCCATGTCGGCATCAGAGCGGGCTTCCAGCCGTCCATCGCGGCATGCTGCGCGGAAGACCTCGTAGTCTTTTTCGACTTGGTCAGCGTACGCACGGCCATAGCGCACGAGCGTGTCCGCCATCCGCTGGCCGGTGCCCAGGTAGCCGGCGATCTCGAGCGCACAGCCGCCTGACTTCGCGTGTGCGCGAGCGAGCCCCCAGCCGCAAATCGCGGCGTATTCGCGAAACGCATCGGCGTCGAATGTTTCGAGTTCCGCCGAGATCTTCATGTCGCGCAACTGCCGCATGTATAGCGAGCGGCCGAACGGCCCGGTCGACCAGCCGAGGAACGGATCGCTTGCGGCCTGCATCAGCCGCTGGCCGTGGACGACACGCCGTCCCTCGTGCGACGGCGCCTTCGGATCGTGTTTCGAGCCCTTGAAGAACATCGCGACCACCGATTTCGACGCTTCCTTCACCTGCAAGAAGAGCGGCTTGCCGTGCGGATCGATCAGCAGGATCACCATGCAGCGCGTGCCGACACTGCCGACGCCGACCACCTTGAACACCAGATCGTGTATCGAAAACTGCGAGAGAAGCGCCGCGCGCTCCGATGTCATCGACGCGAAATACTCCTTCATCACCGGCGCGAGTAATTCATCGCGATGGGCGGTCAAAGTCATGACCTCGTCGGTGGGTTTGAAAAGCGAATTCTTTCCGAGAATATGAAAAATGCTCGGCGGGGCATCGCGGATTCGCCATTCGTTCTCGGTCTGCTCGGCCAGCTTCGGCAGGATGGTCTCGTGTGTCCGGCGCGCCGCGCGTTCCATGCCGCGCTTGATGCGCCGCCGCGCGTCGTCGGTCTGTACGGCGTCGTGCATCCGGTCGAACGTGATGCGCTCGTACCAGAGGTCGAGCACGCCCATCTCCGCGTACTCGCGCATGCGTGTGCGGTAACTTTCTGCGGCGCGGAATGCAAATTCGTCGGCGGCGACATCGCCGTGCCCGAGATGCCGGCCCGCAATCGTGAAACTCGCGACCAGACGCTTCAAGTCCCACTCCCACGGGCCAGGCGCGGTTTCGTCGAAATCGTTGAGATCGAAGACTAGCGCGCGCTCGGGCGTCGCAAAGCCGCCGAAGTTCGATAAATGACAGTCGCCGCAGATTTGCAGGTGGATGCCGCTGTCCGGCGTGTCCGCGAGGTCATGCGCCTGCAGAATTGCGCTCCCGCGATAAAACGTGAACGGCGAGGGCAACATGCGGCCGTAGCGCAGCGGAACGAGCGCATCGACGCGCCCGGCGCTGCTTCGCTTCAGAAGCTCAATAGGATCGCGATGAACATTTCCGATTGCATCGTGCGCGCCGCGCGGCACCTTCTGACGCGCCGCCCGTCCGCGCGCTCGGCGTTCATCGCTGATGGGCAACGCATTCATGGCTCGCTCCTTGTTCTTTTGCGTCTGTCGGAAGGCAACCGTTAAAGGGACAGTAGTCGACGACGCGCACGGTGTACAAGAGGGGCTTGACGTACGCGAAGGAAACCCCGACCCTTGGCGAGCAACTAACCGTAATTCAAGCGAGCACGACTCCCATGCCGAGCAACTCCGATATCTTCGATCAACAGCGCGACGACTGGCACACAAATCCCCAGATCGCGTTCGATGCGTGGCTCGCGCAGCAGGAATTCCGGGCTTCATCAGCGGATGTCTATCGCGCGCAATGGGGGCTTTTTCTCGAATGGCTGAAGGCCAAGCGGACGACGCTTCAGTCGGTCGAGCGGCCAGTGATCGAGCAATTCGTCGCGCAACTCGACATCCGCCGGCCACAGCGCATTCGCTATCTGCGCCTTATCGAGCGGGTGCTCGATCATGTGCGCGAGATCGAGATGGCATCGACGAATCCTGCGCGCTTCATCGCGCAAGATGGATCGGCGGCATGGCGCGACGCCCGCGAAAACGAGCCGACCGGCTTCCTCGCCCATGGCGAGCGCGCGTTGCTGGTGGCACATCTTTTCTCGCCGATCGGGGATTTGTCGACGGGGCAGCGTTGGCGCGAGCGTCGCGATCGCGCGCTGGTCGGCGCATTCCTGGGTGGCGGCGTGAAGACCGGTGAGGCCGCCGCATTGACCGTTAGTTGCTACGTTTGGGGCCAGCCTTGGCTAACGGTCGATGCCGCCAACCCGGCGATCGCGAGGCAAACGCGGCTCGCGCCGTTCGCGATCGCCCTGTTCGACAACTGGATCAGCGAGCGCAAGACGCTTGGGCTCGCCGGCAACCTGATGTTCCCCGCGGCGCCGTCCGGCCGTCCGATGCACAAGGCGACGATGCTGCGTGCCATCGACGCGGTCGTCGAGGCGTCGGGCATCGCGGCGTCGCGAGCCGCGCGGGCGAGTCCGCAGACGCTGCGCAACACCTTCGCCGCCGATTTATTCGAGAGCGGGACAGATCCGGAACGCGTTGGACAGTGGCTCGGTTTTCAGCAGCCGATCTCGTCGCATCGGCTGCATCGCGCGTGGCAACAATGGATGGGTGAGGAAATACGGGAGCGCGATATCGCGCGAGCGCGGGGGGGAGGTGATGAAAACGCCGTTTAGCGGCTCCCGAAAAACCTCACCTTTACGTTTTCAGGGCGACTCGACGCGCTCCGAGACACTGAATCCCGCGAGTGCCGCGAGTTTTGACGACGTCGCGCCGGACGTGTGGTTGCACTCCGGACACGATAACTCGTACTCATCCTCATGTTGCGACAGTTCGGGTTCGCCGGCTTCGCAGGCCGGACAGTGCGACGGCAGCCCCACATGTGCGTCGATCTGCGTGCCCAGCGCCTCGAGTTCGTTATCTGTCAGGCGTCCCTGAGCGGCGAGCGCGCAAAGCGTCCTGCCGACTTCCTCGCTCATCGAACCGCGCGCCTTCAATGTGTCGCGCTCGTGCGCGAGCGCGTCGATCTCGTCGGACTGCTTGCGCACCTGCGTCTCGAACCGATCGCCGCGTGCTTTGGCTGCGCTAAGCTGTTGAATAAATTGAAATTCTTTTTGGCTCGATTCGCGCACGCCGGCCTGATAAGTCGCTGACATGGTTCGCAACGAATCGAGTTCGACGAGCATCGGTTTCACGCGGCGTTCGGCTTCGCTGACGGCGTCCTTGATCTGGCCGGCATAGTGCTCGGTGTTCTGGCGCAGTTCGCTCTGCAATACGTCAAGCCGATCGCGCAATGCGGCGTTTGCGGCCTGCTCTTGTTCCAGGCGCTTGGACAACGCTTCGTTTTCGCGCTCCAATCGACCGATCAGGACCTGCAAGCCGTCATGCGCGCTGGATTCCTGGCCGCGCGTCGCCGTGAGTTCGGCTTCGAGCGATGCGACGCGCGCGGCCGCGGCTTCCGCACGGGATTCGCTGCGCTGGAACGCTTCCTCGATCGCGGCGCGGCGCGCGTCCGCATCCCTCACCCGGCCCTCGGACGCATCGACAGTGGCGTCGATCTCCGCCTTCTCAGCTGCGAGCGACGCCCGAGCACACTGCTGCGCTTCGACAAAGAGCTGCCCGAGCAACTCACCCGCGCGCTCCTGCAGGGCTTCCGGGATGGCACCTCCTTCGATGCGCACACGCGATGCAGCGCGGATGCGCGTCCAGAAAGCATCGATGTCTTTCGGGATATCGCTTGCGCTGCCCGTCTGCGTGAATTCACGAACCGTGGCAATAGACGGCCGGATGCCGAAATCGAAGAAGAGCCGCTTGCAGGCGTGCTGCGAAAGCTCTTGGCGTCGTGCGCCAGAAGCACGCAGCGTTTCGATTTCGCGGCGTAGTTGATCGCGAGCTTCGTCATTCATGGTGATGCTCTGGAAAGGTAGAACGGAGCGATCATAACGTTTTACGTAGCGGACGTGACGGGTTGCTTCGCGTCTTTGCCAAACTGCTTACTTCTGTCGGGATTGCTGGTGTTCGGCAGTCTTTTTACCGCAGCTCGCGATCGATCCGTGAAACACAATGAACTTTGCTAAGTAACCTGCTGATTATATTCGGTTTTTGGCCGTAGATGAATATCGGTTGGATGTTTCACGGTTTTTGGGGTGATTCCCTTCTCGCAGAGACACGGCAAGTCTGTTTGAGAGTATTAGAAGTAAACACCCTTGAACCTTAGTTAAAAACGTTAACGCTTCCGCAAACCCTTGCTGAGCGGGCGTTTGCAGGCGATCAGGTGAAGCTTTTCAGGAGCCGAGGTGAGTGTCTCCGGGAGCTCGCGGTGACGAGTTTCAGGGAGACCTGTGAGGATATGCGGGACACATCGTGAGCGGGTTCGGGAGGCGGGCATTTGCGAGAGGTGAGGCTTTGCGGGACGCCGATCAGCGGTGAGCCGTATTCACGAGGGACCGGCACCGGACGTCTCGCACCGGATGGGTGAGCGCTATCAGGGGCACGAAAAGACTAAAGAAAATCACACTGACTAAGTATTTATTACCGATTGGTGAGATTTTACGGGCCCCAAAGCACCAGGTGGGTGAGCCTTTTCGGGAACGATGCACTGCGATGCGGCGGTATATGGCCGTCGTTTGCCCGAAAGGTGAGGGAAATCGGGACCCATCGTTTATTTGTCGCCCGTTTAAGGGTTAGCGTCGAGGCCATGGCGCTGGAATCTGGTCGGTTTGCGAGAATCCTGCATCGGAGGTGAGTCTTTTCGGGAGGCACATCTCGCCTTTGAAGCTTGCGCTTGGCCGCATTTCTCGATCTCTCGGTGAGGGTTTTCGGGAGTCGCGTGACGCATCCTGCCTTGTAAAGAGCGGAGTCGGGGCGGTACGTAGCGACGATCGTCGACAAATAGTCAATTAAATCAAGCGACTGGACGAGAAGACTCGCGATGGATGCTCGCAACGGTGAGCTTTTTCGGGAGCGCTTTTGCGAAAACCCAACCGCACAACTTTGGAGCGGGCGCAACTTGAGGTGAGGTTATTCGGGACGGGATGGCGCAGTCCGGCGGCCTAAAACGTCTCTTAAAAGAGAGATTTTCTATGGGTATCGGGCAAAGGTGAGGCTTTTCAGGACCTAAATTCGCAATGTCGACGGCCTTGCGCTGGAGATAGTCGACGTGAGGTGAGACTTTTCGGGAGGGTTCCTTCCCTCTTCTCTGCACCTGAAATCTGCTAGGTACGGCGCCAGAAGGTGCTTCGGTGAGGTTTTACGGGACCAGCACTCCCCCCGAGAAGCGAAAACTCGCGCCCAGAATTTAAGTCGCGTGATCGCCAACGCACTGAAGGCCAAAAATACATGTTCGCCGACCGGAGTTTTGAGGCGACAAACGCCATTCAGACCCAAAATTTTTTTTGGTGAGGCTTTTCGGGAGGCTGCATCAATCGAAGTTAACAGTCCGCAATTTCCCGGTTTCCGTTTACCCGCATGCCGCTTGGCTAGATGCGATATGCCCGAAAGGTGAGTGGTGAGCGTTTTCGGGAGCGCACCGCAGTGAGTTGTGAGTGCGTCGCGTGCTTCACCGCTCTAGGGTGAGGGTGACCCTATAGACGGCCTTCACCGCAATCAGTATCCTCATCGCAAAATCCTCTCGAACCGACGCATGGCAACGAAGCGCGCAAAGAAAACCGATGTAGTGAGCCCCAGTTCGGCGGAACTGCGCAAGGCCGTTGAGGCCATCGCGATCCAGCCGAAGAGCGGCAAGATCACGCTGCTGACGCGCAAGCTCTTCAACGTATTGCTCGCGGTTGCCCAGCAGGCCGATGAGTCGGGCGATACCTATCGCGCATTATTGTCGGACATCGTCGCGAACTCCGCTTTCGATTCGAACGACACGGCCCTCGTCAAGGAGCATCTGCGGCGCATGGTGTCGGTGCAGGTTGAATGGAGTACGGGCACGTCGAGCCAGAAGCCGGGTCGCAAATGGGGCATTTCGACGCTCATCGCCGACGCTGAAATTCTCGAAGACCCGGCGACGCGCCGCGTTTGGGTTGAATTCTCGTTCGCGCCGAAGATCAAGAAAAAGCTGCTCGATCCGGTTCAGTACGCTCGACTGAGTCTGCAATTCCAGAGCCAACTACGCAGCAGCGCCGGGCTCGCGCTCTACGAAATCTGCGTTCGCTATCTCACGAATCCAAGTCATCTGACGATGCGCGAGACGTGGGAGTGGTGGCGGCCGATCTTGTCCGGGACGCCCGATACCGAAGCAGGCGACGAGGCCAAGCGCGAGTACAAGTACTTCAAGCGCGATTATTTGCGTCCGGCGATTGCCGAAGTGAACGCGGTGACGAACATTTTCGTCGAATTGATCGAGCATCGCGAGGGGCGGCGCGTGGCGGAAATTCAGTTTCGCGTCACGGAGAAAAAGCAGCCGATGCTCGCGCTCGATGAGCATCCCAATGTATTTGACAGTACGCTCGTCGATCGCATGGTGAAGATCGGCATCCCGCTGAAGGACGCGCAGACGCTGTACGCCGACAGCGAAGAAAATCGTATCCGGGCTGCGCTGCAAATGACCGAGCAGCGTATGAGGAGCACATCGCTGCCACCCGTGCGTAGCGCGGCGGCGCTTTTCAAGGATGCGTTGAAAAAGGGTTACGCGCCGCCCGTCGAAGCACTGCCACCGGCGGCGCCCGTGTCGACACGCAACAACGGTGCGCCAGCGGACGACCTCAAAGCGCGATTGTTGAGCGAGTTTTCGGCCCACCGACGTAAGGAAGCACGGGCACTTTACGACGAGCAAGGTGAGGAGGAGCGGGAGTTGGCGCGTCAGACGTTCGAGGAAGATGTGCTGCCGGAGCTTGGCACGCACATGCGTGACGATTGGCGCAAGCGCGGCCTGGATTCGAAGCTCGTAGAAACTTCTTTCTTCGATTGGCTCGCGCGCAAGACATGGGGCGAGCCCACCGACGGCGATTTGCTAGCCTTCACACTTAATCAATCTCGCGCCGCCTGAACAGGCGGCGCGTCTTCTGCTTAGCGCTTTGCAACACCGGATTGCAGCATTTCCTCGATCTGGTGGAGTAACTCATCGCGTTTTTCCTTCGACAAGCCGCGAAGGCGCAATTCCAGACGATCGTCGCCGTAGGATTTCAGATCACCAACGGCAATGCCCTCGAGCTTGATTTCCAGGCGTTGCGCGTAGCGTTGTCGCCCAGCCGGCTTTGGCGACTCCTGCGCGGTGGCGCGCCCCTTCACGATATCCGCGACCTGCCGGGTGCTTAGATCGTCCGAGACAATTTTGTTGATGAGACGCAGCGTAGCGTCAGTGCCCCGTGCGGTGTGGTAACGGGTCACTTGGTAAGCCATGTTCGACCCGAACCGATCGGGCCTCGCGACCATTTCGTGCATCACATTTTCCGGCAATTTCGCGACCGATAACGCCACTGCGATTGTCGATTCGTCCAGACCCAGATGGTCTGCGAGTTCGCGCTGGCTCTGAAAGTGCTGATCCTCCAGGAAGCGCTTCCACACGACGGCGTTGTCAAACACGGTCTGTGAATCGCGCTGCACGTTCAGGTCGTAGCCGAGTTTGTAGCTTTCGATCCCTATCGGCAAGTCGACGACGACTGCCTTTACCGTCTCCTTGTTTGCTTCTTTCAGTGCTCGCACGCGTCGTCCACCATCGCTCACGAAGAACGTGCCGGCGCTTTCATAGTCAGGAATGACGTGGATGGCCTGCTGCTGCCCCTGCTTGGCCAGATTGACGGCCAGTTCCGCTATCGACGCCTTTAGATAAAAGTGGCGCGGATTGAATGGACTCGGTTTGATCGCCTTCAAAGGCAATTCGATGATCTGGCCCGGCACATAGCGATTTGCGCGCCGCCAGGTCTTATAGTCGTCAGACTCGGGGCCGAGCGTGTGTTCTTGCCTGTCGTCGTCGGCGAATGCGCTGGAGCGGCCATTGGCTGCCGGCTGGTTCGAGTGGTCGTTACTTACGATGCCGTCGATTGCATTCAGCCGATCGAGGGCCGTTCGTTTTTCACTGCTTGTTGTGTCGGGGCGGGCCTTGAAGCCTTTGGCGAACTGAGACGGTTTCATTTGGGACCTTTATGCGCATAAAGTCAGGGGAGCATGGCGAGAATTTCGCCAGCGCATGAGCGGATTTCCGTTGCCGCGAGACGAGCGCCTCGATCACTCATTTGAAGCACGGTCTGTCCAAGCGCCATCGCTTGCTTGTAGCACTCTCGTGTCGGAATTTGCGTTTTTAAGAGCGGAAAGCCCAGTTCCTCAAGCGCGACCTTTAGTTCGCGCGTCAACATCCGCTTTTCTTCGGTCTTGTTAAGCAGGAATACGGCCCGAAGATCTTCGTTCATGACCTGCGCCTGCTGGATCAACTTGACCAAACCGACGCTCGACCAGTAGTCGGCCGGTGACGACGACGTCGGTATCACGGCGACCGTGGCGGCCAGAAGCACCACTCCGGAAACTTTCTCCGTGATCGATGGAGGGCAGTCCACGACGATGATGTCGTAGTCGTTGACGAACTTCTTGATCTCACGATGGATTTGACCGCCCGCCTCCGACAGGTTGACGACGGGAAACGGAATGCCGCTTGAGCCGTCGGAGGCGGCACTGGCCCAATGGATAAGCGTGTTTTGCCCATCGGCATCGACTACCAACACGCGTTTCTTCCTCTCATGGAAGGCGGCCCCAAGATGCATGGCGATGGTGCTCTTTCCGACACCGCCCTTCTGCTGCGTGATCGCAATGATTTCCGCTGCCACGTTGTTTTACTCCGTAATTTTCTAGGCTGGCGAATTTTACATCGCTAAATATGAGTTTTACGAACACGTAGCGAAAATGTCATGGAAATTAGCCAATCAGCCGAGCTTTATGCGCATAAAGTCGCATGCGTAGTGTTGTCATTGTCGGTGCTGAGATGGGGGTCTAGAAACGCTAGCATTCGACGCGAAGTTCGAGTCAGGCTTTATGCGCATAAAGTTCTCAGGCGTCAAAATCCTGACGACACTCAGTGATGCTACAAAACCGGCGATACCAGTAACACGCTTTCTCTGGCGGCGACGTCGAGCGCGAGTGGGATCGGATATCAGATTCTCAATGCTGGAACTCCGATCAACTTTGGACCTGACTCCGCCGTAGCGGGCAACACCAAACAGTTCGTCGTCGTCTCAGCACCGGTGGCGGGTGGCGCTGTGAATATTCCTCTGACCGTTCGTTACGGACGAACCGGGATCATCCGGCCAGGTTCCGTGAATGTGAACGCTACCTTCACGATGTCCTATCAACGACTTTGAACAGTGCTGGATGGCCACACTCTCGGTGTGGTGTCGGATGGTTGTATGCGCGCTACGCGCTAAAGAAGTTGAATTAGATTCGAGTTTGATCGTATCGATCGTCGAACAACGGCTACCAAAGGGAGCGTCTGTTCCAATCGTTGGTGAAGCGCGAAAATACGAAAGCACTAGAGCGGGTATTTCTCGCTGCATTGTTCCTCTCTCACGCCGACACTGTTCCCGGCAGCGGCAAACCGTTTGCCCACGGCCCTGCCCCACAGGAATTCCGCACATACCCGTGTCGTGCGTCTCGCCTATCCCATCCAGCCGATGGAGCCGCTTCGCGTAATCGCCTATCCTAGGCAAATCGATCCGCCGTGATCGGATTACGCCGCCCGGAGCGTCCATGACCGTCCGCAATCTCGATGTCCTGTTTCGCCCGAAGTCGATCGCCGTCGTCGGGGCGTCGGCGCGTAGCCGCAGCATCGGCGCGATGGTGTGGGCGCAGTTGTCGCAAAGCGGCTTCGACGGGCCGCTCTGGCCGGTGAACCCCAAGCACGCGCGGCTCGGCGAGCATCCCGTCTTCTACGACGTGCGCGATCTGCCGGAAGCGCCGAGCGTCGCTGTGCTGTGCACGCCGCCGTCGACGTGGCCGCAGATCGTCGAACGGCTGGGCGAGCGCGGCACGAAGGCGGTGGTGATCGTCGGCACGGCGGCCGCGCGGCGCAGCGCGACGTCGTCGACACCGCCGCCGGGCTTGCGCAGCCACGATCGCGACGACTGGACCGCCCGCACGCTCGCCGCCGCGCGGCCGTTTCTGCTGCGTGTGGTGGGGCCGGGCAGCCTCGGCGTGATGATGCCGTCGCTCGGCGCGATTCTCGGTGCGCCCGCGTGCGCGGTGAAGGCGGGCGGCGTCGCGTGGGTGTCGGGCTCGAACGCGCTGACGAACGGCGTGCTCGGCTGGGCGGGCGCGCGTGGACTGGGCTTTTCACGCGTGGTCGCGCTCGGCGAAGAAGCGGACGTCGATGCCGGCGACATCCTCGATTTCCTCGCGAGCGACCCCGCCACGCGCGCGATCCTGCTCGCGATTGAATCCGTGCGATCGGCGCGCAAGTTCATGTCGGCGGCGCGGGCGGCGGCGCGCAACAAGCCGGTGCTGGTACTGCGCACCGGCCACGACGATCCCTTCGATGCGCTCTACGGCGCCGCTTTCCGGCGCGCGGGCCTGGTGCGCGTCGATTCGCTGGATGACCTGCTCGACGAAATCGAGACGCTCGGTGTCGGCCGGGTCGCGGCGGGCGATCAGGCGACCGTCATCACGAGCGATCCCGGCGTCGCCGCGCTCGCCGCCGATGCATTCAACGCGGCTGGCGCGAGCCTCGCCTCCTGGCCGGTCCCGGCGCGCGATGCGCTCGCCGCCGCATTGCCACGCGCGCAGGCGGGCAACCCGCTTCTGCTAGGCGATGACGCCACGCCCGCCGAATTCGGCGTCGCGCTCGCGGCGCTCGCCGCGCATCGCGAGACGGGCGCGGCGTTCATCGTCCACGCGCCGACGCACAGCGCGCCGGTCGCCGAGGTCGCGCGCGTGCTGATCGCCGAGCGGCGGCACGCGTATCGCGGCTTGCTGGCGTGCTTTTTCGGCTGCGTCGATCAGGCGACGCGTGACGAACTGCACGCGAACGGCATTCCGGTGCATTCGACGCCGCATCGGCTAGCGCGCGGGTTCGCGCGGCTAGTCGATTACCGGCTCGGCCGGGAATTGCTGATGCAGACGCCCGACGGGCTGCCGGCGGTTGTCCCCGAGGACATCGAGGCGGCTCAGAGCGATGCGCGCGCCGCGCTGCAAAGCGGTAACGCGGAACTGGACGGCGAGCGCGCGGCGCGGTTGCTCGCGCGCTACAGCATCGTCGTGAAGCCGGGGCCGGCCGGGCCGCGGAGTCACGAAGCCGTCGAGGTCGAAGTGCGGCTGCTCAACCATCGCGTGTTCGGGCCGGCGTTCGAATTTCGCGCCGAGGGCGCGCTCGGCCTGCCGGACGCGCTGCATGAATTCGCTCTGCCGCCGCTCAATTCCGTGCTCGCGCGCGACATCGTCTTGCGTTCCCCGCGAGCGCGCGAGCTACCCGCCGAAACGTTGCTGGCGGCGTTGACCGCATTGTCGCAACTGGTCTGCGACGTCGAGCAGATCGTCGCGCTGCGCCTCACGATGCGCGTCACGCGCGATGCGGTCGCCGTGCACGAGCCGCATCTGACCCTCGGCGCGCACCGAAAGCCGCTTGCAATCGTGCCGTATCCGCGCTGCCTGGAAGAGTCGCTCGACTGGCGCGGCATGCACGTCACCGTGCGGCCGATTCGTCCCGAAGACGAGGCCGCGCACAAGGCGTTCGTCGCGGCGAACACGGCGGAGGACTTGCGGCTACGGTTCTTCGGCGCCGTGCGCAGCTTCGATCACACGCAGCTCGCGCGCATGACGCAGATCGACTACGACCGCGAGATGGCGCTGATCGCGTGCCGGCCGGGTCCGGACGGCGCGACAGAAACGCTCGGCGTGGTCCGCGCGATCGCCGATCCGGATAACGAGACGGCCGAATTCGCAGTCGCGGCGCGCTCGGATATGAAGGGGAAGGGGCTCGGATCGTTACTGCTCGGGCGGATCATCGAATATTCGCGCAATCGCGGCACGCGCTGGCTGGTCGGCGAGGCGCTGCGGGAAAACACGCCGATGATCGAATTGGCGCGCCGCGCGGGGTTTCAGGTGACGACGACGGAGGACCCCGGTGTCGTCGGGTTCCGGATGCGGCTGTGTGAGGCAAAGCCGGATGTGGCGCGCGACGCTGCGCCATAAAAAATCGCTGCGCGGAGGCAGCGATTCTAAGCGTTGATCAAGGCAGCTTCGCCAGCGCCTCATCCACCTGCCCACGCGACACCGCCAGTTCCTCCAGCCACGCATCCGCATAAGCCTGCCCCGTCTCGCGCTCCAGCCGTGCGATGGTCGCGGCACAGCGCGTCGCGTCCTTCGGCGTCGCGATGAAGCCGTTCACCGACGCCCCAGACGTGAACGCCTCGAACAGCGGCACGCGAATATCATCAGGCAACGCCCGCGACGTCCACTGATAAGGCTTGCCGTTGTGCGTCAGTTGCGGCGGCAGCGAGCGCTCCTTCTTCGCGGCCGGAATCAGCCCATAAGTGCGCGCCGCATCCCCAATCTGCTCAGGCGAGAAAAGCTCGTCCGGACTGATGTCGAATTGCTGGATGAAGGTTTCGATCGATTTCATCGCGGCGGCGCGGTCGTCGCGCTTTTTCTGCGCGCGCGCCACGATGTCGCGCAGTTCGTCGGCTTCTTCCGGGGTGATCGTGAAGCTCGACTGCTTCTGCTGGAGTTCGGAAAAGCGCTGGAATTCGGGATCGGACAGGAGTTTCGCCATTGAGATTGCTTTGCGTCAGAGAGCACGGACGGCCGCGCAAACGGCCAACCGCTTTTTGAGAGGGCCGCCATTCTAACGCGTATCGCCGGACGGCCGTCGCGTCAGTCCGAATTCTGCGCGGGCGCATCACGCGACATCGACAAGCCCGCCGCCGCGTCCTTCAGAAGCGCGGTCGCCTCGTCGAGCGAGGGCGCCACGTATTCGTCGATACGCCGCAGATATGGACACGTCAGCGCCGCGATCGCCTGGCCCGACGGCCCGAGCAGCGGAAACGTGACATCGGTCACGCCGACCGTCTGCTGGCTGTCCTTGCGCGAAAAGCCATCTCGGCAAATTTCCTGGTACGCGGCCTCGAGCACGGCAGGATCGAGCGTGATCTCGCCCTTCACCTTGGTGTGCTCGGCGAGCATGTGTTCGCGCTGCTCGGCGCTCTGGAACGCGAGCATCACGCGCCCGGACCCGGTATCGATCAAGCCGACGCGTGAACCGAGCCGCACCGAAATCCCCCACGTCCCCGGCCCGTCGACCTGCGCGATCACGAGCAGGTTGCCGCGGTCGTACACCGCGAGATGCACGGATTGCTCGGCGGTATCGGCGAAACGCTGCATCACCGGAAGCGCTTCCGAGATCAGCCGGTTCATCGGCGGATGGCGATGTCCGAGCGCATAGAGCTTGAGACTCAGCGAATAGCGGTCGCCGCTGGGCGAGCGCACGACGTACTGCCGCGCGACGAGCCGCTCCAGCATCCGGTACATCTCGCTCGCGTTGCGCCCGAGCAGCTTCGTGATCTCGGCGCGCGTCAGGCCGTCCTTCTGTTCGGCGAGCAGTTCGAGGATGTCGAGCCCCTTGTCCAGCGCGGGCGCGCGGTAGCGGTCGGCATCGTTGTTGTCTTCCACGTCCATTCCGGTCGATTCCTGTTTGAGCCGCGCCGAGTGTAAGCCGTCCATCGTCCACGCGGCGCTCATCGCGCGCTAGGGAAACTACCGACTCTTGCTGCAGCGCACTTTCCTTGACTTCGGTTTATTCGTATATGAATAATACGTTCACTGGTGAATGAACGCAGCAAAGCAAAATCCGAAGCGCCGATTAGAAGCACTCAAACAAGCACATCAGGAGACAACGCATGACCCATATCAAAGGCTTGATCGCGGCCGTCGTCACGGCTGGTATTGGATTGACGAGCGCGGCCCACGCCGCCGATGCAGGCAAGGTCGGCCTCGGCTTGCCGTTGCTGACCTCGCCGTTCTGGCAGTCGTACAACAACTACCTGCCGGTCTATGCGAAGCAGATGGGCCTCGACATCCTCGCACCCGTCAATTCGAACGGCGACCCCGTGCAGCAGATCACCGACATGAACAACCTGCTGAACCTCGGCGCGAAGGGGATCGTCGTCGGGCCGCTGGATTCGGCGGCGATCAGCCGCGCGCTGGATGCATCGACGGCGCGGGACGTGCCGGTCGTCGCCGTCGATGTCGCCCCGACGCAAGGCAAGGTCGCGATGGTCGTGCGCGCCGACAACCGCGCGTACGGATCGAAGGCGTGCGACTACATCGGCGAGAACGTGAAGTCGGGCAAGGTCGTGCAGATCATGGGCGACCTGGCGTCAGTGAACGGGCGCGACCGCTCGGAGGCGTTTCGCGCGTGCATGAAGAAATACCCGGCCTTGAGCCTGCTCGAAATCCCGGCGGCGTGGAAAGGCGATGTCGCGGCGACCGCGCTCGACAGCCTGCTGACCGCGAACCCCGACGTGAAGGCGATCTACATGCAGGCGGGTGGCGTCTATCTCTCACCGACGCTGCAAACCTTGCGCCGCAAGCAACTGCTCTTCAAGGCGGGCGATCCGAAGCACGTCGTGATCGTGAGCAACGACGGTATCCCGCAGGAATATGACGCGATCCGCCGCGGCGATATCGACGCGACGATTTCGCAGCCCGCCGACCTGTACGCGAAGTACGGCCTGTTCTACATCAAGGCGGCGCTCGCCGGACAGACCTTCAAGCCCGGCCCGACCGATCACGGCAGCAACATCGTGCAGCGCGCGCCCGGCATCCTCGAAGACCAGTTGCCCGCTCCGCTCGTGACGAAGGCGAACGTCGACGACAAATCGCTCTGGGGTAATACCGTCAAATGAGCCATCCCGTGGTGGAAGCGCGCAACCTGACGAAGCGCTTCGGTTCGACGGCGGCGCTGAACGACGTCAGCCTGCGCGTGCTGCCCGGCGAGTCGCACGCGCTCGTCGGGCGCAACGGCGCGGGGAAGTCGACGCTGGTGTCGATGCTGACCGGCCTGCGCCGCCCCGACACCGGCGAAGTGCGCTTCAACGACGAACCCGCGCCGCCGATCGCCGATCGCGACGCGTGGCGCGAACGCGTCGCGTGCGTGTACCAGCACTCGACGATCATCCGCGAGCTGTCGGTCGCGGAGAACCTGTTCATCAACCGGCAGCCGGTAAAGAGCGGCGTGATCGACTGGCGGACGATGCGCCGCGACGCCCGCGCGCTCCTCGACCACTGGAAGATCGACGTGCGCGAGGACGCGCGCGCCGGCGACCTGACCGTGGAAGCGCGCCAGCTCGTGGAAATCGCGCGGGCGCTGTCGTACGGGGCGCGCTTCATCATCCTCGACGAACCGACCGCCCAGCTCGACGGCGACGAAATCAAGCGGCTCTTCCGGCGCATCGAGGAATTGCTGCGCGAAGGCGTGACGTTTCTTTTCATCTCGCACCACTTGCAGGAGGTGTACGAGATTTGCCAGGCGGTGACGGTGTTGCGCGACGCGCGGCATATCGTCAGCGCGCCGGTCGAGGCGTTGCCGCGCGAGAAGCTGATCGAGGCGATGACGGGCGAGCAGGGCGGCCTCGCCGTCGCCGATGCCGCCGCGCGTCCGCCGCTCGCCGCCGATACGTCGGTCGCTTTGCAGGTCGAAGCGCTGGCAGGCGAGGACTACGAAGGCGTTTCGTTTCACGTGAAGCGCGGCGAAGTCGTCGGGCTGACGGGCGCGACGTCAAGCGGGCGCACGAGCGTCGCGGAGGCGATTGCCGGATTGAATGCGCAGCGCACCGGAGCGATCCGCGTCGATGGCCGCGCGCTGCCGGCCGGCGACGTGCCCGCCGCGCTGCGCTCGGGCGTCGGCTGCGTGCCGAAGGACCGGCATCGCGAGGGGCTGGTGCTGTCGCAATCGGTGGCGGAGAACGCATCGATGACGATCGCGCGCACGCTCGGGCGCTTCGGCATCGCGTCGCCGGCGAAGAAGAACGCCTTCGGGCGCCGCATGATCGACGCGCTTGGCATCAAGACGCAGGGGCCGGAGCACGCGGTGTCGGGCTTGTCGGGCGGCAATCAGCAAAAAGTCGTGATGGCGCGCGCGTTGGCGACCGATCCGGACGTGCTCGTGCTGATCGACCCGACGGCGGGCGTCGACGTGAAATCGAAGGAAGCGCTGCTCGCGGTCGTCGATCGCGTGCGGGACGAGGGCAAGGCGGTGCTCGTCGTATCGGGCGAACTCGACGATCTGCGCACGTGCGATCGCGTGCTCGTGATGTTTCGCGGCGCGATCGTCGCCGAATTTCCTGCCGGATGGCAGGACCATGAACTGATTGCATCGGTCGAAGGGGTGAGTCTCCATGAAGAATAATGTTCCGAGTCCCGCAATGGCCGGCAGCGCGCCCGCGGCGGGCGTCGGCGTGCGCGAACGGCGCGCGCGCTTCGAGTTCGCGCGATTTCGCGACCTCGCGCTTTTGCCCGCACTCGCGTTGCTGCTCGCGATCGGCGCCTTCGTCAGCCCGAGTTTTCTGACGAAGGCGAATTTGATCAGCATCCTCGGCGCCTCGGCGGCGCTCGCGCTCGTCGTGCTCGCGGAGTCGCTGATCGTCCTGACGGGCAAGTTCGATTTGTCGCTGGAATCGACGGTCGGGATTGCGCCCGCCGTCGGCGCGATGCTGGTGATGCCAGCGGCATCGGCGGGATTCGGCTTCGAATGGCCGGCGGCGGCGGGGTTGTTCGCGATTCTCGTCGTGGGCGCGGCGGTCGGCTTCGTCAACGGCTTTCTGGTCGTGCGGCTGCGGCTCAACGCGTTCATCGTGACGCTCGCGATGCTGATCGTGCTGCGCGGGATGCTCGTCGGTGCGACCAAGGGCGGCACGCTTTTCGATATGCCGCCGTCTTTCTTCACGCTCGCCACGACGCTTTTTCTCGGCCTGCCGATCTCGGTGTGGCTCGCGGCGGTCGCGTTCGGGGTCGCTGCGTTCATGCTGCGTTATCACCGGCTCGGGCGGGCGCTTTACGCGATCGGCGGCAATCCGGAGGCGGCGCGCGCGGCGGGGATTCGCGTCGAACGCATCACGTGGGGCGTGTTCGTGCTCGGCAGCGTGCTGGCTTCGCTCGGCGGGTTGATCGTGACGGGCTACGTCGGCGCGATCAACGCGAATCAGGGCAACGGGATGATCTTTACCGTTTTCGCGGCAGCAGTGATCGGCGGAATTTCGCTCGATGGCGGGAAGGGGACGATGCTTGGGGCTCTGTCGGGCGTGCTGTTGCTCGGCGTCGTGCAGAACCTGCTGACGCTCGCGCAGGTGCCGTCGTTCTGGATTCAGGCGATTTACGGCGCGATCATTCTCGGTTCGTTGATGGTGGCGCGGCTCGCTGGCGGCGAGGGGCAGGACTGACATGGACGCTTTTCAAGATACCGATGCCCGGTTGATTCTGCTGAGTCCCGAAGACAATTGTTTGATCGCCGGGGCGCGGCTTGGCGCCGGGGAAGAAGTGATGATCGAAGGCGAACTGGTCACGCTTTCTAAATCGATCGATCTGGCACATAAGGTCGCTCGGATTGCGCTTAAGGCCGACGACAAGGTTTTGCGCTACGGCGCGGTTATCGGGCACGTCACCGTGGATGTGGCCAAAGGGGAGCATTTGCATACGCATAACCTCGCCAGCGATTATTTGCCGACTTATACGCACGATGATGGGCATGAATTCGTACATCGGTAGGCTGCTGGCGTGGTGCAAACGAACCCGTCCAACTCAAGCGCAAGCGGATAACACGTGAAAACAACCCCCCCCTACCTTGAAGGCTATCTCCGCGCCGACGGCCGCAAGGGCATTCGCAATATCGTCGCGGTGGCGTATCTCGTTGAGTGCGCGCATCACGTCGCCCGGGAGATCGTCGCGCAATTTCGTCCGGCGTTCGACGGGCTCTCGGAAAAAAGCGAGACCCAACCTCCCGTCCATCTGATCGGCTTCCCCGGCTGCTACCCCAACGCCTACGCCGAAAAGATGATGGAACGCCTGACCACGCATCCCAACGTCGGCGCAGTGCTCTTCGTCTCGCTGGGCTGCGAGAGCATGAACAAGCACCATTTAGTCGAAGCCGTGCGAGCGAGCGGCCGCCCGGCACACGTCCTGACGATCCAGGAAAAAGGCGGCACGCGCAGCACGATCCAGAACGGCCTCGACTGGGTCCGTGACGCCCGCGCCCAACTCGCCACGCAATCAAAAGTGCCGATGGGGATCGATGAACTCGTCGTCGGCACGATCTGCGGCGGCTCGGACGGCACGAGCGGCATCACGGCGAATCCGGCCGTCGGCCGCGCGTTCGATGCCTTCATCGACGCCGGCGCCACCTGCATCTTCGAGGAAACGGGCGAGCTCGTCGGCTGCGAATATCACATGGAAAAGCGCGCGGCCCGGGCGGAACTCGGCGCGGAAATCGTCGCTTGCGTGGCGAAGGCGGCGCGCTACTACTCGATCCTCGGCCACGGCTCGTTTGCCGTCGGCAACGCGGACGGCGGCCTCACAACGCAGGAAGAAAAATCGCTCGGCGCCTATGCCAAAAGCGGCGCGTCGCCGATCGCCGGCATCGTCAAGCCGGGCGACATTCCGCCGACCGGCGGCCTCTACCTGCTCGACGTCGTCCCCGACGGCGAACCGCGCTTCGGCTTCCCCAACATCAGCGATAACGCGGAAATCGTCGAACTGATTGCGTGCGGCGCGCACGTCGTGCTGTTCACGACCGGGCGCGGCTCGGTCGTCGGCTCGGCGATTTCGCCCGTCATCAAGGTCTGCGCGAACCCGGCGACCTACCGCAACCTCGCCGGCGACATGGACGTCGACGCCGGCCGCATCCTCGAAGGCCGCGCGACGCTCGACGAAGTCGGCCGCGAAGTCTTCGACGTGACCGTCGCGGTGGCGGCGGGCGCGGCGTCGAAGTCGGAATCGCTCGGGCATCAGGAATTCATCCTGACTTACAAGACTTTCGAGCCAGTCGGGCCGGCATGTTTGCCGCGCGGCGCCGCGGCGCGTAATGTCGTGGAAATCGTCGAAATCGCATCGTCATGAGGGCACGCGGATGAACACCGAAACAATCGATGCCGTGACGCGCCGCCGCAAAATCGGCCGCACATCGCTGGAAGTGACGGCACTTTCGCTCGGCAGCGCGCCGCTCGGTGGGCTGTATCACGAACTGTCGGAAGAAGCGGCGCTCGCGACCGTCGATGCCGCCTGGCAAAGCGGCATCCGCTTCTTCGATACCGCCCCGCACTACGGCCATACAAAAGCGGAACACCGGCTCGGCGACGCGCTGCGCCGCTATCCGCGCGCCGATTATGTGCTGTCGACGAAAGTCGGCCGCCGCTTCGTGCCGCGCACGACGCCCTACGACGGCAGCGAAGGCTGGGCGAATCCGCTGCCGTTCGAGGCGATTTACGACTACACCTACGACGGCATCCTGCGCTCGTTCGAGGACAGCCAGCAGCGGCTCGGCATCGTCGATATCGATATCGTGTTGATCCACGACATCGGCCGCTATACGCACGGCGAGAAAAATGCGCTTTACTGGCGGCAACTGACCGACGAAGGCGGTTTCCGCGCGCTCGATGAACTGCGCAAGACGCGCGGCGTGAAGGCGGTCGGGCTAGGCGTGAACGAAGGCGCGGCGATCCTCGAAGCGATGGCCGAATTCGACATTGACTGCGCGCTTTTGGCCGGACGCTACACGCTGCTCGAACAAGCCGTGCTCGATGATTTGCTGCCCGCTTGCGAGCAACGCGGCGTCAGCATTCTGCTCGGCGGCGCGTTCAACTCGGGCATTCTCGCGCGCGGCCTCGAAGCGAAAGCCGAAGGCGATCTCAAATTCAATTACGGCGATGCGCCGAAAGAAATCGTCGAGCGGGTGGCGAAGCTCGAGCGCGTGTGCCGCGAGCATGGCGTCGCGTTGTCGAGCGCGGCCCTGCAATTTCCTTATGCGCATAAAGTTATCGCCACCGTGCTGATGGGCGCGCGCAGTGCGCACGAAGTGCAGGAAAACGCAGCGTCGTTTGCTGAGTCGCTGCCCGCCGCGCTGTGGGGAGCGCTGCGTGCGAACGGCTTGCTGCACGAAGCCGCACCGGTGCCGCGATGAAAATCGACGCGCACCAGCATTATTGGGACCCCGCGCGCGGCGACTACGGGTGGCTTACGCCGGAGTTGAGCGCCCTATATCGCGTGTTCGGGCCGGACGACCTCAAGCCTTTGCGCGAAGCGGTGAACGTCGAATGCACGGTGGCCGTCCAGGCAGCGCCGACCGTCGATGAAACGCGATACCTGCTGAAACTCGCGCGGTCGGAGGAATCGATTGCGGGCGTTGTCGGCTGGGTGCCGCTCGACGCGCCGGACGCGCCCGCGCTCATCGAAAAGCTCGCGCGCGACCCGAAGTTCAAGGGCGTGCGCCCGATGCTGCAGGACTTGCCCGACGACCGCTGGATCGAAATCGCATCGATCGAACCGGCGATCCGGAAGCTGATCGAACTCGACCTCGCGTTCGACGCGCTCGTCTTCGCCCGTCACGTTCCTTCGCTGCTCGCCTTTGCAAAGCGGTATCCCGAATTGCGGATCGTCGTCGATCACGGTGCGAAGCCGCCGATCCGCGACGGTGCCGCGGGCTGGCAGCCGTGGGCCGACGCGATCGAACAACTGGCCGCGCTGCCGCAGAAACCGTATTGCAAGCTCTCGGGACTCGTCACCGAAGCCGCGCCGAATTGCGACGAAAAGATATTGGAACCTTACGTCGAACATCTTTTGGAAAATTTCGGCGCGCAGCGCCTGATGTGGGGCAGTGATTGGCCGGTGCTGAACCTGAACGGCGGCTACGCCGGCTGGCACGATGCGGCGCGCGCGCTCTGCGTTCGCGATCCGGATCTCAAAAATACGGATGAAGAAGCCATTTTCGGCGCAAACGCCCGTGCGTTCTACCGGCTCTGAACGCGCGCCGAACCCGACATGTCTCGAAAACACTTTCCACCGGAGCTGTAGATGACACAAAGACTGGCAGGCAAAACCGTCCTGATCACCGCGGCGGGGCAGGGCATCGGCCTCGCTACTGCCGAACTGTTCGCGGCCGAAGGCGCGCGCGTGATCGCGACCGATATCCGCACCGAATCGCTGGAAGGCAAGCCGTTCGAAGTCCACAAGCTCGACGTGCTCGATGCAGAAGCGGTCAACGATCTCGCGAAGGAAACCGGCGCGCTCGATGCGCTCTTCAATTGCGCGGGCTTCGTCCACGCCGGCTCTATCCTGGAAGCAACCGAGGAAGACTGGGACCTCGCCTTCAACCTCAACGCGAAGGCAATGTACCGGACGATCAAGGCATTTCTCCCGGCGATGCTCGACAACGGCGGTGGCTCGATCATCAACATGTCGTCGGCGGCATCGAGTGTGAAGGGCGTGCCCAACCGTTTCGTGTATGGTGCGTCGAAGGCGGCCGTGATCGGGCTGACGAAGGCGATCGCCGCCGATTTCGTCACGCGCGGCATCCGCTGCAACGCGATCTGTCCGGGCACGGTCGATTCGCCGTCGTTGCAGCAGCGCATCGCGGAGCAGGCGGCGGCGCAGGGCGCGACCGTCGAGCAGATTCACGCGGCGTTCGTCGCGCGTCAGCCGATGGGGCGCGTCGGCAAGCCCGAGGAGATCGCGGCGCTGGCGCTCTATCTGGCGTCGGACGAATCGTCGTTCACGACCGGCCAGATCCATCTGATCGATGGCGGCTGGTCGAACTGAAGCGGCCGCCGGACAACCGAAACATCTTTGAAATACGAGGATCAAACCAGATGAAACTGCTTCGTTTTGGGCCGAAGGGTCAGGAAAAGCCGGGTCTTCTCGACGCCGAAGGCAAGATTCGCGATCTGTCGGGCGTCGTCGACGACATCGACGGCGCCACGCTCAGCGACGCCGGCCTCGCGAAACTGCGCGCCGTCGATGCATCGACGCTGCCGGTAGTCGACGGCACGCCGCGTATCGGACCGTGCGTCGGGCGCGTGGGCAAGTTCGTGTGCATCGGGCTGAATTACGCCGATCACGCCGCTGAATCGAATCTGCCGGTCCCGGCCGAGCCGGTAATCTTCGGCAAATGGACGAGCGCGATCTGCGGCCCGAACGACGACGTCGAAATCCCGCGCGATTCGAAGAAGACCGACTGGGAAGTCGAGCTCGGTGTGGTGATCGGCAAGGAAGCCAAGTACGTCGACGAAGCGAGCGCGCTCGACTACGTCGCGGGCTATTGCGTGATCAACGATGTCTCGGAGCGCGAGTGGCAACTTGAGCACGGCACGCAGTGGGACAAGGGCAAGGGCTTCGATACGTTCGGTCCGCTCGGGCCGTGGCTCGTCACGAAGGACGAAGTCGCCGATCCGCAGAAGCTCGACCTGTGGCTCGAAGTCGACGGCCATCGCTACCAGAACGGCAACACGCGCACGATGGTGTTCAACGTCGCGCAACTCGTGTCGTATCTGTCGAAGACGATGAGCCTGCAACCCGGCGACGTGATCTCGACCGGCACGCCCCCCGGTGTCGGCATGGGCGTGAAGCCGAATCCGGTGTTCCTGAAGGCTGGGCAGAAGATCCGCCTCGGCATCCAGGGCCTCGGCGAGCAGCAGCAGACGACGGTCGCGGCGAAGTAAGCCGCCGATGAAAGAGCCGGCCACGGCTCTTTCATTCCGTGAGTCTCGCCTCTTCCACGCATTCGGCGAAGTACTGCGCCGCCGCGCTAAATACCCGGTCTTTCCGATGCATCAGGCCGAGCGTCAAGCGGGGCAGCGAAGCGTCGATGTCGAGTCGTGCCAATGCACCGCGCTCCACGTAATCATTCAACAGCAAATCCAGCCACACACTGGTCACCCCGCGCTCACACGCCAGTTCCGCATAAAGCCGCTGCGACGTGCACACGCTGATGCGCTGCGGCCGAGCCAGTTCGCGCGCCCCGCACAGCGCTGCCCAGAACGCCGGCACGCTTTCGCGCGTGTGGTTGTAGAGCCAGTGCGCGTCGCGCAATGCAGCGAGGCGCGTTTCCTTCTGCAACGCATCGCCGGCCGGAACCGCGAGCGACTGCGTAACGCTGCCGAGCGGCGTCACGCGCAGTTCGGCGGTCACGTCGGTATCGGCGACGAAGGCCACGCATAGATCGAACGAGCCGTCGCGCAAGCCGTCGACGATCTGCGCCGGCTGGCATTCATATACGTTCAGTTGCGCGTCGGGAAAGCGCTGCCGGAACGCGCGCAGTGCCCGCGGCACGACCGCCGACGCCGCCAGCAACGACACCCCGACGGATAGCACCGGGTCCGCCGACGTCTTCATCTCCTCCAGTTCCTGCTCCGCCCGCGCGATCTCCGCGATCACGGTGCGCGCCCGCCGCACCAGCGCTTCACCGAATGGCGTGAGCCGCACGCCCGCGCCGCTGCGCACGAGCAGTTGCACGCCGAGTTGCGATTCGAGCTCCTTGATGCTCTTGGTCACGGCGGGCTGCGAGAGATTGAGCGCATCGGCGGCGGCCATCAGCGTGCCGCGCTCGGCGATCGCGACGAGCGTCTGTAATTGTCGGGTCTTCATCGGATCAGCATAAGCGTTAGCTATGGCCATGAGGAATTGGAAATTGACGCGCCGCCCGCGCCGCTAGCATGTGAGCGGCGTAAAGCATACAGGGAGGCCCATGCGCACCGGAACACTCGACACACTCGATATCGACATCGACGAACTCGTCGCCTTGCGGCGCGATATCCACGCGAACCCCGAAATCGCGTTCGACGAAGGCCGCACGAGCGAACTCGTCGCGGCGAAACTGCGCGGCTGGGGCATCGAAACACATACGGGCATCGGCAAGACCGGTGTCGTCGGCGTGCTGCGCGGCACGCGCGGCCCTGGACGCACGATCGCGCTGCGCGCCGACATGGACGCGCTGCCGATGGAAGAAGAAGGCCGGCCGCTGCACCGCTCGATGAGACAGGGCGTGTTTCACGGTTGCGGCCACGACGGCCACACGGCCGTGCTGCTCGGCGTCGCGCGGCATTTCAGCGGACGGCGCGATTTCACCGGCACGATCCTCTTGATCTTCCAGCCCGCCGAGGAAACCGGCGGCGGCGCGCTCGCGATGCTCGCAGACGGCCTGTTGTCCCGTTTCCCCTTCGACGAAATCTACGCGCTGCACAACGCGCCGCACTTCGCGCCGGGCACGTTCGGCGTGCGCGACGGCGCGATGCTCGCGTCGTGCGACGAGCTGAAGATCAGGATCGACGGCGTGGGCGGTCATGGATCGTCGCCGGAGAAGACGAAGGACCCGGTCATCGCCGCCGCGCAACTGATCTGCGCGCTGCAAACGGTGGTCAGCCGCTCGACCGACCCGAGCGCGATGGCCGTGCTGAGCATCGGCAGCGTTCACGCGGGCACGACGTCGAACGTGATTCCGTCGCACGCCGAGCTGCTCGGCACGCTGCGTACCTTCGACGAAACGATCCGCGCGCAGGCGAAGCACCGCATCGAAACGATCTGCGCCGGCATGGCGCTCACGACCGAATGCGCCATTGACGTGAGCTTTTACGGGAGCTCGCCGGCGACGATCAATCATCGCGAACAGGCGCAGGCGGCGGCGCGGGCGGCCGTCGAAGTCTTCGGCGCTGAAAACGTGCTGCGTGATTTCGCGCCGCTCAACGGCTCGGAGGATTTCTCCGAATTCCTGCTGCACAAGCCGGGCGCGTACGTGCTGCTCGGACAGGGCGGCGTGTATTGCCACCATCCCGAATTCGATTTCAACGACGACGTATTGCCCCTCGGCGTGCGTTTTTTCGTCGAGCTGGCGCTTGCGCGGCTCGCTCATCAAGGAGACACAGCGTGATGCTGAAAATCACCGGCGCACTGGCCGTTCTTGTTCTCGCTACGACCACCCACGCCGCCGATCTGCGCTTCGGCACCGACGCCGCCTACCCGCCCTACGAATACAAATTGCCCGACGGCCGCCTCGCAGGCCTCGACATCGACATCGGCAACGCGCTTTGCGCCGCTGCGAAGGTGAAGTGCGTGTGGGTCGAGAACAGCTTCGACGGCATGGTCGCGGGCCTGCAGTCGCGCAAGTTCGACGCGATCAACTCCGCGCTCGCCGCCACCGACGCGCGCCGCGCCGTGATGGACTTCACGGCGCCGCTCTATCCCGCCGACATCCGGCTCGTCGCGAAGAAGGGCGGCGGCTTGCGGCCCGATCCGAAATCGCTCTCGGGCAAGCACGTGGGCGTGTTGCAGGGCTCGGTGCAAGCGGCTTTCGCGAAGGCCAACTGGGCGAAGAACGGCGTTTCAGTCGATGAATACGCGGATCAGAACGCCGTGTACGCCGATCTCGCGAACGGCCGTCTCGACGCGACGCTCGTCCTTGGTGCGGCCGCGAAGAGCGGTTTTCTCGACAAGCCGCAAGGTGCGAATTTTGAACTGGCGGGCCCGCGCATCGACGATCCGGCGATCCGGGCGGCCGGGGCTGTCATCGGCGTGAGGAAGAACGATGCGGAAACACGCGACATGCTCGACGCCGCGCTGAAGCAGCTTCGCGACGACGGCACGATCGACAGGCTCATGCGCAAGCATCTGGTGAATTGACCTTCGAGCGCCGAAAACGACAAACCTCGCCGCGGCGAGGTTTGTCTGTGAGCTGGAAAAGCGCCGGACGGACGGGAAGGCGCCTAGCTTCAAAAATCAAGCATGGAACATCGGTTCCGGGGCACTTTCGCCGATGCGGTTGATCGTGCCCTGCGCGACCGCGACGAGCCGTTCGGCGTTGCCGTCAGTCACATAGACGTCGCACTGGCAGGTCGCCTGCGTCATGCCCGCGTGGATCACGCGCGCCCGCGCCATCAGCGTGCCCGACACCGCCGGGCGCAGATAGTTGATCTTGTATTCGCCGGTCACCACTTTCGGACCGAGCCTCAGCGCGCCCGCGAAGGTCAGCGCGTTGTCGACGAGATAACTCACCACGCCGCCGTGCACGAAACCGTGTTGCTGCCTCAGGTCGTCGCGAATCGTGAGACACAGCGTCAGAGTCGCTGAATCGACCTGCATCAGTTTCGTTCCAAGCAACGCGCTGAACGGTTGCGCGTTCAGCGCACCGCGGGCTATATCGACGATCTCGGCCATTCGGACACTCCTTTGGGTGGGTTCGGTGCCGTCCTGCAAAGACTGTAGGTAGCGTTTGTCCACACTGCAAGGAAGTTCGGTAAAAGGCGCAGAAATTCTTGCAACTTCGTTTCAGGTTTCATTCGCCAGCGCGCCGGCATCGGCAAAAACGCAAATTGCGTTCAAGCGGCGCGGCTCCATTGCCGTTAACCCGCGTGTCGCCGCTCGCACAGGGCTAATTCATGGATTCGGGTGTCAGGGATGTTCAGAAATATCAAGGTTGCATCGGGATTGCTCGCGGTACTGGTGGTGTTTTGCCTGTTTCAGGTAGTGACGGAAGGGTTGGGGTTCTGGTCGCTTTCGCGCACGCATGACGACGTCGGCAATCTGTCGAACATCGCGCTCAGGCAGGTGAACGCGGTCAACGAAACCACGCAGCATCTGATGGACGCGCGCATCAACCTGTCGCGCGCAGGCACGCGCATGGTGCGCGGTGGCGAGGAGCCGGTCGAGATCGTTCAGCATGCGCGCGACCAGCTCGCGGCCGCCGACAAATCATTCAGCGCGTTCGTCAACGCGCCGCGCACCGGCGACGAAAACCAGGCGCGCACGGCCGCGCTCCAGGAAAAGTACGCAGCGTATTCGAAGGCGCTCGGCGAACTCGTCCAGTACCTCGACGGCAACAACATTCAGGCGTTCCTCGACCAGCCGACGCAAGGCTTCCAGGACCGTTATCTCGCCGAACAGCAGAACTTCATGAAGTTCGGCGATGCCGAAAGCCGCGCCTATATCGAATCGATCGATCAGCGCTTCGTCCTGTTCCGCACCGTCGGCGCGGGCATTTTCGTGGCGCTCGTCGCGGGCATCGTGCTCGTGCATCTGGCGCTGCGCCGTGGTCTCGTCGCGCCGCTCGAGGAAGCGGGACGCCATTTCGAGCGTATCGCGCGCGGCAAGCTCGACGAGCGCATCGCCGATCGCGGCAGCAACGAGATTGGCCGCCTGTTCGCCGGCCTCGCGACGATGCAGGCGAGCGTCGCGCGCACGGTCGCGACGGTGCGCGAAACGTCGGACTCGATCAACCTCGGCGCCGATGAAATCGCCACCGGCAACGCGGATTTGTCGGCGCGCACGGAAAACCAGGCGGCATCGTTGGAAGAAACCGCGTCGAGCATGGAAGAACTGACCGCGACCGTGCGCCAGAACGCCGAGCACGCGCGCGAAGCGAACGCGCTCGCGGGCGACGCGCTCTCAGCGACTTCGCGCGGCACGGGCGTGGTGGACGACGTCGTCGAGAAGATGCGCAGCATCGCGCAGAGTTCCGACAAGATCGCGGAGATCATTTCGGTGATCGATGGTATCGCGTTCCAGACCAACATTCTTGCGCTCAACGCGGCCGTCGAAGCGGCGCGCGCGGGAGAGCAGGGACGCGGCTTCGCGGTCGTCGCGGGCGAAGTGCGCGGGCTCGCGCAACGCAGTGCGCAGTCGGCGAAGGAAATCAAGGAGCTGATCAGCGAATCGGTGTCGCAGGTCAGCGACGGCTCCGCGCTCGTCGAGCGCGCCGGGCAGACGATGCGCGAAGTGTCGTCGTCGATTTCGCGCGTCACGCAGATGATGGCGGAGATCAGCGCGTCGTCGGCGGAGCAGAGCACGGGTATCGAGCAGGTGAATCAGGCCGTCACGCAGATGGACGAGATGACGCAGCAGAACGCGGCGCTCGTCGAGGAAGCAGCGGCGGCGGCGCAGTCGCTGCACGAGCAGACGCGGCAGTTGAAGGCGGCGGTGTCGGTGTTCCAGATTTCGGATGTGGTGTTTCAGGGGGATGCGCGCGAGCCTCGCGGTGGGGCGTTTCGCGTGGGGGAACTGGCGGCGGGGTAATTTCGCTGGCTAGCTGAGGTCTGGTCGACAAGCCGTTTCGCCACGGCAAAAGCCAGCGAGTTGACGCAGTTGCTTGAGAGCAAGAAACTTCGCAAAAGAGCCGTTCCAGTCTGCAGGAACGGCTCTTCCTATTTCAGCGCGGCATAAGCCGTCGCGAGGTGATAAGGCGTGGTCGAGGGCATATCCGCGCGCGTCACGACGCCTTCCGCCGACTGGCACTCGATCCACCCGCGCGCATGCAGGAAACGCTTGCTGAAGCGTTCGATCTGCGACGGCAATGCGTCGCTGCCACGCGTCGCGAGTGCGCGCAGGTATTCGGTCTGCGCCCAGATGCGCTGCGCCGGATCGATCACGCGGCCGGTTTCATCGAGCGCCGCGAAGACGCCGCCGGTCGATGCATCCACGCCGTGCCGCTCGGCGAAATCGAATGCGCGCGCGAGGGGCTCGCGCAGGCCGGCGGCATCGAAAGCCGGGTGGCGGCTGCCTTCCACGAGGAAATACCACTCGAACTGATGGCCCGGTTCCAGCCGGTTGCCCGGTGCGCCGACCGGCAATTCCGCGATGCAACCGCTTTCCCGATGCACGAACGTCCGCGCGACATAGCGGGCCAGCGCTTCCAGCCGCTGGTCGTAGAGGGCATCGCAGGTGGCTTCGCGGGCCGCCAACCACGCTTCGGTCAGATGCATCAGCGGGTTTTGCAGCGGCGTTTCCAGCACTTCGGTGAAGTCGTCTGACAGCACCGCGTTTAATCCGCCGCCGTCTACCGCGAAACGCGCCTCGACGAGCGCCGACGTCTCGTTCACGATGTCGATGGCATCGGCGCAAGCGCTTTTGCTCGCATACTCCGCGCAGGCGAAGATGACGAAGGCATGCGTGTAAAGGTCCTTCTGACGCTCGAACGGTGCGCCGGTCGCATCGACGCTGTAGAACCAACCGCCGTTTTGCTTGTCCTGAAAATAGCGCCGCAACGATGCGAACAAAGTTTGTGCGTGGGCCAGGTCGCCCGCGTGGGCGAACACGAACAACTGGCGCGCGCAGGCCATCGCCCGGTAGCGCGCGGGAGGGAGCGGCGTGTGATCGTCCGGCGATATCGCTTCGCACGCGAGCCCGAGCGACGCGTTGAAGCCGGGGCCGCGCCAGATCGGCAACACGACGCCTGCATAGTGATCGCGCAGCGCGGCGCTGGCTGTGGCCGACGAAGCATCCGGTTTGTGGTCGTGCATACGGCGAGTTCTTTGATGGTGTGAACGTTTGGGTGGGCGGCGCGGGGCGCGCGTCCGGCGGGCGGCCCACATCGCGGGGCCAAGCATAGCAAACCCTGGGCGGCGCCTGCGGCATCTCGTCGAACCAGGGCAGAGCAGATATCTTGCATGGGACCAGAGCAAGACGCATAGGGCCAACGCCGGTCGACAAAGGAGAGCAAACATCCATGTTAGGCAATCTCGAACTCATCTCGCGGCTTGTGATGGCTGCGGCGCTTGGCAGCCTGATCGGATTCGAGCGTGAGCGGCTCTCGTGGGCGGCCGGGCTGCGCACGCACATGCTGGTGTGCGTCGGCTCGGCGCTGATCATGATCGTGTCCGCGTTCGGTTTCGCCGACGCACTGCACGGCGATCACGTCTCCCTCGATCCCTCGCGGATGGCGGCGCAAGTCGTCTCCGGTATCGGCTTTCTGGGCGCCGGGTCGATCCTGCTGCGTAACGAGATCGTGCGCGGGCTGACGACGGCGGCGAGTCTCTGGTCGGTCGCCGCGATCGGGCTGGCGGTGGGTGGCGGGCTGTACACGGCATCGATTGCGGCGACGATCATCATTCTGATCATCCTCGCGGGCATCAAACCGCTGGAGCGGCGCTTCATCTCGGTGAAGCAGCGGCGGCAGATCACGATGCTCGTCGAGCGCGGCACGCTCAGCTTTCACGCGCTGCACGAGGCGCTCGGACCCGGCAGCGTGCGCGTGAAGCAGTTCGTCGTTCAGCAGAGCGAGGACACGCCGGAGCTGGATGAGGTACAGATCGTGTTGTCGCGGGTATCGGCGCTGGAGTACAAGGCGATTTGCGACCGGCTGCGGCTCATGCAAACGGTGCGGGAGTTCAGAGAGGAGGATGTGACTTGAGGGAGCGGCAGAGCGGCCACGGACAGCGAGCCGCTGCTCGCTGCAAGCGTCGTCGATTCGCAAGCGGCAGCGGCCTTCGTGCTCCTGTTTCAGGATGAGAAGTGAAACGCCGTAGTGGGCGGTTTCGTTGGCGGCACGGCAGTGGCTGCGTTGGCGCCTGGCATCGCGAGAAGTCGGGCGTTGTTCACCGAGCGCCACGGCGCAGACGACGGCCGAGCGACGTTCGCCAAAATTCAGGAGGACAGCAAGACGCCGCGGTGGGCGGTTTTGTTGGCAGCGCGGCAGCGATTGCGACAGCGCCCGGCATCGCGAGAAGTCGGGCGTTGCTCATCGATCGCCGCGGCGCAGATGACAGCCAAACGATAATCGCCAAAACATCTGCCGAATCGCGCAGATTCCCGCCAGTCAAGGCGTTGAGCCGTGCGACAATGCCGTCTCAAAAAATACCGATCCGCATTTTCTTTCCGCGCGCCGACTTTTGCGGCCGCCGCTCGACGAACTCATGCCAGATTCCGCTGTAAAAAACGTGCCGCCGTCAGTCAAATCCGCGAGGCCGTCGCGTCGCACTGGCGATGCGTCCGCAAACTCCAGCACCGATATCGACAAGAAGCTCGCCCGCGCCGCGCGCTCGGCGCAACGGCTCGCGCAACTGTCGAGCGCGCCAGCCGGCGACACCACGCTCGATCTCTTCTCCGAGGAAACCGAGCGCGCGACCTTCCAGGCGATGAACACCGACATCCGGCAGGGCACGCTCGCCGGGTTCGAGCTGCCGGAGGTGTTCATGGCAGCGGTGCAATCGACGGCGATCAACGGCGAGGCGGGATCGGGGAAGCGGGCGGGGCGGGCGTTGACGGCTTCTGCTGCCGAAGCCCCGTGCTTCGCAATCGACCACAGCATGAGCGATGCCGCCGGGACAACACGCGGGAAAGCGGTATCGGCGGCGCGGGTGGTTAGCGCGACGAGTGCGGCGGCGGCCAAGCGTGACGGGGGCACGGCATCAGACCCGAGCGCTGCGACGCGATTTGAAGACGAAGCGGAATCGACCGCGCCAACGAGGCTAAACGCTGCCACGGTGACGGATGCAGATACAGGCTCGAACGTGCCAGAAGCGTTCTCCGCGGATTCTAAACTCAACGAAGCCGCGCCAATTGATGCCGCCGCTGCGTCGAGCGCGTCACGGGCGCTGGGCGCGACGTCGGAATCGAACGCGACAACGCAACCTGTTGCACCGGGCGCGTCACCTCACCAACAAGCAGCTTCGGCGACGAATCCCGCGTCGCGGCACGGTGCGGAAGCCGTGCCGATCGGCCCGGTGCACGCTTCGGCCGTCGTAACCGCGCGATCAACCTCGGGCGCCGATTCGTCCACCGATTCGACCCGTCAACGCCCATCTGCGGCGTCACAAAACCTCAAAGACGCACTAACACGCCCGCAAAGACGCTGCGACGGCGCAGCGTGACGCGAACGCGACACTCGTCGCCCAACCCAGCATTTCCGCGCCAGAAGCCGCTCTCGGACCCGCCCCTAAAATTTAAAAGCTCGTTGAAACAGAGAATTGTAGAAAAACTACATAAAAATGCTGCATTGCACTAGAAATCGGTAGGTAGAAACCCTATAATTCTTCTTAAGGGAAAACCCTGCACAACCAACCGGAGTCTGACATGAGCTATCTCTTCGCCCTGCTGCAAAAGTTCGCATCGCTGTTCGAATCGCCGCACCTGCCGATGGACTCGGATTACTCGTACCAAGCACGTTACCGTGAAGCAGAGCGCGCTCGCAAGGCACGCGGCACGGCTTTCGGAATTCGTCTGTGAGCTTGAAGGAAAGCGGCGCGGGACAGTAAGAAAGCATCAAAAAGGTCACTCGACCCGTTTTGCCCGCCCGCTTTCATGTAGTCCGATACGTAGTTTTTCTAGCTTTATCTTCTTTACTCGACGGCAATCCGTCGACGTCCGCTGCGAGCGCCATTCGGCGCTATTTTTTTGTCCGCTTTTCGCGAACAAGCGCCAAAGGCGTGTCACGCCGCCCTGCGCTATTCTTGGTCTCCCCGAAGCATCCAAAGCGCAAACCATGACCGACGACGTCCATTTCTACGACCCGCAAGAGGGCCACGGCCTGCGCCACGATCCGTTCAAGGCGATCGTCGCCCCGCGCCTGATCGGCTGGATCTCGAGCCGCGACGCTCACGGCCGCGTCAATCTCGCGCCGTACAGTTTTTTCGGCGCGTTCGCGAGCGTTCCGTCGATCATCGGATTTTCGAGCGAGGGTTACAAGGACAGCATCCGCAACATCGAGGCGACGGGCGAATTCGCCTGGAACCTGTCGACGCGCGAACTCGGCGAGCGCATGAACCGCACGTCGGCGCCGGTTGCGCATGATGTCGATGAATTCGAGCTTGCCGGTCTCACGAAAGCGCCCGGACGCAACGTGAGCGTGCCTCACGTGGGCGAATCGCCGGCGGCGCTCGAATGCAAGCTGCTGCAGATCGTGCGGCTGAAGAACCTCGCCGGCGAGCCGATGGACAACTGGCTTGCGCTCGGGCAAGTGGTCGGCGTGCATATCCGCAAGGAGTTCCTGAAGGACGGTCTCTTCGATACCGCCGCCGCCCGCCCGATCATGCGCGCCGGTTATCGCGGCGATTACGCGCAAATCGGCGAAATGTTCGAAATGATCCGGCCGACGTCTTAAAAACGCGGCGCTTCGGCAACCTCAAACCCGAAACACGCTTACTGCCTGCGCGAGTCGCTCCGCCTGATCGCGCAAACCGGCGGTCGAATGCTCCGCCTCGCCGACGAGCGCCGCGTTCTGCTGCGTCGCCTCGCCGATCTGCATCACGGCGATGTTGACCTGCTCGATCCCGCTCGACTGCTCGCGCGACGCCGCGCTGATCTCGCCGATGATCGCGTTCACGTGTGCCACGCGCTCGACGATGCCGTTCATCGTGCCGCTCGCTTCCTCCGCGATGCGGTAGCCGTCGGCCACCTTGCCGACCGAGTCCGCGATCAGGCTCTCGATCTCCTTCACCGCCGCCGCACTGCGCGCCGCGAGGCCGCGCACTTCCGAGGCCACCACCGCGAATCCCTTGCCGTGCTCGCCCGCGCGCGCCGCTTCGACGGCGGCGTTCAGCGCAAGAATGTTCGTCTGGAACGCGATGCCCTGAATCACCGACGTGATATCGGCGATCTTGCGCGCCGACGCGTCGATTTCGCCCATCGTCGCGACCACGCGCCCGACTGCCTCGCCGCCCTGGCGTGCCGCGTCCGATGCGGACGCGACCAGCTTGTCCGCCTGCGACGTGTTCGCCGCGTTCTGCTGCACGGTGGACGTGATTTCCTCCATGCTCGCCGCGGTTTCCTCGAGGCTGCTCGCTTGCGTGGCGATGCGCATCGAGATGTCGCTGCTGCCGGACGCGATGCGCCCGGTCGCGTCCGACATGTCCGCCGACGCGTGGCGCACGTGTGAAACGATGCGCGCGAGACCGCTCGCGATGCCGTCGATTGCGTGCATCAGGCGGCCGATATCGTCCTCGCGCGCCGAGTCGATGCGCACGGTCAAATCGCCGGCGGCGATGCGCTCGGAGGCCTTCGTGACGTCGTCGAGCGGTTGGCCGATCAGCTTGTTCACCGCGTAGAGGAGCGCGGCGACCAGCGCCCCCACGACGACAAGGCCGAGCAGCAGGAAGCGATTGCGGCTCGCGTTGACCCCCGCCAGCAGCTCGTCGCGATAGGCGACGCCGCCGATCAGCCACTGCCATTCCGGCACCGTCGCGAAGGTGATTTCCTTGGTCCCGCCGTGGACTTTCGGATCGGCGCCCGACGTGCCACCGCCGTCGAACACGATGCGCCCGCTGCCCGCATCAAGCATCTGCCTGAACGGCGCAACGCCTTCGTCGGCGGGCTGTCCTTCGCTGCCCGGATGCACGATCAGCTTGCCGCGATTCGCGCCGTTCGACGCATCGACGACGAAGTAATAACCGCTTTCGCCGATCGTCAGGTCGCGGATATTCTGCTGCAGCGTCGCGAAGGTGGCGCTCACATCGACACCGACGAAAAGCGCGCCGATCACGCGGCCGGACGCGTCGGTGACGGGTTTGTACTCGGTGATGTACTGCTTGCCGAACAGCGCCGCGATGCCGATGTACGGCTTGCCCGCCAGCACGGGCGTGTAAGCCGGGCCCTTGCGGTCGAGCAGCGTGCCGACGGCGCGCGCGCCGTCCTGCTTTTTCAGCGACGTGGTGACGCGCACGAAGTCGTCACCGGTGCGCGCGAAGACCGTCGCGATCGCGCCGCTCTTGGCGAGAAACGCGTCGGGGATCGAAAAATCGAGGTTGAGCGGCGTGCCGCCGGCGGTGAGCGTCGGCGTGGCGACTCCGCCGATATCGACGCTGCGCGTTTCGTCGAGGGCGAAATCCTGCGGCACGAAACTCGTGAAGAGCGACATGAAGCGCGCGGCTTCGGCGCTCACAGCCTTGTTGTACAGGCCGATCATCGTGGCGATCGAGCGCTCCTGGCTTTCGACGCGCGCCATTGCGTGCTCTCTGACCTGCTCGCCTGCGGAACGGGTCACGGCGATCGTGAAACTGGCGATGATGACTGCGGCGAGCGCGCACGCGAGGATGGCGAACTTCGCGCCGACGTTCGCGCGGCGTATCTTGTGAAATGGCATTGACTTGCGAATTCTGGTGGGGAAGGGGACTTTCAGCCGTGTTAACGGCACAGCGCCCCGCATCTTTACGTCCGCACGTTCGTTTCATTGTCGAAATATTTTGTCCAGACTTGCTTCAGCGCGACACGCCAAAAACCTCTTCTTTTTGTCGGCGACTGCGCGCAAACCTTTGTCGCACAAGGCTTCCTCCACTGAGACGCCTTTTGCGCCATATTCCGTTGTCGTATTTCCTCATGTGGTTGTCGCAAATAGTCGGCTAGGCGCACTTTTTTCTAGCAACTATGTATGCACGGCGCGGACGCACGTCCGCCACGCTAGGACACGCTAGGAGAGCATTCAATGAATTCCCACAAGGTCGTGGTAGAAGGGCTGTGCAAGGTGTTCGGCACCAGCCCGAAACAAGCGATCGACATGCTGGCAGGCGGCGCGACGAAGGAAGAAGTCTTTGCGCGCACCGGCCAGATCGTCGGCGTCCATAACGTGTCGTTCGAAGTGAAGGAAGGCGAGATCTTCGTGCTGATGGGCCTCTCCGGCTCCGGCAAGTCGACGCTCATTCGGCTGATCAATCGTCTCGTCGAGCCGACGGCCGGCAAGGTGCTGATCGACGGGCGCGATGTCGCCTCGGTGCCGCGCTCGGAACTCACCGCGCTGCGCCGCAAGGACATGAGCATGGTGTTCCAGTCGTTCGCGCTGATGCCGCAGCGCACCGTGCTCTCGAACGCGGCGTTCGGGCTCGAAGTGGCGGGCATCGGGCGCAAGGAACGCGAGAAGCGCGCGATGACCGTGCTCGAACAGGTCGGCTTGGCGCCCTTCGCGCAGAAGCTGCCGGCGCAGCTCTCGGGCGGGATGCAGCAGCGCGTCGGGCTGGCGCGGGCGCTGGCGGTCAACCCGTCGCTGATGATCATGGACGAGGCGTTTTCGGCGCTCGATCCGTTGAAGCGCAAGGAAATGCAGAACGTGCTGCTCGATTTGCAGCGCGAACAACAACGCACGATTCTCTTCGTATCGCACGATCTCGAAGAAGCGATGCGCATCGGCACGCGCATCGCGATCATGGAAGGCGGGCGCGTCGTGCAGATCGGCACGCCGCAGGAAATCATTACGAATCCCGCCGACGACTACGTGCAGGCGTTCTTCGACGGCATCGACACGAGCCGCTATCTCACCGCCGGCGACCTGATGCAGACCGACGCCGTGCCGCTCATGAAGCACTCGCCGCAGATCGATGCATCGTCGGTGGCGGCAACGCTCAACGGCAGCGCCGACTACGCGTTCGTGCTCGACAGCGAGCGCAAGATTCGCGGCTTCGTGTGCCGCGATGCGATGGGCAGCGCTTCGCCGCAGGTCAACCATATCGAATGCATTCACCGCACGACACCGCTCGACGATGTCGTCTCGCGCGTCGTCGCGAGCCGCGCCCCGCTGCCGGTCGTCGAGGCGGACGGGTCCTATTGTGGTTCGGTCAACAAGACGAACGTATTGCAGGTCTTAACGCGCCATCGAGGTTCCCATGTCTGAAATGATTCCACTGGGTAGTTGGGTCGATCACGGCGTCCACTACCTCCTCGATCACGACGCCAAAACGTTCGATTCCATCGGCAAGGTCATCGAGAGTTTCGCCGCCCTGGTCGAGCACGGCCTGCAAGCCATCCCGATGTGGGCGCTGATGGCGATCTTCGTCGGCATCGGCTTGTGGCGCGTCGGCTGGCGTTTCGCGTTCTTCACGCTGCTTTCGATGCTGCTCATCTACGGCACCGGTTTCTGGGACCAGATGGTGATCACGCTCGGCCTCACGCTGTCGTCCACGTTGATCAGTTTGCTGCTCGGCATTCCGCTTGGCATCTGGACGGCAAAGAGCAAGTACGTCGAGATGGCCGTGCGCCCCGTGCTCGACCTGATGCAGACGATGCCCGCTTTCGTCTACCTGATTCCGGCCGCGATGCTGTTCGGCCTCGGCCGCGTGCCCGGCATCCTGTCGACCGTGATCTTCGCGATGCCGCCGGCGGTGCGTCTTACGTCGCTCGGCATCAAGCATGTGAACCGCGAGATTGTCGAAGCGGGGCAGGCTTTTGGGTGCACGCCGTGGCAGCTGCTCTACAAGGTGCAGTTTCCGAACGCGCTGCCGTCGATCATGACGGGCGTCAACCAGACGATCATGATGGCGCTCTCGATGGTGATCATTGCGTCGATGGTCGGCGCGGGCGGTCTCGGCAACGACGTGCTTGCGAGTATTCAGCGGCTCGACATCGGGCTGGGTTTCGAAAGCGGCTTGTCGGTGGTGTTGCTCGCGATCATTCTCGACCGCATCACGGAAAGCTTCGGCCGTTCGCCGGGCATGGCACGCGCACCGCTTCTTTCGGGGCTTCGCAGCGTGATGCGGGTACGCCGGACGCCGGCTGCGCAACAGGGCTGAGCGCCGATGAAACGCGACGCGATCACACCTTTGCAGCCGAGCGATTCGCCGTTATCGAAGCTGGCGCATTTCGGCTTCCTCACGCTGCCGAATTTCTCGATGATCGCGTTCACGAGCGCGGTCGAGGTGTTGCGCATGGCGAACTACGTCGGGCGGGCGGAGCATTACCGGTGGTCGGTGATCACGCCCGACGGCGAGCCGGCGCGCGCGAGCAACGGCATCACCGTCAAGCCAACGACGACGCTCGCGAAAGCCGGCATGCCGGATGTACTGATCGTATGCGCGGGCTGGCATGTGCGCGATTACGTCGACGAGCAAGTGATCGCGATGCTGCAGGAAGTCGCAGCGCTTGGCGTGCCGCTTGGCGGGATTTGCACGGGGCCTTATGCGTTGCTTGCGGCGAATCTGCTCGATGGGTATCGGTGTACGGTGCACTGGGAGGATATGTCGCCGCTGCACAAAAGCTATCCGCATGTGCGGTTCGCGGACGAGTTGTTCGTGATCGATCGCGATCGGATGACGTGCACGGGCGGGACGGCGCCGCTCGATCTGATGCTCAATCTCGTCGGGATGCGGTTGGGGCAGGCGCATGCGGCGCAGGTGTCGGAGCAGTTCATCGTCGAGCGGATTCGCGGGTCGACGGATCATCAGCATATTCCCGTCGATGCGCGCGTGGGTTTCTCGCGTGCCGAACTGATCGAAGTCGTGCGGCTGATGGAGGCGAATATCGAAGAGCCACTATCGCTCGAGGAACTCGCGCGGCTCGTGCATTTGTCGCAAAGACATTTGCAGCGGATGTTCAAGATGTTCCTTAGTGTTTCGCCTACGCACTATTATCTGACCTTGCGGTTGCGACGTGCGCGGGAGCTGTTGCGCAATACCGATGCTTCGATCGCACGGGTGACCGCGGTTTGCGGCTTTCATTCGCCGTGTCATTTCAGTAAGGCTTATCGCGCCCAGTTTGGACATGCGCCTAGCGTTGAGAGGCGGCTCTCGGCCTAGTAGGTCCTTTAAGGCTGGCGCTTGAGGTGGGTTTGTTCAACGCCGTTTGATGCGCTTGTGCTCCGATGGAACTTGCTTTTTTAGCGGTCTATTAGCTCTGCCCCTGTCCGGGGCGGGACTCACTTTCTTTGCTGCTGCAAAGAAAGTAAGCAAAGAAAGCAGCTTTGAACCGCCAGTGCTAACGGTCCATCACTCGCTAAGAACGGATCGGCGCTGGAGAGTAAGTGTCGCCCTCACGGAGG
>NZ_FCNW02000029.1 GCF_001544475.1 Caballeronia humi | reverse complement strand
CCGACGATACTGCTCGAAGCCGGCGCCTTGATCTGCTGCCATCGCTAGGGTCTTTTGTCTCATTCAATATAAACGGCCTGCCACCCTGATGCGTTGACCTTTTTCAGCATTGCCTTAGGTGAATATGCGATGCCTGATCTCGTCGATAAACAGACGGTAGACCTGGCGAGAAGCGAATCCGACGCACGACTTTTGCGGAAAGAACTCTAAAAATGAACGTCACTAAATTTGCTTTGATTCTGAGCGTCACCGCGTGTACCGCATGCGTTTCCGATGCGGAGCGCTCGCGTTATTCGGGACCGCAGCCGATTCCGCACTATGACGTGCCGGCACAGGTGATTTACCGCATCGACGACCATCGATACATCTCGCTGGAAAACTACAGCGACTGCCACCACGGCGACACGTACTACAACGACACAAAGGAAAGCATTCGCAAGAAACTCGGTCGCAACGGAATCGAGAACTTTCAAGGGCGGTTGATTAACGCCGATCCCACTGGAAAGAACATCGTGATTCCGTCGTCTCAACCGCCGGAACGCGCGTGCAGTGACCGTGGCTGCTCAATTTCGCTGATCTATTCGACCGACAGCGGACGGACGTTCCATGGAATGGTGTACATGAACAGCTTTGACCCGTTTAAGGATTCGAGTCGATACACAATTTTGACAACGAGGGACGCGCTGTACATCGAAGAGCGAGACCCAGATCCCTACGTAAAAAGGGCCCCACTCTATCCTGCGGTTAACCTTAAAAATCTGGACGGTTCACGAGGGTTATGGGAAACAGGAGCGGAAGCCCCACCGGTGCCCGCTGGACTTCACTCCCCCTCCGGCCAAGAGCGCTTCACCTGCGATACCTCCATTCGCCCATCCAACTCAGTTATATCTCAATGACCCGACAACCTGTCTGTTTAATCTTATCAACAAACAATAAACTGGACCTTGCGAGAAGCGAAGCCGACACACAACTCTTGCGGAAAGAACTCTAAAAGTGAACGTCGCTAAATTTGCTCTGATTCTGAGCGTCGCCGCGTGTACCGCATGCGTTTCCGATGCGGAGCGCTCGCGCTATTCGGGACCGCAGCCGGTTCCGCACTATGACGTGCCGGCACAGGTGATTTACCGCATCGACGACCATCGATACATCTCGCTGGAAAACTACAGCGACTGCCACCACGGCGACACGTACTACAACGATACAAAGGAAAGCATTCGCAAGAAACTCGGACGCAACGGAATCGAGAACTTTCAAGGCCGGTTGATTAATGCCGACCCCACTGGAAAGAACATTGTGATTCCGTCGTCTCAACCGCCGGAACGCGCATGCAGTGACCGTGGCTGCTCAATTTCGCTGATCTATTCGACCGACAGCGGACGGACGTTCCATGGAATGGTGTACATGAAAAGCTTTGATCCGTATCGAGACTCGAAGGACTATACGATCGCAGTAGACAAGGATGCGTTCTATGTTGCCGAGAAAATTAGCGAAATCGCCAATCGCGTAATTATAAACAGGTACCCATTGGTCACAGGCTTTCAATATGGGCAAGGCGAAAAACTACCAGACGGCAAGCGCGTGGAGTTCGACGTTCAGATGCCTACGGGACTACACTCCCCCTCCGGCCAAGAGCGCTTCACCTGCGACGCATCCATTCGCCCATCGAACCCACCTAAACCCCAATGACCCAACGACCTGTCTGTTTAATCTTATCGACAAACAATAAACTGGACCTGGCGAGAAGCGAAGCCGACGCACAACTTTTGCGGAAAGAACTCTAAAAGTGAACGTCGCTAAATTTGCTCTGATTCGGAGCGTCGCCGCGTGGCCGCGTGTACCGCATGCGTTTCCGATGCGGAGCGCTCGCGCTATTCGGGACCGCAGCCGGTTCCGCACTATGACGTGCCGGCACAGGTGATTTACCGCATCGACGACCATCGGTTCGTCACGCTGGAAAACTATAGCGACTGCCACGACGGCGACACGTACTACAACGATACGAAGGAAAGCATTCGCAAGAAGCTCGGACGCAACGGAATCGAGAACTTTCAAGGCCGGTTGATTAATGCCGACCCCACTGGAAAGAACATCGTGATTCCGTCGTCTCAACCGCCGGAACGCGCATGCAGTGACCGTGGCTGCTCAATTTCGCTCATCTATTCGACCGACAGCGGACGGACGTTTCATGGAATGGTTTACATGAAGAGCTTTGATCCGTTCAAGGATTCGAGTCGATACACAATTGCCGCTGTAGGCGGCGCACTTTTTGTAGTGAAGAAAACTCAATACGATGCGTACATTCGAAAGTTTCCCCTCGTCAAAGATATCGACCTAAAACGACCATACCCCGAAGGACTGCATGACGAGGTAGCGTGGGCTTCCGAAGAGCCACTAATGCCTACGGGGCTTCACTCCCCCTCCGGCCAAGAGCGCTTCATCTGCGACGCATCCATTCGCTCATCCAATCCACTTACGCCCCAATGACCCAATGACCTTTCGGCGTGATCTTGTCGACAAACAATAAATTGGACCTGGCGAGAAGCGAAACCGACGCTCAACTTTTGCGGAGAGAACTCTAACGCGTTCTACGTATCTCAGGAGATTAGCAAAACAACGGGTCGTATCGGACGTCGTCAGGGTTCGCTCGCGTGCCCTGTAACGCTGGGCCGTTCAACCTGAATGGTCCTTTTATCGGAGTGTCGTTAGCGCTCAGTCATAGCTGTTGGCACAAAAGCCAGCGCACGCTTAGCGCTTCGACTCGGGCGAACTGAAAGGGACTGCCCGCTTCATTCATATTAGGCATTTCGCAAGCGGCACATTCAAACCCGCCCCGCCCGTTCGACCAGATGCTCGACCATCCGCTGCGCGGCCGGCTGCAATGCCTCGAAGTTCTTGAAGCACACGATGAAGCGGCGCAACGCCCACGCGTCATCGAGCGGAATCACGCGGATGCCGAGCACCGGCCGATACGTCTCGGCCACTTCCACCGGCACCACGCTGATCCCCAAGCCCGCCGCGACCACGCGAAAAGCCGCGTCGAAGCTCGACACGATCACGCGATACGACACCGTTCGCCCCGCGCTCGCGGCGGCGCGCTGGAGCATCGTGTGGACGGCGGTCGCGGGCGGCAAACCGACGTGCTCGTGCTCGAGCGTCTGGTCGAAACGCAGCGACGCCTCGCCCGCGAGCGGATGATCGCGATGTACCGCGAGCGCGAGCCGGTCCTGCCGGTAGGGGCGGTGCCGCAAGCCTTGCAGATCGACGTTGTCCCAGCACACGCCGACCGTCGCCGCGCCTTCGCGCAACTGCCGCACGAGTTCGTGCGACAAACGCTCCTCCACTTCGACGCGAATGTTCTGGTACGCGGGTTCGCGCATGAACGAAGCGATGTCGTCGAGCAGTGCCTCCGCGATCGCCGATGCCGACGCGCACACGCTCACGCGCCCCTTCAGCCCAGCGCCGAACGCGGCGACGTCGCTTGCGATGCGCTCCATCGTGAAGAGCACGTTGCGCGCGTGTTCGAGCAGCGCGATGCCGGCCGCGGTCGGTTCGACGCCGCGCCGCGAGCGCGACAGGATCGGCAGGCCCAAATCGCTTTCGAGCTGCGCGATGCGCTTGCTGATCGCGGAAGGCTCGATGTGCGCTTCCTCCGCCGCACGCGCGATATTGCGGTGATCGCACACGGCAACAAGCAGCCGCAGCGTTTTCAGGTCGATGTCGCGCATGGCCGTCTCCGAAGCTGTGACATTCCGAACGGGAACTTCAGCGCTTCCAAAATACCGCTTTAAGGTTTGGCTGGAATGTCTAAAGTTAGCACAACGCCGGCAACCTGACGACCGGTAGACAGGAGACAAGACATATGCCCTCGTTCCCCGCGAACGTCGCCATCCGCGAAGTCGGCTTGCGCGACGGCCTGCAAAGCATCCCGAGCATTCTTCCGACCGAACGCAAGATCGAATGGATCGGCGATGCGTACGCCACCGGTCAGCGCGAAATCGAAGTCGGCTCGTACGTTCCCGCGCGCCTTCTGCCGCAACTGGCCGACACCGCCGAACTCGTCGCCTACGCGAAAACGCTGCCGGGCCTCGTCGTCTCGGTGCTCGTGCCGAATCTGAAAGGCGCCGAGCGCGCTATCGAAACACGCGCCGACCTGCTGCTCGTGCCGCTCTCCGCGAGCCACGAACATAGCCTGGCCAACCTGCGCAAGACGCCCGATGAAGTCGTCGCCGAAGTGGCGCGCATCCGTGCCGCGCGCGATGCGTCCGGCTCGAAGACGCTGATCGAAGGCGGCATCGGGACGGCGTTCGGCTGCACGATTCAGGGCCGCGTCGAACAGAGCGAAGTGCTGCGCTGCATGCAGGCGCTGCTCGATGCAGGCGCGGATCGCGTGAGCATCGCCGATACGGTCGGCTACGCGGGCCCCGCCGCCGTGCGCGAACTGTTCGAGAAGGCGCGCAAGCTCGCCGGCGAGCGCTTCTGGTGCGGCCACTTCCACGACACGCGCGGTCTCGCGCTCGCCAACGTCTACGCGGCGCTCGAAACCGGCGTCGCGCGCTTCGACGCCACGCTTGCCGGCATCGGCGGCTGTCCGCATGCGCCGGGCGCGAGCGGCAACGCTTCGAGCGAAGACCTGGCGTTCATGCTCGCCGACATGGGCATCGAAACCGGTATCGACATTCCCGCCTTGCTGGCCCTGCGCGCGAAAGTCGCGGGCTGGCTCGAAGGCGAATCGCTGCACGGCGCGCTGTGGCTCGCGGGTCTCCCCAAAACCTTCGCTGCTCCGGCCGCGCTCAACGCTTGAGGTCATCATCATGAGCACCCCCGCAAGACTTCCCCTCGACGGCGTGCGCGTCATTGAATTCACGCACATGGTCATGGGTCCGACGTGCGGCATGATCCTCGCCGACCTCGGCGCCGAAGTGATCAAGATCGAGCCGCCCGGCGGCGACAAGACGCGCAAGCTGCCGGGCCTCGGCATCGGCTTCTTCCGCTCGTTCAATCGCAACAAGAAGAGCGTCGTGCTCGACATCAACACGCCCGAGGGCAAGGAAGCCGCGATCGAGCTGATCGGCACCTGCGACGCGATGCTCGAAAACTTCCGCCCGGGCCTGATGACGAAGCTCGGCCTCGATTACGACACGCTCTCGAAGCGCTATCCCGGTTTGATCTACGTGTCGCACAAGGGCTTCCTGCCGGGCCCCTACGAAAAGCGCCTCGCACTCGATGAAGTCGTGCAGATGATGGGCGGCCTTTCGTACATGACGGGTCCGGTCGGCCGGCCTTTGCGCGCGGGAACGTCGGTCAACGACATCATGGGCGGCATGTTCGGCGCGATCGGCGTACTGGCCGCGCTGCGCGAACGCGAGCACACGGGACGCGGCCAGGAAGTGCAGAGCGCGCTGTTTGAAAACTGCGTGTTCCTCTCCGGCCAGCACATGCAGCAATACGCGATGACGCGCGAAGCGCCGCCGCCGATGCCCTCGCGCGTCTCGGCGTGGAGCGTCTATGACGTCTTCACGCTCGCAGACGGCGAACAGCTTTTTATCGGCGCGGTCAGCGACAAGCAGTTCATCACGCTGTGCGACGTGCTCGATCGCCCGGATCTGCCGGCCGAGCCGCGCTTCGAGACGAACGCGCTGCGCGTCGCGATCCGCCCCGAGTTGCTTGAAGTGCTCGGCGCGATCCTGAAGGAGCATCGCATAGAAGAACTTTCGCCGAAGCTCGAAGCGGCCGGTATTCCGTATGCGCCGATCGTACGTCCCGAGCAACTGCTCGACGACCCGCATCTGAAGGCGAGCGGCGGCCTCGTGCCGATGGAAACCGACGACGGCAGCATGACCGAAGTCGTGCTCCTGCCGCTGACGATGGGCGGACGGCGTCCCGGTGTGAGGCAGGCGCTGGCGCGAGTCGGCGAGCATACGCAGGAAGTGCTGGCGCGCCTGAAGAGCCGGGTGGTCGCATGAGTCTTTCCGCTGGAAGCGCATCGAATCACGGAGCAAATCAAATGGCAGATCTCTTCGATAACCCGATGGGCCTGATGGGATTCGAATTCGTCGAATTCGCGTCGCCGACGCCCGATACGCTGGAGCCGGTCTTCGAGAAGCTCGGCTTCACGCTCGTCGCGCATCATCGCTCGAAGGACGTCGTGCTGTACCGGCAAGGCGGCATCAACTTCATCGTGAATCGCGAGCCGAAAAGCCCGGCCGCTTACTTCGCGGCGGAGCACGGACCGTCGGCGTGCGGTCTCGCGTTTCGCGTGAAGGATTCGCATGCGGCGTACGCACGCGCGCTCGAACTCGGCGCGCAGCCGCTCGAAATGCCCACCGGCCCGATGGAACTGCGTCTGCCCGCGATCAAGGGTATCGGCGGCGCGCCGTTGTATCTGATCGACCGCTTCGAAGACGGCGAGTCGATCTATGACATCGACTTCAGGTTCGTCGAAGGCGTGGACCGGCGTCCGGAGGGTTATGGACTGAAGCTCGTCGATCACCTGACGCACAACGTCTATCGCGGACGCATGGCGTTCTGGGCCGGCTACTACGAGAAGCTCTTCAACTTCCGCGAGATCCGCTACTTCGATATCTCCGGCGAATACACGGGCCTGACCTCGAAAGCGATGACCGCGCCCGACGGCAAGATCCGCATTCCACTGAACGAGGAATCGTCGAAGGGCGCGGGGCAGATCGAGGAGTTCCTGATGAAGTTCAACGGCGAGGGCATCCAGCACGTGGCCTTGCTCTCCGACGATCTGCCCGCCACCATCGACAAGCTCGCGATGGCCGGCGTCCCGCTGATGACCGCGCCGAGCGAGACGTACTACGAGATGCTCGAAGAGCGCCTGCCGGGTCACGGACAGCCGGTCTCCGAGTTGCGCACGCGCGGGATTCTGCTCGATGGAAATACGAGCGGTGGTCATCCACGGCTCTTGCTGCAGATATTCTCCGATACGCTGCTCGGCCCCGTGTTCTTCGAGTTCATTCAACGCAAGGGCGACGACGGCTTCGGTGAAGGCAACTTCAAGGCGCTGTTCCAGTCGATCGAACGCGATCAGATTCGACGAGGTGTCGTTGGGCAGCAATAGGTTTCGATACGCGGACCACTACTTCATGCCGGCAGACGTTCAACGATAAGAAACGCCGCCAGTACAGAGAAACAGCAACCTTGCATCGGGCCAGAGTAAGGCGCTTGGGATCAGAGTAAGCGCCAACTCAGCCCGACAGGAGACAAAGACATGCAGCAATCCGTTACCGCGGGCAACCCCCCGCTCGTCGCACCGAACGTTCACGTCGGCATCAACCCGGGCGCGGAAATCTCCGCGCGCATGGACCGCTTGCCGATCACGCGGCATCTCTGGATGCTCGTGTTCCTCATCTCGCTCGGCGGGTTCTTCGAAGTCTATGACTTGATCTTCACCGGCTACATCGCGCCGGGCATGGCCAAAAGCGGCCTTTTGCAGACCACCACGCATTCGTTCTTTGGCTTCAACGGCATCGCGGGCTTCATCGCGGCGACGTTCGCCGGCCTGTTCGTCGGCACGTTCGGCTTCGGCTGGATGCCGGACCGCTACGGGCGCCGCACGGTCTTCACGTTCTCGCTGCTGTGGTACTCGGTCGGCTCGGCGATCATGGCCTTCCAGACGACGCCCGAAGGCGTGATCCTGTGGCGCTTCATCACGGGCATCGGCGTGGGCATCGAGATCATCACGATCGACAGCTACGTCACCGAACTCGTGCCGCAACACATGCGCGGCCGTGCGATGGCGTTCAACCAGATGGTGATGTTCGCCGCTGCGCCCGTCGCCGCGATCCTCTCGTACTGGCTCGTACCGACGACGCTGTTCGGTATCGACGGATGGCGCATCGTGGTGCTTGCGGGTTCGGTCGGCGCGGTGCTCGTGTGGTTCATCCGACGTGCAGTGCCGGAAAGCCCGCGCTGGCTCGCGACGCACGGCCACGTGGAGAAGGGCGAGCGGGTCGTCTCGAAGATCGAGGAGATCGTCACGCGCCAGACGGGCAAGCCGCTGCCGCCGCCGCTGCCGGTGATCGAGCAGCCGGCGCATCGCCGCGCTTCGTTCTCGGAACTGCTGCAGCCGCCGTACCGTTCGCGCCTCATCATGCTGATCATCTTCAACTTCTGCCAGGCGATCGGCTACTACGGCTTCGCCAACTGGGTGCCGACGCTCCTGATCGGGCAGGGCATCACCGTGACGAAGAGCCTGCTGTATTCGTTCATCATTGCGTTCGCGCTGCCGGTCGGACCGATGCTCGCGATGTTCTACGCCGACAGGATCCAGCGCAAGTGGCTGATCGTCGCCGGGGCGCTCGCCGTGATCGTGTGCGGCATCGCGTTCGGACAGGTGAGGTCGGTCGCGCCGCTGATCGTGCTCGGTGTGCTGATCAGCCTTGCCGGACAGACCATCTCCGTGTGCTATCACGCGTACCAGGCCGAGCTCTTCCCGACGGCCGTGCGTTGCCGCGCGAACGGCATCGTGTATTCGGCGAGCCGCGTCGGCGCGATGATGTCGGGGTTCTTCATCGCGTTCCTCTTGCGCGACTTCGGTGTGGCGGGCGTATTCACCGGCATCACGGCGTGCATGCTGGTGGTGGTCGTATCGATCGGCGTGTTCGGGCCGAAGACCAACGGCAAGCGGCTCGAAGAGCTGTGTCATTGATTCGGGGTTGACGGCGTCTCGACAACAGGTTGCAATGCGTGAGCGGCGCCCCGGTACTTCTGGGCGCCGCTCGTCGCATCGACCTGTCACTTCGAGGCCCGACCATGCTGCGCGCACTCGCTACGCTTCTGCTGTTCCAGTGCTTCGGCGAAGGCCTTTCCTACGTATTCCGGCTGCCCGTGCCGGGGCCGGTGGTCGGCATGCTGCTGCTCTTCGCGCTTCTCGCGTGGCGTCCGCAAGTGGCCGATGCCATCGAGCCGACCGCGCTCGAACTCCTGCGTCACCTCTCGCTGCTGTTCGTACCCGCGGGCGTCGGCATCATGGTGTCCGCGAGTGCGCTGCGCGGCAATACGCTCGCGGTGATCGTCGCGGTCGCGGTCAGCACCACGCTCGCGATCGCCGTGACGGCGCTCGTGACGCGCGCGCTCCTGCGCATGCAGACCGTCAACGCGATCGATCCCGAGGACGAACCATGACCGCGCTTCCGAAGATCGGCGAGATCTGGGTCTATCTCGCCGCTTCGCCGCTGCTCGGGCTCACTATCACGCTGATCGCCTATCTCATCGCGCAATCGATCTACGCCCGCGCGCGCTTCAATCCGCTCGCGAACCCGGTGCTGATTTCGGTGGCGCTGCTGGTCGTCGTGCTGCGGGTGTCGGGCACGCCGTACTCGACGTACTTCGAAGGCGCGCAGTTCGTCCATTTCCTGCTCGGACCGGCGACCGTCGCGCTCGCGATTCCCCTCTATCGACAGTGGCCGAAGCTGCGGCGCGCGGCGCTGCCACTCATTGGCGGGCTCGTGTGCGGGTCGCTGACGGCGATCGTGTCGGCGGTGGGCGTGGCGTCGCTTCTGGGCGCGCCGCATCAGACGGTGGCATCGCTCGCGCCAAAGTCGGCGACGACGCCGATCGCGATGGCCGTCGCCGAGAAGATCGGCGGAATTCCGTCGCTGACGGCGGTGCTCGTCATCTCGACGGGCGTGTTCGGCGCGGTCTTCGCGCGCTCGATCCTGAACGTGCTGCGCGTCGAAGAAGCGGCGGTGCGCGGCTTCGCGCTCGGCGTCGCGTCGCATGGCATCGGCACGGCGCGCGCGCTTCAGGTTAGCGAGGAAATGGGCGCGTTCGCCGCGCTCGGGATGGGGCTCAACGGCGTGTTGACCGCGTTTCTCGTTCCGTTGGGCGGAGCGCTCTTTGGGCATCTTTAGAACGCGGAGGCGCGCCTGCAAGCGGTGCGATGAACCAGCAACGTGGCAAGCACCCTACGCGACCCTGCGAAGCGTGAACCTTACGTCTGCATAATGGCATCGCCCGCGACCCATTAGCGTTTATCCCTATCTCACGCGGGTTGACTGTGGTCGATGCACGCACCAAACTTCGATTCAGCATCTGTGATCACAGGTCACAAGAACCGCAAGGAGAAGTGAAGTGGCATCACGTTCAGCTTCCAACGACCTGCCCGCGCTCGAGCTCGTGGCGCGCGAAACGATGGCCGGCCGCGTCTATGCGCAGTTGCGCGAGGCGATCATGACCGGCCGCTTCGCTCCCGGCCAGTTGCTGAGCCTGCGCGGCGTCGCGGAGGCGGTCGGTTCGTCGACGATGCCGGTGCGCGCCGCCCTCACGCGACTGCAAGCCGAAGGCGCATTGATCGACGGCCCCGGCCGCGCGCTGATGGTCCCGCCGATGACGCTCGACCTCCTCGAAGAACTGCGCGACGTGCGCATCGCGCTCGAAGGTTGCGTGGCTAAGCGCGCTGCATCGCGCATGAGGAAGGACCATCTCGACGCGCTGCAATCGATTTTCGACACGATGGACGCGCATGTCGAAGGCGGCGACGTCGCCGCGTACCTGCGCAGCAACTTCGAGTTCCACATCGCGATCTACACACACGGCGCAAGCGACCTCACCCTCGCGACGATCCAGAACCTGTGGATGCGCATCGGCCCGTTCCTCAACCTCGTCGCACCCGATATCCCGCACATGCGCCGTTCGATGGCGGCGCACCGCAACATTGTCGATGCGCTCTGGCGCGGCGACGGCGAAGGCGCGCGCGCGGGCATCGAGCAGGACATCGGCGATGCCGCCGCCGATCTGCAGGAGCGCCTGCAAGGCAGGGAAGCGGCCAGCGCCTGACACAGCACCGTTTCAAGAACAAAAACGGAGACGAGCATGACGGTTCTACAGATGTTGAAACCGCACGCGGGTTTGCGCGTGCTCGTGACGGGCGGCGCATCGGGCATCGGGCTCGTGATCGCGCGTGCTTTCGTCGACGCCGGGTCGCGCGTGCATGTCTGCGATGCGAGCCCGCAAGCCGTCGACGCGCTCATCGAAGCCGAGAGTCAGACCGAGTGCAACGCGATCACCGCGACGCTCGCGGACGTCTCGGACCGCGAGGCGGTGGACCGCGTCTTCGCCGATGTCGATGCGCAACTCGGCGGCCTCGACGTGCTGATCAACAACGCGGGCATCGCGGGGCCGACAGGCGGTATCGACGAACTCGACGTGAGCGAGTGGGAACAGACCGTCGACGTGAATCTCAACGCGCAGTTCTATTTCGCGCGCCGCGCGGTGCCGCTGCTTCGCCACTCGAAGGACGGCGGGGCGATCATCGCGCTCTCGTCGGTGGCGGGGCGGCTCGGCTACGCGTTCCGCACGCCGTATTCCGCGACCAAGTGGGCCGTGGTCGGGCTCACGAAGAGCCTTGCGATCGAGCTCGGGCCGTCGGGCATCCGCGTGAATGCGATCCAGCCGGGCATCGTGAAAGGCCCGCGCATCGAGCGCGTGATCGCGGCGCGCGCGCAGCAGCTCGGCCTCTCCTACGAGGAGATGGAGAAGGACTATCTGGAGAAGATTTCGCTGCGGCGCATGACGACGCCCGAAGAAGTCGCAGCCACTGCGCTCTTTCTGTGCTCACCCGGCGGCAGCGGCATCTCCGGGCAGGCGATCTCGGTCTGCGGCAACGTCGAAGTGCTCTAAACGTCATCGTCACGAGGAGTCTCATGGCAACGAAACGCAAGGTCATCATCACCTGCGCGCCGACCGGCGCGATCCATACGCCGTCGATGTCGCCCTATCTGCCGGTCACGCCCGACCAGATCGCGGACGCCGCGCTCGCGGCCGCGAAGGAAGGCGCCGCGATCCTGCACCTGCACGCACGCGATCCCGAGGACGGACATCCGACGCAGGACCCCGCCGTGTTCCAGCAGTTTCTGCCGCGCATCAAGGCGCAGACCGATGCGGTGATCAATATCACGAGCGGCGGCAGTCCGCACATGACGGTCGCTGAGCGGCTGAAGCCCGCGCATCATTTCAAGCCGGAAGTGGCGTCGCTGAACATGGGGTCGATGAACTTCGGTCTTTATCCGATGCTCGACCGCTTCAAGGAGTTCAAGCACGACTGGGAGCGCAAGCACCTCGAAAACAGCCGTGACCTCGTGTTCAAAAACACCTTCGCCGACATCGAATACATCCTCACGTCGTGCGGCGCGAACGGCACGCGCTTCGAATACGAGTGCTACGACATCTCGCATCTGTACAACCTCGCGCATTTCGTCGATCGCGGGCTCGCGAAGGCGCCGTTCTTCGTGCAGAGCGTGTTCGGCCTGCTCGGCGGCATCGGCGCGCATCCCGAAGACCTTGCGCACATGAAGCGCACCGCCGATCGCCTGTTCGGCAGCGACTACGTCTGGTCGATCCTCGGGGCCGGGCGCAACCAGATTCCGCTCGGCACGATGGGCGTCGCGCAAGGTTCGAACGTTCGCGTGGGGCTCGAAGATTCGCTATGGATCGCGCCGGGCCAGCTCGCCGAATCGAGCGCCGCGCAGGTCGTGAAGATCCGCCAGGTGATCGAAGGGCTGTCGCTCGACATCGCGACGCCGGCCGAAGCGCGCGCGATGCTCGGATTGAAGGGCGCGAGCGAGACGAACTTCTGACACGGAGGCCGCCTTGAACAAACTGAAAGTTGTCGCGATGCCGACGGGCTGGCTCACCGTCGATCGATCGTCGCAGGTCTATGGCCGCTACTTCGGCCAGCCGTGGAAGGTGCCGGTGTGGTCCACGGCGATCGTCGGCGGCGACAAGAAAATCGTTGTCGATACGGGCATCCACGACCCCGCATGGGTGTCGAGCTTCGTGTGCCCGTGCGAGCAGGCGCCCGAAGAGCGCCTCGAAAGGGCACTGAAGGAATACGTGGGCTGGAGCGCGGACGACGTCGATATCGTCATCAACACGCATCTGCATTACGACCACTCCGGCGGCAACACGCTCTTTCGCAACGCGCGCTTCGTGATCCAGACCGCGGAGTGGGAATACGCGGGACGTCCGCTGCCGACGCAGGCCACGTACTACCAGGAGTTCCTGATCGGCCGCGAACCGCTCAAGTATTTCCGCTGGCAGTTCGTGAACGGCGTCGCGGACATCGCGCCCGGCGTGCGCGTCGTGCCCACGCCGGGTCATACGCCGGGGCATCAGTCGGTCGCGGTCGATACGGACGAAGGCGTCGTCATGATCGCCGGCGACTGCGCGAACTGCATGGAGAACATCGTCGATCTCGTGCCGGTCGGCATCGTTCACGAGACGGCTGCCGAACTGGCATCGCTCAGGCGTATCCGCCAGATCGCCGACTTCGTGATACCCGGACACGACCCGAACGTCGTGCCCGGATCGTCGGGCATCGCCTTGCCCGCGAGCGCACGTTTGCAGCACGTCGAAAGCTAGAACACAAACAATCGAAGCATCGGAGGATGACATGAAAGCATTGACGCACACGATTCGTCAGGCGGGCCGGCTCGCGCTCGGCGCCGCATTGCTGGCGGGGCTCGCCGTATCCGGGCCGGCGGCGGCCGCTGAGAAGTACAAGATTTTCCTGTCGATGAGTTACGTCGGCAACGACTGGCAGACCGAGGCCGCGAACATGGTCAAGGCGATGGCCGGCACGCCCGCGCTCAAGGACAAGGTCGATCTCGAAGTGCAGGTCGCGGGCACCGACGCGCAGAAGCAGATCCAGCAGATCAACTCGATGGTGCAGGCGGGTGCGAAGGCCATCGTCATCTATCCGATCTCGCCGACCGCGCTCAACCGCGCGATCAAGAATGCGTGCTCGAAGGGCGTCGTGGTCGCGGCGTACGACGGCGAAGTGACCGAGCCGTGCGCGCACAACGTGACGATCGACCAGAAGCAGGCGGGCACGGTGACGGCGGAGTGGCTCGCGAAAACGCTCAACGGCAAGGGCAATATCGTGATGATCAACGGCGTGCCGGGCACGTCGGTGGACCGCGCGCGCACCGAGGCCGCGAAGGAAGTGTTCGCGAAGCATCCGGGCATCAAGATCGTCGCGGAAGGCACCGGCATGTGGAGCCAAGCCACCGCGAAGACCGAGCTCTCGAAGATTCTCGCGACCAACTCGTGGGACAAGATCGACGGCCTGTGGATGCAGGTTGGCTGCTTCACGGCCGCGTCGATGCAGCTCGAAGCCGGTGTCCCGGACGACAAGGTGAAGCCGTGCGCGGGCGAATCGTCGAACGGGCACCGCGTGCAAATGTTGCCGCCGGGCACGGTGAAGGGCGAGGGCTCGTATCGCTCGATCGGCTATCGCTCGATTTCGTATGGCGCGCCGCCGTATTCGGGCGCGATGGCGCTCAAGCTGGCCGTGCAGAAGCTCGAAGGCAAGGAGTTTCCGCAACGCGTGACGCTCAAGCTGCCGCTCGTCCTGACGAATGAGTCGAAGCTCTGCAAGACCGGTTCGATCGACGAACTCAAGGCGGGCTGCACCGCGTTCATGCCGGACAAGGTGCCACCGGGCTGGTTCGCGGACATCTATTCCGACGACACACGCGAGGTCGGCTTCAACGCGGCACTCACGGGCAAGCAGGACTGAATCGCCGCTGGCGCTATGGGAGAGACGAGATGACGAGCGCATGGGCCATCGATTTGTCGAACGTGACGAAGCGCTTCGGCGCGACCGTCGCGCTCGACGGCGCATCGTTTCGCGTCAGGCAGGGCGCCGTTCACGCGCTGCTCGGCGAGAACGGCGCGGGCAAGTCGACCACCGTCAAGCTGCTGTCGGGACTCATGCAGCCCGACGCGGGCAGCATCGCCGTGATGGGCCGCGACGTGACGATGCGCGGTCCGAAAGACGCGCATCGTGCGGGCGTGCAGACCGCGTTCCAGGAGATGACGCTTGTGCGCGATCTGACGGTCGCGCAGAACCTGTTGATGTCGTATGAACCGACGGGCTGGCTCGGCCGCATCAAGCGGCGCGAATCGCAGCGCGTGGCGGCCGAGTGGCTCGACCGGCTGGAGCTGACCGACGTGCGGCCCGGCGCATACATCCGCGATCTTGCGTTGCCGGTGCGGCAGAAGATCGAGATCGCGAAGGCGATCGTGCGCGCGCCGCAAGTGCTGCTGCTCGACGAGCCGACCTCCGCGCTCTCGGGCCGCGACGTCGCGTGGCTGTCGCGCCGTATCGACGAGATGAAGGCGCGCGGCGTCACGTTCGTGTTCATCTCGCACCGCATGCAGGAAGTGCGCGAGTTCTGCGACAGCCTGACCGTGTATCGCAACGGCCGCGACGTAGGCGCATTCGAGACCGCCGACATCTCCGATGACGACGTGATCCGCCTCGTGATCGGCCGCTCGATGGAGGCCAAGTATCCGCCGAAGGTGCCGGCGCCCGCCGAAGCGCGCAGCGAAACGCCCGCGATGGAAGCGCGCGGCATTCGCGTGGACGGCGTGGTGACTGACTTCAATCTGACGCTCAAGCCCGGCGAAGTGCACGGCATCGCGGCGTTGCAGGGCATGGGCCAGCGCGAGCTTTTCGAGGCGCTGTTCGGCGCGGAGTTCATCGACGAAGGCCAGATCCTGATCGACGGCAAGCCGGTCACGCTGACCTCGACCGCCGATTCGCTGAAGGCCGGCGTATCGACGAGTTTTCTGCCCGAGGACCGCAAGACCGAAGGGCTTTTCCTTCGGCTGCCGGGCGGAGAAAACGTATCGCTGCCGGTCATCAAGCGCTTTTCGCGCTTCGGCCTGATCGATCGCAAGCGCGAGCAGGCCGCGATCAAGCGCGCGCTCGCGCAGATGGAAGTGAATCCGCGCGCGGTCTACAAGCCGTGTCTGTCGTTCTCGGGCGGCAACCAGCAGAAGATCGCGATGGCGAAGTGGCTGCTCACGCAAAGCCGCGTCTGGCTGATGTTCGATCCGACGCGCGGCATCGATGTCGGCACCAAGCATCAGATCTTCGTGCTGATGCGCGCGTTCGCGGCGGCGGGCGGCTCGGTGCTGTTCTATTCGACCGACGTGCCGGAGCTCGTCAACGTCTGCGACCGGGTGTCGGTGGTGTATCGCGGGCGCAATGTCGCGGAACTCAAAGGCGACGCGCTCAACGAAGAAAACGTCATGCGCAAGATGCTGTCCAGCTAGGACCGCGATCAGGCAACGAGAGGCTCTCATGAACAACGCAATTGCGTCGCCCGACAGCGAGATCGTGCGGCCGGGGGCGCGCATCGGTTTCGGCGCGCGCGTCGATCACTATCGCGGACTGATCATCGCCATCGGCGCACTGCTCGCGATGCTGATCGCGTGGGTGTCGCTGTCGGCGACACCGGTCGGCATGTACGACATCGGCTCGGTGATATCGAGCAGCACGACGCTCGCGCTCGCTGCAATTGGGCAGACCATCGTCGTGCTCTCGGGCGGTTTCGATCTCTCCGCGTCGGCGGTCGTGTCGCTGTCGAACGTGCTCGCCGTGCGCTTCGTGCAGGGCACGCCGCTCGAACAGTGGGGCGGCGTGGCATTGATCCTCGCGATCGGCGGCGGCATCGGGCTCGTTAACGGCGCGGTGATCGCGTGGTTCCGCTTGCAATCGATCGTCGTCACGCTCGCAACGATGTTCATGGTGCAAGGCCTCACGCTCCTGATCCAGAACAAGCCGGGCGGCAGTATCGGCGAACAGTTCGGCGCGTTCGTCACCTCCGACCTGATCCCCGACAAGATGCCGATGTCGGCCGCCGTGCTCGTGGTCGCGCTGCTGGTGTGGTCGTTCGTCAAGCGCACGCGCTTCGGCGTGGGCCTGTACGCGCTCGGCAGCGACCCGGACGGCGCGTATGCGAACGGCATGCCGGTCACGCGCTATCGCATCGCGACTTACGCGCTCGCCGGCATGTTCTACGCGGCGGCGGGCCTGTATGTGTCGGCGCAGACGGGTTCCGCCGATCCGCTCGTCGGCCGGCCGCTGTTGCTGTCGATGTTCACGGCGGTCGTGCTCGGCGGAACGTGGCTCGGCGGCGGGCGCGGCGGCTGCGTCGGCACGGTGTTCGCCGCGATGACGCTGATGATCACCGTCAACATCTTGCTCGTGTTGAACGTGTCGGCGTTCTTCACGACGATCGCCGAAGCGGTGATCCTGATTCTCGCGGTGCTCGGCTCGTCGATCGGCAAGCAATCGGCCGCGCATCACTGCGCGCGCTATGCGTCGCAGTGGATGAAGGCGGTGCGCACCGGAACGCGCGCGAAGGATGATCCGCGCGCGCGGCGCGTGTCGTTCGAGGTGGAGGATTTCCGTCCGCTCGAAAACACCGAGCTGAAAGGGCGGTTTCTCAGCGACTGGATCGAGCGTAATCGCGAGTGGGTGAAGTATGTGGTGCCGGCGTATCTGCTGTTTTTCGCGGTGGTCGTGATCACCGGGATCGTCTATGGCCCGGGCGTGCTCGCGAGCGCGAACTTCTACAGCAGCCTCCTCACGCTGACGCTGTTCCTCGCGATCCTCGGCCTCGGTCAGGGCGCGGTGATCCTCACAGGCGGCCTCGACTTGTCGATGCCGTGGCTCATCACCTTGTCCGGCGTGCTGCTTACGGGCCTCACGCACGGCGTGAACGGCGCGGCCGCGTGGGCGGTGCCGCTCGTGCTTGGCGCCGGGTTGCTGGTCGGCGTGTTCAACGGCATCGGCGTGGTGATGCTCGGCCTGCCCCCGATCGTCGTCACGCTCGCGGCGAATGGCCTGCTGCAAGGTCTCACGCTGATCTATTGCAACGGCTCGCCGCAAGGCTGGGCGCCCTCGACGATCAGCGAATTCACCAACGGCCGCTTCGGTCCGCTGTCGCTCGCGGCGTGGAGCGTGCCCGTCTTTCTCGCGATCGCGCTGGTGCTGCTGCATCGCACGCCGTTCGGTCGGCGGGTGTATGCCGTCGGCAATTCGCAGATCGCGGCGAAGCTCTCGGGTGTGCGCGTCGGCGCGACGCTGATCGCCGTGTACTGCCTCTCGGGGCTGTGCTCCGCGATCGTCGGATTGCTGCTTGCCGGTTTCAGCAGCCAGGCGTTCCTCGGCATGGGCGACCCGTATTTGCTGCCGTCGATTGCGGTCGTCGTCGTGGGCGGCGCGCTGATCACGGGCGGGCGCGGCCATTATCTCGGCGTGTTCGGCGGCGCGCTGTTGCTCACCGCGCTCGGCACGCTGCTCGCGGGCACGACCGTGCCGCCGGCCGTGCGCGACATCATCAACGGGCTCGTGGTGCTGGCTGCAGTTATCACGTTGCGTGACAAGAAGGCTTGACTTCCGCAACTTCGTGGGATGAGGCCAGAGTAAGGCGCTAAACCGTCAACTCTGGCCGACAAGGAATAAACAATGACGAATCGACGTGTAGCGGTGATCGGATCGGGACGGATCGGCAGGGCGTGGGCGATCGTGTTCGCGCGCGCGGGCTTCGACGTGCATCTGCACGACGCGGACCTCAAGATGCTGGACGGCGCACTGCCCGCGATTGAAGAAAGCGTGCGGGACCTCGACGAATTCGGCCTGATCGACGAGCCCGCCGCGCAGATCGTCGCGCGCATCACGCCGTGCGCGAGTCTCGCCGATGCCGTGCGCGACGTCGAACTGGTGCAGGAGAACATCGCGGAGATCGTGGAAGCGAAGCGCGCCTTGTTTACCGAACTCGATCGCTTGACGAAGCCCGACACGCTGCTCTCCAGTTCTACGTCGGGGCTTCCCGCATCGACGTTCACCGAGGGCCTGCACGGCCGCGCGCGGTGCCTCGTCGGGCATCCGGTGAATCCGCCGTCGCTCGTGCCGCTGGTCGAACTGTGCGGCGCGCCGTGGACGTCGGCCGAGACGCTCGAGCGCGCGCGTGCGATCTACGACGAAGCGGGGCAGAAGGCGGTGACGGTGAATCGCGAGATCGCGGGCTTCCTGCTGAACCGTATACAAGGCGCCGTCCTCGACGAAGCACTGAGCCTCTACGCGCAAGGCTACGCGAGCGCCGCCGACCTCGACACCGTGATGCGCGACGGCTTAGCGATGCGCTGGTCGTTCATGGGCCCGTTCGAGACGATCGATTTGAACGCGCCCGGCGGCGTCGCGGATTACGCGGATCGCTACGGCGGCACGTACCGATCGATCGCGGCCGCGCGCGCGCCGTTCGACTGGTCGCCGGAAACGATCGCGAAGCTCGACGCCGAGCGGCGCGCCGTACTGGATCGCGACGATATCGAGAAGCAGAGCCGCTGGCGCGATCGCCGGCTGATGGCGCTGCTTGCGCACCGGCGCGCGCTCGCGAAGAAAGAGGAAAGCTGAACCGCTCACATAACAAACCCGAACGAACCCGGAGACAACGATGATCGAAACGCGCTTGCTGGTCGATGCGAACAATCACCTCGGCGAAGGGCCGCTGTGGGACGTGAAGGAAGAGCGGCTCTACTGGATCGACAGTACGGCGGCCGAGATCTACCGTTGCCGCGCGGACGGCAGCGAAGTGGAGCGGTTTTTCGTGCCGCGTCACATCGGGTCGATGGCGTTGCGTGAGAAGGGCGGCGCTGTGGTCGCGCTCGCGAACGGCCTGCACTTCTACGACTTCGAGAAGCAGACGGTGCAACTGATCGCCGACCCCGAAGCCGACGATCCCGAGACGCGCTTCAACGACGGCAAGGTGGATCGCAAGGGCCGCTTCATCGCGGGCACGATGGCCTACGACTTCGATCGCTACGATGCCGATCGCGGCCAGCGCTCGTCGCGCAGCGGCGGCCTCTACCGGCTCGATACGAACGGCACGGTCGCACGGCTGGACGGCGGCATCAGTTGCTCGAACGGGCCGTGCTGGAGCCCGGACAACCGCACGCTTTATTTCACCGATACGTACGACAAGCAGATGTACGCATACGACTACGACATCGAAACGGGCGCGGCATCGAACCGGCGCGTGTTCGCGTCGGCGCGCGACATGGCCGGAACGTTCGACGGCGCGACCGTCGACGCGGAAGGCTACATCTGGTCGGCGCTGGTGTTCGGCGGGCGCATCCTGCGCTATGCGCCGGACGGCACGCTCGACCGCGTCGTGCCGTTTCCGGTGCGCAATCTGACGAGCGTGATGTTCGGCGGCCCGAACCTCGACACTCTTTACGTCACGACGATGGGACGCCCGATGTGGGGCATTCCGCAAAAGGAACGCGATAAGGGCGGGCTTTTTGCCGTGACGGGGTTGGGTGTCAGAGGGTTGCCCGAGCCACGCTTCGCGGGCTAGCAGCGCTCAGGGGAAAGCAAATGAACCGCGGCCTCAAGCACCATTCGCGTCGCGCCGGTCTGGCGCGACGGCCGAAACATTTGCAGAACCCCTCTACTCAAGTTTCGGCCATGAAGGCCGAAAACTGGGGCATGGAACAACAAGACGAAGACCTCCCGCTCGGTCGCATGCATCCTCTGCGCGGAGAAGCGTTCGCGCTCGCATTGAGCATCGAAACCATCCGCAGGGCGCGCGGCCGGGGCAATCCGCGTGACTATCCGCTCGACTCGAAGGAATGGGAAGCGGCGAGCATCGACTTCGCCCGCGATCTGCGCTGGGCGCTCGGCATGGCCGACGATGACGAAGAAGACTGAAGTTGTAACAACTCGCGCCAAAAAATACTGATTAAAAAGGGCGGTCGGCAACAAGTAACTGCAATATTTACCCGGAAACATTTGCGGCCCCGAAAATATGGCGCGAAAACCCATTGCTAATCGTTTGCGGCGACCTTAGACTCCAATCCAGCCTGTTACGAAATGTAACGAATTTTACCGACCCGGTTGCAAAGACCGCCGGCAAGTGAGAACGGAGAAATCGCCATGCAAACCGCCGAAACTTCAGACGCGATTCGCGAGATCAACCTGTCCTACATCATGCTTGCCCAGCGCCTGCTGCGCGAGGATCGGGCGGTCGGCATGTTCCGCCTTGGTTTGTCGCGCGAAATCGCTGACATCCTCGCGAACCTGACGCTCGCCCAAGTCGTGAAGCTCGCGGCTTCGGACCAGCTTCTCTGCTTCTTCCGCTTTAACGATCACACGATGCTCGGCGCGCTCACGCAGCCGGCGAAGAATTCGAACATCGCCCCGACGCACGCCGCGATCATCATGGCAGGCCTTCCCGCCGCGCAGTTTGCATAAGGCCTGTACCAACCCGCAGTCCCGCAAGTCAATGGAACACGACGAGAAGCTTCCCTTCGGTGTCGACGCTTCTCTCTTCGATGCGGCGAGTTCGCTCGCCGCGCGCGTGACGGCTGCGCGCAAGGCGCAGGGCAAGGCCATTCCGAGCGATTTCGCCGAAGGCTCGCCCGAAGCCGATGCCGTCGCACTCGACTTCGTGCGCGACATCGAATCGGCGCTCCACGGCGGCCCGAAGGCGCTGACCGAAGGCCACTGACCGCTACTTCGCCTCTCCCCACAACGTGCGTCCAAAGAACGTCAACGTCCGGTCCCACGCCATGCGCGACCACACCGGATCGAACTGAGTCCTCGGGATGCGTCCCGGCCCCACGGCGGTTTCGTTAGCGAACGCGTGGTGCGCCAGATAGCGGTGAAATTCCACGTCGACATTGGCCTCGGTCAGCTTGGCCTCCAGTTTGTCGACGATATCGGCGGTAAAGAATTCGTCCTGCGTCGCCCAGTGGCCCTGCACCGGGACCTTGATCTTGCTGGCATCGACGTAATCAAGCGGCGGAAAGCCGTACCACGTCACCCCCGCCGACACCTCCGGAATATTGCACAGCGCAAGCAGCGTCAGCGCGCCGCCCATGCAGTAGCCCGTCACGCCGACGCGCGCGCCCTGCTCCTTCAGATACAGCACGGCGCCGCGCACGTCTTGGGCGGTGGCATCGGCGAAATCGAGGCCGCCCAGCAGATGGCTCGCTTCTTCCTCTTCGACTGTCGTCTTGCCGCGAAACAGATCCGGCACGAGCGCGAGATACCCGGCTTGCGCGAAACGGTCGGCGACGCCCTTGATCTGGTCGTTCACGCCCCACCATTCCTGAATCACGACGATCGCGGGCGCGCCCTCCAGCTTGTCCGGTTTCGCGAGATACCCCTCTACGTCCTGCCCGTCTGGGCGGCGGAAAGTAATCATGGAACCTACTTTTTGCGTCATGAGACGGTCTCCTTGATCGAATGTAACGACACCATGCGGCAAAAAAACAACATCGGCAGCTTCGATTACTGCGCGGCTTGCGTCGACTTGCGCAGCTTGGCGACATCTTCTGCCGTCACCGCCGGCGCACCGTTGTTCCATCCCGCGCGGATGAACGTGAGCACGTCGGCGATCTGCTTGTCGTTCAGGACCGGCGAGTACTTCGGCATCGGATAGGCGGCCGGCACGCCCTGAATCACGAGATCCTGCGTGCCGTTCAGCGTGACGTTGATGAGCGACGACGCATTCTTTTCCATCACGTTCGGATTGCCCGCGAGCGGTGCCAGAATCGGCGCGAAGCCCGCGCCGTCGGCGCCGTGGCAGTGCATGCAGTATGCCGTGTAGACCTTGGCGCCCGCATCGCCAGCGGGGCGCGTCAGCGACACCTTCGTCGCCTTCAGATCGTACGCGTAACGCGGCGCGTTCGTCCCGCCCGCCGCCGGCAGCGACTTCAGATAGCGCGACATCGCCGTGATGTCGTCGTCGTTCAGCGCCTGCGTGCTGTGGTTGATCACGTCGGTCATCGCGCCGAACGCCGCCGCGTGCTTGTTCGCGCCGGTTTTCATGAACTGCGAGGTCTCCGCTTCCGACCATCGGCCGAGACCGACGTTGTATTCGCCTGTCAGGTTCGACGCGAACCAGCCGTCGAGCAGCGCGCCCGAGAGGAACGCGCTGCCGCTTTCGTCGAGCGCTTTCTCCTGGAACGCAATGCCGCGCGCGGTGTGACACGAGCCGCAGTGCCCGAGCCCCTGGATCAGGTACGCGCCGCGATTCCACGCGACATCCTTGCCGCTCTTGTCCTGATAGACGGCCTTGTCGAGGAAGACCAGGTTCCAGAGCTTGAGCGGCCAGCGCATGTTGAGCGGAAACGGAATGTCGGACGCGCGGTTCGGCTGGTTCACCGGCTCGACGCCCTTCATGAAATACGCGTAAAGCGCCTTCACGTCGTCGTCGCGGACTTTTGCGTACGACGGATACGGCATCGCCGGATACAGGTTGTGGCCGTCCTTCGCGACACCCCGGCGCAGCGCGCGGTCGAAGTCTTCCTCGCTCCAGTTGCCGATGCCCGTCGACGGATCGGGCGTGATGTTGGTCGTGTAGATGCGACCCATCGGCGTGTTCATCGGCAGGCCGCCCGCGAACGGCTTGCCCTTCGGCGCCGAATGGCACGCGACGCAATCACCCGCTTTCGCGAGATACGCGCCGCGCGTGACCAGGGCATCGTCGGTGGTGGCGGCTTGCGCGAATGTAGACGCCGAGAGCGTGAAAGCGAAGCCGATGCCTGCAACGATTCTTCGTGTCATGTCGGTTCCCCTCACGCTTTCAGAAGTTGACGGCCGACGGGCAATTGCCTCACGCGCTTGCCCGTCGCCGCGAAGATCGCGTTGGTGAGCGCGGGCGCGAGCGCGGCCGTCCCCGGTTCGCCGATTCCGCCGGGCGCTTCCGCGCTCTTGACGATGTGCACGTCGATCGGCGGAGTCTGCGAGAGACGCAACATGCGATAGTCGGTGAAATTGCTCTGCTCGACGCGGCCGTCCTTGATCGTCACCTCGCCGTAGAGCGCCGCCGTGATCGCGAAGATGATGCCGCCCTGGATCTGCGCCTCCACCGTGTTCGGGTTCACGACCATGCCGCAATCGACCGCGCACACGACGCGGTTCACGGCCACTTCGCCGTTGTCGTCCACCGTAACGTCCGTGACGATCGAGAAGAAGCTGCCGAACGCGTGCATCACCGAGAGCCCGCGTCCCTGACCCTTCGGCAGCGTGCTGCCCCAGCCGGCGGCTTGCGTCGCGACGTCGAGCACATTGCGCGCACGCGGCGACTTGCCGAGCAGCCCGCGCCGGTACGTAGCCGGATCGGCTTTCGCCTGCGCGGCGAGTTCGTCGATGAAGCTCTCCACGACGAACGTCCCGCGCGTCGGACCGACGCCGCGCCAGAACGCCGTCGGGATGTCGCGCGGTTCCTGCCGCACGTAGTCCACGAGTTGATTCGGCAGGTCGTAGGGCAGATCGGCGGCGACTTCGACGGCGTCCGGATCGACGCCGTTCTTGATCGCGGGCGGCGCGAAACGTGCGAGCACGGATGAACCCACGATCCGGTGCTTCCACGCGATCGGCTTGCCGTTCGCATCGAGCCCGGCCGAAATGACGTCGTAGTAATACGGACGGTACATGTCGTGCTGGATGTCCTCCTCGCGCGTGAACGTGACCTTGACCGGCGCATCGACCTGCTTGCCGATCTTCAGCGCCTGCGCGATGAAATCCGTCTCCAGCCGGCGCCCGAAGCCGCCGCCGAGCAGGTGGTTGTGGATCGTGATCTTGTCGGCGGGGAGGCCGGTGATCTGCTTGGCCGTATCGACGGCACGCGTCGGCACCTGCGTGCCCACCCAGATATCGCACGCATCGGCGCGCACGTGCACCGTGCAGTTGACCGGCTCCATCGTCGCATGGGCGAGAAACGGCTGCTGATAGACGGCATCGACGCGCGTTTTCGCATCGCCGAACGCCTTGTTGATGTCGCCGTCCTTGCGCGCGACGGCGCCGTCGCGCTTCGAGGCATTCGCGAGATCGTCGACGATGTGCTGCATCTGCAGCGCGGCGCCCTTGCCCTCGTTCCACTTGACGACGAGCGCCGACGCGCCGCGCTTCGCGGCCCACGTGTGGTCGCCGATAACAGCCACCGCGTTATCGGCTTTCACGATCTGCGTGACGCCGGGGATTTTCTTCGCGGCGGTATCGTCGACGGAGGCGAGCGTGCCGCCGAACACCGGGCAGTTGACGATCGCCGCGTACTTCATGCCGGGCAGGCGCACGTCGAGGCCGAACATCGCTGTGCCGTCGATTTTTTCCGGCGAATCGATGCGCTTCGCCGCCGTGCCGATGAGCCCGAAATCCTTCGGGTCCTTGAGCGGCACGCTCTGCGGCGCGGGGAGCTTCGCGGCGGCATCGACGAGTTCGCCGTAGCCGATCGCGCGATTGCTCGCCGCGTGCTTCACCTGTCCGCGCTCGGCGTGGCAGCTCGCCGGATCGACCTGCCATTGCTGCGCCGCCGCCGACACGAGCAGCACACGCGCGGTGGCTCCCGCCTTGCGCATCGGCTCCCACGCGTAGCGGATGGACGTCGAGCCGCCGGTCAACTGGCCGCCGAGCAGCGGGTCCTTGAAGAGTTCCTCGTTCGGCGGCGCGTGCGCGACCACGATGCTTTCGAGCGGCACTTCGAGCTCTTCGGCGATCAGCATCGGGATCGACGTATAGACGCCTTGCCCCATTTCGACCTTCGGGATCACGAGGGTGACCTTGCCCGTGCGGTCGATCTGCACGAACGCGTTCGGCTGGAATATGCCGTCCTGCGGCGCTTCGATGCCGTCGCCGCTAACGACCGACTTCGCGGTTTGCCCCTGGCCGGAAGCGTTGAAGCTGAAGCCGAGCAGAAGGCCGCCGCCCGCAGCGGCGCCCACCGTCACACCGAATTTGAGGAACGAGCGGCGGGAGAAACCGCTTGCCGCCGCCTTGCCGTTTTGCGCATCGAGCAATCCTTGCGACATGTCACGCTCCCTTCGCGGCGTGCTTGATCGCCGCGCGGATTCGGTTGTACGTGCCGCAGCGGCAGACGTTGCCGTCCATCGCGGCGTCGATGTCGGCATCGCTCGGGTTCGGATTCGACGCGATCAGCGACGCCGCCGACATCACCTGTCCCGACTGACAGTAGCCGCACTGGACGACGTCGAGCGCCTTCCACGCGTCCTGCACTTTTTTGCCGGCGGGTGTGTTGCCGACGGCTTCGATCGTCGTCACCTTGCGCTCGCCGACGGCCGCGACCGGCAGCACGCACGAGCGCGCCGCCTCGCCGTCGAGATGGACCGTGCACGCGCCGCACTGCGCAATGCCGCAGCCGAACTTGGTGCCCGTCAGGCCGACGATATCGCGGAGTGCCCAAAGAAGGGGCATATCGGGAGGGGCGTCGATGTCGTGGGTTTCGCCATTGACGTTGAGCTTGATCGTCATGTTCAGCTCCGATGTGGGGATTGTTTTTGTGATGTGTGCACGCTTCGCGTTGGCCTTGGCTTGCAAGTCGAAAGACTTGATATCGTCGGCGCGCAAAAGTGGCTTCGCGCTCCCGAACTCAGGCGCGAGGAGACGAACATTTGTACCAGAAGGTGGAATTTTCCGCTTCGACGAGGCGGGAAGGGCGGTGGGTGAGGATGTGCGTGAATGAGTGCTCGCGCGTTTTCACGCGTCTTGCCGCGTGACAAACCGCGACGTCACACCGGATCACGCCCCGCGATCCCCGCGCGCGGCGCGTCGTCCAGATGCGGCGCCGCTTCTTCCTCGGCGCGCCAGCGCTGTCTCGACCGATACATCGTGCGCAGCGCCATGCGCGCCATCTTGACCCAGCCGGACGGCCGCGGGTCCGCGAGCATGCTGAGCGCGCGCGCGTAATCGAGCGTGAGGCCGGGCGTCCAGGCCATCGTCGCGGCGCGCTTTCGGACCTGCGCCGCGACCCACAACTCGGGCGTCGTGAGAATGCGCAGGAACGGCTTCCAGCCGCCGCCCTTGCCCCACACGCGCGCCGACGCGCCTTCGATCGCCGCCTCCAGCGCCCGCGCGACCGTGCTCGAACAGTTGCGGTACGTCAGGTTGTAGGTGGTGTCGCGCTGGTAGTTGCGCCAGAAGCGCTCCAGCCGCTGCGGATCGTAGTTGCGGATACGCACCTGCCGCGTCGACGGACACCATGCCTTCGATTCGGTCGCGTAGTCCGGCTGGAAGATGCCGGGGACGTCGTTATCGCGGGTCGCGCGGAGGATGCGCGAGAACTCCTCGGGCGAGCGCTCGATCTCGACCGCCGGGTACAGGCTGATGTAGATGCCCTCGGCCGATTCGAGCGCGGCGTGGCCGGTGGAGATCGCGCCGTGCTTGTCCACGGCGGCGATGTAGCGATCGACGATCAACTGCCGGCGGGGCTCCATCTTCGACGTCCCGACCGGCGTCCACACATGCACCGTGAGCGCGGGCTCGTGCGGGCCGGGCGGGCCGTCCCATTCGGTGGGCGTCGGGGCGTCAGAGGAAGCAGCGGAGGAAGACGCGCCGTCGACCGCCGGATTGGCCGCCATGCGCCGCACGCGCAGCGCGAGCAGAATCATGTTCCAGCCGCCAAAGAAAAGCCCGAAGGCGACACAATACGCGACGGTTCCCGCATAGTGGTCCGGATACGGCTGATAGAAGAAGATCGCGATGGCGATTTCGAGCGCGCCGCCAGCGATCGCGAGCCGCCAGGTGCGATAGCGGACCACTTTCGCGGAGATGATCTGGAGCGTTCCATCGGCGAGAAAGAGCGTGCCGAAGATCAGCGAAAGCACGAAGTTGCCATGCTCGCCGCCGACCAGCACGAGTCCCGCCGACAGGCAGAACGTGATGCCTTTCACGTAGCGCAGCGTACGCTGCCCGCCCATGCCGGTCCAGGCGACGGCCAGCGTCGCGAGTCCTTCGAGGAGCAGCAGCAGGGCGAACGGGGTGATCGGGAAGTAGAGGGCGCCGTCGAGCGCATCGGAGAAGATCACGGCGCCGAGCCCGATGCTCAGGAACCCCACCGCCATAAGCCCGCGCCAGCGGGTTCGCAGATAATCCACGCCGAGGAGAATCATCATCAAGCGAACCATCGCGCCTCCGGATCAATTCGGCACTGTGTGCGTCGCCAAGCCCGGCGCGGCCTTGCTTTTGCCTGAACAAATGCGCCCGGCTCACTGACTGATCGCTGGGAGTTTAACGCCTAACGCTCCTTGCGGGCCTGCCGCCTTGACGAGCGGGATACAATGCGCGGCGCCGATGTCCACCTCACACAAGCCATGACCGATCAAGCCCGGCCGTATCTGCTTGGCCCGCTGTTGAAGAGCGTTTCGCGCTCCTTCTACCTGACGATGCGCATCCTGCCCGCAGGCATGCGCGACCCGATCGGTCTCGCGTATCTGCTCGCCCGCGCCGCCGATACGATCGCCGATACCTCGCTCGTCGCGCCCGGCCGGCGCCTCGAACTGCTGCTGTCGCTGCGCGCGCGCGTGAACGGCGCCCCGGACGATACCGCGCTCGACACCGCGATGAACGACGTCGCTCGCCAGCAGACGCAGCCCGACGAGAAGGTGCTGCTCGAATCGCTGCCGGCGGCGCTCGCGGTGCTGTCGAGTTTCGACGATGCGGACCGGCAAGCGGTACGTGAGATCGTGACGACGCTCACGCAAGGCATGGAGTTCGACCTGCGCACGTTCCCCGACGAAACCTCGGGACAGGTCGTCGCGCTGCGCGAGTTCGACGAAATGGATCGCTACACATATCTGGTCGCGGGCTGCGTCGGCGAGTTCTGGACGAAGATGACCTACGCGCACATGCCGGGCACGCTTGCGGCCGAGCCCGCGACGATGGCCGCGCGCGGCATCCGCTTCGGCAAGGCGCTGCAGATGGTCAATATCCTGCGCGATTGCGGCAAGGACTTGAGGATCGGGCGGTGCTATCTGCCGGACGCGCTGCTTGGGCGATACGGTCTCACCGTACACGATCTGCTCGCACCCGATGCGTCGATGCGCGCGCGCGGCGTGCTCCTCGACGCGACGCGCATGACGCTTGATCACTTCCGCGACGCGATCGCCTACACGCTCGCAATTCCCGCGTTTTCGGCGCGGCTGCGGCTCGCGTGCCTCTGGCCGATCATGATCGGCATGGAGACGCTCGCGCTTCTCATCGACAACGAACACTGGCTAGATCCGCAGCGCGTCTCGAAGGTAAAACGCGGGGACGTGTATCGCATCATGGCCCTTTCGATGCCGATGGTGGCATCGGATGCGCTGGTGAAGCGCTGGTTCGAGCGGATGCTCGCCAGAATCGAAGCGCGCCTTTGAAAGCAAAAACGCCGGGGCCCGCTTTGCAGCGGGCCCCGGCGTCAAAGGTAAAGCGGGAAGTTACGTTAAGCCGCCATCACCGAAACCGCCTTCGTCACGAGATACGCTTCCATCGCTTCCGGACCGCCTTCCGAGCCGTAGCCCGAATCCTTCACGCCGCCGAAAGGCATTTCCGGCGACGGCGTCGCGGGTTGGTTGATCCACAGCATGCCGACTTCCATCTGCTGCGAAAGCAGGTGCACGTTGCGGAACGACTTCGTGAACGCGTATCCCGCAAGACCATACGGCAGACGATTCGCCTCGCCGATCGCTTCTTCCAGCGTGTCGAAACCGCGCACGGCCGCGACCGGGCCGAACGGCTCGTTGTTGAACACATCGGCTTCGAGCGACACGTTCGTCAGCACGGTCGGCGCAAAGAAGTTGCCCTCCGATCCGACGCGCTCGCCGCCCGTCGCCACCGTCGCGCCGGTCGAGCGCGCGTTGTCGAGCACCTTGCCCATCGCGGCGAGACGCCGCGAGTTGGCGAGCGGCCCGAGCGTCGTGCCTTCAGCCAGACCGTCACCGACCTTCAGGCTCTCGGCATGCTTGACGAGCGCCTGCACGAACTCTTCGCGGATGCTGTTGTGCACGAGAAAGCGCGTCGGCGAGATGCAGACCTGCCCCGCGTTGCGGAACTTCGCGCCGCCCGATGCCTTCACGGCGAGCGCCACGTCGGCATCTTCGGCGACGATCACCGGCGCATGGCCGCCCAGTTCCATCGTCGCGCGTTTCATGTGCGCGCCTGCGAGCGCGGCGAGTTGCTTGCCGACCGGCGTCGAGCCGGTGAACGTCACCTTGCGGATCACCGGATGCGGGATGAGGTAGCCGGAAATCTCGGCCGGATCGCCGAACACGAGACCGACCGTGCCCGCCGGAACACCCGCTTCGACAAACGCCTGCAACAGCGCCGCCGGCGACGCCGGGGTTTCCTCCGGCGCCTTCACGAGGAACGAGCAGCCGCTGGCAAGCGCCGCGCTCAGCTTGCGCACGATCTGGTTCACCGGAAAATTCCACGGCGTGAAAGCGGCGACCGGGCCGATCGGCTCCTTGATCACGAGCTGCTGCGCCGACAGGTTGCGCGACGGCACGATCCGCCCGTACACGCGGCGTCCTTCGTCGGCGAACCATTCGATGATGTCGGCGGCGGCGAGCACTTCGACGCGCGCTTCGGCGAACGGCTTGCCCTGTTCCTGCGTCATCAGGCGGGCGATGTCTGCGGCGCGTTCGCGCACGAGCGAGGCGGCCTTGCGCATCGTCGTGGCGCGCTCGTTCGCGGGAATCTTGCGCCACGCTTCGAAGCCCTTTTGCGCGGCTTCGAGCGCGCGGTCCAGGTCGGGGATGCCCGCGTGCGCAACTCGGCCAATGGGCTGGCCGGTCGCCGGATTGATGACGTCGAGCGTCTTGCCGCTCTTGGCGTCGGACCATTCGCCGTTAATCAGGAGCCGGGTGTCTGTGTAACCTGAAGTAGCCATGTTGTTTCCTTATACGGGTGTTGGTCGGTCGGCCGCATGCGCCTGAATGCGGCCATCGGAATGCGGAAGCCAGACGACGATCTTATCCGATCGAGCGTAAATCATCAGAACGTGCCGGGGTAGGCGCCGCCGTCGAGCAGCAGGTTCTGGCCGGTCAGATAGCCCGCATGCGCGCTGCAGACGAAGGCGCACAACGCGCCGAATTCGTCGGCGCTGCCGAAGCGGCCCGCCGGAATGCCGCCGCGTTTGGCGTCGAGCACGCTCTGGTAGTCGCGGCCACCCGCGTTTGCCGTGCTTTGCGTCGAGGCGTGCAGGCGGTCGGTGTCGAAGAGGCCCGGCAGCATGTTGTTGATCGTCACGTTGCGCCCCGCGAGGTCCGGCTTGCGCGCGAGTCCCGCGACGAATCCGGTGAGCCCGCTGCGCGCGCCGTTCGAGAGGCCGAGCACGTCGATCGGGGACTTCACCGCCCCCGACGTGATGTTGACGATGCGTCCGAAACCGCGCTCGGCCATCGCGTCGACGGTGGCCTTGATTAGCTCGATCGGCGTGAGCATGTTGGCGTCGAGCGCGGCGAGCCACGCGTTGCGGTCCCAGTCGCGGAAATCGCCCGGCGGCGGACCGCCCGCGTTGTTCACGAGGATATCGACCTGCGGGCAGGCCGCGAGCGCCGCCGCACGGCCTGCTTCGGTCGTGATGTCGCCCGCGACGCTTTTCACGGTCACTGATGGATTGACCGCGCGCAGTTCGGCGGCCGTGACTTCGAGCGCTTCCTGGCCGCGCGCAGTGATGACGACGTTCACGCCATCGGCGACGAGCGCGCGTGCGCAGCCCTTGCCGAGGCCCTTGCTCGCGGCGCAGACGAGCGCCCAGCGTCCTTCGATTCCGAGGTTCATGCCTGCAAACTCCTGATAGGTGTAGTTCCGTAAAGATTGTGCGGACCGATTTCGCCGATGCTGCGCACGCCCGAGAGTCCCATGCTGACGTCGAGTTCGGCGCGCAGGATTTCCAGCATCCTTGTCACGCCCGCTTCGCCCATCGCACCGAGCGCGTACATGAACGCGCGGCCCACGAGCGTGCCTTTCGCGCCGAGCGCAAGCGCCTTCATCACGTCCTGGCCGCTGCGGATGCCGCCGTCGAACCAGACTTCGAGCGCGTCGCCGACTGCATCGACTATCGGTGGCAGCGCTTCGATCGATGAAGCCGCGCCGTCGAGCTGACGCCCGCCGTGATTGCTCACGACGATCGCGTCCGCCCCGATCGATGCCGCGATGCGCGCGTCGTCGGCATCGAGGATGCCTTTCAGGATCAGCTTGCCGCCCCATTGCCGCCTTATCTCGGCGATGTCGTCCCAGTCGAGCGACGGGTCGAACTGCGAGGCAACCCACTTGCTGATCGTGATGACGTCGTCGGCGCCCTTGATGTGGCCCGCGAGATTGCCGAAGGTTTTCGCGCCATGCAGCGCGCGCCATGCCCAGGCGGGTTTCGTCGCGATATCGAGCAGGTTCGCGAGCGTCATGCGCGGCGGCACGGACATGCCGTTCTTCAGGTCCTTGTGGCGCTGGCCGTTGATCTGCAAGTCGAGCGTGACGACGAGCGCCGAGCAGCCCGCCGCCTTCGCACGCTCGATCAAGGACGCGTTGAAGCCGCGGTCGCGCATCACGTAGAGCTGGAACCAGAACGGCTTCGTTGTATAACGCGCGACGTCCTCGATCGAACAGATGCTGACCGTCGAGAGCGTGAACGGCACGCCGAAGCGCTCCGCCGCGCGCGCCCCGAGGATCTCGCCGTTCGCCCACTGCATGCCGGTGAGGCCGGTCGGCGCGATGGCGACCGGCATCGTCACGGGCGCGCCGAGCATCGTGCTCGCGGTCGAGCGTCCATCGACATCGATCGCGACGCGCTGGCGCAACTTCAGCGCGGCGAGATCGGCGGTGTTCGCGCGATACGTGCTCTCGGTGTACGAGCCGCTATCGACGTAATCGTAGAAGGCTTTCGGCACGCGCCGTTTCGCGAGCACGCGCAGGTCTTCGACACAGGTGATCGGTGTCATGGCTTACGGTGCCTTGGTGGTGGCGGCGTCGAAGAGCGGATCGCTCGGGGTGTCGTCGCTGGCGGCGATCGGCGACTTTACGATGAACAGATACGACATCGCGGAGACGCACGCCACGGCGGCGCTCACGATCAGCGCGTTGACGAACGAATGTGTGCGGTCCACGACGATGCCGGTGATGAGCGGCGCCGCCGATCCCGCAAGAAAGCCGCCGAAGTTCTGGATGCTGCCAAGTGATGCTACGACGTGGCGAGGCGCCGCCACGCTCACGAGCGACCACGCGCCGCCTGATGCGAGGTTGATGAAGAGCATCGCGAGCGAGATGTAGACGACCGCCATCACGGTGCTCCCGGTCAGCGCGGCGGGAACGGTGAAGAGCGCCGCGCCGATGAGGCCGGTGCAGATCGGCCACTTGCGGCTGCCGATCGGCGAGAAGCCGTGGCGCAGCAAGCGATCCGCGATGAAGCCGCTCGACACCATGCCGATCGTGCCGAAGAAGTACGGAATCGACACGACCCAGCCGGTGTTCGCGATCGAAAGGCCGCGTTCGTGTTCGAGATACGCGGGCAGCCACGTCAGATAGAGCCACACCATGTAGATCACGCCCATGAAGCCGAACAGCATGCCCCACGTCGTGCGCTGGCCAAAGAGCGCGCGCCATTCGGCACCGCTCAGACTGCGCTTCACGTTCTGCGTTTCGACGCCTTGATCGAGGTACGCCTCTTCCTCTCGCGTGAGCTTCACTTCGTTGCGGTTGCGATAGGTCGCGTACCAGCCGAGCGCGACGAGAAAGCCGAGCACGCCCGTCAGGATGAACATGTTGCGCCAGCCGAGCGCGAGCATGAGGCCGGTCAGGATCGGCGGCGCGAGTGCGGGGCCGATCGTGCTCGATGCCACGAAGATGCCGGTCGGCGCGCCGCGGTCCTTCATGTTGAACCATTCGCCGATCACTTTTGCGCCTGCCGGAAACTGCGGCGACTCGCCGATGCCGAGGAACACGCGCGCAATGAAGAACTGCTGCAACGTCGTGACGAAGCCGCCGCACAACTGCGCGACCGACCACGCGCACATGCCGACACCGAGCATCAGCCGCGCGCCGAAACGATCGAGCATCACGCCGACAGGCAGTTGCGAGAACGCGTAGGCCATCGAGAACGCGGAGAGCAGCATGCCCATCTCGGAGGCCGAGAGGCTCATTTCGCCGCGAATCATGCTGTTGGCGACCGACAGCGCGCTGCGGTCGAGGTAGTTGATGCAGCCTGCCAGCGTCAGCAGGAAGATCGCGACGCGTTGAGTGCGCCGCAAACGTGGGCTTCTGTTCATTGCTGTCTCCGATATGTTTTTTCGTCGCGCGATATGTGTTGCGTGCGCGTACGGTGTTGCGAATTACATCGACGCTTCGAGCATCGCCAGATAGTCGTCGGGCGAGGCTTCACGCGGGTTCGTCTTGTGGCTGTGATCCTTCAGCGCGCCCGCGACGATGCGCGGAAACAGCTGACGCGTCACGCCGAGTTCGCCGAGGCCGCGCGGCAGGCCGAGCGCGGCCGTCATCGCGCGGATCGCGGGGCCGACTTCATCGGCGGACGCGAGGTCCATTGCCTGCGCGATACGATCGAGCTTGCCTTCGTCCTGCATCGAAGGCGATGCGCGGTTGAACGCGATCACGGCCGGCAGGAAGATTGCGTTGAGCGTGCCGTGATGCAGGCGCGGATCGATGCCGCCGAGCGAATGGCTCAGGCTGTGCACGCAGCCGAGGCCCTTCTGGAACGCGAGCGCGCCCTGCATCGACGCGCTCATCATGTTCAGCCGCGCGGTGCGGTCGGCGCCGTCGCGCGTTGCCCGTTCGATGTGCCGCCACGCGCGCCAGAGACCGTCGAGCGCGATGCCGTCGGCGGGCGGGTTGAAAGCGGGCGCCATGAAGGTTTCGAGGCAATGCGCGATCGCATCCATGCCGGTCGCGGCCGTCATGAGCGGCGGCAGGCCGAGCGTGAGATCCGGGTCGCAGATCGCGACGCGCGGGACGACGAACGGCGAGATCACGCCAACTTTTCGGCCGTCGTCGAGGATCAGGATCGCGCCACGGCCCACTTCGCTGCCGGTGCCGGCGGTGGTCGGAATCGCGATGACGGGTGCCGTCGCCGATGTGATGCGCGCCGCGCCTCCTTCGATCACGGCGAAGCTTTGCAGCGGGCCGTCGTGCGTGGCGCACACGGCGACGCCCTTCGCGAGGTCGATCGACGAGCCACCGCCTACCGCGATCACGCCGTCGCATTCGTGCGACCGGTACATTGCGACGGCATCGCGCACGACGCTCTCGTTCGGATTCGGCGGCGTGCGGTCGAAGACGGGCACGGGCGCAGGACTTGCGAGCGTTGCGATGACTTTGTCGAGGATGCCGGCCGCGCGGATGCCCGCATCGGTCACGACGAGCGGCCGGCGGATGCCGATCCGCTCGCATTCGCCGGCCAGCAGCCGGAGGGCGCCGCACTCGAACTGGATTTGCGTAATGTAGTTGATGAGGGACATGATCGATGACGGAAAGTTATAGGAGGGCTATGCTATCGGCTCGTTATTGCGACGGCCTGTTGTGAGATGCTTGTGTTCAAGTGTAGGGAACTTCACGTCCCTGCGATACTGACAACATTTGATACCGATATAACTTTCTCTCAACTCAGATTCAGATGACGCCCACGCTCAACTCGATCATTTCCCGCCTGCACGTCAAGCAGTTGCGCCTCCTGATCGCGCTCGGCGAGCACGGCACGCTCCTCGGCGCCGCGAAGCAGCTTGCACTCACGCAACCCGGCGCAAGCAAGGCGCTGCACGAGATCGAAACCACCTTCGGCACGCCACTTTTTGTGCGCACGAATCGCGGGCTCGAACCTAATGCGGCGGGACATTGCGTGATCCGCTATGCGCGCCTGATTCAGACCGACCTTGCCCATCTGCGCGAGGAGATCGTCGGCATCATGCGGGGGTTTGGTGGACGCGTGTCGGTTGGCGTGATCATGGGCGCGGTGCCGCTGCTCACGGATGCGATCACGGCCGTGACGGCGCAGCAGCCGGAGATGTCGGTGGAGATCGTTGAGGATACGAGCGCCACGCTGCTCGGCCTGATCGATGCGGGACGGCTCGATCTCGCCATCTGCCGCACGAGCGTGAGCCAGACGCCGTATCTCTACGACAGCGCCTTCGTGCAGGAGGAAACGCTCGCGGTCATCGCGAATACGGGGCATCCGCTGGCGAAGCGCCGGCGGCTCTCGCTCAAGGATCTCGCTGAATACCGTTGGGTCGTCTACCGCGCGAACATGCCGATGCGGGTGCTGCTCGAACGCGAATTCCACGACGCGCAACTGCGCTTTCCCGCGCACTTGCTGGAGACGACTTCCGCGTTCGCGACGCTCTCGCTCCTGCAGAAGAACGCGGCGCTGGTGGCGCTGGTATCGATCGATGTCGCGCGGTTTTGCACCGAGCACGGGGTTGCGTGCACGTTGCCGCTGCAACTGTCGTCCCGCAGCGAGCCGTATGAACTCGTGACGCGCCGCGATGCGCCGCTATCGCCCGGCGCGCGCATGCTGATGCAGGCGATCGTCGGCTGAGGCGCGCTCAAGGCAGGCGCCGATAGACAACGTTGCAGCCTGACGCATCGGTGATGACGAGGTTGTCTCCATCGAGCGCGTAACCGTAATCGACGACCGCATCGTTTGCTATCGACAATGCGAGACGGCCTGGCGACGGCACGCGCCACGTGCCGCCGTCCCACCACGTGAAAGCGCCGGGCGGCTCCGCTTCGCCGAAGTAAAGTCCGTTCGGTTCGATGCGCAGGCGCGCGGCGTGATGGACCGCGCAATCGTCCTTGCGCGCCATCTGCCACATGCCCACGAGTCCCGCATCGCCGATTGCCATTGCCGCTCCCATGAAAATCAGCGCCGCGATCAGTGCAAACGCTGTCGGACACGGCGCCAGGCGCTCAGAGCGCATCGACTTCCTTCTTCGCCGCGCCCGACAGGCTCATGCCTTTCGCTTTCGACTTGAGCGTCTTGGCGAAACCCTTTGCGGCCCCACCGCCCTTCGCGTCGCTGTGCATGATCGCCGCGAGCTTGCCGAGTTCGGCGCCGCTCATCACGCTATCGTCGTCGATCAGGGCGGCCGCCGCCTTCACATCCGGCTTGCGACGGCCGAAGCGCCGCCCGACGCGCTTCGCCTCGACCGCGGCGAAATGCGGCCGCAGCACCGGGCACGCGAGCGCGGTCTGGATCGCCGCGATGCCGTCCGTCAGATGATCGCCGCCGAGCGCGAGCACGAGATGCGCATCGGGCGTGGCGAGCACGGCGTGCGCTGCTGCGGCGTGGTTCGCGTCGGCGGCGCCCGTCACCATGACGGTCGCGCGGCCCTCGACGTGCGCGATCATCTCCTCGGTGTCCCAATGTACCTCGACGCGGATCGCATGCACGCCCGGCACGGCGAAGAGTGCGCCTTCTGCGCCGCGCATCAGCGTCATCGATTCCTCCATCGACTCTCCCGGCTGCAGCACCCTGAACGCGTGGTCCTCGATGCAATGCACCACCGTGCGGAACGAGCGCATGCTGCCCGTCGGATCGACGACTTCGCCGCTCACGAATTCGCCCTTGAGCGTGAGATCGGCGGGCACGCGCATTGGCTGCGCGCCCCGGTTCACGAGTTCGATGCCCACGCGCACGGGCGCGCCGATCGGCACCTCGCCGAGCAGCGGCGTGACGACGAGCGCGAGGCCCTCGACCTCGACTTCGAGATCGGTCGGCGTGATCGTGGGCGCGGTGGTCGATGCGCCGCCGAATGCGACCGCGCCGGGACGCACGAAGGGATCGGGATAGTGCCGCAACTGCTTCAGGTTGTCTGTGTGATACGACCACTGGATGTTGGCCGGAAACGGACTGGACGGCGTGCCGGCTGCCGCGATCACGTCGCTCGTGCACATGAAGCCGAGGTCCGCGAAGTTGTGCACGAGCCCCATCGCGTGCCCGATCTCGTGGACCGCCGTGCGGAAGTAGGGCGCGGCGGCCGTGCCGAATCGCTGGCCGCCGACCGTGCCCCAGCTCGGGTCGATCGTCCAGTGCGACGCAATGCCGATGCCCTCGCGCGGCACGTTGTTCGAATCGGTACCGGCTGCGTCGTACATGATGCCGCGCGGCGTCGAGTCGATGTTCTTCACCGCGAGCACGTGATAACGCCATTCGCTGTCGAGGCTGGTGGCGTCGCGGCGCGCGAGCATCGCCGCGTGCATCTCCGCATCGGACCAGGAGTCGCCGCTCGGCTCGGCGACGTTCGTGTCGCTCAGCTTCACGTCGACTTGCCAGCCAAGCTCGTCCATCACGGTCTGCCAGGTGCGGCTCGCGCCGTCGGTGGTCGGCTGCTCGGAGCCGCTTACGGTATCGATTTCCACTGTGCAGCGGCGGTAGTACGGCGTGAGCCAGCCCATCGTGAGGCGCCCGGTCACGACGCCGAATGCGTTCTTCACATCGCCTTCCGCGTAGTCCGACGGCGACGGGTAGCCGCTCGGCGCGGCCATGCGGATCATTCGCGCGCTGAGTGTCGATTCGAGCGCCCAGCTATTGGGCGCGGTGAAGCGCCACAACTCGAAGCCGAGCGTGAAGCCCGTGCCGCGATAGAAGAACTCGGGCATCGTCGTGACGCGCACGTAGTAGCGATAGCGCGAGCGTCGCAGGATCGGGATGCCGTTGGCCGGGTTCGGTCCACCGAAGAGGAACGGCCGCACGCTGGCCAGGTCCTGCGGCGATGCCGCATCGCGTAGTCCCGGAGGCCCGGGCGGGATCGGCACGGGGACGAGCGGCGGCACGGGAAAGAGCGGCGGCACGGTCAAAATGCGCACCGGCCGCTGATAGAGATCGCCGCTCGCGGTACGCCCGGCGCTGTGGCATTCGACGCGCAACGTGCCGTCGTACACGACGAGCGGCGCGCCCGCCGGGCTGTAGTTCAGGAGCCAGCAGCCGCAGCGGATCGTGCGGAATTGCAGTAACGGTGGCTGCAGCCCGCCGCCGGGCGTGATGCCCGTCGATATGCCGGGCGGGATCGTGATGCGCAGATCGCCGGCGGCGTCGGCTTCTTCGGAGGGCGGGATGTAGTCGGGAAGCGGGGGAAACAGGGCGGCCATCGTGGTACTCCGCTTGGGTTGCGGTTTGGCGCAGAGTGTCGTTGCGGCTTGGATGCCGGACAGCATGCGCACACTCGTATCGCGTTTATCGAATGCGTTTGCGGCGAGTCGCGTCGCGTAAGCAAAATCGAATTGCGATGTAAGCTAAAGATAGTGGGCATTCGCGTGGCGGCAAGTTCTTCTGCGCCGGACTGTGGGCTTCCCAACAGTCATCTGCCGCTCACAGCCACGCGCAAAACGTCTGCTATCGCCTAGATGCGAACCTTTCGGGTGGCTAAAGGATCACCTAAGCTTTCTTTCAGCATGGACGTTGCCGCTATGAGCCGCCGTCCGCGCCGCAGGCCCGCAACGCCGTTATCGACGGCCGCCGCTCATCCGAACGACATCCGCCGCGCCTGCGTTTCACGACGATCGGAGGTCGGCATGGTCAGCAAATCGAACCCGGGGAAGAAAACCGGCGCCACCGCAGCCCGCAAGGCGGCTCGCAAGAAGGCCGGCGCGAACGAAGACACGCAGATCCCTCAGCCTGACGATCCGATGGTTCAGGTGCGCCTCATCTCGGCCAACGCGGATGAACTTAAACGCTTCATCGATTCCACGCCGATGGAGTTCGCCTGCGCCGGTCCGCGCGTGAACAAGGAAGGCATCGCGACCGCGCACGTGCTGATGAAGGACAGCGTCGCGAAGGCGGCGCAGCGCAACGATGCGGTGCGGCTGGAGATCCTCGCGGACGCTTCGGACATGGCCGACGAAGGCCCGCCTCAAGTCGGCAGCGGCAATCGCTTCGAAGACCCGGCCGTGCTGCCGACAGGCCGCGGCGTGCTGTTGAGGAAGCCATCATGAGCTATCTCAACATCGTCGAAGTCGAATCGGCCATTGCGAATCTTGCTGGAGCGTATCCCGCGCTGACGAGCCTCGTCGCGTTGCCGAATCCGTCGATCGAAGGACGCACGAGCCATGCGCTGCGCATCTCGAACGGCGGATTCGGCACGCGCGACGCCGTCATGATGATCGGCGGCGTTCATGCGAGAGAGTGGGGCAGTTGCGAGATCCTCATCAACTTCGCGACGGACCTGCTCTCGGCCTACACGAACAACGCGGGCCTGCAGTACGGCGGCAAGACCTTCAGCGCGGCGACGGTTCAAGGCATGGTGAACACGCTTGAATTCGTCGTCTATCCGCTCGTGAATCCCGATGGCCGCCTTTACAGCCAGCAGCACGATGCCGCCATCCTCAACGGCTGGCGCAAGAATCGCAACACGGCATCGAGCGGCGGCGATCCGAACCGGATCGGCGTCGATATCAACCGTAACTATGATTTTCTATGGGACTTTGCGAGCAAGATGGCGCCGTCATCGCCGGGCGCCTCGTCCGATCCTGCTGACGAGACTTTTCATGGCACGGGCGCCTTCTCCGAGCCGGAGACGCGCAACGTGCAATGGCTCGTCGACGCGGTGCCGCGCACGCGCTGGTTCATCGACGTCCACAGTTATTCGGAGCTGATTCTCTATAACTGGGGCGACGACCAGAACCAGTCGAACGATCCCGCAATGAACTTCCGCAACGCCGCGTGGGACGGCAAGCGCGGCGTAAGGAACGACGTCTACGCCGAATACATCCCGAGCGACGACGAGGCCGTGGCCGCCGCGCTCGCCAACCGCATGAAGGCGGCGATCACCGCGGTGCGCGGGCGCAGCTACACCGCCGAGCCGTCGTACGGCCTCTATCCGACATCCGGTGCCAGCGACGACTACGTCTACGCGCGCCACTGGCTGAATCCCGCGAAGGCCAAGACCTACGGCTTCGTGATCGAGTGGGGCACGCGCTTTCATCCAGCGTGGAGCGAGATGGAGTTGATCATCGACGACATCTCGGCGGCGCTCATCGACTTTTGCGCCGCGGCGCCGTGCGCGGGCGGCGTCATCGCGGTCGGTCCGCTCAACACGCGGCTCTCGTTCGTCGATATTCCAGCGGGAACCGAGACCGCTCGCGCCGTCGTGTTCTCCGCGCAAAGTTGCCAGCCGCTGACGCTGCAGGTCACCGCCGGTCCGGCGCTCACATCGGGACCGGGCACGCTCGGCCTGCCGTTCGGCGGATTGCTCTCGCTGCCTGCCGCGCCCGATGCCACTACGCGCGAAGTGCGCCTTTGGGTCAGCTATAAGGCCGGCGCGGCGGGCACGAGCGCGGCCGGCAGCGTCACCGTCTCGTGCCCGCAGACGGGCGCGCAGTGGGTCATCCCGATCACGGCGAATGCGATTCCCAAGCCGAATGTCGCGTCGATGCTCGTGCTCGATCGCTCGGGCAGCATGGACGATCCGTCGGGCATTCCGGGCAAGAAGCGCATCGACGTGCTGCACGACGCGGCGCCGACCTTCGTCGAACTGCTCGGCGACACGGACGGCATCGGCGTGGTCGCGTTCGACCAGGACGCGGCGCTGCGGCTCGCCGTGACGCAGGCGGGTCCGGTGGGCTTCGGCACCGGACGCGTGCAGGCGAAGAGCGCGATTTCGAGCCATCTCACGAACCCGCTCGGCAGCACGTCGATCGGCGACGGCGTGGAACTCGCGCACGACAGCCTCGTGGGCGCGGCGGGCTATGCGAAGAAGGCGGTCGTCGTGTTCACCGACGGCGAGGAGAACACGGCGAAGTTCATCGCCGATATCGCCTCGAAAATCGATGACCGCGTGTTCGCGATCGGACTCGGGACGGTCGGGCAACTGAACCCGGTTGCGCTGTCGAAGCTCGTGAACAATACCGGTGGCTACCTGATGTTGACAGGGCCGCTTGGCGCATCCGAGCAGTTTCGCGTCGCGAAGTATTACCTGCAGATATTGAGCGGCGTGGTGAACAGCCAGATCGTCGTTGATCCTGAAGGGTACGTGAACGGGCGCGACGTCGTGCGCATTCCGTTCGATCTCACCGAGGCCGATACATCGACCGACGTCGTCCTGCTTTCGCCGCTGCGGCGCCTGCTGAACTTTCGCGTCGAGACGCCTATGGGCGATCTGATCGATCCGGCGTCGGTGGCGTCGCTCGTCGATTCGTCGTTCGTGCCGGGCACCGGGCTCGATGCGTACCGGCTGTCGTTGCCAGCGATCTGGCCGACGCATTCGGCGCACGCCGGGCGCTGGTACGCACGGCTCGAACTGGGTGGCGGCGCAGGTCCGGGTATCAGTGATGTGCAGCGCGACCTCGACGTCGATCGCAGCCGCGTGGTGTCGCATGGCGTGCCGTTCAGCGTCACGGTGCAGGCGCGCTCGTCGCTCACGATGACCGCTGAGGCGAGCGCGCGGCGGCCTGTGCCCGCAACCGTCATCGATCATCGCGTGACTTTGCGGCAGCTCGATTTGCCGCTCGACCGGCCCGCTTCCGTGATCGTCGAAGCAACGGACCCGACGGGTGCGATGAGCCTCGTGCAACTTGCCGATGCCGGGCCGGGCGCGTTCATCGCGCAGACGGACGCGTCCGTTGCGGGTGTCTACGTGTTCCGTTACGTCGCGCGCGGCCGGAGTTTCGCGGGCGTGCCGTTCATGCGCGAGCAGGTTCGTACGGTCGGCGTATGGGCGGGCGGCGACGATCCGCCGCCGCGTTCGGGTTCCGGCGGCGACGGCGACACATGCTGTAGCGGCGTCATTCAGTGCCTGCTCGAAGATCGCGGCGTGAGGGAGTTGATGAAGCGCTTTGGCATCGATGCGCAACGGCTCGCCGAGTGTTTGAAGAAGCAGAAGAAAGGCGGCGGCTGATCCGTGATGTGTGGCCGTGACGCGTTCTGGTGATAGGCTCTAACCAGCGCGTTTGACGCCACACAAAACGGAGACAAGACATGGCAGTGAGCGAAGGAGTGATCGCATTGCGGGAAGCGCTCGGCGCGCAAGTGGTGATGCTGCCCGAAGAATTCGGCGATCGTAGGGTCGAGGACTGGAGCGGATTGCCGGGCGCGGTACCGCTCGCTATCCTCCGCCCGCGCGATACGAACGAGGTTGCAGCAGCGCTCGCGATCTGCGCGCGCCATACGCAACCGGTCGTGACGCAGGGCGGGCTCACGGGGCTCGTCGGCGGCGCGAACCTGTGTGGCGGCGAGGTCGCGCTGAGTCTCGAACGCATGAACCGGATCGTCGAAATCGATGCCGTGTCGGGCACGATGACGGTCGAAGCCGGCACGCCGCTTCAGGTGGTGCAGGATGCGGCGAGCGCGGCGGGTTTCTACTTTCCACTCGATCTCGGCGCGCGCGGCAGTTGCACCATCGGCGGAAATCTGGCGACGAATGCGGGCGGAAACCGCGTCATCAAGTACGGCATGATGCGCGATCAGGTGCTGGGCGTGGAGGCGGTATCGGCGAATGGCGCGATCGTCGGCGGGCTCAACAAGATGATCAAGAACAATAGCGGCTACGATCTGCGCCACTTGCTGATCGGCAGCGAAGGCACGCTCGCGGTCATTACGCGCGTGGTTCTGCGCTTGCGCCCCAAGCCGACTGCGACCGCGACGGCGTGGTGCGGGCTGCCTGGTTTCGATGCGGTCACCACGCTGCTGACGCGCGCGCAGGCAGGGCTCGCGCCGGGCGTGTCGGCGTTCGAGGTGATGTGGGCCGGTTATTACGATGCCGTGCTCGGCAACCTCGCTAACCTGCGTGCGCCCCTTGGCGAACCGCATCCGTTCTACGTGCTGCTCGAAAGCGTCGGCACGGACCCGGTCCGTCATAGCGAAGCCTTCGAGGAATTCCTCGGGAGGATGCTCGAGGAAGGTGTCGTGAGTGATGCGGCGATCGCTTCGTCGGATGCGCATGCGCAAGCCTTCTGGGCGATCCGCGATGCGCCGGGCGAGTATCAGCGGTTCATCCCGAACCACGCCGCCTATGACGTGAGCTTTTCGATCGCGCAAGTCGGCGAGGCGGCGGCGCAATGCGAGGCGCGGCTGCGAGAACGGTGGCCGGAGGCTGCGATCCTCGTCTATGGGCATCTCGGCGATGGCAACATCCACATCGTCGTCGATGTGCCGGGCCTGGGAAAGCACGATCACGATGAAATCGACCGGGTCGTCTACGACGTGACGCGTGATTTTGGTGGATCGATATCGGCGGAACACGGGATCGGGGTGAAGAAGAAGGCATACCTGAACCTGAGCCGCTCGGAGACGGACATCGAGTCGATGCGGGCGATCAAGCAGGCGCTCGATCCGCTGGGGATTCTTAATCCGGGGAAGGTTTTTTAGGGGATGCGGCGTTGAATCTGCTGCTGGCGTCGTTCCGTTTCAGGCCGATGAGTTTCGCCGGGGCAGCGCTGCATCTCGCTATTGCCTGTCTGATCATATTCGCGGGTATTGCAGTGTTCCAGAATCATCTTCTTTATTTTCCGCAGAAGTCTCCCGTCGATGAAATGGTCTCCGGCGGACTTCGCGCGTGGCCCTCGACGCAGGATTTTCGCGGGCTCGTGGCGGAGCCAGACGAGCCTGCGCGTGCGACGGCGATTGTCTTTCATGGCAACGCGGGGCATGCCGGCCACCGGCAGTTTTACGCGACGGTGCTGACGCGACTCGGGCTGCGCGTGATTCTTTCGGAGTATCCGGGCTACGGTCCGCGTAACGGGTCTTTGGGCGAGAAGTCTCTGGTCGCCGATGCAGAAGAGACGATAGCGCTCGCTCATCGTCTTCACGGCGCGCCGGTTTTGCTCATCGGTGAATCGCTTGGAAGTGGCGTCGCGGCGGCTGCCGGCGCGCGTCAACGCGACAAGACAGCGGGCATGCTGCTCATCACGCCGTGGGACCGGCTGGAGAATGTCGCGGCTTTCCACTATCCGTGGCTGCCGGTGAAGTGGCTGCTTCAGGATCATTACGACAGCGCGGCTCACCTTGCTTCCTACGGCAAGCCGGTGCTCGTCGTTATGGCCGAGCGCGACAGCATCGTTCCGCCGCGTTTCGGCACGGCGCTTTACGACGCGCTGCCAGAGCCAAAGAAGCTGACGGTCGTGAAGGCCGCAGGGCATAACGATTGGGCCGGCCGTGTCGGCGAAGGCTGGTGGCGCGACACGATCGCGTTCCTGCTTGTGAAGTCCTAGGAAGAACCCATAGCGGGCAGAGGCAACTCGTTTTGGCGCCTGCGCCGTTCGCCGATTCCGCGAAGGCGATGAAGGTCGTGTACAAGAGCTGAGGGCACCTCTTCCCAACCTTAAGCGACCTGAAAACTGAACTTCGAATGACACGGCGCCTAGTTTGTGCATCTCGCCGATCGTGGCATCGCTGTAGCCCAACTCGCGCAGGATAGCGTCGGTGTGCTGTCCTGGCGCAGGCACGGCATCCATGCGCGGTTCATCGGACGGTGCCATGCCCGGCGGATGGAGTGTTGGGATGTCGCCCTGTGTCGAGGGCGTCAGGCGATGCTCAAGCCCGTTTGATAGAACCCGGGAAAGCGCGCGAATTGACGTTCGGCATCGGCGATATCGAGACCGTCTTTCAAAACCGCGCTCGAAAATCCCATGCGTTCCATTTGAAGAAGCTGATCGATCAGGACGTCGCCGGTTGCCCGGAGATCGCCGGTGAAGCGCAGCCTGCGACGCAGCAGATACGCCTGACTATAGGCGCGGCCATCGGTGAAGTGCGGGAAATGCAGGTCGATGCGGGTGATGCCATGCAACCGGTCGCGCAGGGTGAGCGGGTCTGCGTCGTTGGGAAGGTTGATCACCTTTGCGTCGAACGTCGCGATGTTTTCGCTTGTCATGAGAATCTTGAGCCGGGGCGAGGTCGTCGTCATGCCGAAGCTCCCACACTCATGCGTACCGCATTGGCAGCCGCCTTGAACGGATCGATGCCCACGCGCCGCACGGTATCGATGAACGACTCGCGTCGATCGGTCGTGTTTCGAATGTCCCGATACGTAGCGAGAATCGCTTCGATGACATCGGGGACTTCAGACGCAGCAAACGAAGGGCCTATCACCTTGCCCGCTTGCGGTGCGCCGCTGCGCACGGTTCCGTCGGAGCCACCGAGCGTGACCTGATACCACTCGCGTCCATCCTTGTCGACGCCGAGAATCCCGATGTGGCCACTATGATGATGCCCGCACGAATTGATGCAGCCGCTGATATGCAGGTTCACTTCGCCGATGTCGTCCAGTTCGTCGAGGTCCTGATAGCGCTCGGTGATCGCTTCGGCAATCGGAATCGAGCGGGCGTTGGCCAGGGCGCAGAAGTCGCCCCCGGGGCATGAAATCATGTCGGTCAGCAATTGCACGTTCGCGCTTGCGAGGCCCGCATCGCACGCCGCCTGCCAGAGTGCGAATAGATTATCGGTGCGTACCCACGGCAGCACGATGTTCTGCGTGTGAGTCACGCGCGCCTCGCCAGCCGAGTAACGCTCGGCCAGATCGGCCACGATTTCGAGTTGCTCGGCGGAAGCATCGCCGGGCGCTTGATGGAGGCGTTTGAACGAAAGCGTAACGATGCGCATCGACGGGTTTTTGTGAAGCGCCACGTTCCGTTGCAGCCATTTGCCGAATCGTGGAAACTCGCGCGCCAATGCATCGATCGCAGCGGGATTTTGACTCGAACCAATGTCATGCGATACAGGTGGAACGAACGACGCGCGTACCCGATCGAGTTCTTCTTGCGCGATCGTATGCGGACCGCCGTCGTCTTCCACGATCTGGCGAAACTCCTCCTCGACATCGTCGATATACGCTTGTCCTTCCGCCTTGACGAGTATCTTGATGCGCGCCTTGTACTTGTTGTCGCGCCGGCCATAGCGGTTATAAACGCGAACCACCGCCTCGATGTAGTTCATGATCTGCGACCAGGGCAGGAACTCGCGAAGCACGGGAGCGATCATCGGTGTGCGGCCCATGCCTCCACCAACTGACACCTTGAAACCCAATTCGCCCTGATCGTTGTATCGCAGGCTCAGACCAACATCGTGCCAGCCGGTCGCCGCGCGATCTTCGCTTGCGCCGGTGATCGCGATCTTGAATTTGCGCGGCAGGAACGCGAACTCGGGATGAAGGGTCGTCCATTGACGCATGAGTTCGGCGAACGGCCTGGGGTCTTCGACCTCGTCGATCGCGACGCCCGCTCGTTCGTCGCACGAGATGTTTCGGATGCAGTTGCCGCTCGTCTGAATGCCGTGCATGTCGACGCTGGCGAGGAGATCCATCACGTCCGCCGCTTTCGACAAAGGGATCCAGTTGAATTGCACGTTCGTGCGCGTGGTGAAGTGTGCGTAGTGAGTGGGCAGTCGCGTGGTGCCCAATAGCCCCTGTGCGTCCATGGCTGCGCGAAACACGTCGGCCTCGGGTGAGTCGTATTCGCGGGCGATCCTCGCAAGCACACGCAGTTGACGGCTCGACAACTCGCCATAGGGGACCGCGACGCGAAGCATCGGCGCATGCCGTTGCACGTACCAGCCGTTTTGCAATCGCAAGGGACGGAAGTCGTCTTCGCTCAGTTTTCCGTTTTGCCAACGCACGAGCTGATCGCGAAACTGGGCAGCGCGGCTGCGCACGAAGGCTTTATCAAACTCGGTGTACTGGTACATGTGGTTTCGCGGGCGAGTAGAGTCGCTGACGATATAGGCGACGCCCGATCGCGGAAAGCAGCAGATGCAGTCGATTTTTGCGCAGCAGATGGCTGCTGCGCAAAAATCGATGCCGACTGCTGCTTCCGCTCTATCATCGCTTGATTCAACATGCCCATGTGAACGCTAAGGAGAGGAAGCCATGAACCTGTTGAAAATGATGCGGATCGTAGGGTGGAGTTTCTTCGGCGTTCGCAAGCGCGCGTCGCATCAGGCCGATATCGCGGCGGTGAAGCCGTCGCTGTTGCCGCTGGTCGCGGTTGTCCTCGCAGGCGGTTTTGGCGCGGTGCTGTTCACGCTTGCAAGGCTCGCGACGACCATCGCGCATTAGGGCCTGCGCTCAACGCTCCGCGCGCTCGATAAGCGATGCGAGCGTTTCGACGGCCTTCCCGGTCTCCGCGCTCCATGGATGACCGAAGTTCAGCCGGATGCAATCGCCGAACTGATGCGAGGCTGTAAACATGGGCCCCGGCGCAATGCTGATACCGTGTTCGATCGCCAGAAAATGCAGTTGCATGACATCGATCTTGCGCGGCAGTTTCACCCAGAGAAAGTAGCCGCCCTTGGGCTGCGACCATGTTGCGCCGTCGGGAAGATAGTGCGCGAGTGCGGCATTCATTGCATCGAGTTGTACGCGAAAGGCACCGCGCAACTTGCGCAAGTGCTTGTCATAGCCGCCGTGTTGCAGATAGTCCGCTATGCCCGCTTGCGCGGGGATGCTCGCGGAAAGCGTCGTCATCAACTTTAGCCTCTGCACTCGCCCGGCGAAGCGGCCCGCCGATACCCATCCGACTCTATAGCCCGGTGCCAGCGTCTTCGAAAACGAACTGCAGTGCATGACGAGCCCCTTTTTGTCGAAAGCCAGCGCAGGCGGCGGATAGTCGGGGTCGTGATGCAGTTCCCCATAGACGTCGTCTTCAATCAAAGGGACGTCATACTCCGCGAGCAGTGCGACGAGCGCCTGCTTCTTCTCCGCCGTCAGCGTCGCCCCCGTGGGATTCTGAAAGTTGGTCATGAACCAGCATGCGCGGATCGGATGCTCTTCGAGCGCTTTCGCGAGTGCTTCGAGATCGAGTCCCGTTTGGGGATCGACGGGAATTTGTACCGCGCGCAGATCGAGCCGCTCAATTGCCTGGAGAGCGGCGTAAAAGCCCGGCGATTCGACAGCGACCACGTCGCCAGGTCGCGTGACGGCCGTCAGGCAAAGATTGAGCGCTTCCAGCGCGCCATTAGTGATGACGATCTCGTCGATCGATTGCGCAATACCGATGCCGACATAACGCAAGGCAATCTGACGTCGCAATTGCTCATTGCCCGGCGGCAGATCGACGACTGTGCTCCACGGGTTGGTCATCCGCACGGCCTGTGCGAGCGATTTCCCAAGGCGCTGCAAAGGAAAAAGCTTTGGCGACGGAAACGCCGAACCGAACGGCACGATGCCAGGCTGCTTAGCTGCATCAAGGACCGAGAAGACCAGGTCCGATATTTCGACTTTAGCGGAACCAGTGGACGAGCCTTTCGCCACGCGATCCTGCGTTAAAGCGCCCGGCGCGACGAAGTAGCCGGAGCGCTCGCGTGCCTGAATCAACCCCCAGTCTTCCAGCAGATAGTAGGCGCGAAATACCGTCGATTGACTGACTCCATGTTGCGCCATGACGTGTCGCAACGAGGGGAGTCTGGAGCCTGTCGGCAGGCTGCCGGAGCGTATTTCCTTTGCCATCGTGTCGGCCAGCGACTCGAAGCGCTTCATGCGGGGCGGGCGTCTTGCCGCCATGTGGGGTAGGGGTGCAGGGACATAGCCCACGATACTGCCTTGCCTGGCCTAGCAGGGCAAGAGAGGCGCGTCACGCTGTATCAGGATTTAAAGAAATTTAGCTAGCCCTCTCTCACGCCACAGTTGTAAATCGGTATAACCATCGATTGCCGCTCTCCGCGGAAAGCAGCGCGCGTCATTGGTTTCCTTCGTCTCGACTCGCAAGCCGCCCCTTATTTCTATCCTTCAACGACATTCGAAATTCATCTTAAAAATGAAATTCCCTCTGATACACTGCGCGACAACGGTATTCGATAACTATTAAAGAAATAAACCTCGGGGTATCCGCACACTGGAGTGGCTTATGCGGCAATCCGACTACCGTCTCTCGAGCGCAACTGCGCTCTGTTGTTCCGCTGGTCGCGTCGTGCCTTCGAGGCTTCGGTCGCTGCCGGTCCTGGTTGCACTCAGTGTGGGCATCCATGCTGCAAGCGTGTCTGCCGCGCCGCCTTTGCCCGATAACGGCAAATTCGTAGCGGGCTCGGGCACCATCACGCGCAACGGCGCGAACCTCGACATCACGCAGTCGGGAGATCGCGGCGTCATCAACTGGAACGGCTTTTCGATCGGCGCTGGACGTACCGTGTCGATCAACAACGGCTCCGGCGCAACGCTCAATCGCGTCACCGGCAGTGAGATGTCGACGATCGACGGCAAGCTCACCGCGACCGGCAGCGTGTACCTCATCAATCCGCAAGGCGTGCTTGTCGGACGCACCGGCGTGATCACTACGGGCGGCCGCTTCGTCGCTTCCACGCTCGACACCGACAACGATTCCTTCATGGAAGGTTCGTATTACCTGACGCTCTCGGGGAACTCGAACGCCTCTGTGGTCAATCTCGGCAAGATCAGTTCGAGCGGCGGCGATGTGTTCCTCGTGTCACGCAACCGGGTCGTGAACGTCGGTACCGTCGAGGCTCCCAACGGCACCGCCGAATTTGCAGCGGGCAGCGAGGTGTACCTCACGGACTCGGCATACGGACAGCAGGTGTCGGTCGCGGCACCCAGCAACGGCCGGGTCGTGAACGTGGGCACTGTGCATGCGGCGCTGATCAGCCTGCAGGCCGCCGATGGCAACATCTATGCGCTCGCCGGCAGGCACGGCGAACTGCGCGCGACCGGCACCGAGACGCGCGACGGCCATGTTTATCTTGTCGCGCAAGGCGGCGCGATCGATGCGCACGGCGCGACGATCGCGGCGCGTAACGCGGACGGCAGCGGCGGCGCGGTCGATATGTCCGCCGATACGATCAAGGTGAGCGGCGCGAAGGTCAGCACCGCGCAGTGGAATCTCAACGCGCCCCAGTTCACGATCGACCAGCCGACAGCGGCCACGCTCGCCAACAATCTATCGGGCGGCACATCGATCGCGGTGAACGCATCGGGCGGCGATATCAACGTGCTATCGGACCTGCGCTGGCAAGGCGCATCGACGCTTGCGCTGAATGCTTACCGCTCGGTGGCGTTCGCGCGCAACACGACGATCGCGAACTCGGGCGCGGGCAATCTGTTGCTGCGCGCCGACACCAACGCGATCGACAACCACGGCAGCGTCACCAACCTTGGCGCGTTCGACTGGTCGCAAAGCACCGGGATCGTATCGTCGCTGTACGACATGAACGGTAGCTACACGCCGGGCACGATCAGGACGAATGCATCTTGGAGCGCAGCGCCTTTCAGCGGACTCGTTACGCAGGTCACGGGCTACCAGCTCGTCAACTCCATCGCGGATCTGAGAGCCGTCAACGGCAACCTCGGCGGCAACTATGCGCTCGGCAACAGCTTCGATCTCGGCGGCACGCAGAACAGCGTGCCCTCGATTGGCAACTCGGCGCATCCGTTCTCCGGACAGTTCGACGGCATGGGACATCTGCTTTCGGGCCTGAACGTGTACACCCCGGCGACGGGAAGCTACACGGGGCTCTTCGGCGTGATCGGCAAGACGGGCGTCGTGCGCAACTTTGCGCTTGTCGAAAGCACCGCGTCGTCGTCGCGTGCGCCCGTGGGGTTGATCGCCGGCGAGAACGACGGCCGCATCGTCAACATGGGCGCGACAGGCACCGTCACGATGGGAGCCGCGCCCGGTGCATCGGCAGGCGGACTCGTCGGCGTGAATCGAGGCACGATCCAGCGTTCCTGGAGCGGCGTGGTCGTGACGGGTCAAGGGGATGCCGGCGGCCTCGTCGGCGAGAACGACGGCGCCATCGTGCAGTCGTACTCGCTCGGCGATACGAGCGGCGGGACGCGCAGCCAGGTCGGCGGACTCGTGGGAGTGAATCGCGGCACGATCGGGCAGTCGTATTCGAGCGGCGCCGTCAAAGGCACGAACTATCATGGCGGCCTGGTTGGCAACAACAGCGGCACGATCAGCCAGTCGTTCACCACGTCGACCCTCGAATCGACCGGCGCAAGGCCGCAGCCTTCGGGTGGTATCGCGGGCAACAACACCGGCACGATCGCACGCGACGTCTACTGGAACACCGAGACGTCCGGGGCACTCGCCGGCGTCGGCACGGGAACGACCGTGCCGCGTTCGAGCGGCATGACGATCGCGCAGATGGGCACACCCGCAAGGTACGGCCCGACGTGGGACTTCAGCGCGACCGGCGTGTGGTCCTTGCCGCCGGGCTACGGCGAGCCGGAACTCCGCTGGCTCTACGGGCAATAAGCTCATCTTTCGAACCGCGCGATGATAAATACAGAGCGAAGCGCTTAATGCGTTTCGCTCTGTATTCAATATGCGGCCGCAAAATTCAGAGAAAAATTCCCACTTGAAACGGATATAAAAATCGTCCGAAACGGGTGGTCAAAATGGCCGTGAACAATGTCCGATTTAGCTGGGGTAGACGAGATGTGCGCTTTTGCGTGGTCTGCTATAACTAATAGGGACTTAAGGCCGATCGTAAGAAGAATCGCTGTCTCCCTGGAGTGAAGCATGACGCACGCTCGAACCGCACAGATTCCCGGAATTCCCGTGCGTGACTTTTTCCTTCCACGGCATCGACCTTTTGCGCCAGGGTTTCCCCTCCGCGCGATCGCATTGATGGTGTTCGCGACACAGTACGCCCAGGCGGGTCCATTACCCGATGGCGGCAGCTTCGTTGCAGGCGCCGGCGCGATTCGCGCGAACGGCACTGCCCTCGACATCACGCAGACCACGACGCGCGGCGTCATCGACTGGCGCAGCTTTTCAATCGGCAGCGGCAACAGCGTGACGGTCAACAACGGAACGGGCGCGACGCTCAGCCGCGTGACGGGCATCGATCGTTCGGTCATCGACGGCAATCTGAACGCCACAGGCAGCTTCTACCTCATCAATCCGCAGGGCGTGCTGGTCGGCACGAGTGGCGTCGTGACGACAGGCGGGCGCTTCGTCGCCTCTACGCTCGACGTCACCAATGACGCATTCATGAACGGCGGCCCGCTCTCGCTGACCGGCGATAGTTGCGCCGTGGTCGTCAATCTCGGCAAGATCGGTTCGAGCCAGGGCGACGTGTTCCTGATCTCGCGCAAGGCTGCCGTGAACGAGGGCACGATATCGGCGCCGCTCGGAACCGTCGAACTCGCGGCGGGCAGCGAAGTGTTGCTCAAGGATTCGACGAGCGGCCAGCAGGTCTTCGTGCAAGTGGGCAGCCAGGGCAACGTGGTCAACAAAGGTACGATCAGCGCCGCGCAGATCAACCTGCAGGCGGCCGATGGCAATATCTTCGCGCTCGCGGGCGAGCACGGCGAATTGCGTGCCACCGGCACCGCGACACGCGACGGCCATGTGTGGCTCGTCGCCGATAGCGGCACGGTGCAGAGCCACGGTTATATCTCGGCATCGAATTCGAACGGCAGCGGCGGCGCCGTCGATACAAGCGCGAAAACATTCGATCTCGATCAGAGCGTCGTGGATGCCGCGCAGTGGAACGTGACCGCCCCCGCGTACGTGGCGGGTCCGCGATCCGTCGCCGCGCTCGCGAGCAACCTGTCGCGCGGCACGTCGATCACTGTGAACTCGACGAGCGGCGACATCGAAGTGCAAACGACGTTGCGCTGGAGCGGCGACGCATCGCTCACGTTGAACGCGAGCCACTCAGTGAGCATCGGCCCGCTCGCGACGATCGGCAATACCGGTGCCGGCAATCTGACCTTGCGCGCGGACGCGGGCAGCGTCAACAACGGCGGCAGCGTGACCAACGGCGGCACGATCGACTGGTCGCAGAGCACGGGCACCGTCTCCGCGTTCTACGACATGAACGGCACGTATAGCGGCGGCACGATACGCAGCAATCCGGACTGGAGTCCCGCGGACTACAGCGGTCTCAAGACGCAGTTGACGGCCTATAAGCTCGTCAACACGGTCGACGATCTCGCCGCCATTTCGAACGATCTCGCAGGGACGTATGCGCTCGGCAAGGACATCGACGCAAGCACGTCCACTACGAATTTCACGTCGCTCGGCAGCCGTACGCAGACGGCATTCCAGGGCCAGTTCGATGGCATGGACCACGTCATCAAGGGCATCAGAATAACGGGCTACAACGAATCCGATCCTTCGTATCTGGCCTACGTCGGCCTCTTTTCGACGATCGGCAGCGCGGGTGTGGTTCGCAACGTCGGGCTCATCGACTCGACGGCGAACTCGTTCGTCGCGGCGGTCGGCATTCTTGCCGGGATGAACAACGGCCTCATCACGCATGCGTACACGTCGGGTGACGTGTCGCCGGTCAACGCTTTCTCCGGTGCAGGCGCGGGCGGTCTCGTCGGTATCAACAACGGCACCATCGAACGCTCGGGCAGCGGCGCCACGGTCAGCGGTTCGGGCGAACTGGGCGGCCTCGTCGCGACGAACAACGGCCTCATCACCCAGTCTTACGCGACGGGTTCGGTCAACGGCGGCGCGCAAGCGGGCGCGGGCGGTCTGGTCGGCGTGAACGAGGGCACGATCCGGCAGTCGTATGCGTCGGGCTCGGCGGGCGGGCTCGGCACGGGCGGGCTCGTCGACTTCAACAACGGGACGATCACCGAATCGTTCGCGTCGACGTCGATTGCGCCGGGCGTGCCGCCTTCGGTCGGTGGTATTACGCGCTACAACACGGGCACGATCGGCAGCGACGTGTACTGGGACACGCAAACAACCGGCCGCACGAACGGCGTGTATGAAGGTACGGCGGTTCCAGCGGCGAACGGTCTCACGACGGCGCAAATGAGTTCCGTCACCAGTTTCGGCCCGACGTGGAACTTCGGAGACACCGGCGTCTGGGTGATACCGGCCGGCGGAACGCATCCGGTTCTGAGGTGGCAGACCGAGCATTGATTGCTGCACGCGCGTCGCTATCGGCGCGCGTCGTCCATCTTGATGCACTGCACGTATTCGTGGTCGCCTCGACGTTGCGCGGCGCCTTGCCGTTTCCGCTCGAATTTCACTCGACGAGTGTCGATTTAAAGCGCCGCTAAACTCGCTTTAAACAAATCTGAAAATTTTCCTCTATCGCGAATTAAAGCAAGTTCCTGAACGGGGGTCTGACTCGAAACGGCGATTTGATCGAAATCAAATTCCGCTCGCAGCGCGTCCGAAATCGTAATCGTAAGGCAATTCGAAAAGAGTGTTGCGTACCGTCCTCACGGACAATCCACTATGGAAAATTGCAGGCTGGGGGACCCGTGTTTCGTTAACCCTTCGATCCACGCTGTAATGGCCGTTTAGCCCCGCTTCAATCCGCCTTCTTAACCCGCGACGGCGGTAAATAACGTAAGTGAATCAACTCCTGTCAGGGTTTATTTCAAAAGCGCAGTGGCCCGAATTATTTCGTCAGATTATCCTACAAAACATGTGCGACAGCGCACGTTAATATTGGCGCCGCTTGAAGTAGATTTCCTTATCAACTTCGCGGCCGAGACGACCTTTAGTCTCGCGAACCGATCAACTCTCGTGTTGCGCGTTTGCGCAATCGTTATCCACCGAGCCAGGCGGCGACTTCGCCTGCGCCATAGCCAATAACATCGCCACGATCAAAAAACACCGCGTTTTCAGGGTGTTCACCTGCATTCATCGATTGACCAGGGCTACTACTGGAGAAATTTCATGAGCCATTTAAAACTTGACCGACGAACGTTTCTGGGGGGAGCCGCCTCGGCACTGTCTCTCGCAGCGCTACCGAGCTTTGGCCAAACGGGGAACCCGATACGTGTGGAGTGGCAGCAATTCAAGCTGACGTCTCAGTACGCATCCTTTTTGAACGCGATTGCGACGATGCGCGCCAACACCAATGCGTCCGACCCGAACTCCTGGCTGTATTGGGTCAACGTGCACGTCAATTATTGTCCCCATAAGCTGCCGTATTTTCTTGCCTGGCATCGGGGCTATATGTGGTATTTCGAGCGCCAGTTGAAGCTGATTTCGGGTGATTCGTATCTGACGCTGCCGTATTGGGATTGGTATACGTATCCCACCATGCCGGCTGAATTCACCGATACCGCGAGCGGTAATCCGCTGTATGTTCCCCGCGTGAACACGAACGTCTATAGCGCGCTCGACCTGACACCATTTCAAGCCTCGACGGTGAACTTCCAGCGCGGCACGGTCAATTCGTTCGAGGAGCGTTTCGAAACGCGTCCGCACAATCCGATTCATAACATTATTGGCAACGTGATGTCGCAGATGACGTCGCCGACCGATCCGATCTTCTACCTTCACCATTGCAACGTCGACCGGCTGTGGCATGCCTGGGCGCTGCCCGACGGCCGGACGATGCCGGTATCGACTTCGCCCTACTGGACGACGACTGGCCCCGAGCCGTTTGTGTACGCGCCCGGCATGACGATGCCGAAGGTACAGACGTACTCGCCGCGCAGGTCGGGCACGACGGCGCCTTACAGAACCGCTTACGATTATGCGAACGCGACCCGACCGCTGGTGCTGCCGCCGCAAGTGCAGGTTGGCCGCATCATCCGGGTGCAGGCCAGCACCTCGCGAGCCCTGAAACGGCCGCCTGTCGTGACGAGTTACACCGCGGTGCCGGCGACCGATATCAGCGCCGATACACGTTCGATCGGTGGCGTCAAGAACGTCGCGCTGGGGACGCAGTCGGTCAGTGTGCTCGTCACGGCCGAAGCGGCCTCGGTCCAGACGATCGACAACGTGATTTCGGCGACCACCTCGGACTTTCCGGATGTCGTAGCGACGACCTCGACCACCAACTCCACCGCCAGTGATTCCACCGTGGCCCCGGCGGCAACCACGAATGCCCAGAAAGCGACCAAGCGCTACAGGTCGGTAAAGGTCGTGTTCGACAAACTCGCGATTTCGGCTGCGGGAGCAATGGGCGGTTATTTCTACAACGTCTATATGGATCTGCCGGACAACGCGGATATCGATGCAGTCGGGTCGAAGTATTACATCGGAACGCTGGGGGCTTTCGAGATCGCGAGCGCCGCGCATCACGGCTCGGTCACGCTCGAATATCCGGCAACGGCCGCGCTCGTCAAAGGGCGTGTCAAGGCTTCGCGCGAGCACGTGATCTCGCTCGTGCGGGTCGATGGCACCACGGCGCCGAAAGGCCAGGTGATCGCGATCGGCGAGATGCGCGTCGAGTTGTCCACGGACGCACCGTTCGTCGTGTCGAAGCCGCAAAAGCCGGGACGCAACGATATTCCGTATTGATACGGCGCGAGATCGGGGGCAATCTCCGATCTCGTTTGTTGTTTGTTACACGCGTCAAGGTGCTGTAAGCCTCCTTATGCGCGTGTCATTGAATACGCGGCATCGATCGCGGATTTGAGCGAGCGATCATTCGCCAGGCGCTTTCCATCTACTATCACCGACCAGCTTTCGGCATTGTGTTCCCAGACGAGCCGGCGTGTATCGATCATGGCATGCCTCGCACAGTGGCATCCGCATGAACGGTGTTGAGCGTAGCGTCATGTTCGCTATCCACGGCAAGACGCTCCAGCGGCAATTGCGTATCGACGTTCAGCTTATCGATGGTCTTGCCATAGTCCATCGTCGCCAACGCGCAGACCGCGCCGATTACGAGACAAACCGCAACGTAGCCACATCGGACATGTACTGTTCTTACGGCGCTCATGATCGGTCTCCGGGTTATATGCGTTCAGTATCGGCGAGCAAACGTTCACGATCTTTCGCCGCTGCACGTTCGCTTTTCGATTCGCACGCGACTCAATGCCCGCCCGCGCCGGCCGCCCCGGCGCCCGCGCCCTTGCTCGGTTTTGTAAGCCAGATGAGCGGAATGATCGCGATGAAGATCACCGCCGAGAGCCAGAAGATATCGTTCAGCCCGAGCATGGCGGCCTGCGCATTGAGAGAGCGCTCGAAGAACGCAAGCGCTTGCGGCGTGCCCCCGCCCAGCGCTCCTTGCAGCGAACTTAAAGATTCGACGAAAGCCGGGTTATGCACGCTCGCCTGATCGACGAGTTGCGAATGATGGAGGATCGTGCGGTCGTTCCAGCCGGTGCTCGCGAGCGAGGTGCCCACGGCGCCCGCGAACACCCGCACGAAGTTCGAAAGGCCCGCCGCCGCCGGAATCTTCCCCGGCGGCAAGCCCGACAGGATGATCGCGGTGAGCGGCACGAAGAAAAGCGCCATCGGAATGCCCTGCAGCAGCGTGGGGATGACGAGCGTCCATGTATCGACGCCCGTCGTGTAGTGCGAGCGCATGAGGAAGACGCCCGCGAAGCCGATGAACGCGAGCGTCGCGAGCACGCGGGCATCGGACTTCGGCATGATCTTGCCCATCACGGGTGCGAGGATCACCGCGAAGATGCCGAGCGGCGCGGTGACGAGCCCGGCATCAACCGAACGGTAGTTCAGATACTGCTGCATCCATTGGGGCAGCAGCACGAGATTGGAGAAGAACACCGCATACGCGACGGAAATCGCCACGGTCCCGCCCAGAAAATTGCGCCCCTTGAAGAGCGTAATGTCGATCACGGGGTTCTTCTCGGTCAACTCCCAGATCAGGAAGAACGCGAAACTCACGAGCGCGAACACGCCGAGCGCCACGATCACCGGCGAGTTGAACCAGTCGAGGTCCTTGCCCTTGTCGAGCATGATCTGCAGCGAGCCGACCCACGCGATGAGCGAGATCAGTCCGACCTTGTCGATTGGAATGCGCTTCACCGGCGTTTCGCGATCGCGATAGATCGCCCACGTGACGCCCGCGGCAAACAGTCCGACCGGGATATTGATGTAGAAGATCCACGACCACGAGTAGCTATCGGTGATCCAGCCGCCGAGCGCCGGACCGGCGATCGGGCCGACGGTCGCCGTCATCGCCCACAGCGCCAGCGCGTGCGAGCTCTTTTCCTTCGGATACGAGCCGAGCAGGATCGCCTGCGAAAGCGGAATCAGCGGACCCGCGACGGCGCCCTGCAGAATCCGCGCGACGAGCAGCACGGGCAGGTTCGGCGCGATGCCGCACAGCCACGACGACAACACGAAAAGCAGGATCGCCCAGACGAACAGCTTGATCTGCCCGACGCGCTGCGTGAGCCAGCCGGTCAGTGGAATCGCGATCGCGTTCGCCGCGGCGAAGAGCGTGATGACCCACGTGCCTTCATCGATGGAGACGCCGAGATTGCCGGCGATCGTCGGAATCGCGACGTTCGCGATCGACGAATCCAGCACGTTCATGAAAGTGGCGAGCGCGACCGCAAGAGTGGCAAGCACGAGCTTGCCGCCGGTGAGCGGTGCGGGAGAAGAAACTGGATTCATCGGAATCACCTGAAGTGTCTATGACTGACGTGTCAGATATTTGCGCAAAAAAAATCAACCCGCGCTGCGTTTCGCCGTTGCCGCGACCGTGCGCGCCGCCGGCATGTTCTGCCCGATGATCTTCGCGATCTCGGCATCCGCTTCGTCGCCGTATTTGCTGAACACGTCCGTGCGATAAGACGTCGTGGTTGCAGCGCCGAGCTGCGTGCCGGACGTGTCGCGCGTTTCGACTTCCGCCACCATCGACAAGCCGATGCGCAACGGATGCGCGTCCAGTTCGCGCTGATCCAGCCGGATGCGCACCGGCAGCCGCTGCACGACCTTGATCCAGTTGCCCGTCGCGTTCTGTGCAGGCAGCACGGCGAAGGCCGCGCCCGTGCCCGCCGAGAAGCCCTCGACATGCCCGTGGTACTTCACCTTCGAGCCGTACACGTCGGCGACGAGCGTTACCGGCTGGCCGATGCGCATGTGCGCGAGCTGCACTTCCTTGAAGTTCGCATCGACCCAGACGCCGTCGAGCGGCACGATCGCCATCAGCGGCGTGCCGGGCGCGACGCGCTGGCCGACTTGCACCGAGCGGCGCGCCACGTAACCGGTCACCGGCGCGGGAAGCGTGTTGCGCGCATAGCTCAGATACGCGTCGCGCACCTTCGATGCCGCCGCCTGCACGTTCGGATGCTGTTCGATCGACGTGCGGTCGGTCAGCGCGTGATTGGCTTCGGACTGCTGGCGCACGGCATCGAGCGCGGCCTGCGCGGAACTCACGGCATCGCGCGCGTGGGCGATGTCTTCGCCCGATACCGCGCCCGTGCCCGCGACCGCCTGGCGGCGCTTCAGGTCGTCGTTGGCGCGCGCGAGGTCGGACTGGCGCTGCGCGACGGTCGCCGCGTAAAACTCGTTGTTGACGTAGAGGCTGCTCACTTGCCGCACCGTCTGGCCGAGCGTGGCTTCCGCGTTGGAGAGCGCCACTTTGGCGTCAGCGGCGTCGAGCGTCACAAGCGGCGCGCCTTCCTTGACGATCTGCGTATCGTCGGCGTTCACCGCGATCACCGTGCCGCTCACTTGCGGCGTCAGTTGCACGAGATTGCCGCTGACGTAGGCGTCGTCGGTTTCCTCATGGAAGCGTCCCGTCGTGTAGTAGTAGGTGCCGTAGCCCGCACCCGCCACGACGATGGCCGCCGTCAGCAGCGAGAGCAGCAGTTTGCGTTTGCCCGGTTTTTTAGTTTGCGCTGGCGTCTCGGCCGGCTGGTCCGCCGCCGTCCGCGCGGTGGTGATCGTGTCGCTCATTTCATGGCTCCTGGAGTGTGTCCGCGTCAGCGCGCGGCGACGACGGGGTGGGCTTGGGTATCGCTATCGGCGGAATCGGTGTAGCCGCCGCCGAGTGCCGCCGCGAGCGCGATCTGCTGGTCGCGGCGATTCATCTTCAGATTCGCGACCGACTGGTCCGCCGCGAGCGCGTTCGTCTCGGCGTTGAGGACGGTCAACTGGTTCGTGAGGCCCGCTTTGTATTGCACGAGCGCGAGTTCCTCGGCGCGGCGCGCGGCTGACTGCGCGGTCTGTGCATCGGCGAGTTGCGCGTCGGTCGAGCGGATTTGCGCGAGCTTGGTCGCGACTTCGGAGAGCGCGGTCACGAGCGTCTGGTCATAGGTGGCGACCGCGTAGTCGAACTCGGCGTAGCGGCCCTTCAACTGCGCGCGCAGGGCGCCGCCGTCGAAGATCGGCAGATGAATCGCCGGGCCCGCCGACATCGTGCGGCTCGCCGCCGTCAGAAGCCGCCCGAAGCCGAATGCATCGAGTCCAATCGCCGCGCTCAGGTTGATGTCCGGATAGAACTCGGCCTTCGCTTCCTTCACTTCGTGCGTCATCGAATCGACGCGCCAGCGCGCGGCCACGATGTCCGGGCGGCGGCTCACGAGATCGGCGGGGAGGTTGTCAGGCAGACGCACTTCGTCGCCGATGCCGAGCGCCGGCCGCGCGATCGCGAGCCCCCGGTCCGGTCCCGCGCCGAGCAGTGCCGCGAGCTGATAGCGCGTTGTGACGATGCTGCCGTCGAGCGCCGCGAGCGACGCGCGGCTCGTCGCGAGATTCGCCTGCGCGGTCTTGCGCTCGACTTCCGTGTCGAGCCCGGTCGCGATGCGGCCCGCCGTGATGCGGTCGATCGTCTCGCGCTGGGCGATCTCCTGCTGCGCGATGTCGCGCAGCGCGTAGAGCCGCGCGAGCTGGTTATAGGCACGGGCGATGGTTTCGTCGAGCGTGAGCCTGACGACTTCGGCATCGGCCTGGCTCGCCTGCAACTGCGACAGCGCGGCCTTGAGCGCCTCGCGGTTCTTGCCCCACAGGTCGAGATCGTAGGAAGCCGAGACGAGCGCCTTGTTCTCCGACTGCCACGATCCGGCGTAAGGCGGCGGCACGAGCGCATTCGACGAATACTGCTGGCGCGAGTACGAATACGACGCGCCGACCTGCGGCAGCGTGTTCGCCTTCGCGGTCTCGCTGTAGGCTGCCGCCGCCGCGACCCGCGAGCGCGCCTGTTCGAGCGTCGGGCTGCTCTTGAGCGCTTCGTCGAGGAGCGCTTTCAGTTGCGCGTCGCCGAACTGCTCGGCCCAGTCGGCAGCGGGCCAATGACCGGCTTCGGCAGGCAGGCTTTGTTGCGTGGCGTACGACTGCGGCTGCGCCATGTCCTTGTCGCTGTGAATTCCGGCGTAGTTCGCGCACGCCGACAAAACCGCCGCGAAGATCAGCGTGACGCTTGCCCTGGCGAGCCGCGAACCCGTTCCGCCTGAATTTGGTTGATATTTCATTTTCTGACCTGTCAGATAATTGAACAAAAAAATGAGAGCGATTGGGTTGGGGTCCGCTCAGTCTTCGAGAAACTTGCGCAGCAGCCGGTTCAGTTCCTTGAACTCGCTCTTCGTGAAGTTCCTGACGCGCGCGTTGAGCACCATCGGAACGATCTCCGGCACATGCGCCGCGACTGCCTCGCCCTGTTCCGTCAGCTTCAGATTGACCACCCGACGGTCTTCCAGGCTGCGGGAGCGTTCAAGCAAACCCTTGTCTTCCAGCTTGTCGAGCATGCGCGTCATCAGACCCGTATCGATACCGAGCAGTTTCGACAACTCGAACGGCGTCGTCGCCTCACCGTGCCGCATCGACAAAAGAATGCCCATCTGCTGCGTGGTGATGCCGAGGTCTTTCAGCGCAGCATCGATTTCCGCAACGAGAAGGTTGCGCGCCTTGCCGATAGCAAATCCGATGCTCTGCGTCAGCCTGAAGCTCTCTGAGGTGTAGTGATCCATGTCTCGCTCCGTTGATGAAGCGAACAGTATCTGCAAAATCAGATATTGTCAAGATTTGATTGTGTGGCTCTTGTTGAACGGGACTGGTCACCTTGAATTGGACAAAAACGGCTATTTCAAACAGCCAGTCGACGTTTTAATCTTCTCTTCATCGATCAACACACGTAGGAGAGAAGTCATGAAAATCATGCATGTGGATGCGAGCGCCAAGCGCGAACGGTCCAATTCGCGGGCGTTGAGCCGCTTCTTCATCGAACAATTGCGCGAGGAAGGCGTGGACGTCGATCTCGATTATCTCGACGTCGCCGTGAATACGCCGCCGCACGTGACCGAGGCGTTCGCCATCGCCACCTACACGCAGGCGAGCGAGCGCACGCAAGCCATGAAGGACACGTTGGCCGCATCGGATGCACTGTGCCAACGCCTGCTCGACGCCGACGCGCTTGTCCTCGCGATGCCGATGTACAACTGGTCGATGCCCTCCGCGTTCAAGGCGTTCGTCGACAGCATCACGCGCACCGGACTCACCTACGTGAACACGGCGGACGGCCGTATCGATGGGCAGCTCGGACGCCAGAAAGTGCTGTTCATCACGAGCCGCGGCGCGGACCTGCGCCCCGGCACGCCGTTCTCGTCGATGGATGCGCTCACGCCGTCGCTCAAGGCCGCGTTCGGCTTTCTCGGCGTGGCGAACCCAACCTTCGTCGATGCGCAGCCGCTCCAGTTCTCCGACCAGCAAGCCCGCACGGAAGCGCTCGAACGCGCGCGTGGTGAGTTGTCGGCGGTGGCGGCGCGCTGGGCAGAGGTGTCGTTGACGATGCAGGAAGAACTCGCGGCGTCTTGACGCCTTGCTAACACCATCTTGGGAATTCGATCATGAAACTCACGCACATCCTCGCAGCCGCTGCGCTCGCCATCGCTTCGGTTGCCCCGGCTTACGCCCACGGCGACGCTGCCGGACGCGAAACCATCACGCCCGCATTCGTCGAGGCGATGCCCAATGTGCCGGGCAAGACGATGACGGCTTTGGTCGTCGATTACGCGCCCGGCGGCAAGTCGGACCCGCATCGGCACGGTCAGGCGTTCGTGGTTGCCTACGTGCTCTCAGGCGCGATCCGCAGCCAGGTCAACGACGGCGAAACACGCGTTTTCCACGCGGGCGAACACTGGATCGAGAAGCCCGGCGCGCACCACACGGTGAGCGAAAACGCGAGCGATACCGAGCCGGCGAAGCTTCTCGCGATCTTCGTCGCCGATGCGAAGGACAAGAAGCTCGTCACCTTCGACAAGAAGTAAATAAGCCCTCAGTTCGTCGCCGGCTTGTTAGCGGCATTGCGTCCGCTCAGGATATCGACGACGAACGCCAGCGATAGCGCCGTCGCGCCGAACCAGAAGATCAGCGAATAATCGTTGTTCGTGTGCGCGAAGAGAAACGAATAGCCATATCCGCCGACTGCCTGAAAGAGCGCGAAGGCCGTCGTCGCCCGGCTCCACGCCGCGCGCTGCTCGACGTGATCGTGCGGCACGAGTTCATGGATGCGCCCGAGCACGAGCGGCACGATTCCCGGCGTGAAGATGCCGAGTATCACCGTCGCGATTCCGAGCGTTACCGGATTGCCGGACAGCGCGAGCATCGCGACGGCGACCGCCTGCAACGCGAGTCCGAACCGATACGCCGCGCCGAAACCGATGCGGTCCGCGACATTGCCAAGGATGACCGGCCCGAAGATCGCGGCGATCCCGTACAGCACCCAGTAGCCCGCGCCGACTCCGGCGCCGCGTCCCAAACCGCGCGCGACATAGTCGACAAGCAGGATCATCGCCGGCACGAGGCCGAGCGCGTTGGCCGCGTATTGTGCGTAGAGCACGCGCAGCGCAACGCCGTTGGGGCGAACCGCGTGCGGCGCTGCCTTTGCCAAGGGCGCCGACGGCGTGGCGGCTGGCCAGCCGAACCAGCTCGCCACCGAAAGCACGAGCGACAGCACGCCGAGACCGATCCATGTGTCCTGCAACCCGAACTGGAGCAGCTTCGGGATGATGGTCCCCGATGCCGCAATGCCAAGCCCCAGGCCGAGGAAGATCATGCCGCTCGCGAATCCACGGCGCGCGGGCGGAATGTGCGGCAGGACGGTGGTGGCGACGAGGACCATGATCGCGCCGCCCGAAAGCCCGGACGCGAATCGCCACGCGAAGAACCACGACACCGAAAGCGGAAACGCGCACGCGAAGAACGCGGCGGTCGCCATCAGCATGAGGAGCCGCAGCGCGACGCGGTTCGACAACGCCGACGCGATCGGCCGGCCGAGCAGCGCGCCCGCGAGATAGCCGGCGAAGTTCGCGGCGCCGAGCGTCACCGCTTGCGACGACGTGAACCAGTGCGCCTGAATCAGCGGCGGAATCAGCGGCGTGTAGGCGAAGCGCGCGAGCCCGATCGCGACGAGGCTCGCGCACAGGCCCGCGAACATCGCGTAGAGCGAGCGAACGTCGAGCGATGCGGGGTTGATAGGGAGGGCGGATGCGTCGTCGGACATGCTGTGCTCCTTTTGAACCTGCGCGCCTGTCGCGCACGAGTCGAATGGACGAGTCGAGCCACGCCGTGATCTGGACGGCGGGCTTGCTGCCGGCTTAACCGGCGAATCTCAGTGGATGCTGCCCTCGGGCGGCAGCGCGGGCAGGCCGAGCATCGCGAGCGCCGGGGCGACGGCGCCGCTCAACAGCTCGCGCTTCGGATCGACGCGCGCGAGCACGCGCACGCCGAGCAGAAGGGCCAGCAGATGCGTGGCAGCGGCGCCGGGCGGTTGAATCGGTTCGATGTCGCCGTTTTGCTGGCCGGCTGCGGCGCATCGCTCGAAGAAAGCGCGCAGGACGTAGAGTTCGGCCGCGATCGCCTGGCGGAACTCGTCGTCTTGCGGTGTGGATTCGAGCGCGGCGTTCACCAGCATGCAGCCGCGCTGATGCTTGTCCGCGACAGACCGGTCGATGATCTCGCCGAAAAACGCCGCGATCGCCTGACCGGGCGGGAGCCTCGACTCCAGCCGCGCGATGCGCTCGCGCAGCGTGCGGTCGAGATAGTGCTCGAGCGCGCGTCGAAAGAGCCCGCGCTTGTCGCCGAACGCGTTGTACAGGCTCGGCTGTGAAAGCCCGGTGCACGTCACGAGATCGCGCGTGGACGTGCCTTCGTAGCCGTTCGCCCAGAACGCGTCGCCGGCTGCTTCGAGTACTTGGTCTTCGTCGAAATTTCGGGGTCGGGCCATACCCTGCTCCAGTTCTGTATCGGTCGATACAGAACGCATTCTATATCAATCGATACAGAATGCAAGTCAATGGCCGGACATGCGTGTCCACGCGGCGCGGAGCCGTCGGGCGCGGTCTTCGAAGAGCCAGGAGGCGACCAGCGTGATGAGTGCGGAAATCATGCCCGTCACAATGGCCTCGGCGAACGGAAAGCCGTAGTGATTTACGTGCGAAAAGGCGTCGCCGAGCATCGTCAGGAGGCCGACGAGGAGCGCATTGCCGTATCGATTGGAGTAGAGCCGTGCCGCCGGCGTGAACGTCAGAAGAACGGCGAGGATGCCGGTGAGAAGGCCCGTCTGAACGGCGGTCGTCCAGTGGGCGAGGCTCAGGATGTTGCCCCAACTGCCCGGCATGCACGTCATGCAGGCGCTGGTCGGCTGCCAGAACCGCTGGACAAACAGTCTGACGCGAAGCTTCCAGTCGCTCGACATCGTAGTCGCCCCGTCGATCCTGGTGAGGACAGACTTAACTATAGGTTCCTGCGGCATCAATCGTCACCGAATGGATTGCCTTTTCTCGCGGCGGGCGTCTGTGTCTTCGTCGCCAGATGGTTCTGCAGCCAGAAGCTCGCCTTGTTCAAGCCGAGCGCCTGCCAGTCCTGGCCGATTTCGCAGATGAATAACCGGTCGTCCGATGCCGTGGCAGGCGCAAACGCTTTCGACAGGTCCTTCGCGCCCTTGTCGGTGTTGAGCACAAGGAACGCGCCCATTTGATGCAGATGCAGGAATTCGTAATCGCCGCCGGAAACGTGCGCGGCGATGTCCTTGATTTTTCTGTGCTGCTCTGTTGGGGCACCGATGAAGATGCTGACCAGATAAGTCGTTTTCGCACTCATGGGTGCCCCCGCTGTGTCGTGATTCAGGAAGGGTCCGATTGTGGCACAGCGGGACCGCGAGCGGCATCGGACCTTCGTGGTCGCGTCATACGTGGCCCTTCCAAGGCACGAGCACGCGTTCGACATAACGCATCAGCGCATCGAAACAGAGCGCAAAGAAGCCGATCACGATGATGCCCATGATCACGACGTCGCTCGCGAGGAATTCGGCCGCGTTGAGCACCATGAAGCCGAGCCCGCTCGACGACGCGACCATCTCCGCCGCGACGAGCGTCGTCCAGCCGACGCCGATGCCGATCCGCATCCCCGTGAAGATCTCCGGCAGCGCCGACTTCATGATGACGTGAAAGACCACCTGCGTGCGCGATGCGCCCATCGAATACGCCGCGTGAATCTGCTCGATCGACACGGACCGCACGCCGGCGCGCGCGGCGATTGCGAGCGGCGCGAAGATCGCGAGGTAGATCAGCAGCACTTTCGAGAACTCACCGATACCAAACCAGATAATGATGAGCGGCAAGTAAGCGAGCGGCGGCAGCGGTCGATAGAACTCGATCGGCGGATCGAATGCGCCGCGCGCGATCCTCGACACGCCCATCATCACGCCGACCGGAATCGCCGTGAGGCAGGCGAGCGCGAACGCGCCGAACACGCGCAACAGGCTTACGCCGGTGTGCTGTGCGAGGGTCGAGTTGGCGAAGCCATCGGTGGCGACGACGAGGAACTTCGCGTACACCGCCTGCGGCGAAGGCAGGAAGAGCGGCTTGATCAGATGCAGGTTCGTCACCGCGAACCAGATTCCGATCATCGCGACGATCGTGACGAAGCTTGTCATCAGACTGCTGCCGTGACCCGGCACGCCGAACGCATCGCCAGGCTTGACGGGCTTCTTTGCGAGGATGCGCGAGCGGCGGCGCGGCGTGCGCGGCGGCGGGGCGGCGCTATCGGAGGACACGGGTTCGCGGGCGTGAAAGGGCGCGTGAATCGCTTTGGAATCAGACATGCGAGACCTCTTCGCGTGTGGCCTGCGACTTCTCGTCGCCGTAGATGATGCCGAGCACGCGCTCGCGCATCTCGATGAAATCGGGGCTCGACTTGACGGCACGCGCATCGCGTGTCGCGAGAAAGCGCCGGTTGAAATCGAGTTCGTAGGTATGCGTGATGCGCCCGGGACGCGGCGACATGACGATCAGCCGGCTCGCCAGAAAAAGCGCCTCCTCGACGCTATGCGTGATGAAGAAAAACATCTTGTTGGTCTTTGTCCACACGTCGAGCAGGAGTTCCTGAATGGTTTCGCGCGTGAGAGCGTCGAGCGCGGCCATCGGCTCGTCCATCAGCAGCATCGCCGGGTCGCAGGTGAGCGCGCGAGCGATGCCCACGCGCTGCTGCATGCCACCCGAGAGCTGGTAGATCATGTGCCTGTGAAAATCCTGCAGGCCGACGAGCGCGAGATTGCGCGCCGCGATCTCCTGCCGCTTCGCCTTCGGGACGCCCTGCAACTTGAGGCCGAACTCAGCGTTGTCGATCACGTTGAGCCACGGCAGCAGCGCGTGCTTCTGGAACACGACGCCGCGATCCGCGCCCGGTCCCGCCACCGGCTCGCCGCCGAGCAGCAGTTCGCCCGAACTCGGCGCGATGAAACCCGCCATCAACGAGAGCAGCGTGGTCTTGCCGCAACCCGAGGCGCCGAGCGCGACGACGAAGTCGCCCGAATCGATCGTCAGGTTGATGTTGTCGAGCGCGTGGACTCGCTCGCCCGCCCGGCGGCCGGGGAACACGACGCTCACGTCCTTCACTTTCATGCTTTCCATGCATCCTCCTGATTTGGCCGGCCGACGCTTACTTGAGTTTGAGGGCGGCGTCCGCGTAAGCGGGCGTCACGAACTTCGCGTAGTCGGGTGCGATCGTGCCAATACGCTTCTGCTCCTTGAGGAAGCCCGACGTGTCCTTCAGCGCGAGCGCCGCGCGGCTCGTCGCGCCGCCGCCGAGCCACTGCGGCGAAGCCTGGTCGGCGAGCGTCGGGTACGCGTAGAGCGAGAGCGAATCGGGCACGTCGGCGGGCGTGCCGCCGATCATCTTCGCGATCGCCGCGGCCTGCGGCGAACTCGCGCTCCATTGCGCTGGATTGCGTCGATACTGCTCGTCGGCATCGGCGATCGCCTTCACGAACTTCGCCATGAACTCCTTGTTGTCCTCGCCCCATTGACGATCGACCGCGATGCCGTCGAACGTCGGCTTGCCCAGCTTCGACAGATCGCCCGACGTGACGAGCACCTTGCCGCTCTTCTTCAGTTCGGCGAGCGCGGGATTCCACACGTAGGCGGCGTCGATGTCGCCGCGCTCCCACGCCGCCACGATCTGGTTCGGCTGCATGTTGAGAATCTTCACCTGCGACGGATCGACGCCCCAGTGCTGCAGCGCGAACATCGTGTGATAGTGGGTCGTGGACACGAACGGCACGCCGATCGTCTTGCCCTTCAGGTCGGCGGCCTTCGACACGTTGGCGCCGTTGCGCACGACCATCGCCTCGGCCTGGTTGATGTTGTCGAGGATCCAGACGAGTTGCAGGTCGAGCCCCTGGCTCACGGCGGCGGCGAGCGGGCTCGACCCGATCACGCCGACCTTCACGTCGCCCGAGGCCATCGCGGTGGCTACCTTCGCGCCGGATTCGAACTGGCGCCAGTTGATCTTGTAGCCCGTCGCCTTCTCGATCGACCCGTTGGCGATCGCGACGATCCACGGATCGACGATCTGCTGGTACGCGATCGTCACTTCCTTGTCGGCGGCGTGCGCGGGGTTGAGCACGAGCGCGGCGGCGCACGAAACGATGATGCGTTGCATCGCGCGGACGAGCCGCAAAGGCAATTTTGGTCGCTTAAGGTCTTGCATGTCGGGTCTCCAGGACGGGCTTCACGTGGCGGACACGCGGGCTTCTCGGAGACCGGCCGGGCTTGCCCCGATCGCCGATGCAGTGTCGATTCGAGTATCGTCATCTAAAAATTGGGCCAGTTAGTACCAGACGCGCCCGATCGTTGAGTCCACATTCGGCTGGTCTCACGCACGCGTCGTTGCGCGTTGCACAATGTGCCGCGCGATGTTTTGAGTCAACCAAGGAGGAAGCATGGCAAGCCGGATGTCTTCGGCAATGTGGACACAGCGGTTCCAGCGCCCGAATGAGTCGACCATCAGCCTGCAGGCGCAGATCCGCCAGATGCTGGTCGCCGCGATCCTCGACGGCCAGATTCCCGCCGATGCCGCCTTGCCGTCGAGCCGCGAACTGGCCGACCAGTTGAGCGTGGCCCGCAATACGGTGGTGCTCGCGTATCAGCAGCTCGTGGAAGAGGGCTATCTGATTTCGCGCGAGCGCAGCGGGCATTTCGTCAACCCGGCGATGCTCGAAGGGCAGCATGGCTTCATGCCGTCGGAGGTGTCGGAGGCCGGAGCGCTCGCGCGGCCCGACTGGGGCGCGCGCATGCGTCGCGCGCCGTCCGCGCAGCGCAACATCGTGAAGCCCGCGAACTGGCAGAAACACGAGTTTCCATTCATCTACGGCCAGTTCGATCAGGCGCTCTTTCCGACGAGCGACTGGCGCGAGTGCTGCATGAAGGCGCTTTCGGTGATGGAAATCCGCAACTGGGCGCCGGACCTGATCGAACGCGACGACGACACGCTCGTCCAGCAGATCCGCACGCGCGTGCTGCCGCGGCGCGGCGTGTTCGCGATGCCCGACGAGATCGTGATCACGATTGGCGCGCAGCAGGCGCTGTATCTGATCGGCGATTTGCTCGCGAACGAGCGCACGACGATCGGCTTCGAAAATCCCGGCTATCCGGACGCGCGCAACATCTTCGAGAACTGCGATGCGCCGCTGTTGCCGCTGCCCGTCGACGGCGGCGGCGTGCGGCCGCTGGAAGACCGCGCGCTGCTCGCGCAATGCGACTACGTCTACGTGACGCCGAGCCATCAGTGCCCGACCACCGCGACGATGCCGCTCGAACGCCGCCACGCGCTGCTGAACATGGCGCAGGAGCACGATTTCGTCGTGATCGAGGACGATTACGAGAGCGAGAACAACTTTTCCGGCGCGCCGCATCCGGCGCTCAAAAGCCTCGATACCGCCGATCGCGTAATCTACGTCGGCAGTCTCTCGAAGAGCTTCGCGCCGGGGCTCCGGCTCGGCTACGTGGTGGCGCCGCGCGAGCTGATTCGCGAGTTGCGCGCGCTGCGCCGGTTGATGGTGCGGCACCCGGCGGCTTATATCCAGCGCGCGTTCGCGACGTTTCTGTCGCTCGGCCATCACGACGCGCTGCTGCGGCGTCTCGCTTACGCGTACAAGGAGCGCGCGCAGGCGCTGATGACCGCGCTCGATACGCATTTGCCCGAAGCGCGCCACGTCCCGATCACGGGCGGCGCGTCGTGCTGGGTGGAAGGGCCGCCGTGGCTCGATGCGCGGCGTCTCGCGACGGAAGCGGAAGCGCGCGGCATCCTGATCGAACTCGGCGACGTGTTCTTCATGACCGGCCGCGAATCGCGCAACTGCTTTCGCATGGGCTTCTCGTCGATCAAGCTGGAAAAGATCGATGAAGGCGTGCGGATACTCGCCGAACTCGTCAGGGCGCAACGCCCGCAAGCCTGATCCGGCAAGGCTTTGCGCCGTGTCGGAGAAGCTGGCCCAAGCGAATGCCGGCATCTGGAGCTACCAAGGGAAGGGAGTGCTGGATAACGTGTCGATGAAGATGGCCGCATGCGCAACCGAATGCGGCCCACGATTCATCTGACAGGAGACAGCATGACCGAAACGCTCACGAAGGCGCCCGCCGTTACCGCCGACACGCTCGCCGCCTTTTCCGACGCATTCAACCGCCACGACGCCGACGCGCTGATGCGCTTCATGACCGAAGACTGCATCTTCGATGCCGCCGGCGGCAGCGAGATCCACGGCGCGCGCTTTACGGGCCGCGCGGCGGTGAAGGCGGCGTTCGAAGCCGTCTTCCGTACTTTCCCCGATGCGCACTGGGGCCACGGCCGGCACTACGTCGCGGGCGGACGCGGCGTCTCCGAATGGGTGTTCACGGGCACGCACGCGGAAGGCTGGCGCATCGAGGCCGAAGGCTGCGACCTGTTCGAATTCCGCGACGGCCTGATCGCGGTCAAGCGCGCGTTTCGCAAGGAACGTCCGAAGCAAGCCGCCTGAACCCTGGGAGATTCGCCATGAAAAACGGTGCGATTCATCTGGACGCGTCGGGGCCGTTCGCCCGCGAGGCAGGCGTCGATACCCGCTACGACCCGACCTACGATCCGCTCGTCTCGCCGGGCCCCGGCCAAGGCAAGCAGTACGCGCCGACCTACTGGGCCGCGACGGCCGGCACACCGCCGCCGGACGACGGCCCCGTCACGCAGGACATGGACGTCGATGTCGCGATCATCGGCGGCGGGTTCACGGGGCTGGCCACCGCGCTCTTTCTCGCGCGCGAGCACGGCATCAAGGCCGTCGTGCTCGAAGCGAACAAGGTGAGCTGGGGCTGCACGAGCCGCAACGGCGGACAGGGACAGAACGCGTCGGGGCGCCTGTCGCGCTCGCAGTGGATCGAACGCTGGGGCAAGGACGTCGCGCTCAAAATGCATCACGAGATCTACGAAGGCTTTGACACCTTCAAGTCGCTCGTCGCGCAGATCGATTGCGATCCGCAGACGGGCGGGCATTTTCTCGTCGCGCACCGGCCGCGCATCATGCAGGGGCTCGCCGCCGAGTCGAAGTTGTGGAAAGACGTATTCGGCTACCCGTCCGAACTGCTCAGTGCGGAGACGTTTCGCCGCGAATTCGTCAACGATTCCGAATCGGCGGGCGCGCTGCACGAACCGGAAGGAATCGGCGTGCATCCGCTCAAGCTCGCCTACGGCTATCAGCGCATGGCGCGGGAGCGCGGAGCGAAGGTTCATCCCGGCAGCCCGGTCATCGGCTGGCAGACGGTCAAGGGCGTGCATCATCTGCGCACGCCGGGCGGCATCGTGCGCGCGAAGGCCGTCGGTATCGCGACGGGCGCCTATACCGCGCCCGGCCTGCACGAGTCGCTGAAGAGCCGCATCATGCCGATCCTCTCGAATTCGATGGTGACGCGCCCGCTCACGCCCGCGGAACTCGAAGCCTGCAATTTCCGCACGACACAGGTGCTCACCGATACGCGCACGCTGCGTTTCTACTATCGCCTGCTGCCGGACAACCGCGTGCAGATCGGCAGCCGCAGCGCGATCACCGGCGCCGATGCCCCGAACGAGCGCCACTTCGAATTGCTCGTGAACGGGCTGCACCGGAAGTTCCCGGCGCTCAAGGGCATCCAGATCGATTACTCGTGGTGGGGCTGGGTCGACGTCAGTCACGACATGATGCCGCGCGTCTTTCAGCCCGATCCGAAGGAGACGGTGTACTACGCGCTCGGCTATGGCGGCAACGGCGTATCGTATTCGTCACAGGCGGGGCGGCGGCTCGCGGAGCGCATCGCAGGAAGAGGCGCGCACCAGACGCTGCCGATCTTCACGTCGCCGCTGCCGGGGCACATGTTCGCGCCGTTCAGGCGTATCGGGCAGCGGATGCTCTATCACCTGTATTACAGGCGCGACGAAAAGAAATAGGCACGCGCAGCCGGAATCTTCTTCCCTATAAAAACGAAGCGGGGTGCGGACGCGGTGAGCGATCACCGGCGCCCGGCCACTCACGCGCTCATGGGCGGCGCCCGTCGCGAGGCTTTTCACGACGCACGCGGGACGCCGCCCCGATCAGGATATGGAGGCGACACATGCAAGAACCAGTCAACGGAAGCGAACTGAAGTGCGGACTCAAACAGCGGCACATGACGATGATCGCGCTGGGAGGCGTGATCGGGGCAGGGCTCTTCGTCGGCAGCGGCGTGGTGATCAGGCAGGCGGGACCGGCTGCGATCATCTCGTTCCTGCTGACGGGCGGGCTCGTGGTTCTCGTCATGCGGATGCTGGGTGAGATGGCGTCGGCGATGCCCGCCGTCGGATCGTTCTATGAATACGCGCGTCTCGCATTCGGCGAGCGGCGCAAGTCGGGCGAGCTGGCCGGGTTTCTCACCGGCTGGATGTACTGGTACTTCTGGGTGATCGTCGTCGCGGTGGAGACCGTGGCGGGCGCGCATCTCGTCCAGTTCTGGCTGCCGGACGTGCCCGCGTGGGTCATCGGCCTCGTGCTGCTTGTCACGCTCACGCTGACCAATCTCGTCTCCGTCGGCAGTTACGGCGAGTTCGAGTTCTGGTTCGCGTCGGTGAAGGTCGCGGCGATCATCGTGTTCCTGTTCGTCGGCACGCTCTTCGTGCTCGGCATGTGGCCGGGCGCGGGGCAGGCCGCGCTGCCTCTTGCGTCGATCAGCGCGAACGGCGGCTTCATGCCGAACGGCATCGGGCCGGTGCTCTCCGGCGCGGTCGCGGCGACGGGCTTCTATTTCGGCGCGGAGATCGTGACGATCGCGGCCGCCGAGGCGCACGAGCCGGAGCGCGCAGTCGCGAAGGCGACGAACTCAGTGATCACGCGCGTACTCGTGTTCTATGCGGGCTCGATCCTGCTCGTCGTCGCGATCGTGCCGTGGAATTCGCCGGGCATGGCGACGCCCTACGTCAGCGCGCTCGAGGCAATGCGCATTCCGGGCGCCGCACATCTGATGAACGCGATCATCCTGACGGCGGTGCTGTCGGCGTTGAATTCCGGGCTGTACGCGGCGTCGCGGATGATGTTCGCGCTCACGCGTCGTGGCGATGCGCCGCGTGCGCTCGCGAAGGTGAACAAGCGCGGCGTGCCGGTGCGCGCGATTTTGATGGGGACACTGTTCGGGTATGTGTCGGTGGTGATGTCGTATATCTCGCCGGATACGGTGTTCGCGTTTCTCGTCAACTCGTACGGGACGGTGGCGATTTTCGTGTACCTGCTGATCGCGCTGTCGCAACTCAAACTGCGCGCGCGCCTCGAACGCGATGCGCCGGGCAAGCTGCGCGTGAAGATGTGGTGCTTTCCGTATCTCACGTGGGTCGCGATCGCAGGGATGATCAGCATCATCGTGGCGATGGCGTTCATTCCGGATCAGAGAAAGCCGCTGTGGTTCGGCGTGGCGAGCGTGGCGGTGCTGCTCGTGGTGTTCTGGCAGAGGAATCGGTGGAGGAAAGGAGATGGGGAGTTCGGAGTGGGGCGAGTAGAGGCGCGGCCGGTCAGGCGGTGAAGGGGCGCGCTGTAACGGCGCAGACCGTGCATCCATCTGGGGCCGCTTTCGAAGAAAAGCGGCCCTGCTCACATCTGAAACGTCCGCGCCGTCTCTGCCGCCACCTGCCTCAGTTCCGGCACGAACGCGAGCAGATCGTCCATCGACACCCGCCCGACTGGCGCCTGTACCGCGATCGCCGCGCACGCGCGGTTGCGGTCGAGCATCACCGGCACCGCGATCGCGATCAGTCCCTGCAAGTGCTCCTGATCGTTGATCGCGAGCAGCCGCCGGCGTGTCGCTGCAAGCTCGCGGCGCAGCACCTCGCGATCCGTGATCGTGCGTTCCGAATACGGCCGTAGCGGCAGCGTATCGATTATGCGTTCACGCCGTTCCTTTGGCAGGAAACTGAGCAGCAGCTTGCCGCTCGCCGAACAATGCAGCGGCACGTGCGACCCCGCCTGCAGATGCATGCGCAGCGGCCACTCCGTCTCCACGCGATCCACGTACACCACGTCGTTGCCGGCGAGCATCGTCAAATTGCACGTCTCGCCGACCTTCGCGACGAGCTGCTCCAGCAGCGCATGCCGCGCCGCCGCCGGTCCCGCGTGCATCAGCACGTTCACGGCGAGCGAGCGCACGCGCGGCGAGCATTCATAAAGCCGGTCGCCCGCGCCGCGCATCACGAGGTACGCGTCCATCAGTTGCACGAGGATGCGATGCACCGTCTGCTTCGGCAGGCCGAGCGCATCGACGAGTTCTGTCATGGACAGCGGACGCCCCGCTTCCGCGAGCGTCTCGAGTACGCGAAACGCCCGCACCGCAGCGGCGTTCGATTGATTGGATGCCGACATTCCGTCTCCTGAACATCGTGTGCGCCGCTTGTTCCTGCGACTTTGTTTGCATCGACTTTAGCGTTTTTCGGGACCGGTGAAAGTCCCGAATTTCGCTGATTCCGTGACTCCCGCGCGAGCAGTGAGGGATTGTCAGGAAAACGGGACCGCGCGCCGCGCGCCGCTCGCTAGATTGAAGTCACTTTCAACTCTCAAGCGACGGAGCGAACCGTATGAACGTAAAAGCCACCACCGCGGAAACCATGCAGCGCGACGTCGGACGGGTCGTCGGCGAACTCGTGGCGCGCGCCCGGCACGCGCAGCGCGACTTCCAGTTCGCCGGGCAGGACGCCCTCGATGCCGCCGCGAACGCCGCCGCCTGGGCCATCATGGAACCGTCGCGCAATCGTCGTCTGGCGGAACTCGCCGTCGCCGACACCAGCCTCGGCAACGCCGACGACAAGTTTCGCAAGAACTATCGCAAGACGCTCGGCTTGCTGCGCGACCTGCACGGACAGAAGACCTGCGGCGTCATCGCGCGCGACGACGCCGCCGGCATTGTCGAGATCGCGCGGGCGGTTGGTGTCGTCGCGGCGATCACGCCTTCGACCAACCCCGCCGCCACGCCCGCGAACAAGATCGTCAACGCGCTGAAGTGCGGCAACGCGGTGATCGTGGCGCCGTCGCCGAAGGGGTACACGTCGTGCGCGCTGCTCGTCGGCTTCATTCACGAGCAGCTCGCGAAGGCGGGGCTCGCCGCCGATCTCGTGCAAGTACTCCCGCCGCCGATCAGCAAGGCCGCGACCGCCGAATTGCTGCGCCAGTGCGACCTCGTCGTCGCGACCGGCTCGCAGGCGAACGTCCGCATGGCCTACGCGAGCGGCACGCCGGCGTTCGGCGTCGGCGCGGGAAACGTCGCGTCGATCGTCGCGGCATCGGCTGATCTTGACGACGCCGCGCGCAAGATCACGCGCTCCAAAACCTTCGACAACGCGACAAGCTGCTCGTCGGAAAACAGCGTCGTGATCGAGGAGACTGTCTACGCGCGCATGCTCGAAGCGCTTGCGTCGAACGGCGGCGTGCTGCTTGACGCCGCGCAGAAGGCGCGCCTGCAAGCCGCGATGTGGCACGACGGCAAGCTCGCCGCCGAGTGCACCGCGAAGTCGGCAGCGCAGATCGCGCGGCTCGCCGGGCTCGATGACATCGCCGCGGGTCAGCCGGCCTTCCTGATGGTGGAGGAGAGCGGCTTTGGCGCGGAGCATCCGTTCTCTGGCGAGAAGCTCGCGCCGGTGCTCGCGGTCTACCGCGCGCACGATTTCGACGATGCCGCGCGCGTCGTCCAGCAAATCTACGCGTATATGGGCGCGGGGCATTCGGTCGGCCTCCATTCGGGCGATCCGGGGCAGGCCGTGCAACTCGGCACGACCTTGCCGGTCGCGCGGGTGATCGCGAACCAGGCGCATTGCCTGGCTACCGGCGGCAACTTCGACAACGGTCTGCCGTTCTCGCTCTCGATGGGCTGCGGCACCTGGGGACGCAACAACTTCTCGTCGAATCTCGGCTTTCGCCAGTACATGAATACGACGCGTGTCGCGTTTCCGGTCGAAGAGCGCGTGCCCGAACTCGACGACCTGCTCGGCGACTTTTTCGCGAGGTACGGCCGATGAACACGCCGACAACCCTCCGCGCGCTGATCGATGAGCGCGCACGGCAGTTCCCCGACAAGCCCTTTCTGCTCGGCCCGGCGGAAGACGGCAGCACCGAGGTTCTCACGTTCGGCCAGTTGCGCGACGCATGCGACACGCTCGCGACGAGTTTCGCCGATGCGGGGCTCAACCCCGGCGACGTGATCTCTGTCTACATGGGCAACGGCCTCCAGACCGCAACGCTCCTGCTCGCCGCGATGTACGGCGGCTACGTGGCGAATCCGGTGAACCTGCTGTGCCAGCCGTCGCAGGTGCGCTATATCGTCGAGCACTCGGATACGCGCGCGATCTTCGTGTCGCGCGAATCGGGGGAATCGATCGATGCGGCTCTCGCCGAGTTGCGCACGCAAGGGTTCGAACGCGAACTCCTCGTGATCGAAACGCAAACGAACAAAGTCGCGCAACCCGCCTTCGCCGGCGAGAGCGTAGAAACCGAGCAGCCCCCGATCGAACCAAGCGACGTCGCGCTGCTCATGTATACGTCCGGCACGACCGGCGCGCCGAAGGGCGTGCTGCTCACGCATCGGAACCTGCTCGCGAACGCGCGCAACATCACCGCCGAGCATCGGCTGGGTGGCGACGATCGCGTGCTCGCGTCGCTGCCGCTTTATCACATCAACGGCCTCGTCGTGACGCTCATCGCGCCGCTTTTTCATGGCGGCTCGGTCGTGATGGCGGAGCGTTTTTCCGCGCGCACATTCTGGCGCGACGTCGCGCGCCATCGCTGCACCTGGATCAACGTCGTGCCGACGATCGTCGCGTATTTGCTCGATCGCGACGAACGCGACCCGCAAGACGCCTTCGATCTCGCTGCGCTCAGGTTTTGCCGCAGCGCGTCGGCGGCGCTGCCGGCCGAGCATCACCGCGCGTTCGAGGCGCGCTTTCACGTCGGCGTGATCGAGACGATGGGCATGACGGAAACCGCCGCGCCCGCCTTCAGCAATCCCTACGACGCGACGCGGCGCCGCATCGGCAGCATCGGGTTGCCGTCGGGCGGCGAGGCCCGCGTGATCGATGTGGAAGGCCGCGACTGCGCGCCCGACGAATGCGGCGAGATCGTGCTGCGCGGCGAGCAGGTGACGCGCGGCTACTACAAGCGGCCCGAGGAGACGCGCGCGGCCTTCACCGCCGACGGGTGGCTCCGCACCGGCGACCTCGGCTTCCGCGATGCCGACGGCTACTACTACATCAACGGCCGCGCGAAGGAACTGATCATCAAGGGCGGCGAGAACATCGCGCCGCGCGAGATCGACGAGGCGTTGCTGCGGCACCCCGGCGTGCTGGAGGCGGCGGCGGTCGGCGTGCCGGATGCGGCCTACGGACAGGAGATCGTCGCGTTCGTCGTCGCGCGCGAGGCCGGCGGGGCGAATCCGCTCGATGCCGCCACGCTGCGCGATCACTGCCTGCGCGAACTCGGCCGCTACAAGACACCGAAAGAATTTCGCCTCGTGACCGAACTGCCGCGCGGCCCGTCGGGCAAGGTCCAGCGGCTGAAGCTGTTGCAGACGTAGACGCATCCGCCAACTTGGCGCAGGACCACGACCGTCATATATAAAGAGACAGGAGACAGCATGGAAAAGCACACCAGGCGCGTTAAAACGCGCCATATCATCCTCGCGGTGATGTGCCTGATGTATTTCATCTCGTACATCGATCGCGTGAACATCGCGGTCGCCGGGCCGATCATCCGGCAGGAGATGGGCCTGACCTCCGGCCAGCTCGGCCTCGTGTTCTCGGCGTTCGCGTATCCGTATGCGGTGATGCAGATCGTCGGCGGCTGGCTCGCGGACAAGTACGGCCCGAAGCGCGTGCTCACCATCCTCTCGCTGATCTGGGGCGTCGCCACGCTCGCCACTGGTTTCGCCGGCAGCGTCGCGATGCTGGTCGGGCTGCGCTTTCTGCTCGGCATCGGCGAGGGCGGCGCGTTCCCGACCGCGACGCGTGCCTTCACGTACTGGATGCCCGTCGCCGAGCGTGGTTTCGCGCAAGGCATCACGCACAGCTTCGCGCGCTTGGGCGGCGCGGTGACGCCGCCGCTCGTGCTCGCCGTCGTCGCGTTCGGCGGATGGCGCGACGCGTTTTTGATGCTCGGCGTCGCGAGCCTCGCGTGGACCGTGCTCTACATGTGCTTCTTCACGAATTCGCCGGAGCAGCATCGCCGCATCACGCCCGAGGAGACGGCGGAGATCGGCTATCGCAAGGGCGACTGCGACCGCGCGAAGCACGCCGCCACGCCGTGGCGCAAGCTGGTGCGCCGCATGTGGCTCGTGACCGTCGTCGATTTTTGCTATGGCTGGCTGCTGTGGGTCTACCTGACGTGGATGCCGTCTTACCTCAAGGAATCGCGCGGCTTCGACCTGAAGCAACTCGCGCTCTTCACCGCGTTGCCGCTCCTCGCGGGCGTGATCGGCGATACGCTCGGCGGCGTGATCTCCGACAAGCTCTACAAGGCGACCGGACGGCTGCGGTTCGCGCGTTGCTCGGTGCTCGTCGTCGGCATGGGCGGCTCGCTCGCGTTCCTCGTGCCGGTGGTGTCCGCCGCCGATCCGGTCACTGCCGTGCTGTTCCTGTCGGCGTCGTTCTTCTTCCTGGAGATCACGAATCCCGTGCTCTGGACCCTGCCGCTCGATATCGCGGGCAAGTACGCGGGCACCGCGGGCGGCATGATGAACACGGGCTTCGGCGTGGCGGGCATGATCTCGCCGGTGGTGTTTGGCTACATGATCCAGGAGACCGGCAGCTACAACGTGCCGTTCACGATCTCCGCCTGCCTGCTCGCGGTGGGCCTCGTCGCCGCGCTCTTCATCGATACGTCGAAGACCGTCGAGGCGGACGAAGAGCGCGAGGAACGCGAGGGCCTCTCGCTCGGCGGCGAGCCCGCGTTCGTGCACGCGGGGCAGGGTGTGCGGATGGAGCGGCATCATCTGCGGCGGCCGTTGCGCTGGAAGAAGTAATCGGTCTGGGACGCGCGGTTTGCCGTGCGCTTACCGCGTTTCCCATTCGACACGCCGCACCGCCGCGCGTCCCCGGTTGCCGATCCACGCTGCCGACAATGCGCTCACGAGCGCCGAGAAGAGCACGTAGATGCAGATGAGCCACGGTTCGCCATCGCCCTTGCGCAGCAGGAAGGTCGCGACGATCGGCGTGATGCCGCTCGCGAAGATGCCCGAGAACTGATAGACGAACGAGATGCCCGAATAGCGGACCTTGGCGTCGAACAGTTCGGCGAAGAGCGCCGCTTCCGGACCGTACACCGATGCATAGAACACGCCGAACGGAATGACGATCGCGAGCCAGATCAGAAGCGTGTGGTCGCTGCCGTGCTTCATCAGCCAGAAGCCGCCGAACGCGGAGAGGCCGGTGACGAGCGATCCCCAGAAGTAGATGCGCGTGCGGCCGACGCGATCCGAGAGATGCCCGAAGAACGGGATCGTGAACATCATCACGACGGCCGCCGCCATTACGCCGAGCAAGGCATCGGTGCGACCGACCTTGAGCGTCTGCGTCAGATAGACGATCGAAAACACGCCGAACACGTTGAAGAACACGCCGTCGATGAAACGCGCGCCCATGCCGGCGAGCACGTTGCCCGGATACTTGCTGAGCACTTCGCCGATCGGCAGCTTGATCTGCTCGCCCTTTTGCTTGACCTTCGCGAACTCGGGCGTTTCCATCACGTTCAGGCGAATGTACATGCCGATCGCAACCAGCACGATCGACAGCACGAACGCCAGCCGCCAGCCCCACGAGAGAAACTGCTCGTTGGTCAGGAACGACGACAGTGCCGCCACGACGCCCGAGGCGACGCACAGCCCGAGCGCGAGCCCGATCTGCGGGATGCTCGCGTAGAAGCCGCGCTTGTCCTTCGGCGCGTACTCGAACGACATCAGCACGGCGCCGCCCCATTCGCCTCCGAGCCCGATCCCCTGCGCGACGCGCAAAAGAAGCAGCAGCGCCGGCGCCCATAGCCCGATCTGGTCGTAGGTCGGCACGAGCCCGATCAGCACGGTCGCGACGCCCATGATCATCAGCGTCATCACGAGCATGCTCTTGCGGCCGAGCTTGTCGCCGAAGTGGCCGAAGATCACGCCGCCGAGCGGCCGGCTCAGGAAGCCCACGGCGAAGGTGCCGTAGGCGAGCATCGTCGAGACGAGCGGATCGTCGCTCGGGAAATACAGCTTGTTGAACACGATGCCGGCCACCACGCCGTACAGGAAAAAGTCGTACCACTCGATCGTCGCGCCGATCAGGCTCGCCGTCACGACCCGCCTGATCTGCTTCGCTTCGTTGCGCTTCGTCTGCTCCATGTTGCGTCTCCTTATAGGGTTGCCGCGTGGTTTTCCACGTCGGTGTCAAAGCACTTCTTCGAGCACAGATTGCGCGACCGGCTGCTTCCGGTCGGCGCGGATCATGTCCGCCGCCTTCTCCGCGATCATGATCACGGGCGCGTTCGTATTGCCCGACACAAGTTCCGGCATCACGGACGCATCGACGACGCGTAGCCTTCCCAGCCCGTGCACGCGCAGACGATCGTCGACGACGGCGAGCGCGTCGCGGCCCATGCGGCAGGTGCACGCCGGGTGATAGATCGACTGGCTGTGGCGGCGCGCGGCGTCGAGCAGTTCGGCGTCGGTCTGGTACTGCGCGCCCGGCACGAACTCCGAAACGATATGAGGCGCGAGCGACGGCGCCTCGGCAATGCGCCGCGCCACCTTGATTCCGCCGACGACGACCGCGTGATCGCGTTCGTCGGACAGATAGTTGGGATGGATCGCCGGATACTGGAGCGGATGCGTCGAGCGGATCTCGACGCTGCCGCTGCTGTGCGGCCGCAACTGACACACGGATGCCGTGAACGCCGAGAAGCGGTGCGCGCCTTCGCCGGGTTTGTCGGCGCTGAGCGGCTGCATGTGGAACTGGATGTCGGGCCGCTCGACGTCAGGCCGCGAGCGCGTGAAGATCGCGACCTGGCTCGCCGCGAGCGTAAGCGGGCCGGTGCGCCACAGCGCGTATTGCAGGCCGATCCACGCCTTGCGCAGCGGGTTGTTCACCTCGTCGTTGAGCGTGCGCTCGCGCGTCTTGAAGACGAGCCGCACCTGCAGGTGGTCCTTCAGATTTTGTCCGACGCCCGCGAGTTCGTGACGCACGCGCACGCCGGCGCGGCGCAGCACGTCGGCGGGACCGACGCCCGAGTTCTGCAGAATCTGCGGCGAACCGATCGCACCGGCCGCGAGGATCACTTCGGCGCGCGCGCGGGCTGTGCGCACTTCGCCGTCGCGCATGTATTCGACACCGACCGCCTGCGCGCCTTCGAACAGCACACGCGTCGTCTGCGCGCGCGTTTCGACGACGAGATTCGCGCGGTCCTTCGCGGGCTTGAGAAAGCCTTTTGCAGTGCTCCAGCGAAAGCCCTTGTAGGCCGTCTGCTGAAAATAGGCGACGCCTTCCTGCGTGGCGCCGTTGTAGTCATCGTTGAACGGAATGCCGATATCCTGCGCCGCCGCGATGAAATGCTCCGCGATCGGCCGACGCAGCCGCAGATCCGATACCTTCAGCGGGCCGCCCACGCCGTGATATTCGCTCGCGCCGCGTTCCTGATCCTCGGATTTTTTGAAGTAGGGCAGCACGTCGGCATAACTCCAGCCGCGGTTGCCGAGTGCGGCCCAGTGGTCGTAGTCCTCGCGCTGTCCGCGCACGTAGAGCAGGCCGTTGAGCGAACTCGATCCGCCCAGCACCTTGCCGCGCGGCCAGTCGAGTTGCCGCCCGGCGATGCCCGCATCCGGCTCCGTGCGATAGCACCAGTCGTACTCGGGATCGTGCATCGTCTTGAAGTAGCCGACCGGGATGTGAATCCACGGATTGTTGTCCGGGCCGCCCGCTTCGAGCAGCAGCACCCGGACGTCCGGGTCTTCGCTCAGGCGGTTGGCGAGAACGCAGCCAGCAGAGCCCGCGCCGACCACGATGTAGTCCACTTCGAACGACATGATTCCTGTCTCCTTTCGACCTGGCGTTATCGCTGGTCTTTTCTTCAACCCTTTGGAACGGGTTGTTCCGTTTTGTTAGCTTTCAATGTCGTGGAATCGGCTCGCGATGCCAAGTGGAAAACGCTTCGGCCGCGAAAAGTGGAACGGAATTTGATGAATTCGTTTCAGAATTTAAGGTGAGCCTTGGCTGCGCTCATGTGGCACGAGGCCGGGCGCCACGATTTTCGGCGTCGCCAGCCAATTAAAAAATGATATATTTTGTTCTGGTTTAATCAAACCCGGTCGACGTGGCCGGTCACGGCAAGGAGCCCCGCGCCCGATGAACGAGACCTCGCTTTCCCCCGGCAAAAACCACCAGTCGAATGAAGACAGCCGCGTCCTGCGAGCGCTGTCGATCCTCGATCAGCTCGCGGTCGCCGGGCAGCCTTTCACGTTGTCGCAACTCTCGGCGCGGCTGCATATTCCGAAGGCGACGCTCACGCGCCTCATCGAATCGCTCGAAGTGCAAGGCTACGTCATGCACCTGCCGGATTCGCGTGGCACGGATCGCGGCATCACGCTGGGTCCGCGCGCGGCGCAACTCGCGCTCGCGACGCTCGGCAGCAGCAGCTTCACGCGTGCGTGCCGGTCGCTGCTGCGCGGGCTGGTGGAGACGCTCGGCGAGACCTGCAACCTGACCGCGCTCGATGGCGATACCGTGCTCTACATCGAACGGGTCGAGACGAACGAGCCGCTGCGACTGCACATGCAGCCGGGCATGCGCGTGCCGCTGCACTGCACCGCAAGCGGCAAGCTGTTTCTCTCGCAGATGACGCGCGCCGAGCGCAGCGCGGTGCTCGCGCGCCTGCCGCTCACGCGGATGACCTATCGGACGCTCACAGATGCGAGCCTGCTCGAAGCGGAGCTCGACCGGCTGTCCGCGCGCGGCGTGGGCATCGATAACGAGGAGTTCGTGCGGGGCATGGTGGCGGTCGCCGTGCCGGTGCGCGACGAGGAGGGCAAGCACGTACTGGCGTCGCTCGCCGTGCATGCGCCGACGGCGCGCTCGAGTCTCGAAGATCTACTGAAGGCCGTGCCGAAGCTGAAGGAGGCGTCGCTGCGGTTCGCACCGCTCCTGCATAAGGCGGACGGGGCAGGCTAGGTCACGGTCAGGTCGTGTTTACATCGTTTGATGCGCTTGTGCTTCGATGGAGCGCATCAAACGCCGTTGAACAAACCACACCATGAGCGCCATCGTAACCAGCTAGCGGCGTGGGCTGAACGATCAGAACGTGGAAGCCAGCTCGCGGGCCGCTTCCTGCAAGCGCGGCACGAATTCCAAAGCCCGCGAGAGCGGCGCGCGCGACACGGGCGCATGCACGGCGATCGCGGCAACGCACTGATTTTGCGCATCGACGACGGGCGCCGCCACGCACACGATGCCGACGACGAATTCCTCGTTGTCCACCGCGATGCCCTTGTGCGCAGCGCGATCGAGTTCGGCTTCGAGCAGTTCGGGATCGGTGAGCGTATTGGGTGTGAAGCGCTTCAACTGCAGCGCACGCACGAGCACCGCGCGCTCGCTGGCGGGCAGCATCGCGAGCAGCAGCTTGCCGCTCGCGCTGCAATACGCGGGCACATGCGAGCCGGGCTTGAGGTCCAGCCGCAGCGGCCACGGCGCCTCGACGCGATCGAGATAAAGCACTTCCGTCTCGTGCAGCATCGTGAGGTTGCAGGTCTCGCCGAGATCGGAGACGAGGCGCGTCAGGATCGCGTGTCGCAGACGCCGCGCGCCGGAATGCATCATCACGCCGAGGCCGAGCTGCGCGAGACGCGGCCCGATCACGTATGCGTTCTTCTGGCCGGGCTCGCGGATCACGAGACCGCCCGCTTCGAGCGATGCGAGCATGCGGTGCAGCGACGCCTTGGGCGCATCGATCTCGTGGGCGATGTCCGCGAGCGACACGGGACCATCGGCGGCGACGAGATGTTCGAGCAGCGCGAACGCACGCAGGGTCGGGGTGTCCGCTTTTTTCATGTCTGCCGTTCCGGAAAATGGATCGGTAGCATTGTACTCAAAGGGGCTGTGGCTAGGTTTCGACGCGATTTCGGACGTGTCCGCGACGTCCACGGGATCGGCGGAAAACGGAAAGCCGGATTCGAGGTTCATGGCGGGCCTTTGGTTACATCATGCGAATATGGAACGAAACACGCCGGAAACTGTTGGCCTCCGGCCCGATTCAGCGATTAGACGTAGTCCTTGTACTTGTCGAGCATGCGTACGGGCTTGGCGAGTGCATCGCGGCGGAACGGATCGCCGAGTTCGCGTGTGCACATGATCTCGATGATCGTCGTCTTGCCGTGGTTCATCTGCAGATCGATCGCGCGCTTCAACGC
>NZ_FCNW02000028.1 GCF_001544475.1 Caballeronia humi | reverse complement strand
TGTCCCCTTCGTCTAGAGGCCTAGGACATCACCCTTTCACGGTGAGTACAGGGGTTCGAATCCCCTAGGGGACGCCAGAAACATCGGCGGTTGCCATCGGCGCCGCAATCGATGAAAGCGCTGGAGCGGTAGTTCAGTTGGTTAGAATACCGGCCTGTCACGCCGGGGGTCGCGGGTTCGAGTCCCGTCCGCTCCGCCAGCCAGTTTCAAGAAAAAATCCAGCCTACGTGCTGGATTTTTTTTCGCCCGTCGATTCCATCGTTTGCAGTTCGCATTGCGCCCGGGGTTTGCGGAAACCGGTTTTCGTAAAACTCTCCATTGCCAGCCTGCGCGCTCTGACTTAGTGTTTAGGCACTGACTTCCGTGCCATTGGCCCGCGCGATGCTCGATCCGACAGAAGATCTCTCGCTATATCAATTACGCCAGGCGACGATGGACGATTTTCCCTTCGCCGAAACGCTCACGCATCAGAATATGGATGGCTATTACCGTCGGCACAATCTCGTCTGGCGGGGCGATCTTTTTCTCTGCAGTTGGCGCGAATCGGAGAATTTCGTGCTCGAAGCCGACGGAGCGCCGATCGGCGTCATGCGCGTGACCGAGGAAAACGATTCGCTCCACATCCGCGACGTACAGATCGCCGAAGGATGGCGCGGCCGCGGCGCCGGAACGTTCCTGCTCAACACCGCTCATCGATGGGCGCGCGCCCGTGGCCTCGCCGAATGCCAGTTGCGCGTGTTCGTCGATAATCCGGCGGCACGGCTCTATATCCGGATGGGGTATCGGCCAGCAGGTTCGCGGCTCGCGCAGCTCGGCGCCATTCGGCATATGGCGCGACGCGTCTGATTATGTCTACGCCGCATCCTCGCGGTTCGATTCCTGAGTGTCGCCCCGGCCATCGCGCACGAAGAACGCGCGCGGACTTTCGCCGAACGCACGTCTGAACATCGCTGAAAACGCGCTTTGGCTCTGGTAGCCGAGATCGCGTGCGACTTGCGCGAGCGGCCGTCCGGCGCTCAAAAGCGGGATCGCGCGCGCGAGCACCGCCTGCTGGCGCCATTGCGAAAAGCTCACGCCCAGTTCACGCCGGAAAAGCCGCGCAATCGTGCGTGTGCTCGCACCGGCTTCCGCCGCCCAATGTTCCAGCGAATCGGCGTGCGCCGGGTCTGCGAGCACAGCTTCGCAGAGCGCGCGCAGGCGCTTGTCGTCGGGCATCGGTACGGAAAGGGGCAACGGCTGCGAGCGCGTGATTTCGTCGAGGGCGAGCGTGCCGAGCAGCCGCTCTCGATGACGCGAGACGCCACGATCATCCAGCGCGGCAATCACTTCGCGCAGCAAAGGCGATACTTCCACCACGCGACACGCGTCGAGTCCCGGTGGCACGACGCTCTCGTCCAGATAAAGCGTGCGCAGATAAGCGTCCTCGACGATCACCACCTCGTGCGTCACGTTCGGTGGCACCCAGATCGCGCGCGAGGGGGGCACCATCCACGTTGAATCAAGCGTGGCGACGCGCAGCACGCCGCGCGCCGAATACGCCAGTTGCGCCCACGCGTGCGTGTGCAGCGCGATCCGCACGCCGGCCGCCACCGGGCGCGCCCGCACGCAGATCGGATGCGCGTGCGTCGGGGAGTGCTCGACGGGGATGTCGAGATCTTCGACGGTTTCGTGCAGCGCGCGCAGATCGGCGGACGGTCTCATTCGGTGACAGGAGTGGTGTCTCGAAAACCCGATGGTAATTTGAATCGACGCAATGCGCCGTGCGAGCGCGGCATAATGCGCGATTGGGCAATTTCGAGATGGAGTTTCAGCCGATGCAACACGTTTTCATCTACGGCACGCTGCGCGCGGGCGAGATCAACGACATCAATCGCGCGGCCGAGCGGCATGGCATCGCGCGGCCGGAGCGCCTCGGCGTCGCGCATGTGACGGGGCGGCTTTTCGACTTCGGCCGCTATCCGGGCCTTGTGCTCGATCCGGAAGGCGCGCCGATTCGCGGCGACGTCTACCGGATCGACGATGCACTCGTGCCCGTGCTCGACGAAATCGAGGAGGTGTATCCGGGCGTCGAGGGGCTGTTCCGGCCGCATCGCGTGCACGTGACGGTGGACGTGGAGGGCGCGGAACATGGCGTCGACTGCCTGATGTATCCGGTGGCCGCGCATTCGGTCGATGGCCTGCCGCACATCGAGGGCGGCGACTGGGTCGAGCATCGGGCGAGTCGCGGAAAATAATAGGCAGATCCATCATGCCGAGCGACTTGTTCCTGAGTCAGGCCGTCGCGCAGATTTCCCGTAATGCGGCAACGTCAGGAACTCGGTGAACGTCCCAGGTAAAAAGCCGCTCCCCGGCAAGCGGAGCGGCTTGTTTCCGAGTCAGGCCGGCGCTCAGATTTCTTCGTAAAGCGGTAGCGTCAGGAACTCGGTGAAATTCTCCGACGTCGACATTTCTTCGAAGATCTTCGCGGCGCGTTCATAGGGCTTTGTATCGCCGCCGACAGCAAGCTTCACCTTCTCCAGCTCGTCGATCGTGAAGCCGCGCACCATTTCGGCCGTGACCTTGCGGCCGTCCTCGAGTTTGCCCTTCGGCGAGCGAATCCACTGCCAGACCTGCGAGCGCGAGATTTCCGCGGTCGCCGCGTCTTCCATCAGGTTGTGGATCGGTACCGCGCCGTTGCCTGAGAGCCAAGCCCCCAGATAATGGATGCCGACGTTGATGTTGTTGCGCACGCCCGCCTCGGTGATCGGCTCCTCGGGGCGGAAATCGAGCAGGTCGGTCGCGGTGACCTGCACGTCGGGGCGCTGCTTGGCGATCTGGTTCGGCTTGTCGCCAAGCACTTTCACGAACTCTTCCATGGCGATCGGCACGAGGCCCGGGTGCGCGACCCAGCCGCCGTCGTAGCCGTCGCCGGCATCGCGGGCCTTGTCCGAGCGCACGCCGGCCATCGCCTTTTCGTTCGCCGCCGGGTCGTTCTTGATCGGAATCAGCGCGCTCATTCCGCCGATCGCCGGCGCATTGCGCTTGTGGCACGTTTTCAGCAGTTCGAGCGCGTAGGCGCGCATGAACGGTACGGTCATCGTGATCTTGGCGCGGTCGGCAAGGCAGAAATCGGGGTCGGCCTTGAACTTCTTGATCGCCGAAAAGATGTAGTCCCAGCGGCCGGCGTTCAGGCCCGAACTGTGTTCGCGCAGCTCGTAGAGGATTTCGTCCATTTCGAACGCGGCGAGGATCGTCTCGACGAGTACCGTCGCGCGAATCGAGCCGCGCGGCACGCCGACGGTCTCCTGCGCCGCCACGAAAATCTCGTTCCACAGACGCGCTTCGAGGTGGCTTTCGAGCTTCGGCAGATAGAAATACGGGCCGGCACCGCGCGCAAGCTGCTCCTTCGCGTTGTGGAACAGGAAAAGCGCGAAGTCGAAGATGCCGCCGGCGACGCGCTGGCCGTCGACACTCACGTGCTTTTCATCGAGATGCCAGCCGCGCGGACGCACGATCAGCGTGGCGGTCGTGTCGTTCAGCTTGTACGACTTGCCGTTTTGCTCCAGCGAAATCGTGCCGCGCACCGCTTCCTTCAGATTCAGGTGGCCGGTCAACTGGTTGTCCCAGTTGGGCGTGTTCGAATCCTCGAAGTCGGTCATGTAGGCATCGGCGCCGGAATTGAGCGCGTTGATGATCATCTTGCGCTCGACCGGCCCGGTGATTTCCACGCGACGGCGTTGCAGCGACTTCGGCAACGGCGCGATCTTCCAGTCGCCTTCGCGGATCGACTTCGTTTCCGGCAGGAAATCGGGACGTTCGCCGGCGTCGAGCCGTTTCGTGCGCTCGACGCGCGCCGCGAGCAATTGCTGGCGGCGTGGCTCGAAGCGGCGATGCAGCGTCGCGACGAGTTCGAGCGCGTCGCGCGTCAGAATGGTTTCGTAACCGGGCTTGATCTCGGCCGTGATTGCCACGCCTTCGGGCAAGTTCAGCGGATTCGGCGATTGAGGCATGGTTGTTCTCCTTGGTCGGTCAGATAGTTTTGCGGGTAGGCAATGATTAAGGGAAATCACGCGTCGGGGCGGCGGCGCGTGCTGGCTGGACGTGGCGAAGGGGCAGAACGGGCGGGGCCGAAAGGCGCTGCGTCGGGAGGGGAAGTCATTGCGGGTGTCGTTCTGGCCGACATAGCCGTGCACTCCTATAGAGGTCTGACCAATTTTATTCGTGATCAGGATGCATAAAAAGACGCTCCGGATCACTTGATCTTTTACTTTTTCGTACTTAATCTGAGCGCGGTGTCGTCGATACAGGAATTTCGCGCATGGATCGCTTCAAGCAGATCGAAACGTTCGCCGCCGTCGCGGCGAAGGGCAGCCTCTCCGCCGCGGCGCAGGCGGAGGGCGTGGCGCCGGCGGTGATCGGCCGGCGGCTCGATGCGCTCGAGGAGCGGCTCGGCGTCAAGCTGCTCGTGCGCACGACGCGCAAGATCACGCTGACGTTCGAAGGCTCCGCGTTTCTGGAGGACTGCCAGCGCGTCATCAACGACATGCAGAACGCCGAGGCGAGCGTTTCGGCGGGCGGCGTCAAGGCGAGCGGACACTTGCGCGTGTCGGCTCCGGCGGGTTTCGGGCGGCGCCACGTCGCGGCGCTCGTGCCGGAATTCACGACGCAGCACCCCGACGTTTCGATTTCGCTCGATCTCACCGACCGCATGATCGATCTCGTCAACGAAGGTTTTGACTGCGCGGTACGGCTCGGCGAGCTGCCGGATTCGTCGCTGGTATCGATCAAGCTCGGTGAGAACCGGCGCGTGTGCGTCGGTTCGCCCGCGTATCTGGGCAAGCGCGGCAAGCCTGCCGACCTCGCCGCGCTCGCCGGGCACAACTGCCTCGCGCTCGGCGCATCGGCGAACCAGCAGCGCGGCTGGATGTTCCAGCACGACGGGAAGGTCACGACAATCAAGGTCTCCGGCACGATGGAATGCTCCGATGGCGCCGTCCTGCACGAATGGTGTCTCGCGGGCTACGGCCTCGCGTGGCGTTCGTGGTGGGAAGTCGGCGAGGACATCGCGGCGGGGCGTCTCAGGAGCGTGCTCGACGATTTCGCCGCGCCGCCAATCGGCATTCACGCGGTCTTTCCGCAGCGACGCCATCTGCCGCTGCGCGTGCGGCTGTTTCTGGACATGTTGAAGCATACGTACAGCGCTCCGGGATATTGGGGCTGAGTCGGCACTTCGTGTTACTACAATGAAAGAGCGCAACGACGTTCCAAGGAGGACGCCATGTTCAAGCACATCCTGGTTCCGACCGACGGCTCCGAGCTGTCGCAAAAAGCAATCGATGGCGCGATCGACCTGGCGCAATCCGTCGGCGCGCGCATCACGGCGTACGCGTGTTTGCCGCAGTACCCGTACTCGCCGTTCGCGGACGTCGCCGTCGAGCCTCCCGACGATTTCCACGACCGCGCCGAGCGCGAGGCGCGCGAGCATCTGCGCGCGGTGGAGGAGGCGGCGCGCGAGGCGGGCGTCACCTGCGACAGCGTGACGAGCATCGATTCGGCGCCGTATATCGGCATCATCGAGGCGGCGGAATCGCACGGCTGCGACGTGATCCTGATGGCGTCGCACGGAAGGCGCGGGCTCGGCAGCCTCCTGATCGGCAGCGAGACGCAGCGCGTGCTGACGCATACCAAAATTCCGGTGATCGTCTATCGATAGCCTCAAGAAAAACGCGCGACCGAAGCCGCGCGTTTTCATTATTGGTGGCAAGCCGTGGCCACCACCTTGTTCACTACGCTCCCTGATTACGCCTTTCGACTTCTGATCACGCCACTTTCTTGTCGAAGAACTGCTCGTCTTCGGTCGAGCCGTGCAGGGCGGTCGTCGATGCGTCGCGCTCGACCGTCTGCGTGACTGCGTCGAAGTAGCCCGTGCCCACTTCGCGCTGGTGCTTGACGGCGGTGAAACCCTTCTCGGCGGCGGCGAACTCGGCCTGCTGCATTTCGACGAACGCGGTCATCTGATTGCGCGCATAGCCGTGCGCAAGGTTGAACATCGAGTAGTTCAGGGCGTGGAAGCCCGCGAGCGTGATGAACTGGAACTTGTAGCCCATCGCACCGAGTTCGCGCTGGAACTTGGCGATCGTTGCGTCGTCGAGGTTTTTCTTCCAGTTGAACGACGGCGAGCAGTTGTACGACAGCATCTGATCCGGGAATTCCTTGTGGATCGCGTCGGCGAAGCGCTTGGCGAATTCGAGGTCCGGCTTGCCGGTTTCGCACCAGATCATGTCGGCGTACGGCGCGTAGGCGAGACCGCGCGAGATCGCCTGCTCGAGGCCCGGACGCGTGCGGTAGAAGCCTTCGATCGTGCGCTCGCCGGTGAGGAACGGCTTGTCGTTGTCGTCGATGTCGGACGTCACGAGATCGGCGGCTTCCGCATCGGTGCGGGCGAGCAGGATCGTCGGCGTGCCGCACACGTCGGCCGCGAGGCGCGCGGCCGTCAGCTTCGCGATGTTCTCGCGTGTCGGCACGAGCACTTTGCCGCCCATGTGGCCGCATTTCTTCACCGAGGCCAACTGGTCTTCGAAGTGCACGCCGGCAGCGCCCGCTTCGATCATCGACTTCATCAATTCGAACGCGTTCAGCACGCCGCCGAAGCCGGCTTCCGCGTCCGCGACGATCGGCGCGAAGTAGTCGATATAGCCTTCGTCACCCGGATTCTTGCCTTCGGACCACTGGATCTGGTCGGCGCGCGTGAGCGTGTTGTTGATGCGCTTCACGACGAGCGGCACCGAATTCGCCGGATACAGCGACTGGTCAGGATACATTTCACCTGCGACGTTGGCATCGCCCGCCACTTGCCAGCCGGAGAGATAGATTGCCTTCAGGCCCGCTTTCACCTGTTGCATCGCCTGGTTGCCGGTCAGCGCGCCGAGCGAGTTCACGAACGGCTCGTTATTGACGCTTTCCCACAGTTTTTCGGCGCCGCGCTTGGCGAGCGTGTGATCGACCTGCACCGAGCCGCGCAGACGCACCACGTCTTCAGCCGTATAGGTGCGCTTGATGCCTTTCCAGCGCGGATCGGTTTCCCATTGTTGTTGGAGTTCCTGCGCTTGTTGTTGACGTGTCATTGCGTTTCTCCTTGAGGTCCTGATCAACTAATAGGTGGTGAATCTGTCCTGAGAGCGACTTAAGCGCGACGCACCGTTTCGGCGTTTCGTTTGCTCAACTCTTATATAAGAGTCTAGGCTTGTCGGGACTTTGGATATACCCCTGTCGAAGGCTTTTATGGATAAATATTTGTCAATTAATTCAATGGGTTGTAGATAATTTTTCGTAATGAGAAACGTCGTTTTCCATCTCGATATAGCGATCATTGTGCCGCGCAGCACATTCTTTTGCGACGCAAAAAGCCTTTCCGTATCGTGAAATACAGGGAGCGGACGAAAAAAAACCGCTGCACGAGGCATCGGTTTTTTTGAAGTGCTTGCCAGGTGAGGGCGATTCAGCCGCCCTCCGGCATCGCTTATCGCTTAGCTGCCGCGGCGCGGTGCGCGCGGACCGTCGTTGCGACGCGTGCTGTAACCGTCGCGCGAACCGCTGCCGAAGCCGCTGCCGCCGTCACGCGAACCGCCGCGATAGCCGCCGCCGTCGCTATTGCCGCCGCGATAGCCGCCGTCGCGCGCGCCTGCGCTTGCCGGCTTGTTGCCCCAGCCGCCCGGCTTGCCCGAACCGCCGGTACCCGTGCCGCCGCCGCTGCCGTAACGACGGCCACCCGACGAACCGCCGCCCGGACGCCCGCGTCCACCGCCGAAGCCGCCACGGCCGCCGCTCGGCGCCGACTTGCGCGGCTCGAAGCCGGCAATGACGTTCACGGCGAGCGGCGCACGCACGAAGCGCTCGATGCGCTTCAACGCGCCTTGCTCGGCGTGATGCACGAGGCTCACCGCCGTGCCCGTGCGGCCCGCGCGGCCCGTGCGGCCGATACGGTGCACGTAGTCTTCGGCGAACTTCGGCAGGTCGTAGTTGAACACGTGCGTGATGCCGGGGATGTCGATGCCGCGAGCCGCGACGTCGGTGGCCACCAGTACGCGCACACGGCGTTCGCGCAGCGCGCGGATCGTGCGGTTACGCGCGCCCTGCGGCAGGTCGCCATGCAGCGCGGCCGATTCGAAACCGGCGTCGGCGAGACGGATCGCGAGCTGGTCGGCGTCGTTCTTCGTCGCCGTGAAGACGATGGCCTGATCGAGGTCGGCGTCGCGCAGCAGGTGGTCGAGCAGACGATCCTTGTGATCGCGGTCATCGACGTAATGCACGGTCTGCGCGATGTTGTTCTGTGCTTCGAGCTTCTGGACGATCTCGATGCGTTCCGGGTTCTTGAGCAGACGGCCGGTCAGCGAACCGATCTTGCCGTCGATGGTGGCCGAGAACAGCAGTGTCTGACGCGAAGCGGGCGTCGCGGCGACGATCGTCTCGATGTCGTCGATGAAGCCCATGTCGAGCATGCGGTCGGCTTCGTCGAGGACGAGCATCGTCAGGTTCGACAAATCAATACGGCCGCGTTCCAGGTGATCGAGCAGGCGGCCCGGCGTCGCGACGAGGATTTCGGGGTTCTTCGCGAGCAGCATCAACTGCTGGCCGTACGCGACGCCGCCGAGAATGCTGACGGTGCGCAGGCGGCGAAGATGCTTGCCGTAGTTGGTCGCGGCTGCCGTAACCTGCATCGCGAGTTCGCGCGTCGGCGTGAGCACGAGCAGGCTCGGGCGCGCGACGGGCTGCTGGCGGCGCGCCGGGCGGCCGTTCGGGTCACGCGGCTCGCGCGGCTGCGATGCGGCGAGCTTTTCGAGCTGCGAGAAGCGCTCGATGGCGGGCAGCATGAACGCCGCGGTCTTGCCCGAACCGGTCGGGCTGGAAACGAGAAGGTCGCGTCCGGCGAGCGCTGCGGGAATCGCGCGCTGCTGCACGGGCGTCGGGACCTGATAGCCGGCGGCCGTCAGGGCGGTAACGATGTCGGCGGACAGGCCGAGGGATTCGAAGCTCGGGCCTTCAGGAACGGCTACCGCTGCCTGAACGGGCGGGGTGGCTTGAATCGGTGCTTGAATGGCGGGCGATGCCGGCGCGACTGTTGCGTCCGTGCCGAGTGCTTGTGCTGCGATGGTGTCCAACGGGCTCTGGGTATTGCTCGAAGTCATGTCGATCCTTGAAACGGGAAAAGAGGCGTCGGCGCCAATCGGCATACCCAAGTCGTCGGATTCAGCGAGCGAAGAAACAGCGAGCAAATCGAAAAACGGGGGCAACTCGCGACAGTGAAGGCGAGCTTTTTTGTTAGAAGCTGTATCGGATACGGCAGGCCGGGAGGGCGCTGACGTCAGCCTGGTGCATGACGGGCCGAAAGAGGCCTAGCAAGGAGGGGACAGTTTCTAAACTGGATTGGAGCAAAACGCTACGAAACGCCGCGCTGCGTTAAAAACTTAGTTCACAGTGAAGCGCGTAGCAGCAAGTATATCGAAATTTGTTGCAGTGCGCCAGATATTAAGACGGCACCAGTGCGGAAAACCCTGCGCCGGGCCGTCGGCAAGCGGTTCAGGCGGACGCGCCGCTTTTTAGAGATTCGACGAGTTCGACGTATTGCTCCTTCGCCTCGTCCTGCGACGTGCCCTTGAGTGCGGACCACGCTTCGTACTTGTATTTGCCGGCGATGTCGGCGAAACCGGGCTTGTCGCCCTGCACGTCGCCGGTACTCGCCTGCTTGAAGAGCGCGTAGAGACGCAGGAGCGTCAGGTTGCCGGGCCGCTCGGGCAGTTGCTTGACGTCGGCCTGAGCCTGGGCGAATTGCGCGTTGATGTCGCTCATCCGGGTTCTCCTCGTTGCTATTTTGGGACGGACGATCATAGCAAGCATGCGCGGCGCGGCTGTCGAGGCTTTCTTCCAGACGAGCGCGCGCTTTTTTGCGATCGGCAGGGCGTAAGGCGCGCGGCTCGACCGTTACGTCCCGCATTACAATGGCGCCTATGACACGCACCGTTTTGCTCGCCCTCGATACGTCGACCGAATTCTGCTCGGTCGCGCTGCTTCTCGCCGATACCGATACTTCATCAAGCGCCGCGGCCGTGAGCGCCGTCGGGGTGCCGAACGCGGTCACGGCTCCAAACGCTGTCGGGGTGCCGAACGCCGTCACGGCTCGGAACGACGCTGCGCCGCCGTACGTCACCGGGTCGAGCCGCGTGTGGTTTCGCCACGAAGCGACGGGCGCGGTATCGAGTACGCGGCTTTTGCCCGCGATCCGCGAACTCTTCGACGACGCCGGCCTCGCGCTCGCCGATTGCACGGCGATCGCGTTCGGCGCCGGTCCGGGTTCGTTCACCGGGCTGCGGACGGCGACGGGCGTCGCGCAGGGGCTCGCGTTCGGGCTCGGCGTGCCGGTCGTACCGATCGGCACCTTGCTTGCGTGCGCGGAATTCGCGCGTCTGCGGGAGCCGTCGGTGACGCGCGTGCTCGCCGCGCTCGACGCCCGCATGGACGAGGTCTACTGGGCCGACTTCGAATTCGATCCCGCCGCCGGCGACTGGCGCACGATCCGCCCCGCATCGCTCGATGCGCCGGACGCGCTCGTCCTGCCCGACGCGCCTTTCACGCTCGCCGGCAACGGCGCGGCGGCGTTTGGCGAGCGGCTGCCTGCGGTGGCGGCGGCCGCGCGTGTCGATCACGAGGCGTTGCCGCACGCTTTGCCCGTCGCGCTGGCGGGCTTGCGTGCGCTGCGTGCCGGTCGCACGGTGCCGCCCGAACTCGCCGCGCCGGAGTATGTGCGCGACAAGGTCGCCCAGACCACCGCCGAGCGGATCGAAGCGCGCGCGGCGAAGGACGCGCGCGGCAAGGAAGAGGAGCCGGTACGGTGAGCGGGGTGCTGCTCGCGGATCGTTACCTGTCCTCGATGACGGAGGCCGATCTCGACGAAGTCGCCGCCATCGAAAAGCTCGCCTACGAGTTTCCGTGGAGCCGCGGCAATTTTCAGGATTCGCTCAGGAACGGCTATTTCGGCGTGTGCATGCGGCATGTGACCGGGACGCTGGTCGGCTATTGCGTGCTGATGCCTGTCGTCGACGAGATGCATCTGCTCAATCTGTGCGTCGCGCCTGCCGCGCAGCATGCCGGCGCGGGGCTCGCGCTGCTGCGTGAGGCGGTGCGGATCACGCGCGCCGAGAAGCTCGACGGTGTGTTGCTCGAAGTGCGGCCGTCGAATCCGCGCGCCATCCAGCTTTACGAGCGCTTCGGGTTTTCGGCGATCGGGCGTCGCAAGAATTATTACCCCGCGCGGCATCGGTCGCGCGAGGACGCAATCGTCATGCGTCTGTCGTTTTCGAAGGAGGGCGCGCATGGCGCTGCATGAATCGATGCTGGAAGAGTTCGGGCTCGGGCCGGTCTGGGTCAGACGGCGGAGTGGGGTGGGGGCGATTGGGCAGCCTGCACCGCGGACCGATGAAGCGGTCTTGGCGCCCGCGTTGCCGCCGCGGAACGCTGATGTCTCGCGAGCGCCTGTGCCGTTGTCGCAAACCGTCGAAACGCTACAAACAGCCGCGCCTCTGATGCAAAAAGTCGAAACGCCCCGGGCAGTTCAGTCTCCGACCCAGAATGTCGAGCCGCTGGACGCCTCAGCGTCATTCGCGCAAGACATCGAAGCGCCGCGAATGCCCGCGTCATTCCCGCGAACCGGTGAACCACCGCAATCACCCGCCGACTACTTCGATGCCCCGCCTTTCGACGACCTCCCCTGGCTCGATGACGACCCCGTCGCGCCTTTAACGCCCGCCGCGATAGAACCTCCCGCCGACACCCACACCCTCGACTGGCCCACCCTCGCCGACCGCGTCGCGAACTGCCAGCTTTGCCGACTCTGCGAGCGCCGCACGAACACGGTCTTCGGCGTCGGCGACCGCGAGGCCGACTGGATGCTGATCGGCGAGGCGCCGGGAGAAAACGAGGACAAGCTCGGCGAGCCGTTCGTCGGCCAGGCGGGCAAGCTGCTCGACAGCATGCTGCGCGCTGTCACGCTCGCGCGCGATTCGAACGTCTACATCGCGAACGTGATCAAGTGCCGCCCGCCGGGCAACCGCAACCCGGAGCCCGACGAAGTCGCGCGCTGCGAGCCGTATCTGCAGCGCCAGGTCGCGCTCGTGAAACCGAAGGTGATCGTCGCGCTCGGCCGCTTCGCCGCGCAGAGTCTGCTGAAAACCGAGGCGAGCATCGCGTCGCTGCGCGGTCGCGTGCACCAGTACGAAGGCGTGCCGGTGATCGTGACCTATCACCCGGCGTACTTGCTGCGCAGTCTCCCCGACAAGGCGAAGGCCTGGGCCGACCTCTGTCTCGCGAATAAAACGTATCGCGAAGCCCTCGATGCGCTGGGAGTTGCGCAGGGTGGCAACTAATGGATGCGGAGCGGCTCGTCGATGCCTACGGCGACGTCACCGTCCGCGATCTCGCGTGGCTGCTCTTCGCGCCCGATCTCCTGCGGGCGAGCCACGCGGGCGCGCCGCTCGCCCATCCGTTCGAGACGCCGTCCGAACGTGACGCCACGCTCGACTGGCTCGCCGTCCTCGATCGCGATCCGGCCACGCTGCACGAGCGCGCGCGCAATCCAAAACTCACGCGGCTTGGCTTCTACGCCGAAAGTCTCCTCGAATATTTCCTGACACACGGTCCGGCCGCGAGCCTCGTCGCGGCGAACGTGCCGCTGCGGCGCCAGCGCGTGACGATCGGCGAATTCGACTTTCTGCTGCAAACCGCTCGCGGCGCTCGCCTGCACTGGGAACTGGCGGTGAAGTTCTATCTGCACATTGGCGACGGTTCCGCCGCGACGGCGCGTCTGTCCGACTACGTCGGGCCCAATCTGCAGGACCGCTTCGACCTGAAGCACGAGCGTCTGCTCACGCATCAGCTCGCGCTTACATCGCGCGCGGAATTCGCGTCGCTCGGATTCGAGGGGCCGTGGGAGCCGCAGTTGTATATCAAGGGGCGGCTTTTCTATCACGGTGAGAGCGTGACGCCGGCGCCCGAACTCGGCGACGCACATCTGCGCGGCTGGTGGCGCACGGTATCGGAATGGGGCGCGATGCACGCGGAATCAGACGATGCCTGGGTCGTCCAGCCGCGTCTCGCGTGGCTCGCGTCGCGGCGGCTCGCGGCGTCGGATGGCGACGCCTTGCTCGCTCATGCTGCGACTATCCGCGAACGCCTCTCCGGCACCGTCTCGCCGACCATGGTCGCCGCTTACGGCCGCAATGAAAAAGGCGAGTTCGTCGAACGTTCGCGCGGCTTTATCGTCCCGGACGACTGGCCGGAACGCGCGCGCGAATTCGCGCTCACCACCATCTGAAAAAGTGATGTACCGGGCCGACGCCGTGACCGACATCGAGCCGCGCGCTCTGTTCGATCGCGCCGGTCAGGTAGCGCTTGGCTTCTGCGGTGGCATCGGCGAGGCTGTCGGTTTGCGGGATCAGCGCCGCGATCGCCGATGAAAGCGTGCAGCCCGTGCCGTGCGTGTTCTTCAGCGGCACGCGCGCGCCGCCGAGCCTGAGCGCGCCGCTTGCTTCAACGAGCCAGTCGGGGCTGTCGGCGGAGGCGAGATGACCGCCTTTCATCAGCACCGCGCGCGCGCCGAGCGCGAGAAGCGCTTCGCCCTGGCGGACCATCGCGTCTTCGTCAGCGGCGCTGTTCGTGTTCAGCAGCGCGGCCGCCTCCGGCAGGTTCGGCGTGACGAGCGTCGCGAGCGGCAGCAGTTCGTCGCGCAGCGCGGCGACCGCTTCCGGCGCGAGCAGCGCGTGATTACTCTTCGAAATCATCACGGTATCGAGCACGACGTGTTGCGGCCGATGGCGCCTGAGCGCATCGGCGACCGCACGCACGATGTCGGCGTTCGCGAGCATGCCGATCTTCACGGCATCGATGCGGATGTCGTCGAACACGGCGTCGAGCTGGGCGGTGACGAACGCGGCGTCGGGCGTGTGGATCGCCGTCACGCCGCGCGTGTTCTGCGCGGTCAGCGCCGTGATCACGCTCGCGCCGTACGCGCCGAGCGCCGAGAACGCCTTCAGGTCGGCCTGGATGCCCGCGCCGCCGCCGGAATCGGAGCCGGCGATCGTGAGGACGTTGGGAATTGGTCTGGTGTCTGGCATGGGTTCAGGGCTTCAATGTGATCGACTCGCGCAACCGGGCGGCGGCATCGCGCGGATCGGCGGCGCGGCAGATCGCCGAAACGACCGCCACGCCCGCCGGACGCGCGCGCAGCACGTCGACGGCGTTGTGCAACTGGATTCCGCCGATTGCGACCGTCGGGTAGCGCGACTGTGCACACAGCGCGGCCAAGCCGTCGATGCCGCAGGGCGCGGAGGCGTCGGTCTTGGTCGGCGTGGCGAAGACGGGGCCGGCGCCGAGGTAATCGACGAGGTCGATCAGACCGTTCGCTTCATCCACTTCGGCCGCGCACGACACCGACAGGCCGATCAACGCGTCCGGCCCCATCAGGCGGCGCGCAACGTCCGCGGGCAAATCGCGCTGGCCGACGTGCACGCCATCGGCGCCGCACGCGAGCGCGATATCGACGTGATCGTCGATGACGAGCGGCACGCCCGCCGCGCGCGTGATCGGCAGCAAGTCGCGGGCGAGCGCGAGCCACGCGCGCTTGTGCCACTCGGGCGCACGAAGTTGCACGACGGTCGCGCCGCCTTCGATCGCCGCACGCGCCACACCGAGCGATGCCGCATGGCCGCCGCACTGCACGGGATCGAGCACGAGATAGAGAGAAAGATCGAAGGCGGGGCGCATGCCTTTAAGCCGCCGTGACGTCGCGCGCGACGAGCGTCGCGGCGAAGCTGGCCGCATCGAGCGAGGCCAGCCGGTCGAGATAGGCCACGGCGAAGCTGCCGGGCAACGCGGTGTCGCGCGCGGCGAGTTCGCCCGCGATCGTCGAATAGGCGACGGCGGCGACCGTGGCGAGCCAGTATTCTTCAGGCCCTGCCGACGCGCCCACGAACGCCGCGACCGTCGCCGAGAGTGCGCAGCCGACGCCCGTCACGCGCGTCATCAACGGCGAGCCGTTCGAGAGCGCGACCGTGCGTCGTCCATCGGTGATGTAGTCGATTGCGCCTGTCACCGCGACGACAGCCTGCGTTTTGAGCGCGAGGATCTGCGCGGCGTCTAGGGCTGCATCGGTGGCGGCGGTGCTGTCGACGCCGCGGCCGCTCGCCGTGCCGCCCGACAGGCTGATGATCTCCGACGCATTGCCGCGAATCACCGCCGGCTTCGAATCGAGCAGATCGAGCGCGAATTCCGTGCGGAACGCGAGCGGGCCGACGGCGACCGGATCGAGCACCCAGGGCTTTCCGGCGGCGTTGGCGGCATCGACGGCGACGCGGATCGCCTTCGACTGCGGCACGTCGAGCGTGCCGAGATTCACCGACAGCGCGTTGGCGATTCCCGCGAACTCGCCGGCTTCTTCGCGCGCGACGACCATCGCGGGCGCGGCGCCGATCGCGAGCAGGACGTTCGCCGTGAAGTTGGTGACGACGAGATTCGTCAGGCAATGGACGAGCGGTGCGTTCTCACGCACGCGCGTCGCGAACGAATGGAGATCGGCGGCGTGCATGGTCGTAGGAAAAAGGAAAGCGGCGTTTGCTTGGCGCAGGCGCTGCGAAAATCAGTGACGCGCCTCGCCGATCAGCGCGACGGAATCGAATGCGCGCTGATTCGCCTGGTGCCGGCGCATCACGAAATACATCATCAGGCAGACGAACGAGCCGAACAGCACGATCACGAACTGGATCGGCACGTCGAGCCAGACGAGCACGGCGTACAGGCACAGCATCACGAGCACGGAGAGATTTTCGTTAAAATTCTGCACGGCAATCGAGTGGCCGGCGGAGAGCAAAACGTGTCCGCGATGCTGCAAGAGCGCGTTCATCGGCACGACAAAGAAGCCCGACAATCCGCCGACGATCATCAGGAACACATACGCGACGAGCAGATAGGCGGGTACGTGCATCGCGCCAATCGAGACGCCCCAGGTCGAGGGGAAGAGGTCGCGCGTGTAGAACGCCATCAGCATGACGGCCAGGCCCATCATGATGCCGACCGGCAGCACCGAGAGCGAGCGCTTGAGCGGCACGCGCGCGGCCGCGAGAATCGCGCCGACCGCCACGCCGACCGCGATCACCGCCTGCAGGATCGCCGCCTGCGAGAGCGACATCCCGAGCGCCACTTCGGCCCATTTCAGCACGATGAACTGCAGCGTCGCGCCCGCGCCCCAAAAGAGCGTGGTGACCGCGAGCGAAATCTGGCCGAGCTTGTCGTGCCAGAGCGTGACGAAGCAGTCGGCGAAATCGGTGATGAGCTTGACGGGGCGCGTCTCCTGCTTCGGATAGCGGGCGCCGGTGTCGGGGATGCGCAGATTGAAGATGGCGGCGACCGCGTACATCACGACGATAACGAGCATCGCGGCTTCGGCCGGCGTGTGGATGCGCGGAATGTTCAGGCTGAGGATGTGCCCGGCGATATGCGGACTGATGAGGGCGCCGCCCATGACGGTGCCGAGAATGATCGAGCCGACCGTCGTGCCTTCGATCCAGCCGTTCGCTGCGACCAGCCGGTCGGGCGGCAGCAGCTCGGTGAGAATGCCGTACTTCGCGGGAGAATACGCGGCGGCCCCGAATCCGACGATGCCGTACGCGAGCAACGGATGGGCGCCGACCAGCATCGTGAGACAACCGACCACCTTGATGGTGTTGGTGATGAACATCACGTTGCCCTTCGGCCGGGAGTCGGCGAAGGCGCCAACGAACGCGGCGAGGACGACATACGACAGCACAAAGAACAGCTTGAGCAGCGGCGTCATCCAGTTTGGGGCGTGAAGATCTTTCAGCAGTGCAATAGCAGCGATCAGAAGCGCATTGTCGGCCAGCGAGGAGAAAAACTGCGCGGCCATGATGGTGTAAAAACCTTTTTTCATCTGATCCGAAGCTTTCCTCACTGCGGGTGATCCGCCCCGTCCGCCTGAGGCGCGGTCGGGCTTATTCCGTTCGAAATGGGTTGTGTGCACGGCTTTATAACACGAAAATAGGCGCATTCTGACTAGCAGTAATCTCGATTAGGTGTTGCAAAACACACGACCGTGCTGCTGGTTCTTCATAAGATACTGATTCGCAAGGCGTCTTGAACTGCTCGCTCGCCTCGCGCTCCAACTGCGTTTAATCCGAACTCTCATGCCGCGCCCCCTGTCCGCCACGATCCACACCGCCGCACTCGCCAACAATCTCGCAGTCGCGCGCAAGCACGCTCCGAAGTCCAAGATCTGGGCCGTCGTCAAGGCCAATGCCTACGGCCACGGACTGGCCCGGGCGTTCCCCGGACTGCGTGCCACCGACGGCTTCGGACTTCTGGACCTCGAAGAAGCCGCGAAGTTGCGCGAACTCGGCTGGGCCGGCCCGATTCTCCTGCTGGAAGGCTTTTTCCGGCCGACCGACATCGACGTGATCGACCGCTACAGCCTGACGACCGCCGTCCATTGCGACGAGCAGTTGCGCATGCTCGAAATGGCGCGGCTCTCGAAACCGGTCAACATTCAACTGAAGATGAATAGCGGCATGAACCGCCTCGGCTACACGCCGGAGCGCTATCGCGCTGCGTGGGAACGGGCGCGAGCGTGCCAGGGCGTCGGGCAGATCACGCTCATGACCCATTTTTCCGACGCCGACAGCGAGCGCGGCATCGCGTATCAGCTCGAATCATTCGAGCGCGGCGCGGAAGGTATCGCGGGCGCGCGCAGCCTCGCGAATTCCGCGGCGACGCTCTGGCATCCGGCGGCGCACTTCGACTGGGTGCGGCCGGGCATCATTTTGTATGGCGCGTCGCCGTCGGGCGTGACGGCCGACATCGCCGGCATCGGCCTGCGTCCCGCGATGACGCTTTCCTCCGAGTTGATCGCCGTTCAGTCGGTCGACAAGGGGCACACGATCGGCTACGGCTCGACCTATACGGCGGGCAAGCAGATGAAGATCGGCGTGGTCGCGTGCGGCTATGCGGACGGCTATTCGCGCATCGCGCCGGAAGGGACGCCCGTGATCGTCGACGGGATTCGCACGAAGCTCGTCGGGCGCGTGTCGATGGACATGCTGACCGTCGACCTGACCCCGTGTCCGACGGCGGGCGTCGGCTCGCGCGTGGAATTGTGGGGCGCGAACCTCCCCATCGACGACGTCGCGCAAGCCTGCGGCACGATCGGCTACGAGCTGATGTGCGCGGTCGCGCAGCGCGTGCCGGTGCGGGCGGAATGAGCATCTGCGTCACGTCTGACAAAATAGAAGTTTTTAACAGCAGTCGAATTCAGGATCACGCGTGGCAAAAGTAGCGAAGGCGAAGACGCTTTACATCTGTAGCGAATGCGGCGGTCAGGCGCCGAAGTGGCAAGGGCAATGCCCCGCATGCGGCGCGTGGAACACGCTGGTGGAATCGGTGGCGGAAACGCCCTCGGCGCATCGCTTCCAGGCGCTCGCGAAGACCTCGACGGTGCGGCGGCTCGCCGATATCGAAGCGACCGACGTACCGCGCTTCACCACCGGCATCGGCGAATTCGATCGCGTTTTGGGCGGCGGACTCGTGGCGGGCGGTGTGGTGCTGATCGGCGGCGATCCGGGCATCGGCAAATCGACGCTGCTGCTGCAGTCGCTTGCCGAAATCGCGCGCGAGCGGCCCGCGCTTTATATCAGCGGCGAGGAATCCGGCGCGCAGATCGCATTGCGCGCCCAGCGGCTCGGCCTCTTGAACGGTTTGGAATCGGCCGCGCCCGATTTGCGGCTCCTCGCCGAAATCCAGCTCGAAAAAATCCAGGCGACGATCGACGCCGAACGGCCCGAAGTCGCCGTCATCGATTCGATCCAGACCGTTTATTCCGAAGCGCTCACGTCCGCGCCCGGCTCGGTCGCACAGGTGCGCGAGTGCGCGGCTCAACTCACGCGCATCGCCAAGCAGACGGGCACGGCGATCATCATGGTCGGCCACGTAACAAAGGAGGGCAACCTCGCGGGGCCACGCGTGCTGGAACACATCGTGGATACGGTGCTGTACTTCGAGGGCGACACGCACTCGTCGTTCCGGCTGGTGCGCGCGTTCAAGAACCGCTTCGGCGCGGTCAACGAACTCGGCGTCTTCGCGATGACCGAGCGCGGCCTGCGCGGCGTGGCGAATCCGTCGGCGCTGTTTTTGTCGCAGCATGAGCAGAGCGTGTCGGGATCGTGCGTGCTCGTGACGCAGGAAGGCTCGCGGCCGCTGCTCGTCGAAGTGCAGGCGTTGGTCGATACGGCGCACGTGTCCAATCCGCGCCGGCTCGCGGTCGGGCTGGAGCAGAACCGGCTCGCGCTGTTGCTCGCGGTGCTGCATCGGCATGCCGGCATCGCGTGCTTCGATCAGGACGTGTTCCTGAACGCGGTCGGCGGGGTGAAGATTACCGAGCCTGCCGCCGATCTTGCCGTGCTGCTGGCCATTCAATCGTCGATGCGCAACAAGCCGCTGCCGAAGGGTCTGATCGTGTTCGGCGAAGTGGGGCTCGCAGGTGAGATCCGGCCGTCGCCGCGCGGACAGGACCGGCTGAAGGAAGCCGCGAAGCTCGGCTTTTCGATCGCGCTGATTCCGAAGGCGAACGCGCCGAAGCAGCCCATCGACGGGCTGGAGGTAATCGCGGTGGACCGCATCGAGGAAGCGATCGACCGGGTGCGCTCGCTGGACTAAAAGCGCTCGGTCCCTCGTAACGCCGCGTAAAAGAGTTGGCGGCGCATGTAACCCAATCGGTGCGTAGTTTTCTTATCCTTTCACGGCTGCAATTTCGAAAGCCTGCAAGAGTAGAGGACTACGCCTTGAAACACTCAGAACAATCCGGGCAGCAACCTTCGTATCACCTGCGCGGTTGCCGCGTCTCGGCGCCGATCGAGCATCCGTGGGGTGGCGGCTGCCGGATCGTCGAATGGATCGATGCCGAAGGGCAGATTTCGCGCCGCGTCGTGGCGGCGGACGTGACCGAGGATGAAGTCGTCGCGACCATTCGACGTCACGTGACGGGCCGCAAACACATGCTCGTCGACGATGAGCGCATGCCCCGGCAGACCTTGCCGCGCCGTTAAACGCGAGGCGGTTTAGCGCTGAAACAGCGGATGCGCCGCCGCTTCGGCGGGCGTCAGCACGGGCGCCACACAGCAGCCGAGCGGTTCGAGCAGTGCGATCCATTCGTCGCGCGTGCGCTCGCGGAACAACGCGGCGAGCGATTGCGTCAGTTCGTCGGCGTCCGCGCCGCCGATCGCCTGGCCGAGGCTCCAGTGCCGCGCCGCCCATTCGGGCCGTCCGAGCGCGTTGCACAAGTTTTCCCAGAACTTGAGTTCGAGCGCGCCCACCGCGACGAAGCGATCGTCGCGCGTGCGATAGACGTTGTAGCAGGGCGCACCGCCGTTCAGCAGCCCGGCGCCGGTGCGGGTGGTGGCATCGGCGGAATTGTCGAGCGCGATGTGCGCCATTACGTTGTGCGCGTGCACGGCGTGCGTCATCGAGACATTCAGGCAGCGGCCCTCGCCGCCGCGCGCCACCGGCCAGAGCGCCGCGAGAATCTGCGTGACGGCCGCGAGCGCGCCGCCCAGCAAATCCGCGATCTGGAAGTTCGGCACGATCGGCGTGCCGTCGCTTGCGGCAAGTTGATCCAGCACGCCCGCATACGCGATGTAATTGAGATCGTGGCCGGGCAGATCGGTGAACGGCCCGTCGCTGCCGAAACCCGTGATCGCGCAATAGACGAGCTTCGGGTTCGCCGCGCGCAACACGTCGTAGCCGACGCCGAGCCGCGCCATCACCGAAGGTCGAAAACTCTCGACGAGCACGTCGGCTTTGCGCGCGAGGTCGATCAGTTGCGCGCGGCCTTCGTCGCTTTTCAGATCGAGCGTGAGAAAGCGCTTGCCGCGATTGACCTGCCGATAGAACGCGCTCGGCGTGCCGGACGCGCGATCCGAGTCGCTCAGCAGCATCGAGCGGGCGTAGTCGCCTTCGCCTGGCGCTTCGATCTTCAGGACATCGGCGCCGAGTTCCGCCAGTCGCAACGTCGCGACGGGGCCGGGCAGGAGGCGCGTCAGGTCGAGCACGCAGAGGCCGTCGAGGGGTAAGGTTTGCGACAAGGCTCGTTCTCCGGTTTCTGGTGTTAGTGCTTCAGCCGATCTGCTCCAGCTCCTCATGCACGTCGAGCCATTCAAGCTCCAGCGTTTCGAGCCGCGCGTTCACGTCGGCCTGGCGGCGGATCGAATCCGTGAGCCTGGTTTTCATCGACGCCTCGTAGCTCGCCGGATCGGCGACGAAGTGATCGAGCGCCGTTTTCTCCGCATGCAGCGCGTCCATCTCCTTCTCGATCTTCGCGATCCGCGACTGCAACGGCTTCTTCAGATGCGAGAGCTTCTGCCGCTCCTGCGCTTCCAGCCGGCGCTGTTCCTTGCGATTCTGCCCGGAGTCCTGTCCTGCATCGGCTGAGCCGTTCGCTTCCTTCGCCGCCGCGCGCGCTTCGGCGGCGTGCTGCAGCAGCCAGTCGCGATAGTCGTCGAGATCGCCGTCGAACGGTTGCAGGCGGTGCTTCGCCACCAGCATGAAGATGTCGGTCGTGGCTCGCAGCAACGCGCGGTCGTGCGACACGAGGATCAGCGTGCCTTCGAACTGGGCGAGCGCCATCGTCAGCGCGTGGCGGGTTTCGAGGTCGAGGTGGTTGGTCGGCTCGTCGAGGAGCAGCAGGTTCGGCTTCTGCCAGATGATCAGCGCAAGCGCGAGGCGCGCCTTCTCGCCGCCGGAAAACGGCGCGATCTTCGCGGTCGCCATCTCGCCGGAGAAGTTGAAGCCGCCGAGAAAATCGCGCAATTCCTGCTCGCGGGTGTCGGGCGCGAGGCGCGCGAGATGCTGGATCGGCGAGTCGTCGGGACGCAGGGTTTCCAACTGATGCTGCGCGAAATAGCCGATGCGCAGGCCCTTGCCCTGGCGCACGGTGCCCGAGAGCGCATCGAGCGTGGCGGCGAGTGTCTTGATGAGCGTCGACTTGCCCTGGCCGTTCGCGCCGAGCAGGCCGATGCGCTGCCCGTTCTGAATCGACAGCGTCACGTTCTCGACGATCGGCACGTCGCCGCTTTCGGTGTGATAGCCGCAGCGGACGTCGTCCATGACGATCATCGGATTGGGCGCGGCATCGGGCATGCGGAATTCGAACGTGAACGGCGACGACGCGTGCGCCGGCGCGATCAGTTCCATCTTTTCCAGCGCCTTCACGCGGCTTTGCGCCTGCTTCGCCTTGGTCGCCTTCGCCTTGAAGCGGTTGATGAAGCTTTGCAGATGCTCGACCGTTTTCTGCTGCTTTTCATAGGCGCTCTGCTGCAGCGCGATCTGCTGTGCGCGCAGGATCTCGAACTGGCTGTAGTTGCCGCCGTAGCGCTTGATCTGGCGGTTTTCCAGATGCAGCGTCACGTCGCAGACGGAATCGAGAAACTCGCGATCGTGCGAAATCACGATCAGCGTCCCCGGATAGCGATGCAGCCAGTCTTCCAGCCAGACGATCGCGTCGAGGTCCAGGTGGTTGGTCGGTTCGTCGAGGAGCAGCAGGTCGGAGCGGCACATCAGCGCCTGCGCGAGGTTCAGCCGCATGCGCCAGCCGCCCGAAAAACTCGCGACCGCTTCGCGTGTCTGCGCGAGCGTGAAGCCGAGGCCGAGCAGCAGCGCTTCGGCGCGCGCGGGGGCGGTGTAGCCGTCGGCATCGGCGAAGGCGGCGTGCTCGTGTGCTTCGGCGGCGCCGTCGTGAGCCGCCGAAGCCGCCGCGATGCGCGCTTCGATCGCGCGCAGTTGCGTGTCGCCGTCGAGCGTGTATTCGAGCGCTGTGCGGTCGACGGCGGGCGTCTCCTGGGCGACGTGAGCGATCTGCCAGGACGGCGGCATCGAAAAGTCGCCGCCGTCGGCGTGGAGGTCGCCGCGCAGCACGGAGAAGAGCGTCGACTTGCCCGCGCCGTTCGCGCCGACGAGGCCGGCCTTCTCGCCCGGATTGAGGGCGAACGTGGTCGCATCGAAAAGCGGCTTGGTGCCGCGTGCAAGGCTGAATTGGTTGAAGCGAATCACGACGTGACGACCGGGGCGGGGGGAAAGGGGTATTTTAGACTGCTGGCGCTGCGCGGCGCCGGCCAGCCTTCACCGCGGCCGCCGGCCCCGCCGCAATCAACTCCTTCAACAATCCCCCCATCCACCGGTGCGCCGGGTCCCCATCCAGCCGGCTGTGCCACATCAGATACATCGCGATATTCAGCCCCGCGAGCGGCGCCTCGAACGCGACGAGCCCGTGCTGCGCCGCGATTTCGCACGCCATGCGCGTGGGCATCGTGCTCACGAGATCGGTCACGGCGACTACGCGCGGCACGTCGAAGTACGAATGCACCGTCGTATCGATTTCGCGCGCGAGGCCCTTGCTGTGCAGGAACTGGTCGATCGGACGCGCGCCGTGCCAGCTCGGCCAGCCGATGCCGATATGACGCGCGTGCATATACCGCTTGAGCGTGACAGGCGCATCGAGTAGCGGATGCCCGCGCCGCACGATGCACGACAGCGTGTCGGTCGCGACCGGCTCGCAGCGAAAGCCGCTGTCCTTCACGGGCACGGCCCACAAATAGAAATCGACCTTGCCGAACTGCATCGCGTCGCGCACTTCGCCGAAATGCTGCGCGCGCACGTTGATGCGCAGTTGCGTGTCGAGATCCTGCAGGCGCCGCATCAGCGCGGGCAGGATCAGCAACTCGCCGTAGTCGGAGAGGACGAGGTTGAACTCGCGCTGCGAGCCAGACGGATCGAACACGGCATCGTCGCGCAGCATGCCGTCGACGTCGTTCAGCACGCTTTCTATCGCGACGCCGAGCCGATGCGCGCGCGCAGTCGGCTCCATCGCGCGGCCGTCGCGCAGGAAGAGCTGGTCGCCGAAGGTTTCGCGCAAGCGTGTGAGCGCGTGACTCACCGCCGGCTGGCTCAGGCCGATGCGTTCGGAGGCGCGCGTGAGATTACGCGTCTTGTATATGGCGTCGAAGATCGCGAGGAGATTCAGGTCGATGGCGCGCAGGGACATGGTCGTGATGGGTTCGTTCAACTATTCACGGCGTGAATGATTCATATGCTAACACTTCAGTTCCGTTTATTTTTTGGCATGCCTACTCTTGTCTCACAAAAAAGATTCAACACGAATCCAGGAGACAGATGGCATGGCAGAACAGCGAACTCTCGCGAGCGGGGCGCGCGCCTTTAGGCTTTCCATCGCCGGGACCGAGCACGTCTGCGACGTGCGTCCGGGTGAGACGATCCTCAAGGCGGGGCTTCGGGACAACATCAAGATCGCGCATCTTTGCCTCGTCGGCGATTGCGGCTCGTGCCGCAGCCAGCTCGTCGCGGGGCGCGTGCAGTTGAAGCGCGATATCTCCAATCACATTTCCAGCGATGAATTGCAGGCGGGCTTCGTACTCGCGTGCCAGTGCGTGCCGCAGAGCGACGTCGAGCTGATCGTGCCTGGAGTGTCGCCGATCACGGCGAAGCCGACGCGGTGCATACGGTCGAAGGGCGTATCGAAAGCGCGCGGCTTCTCAATCACGACATCCGCGAACTCGTGATCCATACCGACCAGCCGGTGCGCTACGGCGCCGGCCAATACGCGCAGATCGCGGTGCCCGGCCACGCGGTGCTCGCCGATGCTCCGCGCTGCTATTCGTTCGCCTGCGCGCCGCAGCCTGGCGGCCAGACGCGCCTTCATTTTCACGTGCGGCGCGTGCCTGGCGGCGCGTTCACCGAATGGCTCTTCGAAGCGGATCGCAGCGGCGCGCGCGTCACGTTGACCGCTCCGCTCGGCGCGTTCGGCCGCACGACGGGCGGCGGCCGGCCGATGGTCTGCGTCGCGGGCGGCAGCGGACTCGCACCGGTCAAGGCACTGCTCGAATCGATGGTGGACGAACCGCACGTGCCCGACGTCACGCTCTTTTTCGGGGCGCGCACGCAAGCCGATCTTTACTGCATCGACGAAATCGAAGCGCTCGCCGCGCGCTGGGCGGGGCGCTTCATCTTCGTGCCGGTGCTCTCGAATGAACCGCACGGCTCGCCGTGGAGCGGCCACGCCGGCTTTTGCACTGAATTCCTCGACGCCTATTGCGACGTCGCGTCGAGCGCCTTTTTCCTGTGCGGCCCGCCCGCGATGGTCGATGCCGTGCGCGACGCAGTGGCATCGCGCGTATCGGCCGCACATATTCACTTCGATCGCTTTCTGGATCAGAGCACCCTTCAAACCGAGGAGATTTGACGATGTCCCGTACCAACCGTTTCACCACCGCAGCCTGCGCGCTCCTTCTAGTCAGCGCCGCGACGACCGCTGTCGAGGCGCGCGAACTGCAATCGACGGTGCAACTCGGCACCGGAATCCGCAACATGAGCCGCACGACGATTCCCGGCGACCGCGCGCGTCTCGCGTTCATCGCGGAAGGCGCGGGCAAGCTCACGTTTGACGCGCGCTCCGAGCCGATTTACGTGAACTGCGACGGCGTCGATGTCGTCGATGCGAAGAACACCGTCGTCGATGGCACCGCGTTCTGCGAGTTCAAGACGCAGAAGGCGGGTTCGCTCTTCGTGCGCTTCCAGAAAATTTTCGATGACAAAGGCGTCTGGCATCAGACCGGCACGTTCACGATTACCGGCGGCACGGGCGAGATGTCGAAGCTTAACGGTGCGTTCGACGTGAAGGTCGAGGTGAGCCCGCCGCAGACGGGCGGCAAGCTCGTGTTCGGCGTTGCGGGCACAGGCCGTCTCGACGAAAAGTAAGCGTAAAGCCAGCAGATTCGGAGGAGACCGATCATGACACTGGACACAAAAATCGCAGCCGCCACGTTCGGCGCGCTGCTGCTGTGGGAAATCGTCGCGGGCGAGTATCGCAAGCCGCGCGTCTGGACCGCGAACGAGCTTGGCGTGAGCGCGGGCGCGGCGATCAACCTCTTCACCGTGCGCGCGCTGCAACTGCTGCTGATCGCGACCGTGCTGCCGCGCCTCGTGCCGCAATGGCAGGGCGCACTCGCTCATACCCCGGCGTGGCTCGTCTTCCCGATCGCGATGCTGATGGACGACTACGGCAACTACTGGCTGCATCGCGGCGGCCACACGGTGCCGTGGATGTGGCGTCTGCACAAGCCGCATCACACGCCGACGCGCCTGAACGTGCTCGCGACGATGCGCAACAACTGGATGTTCAACGCGCTCCTGCCGAACACCTGGATCGCGGGGACGCTGCTCTTTCTCGGCGCGACGCACGCCGCTCTTGCGATGCTCGTGCTGAAGATCGTCGTGGTGTATCTGCAGCACACGGCGGTGCGCTGGGATCTGGCGATACGTCGTTTCGCGATCGGCCGCGCGGTGCTCGACATGCTCGAGAAAATCTTCGTGCTGCAGGACTATCACCATGTGCATCACGGCATCGGGCGCTATGGCAACACGTCGGCGAACTACGCGAACGTGTTCGTCGCATGGGATTACCTGCACGGGACGTCGGTCGGTTCGCCGCATCGCGTGCAGGATGCGTTCGGGCTGCCCGTCGGCGTGCGCTCGGAGCCGTGGTACGAGCAACTCTGGTGGCCGCTCTTTCGCTCGAAGTCTGCGGTGAACGCGGTCCGCAAGGCAACGCCGCAGCGCGAATACAGCGCCGCCGAAGTGGCCGGGGCGCGCGCGGTCATCTATCTCGCCGATGGGCGCGCCGTCGTCGTCGGCGCTGCTTGAAGAAGTCCCCCATACCTACAACGAGCGGCGCGCGACGCCGCACTGGAGATGTGCCATGCGTGGACTGATGCAGGATCGTCCGCTGTTGTTGTCGTCGATTGCGGAGTTCGCGGAACGCTCGCACGGTGACGTCGAAATCGTGAGCCGTCGCGTGGAAGGCGACGTGCATCGCCATACCTATCGCGAGGCGTTCGCCCGCAGCCGGCGCCTCGCGAACGCGCTCGATGCGCTGGCGCTGAAGCCGGGCGAAACCGTCGCCTCGCTCGCGTGGAATGGCTACCGGCACTTCGAGCTGTACTTCGGCGTGTCGGGGTCGGCGCGCGTGCTGCATACGGTCAACCCGCGTCTCACGATCGAGCATGTGCAGTGGATACTGAATCACGCACAGGATCGCGCGCTCTTCTTCGACCTGACGTTCCTGCCGATCGTGCAGAAGCTGCATCAGGCGTGCCCGGCGATCGGCGTGTATGTCGCGCTGTGCAGCGAAGCCGATTTGCCGCAAGGAAGTGGCATTCCGAACCTGATGAGCTACGAGACGCTGATCGGCGCCCACAGCGACCGCTACGACTGGCCGCAGTTCGACGAGCACGCGGCGTCGTCGCTTTGCTACACCAGCGGCACGACGGGCAAGCCCAAAGGCGTGCTGTACAGCCATCGGTCGTCGGTACTGCACGCGTATGCCGTGTCGCTGCCGGATTCGCTGAATCTGTCCGCTCGCGACACGATCCTCCCCGTCGTGCCGATGTTCCATGTGAACGCGTGGGGCCTCGCCTACGCCGCGCCCGCGATGGGCAGCAAGCTCGTGCTGCCGGGACAGTCGCTCGACGGTGCGTCCCTCTGCAAGCTGATCGAGGACGAAGGCGTGACGCTCGCGGCCGGCGTGCCGACCGTGTGGCAGGGTCTGCTCGATCACGCCGATGCCGGGCGTATCCGCTTTCGCACGTTCAGGCGCACGGTGATCGGCGGCGCGTCGTGCTCGCGCGCGATGTACGACGGATTCACCGGGCGTCATGGCGTCGAGGTGCTGCACGCCTGGGGCATGACGGAGACGTCGCCGCTCGGCACGGCGTCCGCGCCGCGCCGAGCGCCCGCCGACATGACGGCGGACGAGCGCGCGTCGGTGGCGCTGTCGCAGGGACGCGCGCCGTTCGGCGTAGAACTGCGCATCGTCGATGAAAGCGGCGCCGAATTGCCGCGCGACGGCCTCGCGGCGGGCGAGTTGCAGATTCGCGGCGCGTGGGTGCTGAGCGCGTACTTCGGCGCGGACCAGCCCGAAGCGCTCACCACCGACGGCTGGTTCGCAACCGGCGACATCGCGACCATCGACGGCGACGGCTTCATGCGCATCACCGATCGCGCGAAGGACGTCATCAAGTCGGGCGGCGAGTGGATCAGCTCGGCGGAGCTGGAGAACATCGCGCTCGCGCATCCCGGCGTGCTGCGCGCAGCGTGCATCGGCGTGAAGCATGCGCGCTGGGACGAGCGCCCGATCGTCCTCGTGATGACGCGGCCCGACGCGAGCGTCACGCGCGAGGCGCTGCTCGCGTTGTACACGGATCGTGTCGCGAAGTGGCAGGTTCCCGACGACATCGTTTTTGTCGATGACCTTCCGCTCGGCGCGACCGGCAAGCTGCTCAAGCACACGCTGCGTGAAGCGTGGCGCGATCATTTGCTTGCGGCTACGCAATGAGGACAGTCTTATGAACATGCGTCTGGAAATACCGCCCACGGCCGATAACCTGCGCGCGCGTTTCGACCTCCAGCGCGCCGCGTGCCTCGCGTCGCCACCGCCCGATCTCGCGCTGCGACTCGACCGGCTCGCGCGCCTCGAACGCATGACCGAGCGCGAGGCGCCGCGTCTGGTCGAGGCGATTCGCGAGGACTTCGGCCATCGCTCGACGCACGAGACGCGGCTCATCGACTTCGAGATGATCCTGTCGGCGATCCGCCATGCGCGCAAACATCTGCGCGGCTGGATGAAGACGCGTCGCGCGCCGACCTCGCTGTCGTTCCGGCCGGGGCGCAACGTGCTGATGCGCCAGCCGCTCGGCGTCGTCGGCGTGATCGCGCCGTGGAACTATCCGTATCAGTTGTCGATGGGACCGGTCGTGCCCGCGCTCGCGGCGGGCAATCGCGTGATGGTGAAGCTGTCGGAGTTCACGCCGCGTTTCGCCGAAGCGCTGCGCGAAGCGGCGCCGCGCTATTTCCAGGCCGACGAATTCGCGATCGTCACGGGCGGCGTCGAGGCGGCGGAGGCCTTCTCGCAACTGCCGTTCGATCACCTCGTGTTCACCGGATCGACGGCGGTCGGGCGGCGCGTCGCGCTCGCGGCGGCGGCGAATCTCACGCCCGTCACGCTCGAACTCGGCGGCAAGTCGCCGGCGATCATCGATCCGTCCGCTGATCTGGATGCTGCCGCCGCGAGCCTCGTCTACGGCAAGCTGCTCAACGCCGGGCAGACCTGCATCGCGCCTGACTACGCACTTGTGCCGGTTGCGTCGCGCGATGCGTTCGCGAAGGCACTGATCACGGCGGCGCAACGTCTCTTTCCGGCGGCGGCGAGCAATCCCGACTACACGTCGATCATCAACGAACGGCAGTTTCGGCGGCTGACCGGCCTGATCGGCGATGCGCGCAAGCGAGGCGCACTCTGCGTGCCGCTCGGCGAGGCGGGCAAGGACGTTAAAGCGCCTCTCGGCGGCTGGCGTCTCCCGCCGACGCTGTTGCTCGACGTCAAACCCGACATGGCCGTGATGCAGGAGGAAATCTTCGGACCACTTCTGCCGGTGCTGACCTATGGCGGCGATGTCGGCGACGCGATCAGGTTCGTCGCGGCGCGCGACCGGCCGCTCGCACTCTATTGGTACGGGCGCGATACCGCCAATCGCGATCGCGTGCTGAACGAGACGGTTTCAGGCGGCGCGACCATCAACGATTGTCTCTGGCACTTCGGGCAGGAAGCGCAGCCGTTCGGCGGCGTGGGCGCGAGCGGCGTGGGTGCGTACCACGGCGAATGGGGGTTTCGCGCCCTGTCGAAGGAGAAGCCCGTGTTCCTCCAATCGCGCATCAATGGCATGCGCTTCATGTATCCGCCGTACGGCGCGCGCTTCGAGCAAATGCTGAAGCTTCTGCGCGTGATCGGCTAGTCGTTCGGCTGCACCGGCGAGCACGTTCATGGCGAATTCATCGCCAGGAAAGTGCTCGCACAAAAAACACACACGAGACAAAGAATCAGGAGGAGATCAATATGAAACGAGCCTGTCTGCTGGGCGCGGCGCTTGCGCTCGACTTGAGCACGGCCTGCGCGCAATCGACCGTGACGCTCTACGGCCTCATCGATGAAAACGTGCGCTATGTGACGAACGCCAACGCCAAGGGCGACGACAAGGTCGGCCTCGGCAACGGCGGGTTGTCGGAGAGCATGTTCGGCCTGAAGGGCACCGAAGACCTGGGCGGCGGCCTGAAAGCCGTCTTCCAGATTGAGAACCGCTTCTTCCCGAACAGCGGCATCACCGACCCCGCCTATCCGTTCTTCAATACGGCGTTCGTCGGGTTGCAGTCGGCGAAAGCCGGGCGGCTCACGCTCGGCCGCCAGTTCAACCCGCTCGCCGACGCGATGGTGCGCAACTACAGTTCGAACGCGTGGTTGCCGACGGTGTACGTCTTCAAGCCCGAAGCGACGATGGCCGAGGGCGTCTGGAGCAGCAACATGGCGAAATACGTCGCGCGCTACGAGTTCGTGCAGGTGGAGCTGTCGTATTCGTTCGGCAACGTGGCGGGCGAGTTCAGCCACGGGCGGCAGATGGGCGCGATGCTCGAATATTCTTCGGGCGGGCCGTTCCGCGCGGCGGCCGCCTGGGTCGATGCCACCGACGCCAACAACGGCGCGCACTCAAAGGCCTGGACGCTCGGCGCGTCGTATCTGTGGGGCAATACGCGCTTCAATGCGGGCTACGTGGAGAACCGGCTGGACGCGGGATTCTCGTCCTATCCGAACGGGCCGTTCACGCCGGCCGCGCTCGCCGCGCTCAAGTACACGGATTTCTCGAAGCGCCGCATGTACTTCGGCGGCGTGACGCAGCAGGTCGGCGACTTGACGCACATTTCCGGCAACGTGTGGCGCACGCTGCAGGACGGCCAGACCGCATCGAAGGACGGCTCGGCGACGCAGTATCAGATGGTCCTCGATTACGGGCTCTCGAAGCGCACGAGCGTGTACGCAGAAGTCGATTACGCGGACTATCGCGGCGGGTTGATCGGCGCGCAGTTGCAGGGCATCAACGCGCCGAGTTCGGCGGGGACGGGCAACCAGCTCGGCGCGATGCTCGGCATGCGGCACGTGTTTTGAGCCTATACCATTCGGCCGGATGCTCGCGCGGGGAATTTCGCTTAGACTGGATTTTTACCTCGCGGAGCATCGAATGGACTCTCTCTACGCCTTCACGGCCGACACGCTCGACGGCCAGACCGTCGCGCTCGACAAGTACCGCGGCAAGGTCATGCTGATCGTCAACACGGCGAGCGAATGCGGGTTCACGCCGCAATACAAGGGCTTGCAGGAGCTATATGCGCGCTATGCGGCGCGCGGCCTGGAAGTGCTCGGCTTTCCGTGCAACCAGTTCGGGAAGCAGGAACCCGGCGACGCCGCGCAGATCGGCAGCTTCTGCGAGAAGAACTACGGCGTCACGTTCCCGATGTTCGCGAAGATCGACGTCAACGGTGCGAACGCGCATCCGCTCTACAAGTATCTGACGGAGAAGGAGCCGGGCGTGCTCGGCATCGAGGCGATCAAGTGGAATTTCACGAAGTTTCTCGTCGATCGCGAGGGCAATGTCGTCAAGCGTTTCGCGCCGATCACGAAGCCCGAGTCGATCACCGATGAGGTCGAGAAGCTGCTTTAAGCGCTTTCAGAGAATCGGCGAGAAAAGCCGCGCGACGTGCATCGCGATGCGCCGCCATGCAGGGGCCAGACGGTAATCGTCCTGATCGATCTCGTATGACTCCGCGAAGTCGTCGAGCAGCATCGTTTCGACCTCGGCGGCGAAGCGCCGGTCCACCGTCAGCACCATGATTTCGAAGTTCAGGCGAAACGAGCGATTGTCGAGATTCGCGCTGCCGATAGCGGCGGCGATGTCGTCGACGAGCACGACCTTCTGGTGCAGGAATCCCGGCCGGTAGCGGAAGATGCGCACGCCCGCCATCACGGCGTCGTAGGCATAAAGCTTCGACGCCGCGAACACCACGCGATGGTCGCGCCGGCTCGGAATCAAAATGCGCACGTCCACGCCGCGCATCACCGCGAGGCGCAGCGCCGAGAACACGGCTTCGTCGGGGATCAGGTAGGGCGTCGTGATCCAGATGCGCTTGTGCGCGGCGTTGATCGCTTCGACGAAGAAGAGCGAGCAGGTTTCCTGCTTGTCGGCGGGGCCGCTCGACAGCACCAGGCAGTGCATGTCGTCGGGGCAGCGCGTCGTCGGGCCGACTTCCGGCAGGCGCTGGGTCGCCCAGTACCAGTCTTCGATAAAGACGAACTGGATGCTCGCCACGGCGGGACCGCGCACTTCGATATGCGTATCGCGCCACGGCGAGAGCCGCGGATTGCCGCCGAGATACTCGACGCCCACGTTGTGCCCGCCGACGAATGCGCGCTCGCCGTCCACCACGACGATCTTCCGGTGATTGCGGAAGTTGATCTGGAAGCGGTTGACGAACACGCGCTTGGTCGCGAACTTGTGCACTTCCACGCCCGCGCCACGCAATGCGCCTACGTAGTGATGCGGCAGGTCGAAGCTGCCTATGCTGTCATAGAGGAAGTACACGCGCACGCCCGCCTGCGCCTTCGCGATCAGCGTCTCCTTCAGCAACTGCCCGAGCGCATCCGCGCGCACGATGAAGAACTGCACGATCACATAATGCTCGGCGGCTTCGATGGCGCCGAGGATCGCGGAAAAAGTGGCATCGCCGTTGATCAGGACGCGCACCGCGTTGCCGCGCAGGAACGGCATGCCGGAGAGGCGCGTGAGCGTGCGGATGGCCGGATGGCCCAGATATTCGGCGGGGCCGGGCGCCGCGACGCCGCGCACGCTCGACACGTTCTGCAGCGCGCCCGAGTCGGTGGCATCGCCCGATTCCCACTCGGCGGGATGCGAGCGGCTGCGCAGGATTTCGTTTTCGAGACGGCGTTCGTCGATATAGCCGGCGAACTTGCTGCGGCCGAGGAAGAGATACGGGATCAGCGTGAAATACGGCATCGCGACAAGCGACACGGCCCACGCCACCGCCCCTTGCGACGTGCGCGTGTTGAGCACGGCATGGCACGCGGCGATCGTGCCGAGCACGTGTGCCGCCATGACGAAAGTGCCGAGGTGGAGCCAGTCTGCGAATTGCATGGATGCGCGCGGCCGGGCGTGGCGATCGGGGGACTGGCCGGTGCATTCAAGGCACCGGCCGACGTTGCGTCATCTTACAGAAGGCAGGGCGCTTGCGGCCCGTCGTCGCGCGCGCTCAAGCGCTCAGCCGGGCAGGTCGCCGGCCTGGATCAGGAAGACGTTGTCGTCGCCGGCGGAAGTCGAAAGCCACACGAGGTCGAGCCCGCCCAGCGACGCTTCCACGTTTTCCCGCTCGTTGCCGATCTCGACCACGAGCACGCCGTCTTCGGTCAGCCACTTGCCCGCCTCGGCGACGATCCGCCGCACCACGTCCATGCCGTCCGCGCCGCCCGCAAGCGCCAGTTCCGGCTCGTGGCGGTACTCGGCGGGCAGGTTGCTCATCGCGGTGGCGTTCACGTACGGCGGATTCGTGACGATCACTTCATAGCGCACGCCCGGCAGCGGCGCGAAGAGGTCGCCTTCGTAGAGCGCGATGCGGTCGTCGAGGCCGTAGTCGTCCACGTTGCGATGCGCGACTTCGAGTGCAGCGGGCGAAATGTCGACCGCGTCGATGTCGGCGTTCTCGAACGCTTGGGCGGCGAGGATGGCGAGACACCCGGAGCCGGTGCACAGTTCCAGCACGCGCGTGACCTGATCGGGATCGGCGACGTACGGTTGCAAGCCGTCCTGGAGCAATTCGCCGATAAACGAGCGCGGCACGATCACGCGTTCGTCAACGTAGAAGCGATGCCCGTGCATCCACGCCTCGTGTGTGATGTACGCCGCCGGCACGCGATCCTTCGCGCGGCGCTCGATCACTTTCATGACGGCGTCGATTTCGTTGTCGAGCAGGCGCGCGTCGAGGAACGGTTCGAGCGTGTCGAGCGGCAGGTGCAACGTGTGAAGAATCAGGTACGCGGCTTCGTCGTACGCATTCGACGAGCCGTGGCCGAACGACAATCCGGCTTCGGTGAACCGGGACACGCCGAAGCGCAGCAGGTCACGCACGGTGGTGAAGGGCAGCGCCATCGTCAGGCTCCTTGTTTTTTACGCGATCAGTTGTTCGAGCACGCGGCGGTACACGTTCTTTAGCGGCTCGATGAATTTCACTTCGATATGTTCGTCGATCTTGTGGATGCTGCCGTTCGGCGGCCCGAATTCCACCACCTGATCGCAGATGCGCGCGATGAAGCGGCCATCCGACGTCCCACCCGTCGTAGACAGTTCGGTGCGCACGCCGGTTTCATCGTGGATTGCTTTTTCGAGCGCGTTCGAGAGCGAGCCGCGCGGCGTGAGGAAGGGCAGGCCGCTGACGGTCCAGGCGAGGTCGTAGTCGAGTTCGTGCTTGTCGAGGATCGCGTGGACGCGCGACTGCAGGCCTTCCACCGTGCTCGCCGTGGAAAAGCGGAAGTTGAACATCAGGTCCGCGTGGCCGGGGATCACGTTGGTCGCGCCCGTGCCGCTCGTCAGGTTCGACACTTGCCACGTCGTGGGCGGGAAGTATTCATTGCCTTCGTCCCAATGCTCGGCGACGAGCTCCGCGAGCGCGGGCGCGAGCAGGTGAATCGGATTCTTCGCGAGATGCGGATACGCGATATGCCCCTGCACGCCCTTTACGACGAGCTTGCCCGACATCGAGCCGCGCCGGCCGTTCTTGACCATGTCGCCGAGCGTGGCAGAAGAAGTCGGTTCGCCGACGATGCAGTAGTCTATGCGCTCACCGCGCGCCTTCAGGGCTTCGACGACTTTCACGGTGCCGTCGGTCGCGGGGCCTTCCTCGTCGCTCGTGATGAGGAACGCGAGCGAGCCGCGATGCTCGGGATGCGCCTTCACGAACTCCTCGCTCGACACGACGAACGCCGCGATCGACGTTTTCATGTCAGCCGCGCCACGTCCGAAGAGCTTGCCGTCGCGATGGGTCGGCGTGAAGGGCGGCGATGTCCACTGTTCGAGCGGACCGGTCGGCACGACGTCGGTGTGGCCGGCGAACGCGAGAAGCTTGCCTTTCGTGCCGTCGATGCCGCGTTTCACGGCCCACAGGTTCGTGACCCCGCTGGATTCGATGGTCTCGCAGTCGAAGCCGATCGCGGCGAGCCGCTCGGTCAGAAGCGCCTGACAGTGCTGGTCATCGGGCGTGACGGAGGCGCGCGCGATCAGGTCTTCGGTGAGGAGGAGGGTGCCGGACATGGATGGACCACTTTCAATAAAAATGCCGGCGCGGCGGCCGGCTTTGCGTTAATCGACGCGACGCCGGGGCGTCGGGGTCAGGCGAACAGCGTTTCGTACTGCTCGGCCGAAAACCCGAGCGTCTTCACGCGGCCGTTCACGACGACGACCGGCCGCTTGATGATCGACGGCTTGTGGATCATCAGCGCGATCGCGCCGGCGGTCGTGCCGGCTTCAGCCTTGTAGGTGTCGGACAGGCCGCGCCAGGTCGTGCCGCGCCGGTTGATCAGCTCATCGAGCGACACGTCCTTCAGCCAGTCCTGCACGAGCGCCGTCGAGACTCCCGCCTTCTTGAAGTCGTGGAATTCGAACGGCACGCCGTGCTCTTCCAGCCACACGCGTGCTTTTTTCACGGTGTCGCAGTTCGGAATGCCGTAGACGACGGTTTTCTTCGCCACGTCAGTCGCCTCGCAGCAACTCGTTCAGGCCGACCTTCGCGCGCGTCTTGGCGTCGACCTTCTTTACGATCACGGCGCAGTAGAGGCTGTGCGAACCGTCCTTCGACGGCAGATTGCCCGCGACCACCACCGAACCCGCCGGAATGCGGCCATACGTGACCGAACCGGTCTCGCGATCGTAGATCTTGGTGCTCTGGCCGAGATAGACGCCCATCGAAATGACCGAGTTTTCCTCGACGATCACGCCTTCCACCACTTCCGAGCGCGCGCCGATGAAGCAGTTGTCCTCGATGATGACGGGGTTCGCCTGCAGCGGCTCCAGCACGCCGCCGATGCCCACGCCGCCCGACAAATGCACGTTCTTGCCGATCTGCGCGCACGAGCCGACGGTGGCCCACGTGTCGACCATCGAGCCTTCGTCGACGTAGGCGCCGATGTTCGTGTACGACGGCATCAGCACGACGTTTTTCGCGATGAACGAGCCGCGGCGCGCGATGGCCGGCGGCACGACGCGGAAACCACCCGCCGCGAAATCTTCAGCCGTGTAGTTGGCGAACTTCGACGGCACTTTGTCGTAAAACTGGCTGTATCCGCCCGCCGGCATCGGCGCGTTGTCTTCCAGGCGGAACGACAGCAGCACGGCCTTCTTGAGCCACTGGTTGACGACCCAGTCGCCGTCTTTCTTCTCGGCGACGCGAAGCTGGCCTTTGTCCAACTGCTCGATGGCGTGAGCGACAGCGTCGCGCACTTCCGCGGGCGCGGCTTTCGGCGACAGCTCGGCGCGGTTTTCCCAGGCGTTATCGATGATCTGCTGAAGTTGTTGCGACATGTCGGTGGTATCGGTGATGGAGGTGGAAGGTTACGGCTGCGCGAGCTGGCGACAGAACTCGACGATGCGGCGGGCGCCCTCGACGCATTCGTCGACGTCGGCGACGAGCGCGATGCGCACGAACCCCTCGCCGGGATTCGTGCCGTGCGCGGTGCGCGCGAGAAAGGAGCCCGGCAGAACCGTCACATTATAGTCGGCGTAGAGACGCGCGGCGAACGCGGTGTCCGTGAGGCCCGTGCGCCCGACGTTCGCCCACAAATAGAACGCGGCGTCGGGCAGGCGCACGTCGAGGACTTCGGCGAGCATCGGCGTGACGGTCGTGAATTTTTGCAGATATTTCGCGCGGTTGTCGCGCACGTGCGTTTCATCCTGCCAGGCGGCGATGCTCGCCGTCTGGAACACGGTGGAGAGCGCCGCGCCATGATACGTGCGGTAGAGCAGGAATTTTTTGAGAATCGACGCATCGCCCGCGACGAAGCCCGAGCGCATGCCCGGCACGTTCGATCGCTTCGACAGGCTCGAAAGCATCACGAGGCGCTCGAAACCGCGCCCCAGCGTGTGCGCCGCTTCCAGGCCGCCGAGCGGAGGCGACGCTTCGTCGAAATAGATCTCGGAGTAGCACTCGTCGGAGGCGATCACGAAGCCGTGCTTGTCCGACAGCGCGAAGAGCTCGCGCCAGTCGTCGAGCGTGAGGACCGCGCCCGTCGGATTGCCCGGCGAGCAGACGTACAGCAACTGCGTGCGCGCCCAGATGGCGTCGGGGACGGCCGAATAGTCGCAGGCGAAATTGCGTGCCGGGTCGCTGTTCACGAAGTACGGCTCGGCGCCTGCGAGCAGCGCCGCGCCTTCGTAGATTTGGTAGAACGGGTTCGGACAGAGTACGATCGGCGGTTCAGCCGGGTCGGTCGAGCGGCTGTCGATCACCGTTTGCGCCAGCGCGAAAAGCGCCTCGCGCGAGCCGGAAACGGGCAGCACTTCGGTCGCGGCATCGACCGCCGGAAGGTGGTAGCGCGTCTTCACCCACGTCGCGATGGCTTGCCGGAGCGGCTCGCTTCCAATCGTCGCGGGATACGATGACAAGCCGCCGAGCGCGTTCACGACGGCATCGCGCACGAGCGGGGGCGTCGGATGCTTCGGCTCGCCGATACCGAAGCTGATCGGCTTCAAACCGGCGCGCGGTTCGATGCCCTGGAAGAGCGCCCGCAGCTTTTCGAACGGATACGGCTGAAGTTTCTGCAGAAGTGGATTCACGGCGAGTCGTCGGGACAACGGCAAATGAGGGACTTGGCACGGCTTGCCTGGCGATTGACCGGGACCGCTCGCGCTACGTTCGCGGCGACTGGAAACGGCAATCGGCGGCGGCGGACCGCGGCTCGGGACGTCGGAAAGCGCTGTCGCGCGTGGGCGACGAAGCATTCGATTATACAGCGACGGATTACGACATTCCGGCGGAAAGGCGCGACACAGAAGGGTCTGCCGGGCGCGGCGACAGACGGACAAAGCGCGCGAAAGCGCATGGCACGAAAGACGGAGCGGTGAATGCAGTCATGTGAAGAAAGAAGCTTCGCGCCGGGGGCGGCGCAGAGGCTCGGTGAAATAGAGACGGTTTCGAGGCGCAGGGTGGATTGGCTCGGCTCGTGCATGGCATCGCGTGGCGCGCTCCACTGCGGGGGTCACTTTGAGCGGCGCCTTGCAGGCCTTGAGGTTTCAGGCGAACGCCACCCGCTTATGCTGCAGCGCCGCGCTGGTTCAGCCGTCCTGCCGCCAGCAAACCAGCGCTTCCAAACACGCCGAGGCGCATCGCAATGAACCAGCGCCTTAAAAACACCCTGCCGACCCTCGCCATCATGCTCGGCGCGTCGGTGTGGGGCGTCATCTGGTATCCGATGCGCATGCTTGCCGCGCTCGGCCTCTCCGGCACGGCAGCCAGCGCGACGACGAGCGCCGCCGCGTGCCTCTTCGTCCTCGCGCTGCGCCGCCACGCGATCCGCACGGTCTCGTGGCACTGGCTGCTCGCCGCGCTCGCGTTCGCGGCGGGCGTGACGAACATCGGCTTCGTGTGGGGCGCGATTCACGGGCAGGTGATGCGCGTGCTGCTGCTCTTCTATCTGACTCCGGCGTGGACCGCCGTTTTCGCGCACTTCATCCTGCACGAGCGGCTCACGCGCTCGGGCGTCGCGCTCGCGGGCCTGTCGCTGGCGGGCGCGATGACGATGCTCTGGTCGCCCGAACTCGGCATGCCGCTGCCCGCGAACCTGGCCGAATGGGCGGGTTTGATGGCCGGCATGGGTTTCGCGATGAGCAACGTGCTGATCGTCAAGATTTGCCGCGTGCTACCCGACATGAAGGCCGAAATGCGCACCGCGACGATCTTCGGCGGCGCGGCGATCGTCGCGGCGTTCGCCACCTTGTTCGAAGCGATGCCCACGCCGCCCGCCGCCTCGCAGATGGGCACGGTCGTGTTCATCGTGATCGGGCTGGGCGTCGTGCTGGCGTCGAACAACATGCTCGTGCAGGTCGGTCTGGCGAAGGTGCCGGCCAATCGCGCGTCGATCATCATGCTGTTCGAGCTCGTCGTGACGGCGCTCTCGGCGTGGGCCTTCGCGGGTGAAGTGCCGGGGCCGCGCGAGTGGGCGGGCGGTGCGTGCATCGTCGTGGCGTGCGTGCTGTCGAGCTGGGTGCATCGCGATCGCGCGCCGGTCGGGCCACTCGAAGCGCTGCAGCCGATCGACCCGGCAGACCCGCTAAAAGAGCCCTCCGGCGACGCCTCAGCCAAAAAGAAATCACAACGCGCGATGGTATGATTGTGACCGCTCGCCGGGCCGCGCCGACCAGTCAATCGGACAAATCCGCAAAGCGGTCCTAAGTCGTTGATTGCGCGCCGATTGCATATCGAGCGCAGCGCAAGCCCGAGCGATTCGACCGGCGACACGGCCAGCCGCGCATGCATCGAGACATCGAAACCGCGCGCGCCAGTCCCGCCGGCCCCGTATCAGAGATACGCCCAAGCATTCTTTTCCAACAGCGATATCGCCGTGCGTCTGACCTCGATAAAACTCGCTGGCTTCAAGTCATTCGTCGATCCCACGCATTTCCAGGTCCCCGGCCAGCTGGTCGGCGTCGTGGGGCCCAATGGCTGTGGCAAGTCCAACATCATCGATGCCGTGCGCTGGGTGCTCGGCGAATCGCGCGCCTCCGAATTGCGCGGCGAATCGATGCAGGACGTGATCTTCAACGGCTCGACGGCGCGCAAGCCCGGCAGCCGCGCCAGCGTCGAACTGATCTTCGACAACGCCGACGGCCGCGCCGCCGGCCAGTGGAGCACCTACGGCGAAATCGCCGTGAAACGCGTGCTCACGCGCGACGGCACCTCCAGCTACTACATCAACAACCTGCCGGCCCGGCGCCGCGACATCCAGGACATCTTCCTCGGCACGGGTCTCGGCCCGCGCGCCTACGCGATCATCGGGCAGGGCATGATCGCGCGGATCATCGAGGCGAAGCCGGAAGAGTTGCGCGTGTTCCTCGAAGAAGCGGCGGGGGTGTCGAAGTACAAGGAACGGCGTCGCGAAACCGAGAATCGTCTGCATGACACGCGGGAAAATCTGACGCGCGTCGAGGATATCGTTCGCGAATTGAGCGCGAATCTCGAAAAGCTCGAAGCGCAGGCGGTCGTCGCGACGAAGTACAAGCAGTTGCAGGCCGAAGGCGAGGAAAAGCAGCGTCTGTTGTGGCTTCTGCGCAAGAACGAGGCGGGCAACGAGTCGGAGCGCCAGCAGCGCGCGATCCGCGAGGCGCAGGTCGATCTCGAACGGCAGACGGCGCATCTGCGCGAAGTCGAAGCACAATTGGAGACGCTGCGCGTCGCGCATTACAGCGCGAGCGACGCGATGCAGGGCGCTCAGGGCGCACTCTACGAAGCCAATTCCGAGGTGAGCCGGCTGGAGGCGGAGATCCGCTTCATCGTCGAATCACGCAATCGCGTGCAGGCACAGATTGCCGCGCTCAGCGCCCAGCGCGAGCAGTGGCAGATGCAGGCGGAGCGGGCGCGCGCTGAGATCGACGACGCAGAGGAAGCTCTGGCGATCGGCGAGGAAAAGGCGGCGGTCGCGCAGGAAACGGCGGCGGCGAAGCATGACGAACTGCCGGCGCTCGAAGCGCGTTTTCGCGACGCGCAGACGAAGCTCAACGACGAACGCGCCGGCATCGCTCAGACGGAGCAGGCGCTCAAGCTGGAAGCGGCGCACCAGCGCAACGCCGATCAGCAGTTGCAGCAACTGCAGCAGCGCCACGAACGGTTAAAGAGCGAAGCGGGCGGTCTCGACGCGCCTGACGAGGCCCAGCTCGAAGAGTTGCGCATGCAGCTCGCCGAACACGAAGAGATTCTCGCCGACGCCCAAACGCGTCTCGCCGATGCGCAGTCCACGTTGCCGCGTCTCGATGGCGAGCGCCGCTCGGCGCAGGAGCGCGTGCAATCGGAAAGCGCGCAGATTCATCAACTGGAAGCGCGGCTCGCGGCATTGAAGCAGCTTCAGGAAAACGTCCAGACCGAAGGCAAGATTCAGCCGTGGCTCGACAAGCACGAGCTTGGCGGTCTGCCGCGTCTCTGGAAGAAGCTGCATATCGAGGCGGGCTGGGAAACGGCGCTAGAAGCCGCGCTGCGCGAGCGGATCGCGGCGCTGGAAGTGTCGAATCTCGACTGGGTGAAGGCATTCGCCACCGATGCGCCGCCCGCCAAGCTCGCGTTCTACGCGCCGCCGCCAGCCGGTCGTCCGCTGCTCGAAACGCCAGCGGGCTTGCGCTCGCTGCTGTCTCTGGTTCGCATCGACGATCCGGGCATTCGCGCCGTGTTGAACGACTGGCTCGGCACGACCTTCGTCGCGGACGATATCGCTCAGGCGCTGGCGTCGCGCATGCAACTGCCGGAGGGCGGCGCGTTCGTGGTGAAGGCGGGGCACATGGTGACGCGCGTCGGCGTGCAGCTCTACGCCGCCGATTCCGAGCAGGCCGGCATGCTCGCGCGCCAGCAGGAAATCGAGAACCTGACGCTTCAGGTGCGCGCACAGGCGCTCCTTGCCGACGAAGCGAAAGCTGCCGCCGTGCGCGCCGAGGCGGCGCACACGGCGGCATCGCACGCGTTGTCGGACGCGCGTTCCGCCGCCGAGCGCGCGACGCAGCGCGTCCACGCCTTGCAGCTCGACGTGCTGAAGCTCACGCAGGCGCACGAGCGCTACACGCAGCGCAGCACGCAGATTCGCGAGGAACTGGAGGAAATCACCTCGCAGATCGACGAACAGCGCGCGCTGCGGGCGGAATCGGAGGCGAATTTCGAGCGTCACGACGCCGAACTCGCCGAATTGCAGGCGCGCTTCGAGGACAACCAGCTCGCCTTCGAAGCCCTCGACGAAACGCTTACGAACGCCCGCCAGGAAGCGCGCGATCTCGAACGCGCGGCCTCCGACGCGGGCTTCGCGGTGCGCGGGCTCGCGGCCAAGATCGACGAGTTCAAACGCAATATCGAGACGGCGCACGACCAGAGCGAACGCGTCGCGGGGGCGCTGGAAGACGCGCGCGCCGAGCTCGAAACAATCAACGAGCAGACCGCGCACACCGGTCTGCAGGACGCGCTCGAAATCCGCGCGGTCAAGGAAGAGGCGCTGCACGCGGCGCGCATCGAACTCGACGATCTCACGGCACGTCTGCGTCAGTCCGACGAAGCGCGCCTGACCGCCGAGCGTTCGCTGCAGCCTTTGCGCGAGCGCATCGGCGACTTGCAGTTGAAAGAGCAGGCGGCGCGCATCAGCGGCGAGCAGTTCGTCGAGCAGTTGCAGGCGGTGGGCGTCGATGAGGCCGAGTTGCAGGCGAAGCTCACGGCGGACATGAAGCCGTCTTATCTGCAGGGCGAGGTCACGCGCCTGAGCAACGCGATCACGGCGCTCGGCCCCGTCAACATGGCGGCGCTCGAAGAACTGGCGTCGGCGAGCGAGCGCAAGGACTTCCTCGACGCGCAATCGGCCGACCTGAATCATGCAATCAACACGCTGGAAGACGCGATCCACAAGATCGACCAGGAAACGCGCGCGCTTCTGCAAGGCACGTTCGACGAGGTGAATCACCACTTCGGCGAGCTTTTCCCGCGCCTTTTCGGCGGCGGGCAGGCGAAACTCATCATGACCGGCGACGAAATTCTCGACGCCGGCGTGCAGGTGATGGCGCAACCGCCCGGCAAGAAGAATTCGACGATCCACCTGCTCTCGGGCGGCGAAAAGGCGCTGACGGCCACCGCGCTCGTCTTCGCGATGTTCCAGTTGAATCCCGCGCCGTTCTGCCTGCTGGACGAAGTGGACGCGCCGCTCGACGACGCCAACACCGAGCGTTTCGCGAATCTCGTGCGCGCCATGTCCGCCAAGACGCAGTTCCTCTTCATCTCGCACAACAAGATCGCGATGGAGATGGCGCAGCAATTGATCGGCGTGACGATGCAGGAGCAGGGCGTATCGCGGATCGTTGCCGTTGACATGGAATCGGCAGCCGGATTCGCACAGAATGCTGGCTGACATGTTTTTATGAAACAGGACGGGGCGGGATCGAACATCCGGCCCCGAGCGCGCAGGCGCGGAGTCTGCGCACGCCGAACACGGCGTGCGCGACAGATCGCGCGGCGCATCGCAATCAAAAGAATGATGGAGCGTGCATGGACGAGTTGACACTCGGTTTGATCGGCGCCGGTGCCGTGGTGGTGGGCGGCGTCGTGGTTTACAACGCATGGCAGAGCGCAAAGGTGCGCCGCAGGATGCCCCGTCCGATGCCCGACGAAGCCGCGGATACGCTCGCGCGCCAGGATGCGGACGAAGAGCATCCGTTCATCGAGCCGGTGCGGCCCACGCGCCGCGAGCCCGCGATGGGCGAAGCCGAAACCAGCGAGAACAGCGAATCGCGCCTCGAACCGAGTTTTGGCGGCGCGCCGATGCCGGGCGTCGCCCCGGCCGATACGGCCGTCGACCTGCAAGCCGAGGCGACGTCGACGAACGGCGAAGCGCAAATCGAGGACGAACGCGACGAGCCGATCCTCCCCGCCGCGACGACGATTTCATCGGCGCCGCCCGCGCTCGTGGATCGCCGTATCGATTGCGTCGTGCCGATTCGGCTCAACGCGCCGATCGCCGGCGACAAGCTCGTGCCGCTCGCCCAGCGCCTGCGCCGCGCGGGCAGCAAGCCGGTGAACATCGAAGGTCAGCCCGAAGGCGAGACCACTTGGGAACTGCTCAAGAACGGCGCGCGCTATGCGGAATTGCGCGCGGCGGCGCAACTGGCGAACCGTAGCGGGCCGTTGAACGAGCTGGAGTTCTCGGAATTCGTTACGGGCGTGCAGCGTTTCGCCGATGCCATCGACGGCGCGCCTGATTTTCCCGACATGCTGGAAACCGTCGGCATGGCGCGCGAACTCGACGCGTTCGCCGCCCAGTGCGACGCGCAACTGTCGATCAACATCCTTTCCGACGGCGCGCCTTGGTCGGCGAACTACGTGCAGGCGGTGGCGTCGCAGGACGGCCTGCTGCTCTCGCGCGACGGCACGCGCTTCGTCAAGCTCGACGCCAAGCAGAATCCGGTCTTCATGCTCCAGTTCGGCGACACCAACTTCCTGCGCGACGACCTCACGTACAAGGGCGGCCAGATGATCACGCTGGTGCTCGACGTGCCCGTCGCCGACGAAGACATCCTGCCGTTCCGCCTGATGTGCGATTACGCAAAGTCACTGTCCGAGCGGATCGGCGCGCGTGTCGTCGACGACCAGCGCCGGCCGCTGCCCGAATCGGCGCTGCTCGCGATCGAAAAGCAGTTGATGACGCTCTACGCAAAGCTGGAGCAGGCCGGCATTCCGGCGGGTTCGCCCGCGACGCGACGGTTGTTCAGCCAGTAACCCTGCGCTGCCTGCGACGCTTTCGACACGAATCGCGCTCCACGGAGCGCGTTTTTTTGTGCGCGTCCGCACGGCGGCGCACAGGTTGCGACGCCGCTGGCCATCTGGCCGATGCCACGATTTACCGATCTTCTGAGACAATCGAACGGTCGGATTTCTCTTAGTCCAAACCATTTCCGTCTTGCTACGCATGTCCGCAAAAACGAAAGCCGAGTCCGCCGCCAAGTCGAAGTCCGCCGCCCCGGTGCCGAGCGCCGAGCGTCCGGCGGAGCGCGCCGCGTGGCTGCGCTCGGAACTGGAGCGCGCGAACTACGCGTACTACGTGCTCGACCAGCCGGATTTACCCGACGCCGAATACGACACGCTGTTCAAGGAACTCCAGCAGATCGAGGCCGACCAGCCGGAGCTCATCACACCCGATTCGCCGACGCAGCGCGTCGGCGGCCAGGTGGCGGCGGGCTTCGAGCCGGTCGTCCACGACGTGCCGATGCTGTCGCTCAACAACGGCTTTGCCGAGGAAGACATCGTCGCGTTCGACAAGCGTGTGTCCGACGCGCTCGGCCACGCGCCGGTGCAGTACGCGTGCGAGCTGAAATTCGACGGTTTGGCGATCTCGCTGCGCTACGACGACGGCCGCCTCGTGCAGGCCGCCACGCGCGGCGACGGCGCGACGGGCGAGGACGTGACGGGCAACGTCCGCACGATCCGCTCGATTCCGCTCAAGCTGAAGGGCAAGAATGTGCCGAAGCGCCTCGACGTGCGCGGCGAAGCGCTGATGTTCAAGCGCGATTTCGAGCGGCTGAACGCGCGGCAGCGCGAGGCCGAGCATCGCGAGTTCGCGAATCCGCGTAACGCGGCGGCGGGCAGCCTGCGCCAGCTCGATCCGAAGATGACGGCGCAGCGGCCCCTCTCGTTCTTCGCATACGGCATCGGCGTGCTCGAAGGCGCCGAAATGCCGCCGACGCATTCCGCGTTGCTCGACTGGTACGTCGAATTAGGCTTGCCGGTGAATTCGGAACGGGGCGTGGTCGAAGGGGCGCAAGGCCTGCTCGACTTCTTCGCGAAAACCGGCGAGAAACGCGACGGCTTGCCGTACGACATCGACGGCGTCGTCTACAAGGTCAACCCGCGCGACGAGCAGGACAAGCTCGGCTTTGTCTCGCGCGCGCCGCGCTTCGCGCTCGCGCACAAGTTTCCGGCGCAGGAAGCGCTCACGCAACTGCTCGCGATCGACGTCCAGGTCGGCCGCACGGGCGCGATTACGCCGGTCGCGCGGCTCGCGCCGATTTTCGTCGGCGGGGCGACGGTCACGAACGCCACGCTGCACAACGAGGATGAAGTGCGCCGCAAGGACATCCGCATCGGCGACACGGTGATCGTTCGCCGCGCGGGTGACGTGATTCCCGAAGTGGTCGGCGCGATCTTGGACCGCCGTCCCGACGACGCGCACGAATTCGTCATGCCGACCGAGTGCCCGGTCTGCGGCTCGAAGATCGAACGTCTGCCGGACGAAGCGATCGCGCGGTGCACTGGCGGCCTTTTTTGCCCCGCGCAACGCAAGCAGGCGCTGTGGCATTTTGCGCAGCGTCGCGCGCTGGATATCGACGGCCTGGGCGAAAAGATCATCGACCAGCTGGTTGAGCAGAACCTCGTGCGCACGCCCGCTGATCTCTTCATCCTCGGCTTCTCGACGCTCGCCGCACTCGACCGTTTCGCCGACAAATCCGCGCAAAACCTGCTCGATTCGCTCGAAAAAGCCCGTAAAACAACGCTGGCGCGCTTCATTTACGCGCTCGGTATCCGGCACGTCGGCGAATCGACGGCGAAGGATCTGGCGAAGCATTTCGGCTCGCTCGACCCGATCCTCGCGGCCACGGTCGAAGAATTGCTGGAAGTGAACGACGTCGGGCCGGTGGTTGCCGAATCGATTCACAATTTCTTCAGCGAAGCGCACAACCAGCAGGTGATCGAGCAATTGCGTGCAAAGGTGGAGTGGCCCGAAGGCCCGCCGGCGCCGAAAGCGCCGCAGGGCGTACTGGCGGGCAAGACGGTCGTACTGACCGGCACGCTGCCGGCGCTGTCGCGTGAGGAAGCGAAGGAGATGCTGGAAGCGGCCGGGGCGAAGGTGGCCGGGTCGGTATCGAAAAAGACCGATTACGTCGTGGCGGGAGCGGAGGCGGGCAGCAAGCTCGCGAAGGCCGAGGATCTCGGCATCCCCGTGCTCGACGAAGACGGGTTGCGCAGGCTTTTGGAAGGAGTGACTCCATGATTCGCGAAATACTGAAGATGGGCGATCCGCGGCTGTTGCGCATTGCCGAGCCGGTCGAGCATTTCGATACCCAGGAACTGCACGAGCTCATCAAGGACATGTTCGACACGATGCGCGACGCGAACGGCGCGGGGCTCGCCGCGCCGCAGATCGGCGTCGATCTGCAGGTCGTGATCTTCGGGTTCGGCTACAACGAGCGATACCCGGACGCGCCGTCCGTGCCGGAAACCGTGCTGATCAACCCGATCATTTCGCCGAATTCGCACGACATGGAGGAGGGCTGGGAAGGATGCCTGTCCGTGCCCGGCCTGCGCGGCGCCGTGCAGCGGTACTCGATGATCCGCTACCAGGGCTTCGACCAGTTCGGCGGCGCGATCGACCGGCTGGCCGAGGGATTTCACGCACGCGTCGTGCAGCACGAGTGCGATCACCTGATCGGCAAGCTCTATCCGATGCGGATCACGGACTTCTCGAAGTTCGGCTTCACCGACATCCTGTTCCCGGGGCTCGACTCGCCGCGGGACGATTGATCGGTAGCTTTCTTAAACACGAAGGCCGCTCCGGGAGCGGCCTTCGTCGTTTCAGGCGAACGTTTTCTTCGCGCCGATTTCGGGTTGGCGAAAGAGCTTCACGTGCTCGGGATTCGCCGATGCCTGCAAGCGCCCGTCCGGCAGTCGCGCAATGACGACCTCGCCGATGCCCGGGCTCATGACGACGACTTCGTCGCGCAGGGCGAGGAGCGCGTCGAGCCGGCGTCGGCCGCTGATGATTTCGAGGCCGGTTTTGGTTTCGCGAACAATGATCTCAACTGACATGGCGGTTCTCCCCAATGACGTGCGAAGCATGAATACGCGCCCAGCAGGCGGTAAAAAGGGCGTTACCTTCCTATCGGGTGGATGACATATTTTCTTTAATCAAAAATCCATAAAAAAATCGACGCGCACGATTGGGGTGCGTGCGCGTCGATTTCGTGGTTTTTTTACTACTTATTTTTGGTGGGTTGCGAGATCAGAACGCTTCATCCGGTCCGAGATAACGCCATTGCCCCGGCGGCAGTGCGCCGAGCGTGACGCGACCCATGCGGATTCGCTTCAGCCCGACCACTTCAAGCCCGACCAGTTCGCACATGCGGCGAATCTGGCGCTTTTTGCCTTCGCGCAGCACGAAGCGCAACTGTTCGCCGTTTTGCCAGCTCACCTGAGCGGTCTTGAGCGGGACGTCGTCGAGTTCCAGGCCGTGACGTAGCAGCGCGAGACTCTCGGCAGGCAGATGCTGGTCGACGTCGGTCGTGTGCTCGCCAAATTTCACGCGCACGAGATATTCCTTGTCCACTTCCGAATGGCCGCCGATCAGTTGCTTTGCGATGCGTCCGTCCTGCGTGAGGACGAGGAGGCCCGTCGAATCGATATCGAGACGGCCGGCCGGCGCGAGCGTGCGCAAGTGGTTTGGCGTGAAGCGGATGCCGGACTGGTCGTCGGCCCAGTGATTCGACGGGTTGATCAGCGTGACGGCGGGCTGGTAGCCGTCCTCGGCCTGTCCGGAGACATAGCCGACCGGCTTGTGCACCAGGATCGTCACCTGTTGCGACTGGGCTGCGTGCGCGGCCGGCAGGACTTCGACGTTCTGGTCCGGGCGGATGCGCGTGCCAAGGGTGTCGATCACCTGGCCGTCGACGAGCACCCAGCCCTTTTCGATCCACTCGTCGGCTTCGCGGCGCGAGCACAGGCCGAGTTCGGACATCACCTTTGAGAGACGAACCAAGCCTTCTTCGCCGGCGCGCGCCATGCGGGCGGGGGAGATGGCGGGTTCCTTGCGTTTTTTCTCTGCTCGGGGCAGGGGGGTGGTGCTGGACGAGGGGCGGCGTTCGTCGTTGCCTGGGCGGTCGCCGCGCGGTGCGGCACGGTCGCCAAAAGAGGGACGCGGACCACGATCACCTGATCGCGAATCTTCGCCGCGAGCTTTGAACGGACGACGTTCGTCTCCGCTTGGGCGGTCGCCGCGCGGGGCGGCGCGATCGCCAAATGAAGGGCGAGGGCCGCGATCGCCTGTTCGCGAGTCTTCGCCGCGCGGTTTGAACGGACGACGCTCGTCGCCGCTCGGACGGTCACCGCGCGGGGCGGCGCGATCGCCAAATGAAGGGCGCGGGCCGCGATCGCCTGTTCGCGAGTCTTCCCCACGCGGTTTAAACGGACGGCGTTCATCGCCACTCGGACGGTCGCCGCGCGGTGCGCCTCGATCGCCGAACGACGGGCGCGGACCGCGATCACCTGACCGTGAATCGTCGCCGCGAGCTTTGAACGGACGGCGTTCATCACCACTCGGCCGGTCGCCGCGCGGTGCGGCACGATCGCCAAATGAAGGACGACGATCGCCTGACCGCGACTCTTCTCCGCGCGGTTTAAACGGACGGCGTTCATCACCACTCGGACGGTCGCCACGCGGTGCGCCGCGATCACCAAATGAGGGACGCGGACCACGATCGCCTGACCGCGAATCCTCACCACGCGGTTTAAACGGACGGCGTTCATCACCACTCGGACGGTCGCCACGCGGCGCCCCACGATCACCAAACGAGGGACGCGGGCCACGCTCACCTGACCGCGACTCTTCTCCGCGCGGCTTAAACGGACGGCGTTCATCGCCACCCGGCCGATCACCGCGCGCCGCCCCACGATCGCCAAACGAGGGACGCGGGCCACGCTCACCTGACCGCGACTCTTCTCCGCGCGGCTTAAACGGACGGCGTTCATCGCCACCCGGCCGGTCACCACGCGCCGCCCCACGATCGCCAAACGAAGGCCGCGGACCACGATCACCCGACCGCGATTCCTCACCGCGAGGCTTGAACGGCCGCCGCTCATCCCCACCCGGCCGGGGCCGATCCCCCGGCGCCACATTCTCACGTACAGGTTTCCTCCCCGCGGCACTACCGGAACGCACAGGGGAGCGTGCCGGCGTGGCCGGGCGCGGATGTTTGGCTGTCAGTTTGACGCGCATAATTTCTCAGGCTGCGATCGCGCGCAGCAGTTCGGTTTCGACCTGAATCTGGGTCCGGTTGCTGGAAAGGCCTTTGCCGTCGAGCAGGAACACGTCCTCGACGCGTTCGCCGAGCGTGTTGATCCGCGCCGCCTGCACGCCGATCCGGTGCTGGGCCAGAACCCGCGCGATCGAATAAAGGAGGCCCTGCCGGTCGTTCGCCGACACGGACAGGATGTAGTACTGGCCGCGCTCGTCGGGACGCAAATCCACACGCGGCGTAATCGGGAAAGTGCGCACGAGCCGCGACAAACGTCCCTTCGACGGCTCCGGCAACATGCGCTCGGCCGTCAGGAGCGTGCTCAACTGTTCCTCGACCAGATTCGCAATGTCGCGATAATGCCCGTCATGCTCCGGATGCGCGACAAGAAAATTGTCGAGCGCGAAGCCGTGACGGGTCGTCGTCACCCGTGCATCGAGCACGGAGAGGCCGTTCTTGTCGAAATAACCGCACATCGCCGCGAACAGGTCCGGCCGATCCGGCACGTACACGAGCACCTGCAACCCGGCTCCGATCGGCGACGGCCGCGCGCGCACGATCGGCTTCGCGCTCTCGACGTGCTTGTACAAAACACGCGTCTGCCAGGCGATGTCGGCGGCGTCGTGGCGCAGGAAATAGCCGACGTCGAGCTGGTCCCACAGCCGCCGCTCCGCATGTTCCGGCACCGTTTCGAGCCGCAGCAGCGCGAGCGCCTCTTCCTGACGCGATTTCAGCTCGGAATGCGCATCGGGTTCGGCCCCGCCGAGCACGGCGCGCGTCGCGCGATAAAGGTCTTCCAGCAGCTTGCCCTTCCACGCGTTCCAGACTTTCGGGCTCGTACCCCGAATATCCGCGACGGTCAGCAGGTACAGCGCGCTCAGCCGGCGCTCGGTTTTCACGAGCGCGGCGAACTGTTTGATGACCTCGGGATCGCTCGTGTCCTGCTTCTGCGCGACCTGGCTCATCGTCAGATGCTGCTCGACCATCCACACGACAAGCGCGCTGTCCTCGGCGCCGATGTCGTGTTCGCGGCAGAAGCGGCGCGCGTCGGCCATGCCGAGCGTCGAATGATCTCCGCCGCGGCCCTTCGCGATATCGTGAAACAGCGCCGCCACGTAGAGCACCCACGGCCGCTCGAAGTTGCCCATCAACTGGCTGCAGAACGGATATTCGTGCGCGTGCTCGGCGATCGCGAAACGCCGCAGATTGCGCAGCACCATCAGAATGTGCTGATCGACGGTGTAGACGTGATACAGATCGTGCTGCATCTGTCCGACGATACGCCGGAAATTCAGCAGATAACGCCCGAGCACGCTCGTCTGGTTCATCAGACGCAGCGCGTGCGTGATGCCTTCCGGTTGCTTCAGGATCTCCACGAAGAGCCGGCGGTTTTCCGGATCGCGGCGCCAGTCGCGGTCCATCAGATCGCGCGCGTTGTAGATTGCGCGCAGGGTACGCGCCGAGAGGCCTTTTATGCCGCGCGTCTGTTCGTAGAGCAGAAACGCCTCGAGAATCGCGTGCGGCTCGCGCTCGAAAACGTCATCGCGAGCGATTTCGAGCATGCCCTGCTTCTCGACGAAACGTCCCGAAATCACGCGCGTGATGCCGCTCGTCGTCGGGAAAAGCTGCGCTTCGACGTTCTGGATCAGGATCGTCGCGAGCTGGGTCACGGCCTTCGCCGCCCAGTAGTAGCGGCGCATCAGTTGCTCGCTCGCGCGTTTTGTTGCGGTCGCCTGAAAGCCGAAGCTCTCGGCGAGCGCCGTCTGCAAATCGAACACGAGAATGTCCTGGCGACGCTTCGCGATCACGTGCAGCCGCGCGCGCAGCATTTTCAGGAAGCCTTCGTTGCGACGCAGTTCGCGCGCTTCGCGTTCGGTGATGAGGCCGCGCAGGTCGAGTTCGCGCCAACTGCTGCCGAAGCCCGCCGCGCGCGAGATCCACAAAATGAGCTGCAGATCGCGCAGTCCGCCCGGACTTTCCTTGATGTTCGGTTCGAGGCTGTAAGGCGTGTCCTGGAATTTCGCGTGACGCTGACGCATTTCCAGCACTTTTGCCTGGAAGAACGCGCGCGGGTCGAGCGTCTGCTGGTAGCGCTCGCGGAAAAGCAGGAAAAGCGGCGTGTCGCCGTAGACGCGCCGTGCCTCCAGCAGCGATGTGAGCACGGTGACGTCGTTCGTCGCTTCGTCGATGCACTGCGCCACCGACCGCACGCTGCTGCCGATATCGAGCCCCAGATCCCACGCCATGCCAATGAAGCGCTCGATGCGAACGGTGAGTTCGGCGTCGCCCGAATCGGCGGGCTTGTGATCGGGCAGGAGGACGAGGATGTCGACGTCGGAATAGGGCGCGAGTTCGCCGCGTCCGTAGCCGCCCACCGCGACGAGCGCCGCCCACGACGGCATCTCGCAGGCGTCCCAGGCGCCTTTCAGCGCGTCGTCGGTGACGCGGGCGAGGGCGTGCATCAGCGCGTCGACGTTCGAGGCGGTCTGGAAGCGCTCGAGCAAACCCGTTTTTGCCAACTTGAAAGCGGCCTTCAGCGATTCACAGGGCGGGGCGACGGCGGTAACGCTCATGGATGGACCGGGGCGGAAGATCGGTTGGACGGAACGGCGGTTTGGTCCTGCGAGTGCGTTTTGTGCTTCTTTTGATCCAGGCGACGCTGCATATTGAAGACGGCCAGGAAGCGGCAACGTTTTTGTGGGCGTCAGCAGGGCTTTACCAGCATTGCCCTGATTGCGGCGGCGGACCGCCGGGTCTCGGGCGCATGTCCGCGAGCGAATCGCTTCACGGTGCGGAGCACGGCGAAGTTTCGCGCGCATTCGGTGCTGCCGTGCCCGGTCAGTTCGCCCGTCTTGAAATTCGGGCGCCGTTATCGCGAATCAGAGGCCCGCGCTCCTGGCGGAAACCCGCCAACTCAAGCCGTAGCCGCAATCAACTGCGACGGCGCCTGCGTTCCCGCCGACACGGTCAGGACGTCATACCCCGTCGGCGTGACGAGCACTGTGTGTTCCCACTGCGCCGACAGACTGCGGTCGCGCGTCTTGACGGTCCACTGATCCGGCATCGTGCGGATATCGCGGCGGCCGGCGTTGATCATCGGTTCGACGGTAAATATCATGCCCGCCTCGAGCTCGATACCGGTTCCCGGGCGTCCGTAATGCAAGACTTGCGGCTCTTCGTGAAACACCTGCCCGATGCCGTGGCCGCAATATTCGCGCACGACGCTATATCCCTGCGACTCGGCGTGCTTCTGGATCGCGTGGCCGATATCGCCGAGATGCGCGCCCGGCCGCACCTGATCGATGCCGAGCCACATGCAGTCGAAGGTGGTCTGCACGAGACGTTTCGCGAGAATCGACCCTTCGCCGACGATGAACATGCGGCTCGTATCGCCGAAATAGCCATGCTTGATGACCGTGACGTCGATATTGAGCGCGTCGCCATTCTTCAGCGCCTTCTCGCCCGGGATACCGTGGCAGATCACGTCGTTGACCGAGATGCAAGTGGCTTTCGGGTACGGCGGATAGCCGGGCGGCTGGTAATTCAGCGGCGCGGGCACGGTGCCCTGTTCCTGCACCATGTACTCGTGACACAGGCGGTCGAGTTCGCCGGTCGTCACGCCCGCCACGATGTGAGGCGTGATGAAGTCGAGCACTTCGCTGGCGAGGCGGCAGGCGACGCGCATCTGCGCAATATCGTGGTCGTTTTTCAGCGTAATGGACATGACTGGGTAGGCAAAATCGTGTAGGCGGCGCGGTCGCGCGAAAGCGGCATTATCGCACCTTAGGGCGGGAGGCGCTGATGGGCAGGGCGTTTCCGGGTGCCGGGCGCCGCGGCCTGCCAGGCGATTTCCGCTCGCCCAGCCACCTTGAGCCCTGTAACTTGCCCGTGCTATACTCTTTGGCTAAGTCGGTATCCATTTTGCGACCGCTGTCAATCGGATAAAACGAAAGCCAGCACGCAAGGAAACAGACTTGATTCGCAAGCCGGCGCACCCAGGGTGTCCGGCGTCCTTCCAAAACTGGCCGAAAGGCAGGAAGGGCGCGGGATGCGGCAGCCGGCTTAAGACCCAACCCTCGCGGAGAATTTCATGGCAGTTACCATGCGTCAAATGCTGGAAGCCGGTGTCCACTTCGGTCACCAAACGCGCTTCTGGAACCCGAAGATGGCCCCCTATATCTTCGGTCATCGCAACAAGATTCACATTATCAACCTCGAAAAGACGCTGCCGCTTTATAACGACGCGCTGAAGTACGTGCGTCAACTGGCAGCCAATCGCGGCACGATCCTGTTCGTCGGCACGAAGCGCCAGTCGCGCGATACGGTCGCTGAAGAAGCGCAACGCGCCGGCATGCCGTTCGTGAACGCGCGCTGGCTCGGCGGCATGCTGACCAACTTCAAGACGCTGAAGATTTCGATCAAGCGCCTGAAGGACATGGAAGCAGCGCTGGAATCGGGTGAAACCGAGCGCATGAGCAAGAAGGAAGCGCTTCTGTTCGAACGCGAAATGGCCAAGCTGCAGAAGTCGATCGGCGGCGTGAAGGACATGGGCGGCATTCCGGACGCGATCTTCGTGATCGACGTCGGCTATCACAAGATTGCCGTGACCGAAGCGAAGAAGCTGGGCATCCCCGTCATCGCCGTGGTCGACACGAACCACTCGCCGGAAGGCATCGACTACGTGATCCCGGGTAACGACGACGCCAGCAAGGCCGTCGCGCTGTACACGCAAGGCGTGGCCGAAGCGATCCTCGAAGGCCGTGCGAACGCGGTGAACGAAGTCGTCCAGGCTGCTCGCAGCGGCGAAGGCGACGAGTTCGTCGAGGTCAACGCAGAGGCGTAAAGAGCCCTCTCGTCCGGCAAAAAAGGGGGCTTTGTGAAAGGCCCCTTTTTTTTAAGCCGACGACCGGAGTTCGCCCTGTAGTACAAGCTGTACCCCAATTTTTTGTCGCGAGCTTTTACGCCGGCGGCACGTATCAAACAGACTCAAGGAGCAGATGATGGCGGCAATTACCGCAAGCATGGTGGCAGAACTGCGCGCAAAGACCGATGCGCCGATGATGGAATGCAAGAAGGCGCTGACGGAAGCCGACGGCGACCTCGAGCGCGCGGAAGAACTGCTGCGCGTGAAGCTCGGCAACAAGGCGAGCAAGGCGGCATCGCGCGTGACGGCTGAAGGCATCGTGACGTCGCACATCGAAGGTGGCGTGGGCGCGCTGGTCGAACTGAATTGCGAAACCGACTTCGTCGCGAAAAACGACGATTTCCTCGCGTTCGGCAAGACGGTCGCCGAAATCGTGGCGAAGACCAACCCTGCCGACGTCGCCGCGCTCGGCGCACGTCCGCTCGAAAGCTCGACGGTCGACGCCGTGCGTCTCGCGCTCGTCGGCAAGATCGGCGAAAACGTCTCTATCCGCCGTTTCGTGCGTTTTGAATCCAGCAACAAGCTGGCTTCGTATCTGCATGGCACGCGCATCGGCGTGCTGGTCGAGTTCGCGGGCGCGGACGAGCAAGTCGGCAAGGACGTCGCGATGCACATCGCCGCGATGAAGCCGGTTTCGCTGTCGTCGGAAGAAGTGCCGGCCGACCTGATCGCGAAGGAACGCAGCATCGCCGAGCAGAAGGCCGCCGAATCGGGCAAGCCGGCTGAAATCGTCGCGAAGATGGTCGACGGAAGCGTGCAAAAGTATCTGAAGGAAGTCTCGCTGCTGAACCAGCCGTTCGTTAAGAACGACAAGCAGACGATCGAACAGATGCTGAAGGCGGCAGGTGCTTCGGTGCAGAAGTTCGCGCTGTTCGTGGTGGGCGAAGGCATTGAGAAGCGCCAGGACGATTTCGCCGCCGAAGTGGCCGCGCAAGTCGCAGCAGCAAAGCAGAGCTAAATCCGGCAGCGAGGCGGCGCGGCATGATTCCAGTGCGCGCCGTCATCGGCAGGGACGCATTACCCGCAGCACAGCGAGACGCCAGGCGGAACACTCGTTCCGCCTGTTCGCAAGCAGCACCAGCAAGCCCCAAATTTAAGGGTTTACCCTTAGTCAACCCGCCGCTGCACGAATTTGGCGCGCTTGCCGTAAATATCGTTTCACCCCTACAGTTCTACGTTGTTGCAACCCTCCTTGGCGCGATCGGAACCTTCATATGCCCACAGCCTACAAACGCGTACTCCTCAAGCTCTCCGGCGAAGCCCTCATGGGCGACGATGCCTTCGGCATCAATCGCGCGACCATCGAACGCATGGTGGCGGACGTGGCTGAAGTGGTCCGCATGGGCACCCAGCTTGCTGTCGTGATCGGCGGCGGCAACATCTTTCGCGGTGTGGCGGGCGGCGCGGCCGGGATGGACCGGGCAACAGCCGATTACATGGGCATGCTCGCCACGATGATGAACGCGCTGGCGCTGCAGGACGCGATGCGCCACGCGGGCATCGAAGCGCGCGTGCAGTCGGCGCTGCGCATGGACCAGGTCGTCGAGCCGTATATCCGTCCGCGGGCCATTCGCCAGCTCGAAGAAGGCAAAGTGGTGATTTTCGCGGCCGGCACGGGCAACCCGTTCTTCACGACCGATACCGCAGCGGCTTTGCGCGGCTCGGAAGTCGGCGCCGAGGTGGTGCTGAAGGCGACGAAGGTCGACGGCGTATACTCCGCCGACCCGAAGAAGGACCCGCACGCCACGCGCTACAGCACGATCAGCTTCGACGAGGCGATCGGTCGCAATCTGCAGGTGATGGACGCGACCGCGTTTGCGCTGTGCCGCGATCAGAAACTGCCGATCCGCGTGTTTTCGATCAACAAGGCGGGCGCGCTCAAGCGCATCATCCAGGGCGACGACGAAGGCACGCTCGTCCACGTGTAAACTCTTGCGGGATAGGGCGCGGCGCGGCGCGACAGCCTGCGCCCGAAGCGCCTGCATTGCCAGTAACCAAGGTTCGGAGGTTTAAATGAGTGTGGCTGACATTAAAAAGGGCGTCGACCAGAAGATGCAGCGGTCGATCGAAGCGTTCAAGGCCGATCTCGCCAAGATCCGCACGGGTCGCGCCCATACCGGCTTGCTCGACCACATCCAGGTCGATTACTACGGCTCGAACGTACCCATTTCGCAGGTCGCGAACATGACGCTCGTCGATGCGCGTACGATCGGCGTCCAGGCGTGGGAAAAGAAGATGGTGCCGGTCATCGAGAAGGCGATCCGCGAGTCGGACCTCGGCCTGAATCCGTCGAACCAGGGCGATCTGATCCGCGTGCCGATGCCCGCTTTGACCGAAGAGCGCCGCAAGGAACTCACGAAGGTCGTGAAGAGCGAAGGCGAAACGGCCAAGATCGCGGTGCGCAACCTGCGCCGCGATGCCAACGAGCAACTGAAGAAACTCGTCAAGGACAAGGAAATCTCCGAAGACGACGAGCGTCGTGCAAGCGACGACGTTCAGAAGTTCACCGACAAATTCGTCGCGGAAATCGACAAGCTGGTTCAGTCGAAAGAAGCCGAGATCATGACGGTCTGAAGGCCGATTCCGGTCTTGCCAGTGTTGCTGGCACTTCATTCTGTCGATCATAAGATTCAGCGGCCATGACCTATACCAGCTCTACCGTTCGCGTACCCGATGTCGCGGCTGTTCCACGCCATATCGCGATCATCATGGACGGCAACGGCCGTTGGGCGACGCAGCGTCGCCTGCCGCGCGTCGCCGGCCACACGCGTGGCGTCGATGCCGTGCGCGCGACCGTCGAAAGCTGCGCGCGGCGTGGCGTCGAGTACGTGACGCTCTTCGCGTTCAGCTCGGAAAACTGGCGCCGCCCGACCGAGGAAGTGTCGTTTCTGATGCGCCTGTTCGTCACGGCGCTCGAGCGCGAAATCGGCAAACTGCATGCGAATGGCATCCGTTTGCGCGTCGTCGGCGACATTTCGATGTTCGATGAGCGTATTCGCGCGCTGATCCAGCGCGCGGAAACCAAAACCGCGCGCAACACGCGCCTCACGCTGACGATCGCAGCCAACTACGGCGGCCGCTGGGACATCATGCAAGCCACCCGTAAGCTTGCCGAGCAATCGGTGGAAGAGGGGCAGGCGGTCGTGGTGGATGAGGCATCGTTCGCGCAGCACCTCGCGATGGCCTATGCGCCTGAGCCCGATCTCTTCATCCGCACGGGCGGCGAGCAGCGCATCAGCAACTTCCTGCTGTGGCAACTCGCCTACACCGAGTTCTATTTCACCGACACCTATTGGCCTGATTTCGACGCCGACGCGCTCGGCCGCGCGATCGAATCCTATGGCGAGCGCGAACGCCGCTTCGGCCGCACGAGCGCCCAACTCGCACCGCAATCGCAGAAGGTCGACACCCTTTCATGCTAAAGACCCGTGTCATCACGGCAATCGTTCTGCTGGCAGTGCTGGTGCCGATCACGCTTTTTGCGCCGGTCGGGGCTTTCGGGGCGCTGATCGGGTTCGTCGTCGTGTTTGCCGCCTGGGAATGGGCGCGGCTGCTCAAGGTCGGCGGCGCCGGGCCGGTCGCCTATGCGGTCTTTACCGCGCTCGTGCTGATTCTGAGCACGTTTCTCGGCGTCGCGCCGAAAGGCCTTTTCCAGATGGCCGCAATCTTCTGGGTGCTCGTGGGGCCGTTCGCGCTTTTACGCAAGCCCGTTCTAGCCACCGGTCTGTGGCAGGTATTCCTCCTTTTCGCCGGAATCGTCGTGTTCGTCGCCTGCTGGCACGCGCTGGTCGCGGCGCGCACGGTCGGCGTCGCGTTCGTGCTATCGCTTCTCCTAGTCGTCTGGCTCGCCGACATAGGCGCATACTTCGCCGGAAAAGCCCTTGGACGCCACAAACTCGCCCCGTCGATCAGCCCCGGCAAGACGTGGGAAGGGGCGATCGGCGGCTGGGTCGCGGTGATCGTGATCGGCTCGATCGCCGCCGCCAGCCAGGTTTTCGCACCCACGCTCTTCACGGCCTACGTCGAGCATCGCGGATGGCTCAAGGCGCTGGTCGCGCTCACCGTGCTGGTGGCGTTCAGCGTGATCGGCGACCTGTTCGAGTCGCTCATGAAGCGCCAGGCCAGCGTCAAGGATTCGAGCGGTCTGCTGCCGGGCCACGGTGGCGTCATGGACCGCATCGACGCATTGTTGCCTGTACTGCCGATCGCGCTACTGCTGCTCGGCTAAAGAAGGATTTATGCAAAAACGTCTGACTTTGCTCGGCTCCACGGGCTCGATCGGCGAAAGCACGCTCGACGTCGTGGCGCGGCATCCCGACCGCTTCTCGGTCCACGCGCTCACCGCTCATCGTAACGGCGACAAACTCGTCGCCCAGTGCCTGCGCTTTCAGCCCGAAGTGGCGGTCGTAGGCGATGCCGATACGGCCGCGAAGGTCGCAGCCGTTCTGCGCGCCGCGGACTGCCGGACTGAAGTGCTGCACGGGCCGCAGGCGCTCGTCGACGCTGCATCGTCGGACGCGTGCGACACGGTCGTCGCGGCGATCGTCGGCGCGGCGGGACTCGCGCCCACGCTCGCGGCCGCGCGCCACGGGAAACGCATCCTGCTCGCGAACAAGGAAGCGCTCGTGATGTCGGGGCAGATTTTCATCGACGCCGTGCGCGACAACAATGCCGTGCTGCTCCCCGTCGACAGCGAGCACAACGCCGTGTTCCAGTGCCTGCCGCGCTGTGCGGATGCCGAGGCGAAACTGCACGGCGGCGTCTCGAAAATCATCCTGACCGCGTCCGGCGGGCCGTTTCGCACGCGCGAGCCGTCGACGCTCGTCAACGTCACGCCCGACGAGGCTTGCAAGCATCCGAACTGGGCGATGGGCCGCAAGATCTCCGTCGATTCCGCGACGATGATGAACAAAGGCCTCGAAGTCATCGAGGCGCACTGGCTCTTCGACCTGCCGGGATCGCGCATCGAAGTGCTGATTCACCCGCAGAGCGTCATCCATTCGATGGTGTCCTACGCCGATGGCTCCGTGCTCGCGCAGCTCGGCAATCCCGACATGCGCACGCCGATCGCGCATGCGCTTGCTTATCCGGATCGGGTGGAATCGGGCGTGGCGCAGCTCGATCTCGCGCAAATCGCCACGCTCACGTTCGAAAAGCCCGACTTCGGGCGCTTCCCGTGCCTCGCGCTGGCCATTAAGGCGCTGGAAGCTGGCGGCATCGCGAGCGCGGCGCTGAACGCGGCGAACGAGATCGCCGTGGAAGCGTTCCTCGCGCGCCGCATCGGCTTCATGGCGATCGGCGATGTGGTGGAACGCGTGCTGAACGCGCTGCCGAACACGAGCGCCGCCACGCTGGACGACGTCCTCGCCGCAGACGCCAGCGCGCGCCGCCTCGCGAACGGCTTCGTCGACAACCTGAGCGCGGACGCGTCGAGTCCCTTGCCCGCCGAGCGCATCGCGCATTGAGGCCGTCATGAACTTCCTGACCGAAATCGTTGCCTTCGTCGTCGCGATAGGCGTGCTTGTCGTCGTCCACGAATTCGGCCACTACAGCGTCGCGCGACTGTGCGGCGTGAAGGTGCTGCGCTTCTCGGTCGGCTTCGGCAAGCCGCTCGTGCGCTGGATCAGCAAGAAGACGGGCGTCGAGTGGACGATCGCCGCGCTGCCGCTCGGCGGCTACGTGAAGATGCTCGACGAGCGCGAAGCCGACAGCGCGATCCCGCCCGAGGATCTTCCGCGGGCGTTCAACCGGCAGAGCGTCGGCAAGCGCATCGCGATCGTCGCGGCCGGGCCGATCGCCAACTTCGTCCTCGCGATCGCGCTGTTCGCGGCCGTGTTCGCCGGCGGCGTAACGGAACCCGCCGCGATCATCGCAACCCCCGCCGCCGATACCGCCGCGGCTCAGGCCGGCTTCGAAGGCGGCGAAACGATTCTGTCGATGCGCGACGCGCAGAGCGGCGGCGATTCGCACCCGATCCGCTCGTGGTCCGACCTGCGCTGGAAGCTGCTCGACGCCTCGTTCGATCACCGCCGCGTCGTGCTCACGGCGAAAAAGCCCGACGGCACGTTCGATTTCCCGATCGACGTCGCGGGCATCGGCGACCCCGACGCCGACACCGATTTCATGGACAAGCTCGGCTTCGCGCCCGGCGGCGGCACGCTCGCGGTAGCGGGTGTCGAAGCAGGCAGCGCGGCGCAAAAGGGCGGCCTGCGGGCGGGCGACAAGCTGATCGCGATCGACGGCAAGAAGGTGCAGAACGCAAGCGGTTTCATCGATTTCGTGAAGACGCACGCGGGCAAGCCGGTGACGCTCACGGTCGAACGCGATGGCAGCGCGCGCACGGTGCAGGTCGTGCCGGATCTCAAGCGCGACGCGGATAGCGGCCGCGAAGTGGGGCGCATCGGCGCGGCGCTCGCGAACCATCTGCCGACCGTCGACGTGCGCTATGGCCCGGTCGAAAGCGTGCGGCTCGGCGTGAACCGTACGTGGGACATCAGCGTGTATTCGCTGCGCATGTTCGGGCGGATGATCGTCGGCGAGGCATCGCTCAAGAACCTGTCGGGACCGGTCACCATCGCCGACTACGCGGGCAAGAGCGCGCGGCTCGGATTATCGGCATTCGTGTCGTTTCTGGCGCTCGTCAGCATCAGTCTGGGGGTGCTGAACTTGTTACCGATTCCGGTTTTGGACGGTGGTCATCTGTTATATTATTTGGTTGAAGCCGTTACCGGCAAAGCGGTTTCCGATCGCTGGCAGCTGGTTCTGCAACGGGCGGGCCTCGTGTGCATCGTCGCTTTGTCGATGATTGCGCTGTTCAACGACCTGGCTCGCCTGATTCGTTTTTGATCCATTTCCATCAGTCCCTGGCGTCTCATCATGAAGACCGCCGGAACTGATGCAGCTTTAACACTGGGGAAGCACGTTGTTCAAACCTCATCGCTTTGTTCCTAAGACGGCTGTGGCCGCGGCACTGGCCGCAACCGGCATGGCGGCACACGCGACCACGCCTTTTGTCGTGCAGGATATCCGGATCGACGGTCTCCAGCGCATCGAACCGGGTTCCGTCTTCGCCTACCTGCCGATCAAGCAAGGCGACACGTTCACCGACGACAAGGCATCCGAAGCGATTCGCGCGCTCTACGCAACGGGCTTCTTCAACGACGTGCAGATTGCCACCGAAGGCAATGTCGTCGTGGTGCAGGTGCAGGAACGTCCGGCCATTTCGCAGATCGACTTCGCCGGTCTCCATGAATTCGACAAGGACAATCTGACAAAGGCATTGCGCTCGGTCGGGTTGTCGCAAGGCCGGTCGTACGACAAGGCGCTCGTCGATCGCGCGGAGCAGGAACTCAAGCGCCAGTACCTCACGCGCGGCTACTACGCGGCCGAAGTGACGACGACGGTGACACCGGTCGACCGCAATCGCGTGTCGATTCTGTTCTCGGTCGCGGAAGGTCCGAGCGCGAAGATCCGCCAGATCAACTTCATCGGCAACAACGCGGTCAGCACGAGCACGCTGCGCGATGAAATGCAGCTTTCCACGCCAAACTGGTTCTCCTGGTACACGAAGAACGATCTGTACGCGAAGGAAAAGCTGACGGGCGACCTCGAGAACGTCCGCTCGTATTACCTGAATCGCGGCTACCTCGAATTCAGTATCGACTCGACGCAGGTGTCGATCTCGCCGGACAAGAAGGACATGTACCTGACGGTCGCGCTTCACGAAGGCGAGCCGTACAAGGTGAGCAGCATCAAGCTTGCGGGTAATCTGCTCGACCGCGAGGCCGAACTCACCAAGCTGATCAAGATCAAACCGGGCGAGCGTTTCTCGGCCGAAAAGCTGCAGGCGACCACGAAGGCGATCGTCGACAAGCTCGGCGAGTATGGCTACGCATTCGCGCAGGTCAACGCGCAGCCTCAGATCGATCAAACGAACCATACCGTCGAGCTGACGCTGCAAGTCGATCCGAGCCGCCGCGTTTACGTGCGTCGCGTGAATATCGTGGGCAATACGCGTACGCGCGACGAAGTCGTGCGTCGCGAAATGCGCCAGCTTGAAAGCTCGTGGTTCGATTCGAGTCGCCTCGCGCTCTCGAAGGATCGCGTGAACCGTCTCGGCTACTTCACCGACGTCGATGTCACCACGCTGCCGGTCGAAGGCACGAACGACCAGGTCGACGTGGACGTGAAGGTCGCGGAAAAGCCGACCGGCGCGATCACGCTGGGCGCGGGCTTTTCCTCGACGGACAAGGTGGTGCTCTCGGCGGGCGTGTCGCAGGACAACGTGTTCGGTTCCGGCACGAGCCTCGCGGTCAACGTGAACACCGCGAAGACGTACCGCACGCTGACGGTGACGCAGGTCGATCCGTACTTCACGATCGACGGCATCAAGCGCATCACCGACGCGTACTACCGCACGTACCAGCCGCTGTACTACTCGACGGATTCGAGCTTCAAGATCGTCACGATGGGCTTCGATACGAAGTTCGGCATCCCGTTCTCCGAGCAGGACACCGTGTATTTCGGTGCCGGCATCGAGCAGAACACGATGGACGTGGATCAGAACACGCCGACGGCCTATAAGAACTATGTGAACGAGTTCGGCCGTGTGGTGAACAACATTCCGCTGACGGTAGGCTGGTCGCGTGACAATCGTGATAGCGCCCTGGTGCCGAGCCGCGGCTACTACCTGCAGACGAACGCCGAATATGGCACGCCGCTCGGTGGCACGACCTACGGCAAGTTCGACGCCCAGTTCCAGTATTACTATTCGTTCGCGCGCGGCTTCGTACTCGGCTTCAACCTGCAGGGCGGTTACGGCAAAGGGCTGCAGGGCCAGACGTATCCGATCTTCAAGAACTACTACGCCGGCGGTATCGGTTCGGTGCGCGGCTACGAGCCGAGCTCGCTCGGTCCGCGTGACGCGACGACGGGCGACCCGATCGGTGGCTCGCGCATGGCGGTGGGTAACATCGAACTGACATTCCCGCTGCCGGGCACGGGCTACGACCGCACGCTGCGCGTCTTCACGTTCCTCGACGGCGGTAACGTCTGGGGCGATCCGGGCCAGGGCGGCACGGCCGGTGGTTCGAACGGTCTGCGCTACGGCTACGGTTTCGGTCTCGCGTGGATCTCGCCGATCGGCCCGCTCAAGCTGAGCCTGGGTTTCCCGCTGCAGAAACACGAAGGCGACCAGTACCAGAAGTTCCAGTTCCAGATCGGCACGGCATTCTGACGTGATGCGTGACTCGTTTCTGCACTCTAGTAACGTGAGGAAGACTTTGCGAACCGGTAAGCTTTCGAAACATGTGGGATTGGCCCTGGCGCTCTCGATGATGATCGGCTTCTCCGGCGTTTCTGCGGCGAATGCCCAGGACATCCCGTCGGCCCGGATCGCGGCGGTCAATTCCGACCGCATCCTGCGCGAATCGGCGGCGGCGAAAGCGGCGCAGACGAAGCTCGAGCAGGAGTTTTCGAAGCGCGACAAGGCGTTGCAGGAAATGGCCCAACGCCTGAAAACAATGTCGGACGGCATGGACAAAAACGGTCCGTCGATGTCCGCGACCGACCGTGCCGCGCGTCAGCGCGATCTGTCGCAACTGGACGCCGACTTCCAGCGCAAGCAGCGTGAATTCCGCGAAGACCTGAACCAGCGCCGCAACGAAGAACTCGCGGCGGTGCTGGATCGCGCGAACAAGGTCATCAAGCAGATCGCCGAGCAGCAGCATTACGACCTGATCGTGCAGGAAGCGGTGTACGTGAGCCCGCGCATCGATATCACCGATCAGGTGCTGAAGGCACTTGCCGCCAGTAGCGCGAACTGATCAGGAGCCACACACGCATGGCATCAGGCACTGAACCGGACATGACGATCACGCTCGCCGAGTTGACCAAGCGCTTCGGCGGCGAGATCGCCGGCGATGCGGCGCATCGGGTCGGCAGCCTGGCGCCGCTCGACAAGGCCGGTCCCGCGCAGCTTGCGTTTCTCGCGAATCAGAAATATCTGCCGCAAGTCGAGACGACGCGCGCGGGCGCGGTCCTGATTTCACCCGCGGATCGCGAGAAAGTGATGGCCCGCGAGGGCCTCAACTTCATCGTCACGCCGAATCCCTACGCTTACTTCGCGCGCGTCGCGCAGGCGTTCATCGACCTCGCTATGCCACCCGCCATACCCGGCGTGCATCCGAGCGCATCGATCGATCCGTCCGTAAAGGTCGCCCCGAGCGCCGTGATCGGCGCGCACGTGTCGGTGGAAGCGGGCGCGGTGATCGGCGAGCGAGTGAAGCTCGACGCGGGCGTCGTGATCGGACGGGGCGTGAAGCTCGGCGACGACGTCCATCTATACCCGAACGTCACGGTGTATCACGGCTGCAAGCTCGGCGCGCGCGTGATCGTGCACGCGGGCGCGGTGATTGGCGCGGACGGTTTCGGCTTCGCGCCGGACTTCGTCGGCGAGGGCGAGGCGCGCACTGGTAGTTGGGTGAAGATCCCGCAGGTGGGCGCGGTCGATATTGCCGCGGACGTCGAAATCGGTGCGAACACCACGATCGATCGCGGCGCGATGGCCGACACGATCATCGAGGAATGCGTGAAGATCGACAATCTCGTGCAGATCGGGCACAACTGCCGGATCGGCGCGTACACAGTGATCGCGGGCTGCGCGGGCATTGCGGGCAGCACGAACATCGGGCGGCACTGCATGATCGGCGGCGCGGTGGGCATCGCGGGCCACGTGACCCTCGCGGACTATGTGATCGTGACGGCGCAGTCGGGCGTGTCGAAATCGCTGACAAAAGCCGGCATGTACACGAGCGCTTTCCCGGCCGTGAATCACGCCGACTGGAACAAGAGCGCGGCGCTCGTGCGCAATCTCGACAAACTGCGCGACCGAATCAAGGCGCTCGAAGCCGCGCTCGACAAGCGCGACGGCGACTAGCCAGCAGCGTCACCCCGAAAGCGGGCCGGTTCGAGCCGCGAACGAGACATCAGCATCCCCGGCGGGCCGCGTGCGCGGCCCGCAGTCAACATCCGCGCTTAACAGGCGCGCGAGCAGAACGACCATGAGCACAGAAAAAATCAACCTCGACATCCACAAGATTCTCACGTTGCTGCCGCATCGGTATCCGATCCTGCTCGTGGATCGTGTGCTCGAACTCGAGCCGCACAAGAGCATCAAAGCGCTCAAGAACGTGTCGATCAACGAGCCGTATTTCCAGGGTCACTTCCCGACGCGTCCCGTGATGCCAGGCGTGCTGATCCTCGAGGCGCTCGCGCAGACGGCCGCGCTGCTGACGTTCGCGGAAGAACCGCACGATCCGGAAACGACGCTCTACTATTTCGTCGGCATCGACGGGGCGCGTTTCAAGCGTGTCGTCGAGCCGGGCGACCAGTTGATCCTGAACGTCGAATTCGAGCGGTACATGCGCGGCATCTGGAAATTCAAGGCGCGCGCCGAAGTCGAGGGCGCGGTCGCTGCGGAAGCCACGCTCATGTGCACCGTGAAGAACACCGGGACCGAGGCTTAAAGCGAATTTCGACGCTTCGAAAGCATCGGACGAAACGAACAGAACACAAGGCGAGGGCGCATGAGCAAGATTCACCCTACCGCGATCATCGAGCCGGGCGCTCAGCTCGACGCATCCGTCGAAGTCGGACCGTACGCGATCGTCGGCGCGCACGTCGTGATCGGCGCGCGCACGACCATCGGCTCGCACAGCGTGATCGAAGGCCACACGACGATCGGCGAAGATAACCGCATCGGCCATTACGCGTCGGTCGGCGGCCGGCCGCAGGACATGAAGTACAAGGACGAGCCCACGCGGCTCGAAATCGGCAACCGCAATACGATCCGCGAATTCACGACGATCCACACCGGCACCGTGCAGGACGCGAGCCTGACGTCGGTCGGCGACGACTGCTGGATCATGGCCTACGTGCACGTCGGCCACGATTGCAGGCTTGGCAGCAACGTGATCATGTCGAGCAACGCGCAACTGGCGGGCCACGTGACAGTCGGCGATCACGCGATCGTCGGCGGCATGTCGGGCGTGCACCAGTTCGTGCGCATCGGCGCGCATTCGATGCTCGGCGGCGCCTCGGCGCTCGTGCAGGACGTGCCGCCGTTCGTGATCGCGGCGGGCAACAAGGCGGAGCCGCACGGCATCAACGTCGAAGGCTTGCGCCGGCGCGGTTTTTCCGCCGAGGCGATTTCGGCGTTGCGCGCGGCGTACCGCGTCGTCTACAAGAGCGGTTTGTCGCTCGAAGAGGCGAAGGCGCAGTTGCGCGAGCTGTCGACGGCCGGCGGCGACGGCGACGCGCCCGTCACCGCGTTTTCCGATTTCATCGCGACGTCGCAGCGCGGCATCATCCGCTGACCGGCCGCCTGAATGACGCTGTTACCCAATCCCTTGCGCGTCGCGATGGTCGCGGGCGAGCCGTCCGGCGACCTGCTCGCGGCGTCGCTGCTCGGCGGGCTCAAGGAGCGGCTGCCCGCCGCGACGCACTATAGCGGCATCGGCGGCCCGCGCATGACGGCCGTCGGCTTCGACGCCCATTGGCCGATGGACAAGCTGACCGTGCGCGGCTATGTCGAAGCGCTCAGGCACATTCCCGAAATTCTCGGCATCCGCAACGAGTTGAAGCGGCAATTGCTGGCCGAGCCGCCGTCGGTGTTCATCGGCGTCGATGCGCCCGATTTCAATTTCGGGCTCGAGCACGCGCTGCGCGACGCGGGTATTCCGACGGTGCATTTCGTGTGTCCGTCGATCTGGGCGTGGCGCGGCGGGCGCATCAAGAAGATCGTGAAAGCGGTCGATCACATGCTCTGCGTGTTTCCGTTCGAGATCGCGTTGATGGAGAAGGCGGGCGTCGCGGCGACTTACGTAGGCCATCCGCTCGCCGATGAGATCCCGCTTGAGCCGGACACATTCGGTGCGCGCCGCGAACTTGGCTTGGTCGAAGGCGCTCCGGTGATCGCGGTGCTGCCGGGCAGCCGCCGTTCGGAAATCGCGCTGATCGGCCCGACGTTTTTCGACGCGATGGAACTGATGCAGCAGCGCGAACCCGGCGTGCGCTTTCTGGTGCCAGCGGCGAACGCGGCGCTGCGTGAATTGCTGCAACCGCTCGTCGAGGCGCATCCGCGGCTGAACCTGACCATCACCGATGGCCGCGCGCAAACCGCGATGACCGCCGCCGACGCGATTCTCGTGAAAAGCGGCACGGTGACGCTGGAAGCGGCGTTGCTGAAGAAGCCGATGGTCATTTCGTACAAAGTGCCCTGGCTCACGGGCCAGATCATGAAGCGGCAGGGTTATCTGCCGTACGTCGGTTTGCCGAACATTCTGGCGGGGCGTTTCGTCGTGCCGGAAATCCTGCAGCACTTCGCGACGCCCGAAGCCCTCGCCGACGCCACGCTGAAGCAGTTGAACGACGACGCGAACCGACGTACTCTCACGCAAATCTTTACCGAAATGCACCTGGCGCTGCGGCAGAACACGGCAGAGCGGGCGGCGCAAGCCGTCGCGACGGTGCTCGAAACCCGGAGGCCGCGGTGAAAGGCACATCGTCCAGACAGCGCGGCCTGAATTTCGACTCGCCGCTCGATGTGATTTGCGGCGTCGACGAAGCGGGGCGCGGGCCGCTGGCCGGGCCGGTGGTCGCGGCGGCAGTGATTTTCGATCCCGCAAAACCGAAGATCCGCGGTCTCGACGACTCGAAGGTGCTCAGCGCCAAAAAGCGCGAAGAACTGTACGAAAAGATCGTCGACCGCGCGCTGGCGTATTGCGTCGCGTCGGCGAATGTCGAGGAAATCGACACGCTGAACATCCTCCACGCGACGATGCTCGCGATGAAACGCGCAGTGGAAGGGCTGTCGGTGACGCCGACGCTCGTCAAAATCGACGGCAACCGCTGCCCGATTCTCGCGATCCGATCCGAAGCCGTGATCGGCGGCGACGCGCTCGTCGCGCAGATCTCGGCAGCGTCGATCCTCGCGAAAGTCACGCGCGACCGCATGTTGCTGCAATTGCACGAGACACATCCCGTCTACGGTTTCAACGTCCACGCCGGCTACGGCACGCCGCAGCATCTGGCCGCCTTGCGCGACCACGGGCCATGCGAGCACCACCGGCGCTCGTTTGCGCCGGTGCGCGAGGCGCACGCGCGTTGCGGCATCGTGCTGCCTGAAATCGCGCCCGAAGTGATCCAGGCGGCCTCTGTGGCCGACCAGGACCCGGACGCCCGCGCCTTCTGACTCTCCAAACGTGAAAGCCATCACCTCGCGGGACAATCCGCTCTACAAGCGCCTGAAGGCGCTCGCCGGTTCGACCGCGCAGCAGCGCCGCAGCGGCCACGCGCTGCTCGAAGGGCTGCATCTCGCGTCGGCGTATCTCGATGCGGCCGGGCAGCCGGAAACGTGCATCGTTACCGAAGGCGCGCTCGCACACGAGGAGGCGCGGGCGATCGTCGCGCGGATCGAAGAGAAGCGCGTCCACACGCTGCCCGATGCGCTCTTCGGCCAGCTTTCGAGCGTGGTGCACGGCGTCGGAATGCTGCTGCTCGTCGAGAAAATCGAGACGCCGATACCGGAACGCGTCACGACGACCTGCGTCGTGCTCGATGGCGTGCAGGACGCGGGCAACGTCGGTTCGATCCTGCGCAGTGCGGCGGCGGCGGGCGTCCAGAACGTGTTTTGCGCGCCGGGGACGGCGTACGCGTGGTCGTCGAAGGTGTTGCGCTCCGGGATGGGCGCGCATTTCCTGCTGAACATCTTCGAGGACGCCGAGCCCGCCGATTTGATCGCGCGGCTCGACGCACCGGTCACGATCACCGATTCGCACGGCGCGAAGGCGCTCTACGACTGCGACCTGTCGGGCCAGCTCGCGTGGGTGTTCGGCAATGAAGGGGCGGGGGTGTCGCAGGCGTGGCGCGATGCCGTGACGCTTCGCGTGACGATTCCGCAGCCGGGCGGCATGGAATCGTTGAATGTGGCGGCCGCAGCCGCCGTGTGTCTTTTCGAGCAATGCCGCCAGCAGCGCGGCAAATAGGCGCTCGTTCTAGTAATACGACGGCCGTTCAAGCTTGATTTCCTGCAGGATGGTGGTCGCGATTTCCTCGATCGACTTGTGCGTCGAGGACAGCCACTTGATCCCCTCGCGCTTCATCATCATTTCCGCTTCGTTGATCTCGTAGCGGCAATTCTCCAGCGCCGCGTACTTGCTGCCCGGTCGCCGCTCGTTGCGGATTTCGGAAAGCCGCTGCGGATCGATCGACAGACCGAACATCTTCTCGCGATGATCCAGAAGCGGCGTCGGCAGCTTGCCGCGCTCGAAATCTTCCGGAATCAGCGGGTAGTTCGCCGCTTTCACGCCGTATTGCATGGCGAGATAAAGGCTCGTCGGCGTCTTGCCGCTGCGCGACACGCCCACCAAGATCACGTCGGCGTCGGTCAGGTTGCGGTTCGACTGGCCGTCATCGTGGGCGAGCGAAAAATTGATCGCCTCGATGCGATTCTTGTATTCCTCAGTATCAGCGTTCTGGTGCACGCGCCCCATCGCGTGCGTCGATTTGATGTCCAGTTCGTGTTCCAGCGGCTCGATGAACGTCTGGAACATGTCGAGCACGAGCGCATTCGACGCCTTCACGATCTCGTTCGACTGGCTGTTGACCAGCGTCGTGAAGACGATCGGACGCCGCCCGTCCAGCGACACCGCCTCGTTGATCTTCGCGACCGTCGCATGCGCCTTGTCGCTCGAATCGACGAACGGCACGCGCACGAGCCGGAATTTCTGATCGAACTGGGAGAGGATCGAGTGCGCGAAGGTTTCGGCAGTGATCCCGGTACCGTCGGAAACGATGAATACGGATGGCGGCATCGGAAAAAAGGAACGAGAGTGGGCGGGCGCGCTCAAATCAATGTGCTGGCCGTTGAGTGCGGACTAAAAGGTCGGCAAATGACCGGTGTGCGCCGGCGCACCGTACAGGCCATGAAGACGCCGATTTCGCGGTACAAAAGGCGCCGCCGAAACATTTTCGAGAGCCAGCACGGTAGAATAGCGGCAACCTGTTTGATAAGCAATTGCGAACAATTTGATAACGAATCTCGTCGATTTTACCGGGATTCGCGCAGTTTTCCTGCAAATTGTCCTCGATTCGAGCATATTCTGGCCGAATTCGCGCGTCTTTCGCCGGGCATTTTTATTCGCGCCGGACTATTTTGCGATAGCTCATCAAACAGGTTGTGCAAGATGCGGCACGCGCTTTCAATGAGCGCCGCCGCATGAGAGCCCACTTGCATGATCGTGAATTCCATCCACCTTAGGGGCTTGTATGAACAACGCAGTCAATGTTGCGAAAGATGTCGCAAAGGATCAGGCGTATGTAGTTCCATTCGAGCAGTTGCGAATGACCGATGTCGAAATCGTCGGCGGCAAGAACGCGTCGCTCGGCGAGATGATCAGTCAGTTGGCCAACGCCGGTGTGCGCGTGCCGACGGGCTTCGCCACCACGGCGCTCGCCTTTCGCGATTTCCTCAATCACAACAATCTGACCGAGCGCATCGCGAAGCGCCTCGAACTCTTCGACGTCGACGACGTGAAGGCCCTGGCCGTTGCCGGCAAGGAAATTCGCCAGTGGATCGTCGATGCGCCGATGCAGCCGCGTCTCGAAGAAGAAATCCGCAAGGGTTTCGACACGCTGCAAAACAGTTCGCCCGAAGAACTGTCGTTCGCCGTGCGCTCGTCGGCGACCGCTGAAGACCTGCCGGATGCGTCGTTCGCCGGCCAGCAGGAAAGCTATCTGAACGTGGTCGGCATCGAAGAAGTGCTCGACCGCATGAAGCACGTGTTCGCGTCGCTGTATAACGACCGGGCCATCTCCTATCGCGTCCACAAGGGTTTTACCCACGCTGAAGTCGCGTTGTCGGCGGGTGTGCAGCGCATGGTCCGCTCGGACGTGGGCGCGGCCGGCGTCATGTTCACGCTCGACACCGAGTCGGGCTTCAAGGAAGCCGTGTTCATCACGTCGAGCTACGGTCTCGGCGAAACGGTCGTGCAGGGCGCCGTGAACCCGGACGAGTTCTACGTCTTCAAGACCACGCTCGCGCAGGACAAGTACCCGATCATCCGCCGCTCGATCGGTTCCAAACTGATCAAGATGGAATTCACCAAGGCAGGCGAAGAGGGCCGCGTGAAGACCGTCGACGTGCCGCACGAGCAGCGCAACCGCTTCTCGATCACCGACGAAGACGTGATCGAGCTCGCCAAGTACGCCGTCATCATTGAAAAGCACTATCAGCGTCCGATGGACATCGAATGGGGCAAGGACGGCCGCGACGGCAAGATCTTCATCCTTCAGGCGCGCCCCGAGACGGTGAAGAGTCAGGCGGCCGGCAAGGCCGAAATGCGCTTCAAGCTGAAGGGGCAGTCGAACGTGCTCGCCACGGGTCGCGCGATCGGCCAGAAGATCGGCGCGGGTCCCGTGCGCGTGATTCACGATCCGTCGGAAATGGAACGCGTGCAGCCGGGCGACGTGCTCGTCGCCGACATGACCGACCCGAACTGGGAGCCGGTGATGAAGCGCGCCTCGGCGATCGTCACGAATCGTGGCGGGCGGACCTGCCACGCGGCGATCATCGCGCGTGAGCTCGGCGTGCCGGCGGTGGTCGGCTGCGGCGACGCCACCGATGTGCTGAAGGAAGGCGCGCTCGTGACGGTTTCGTGCGCGGAAGGCGACGAAGGCAAGATCTACGACGGCCTGCTCGAAACCGAAGTGACCGAGGTGCAGCGCGGCGAACTGCCCGAGATTCCGGTCAAGATCATGATGAACGTCGGCAATCCGCAGCTTGCCTTCGATTTCTCGCAACTGCCGAACGCGGGTGTCGGCCTTGCGCGGCTCGAGTTCATCATCAACAACAACATCGGCGTCCATCCGAAGGCGATCCTCGAATATCCGAACATCGATTCGGATTTGAAGAAGGCCGTGGAAAGCGTCGCGCGCGGTCACGCGTCGCCGCGTGCGTTCTACGTCGACAAGCTGACCGAAGGCATCGCCACGATCGCGGCGGCGTTCTATCCGAAGCCCGTGATCGTGCGTCTGTCAGATTTCAAGTCGAACGAGTACAAGAAGTTGATCGGCGGTTCGCGCTACGAGCCGGACGAAGAAAATCCGATGCTCGGTTTCCGCGGCGCGTCGCGCTACATCTCCGACGACTTTGCCGAAGCGTTCCAGATGGAATGCATCGCGCTGAAGAAGGTGCGCGAGGAGATGGGGCTCGATAACGTCGAGATCATGGTGCCGTTCGTGCGTACGCTGAAGCAGGCGGAACGCGTGGTCGGGCTGCTGGAGAAGTTCGGCCTCAAGCGCGGCGTGAACGGCCTGAAGCTGATCATGATGTGTGAAGTGCCGTCGAACGCGATTCTGGCCGAGGAGTTCCTGCAATTCTTCGACGGCTTCTCGATCGGCTCGAACGACCTTACGCAGCTCACGCTCGGCCTCGACCGCGACTCGGGCATGGAATTGCTCGCCATCGATTTCGACGAACGCGATCCGGCCGTGCAGTTCATGCTCAAGCGCGCGATCGAAACGTGCCTGCGGCTGAACAAGTACGTCGGTATTTGCGGACAGGGTCCGTCGGATCATCCGGACCTCGCCGAATGGCTCGCGAAGGAAGGCATCAAGTCGATGTCGTTGAATCCGGACACGATCATCGATACGTGGCAGACGCTTGCCAAAGCCTTGAACAAGTAAGCAGGCATCACATGGCGGCCTTTCGATAGCTTTTTTGAGACGGTTGCCGTGCTATAAACACCCCGGATATTCCGGGGTGTTTTCGTTTGGAGACTGACATGGCCGCAAGCGGACTTTTCTGGTGGATCGCAGCCGGCGCGCTCGTGGTGATGGAGTTGATCACGGGCACGTTCTACTTGCTGATGATCGCGCTCGGTTTCATCGCGGGCGGGCTGGCGCATTGGGCGGGCGCGTCGCTCGCCATCGAACTGGCGGTGGCTGCACTGGTGGCGCTCGTCGCGGTCATCGTGCTCAGGCGCTCGCGCTTTGGTAGCTGGAAGCGGCGCGACGCCTCGCGCGACGCGGGCGTGAACCTCGACATCGGCGAGACGCTGCAGGTGAATGAATGGCACGAGGGCCATGCGCGCGCGATGTATCGCGGGGCGGAGTGGGACGTCGAACTCGCGCCCGGCGAAACGGAAGGCGCGCGCTGGTACCAGATCATGGCGATGCAGGGCAATCGGCTCGTCGTGACGGCGAAGCGTTGATAACAAAGGAGTGAAGAAATGGATGTAACTATAGTCGGGGCCATCCTGCTGGTGATCGTGATCGTGATCGCCGCGCAGATTATCAAGATCGTGCCGCAGCAGCACGCGTGGGTGCTTGAGCGGCTCGGCCGCTATCACACGACGCTCACGCCCGGTCTCACGATCGTGCTGCCGTTCATCGATCGCGTGGCCTACAAGCATGTGCTCAAGGAGATTCCGCTCGAAGTGCCGAGCCAGGTCTGTATCACGCGAGACAACACGCAGTTGCAGGTCGATGGCGTGCTTTACTTCCAGGTCACCGATGCGATGAAGGCGTCGTATGGATCGAGCAATTTCGTCTACGCGATCACGCAGTTGTCGCAGACCACGCTGCGCTCGGTGATCGGCAAGCTCGAACTCGACAAGACCTTCGAGGAACGCGACTACATCAACCACAGCATTGTGACGGCGCTCGACGAAGCGGCGTCGAACTGGGGCGTGAAGGTGCTGCGCTACGAAATCAAGGATCTGACGCCGCCGAAGGAAATCCTCCACGCGATGCAGGCGCAGATCACCGCCGAGCGTGAAAAACGCGCGGTGATCGCGGCATCGGAAGGGCGCAAGCAGGAGCAGATCAACCTCGCGTGGGGCGCGCGCGAGGCGGCGATCCACAAGTCGGAAGGCGAGCGGCAGGCGGCGATCAATCAGGCGCAAGGGCAGGCGTCGGCGATTCTGGCTGTTGCCGAGGCGAACGCGCAGGCGATCGCGAAGGTCGGCGCGGCGATCCAGAGCGGCGGTGGGATGGAGGCGGTGAACCTGAAGATCGCGGAGCAGTATGTCGGCGCGTTTGGCAACATCGCGAAACAGGGCAACACGCTGATCGTGCCGGGCAATCTGTCGGACATGGGGTCGATGATCGCGTCGGCGCTGGCGATCGTGAAAGGCGACGGCGGCGGCGTCATCCGCAAGAGCTGAAGAAGCTTCAAAAGACAACGGGGCGTTGACTCAAGCAGTCAACGCCCCGTTTCCATTGTCAACGCAATGGTTACTTCGTCGCGCCGCGCATGATGCGCGCCTTTTCGCGTTCCCAGTCGCGCTTTTTTTCGGTTTCGCGCTTGTCGTGCATCTTCTTGCCCTTGGCGAGACCGATCTCGCATTTCACGCGGCCGCCTTTGTAATGAAGATTGAGCGGCACGAGCGTGTGGCCGCGCTGCTCGACCTTGCTGATGAGCTTCGAGATCTCTTCCGCGTGCAGCAGGAGCTTGCGCGTGCGCACTGGATCGGGGTTGATGTGTGTCGACGCTTCCGGCAGCGGGCTGATGTGCGCGCCGATCAGATACAGCGCGCCGTCGCGGATCATGACGTAACCTTCCTTGATCTGCGTGCGCCCGGCCCGGATGGCCTTGACTTCCCACCCTTCGAGCACGAGCCCGGCCTCATAGCGGTCTTCGATGAAATAATCGAAGAAGGCTTTTCTGTTGTCTATGATGCTCATGAATGGAAAGTGCCCAACTCGTTTAAAATCCTGATTTTAGCAGCGCGGCGTCGTACGGGGCTCATGGGCCCGCCCGATAAGGTCTGAAGAAGCGGCCGCGAAGCTTCCCACTCTTGCCACATGTTGCGCCCTTTATGGCAGATGTTCAGAAAACCGTGTTGATCCGCCATTCGGCGGAGCAGATGTTCGACCTCGTCACCGACGTCGCCGACTACCCCAATTTCCTGCCGTGGTGCGGCGGCGTAGAGATTCGACGCCAGGACGAAACCGGCATGGAAGCCAAGATCGACATCAGCTTCAAGGGTATCAAGCAGCACTTCGCGACGCGCAACACGCAAAAACGGCCGACCAGTATCGATATGGAGTTCATGGACGGTCCTTTCAAGAAGTTCACCGGCTATTGGCGCTTCACGCCGCTTCGGGCCGATGCCTGCAAGATCGAATTTGCGCTGCATTACGAATTTTCCAACATCATCCTGGAAAAGCTCATCGGGCCGGTGTTCAGCCATATCGCGAACACGTTCGTCGATTCGTTCGTCAAGCGCGCGGACCAGAAGTACGGGAAGGCGTGAGCATGCGGATCGATGTGTGTTACGGCTTGCCGGACGGGCGCAGTTTTCTCGCGACGCTCGATCTGCCGGAAGGCGCGACGGTGCGGCAGGCCATCGATGCAAGCGGTGTTTTGCAGCGCCATCCGGAAATCGATGTCGATGCGCAGAAAGTGGGCGTGTACGGCAAGATCAGTCCGCTCGACGCAGTGCTTGCAGATCGCGATCGTGTAGAGATTTACCGGCCGCTGAAGGTCGATCCGAAGACGGCGCGTCAGCGGCGCGTCGAGAAGACTCGCAGGGCAGGGTCGATCGAGGGCAGGAAGTGGCAGAACAAGGATTCGCGGTAGATCAATGACAAAAGGCCGTTCCAGTTGCACTGGAACGGCCTTTTGTCTTGCCCGAAGCGCGTCGCGCTATCGCTTCAGTTTCGCGAAAGCCGCCGCCATCGCACTGGACGCCTCTGGCTCGCGACGGCCGTTGCCGCGCACGTCGCGATTGCTGCCGCCGCCACGCTTGTCCTGAGCGCCGCCGCGCTGCGAGCCACCCGCCGCGCCGCCGGCCGTGCCCGCAGCGGCGAAATCGTCGTCGAGACGCATCGTCAGCGCGATACGCTGGCGTTTCACGTCGGTCTCCACCACCTTGACCTTCACGATTTGCCCCGCTTTCACGACTTCGTGCGGGTCCTTGATGAACTTGGTCGACATCGCCGAGACGTGCACGAGCCCGTCCTGATGCACGCCGATATCGACGAATGCGCCGAACGCCGCCACGTTCGTCACGACGCCTTCCAGCACCATGCCCGGCGTGAGGTCCGAGATCTTCTCGACGCCTTCGCGGAACGTCGCCGTCTTGAATTCGGGACGCGGATCGCGGCCCGGCTTTTCGAGCTCGGAGAGAATGTCGCGCACGGTCGGAAGACCGAAGCGATCGTCGACGAATTCCGCCGGCGACAGGCCCGAGAGCGCCTCGCGCTTGCCGAGCACGTCGCCGACGTGCTTGTTGATCTTCGCGAGAATACGCTTGACGACCGGATACGCCTCAGGGTGCACCGACGAGCGATCGAGCGGATTGCTGCCGTTGTTGATGCGCAAGAAGCCGGCGGCCTGCTCGAACGTTTTATCGCCGAGACGCGGCACTTTTTTCAGATGCTCGCGCGACGGGAACGGCCCGTTCGCGTCGCGAAACTCGACGATATTGCGCGCGAGCGTCGCGTTGAGCCCAGACACACGGGCGAGCAGGGCGACCGACGCCGTATTCGCATCGACGCCGACCGCGTTCACGCAATCCTCGACGACCGCATCGAGCGAGCGCGCGAGTTCGCGCTGGTTCACGTCATGCTGATACTGGCCGACGCCGATCGCCTTCGGATCGATCTTGACGAGCTCGGCGAGCGGGTCCTGCAGACGCCGCGCGATCGATACGGCGCCGCGCAGCGTGACGTCGAGGTCTGGAAACTCTTTCGCGGCTAGCTCGGACGCCGAATACACCGATGCACCCGCTTCCGACACCACGATCTTCTGCAGCTTCAGCTCCGGATGCTTCGCGATGAGTTCGCTCGCGAGCTTGTCGGTTTCGCGCGATGCCGTGCCGTTACCGATGCTGATCAGTTCCGCCTGCGTTTGCGCGGCGACGCGCGCAAGCTTCGCGAGCGAGCCGTCCCAGTCGCGGCGCGGCTCGTGCGGGTAGATGGTATCGGTCGCGAGCACCTTGCCCGTCCGATCGACCACTGCGACTTTCACGCCCGTGCGCAGCCCCGGATCGAGGCCGATCACGGCTTTCGGGCCGGCGGGCGCCGCGAGCAGCAGGTCCTTGAGGTTGCGCGCGAACACGCGGATCGCCTCGGCTTCGGCTTCCTCGCGCAACTGCGTCAGCAGATCGTTTTCGATGCTCGGCTGCACCTTCACGCGCCAGCACCAGCGGCAGACGTCGGACAGCCACTTGTCGGCCGGACGCCCCTGATTCGCGATGCCGAAATGATGCGCGATCATCGCTTCGCCCGGATGCGGCACTTGCGCGTCGAGTTCGTCGCCCAAGCCCAGCTTCACCATCAGCACGCCGGCATTGCGTCCGCGAAAGAGCGCGAGCGCGCGGTGCGACGGCACGGTGCGGATCGTCTCGCTGTACTCGTAGTAATCGCGGAACTTTTCGCCTTCCTCGCCCTGTTTGCCATCGACTACCGTCGACATCACGCGGCCCTGCTTGAACAGGTAGTCGCGCAGCCTGCCGAGGATTTCCGCCGTCTCGCCGAATTGCTCGGAGAGGATGTCGCGGGCGCCGTCGAGCGCGGCTTTGACATCCGCGACACCCTTTTCGGCATCGACGAACTTCGCGGCTTCGGTTTGCGGATCGAGCTTTGGATCGGCGAGGAGCGCGTGCGCGAGCGGTTCGAGCCCGGCTTCGCGGGCGATCTGCGCACGCGTGCGGCGCTTCGGCTTGTAGGGAAGATAGAGGTCTTCGAGGACCTGCTTGCTGTCGGCGCCTTCGAGAGCGGCACGCAGTTCGTCGGTGAGCTTGCCTTGCTCGTCGATGCTGGAAAGGATCGATGCGCGGCGGTCTTCGAGCTCGCGCAGATACAGGAGCCGTTCTTCGAGATTGCGCAGTTGCGTATCGTCGAGATTGCCGGTCACTTCCTTGCGATACCGGGCGATGAACGGAACGGTTGAGCCTTCATCGAGGAGTTGCACGGCCGCGGCGACCTGGCGCGGCTCTACGGTCAACTCGCTGGCGATGCGCTGGACGATCTTGAGTGCTACGGTTTCCGTCATGGGTTTCTGCACTGCCTGCTGGCTCATCAAGGGCGTGGGCGCCGCGCATTTCGGACTCGCGCGGGAACGCGCGGGTATTGAGGGCGCGAGCACGTCGGCCGGGTTGGTGAAGCCGGGCATTTTGCCATAAATGCCGGGGCGCTCCGGCGCGCGGTGATAGAATTTCGGGATCGTTCAAGCTGCTTGCCCATCACGTTGCCGACCTCCCGCCTTATCCACGTCCTGCCGAGCCCATCGCCCGCGAGCGCGTCGAAAACCGCCGTCGCTTCGTCTTCGGGTTCGTTTCCCCGCGTGCTTTCCGGTTCTCCGTGGCGGGCTGTGGCGCTGGCTGTATCGGCGATGCTGGCGATGTCGTCGCAGGCGGTTTCGGCGCAAACGCCCAAGCCGATCGATGCCACCACGTCGGTCACCGCGAAGCCGCTTGGAGAAGCTGTCGATGCGCCTGTCGAGAACGAGTTTACGCAACGGCAGAAAGTACTGAGCCTGCGCAGCGAGGAAAACAACTACCGCTATGGCGTCGCGCAGCACAACTGCTATAGCACGTTTTTCGTGAATCACTGTCTCAACAAGGCGCGCGACGAAATGCGCTTCGAGCGCCAGGACATTCGAAAGCAACAGCTCGCCCTCGACGACGAACAACGCGCCCAGCACGCGAGTGAACGCGACCAGCAGACGGCGATCAAGCGCGCGCAATACGAGGCGGAAGCGCCGCAGCGCGCCACGAATGAGAAGGCGAACGAGACATCGTTTGCCGAGAAGCAGCGTCAGAACGAACTGGCGGCGGCGCAGCGCAATGCCGAGGCGCCGCAGCGCGCCGCGAACGACGCCGCGTACCAGAAAAAGCAGGCCGACTACCAGAAGCAGCTCGACGACGCGCGCGCCCGCGGCGCGCAGGACGCGCGCGATCGCGATGACAAGGCGCAGCGCTACGAGGAAAAGCAGCGCCAGGCGGCGCTGCACCAGGCGGAAGTCGAAGCGCGCCAGAAAGAGGCTGCGGCGAAACAGCAGCAGCGCGCGCTCGAGGCCCAGCAGGAACAGCAGCGTCAGCAGCAGATCAAGCAGCAACAACAGCAACTGCAGCAGAACAAGTAGCACCTTCGAGCCGGACAGCAACCTCGGGCGATGCCGTTTTCAACGCGGCGCCGCGCGTAGTGTGAGGAGGCGAGCATGCAACAGCGTTTGACCACAGCGCCAGCCGTAGCCGTGGATGCAGGCACGATCCGCGATCGCATCGCGCAATTGCAGGCCGAGCATCACGGACTCGACAGCCTGATCGGCAAGATGGCGAGCGTGCCCGGCATCAACGATCTCGAGTTGCGGCGCCTCAAAAAGCGCAAGCTCAAGGTGAAAGACACCATCATCCTGTTGCAATTGCAACTGGAGCCGGACGCGCACTGAGCGCCGTATTCACCGCCCGGCGGCGCGCGCACCGGCATTAGCAGGAATCGCTTGCCTTGAATTCTCCCGTCCGCTCATCTTCATCGTCGTCTTCCAACAGCGCTGCCGTCACCGCCGATGGCCCCGCCGCGCTCGTCCTCGCCGACAAACGCCGCGCCGAACTCGATTCCATCTTCTCCGCCGAGGGCCTGCTCGCACGCGCGATCGACGGCTATCGCTCGCGCGCGTCGCAAATCGACATGGCGCGCGCCGTCGCCGCCGCGATGGAAGCGTCCGGCCGCGCGATGCCCGAACCCGCGATGTTCGAGGCGCAACGGCGTCCGGCGCGCAAGCCCGGACCGTCCGATGCGCCGCAATCGCCCGTCGAGCAGCAGACGGACGATGTGGGCATCGCCACCGCGACGGCTGCGGTCGATGGGGGCGAGAACACGCTGATCGTCGAAGCGGGGACGGGCACCGGCAAGACCTACGCGTACCTCGTTCCGGCGATGCTGTGGGGCGGCAAGGTGATCGTCTCGACCGGTACGAAGCACTTGCAGGACCAGCTCTTCCAGCGCGACATCCCGACCATGCGCGACGCACTCGCCGTGCCGGTGTCGGTGGCGATGCTCAAAGGCCGCGCGAATTACCTGTGCCATTACTATCTGCAACGCACCGCCGACAACGGCCGCCTGCCAACGCGCCAGGACACGTCGCATCTGCAGGACATCATCCGGTTCGCGAAAATCACGCGCACCGGCGACAAGGCCGAGCTCGCGAGCGTGCCCGAAAACTCGCCGGTCTGGCCGATGGTTACCTCCACGCGCGACAACTGTCTCGGCCAGGAATGCCCGCATTACAAGGACTGTTTCGTGATGCAAGCGCGCAAGGAAGCGCAGCAGGCGGACATCGTCGTGGTGAATCACCACCTGTTTTTCGCCGACGTCATGCTGCGCGACACCGGCATGGCCGAACTGCTGCCGACGGCGAACACGATCATCTTCGACGAAGCGCATCAGTTGCCCGAAACCGCGACGCTTTTCTTTGGCGTTACCGTTTCGACGACGCAGTTCCTCGAACTCGCGCGCGATTCGGTCGCGGAAGGCCTGAGCCACGCGCGCGATGCCACCGACTGGACCAAGCTCGGCGCCGCGCTGGAACGCGCCGCGCGCGACCTGCGGCTCGCGTTTCGCGAGGATTCAGTGCGCCTGTCGCTCGGCCAGCTCCCCGACGATCATCCGCTCTTCGAAGCGCTCGATACGCTCGACACGCATCTCGACGCGCTGAGCGCCGCGCTCTCGGCGCACGCTGAACGCGCCGAACCGCTGCAGGCGCTCGTGCGCCGTGCGCGCGAGTTGCAGGGTCAGCTCGCGGGCTGGACGACACCGCCGACATCGACGGAACGCGCGGTCGTCGAGGACGAGGAGGCCGCGAAGCAAGCCGCCAAGGCCGATCCGAACGAAATGGTGCGCTGGATCGAAGTGTTCTCGCACACGGTGCAGTTGCACGAGACGCCGCTCTCCGTCGCGCCGATCTTCGCGAAACAGCGCGCAGGCGTGCCGCGCGCGTGGATCTTCACGTCGGCGACGCTCTCGGTGCGCGGCGACTTCACCCACTACGCGGCACAGATGGGCCTCAACGCGCGCCGCTCGATGACGCTGCCGAGCCCCTTCGATTACCCGACGCAAGGGCTCCTGTACGTGCCGCGGAACCTGCCGCAGCCGTCGTCGCCGCAATTCACCGACGCCGTGTTCGAAGCGGCGCTGCCGGCGATCGAAGCGTCGGGCGGCGGCGTGTTCGTGCTGTGCACGACGCTGCGCGCGGTCGATCGCATCTCGATGCGCCTGCGTGACACGATCGAGCGGCGCGGCTGGGATTACCCGCTACTGGTCCAGGGCGACGCGAGCCGCACTGAGCTGCTCGATCGTTTTCGCGCCTACGGCAACGCGATTCTCGTGGGGAGCCAGAGCTTCTGGGAAGGCGTCGACGTGCGTGGGGATGCGCTGTCGCTCGTCGTGATCGACAAGCTGCCGTTCGCCCCGCCCGACGATCCCGTGCTTTCGGCGCGGCTCGAAGCATTGACGAAGAAAGGGCTGAGCCCGTTTGCCGTGCATCAGTTGCCGCAGGCGGTGATCACGCTCAAGCAGGGCGCGGGGCGGCTGATCCGCGCGGAAACCGATCGCGGCGTGCTGATGATCTGCGACACGCGTTTGGTTGATAAACCCTACGGCCGGCGCATCTGGCAAAGCCTGCCGCCGTTCAAGCGCACGCGGGAAATCGAGGTCGTGCGCGAGTTCTTCGCCGATCCGGAGAGCACGGCCGCCGATCTGGCGGAGTAGATTGAGGGCATAAAAAACCCGGCTTCGAGCGAGAGCCGGGTTTTTTGTTGGGTGCGACGAAGAAGCGGCTTACCAGATCTGATACCAGGGCTTGTCCGTGCCCGCGCGGCGCTTGCCGGTCACGTACGGGCTGTCGGGGAACGTGGCGGCGAGCACGCGCTTCGTGTCGTCGGCGAGTTGCGGCTGGTCGAGCTTCTGGTACGAGAGCATCATGATGTGCAGCGCGTCTTCGGTTGCCGGCGCGTTCTTGTATTCGCGAATCGCGAGCTGCGCCCGGTTGATGGCCGCGACATACGCACCACGGCGATAGTAATAATCGGCCGCATGGACCTCGTGCGACGCCAGCGCATTCACGATATAGCGCATGCGCTGCGCGGCGTCCGGCGCATACTTGCTGTTCGGATAACGGTCGACGACCACCTTGAACGCGTCATACGACTCGCGCAGCGACTTCGGATCGCGCTCGCTCATGTCCTGGCCGGAGAAGCGGCCGAATAGACCGAGGTCGTCGTTGAAGTGGATCATCCCCTTCAGGTAGTACGCGTACGAAATTTCCGGGTGGTCCGGATGCAGCTTGATGAAGCGGTCGATGGCCTGGTCGGCGTTGGCGGTTTCGCCGTCCTTCCAGTTGCAGTACGCGACGTTGATCTGCGCCTGCTGCGCGAAATGGCCGAACGGGTCGCGGCCTTCGAGGCTTTCGAAGTATTTCGCGCACTTGCCGAAGTCGCCGCCGGAAAGCGCGTCCTGAGCCTCCGTATATAATTTGTTGTTATTCCACGTTGCCGTCTCGTCGGTCTTCTCGGGCAGGCCGTGGCAACCCGCCACAATGGCAACGCCAGCGGCCAGCGCCAGGTACTTGATCGATTTCTGCATCGATTGTTTGGTGGTGTTCAGGGCTCGCATCAGTGCTTGCATTTCCTAGCTATTTCCCGGCTTTCAGTCTAAATGACCCGCTCAAGTACTAGTCGTACCAAAGATCGCAACAAAGATTATAGCCCAAGCGCACCGGCCGACGACGCACGCCCGGACGATTCAGCCATGTCCCGAGAGCCTGCCGCGCCGTCTGCAGAAGGCTCCGAGACCACCGTCCCGACGATGCTCGCCGAGCGCCGCGCCGATGCCGAAACGCCGCGCGTCGCGGTCGTGCCCGACGAGTACGCGGGCGACCGGCTCGACAAGGTCATGGCGAAAATGTTTCCCGAGTTCTCACGCAGCCGCCTGCAGGCGTGGATCGATGCGCAGCGCGTGCAGATTGACGGCGCGCCCGCGAAGATCCGCCAGGCGGTGCCGCTCGGCGCCACGATCACGCTCGTGCCCGACCTGCTGCCCGAGCAGCTCGCGTTCACGCCGGAGCCGGTGCCGCTCGAGATCGTCTACGAGGATGACGCGCTCGTCGTCATCAACAAGCCGGCGGGCATGGTCGTGCATCCGGCGGCGGGGAACTGGAGCGGCACGCTGCTCAACGGCCTTCTGTACCGATACGGCGAAGCCGCTGCCGGCCTGCCGCGCGCGGGCATCGTGCATCGGCTGGACAAGGAGACATCGGGGCTGATGGTCGTCGCGCGCACGCTCGAGGCGCAGACCATCCTCACGCGGCAATTGCAGGCGCGTACCGTCAAGCGCCGCTACGTCGCGCTTGTCTGGGGCACGATGGCCGACGAAGGCACGATCGATGCGCCGATCGGCCGCGATCCGCGCGACCGCACGCGCATGGCTGTGGTCGAGAGCGCATCGGGCAAACCCGCGCGCACGCACTTTCGCACCATCGACCGCGCGCTGTGGAATGGCCAGCCGGTCTCGGCGATCCATTGCGATCTCGAAACCGGGCGCACGCATCAGATTCGCGTGCATTGCGCGCATACGCGGCATCCGCTGCTCGGCGACCCCGTCTACGGGCACGCGCGCGGCAAGCGCTCCGTCACGCCGCTGCCGAACGGCTTCGCGCGGCAGGCGCTGCATGCGTGGAGGCTCGGGCTCGTTCATCCGGTGACGGGCAAGGACATCGCCTGGCGCGCCGATGTCCCCGAGGACATTTCGATTCTTGCCGCCGAACTGGGCCTCGGCCGCGAGGAAGAGATGGACCACGGCGACGATGACGACGATTTCGTCGAAGTCTACGAGATCGGCGACGACTGCGACGAAGACTACGAGGATGACGAAGAATGAGCATCGCCCGCGCCGCGCTTCGCAACGATGACTGTCTGTGGCCGGCGTGGCGCGTGTCGAAGCGCGTGCGCGCGCTGGTCACAACGAGAAACGGCGGCGTCAGCGAGGCGCCGTATGGCGGCGGCCAACCGGGCGAGGGCGGTTTGAACCTCGGCCTGCATACCGGCGACTCGCCCGACGCCGTGCGCGAAAACCGTCGCCGCCTGCTGGCGCTGACCGAGTCGCCCGCGGCCGCGTGGCTCGAACAGATTCATGGCGCCGACATCGCCGAAGCGGGTGCGGTGATCGACCGGTGCGCGAACGCGCCATCGACGGTGGTACAGGCTGATGCCAGCGTGACCGATCGTCCGGGCGCGGTATGCGTCGTGATGGTCGCGGATTGCCTGCCGGTGCTCTTTTGCGACGAAGCCGGCCGCGCGGTCGGCGCGGCGCATGCGGGCTGGCGCGGGCTCGCGGCGGGGATCGTCGAAAAGACGGCGGGGCGCGTCGCCGCGTTGGCTGGCGCGAGCCCTTCGGCATTGCGTGCGTATCTCGGGCCGGCGATCGGGCCGTCCGCGTTCGAAGTCGGCGAGGACGTGCTCGATGCTTTCGCCACCACCGCCGACGCCACCCGCCGCGACGCCACCGTCGCCGCTTTCCACGCGACGCAGTCGAAAGGCAAATACCTTGCTGACATCTACGCGCTCGCGCGCTTGCGGCTCGCAGACGCGGGTATCGATACGGCGCGCGTGCACGGCGGCACGCACTGCACGGTGACGGAGCGCGAGCGCTTCTACTCCTATCGACGCGACCGCGTCACCGGCCGCATGGCCGCGATGATCTGGCTCGCCGAATAACGCCCGACGCTTCGAATCTCCGAACGCATGAGCGTTTTTTTTGTTGTGCTGCAATATCCGCGACACATGCGCGTGCGTCGTCCGATGCGTCGGCGATGCCCGCGCGCGAGGGCCGAATCGGCGCAACGATCGCATGGGGGAAAACGATAATTAAAAAAATATCGCACTGCGGCAAAATCGGGGCAAAGCATTGACATGCCTGACGCTCGGGAGCAAGAATGTTCCCGATTCATTTCGAAATCAGGCACGGCGTGGCAAGGTCGGTGTCCATCGCGCACTTGACGCACACTTGCGCGCTGTCCCGGCGAGCCCTGCACGAGCGCCTGCATCAGCAATCAGTCTTTCGGGACTCACAGGTCAATAGCGGGTATGGCTGCTTCTAAAACATCCTCTCAAACTTCCCGCTCAGATTCCGCCGATACGAAATCGGCCAGCGCAGGTCCCGCCGACACGGCAGGCATGCAGCAAGTCTTCGAGCAATGGTTGAACGCGTGGCGCTCGGTCGCCGATCCATCGCAATGGGCGGCACTCGCCCAGCAGGCGACTCCGCAGACGAATGGCGGCAACGGCCAGAGCGCCGCGAATCCTTTCGCGGGCTTGAACGGCGCGCCCGGCGCCGTGCCGTTCACGATCCCGCCGATGCCGGACTTCACGAAACTCGGCACGATCCCCGATTTCTCGAAGTTCGCGGGCGCGATCCCCGGCATGCAGGCAATTCCCGGCTTCAACGGCGCGCTGTCGCAGATGCCCGCGATGCCGAACGCCGTCATCTCGCCCGAGCGTCTTCAGCAATTGCAGAGCAACTATTCGCGCGACGTGATCGAATTGCTCAAGCAGGCCAGCGCGCAGAATATCGATCCGTCAGCGTTGAAAGATCGCCGCTTCAGCACGACGGCGTGGCAATCGACGCCCGCGTATGCGTTCACCGCCGCGTGGTATCTGCTGAACGCGCGCTATCTGCAGGAACTCGCCGAAGCCGTCGATACCGATCCCAAGACGCGCGAGCGCATCCGCTTCACGGTGCAGCAATGGACCGCCGCCGCCTCGCCGAGCAACTTCCTCGCGTTCAATCCGGAAGCGCAGAAGGCGCTGATCGAAAGCAAGGGAGAAAGCCTCTGGCAGGGCATGATGAACCTGCTAAACGACATGCAGCGCGGCAAGATCTCCCAGTCGGATGATTCGGGCTTCGTGGTCGGGCATAACATCGGTTCGACGGAAGGCTCGGTCGTCTATGAGAACGAGCTGCTGCAACTGATCCAGTACAAGCCGCGCACGGCGCAGGTGTTCGAACGGCCGCTCCTGATCGTGCCGCCCTGCATCAACAAGTTCTACATCCTCGATCTGCAGCCGGAAAGCTCGCTCGTGCGCCATGCGCTCGACGCGGGGCATCAGGTGTTCATCCTGTCATGGCGCAACGCCGATCAGTCGATCGCGCACAAGACCTGGGACGACTACGTCCAGGAGGGCGTGCTCGAACCGATCGACGTCGTCAGGCAGATCACCGGCCGCGAGCAGATCAACACGCTCGGCTTCTGCATCGGCGGCACGATCCTCGCGACCGCGCTCGCGGTCGCGGCGGCGCGCGGCGAACACCCGGCCGCCTCGATGACGCTTCTCACCGCGATGCTCGACTTCTCCGACACCGGCGTGCTCGACGTCTTCGTCGACGAGTCGCACGTGCAGATGCGCGAGCAGACGATCGGCGGCAAGAACGGCGCGCAGCCGGGGCTCATGCGCGGCATCGAGTTCGCGAATACGTTTTCCTACTTGCGTCCTAACGATCTGGTATGGAACTACGTCGTCGATAACTATCTCAAGGGACGCACGCCCCAGGCGTTCGACCTGCTGTTCTGGAACAGCGACTCGACGAACCTGCCGGGTCCGATGTGCGTCTGGTATCTGCGCAACACGTACCTCGAAAACAAGTTGCGCGTGCCGAACCAGTTGAAGACGTGCGGCGAACCGGTCGACCTGTCGCGCATCGACGTGCCGACGTTCCTCTACGGTTCGCGCGAGGATCACATCGTGCCGTGGACGTCGGCGTATGCATCGGCGCCGCTGCTCACCGGGCCGCAGAAGTTCGTGCTGGGCGCGTCGGGGCATATCGCGGGGGTGATCAACCCGCCGTCGAAGAACAAGCGCAGTTTCTGGAGCATCGACGCCGACGCCAAGACCCTGGCCGCCGATCCGGACGACTGGTTCGCCGCCGCGACCGAGCAGCCGGGAAGCTGGTGGCCCACGTGGACGAACTGGCTGCAGGCCTACGCCGGCAAGAAGGTGAAGGCGCCGGCCACGCCGGGATCGGAGGAACACCGTGTTATCGAAGCGGCGCCTGGCCGCTATGTGCTGCAGCGTGACCAGTAAGCCGCTTTTCGTCGCCTCGACGGTGCGCTTTTGCGTACCGGGCATCAAGAGCCCGCTTTAACATTCGTAGCCAAAGGAAACTGAAATGACTGACGTAGTGATCGTATCGGCCGCACGGACAGCGGTCGGCAAATTCGGCGGGTCGCTCGCGAAGATTGCAGCGCCCGATCTGGGTGCAGCGGTAATTCGCGCCGTGCTGGAACGCGCGAACCTCAAACCGGAGCAGATCAGCGAAGTGATCCTTGGACAGGTGCTGACGGCCGGTTCGGGCCAGAACCCGGCGCGCCAGTCGGTCATCAAGGCGGGCCTGCCCACGTCGGTGCCCGGCATGACGATCAACAAGGTCTGCGGCTCCGGTCTCAAGGCCGTGATGCTGGCGGCGAACGCGATCATCGCGGGCGATGCCGACATCGTGATCGCCGGCGGCCAGGAAAACAT
>NZ_FCNW02000027.1 GCF_001544475.1 Caballeronia humi | reverse complement strand
CCAACCGCGCCAACCGCGCCAACCGCGCCAACCGCGCCAACCGCGCCAACCGCGCCAACCGCGCCAACCGCGCCAACCGCGCCAACGCTCGACCGGCAAGCGAACAGCAGGTTCCTGAACCGCCGCGCCGACCACGTATGGAACTACGCGTCGCCAGCACAAGCAAAAACGCCCGGTCGCGAGACCGGGCGTTTTGCTCTCGAACAGCTAACCGCAAATCACTTCCCAAGGCCCGACTTCGCGATCGCCTGCTCGGCGGTCTGCGCGTAGAGCGCATGAAGGTGTGTCGTCGGATGGACGGTATCCGCGTACATGTACGTCTGGTCCGCGCCCGCGACGGTCAGCGTTTCTGGCGAGCAGAACAGCGAAGTACCGAACGCCGACGGATTCGCCTGCCCCGACTTGGTCGCTGCCGCGATCATCGCCTGCAGGTTGCACGCCGTGCCGGTGTTCGACACCGTGAAGCCGAGCGCCTGATAGTTCGTGGTCACGTTATCGACGGCTGCATAGGCGTCGACGTAGACTACCTTCGAGATCAGCCCGGTTTGCGTCAGCGCGGTTTGCAGTGCGAGGTTGAAGCCCTGCGATGCCTTCGTCAGCGCCGCACCCTTGTCCGAACTCGTGACCCCTTGCGGCGTCGCGCCGATGTTCGGCACGTTCGACACCACGACGTGCGTCGCCCCCGCCTGCACGACACGTCCTACGACAGCGGCCAGATCGAGCGCCGCCTGCCCGACGGCCTGCTGCGCGGCCGTTGCGGCGGCGAGCGCCGCGGCCGGCGTGATCTGCCCGGCCGCTGCTGCGGCGGCTGCGGCCTGCGCCACTCCGAGGTTGTAGAGGATGTCGTTGGCGCCGCCGCCGATGATCACGAGCTGTCCGCCATTGAAGCTGCCGTGCGCGACGATGTAGTTCGACACCTGATCGTTGATGGGGATCGTCGTCGCCTGCGCGTAATCGGAGTTCGGCACGTTAGCCGCCGCGTGGCCAAGACCCGGCTGCAACTTGACCCGCGCGCCGCCCTGCGCATAGCCAAAGCCGCCTGCGGACGCGAGCGGCACGCCGAAGCCGCCGGTCACGGCGGGCGTCAGCGTGTCGCCGTAGTACTGCGCGATGTTCTGCGTCCAGACCTGGCCGGGATTCGTCGTGAAGCGGCCGCCGCCGAAGTTCTTGGCCGCGACGGGCGAATACGTGCCGACGTCCGACAGGCTGTCGCCGAACGATACGACTTGCAGCTTGACGCCGCCCGGTGGCGTCGAGTTGTTGTCGTCCGAGCCGCCGCCGCACGCGGCGAGCAGGGCGAGCGCTGCGCTCGCGGTAACGAACTGGGCTTGGCGCAGCAGGCTGCCGCGCGTCAGGTAGTACTTGCTCATCGACCTCGTCTCCATCTTTTGGTGAATCTTGTAGTGAGTGCCGCGACGTCGTGCGCCGCGTTTATCGGTTCTCGCGCGCCGCGGATGCAGCGTCGCGACAGCTTACCGAATCTTTCCCGTCTTCATCAGATGTTTCGCTGACCGCGCGATAACGCATACGGCGTTCCTGCATTGCGCGGGAAGGTCGTGCGTCGTCGGTCGTTAGATGAAGGTACGCTGAAACGCGCGATTGGATGTTGCAGAAGCAATCCGGTAGCGAATTGCATGGTGTCTCCCTCCAAAGAAGCGGTCTGTGCCGCCGTGCCCGACAGCGTACACGGCGAGCGCGCGGCGGCGCTCGCTACTTCGTAGAAGGATTATTCCAGGACGTGCACGCTCGTGCTATTCGGCGGTGCCCGCTCGGCGCGCGCCTTCGTAGACCCATTCGAGAAGCGCGTCGTGGGCGCCGCGCGCCGCTTCCGCGCGCGGATCGTTGATGAAGCTGACGACGACGTAGCTCTCGCCGTTCTGTGCGCCGACGTAGCCCGCGATCGCCCGCACGTCCCGCAGGGTGCCCGTCTTGATGTGCGCGTTACCGAGCGCGCCGGCGTTGGTAAGCCGGTTGCGCATCGTGCCGTCGACGCCCGCGATCGGCAGCGATTCCGTGAACACCTGCGCGACCGGGCTCGAGTTGGCCGCCTGCAGCATCTCGGCGAGCGAGAGCGCGCTGATCTTTTCGTCGCGCGAGAGGCCTGAGCCGTTGTCGAGCGAGAGGCCGGTCATCGGCAGGGCGCTGTGGCGCAGGAACTGCTGGATCGCCTGCGCGGATTTCGCAGGCGTTGCGGGCGGCTTGGCGGTGGCCGCGCCGATCGTGAGAAACAGGTTGCGCGCCATCACGTTGTTGCTGAACTTGTTGATGTCGCGCACGACGTCGGAGAGCACCGGGCTGCGATGCGTGCCGACGAGCCGCGCGCTCGACGGCGTCGCGCCTTCGCGGGTCGTGCCGCTGAACGTGCCGCCCGTCTGCTTCCAGAGCGCGAGGAAGCCGCCGGCGAAGAACGTCGAGTGGTCGAGCGCGGCGACGTTGATCGTGCGCGAGCCGCAGCGCAGCGGATAGTCGCCGATGAACGACGCCTGCACGAAGCCGCTTGCGGTCTGCGAGACGCTCGGCGATGCCGCCGGCAGCGATCCCGCGCACGCGCCGCGCGTGACGTGCAACTCGTTGTCGATCTGCAGTTGCGCGAGCTGAGGAAGCACGTCGATGGACACCTGGCCGTCGGGATTCGGCGTCAGCGTGAACGACAGCGACTTGAACGCGTAAAGCAAAGGATCAGGGCCGACGTTGTAGGGCGCGGAATCGTCGTTGTCGAAGGCGGGGAGATCGCGCGTCGCGGCGTCGAAATAGCGCTTGTCGAGGACGAGCCCGCCGTCGATGCCGGTGATGCCGTTGCGGCGGATCTGGTCGACGAGGTCGATCAGTTCTTCCGGCACGAGCTTCGGGTCGCCGGTGCCCTGGATATAGAGATTCCCGTGCAGCACGCCTTGCGTGTCGACCTGGCCGTCGGCGTAGGCCGTCGTTTTCCAGCGATAGTCGGGTCCGAGCAGCGACAGGCCGGCGTAGGTCGTGACGAGCTTCATCGTCGAGGCGGGGAGCATCGGCTCGGTCGCGTTGATCGCGATGAGCGGCGTCGGTGCGCCGATGCGCTGCACGACCACGCTCATCGACGAGATCGGCACGTGGGCGCGTGCGAGCGCGGCCATGACCGTGGGCGGGAGCGGCCCCGATGGCACGGCGATGTGTTCGCTGCGTTTGCCTTTGAAGGCGCTATGCGGCTTCGGTCCGTGCGATTCGGCTTTGGAACCGCCGCCACGCGCGACGGCGGCCGGTGTGTAGGCGAGCGTCAGGCCGGTGGCGAGCGCAACAGTCAACGCGCCCGCCGACAGACGCGCGGTCATCGAACGGAATGAAGCGGAAAACGAGACGAGCGGCATGAATTCTTCTTCGATGCGATTGATGCGAAAGGATGAGCGCGCCTGACGCGCAGTTCACGACGACGTGCGGTGCGTCCGGGCAAAGCGGCTATTGTAGACAAGCTTTCCTTGCGAAATCGTTGCGGTGTTTGAAATCGCTCGGGCCGTCCATCTGGCATCGGCTAGCTCATTGAGAGACGGGGCGTTCCACTATCTACCCGCCGTGCGGTGCTGGCGTTTCATCTTGAAACGGGGTGTCAGAAAGCATTCGGACGCGTACGCAAGGTTCGCGATATAGCGTCCCATAACCCCACAGCTTCACCCTCCGTCAACGATGCTTTGACGGCACGATGTTCAGGATCGTCGTCAGGCGGAATTCCGCCGTTGTCCATCTCCAGGCTGATGAGAGGCGACTGCGCGCTACCCGTCTTTGAATTGGCTTCCATGCCAAAGTGATGTCCGCGAATGGCGGCCGTTGTCATGCCTTCGGCCAGCCACTCCTCTGCTTGCATTCCCGCGAGCGCGACATGCCCCTTGCGAATCGTTCGTCCATCGCGCTGTTTGAGCGCCTGATTGACGCTGGTGCCACGCTGTAACAACGTCGTTTGTTCTCGGATATTTGAATCTGTCTGAAGGACAAAGCTGACGTCGGGCTTGTCGCGTAAAACAAAACCGGCGTAGACGTTTTCCTGATCGGTCGCCTTTCCGGGAAGAAAGCCGTTGAGAAAGCAGACACCGGGTTCGGTCGGGATGTCGTCGTCGGCGCCGGCCGCGAGTATGTTCGAGCAAGTCAAGAACTAGTCCCAGCTTCGGCGAAACGTCACTCTTAATAGCTCTGTTCCTGATTGCCGGTTCGTCCTTGAAGACCGAATGCGCCGAATCGAACGCTTGTACTTCGAATTTAATGCGAAAGCCACGATCGTATTTGTAGGCTTCAATCGTTCGGCTCATATCGCTGGGGTCGCCATAGCTGCGCAGACGGATGAAGTAACGCGTACCACTGCCACGCGCCTCGCCGTGCTGATAAAGATATTGATATCCCAGTGCACTCTTCGTTGATTTCAACTCGGCTTCACGCTTTGCGATCTCGTCCCGATAGGCATCTTGAGTCATTGCCAAGGTTTCCAGACGCACGCCCTGTATCTCAGTCATTCCGAAACTCAAAGCATCTTGGGGCATGTCGATGAGATAGCGCCCTACACAGCGCGGGGCAAGATTGGCGGTTATGTCGTTCACGGTTTTATTCTCTCGTGGCGTCAAGGCTTTGGGTTTGTCGCATGCGCTCAGGCAGAGCGCGAGGCACAGTATCGAAAGGGCGGCTTTTGGGTTCATTCCTTGTACGCCATGCTCGTTTCCCTGATGCTGTACGCAATTTTCGTAATCGCCCACAGCGCAAACAGTTGCTGAGGCAGCGCCTTGTATGCGCCCTCGTGATCGACGCCCGGGTAAGGAACACACACCTTGACGTGCCCGGCGGGCGCGGCACCCGAGCGGATCGGCACGGTTCCATCGCCGTTCTCGGCTGCATTCTTGAGTACGAACCCTGTTGCAATGGGTTGGTTCGCCGTTCGCTGAAGCAGATCCTGTTCGCCTTGCCCCAAGTCTTGAAGAACCTTCCCCGCCGTTAGATCGTCGATCTTGGCGTACGAGTCGAATCGCTTGAGTACGCTCGTGATCTTGCGCTCCCAAACTACGTCGCCCCAGGTCTTGTGGACCGAATCATCGCCGTAGAACGCGTAAGTGTTCGAGTGATAGCGTTTGCCAATTGACTTATGGAAAGGCAGCACGTCATCCAGGATCAAGCCCTTGTAGCGGGCCCAGTCGCTGTCAACTGTTGCCTTTCGTGAGTCCACGGGATTGATAAGGCTTTCGTCGCATAGCGCCCACCAAGCCCCTCGCATCGTGTAAATCTCAGTGTAGGGGTCAACTTTTGGTAGCGTCACGTTCTGGCTGCCATCCCTGATCTTCAACCACCCCATCCCATACTCCGGACTCGGCAACAACTGCAACGCGCCCGGCGATTGCGCGAACACAGCCGTAACCTCCGCGGCGTCGATACCCAGCACCACGCCCGCCGGCATCTCGGTGCCGGCCTTGACTCGTTTGTACGCGGTGGCCGAACCCGTCGCCGGCATGACCCCGTGCACGATTCCCAACACGTTTTTGCTGCCGCCGAGAACCTCGGAGTAGTAGCGGGAGACCAGCCCGCCCATCGAGTGGGTGACGAGAATGACTTTCTCGCACCTTCTTCCCTTCTTGCGGTAGTAGCTCATGAAGTACTCGATGCGTTCCGCCAGCCGTTCACCCGAATCGGCGTTCGACTGGAGCCAGTTGTAGCCGACCGCGTGCACGGGAAACTGATACTTGTATGACAGCCCCACTTCGTCGGCCGACAGCGGCTGCACGCCAGGCGCGCTCGCTACAACTTTCTTCATCAGGCTGTTGCGCAAGCCCGTCATGCATACGTCTGCATCGTTGAGCGCATTCTCAAGCCAGGGCAAGAACGTTCCGTAGCTCATGTTCGCCACTTCGCCCCAGCCACGACGTTTCAATTCGACGTCTTTCTGAGCCGTGCCTTGGGGGATGGCGCCGCCGTCGTAAACCTCGGTGATCTTGGGATCAAGACCTAGCTTTCGCTTGTCCGCTCCCCTCAATCCCCAGTTGGCCGCCACACTCAGCGAACTGTCGGCGAGCCAGACCGGCTTTGACGGTTTAGCCGACGTTCTCAAATTCGTCCCCATCACCCCCGGGATGAAGATCACCGGAACGATTCGGTCGGGGACCATGTAGCACACGGCGGTGCTGTCATCCGGAGGCGAGGTGACGGATGAGTAGTGCACCGAGCCGTCGTCGGCCACCACTCCAGGGATGATGCGTTCAATGGTTGCCATGTGAGCGCTCCCGTCCGTCGATGCTGCATCCGCAGGACGTCATGTGCGCGATGCTGTGCCGGGCGAGTGTCGATTGCGGTGTCCGGATACGCTGCGTCTGTGCCTTGGTGCAATTTCTCTCATTCATCGTGTTGGCCCTATTTTTGTCTCAGCGCGATTATTGAAAGTCGTCTCCGCAGCGTCCATAGGGAAACCGTCAACATTTGTCGTATCGCGTGAAAACGCCCTTAAGTCCCGCTTAATCCTCCCGGCAAGTGTCGCGGCTAAAATGCATCGGAATTTCCTGATAAACGAGCACGCAATGCGAATCCTGCTAGTCGAAGATGATCGGATGATCGCCGAGGGCGTGAGGAAGGCGCTGAAGAGCGATGGCTTCGCCGTCGATTGGGTGCAGGACGGCGAGGCCGCGTTGACGGCAGTCGGCGGTGAGCCTTACGACCTGATGCTGCTCGATCTCGGTCTGCCGAAGCGCGACGGCCTCGACGTGCTGAAAAGCCTGCGCGCACGCGGCAATGCGCTGCCGGTGCTGATCGTGACGGCGCGCGATGCCGTCGCCGATCGCGTGAAAGGCCTCGACGCCGGCGCGGACGATTACCTCGTCAAGCCCTTCGATCTCGACGAACTCGGCGCCCGCATGCGCGCGCTGATCCGCCGCCACGCGGGACGCGGCGAGTCGCTCGTGCGGCACGGCGCGCTGACGCTCGATCCGGTGGGCCATCAGGTGACGCTCGACGGCTTGCCGATCGCGTTGTCCGCGCGCGAATTCGCGCTACTCGAAGCGCTGATGGCGCGGCCGGGCTCGGTGCTCTCGAAAAGCCAGCTCGAAGAGAAAATCTACGGCTGGGGCGAGGAAATCGGCAGCAATACGGTCGAGGTCTACATTCATTCGCTGCGCAAGAAACTCGGCGCCGACCTGATCCGCAACGTGCGTGGCTTGGGCTACATGGTCGCGAAGGACGTCTGATGCATTCGATCCGCCGCCAGTTGCTCATCTGGCTGCTCTCGCTCGTGATCGTCGGCGTGGGGTTTGCGGGGTGGCTGATCTACCGGCAGGCACTCGCCGAAGCCAACGAACTCTTCGATTACCAGTTGCAGCAGATCGCGGCCGCGCTGCCGTCGGAGCCGTTTTCGTCTGTGCTCACGTCGCGCAGCGAGAGCGACGAAGGCGTCGTGATCCAGATCTGGAATCGCAACGGCTCGCTGATGTATTACTCGCATCCGCGTGTGCCGCTCGCGCCGCACGCGGAACTCGGCTTCTCCACCGAAGTAACACCGCGCGGCGTGTGGCGGGTGTACAGCGCGATCGTCGGCGATAACGTCGTGCAACTCGCGCAGCCGCTGTCGATCCGCAACCGGCTCGCGGCGGGCGTCGCGTGGCGCACGCTGTGGCCGCTCGTGTTGCTGCTGCCGTTTCTCGGGCTCGCGGTGTGGGTGATCGTCGGACGCGGGCTCGCGCCGCTGCAGCGCGTGACGCGCGCGCTCGACACACGTCATCCCGAAGCGCTCGAACCCTTGCCCGACAACCGTTTGCCGCAGGAAGTGAAGCCGGTCGTGCACGCGCTGAACGCGCTGCTCGACCGCCTCGCGACGGCGCTCGATACACAAAAAGCCTTCGTCGCCGATGCCGCCCACGAACTGCGCACGCCGCTCGCCGCCGTGCAGATTCAGGCGCAGCTCGTCGCGCGGGCGCACGACGACGACGCCCGCAAGGAAGCACTCTCGGACCTGCACGCGGGCATCGCGCGCGCGACGCGGCTGGCCGAGCAACTGCTTGCGCTCGCCCGCTCGGAGCCGGACAGCAAGACGCCGCTGAAACCCGTCGATCTGCACGCGCTGCTGGACGACTGCGTCGGCGCGAGCGTGCTGCTTGCCCAGCAGCGGGGCGTCGATCTCGGCATCGAGACGAGTGATTCCGCGACGATCGACGGCGATCCGGAAGCGCTGCGCGTGATGCTCAACAATCTCATCGACAACGCGACGAAGTACACGCCGGAGGGCGGGCGTGTCGATGTGTCGTTGAAAGTGGAGGACGGGCGCCCCGTCGTGCGGATCGCCGATAGCGGCCCCGGCATCGCCGCCGATGAACGCGAACGCGTGTTCGACCGGTTCTATCGCGTGGGTGAAGGCGCAAGCCGCGCGCGCACGGATGTCGCGGGCAGCGGGCTTGGGCTTGCGATCGTGCGGCGCATCGCGTTGCAGCACGGCGCGATGGTGGCGCTGGGCGAGTCGCCAGCGGGCGGGCTGCTGGTTACGGTGAGGTTTTAAGCGCGACAGGCGCGGTTTCAGGGAAATCACCGCCCGGCGCGAAATGTATGTTGCCGCCTGTGCTCGTTAGCGCTGTACCCACGGCGTAATCGTCCGACTTGCCGACGCGCTGGGCTCCGCCTCGCGCCGATACCCGTCGACTTGCCGCAACGAACTCTCCGCCGCCAGCACATCCCCGACGTCGCCCATCCCGTAGGAACCCTGCGTTTTTCGAGCGCATCGGCACGCTCCTGGAACGCCGTTGCAAGCACGCCACTATCGAAAAGCGCATCGCTCTTCGCCGCGTTAAGACTCCTTTAAGACCGCCCCTTTAATCTTCGATTCAACGTAGCGCAACCCGCGCGAATCCCAGCCAGCAAGCAATCGAACGATCAGAACGATCAGGAGCACACGATGAAATCGAAGATCCTCACCCGCAGCGCCGTTGCAGCCGCCGTTGCCATTGCGTTGTCGGCGGGCTATGTGGCCGGTCACAACAACGTTCCGGCGCCGCAGGTCATCGCGCCCGCGCAAGCCGCCGTCGCGATGATGCCGGCCGAAGCCGCCGCCAAGACCGGCATCCCCGATTTCTCGGGCCTCGTCGAAACGTATGGCCCGGCGGTCGTGAACATCAGCGCGAAGCACGTTGTCAGCAAGACGTCGTCGCGCAATAGCGGCGCGTCGCAACTGCCGATCGATCCGAACGATCCGTTCTATCAGTTCTTCAAGCGCTTCGGCGGCATGCCCGGCTTTGGCGGCGGCGGCAATGGCAACGGCGGCGCACAGGATCGTCCGAGCGAAGGGCTCGGCTCGGGCTTCATCGTCAGCAACGATGGCTATATCCTGACCAACGCGCACGTCGTCGTCGGCGCGAACGTCGTCACCGTCAAGCTCACCGACAAGCGCGAATACCGCGCGAAGGTTGTCGGCGCCGACAAGCAGTCGGACGTCGCGGTGCTCAAGATCGACGCGAAGAACCTGCCGACCGTCAAGATCGGCGACCCGAACGGCAGCAAGGTCGGCCAATGGGTGGTCGCGATCGGCTCGCCCTACGGCTTCGACAACACGGTGACCTCGGGCATCATCAGCGCCAAGTCGCGCTCGCTGCCGAACGAGAACTACACGCCGTTCATCCAGACCGATGTGCCGGTCAACCCGGGCAACTCGGGCGGGCCGCTCTTCAACCTTCAAGGCGAAGTGATCGGTATCAACTCGATGATCTACTCGCAGACGGGTGGTTTCCAGGGCCTTTCGTTCGCGATCCCGATCAACGAGGCGATCAAGGTGAAGGACGCGCTCGTGAAGACGGGTCACGTCGATCGCGGCCGCCTCGGCGTGACGGTGCAGGGGCTCAACCAGACGCTCGCGAATTCGTTCGGCATGAAGACGCCGCAGGGCGCGCTCGTGAGTTCGGTCGAGACGAACGGGCCGGCCGCGAAGGCGGGTCTGCAACCGGGCGACGTGATCATGTCGCTCAACGGCTTGCCGGTCACCGATTCGACGTCGCTGCCGTCGCAGGTCGCGGGCTTGCCGCCGGGCAGCCAGGCGAAGGTGCAGGTGTGGCGTGACCGCGGCACGAAGGACCTGACGGTCACGATCGGCGCGCTCAACGACGCGAAGACCGCGAGCGCCAATGCGAAGGGCGAGGACGGCGGCGCGTCGGCGCAGGACGCGCGGCTGGGTGTCGCGGTGCGGCCGCTGTCGCCGGAAGAGAAGCAGGACAGCTCGCTCTCGCGCGGTTTGATCGTGCAGCAGGCGAGCGGTCCGGCGGCGAACGCGGGCATCCAGGCGGGCGACGTGATCCTCGCGGTCAACGGCCAGCCGGTGTCGAGCGTGCAGCAACTCAAGGCGATGGTCTCGCACGCCGGCGACAGCCTCGCGCTCCTGATCCAGCGCGACGATGCGCAGATTTTCGTGCCAGTAGACCTTGGCTAAATCTGGGCTAATCGGGCATGAAGGTTGCTAAAGCCAACCTTGGGGCCCCATCGCGCTGTGATGGCGCATCGGGCGTGTTTCAGGTTGACCGTATCCGCGAACGAGCGGACACAAGGAGCGGACCACAATGACGATCAAGACCACAGGAAAACATGCGGCCGCCGCGGTGGCGGCCGTGCTCGCCCTCGGCGCGGCGGGCGGCGCCTGGGCGCAGGCATCGAGCACCGATACCACCGACATGAGCAGCGCCGGCAACACCAACGGCGGCGGCTTGCCGCAAGTCCAGCAGCAGGGCAGCGTGTCATATACGTCGGGCGGCGTCGGGCTCGACGAATCGAAGGCGCTGCAGCGCGAACAGTCGCACTGGCCGCTTTCGCTGCGTTTCACCGGACCGACGGCGGACTATCTGTCGGGCGTGCACGTGCGCATCGTCGACGGGAAGAACGCCGAGTTGCTCAACACCGAGGCGATGGGTCCATACATGCTCGTCAAGCTGCCGCCGGGGAAGTACACCGTGTTCGCGAAGTACAAGGATCAGGAGCAGAAACACGCGGTCAGCGTCGAGGGTCCGGGCAAGTCGAAGAGCGCCTTCCACTGGAATATTCAGTGACTTTTTAGCAACGCCCGCCGCGCCAGGATGTCGGAAAGAAACGATCGGGCCAAGGCGCGAAAGCACCCACAAGGCGGCCGCCATTTGTCTCATAATGAAGTCACGGGAAACGCTTCCCGTGGCTTTTTTTTGTGCTGTAGTCTTGGCGTACGCCGCCTCGCGCAGCCTTTGCGTTTCCAGCTCAGACGAACCGGGAGGGCATCGATGAACACCGACACGCATCAATCCGCGCATCGCATCGAGATTACGCTGAACGGCCGGCGCTGCCGGGTGATCCATCAGGGCGTGACCTTTGCGGACACGCATGCGTCGCTGGTGGTCGCCGAGACCGGCTTGCCGCCCGTGCACTATTTCCCGCGCGCCGACGTGAACATGGCGCGCCTCGAACGATCGATTCATACGTCGCAATGCCCGATCAAGGGCCACGCTACCTATTACCACTTGCTCACCGAAGACGGCCCGGTCGAAAACGCCGCCTGGAGTTATGAACAGCCCGTCGAAGGGGCCGCGCAGATCAAGGGTTATCTGGCGTTTTACGCGTCGCGCGTCGATCGGATCGACGTGACTTCCTGAGCCGATTACTTCATCAGCGCGCAACATCGCCGCAAAAAACACAGAACGAGTAACGAGTGCAGTCTTTGCCCGGGAGGCTCAGATGGAAGTCACCGATACGTTGCGTGTTCCGCTCGACCTGACGCACGTCAGGGAAGCACTCGGCGACCTCGCGCTGTTGCGTGCGAGCCTCGACAATTGCGAATCGTTCGCGCGACTGCCGGGCGGCGAATACGCGCTCACGATGATCGTGCCCTTGGGCGCGTTGCGCGCGCGCTACGAGATTCGCGCGCACACGGCCGGGCGCACGCGGCAGGCGGCGCATCAGGAAGGCGAAGCGCACAAGCCGGAGCCGGAGCCGGATACCCGCGGTTACGCCCGCACGCTCAGCTTCAAGGCGCGCGGCGAGGGCGTCGGGTCGCTGCGCGGGCAGATCGCGGTGGCGCTCAATTCCGACGCGGACGCTGAATCGACGTGGGTCGAATACACCGTTTGGGCGACGGTTTCAGGACCACTCGCGGGCTTGCCGTCGCGACAGATCGAAAACTCGCTGCGCGAAGTCGCCGACGAGTTCTTCTCGGAATTCTGTGAAGTAGTGCGCGCGAAGCACGGCCTGCCATCGATCCGCGCGCAGCAGGAAGCCGGCTCCCGGCGTCACGTTTTCCTGCGGCCGAGCACGATGTCGGCGGCGTTTTCGCGCCGGCCGTTCTTCAACGCGCCGCGCCCGGTCCGCCCGCCCGCCGCCGATGCCGCAAGCGGTGTGCTGCATCACCGCTTGCCGGGGCACGGGCTCGGGCGGCGCGACCACGATCATTCGCACGATCCGCATCCACTCGGCCTGCCGGGCTGGGCGTGGGCGGCGATGCTCGTGTGCGTCGCGCTGTTCGCGTTTTTTGCGCAGCGCGTCGGGTTGCACTGACGGCGCTTGGGCGCTTTCGGCGCTGTCCTGCGAGAATGGGTTCTTCCGCCACCGCTCAAAAGGAACCCGGTCATGCCCCGCCGCGCGCTCATCGTGATCGATGTACAGAATGAATACGTCACCGGCAACCTGCCGATCGAGTATCCGGACGTCAACGTGTCGCTGGCCAATATCGGCCGGGCGATCGATGCCGCCCGCCAGCGCGGCGTGCCGGTCGTCGTCGTCCAGCAAATGGCGCCGGCTGCCTCGCCGCTTTTCGCGCGCGGGTCGCATGGCGGCGCGCTGCACGAAATCGTCGCGAGCCGGCCGCGCGATCATCTGATCGAAAAAGTGCTGCCGAGCGCCTTCACCGGCACCGATCTCGCCAACTGGCTCACCGAACGCGACGTCGAAACGATCGTGATCGCCGGCTACATGACCCACAATTGCGACGATTCGACGGTGAAGCAGGCGGTGCACGCGGGGTTATCGGTGGAATTTCTCGCCGACGCGACCGGCGCCGTGCCATATGAAAACCGTGCGGGGAAGGCGAGTGCGGAGGAGATTCATCGCGTGTTCAGTGTAGTGATGCAGTCGCGCTTCGCGGCCGTGCTCACGACCGACGAGTGGATCGCCGCGCTCGAAACCGGCAATCCGCCCGAGCGCGGGACGATCTACGACTCGAATCAGAAAGCGCGTTCAGGCCGCTGAGCCCTATGACGAGCGCAGCGCGGGGCTATAGCGCAGCGAGTCGAAACACGCGTCGATGAGACGCTCGGCGTCGCGATCGAGATCGACGCCTTCGGGGAACATGAGCGCGTCGTGCAGGATTCCCGTGAACAACGCGTGGAGCAGCGTCGTGGCCTGCCGCGTATCGAGATCGACGGGCAACTGCCCCTGATCGATCGCGTTGCGCAGCCCGCGCTCGATCCGTTCGATCCCTTCGCGCATATTGTTCTGATGCCGCTCGCGCACCGGCCCCATTTCCTCGACGAACTCGCACTTCAGAAAAAGAATGTCGAAGACGCGCCGGCGCTGCTCATCGAGCGCGATATTGCGCATGCACCAGATGAAGATATCGCGCATCCGGCCGAGCGGATCGGGTTCCTTCGTGTCCAGCGTCGCCGCGATCAGTTCGTCGAGCGGCATGAGGCTGCGGTCGAACATCGCTGTGAACAGATCGCCCTTGTTCGCGAAATGCCAGTAGATCGCGCCGCGCGTGACGCCCGCTTCCTGCGCGATGTCCGCGAGCGACGTGCGCGACACGCCTTTGTCGAAAAACACGCGCTCGGCCGCATCGAGAATGCGGTTGCGCGTTTCCAGCGCCTCTTCCTTGGTTCGTCTGACCATATGCTTCGGCCGTAGCCGCTTGCTCCTTCTCTGCTCTTGCTTCGTTAACGCCATTCAGACGGCGGCGTCAAATATTTGTCGACAGTAATCGATGCCACGGAGCGGAATCCGCTCGCACATGCCATACCGAAATAATTCTGTCACTTTTACATTCATTCGTGAATGTATATACAATACCACCCGTCGATCGATAGCCCAAGCAGCATCGACCGGTTAATATCCGACACAGATTTCAGTCAGCCCGCCCGTACCAAGGCCGTCCCTCCGGCCATCGACGCCTCTAGAGCGCCCGCGCGGATATCGAATGACGAGTCGGCGACCGGCTTCATCTGCGCCGCCGGCGATCGGTCAGCGTCGTCGAGACGCTCGTGCGCGGCCTGCCCGTAGAAGGCGGCCGCGCACTTATATTTCAAACTCAGTCTTAGACAGAGGTCGCTTCCATGCGCGTCGAACGGGTTCCATTCCGCTTAATCAGTGCCGCGACGGCTGCCATCATCCTTGCAGCCTGCGGACAAAAACAATCGGCTCCTCCGCCGCAAACGCCCGAAGTCGGCGTCGTCACCGTCCAGCCGACCACCGTGCCCGTCGTGGCCGAACTGCCGGGCCGCACGAGCGCCTTCCTGAATGCACAGGTGCGCGCGCGGGTCGACGGCATCGTGCTGCGCCGCGAATTCACCGAAGGCTCCGATGTGAAGGCCGGCCAGCGCCTTTACAAGATCGATCCGGCGCCCTACATCGCGACCTTGAACAGCGCGAAGGCCTCGCTTGCGAAGGCGCAGGCGAACGTCGCCACGCAAAACGCGCTCACCCAGCGCTACAAGGTGCTCGTCGCGGCGAACGCGGTCAGCAAGCAGGACTACGACAACGCCGTCGCTTCGCAGGGCCAGGCCGTTGCGGATGTCGCGTCGGGCAAGGCCGCCGTCGATACCGCGCAGATCAACCTCGGCTACACCGACGTCGTCTCGCCGATTTCCGGCCGCACCGGGCTCTCGCAAGTGACGCCGGGCGCGTACGTGCAGGCGAGCGCGGCGACGCTGCTCACCACCGTGCAGCAGCTCGACCCGGTGTACGTCGATTTGACGCAATCGAGCGTCGATGGGTTGAAGCTGCGCCGCCAGATTCAGGAAGGGCGCCTGCAGACGCAGGGCATCCACGCGGCGAAGGTCACGCTCGTGCTCGAAGACGGCCGCACGTACTCCGAGCCCGGCAAGCTCCAGTTCTCCGACGTGAGCGTCGATCAGAGCACGGGTTCCGTCACCGTGCGCGCGATTTTCCCGAACAAGGAGCGCGTGCTCCTGCCGGGCATGTTCGTGCGCGCGCGCATCGAGGAAGGCGTGAACGACCGCGCGCTGGTCGTGCCGCAGATCGGCATCACGCACGACCAGAAGGGCCAGGCGGTGGCGCTCGTGGTCGGCAAGGACGACAAGGTCGAATTGCGCTCGCTCGTCACCTCCGGCACGTACGGCGCCAACTGGGTAGTAGACAGCGGCCTCAATCCGGGCGATCGCGTGATCGTGAACGGCGTCGAGAAAGCGAAGCCCGGCATGACGGTCAAGCCGGTCGCAGCCCAATTGCCCGCGCAGCCGGGTGCGGCTTCGGACGCGTCGGCAGCATCGGCTGCACCCGCTGCATCTGGCGCATCGGCCGCACCCGCCGCCGCGAGCGGTGCGCAGGCCGCGGCGAGCGCACCCGCCGCCTCCGGCGCGAAATAACAGGGAGCCTGTTTCATGGCAAAGTTTTTTATCGATCGTCCGATCTTCGCCTGGGTGATTGCGATCATCCTGATGCTGGCGGGGATCGCGTCGATCTTCAACCTGCCGGTCGCGCAGTACCCGACCATCGCGCCGCCCGCCATCCAGATCAGCGCGACGTATCCGGGCGCGTCGGCCACGACCGTCGAAAACACGGTGACGCAGGTGATCGAGCAGCAGATGAGCGGCCTCGACCACTTGCTGTACCTGTCCTCGACGAGTGACGACTCCGGCACGGCGACCATCACGCTCACGTTCGCGGCGGGCACGAATCCGGACATCGCGCAGGTGCAGGTGCAGAACAAGCTGCAACTCGCGACGCCGCTTCTGCCGCAAGCCGTGCAGCAGTTGGGCACGAAGGTGACGAAGTCGAGCAGCAGCTTCCTGCTCGTGCTGGCGTTCGTCTCCGAAGACGGCAGCATGAACAAGTACGACCTCGCGAACTACGTGGCGTCGAAGGTGCAGGACCCGCTTTCCCGGATCGACGGCGTGGGCACGGTCACGCTCTTCGGCTCGCAGTACGCGATGCGCGTCTGGCTCGACGCCGTCAAGCTCACCAACTACGGCCTGACGCCGGTCGACGTGAAAACGGCAATCACCAACCAGAACGTGCAGGTGGCGGGCGGGAGTCTGGGCGGCACGCCATCGGTGCCGGGGCAGATGCTGCAGGCGACCATCACGGAAGCCACCCTTTTGCAGACGCCCGAACAGTTCGGCAACATCCTGCTGAAGGTGAATCCGGACGGCTCGCAGGTCCGCCTGAAGGACGTCTCGCGCATCGAGCTCGGCGGCGAGAACTACAACTTCGACACCAAGTACAACGGCGCGCCGACGGCCGGCTTCGGTATTCAGCTCGCCACGGGCGCGAACGCGCTGCAGACGGCGAGACTGGTGCGGGCGAAGATCGACGATCTGTCGCGGTATTTCCCGCACGGGCTCGTCGTGAAGTACCCGTACGACACGACGCCGTTCGTGAAGCTCTCGATCGAGGAAGTGGTCAAGACGCTGATCGAAGGGATCGTGCTCGTGTTCCTGGTGATGTACCTGTTCCTGCAGAACCTGCGCGCCACGCTGATCCCGACGATCGCGGTGCCGGTGGTGCTGCTCGGCACGTTCGCGATCATGTCGATCGTCGGGTTCTCGATCAACACGCTCTCGATGTTCGGGCTCGTGCTCGCGATCGGCTTGCTGGTGGACGACGCGATCGTGGTGGTGGAAAACGTCGAGCGGGTGATGGCGGAGGAGGGCTTGTCGCCTCGAGACGCCACCCGCAAGGCGATGGAGCAGATTACCGGCGCGCTGATCGGTGTGGCGCTCGTGCTTTCGGCGGTGTTCGTGCCGGTGGCGTTCTCGGGCGGCTCGGTCGGCGCGATCTACCGGCAGTTCTCGCTCACGATCGTCGCGGCGATGATCCTGTCGGTGCTCGTCGCGTTGATTCTGACGCCGGCGCTTTGCGCGACCATCCTCAAGCCGATTCCGCAAGGGCATCACGAAGAGAAGAAGGGCTTCTTCGGCTGGTTCAACCGCACGTTCGCGAAGAGCCAGCAGAAGTACCACGGCGGCGTGCAGCACGTGATTCGGCGCTCGGGTCGCTGGCTCATCATCTATCTGGTGGTGATCGTCGCGGTGGGCATGCTCTTCATCCGGCTGCCGAAGTCGTTCTTGCCTGACGAGGACCAGGGCACGATGTTCGTGCTCGTGCAGGCGCCGGTCGGCTCCACGCAGGAGCGCACGGCCAAGGTGCTGCTCGACGTGCAGAACTACCTGCTGAACGACGAGAAAGCGATCGTCGAATCTGTGTTCACGGTGAACGGCTTCAGCTTCGCGGGCCGTGGCCAGAACTCGGGTCTCGTGTTCGTGCGGATGAAGGACTACGCGCAGCGGCAGGCATCGAAGGACAAGGTGCAGGCGCTCGTCGGCCGGATGTTCGGGCATTTCGCGGGCTACAAGGACGCGATGGTGTTCCCGGTCAACCCGCCGTCGATTCCTGAACTCGGCACGGCGTCGGGCTTCGACTTCGAGCTGCAGGACCGCGCGGGTCTCGGCCACGCGAAGCTGATGGAAGCGCGCAACATGCTGCTCGGCATGGCGGCGAAGGACCCGATGCTCGCGCAGGTGCGCCCGAACGGTTTGAGCGACACGCCGCAGTTCAAGGTCAACATCGACCGCGAAAAGGCGAACGTGCTCGGTGTGGCGACGGCGGACGTCGACCAGACGTTCTCGATCGCATGGGCGTCGCAATTCGTGAACAACTTCCTCGACGTCGATAACCGGATCAAGAAGGTCTACCTGCAGGGTGAAGCCAAGTTCCGCATGAACCCGGAAGACCTCGACAAATGGTACGTGCGCAATTCGGCGGGCGGGATGGTGCCGTTCTCCGCGTTCGCATCGGGCACGTGGATCTACGGGTCGCCGAAGCTCGAGCGCTACAACGGTATTTCAGCGGTCGAAATCCAGGGTGCGGCGGCGGCGGGCAAGTCCACGGGACAGGCGATGACGGCGATCGAAGCGATCGCGGCGAAGCTGCCGGCGGGCATCGGCTACGAGTGGACGGGGCTGTCGTATCAGGAACGCCAGTCGGGTTCGCAGGCGCCGATTCTCTACGGCATCTCGATTCTCGTCGTGTTCCTGTGTCTCGCGGCGCTGTACGAAAGCTGGTCGATTCCGTTCTCGGTCATCATGGTCGTGCCGCTCGGCGTGCTCGGCGCGCTGCTCGCGGCCACCTTGCGCGGTCTGGAAAACGACGTGTTCTTTCAGGTCGGCTTGTTGACCACGGTGGGCTTGTCGGCCAAAAACGCGATTCTGATCGTGGAATTCGCCCGCGAACTGCGCATGCAGGGCATGTCGACGATCGAGGCTGCGATCGAGGCGTCGCGACTGCGGCTGCGACCGATTCTGATGACGTCGCTGGCGTTCATTCTCGGCGTGCTGCCGCTCGCGATCAGTAACGGTGCGGGCTCGGCGAGCCAGCACGCGATCGGCACCGGCGTGATCGGCGGGATGCTCACGGCGACCTTCCTGGCGATTTTCCTGATCCCGATGTTCTTTGTCGTGATCAGCAAGTTCAGCAAAGGCACGGACACGCCGACGCCGGGCACGTCCGGCAACATCGAAGGCCCGCATGGCGGCGGCACTGACGGCAACGGCGGTCTGGGCGGCGGCGCGGCCAAGGAAGGACACTGAGATGCTTAGACAATCATTGATGGCGACAGCTGTCGGCGCGGCGCTCGTGGTGCTCGTGGCCGGTTGCACGTTGCAGCCGAAGTACGAGCGGCCGGCGGAGCCCGTCACGTCGACGTTCCCGGAAGGCGGCATCTACGCCAACCAGCCGGATGCGTCGTCGACGGCGAGCAACGGGCGCTCGGCGAATTCGCTCGCCGCGCCCGACATCGGCTGGCGCGATTTCTTCGCCGATGCGCGGCTGCAGCGCATCGTCGAGATCGCGCTGAAGAACAACCGCGACCTGCGCGTCTCGGTGCTGAACATGGAAGCGGCGCGCGCGCAGTACCAGATCACGCGCGCGGGCCTCTTCCCGACGGTCGACGCCGTCGCGAGCCAAAGCAAGTCGCGCACGCCGAAGAACCTGTCGTTCTTCGACCAGACGATCTCGAACACATATTCGGTCGGGGTCAACGCGTCGTGGGAGATCGATTTCTTCGGGCGTATCCGCAGCCTGAAGGATCAGGCGCTCGCGCAGTATCTGTCGCTTGCCGAGACGCGCAAGGCGGCGGAGATTTCGCTGGTGTCGTCGGTGGCGGACCAGTACCTGCAAGTGCTCGCCTTCGACGACCTGCTCACCGTCACGCGCAACACGCTCAAGACGGCCGACGAGTCGTATCGCATCACGAAGCTCCAGTACGACAACGGTGTGGGTTCCGAGCTCGACGTGCGGCAGGCGCAGGGCGTGGTCGAACAGGCGCGCGCGAACCTGCAAACGGAGATGCGTCTGCGGGCGCAGTCGGTGAATGCGCTGGTGCTGCTCGTCGGCGAGCCGCTGCCGGACGATCTGCCGCCGGGCGTTCCGCTCGAGAGCCAGAACCTCTTGTCCGACATCCCGGCGGGCCTGCCATCCGACCTGCTCACGCGCCGGCCGGACATCGCCGCCGCCGAGCAGTCGCTGCTCGCGGCTAACGCGAACATCGGCGCGGCGCGCGCGGCGTTCTTCCCGCGTGTCTCGCTGACGGGCAGTTTCGGCACGCTGTCGCCGACATTGGGCGGGCTGTTCAAGCCGGGGTCGGCGGCGTGGTCGTTCGCGCCGCAGATCTCGCTGCCGATCTTCGAGGGCGGTGCGAACGTTGCCAACCTCGATCTGGCGCAGGTGCAAAAGCGCATCGAGATCGCCAACTACGAGAAGGCGATCCAGAACGCGTTTCGCGAAGTGGCGGACGGGCTGGCGGCGCGCGGCACGTTCGACGATCAGATCGTCGCGCTGGAGCGCTTCGTCGCCTCACAGAGCCGGCGGCTGGAACTGTCGGATTTGCGGTATCGCAATGGCGTCGACAGTTATCTGGCGGTGCTGACCGCGCAGACGGATTTGTATTCCGCGCAGCAGTTGTTGATCAACGCGCGGTTGCAGCGGCTGAACAACCTGGTCGATTTGTATCAGTTCCTCGGAGGCGGGTGGATCGAGCACGCGGGCGATCAGCCGCGTCCGGCGGATGCGCCGGTTGACTACGGCTCGACTTCCACCGCGCCAGTGGCGCCGGCCGCGGCTTCCGGCGCATCGGTTTCGACGCTGACACCGACAAGGCATTGGACGCCGTCTGCGCCGCCTGCGCCGCAAGCGGACGCGGTGGCGAAGAGCAACGCGCCGGGTTGAAGTACCGGCGCCTGAATAAAAAAACGCAGTCTCGGAAGAGGCTGCGTTTTTTTTTCGACTATCGGGCGCGAGTTCGCCTAGCAAGCTCGCTTAGCAAGTTCGCCTAGCAAGTTCGCTTGGCAACTTCGCGTGCCGATTTCGCCTGGCAAGTTCGCCCGGCAACTTCCCTAACAACTAACCTGCCGCTCAAACTCCGATCACCCCGCCATCATCCTTCGTGATAAAAATCGTCGCCGATCTCGGACGCGCCGTGCTCGCGCCGTTCGTCTGGCTCTCCGGCCAGTGGCTCGTCAGCTTCGACGCCGTCCCGCCTTCGCCCGGATGCTGAATGTTCACCATCAGCGTCTTGTTGTCCGGCGTCATCGCAATGCCGGTCAGCTCGCATTCCTTCGGCCCCACCAAAAAGCGCCTCAGGTTCTGCTCGCCCGGATTCGCGCCCTTGAACGTCTGCGTGCCGCCGCCAGCCGTGACCGCGCCGCCGTCGCCGACTTGACCCGGCGTCGCCGCGAGCAGCATGCAGTTTGTCGTCGACGTGTACGCGCCATCGTCGGTTTCGATCCACAAAACGCCGCGCGAGTCGAACCACAGGCCGTCGGGGCTCGAAAAGTCGTTGTTGTCCGTGAGCGCCGACAGGTTGTATCCCGGCTCTTGCGCTGAAGGCGAGCCGAACAGATACACGTCCCACTGGAATTGCGTCGCGTCGGCGCGTGAATTCGCCTCGCGCCAGCGCACGATGTGGCCGTTCACATTGCCCGGGCGCGGATTCGCGGCATCGGTCGCGCCTTGCGGACGTACGGCAGCCGTGCCGTTCGTCAGCGTCACGTAGACCTCGCCGTTTGCCGGATGTACGGCGGTCCACTCCGGCCGGTCCATCTTCGTCGCCCCGACGAGATCGGCCGCGAGCCGCGTGTCGATGAGGATGTCGGCATCGCTCGCAAAGGCCGCGAGCGCCGCGTTCGACTTGGCCAGCGCGATCCAGTTGCCGGTGCCGTCGGCGTTGAATTTCGCGACGTAGAGCGTGCCTTCGTTCAGATACTTCGCACCGGCGGCTAGCCCCTTGTCGGCGGCGGAATACGGCGCCTTCGACACGAACTTGTAGATGTATTCGTTGCGGCTGTCGTCGCCCATGTAGAAGACGAGCGGCTGGCCTTCGACCGGATTCGCGGGCTGGCAACCTTCGTGTCCGAAGCGGCCGAGCGCGGTGCGCTTGACGGGCGTCGAGGCCGGATTGAACGGATCGATCTCGACCACCCAGCCGAACGTGTTCGCGACGTTGCGATAGTCGGCGGAGGCATCGGCGGCGGGTGTCGTCGAGGTGTCCCAGCGGCGGTACAGGTCGCCCGTCGGCGTGCTCCAGCCGTAGTTGCCCGACTGGCCGGCCTTCACGCCGTAGCGGTCGAGGCTCGCGGTGTCGGCGCGGGCGGCGTCGGTCGTGGCGCGCTTGAAGTAGCCGGCCCAGTTTTCCTCGCAGGTGAGATACGTGCCCCACGGCGTGTAGCCGTTCGCGCAGTTGTTGACCGTGCCGCGCGTGGCAGTGCCATCGGTCGAGTAGAGCGTCTTCATGCGCGCCGAGCCGGCCGCCGGGCCTTCGATCGCGAACCGGCTCGCCGCCGTCAGCCGCCGGTTGAGCGCGGAGCCGCGCACGTATTGCAGCGCGTTGCCCGTCGAGCGCTTCAGTTCGAGCACGGTGACGCCGTGGCAGTTCACTTCCTTGTCGACTTCGGCGGCGGGGCGCGCGCCCGCCGCGGTCGTCGGGCCGGCTGCGTGCAGGTACGCCTGGGTGATGTTCTCGTGATTCAGGCACAGCACGCCGCGATCGGAACGCGATGCGGCGTACGTGCCGTCGTCGGCCAGGCCGAAGAAGTGCATGCCGTCGTGATGATCGCCCGCGCGGCGATCGTAGGATTCGGCCGTCTCGGAACCGTTGCCCGACCAGCTCGCGTCGCCGAACTGCTGCGGATCGCCGAGCGCGTACAGCACGCCGACGCTATAGCCTGCCGGGACTTTCACGATGTCGTCGAGACTATGGCCCACGGCAGCGAAATTGAGCGTCGCCTTGGTGACGGGCGGTGTCGTCGGCGTGCCGTTGCTGTTGTCGTCGTCGGAATTGCCGCCGCATGCGGTGAGCGGAAGCGCGCCGAACAGCGCCGCAGCCGTCGCCGACAAACCGCCCAGCACCGTCTGCCGGCGTGTCAGGCGCGCTTGCAGGATGTCGGTGAAGTGCAAGTTTGCGCTGGGGTTGTCGTCGTCGGGTTCGGTGTAGGTCTCGGGATTGTGGGCGTAGCGGTTCTTGCTCATTGTGGGTTTTTCCGAGGGGTGGAAGACCGACAATGTAAGGAACTTGTATGGAAGTTTTATTACAACGTGCCTTCCCGTCGGATTACGACGGTGAAAGCTGGCACAAAAGTCATCGTTGGCTAGCGTTTCGAACACATTCCCTGACTGGAAGCGCGACTAAAAACGATAGGGGCGGGCGCCTTTTCACGATGCCCTGACAGATTCGACTCACTTTGGCAGCAAGAACGTGAGAATGACGCGGCCGCCCCAGCCATGCGGCCCGCTGTCCGGACTTGCCGCCCAGTAGCGCAACCCTCCGCCGATACTCACCGGCTGCTTGCCGAACTTCACGAGCCTGGAGGCGAAGGCATTGACCGGCGTGGACCATTGACCATGCTTCCAGTCATAGGTCGATTCGGTGTTGAGGCCGAAGGTCCACAGATCCTTGGTCGTGTAGCTGACGAACGGCTGCAGGAACGTCGAACTGATGCCCGACCGGCTGCCTTCACCCGCGAACGACCAGATGTGATTAGCGAGCATGCCGTAGGTCCAGCCGTTCGCCTGGATCAGGGCGACCGCAGTCGGGCCGGCGCCCCATTTGCGCTGCGACAGGAGCGGGTCGGTGCCGCTCGGCAGCAGGAAGGCCGGACCGACGCCCCAGATCAACCCGGTCGCTGTCGGCCTGGTCGGCGAGAAAAAGACGCTCTGCAAAATATCGCCGACGCCCGTCTGCGAGCCGGAGTCCGGCGCGATGTCGTTTTGCGAGACGATCGGCACGATGGTCCGCGAAATGACGTTCCAGTCGGCGTTGAGCTGCGTCGGGACGACGGGCTGGAAGTTCGCGTAAAACTTGTCGCCGTCGCGAGAAGGGCCGATGTTGGTGTCGTAGTTGAACTGGAACGGCACCTGGATCAACGCGGCGATCGGGTTGCTCAACTGCTTGGCGAGTTCGGCATCGCATTGAGCTGCGCTGGCGTGGGCGGCGAAGAGGGCCGTTGCGACGAGCAGGAGGTGTTTCATGGAGGTGTCTCGCGTGGGTTGTCTTCGAGCCGCGCCATGCTAAAGGCCAACCCGCGCACCCCTCCGTTTTCACCACACAATATGACGTCACGTCCAATCGGATAAGCACGAAAAGCCGAACGCCTGCCTCACGCGCGCGATTTACACGCAAAAAAAGCGCTGCGGCTTTCGCCGCAGCGCCTTGCAAAAACGGCGACGTCTTACTTCGCTTCGCTCGCCGTCCCATCGAAGTCATGCCCTGCCTCACGAATCTCACGACGCGCATCGCGTTCCTTGCGCACGCCATTGAAGATCACGTTCAGCACCACCGCCGTCACCGACGCCAGCAGAATCCCGCTGTGCAGAATCGGTTCGAGGGCGTGCGGCAGTTGCGAGAAGAACTTCGGCGCGACCACCGGCACCATCCCGAGCGCAATACTCACCGCGACGATGAACAGGTTGTGATGGTTCTTAACAAAATCCACCTTCGACAGCACCTTGATGCCGTTCGCCGCGACCATCCCGAACATGACGATGCCCGCGCCGCCGAGCACGAACGGCGGCACCGATGCGACCACCTGCGCCATCTTCGGAAAGAGGCCGAGCAGCACGAGGATCACGCCGCCCGTCGCGCAAACGAAGCGGCTCTTCACGCCCGTTACGCCGATCAAGCCGACGTTCTGCGAGAACGACGTATGCGGAAACGAGTTGAAGACGCCGCCGATCAGCGTGCCGAGCCCGTCCACACGCAGTCCGCGCACGAGCGCCTTCTGGTCGACCGGACGCTCCACCAGATCGCCGACCGCGAGGAACATGCCGGTCGATTCGATGAACGTGACGAACATGACGATGATCATCGTCGCGATCGAGAGCGGGTCGAAGTGCGGCAGCCCGAACTGGAACGGCAGCACGATGCCGACCCACGGTGCGTGCGCGACGCCGTCCATGTTGACGAGGCCGAGCACCGCGGCGATCGCGAAGCCCGCGACCATCCCGAGCAGCACCGAGATGTTCGCGATGAAGCCGCGCAGGAACTTGTTGATCAGGAGGATCAGCATCAGCACGACGAGCGACAGCAGCAGGTACACGGGATTGCCGTAATCCGGATTGCCTACGCCGCCCGCCGCCCAGTTGATGCCGACGCCCATCAGCGAGAGGCCGATCACCGCGATCACGGTGCCGGTCACGATCGGCGGGAAGAATCGCAGCAGCTTGCCGATCATCGGCGCGAGCACGATGCCGACGACCCCCGCCGCGATGGTCGAGCCGAACACGTCGAGAATGCCGAGGCTCGGGTTCGTGCCGATCGCGACCATCGGGCCGACGGCGGCGAACGTGCAGCCCATGATCACCGGCAGGCGAATGCCGAAGATCCAGAGGCCGAGCGTCTGGATCAGCGTGGCGATGCCGCACGAGAAGAGATCGGCGCTGATGAGGAACGCGATCTGGTCCTTCGGCAGGTTCATCGCGGCGCCGAGGATCAGCGGGACGGCGACTGCGCCCGCGTACATCACGAGGACGTGCTGGATGCCCAGGGTGAGCAATTGTCCGGCGGGTAGCCGCTCGTCGCAGGGATGTACGGTGGTTGATGCCATGTCGTGTCTCCTTCTATTCATTCCGATTGTGTGGCCTCAAAGGTAAGCGGCTTAAATAGGCGCAACAAGACTGCGGGGCTCTATACGTCGCGTTCGCCAAGCGATATGCGGGATAGGTCTCTCAAGCGGTTTCGATCCGCCTGGCGCCTTGCTGCAAGCGGCGTGGCGCACATCGCGTGATTTTTGTCGCGCGGCATAAGGCCACGATTGTGTGCGCATCGTTATGATGTTTATCCGTGCGGCGACATAGTCCTTTTTCGATCATTCGTGCGGCGACAGCGGGTTAACCCGCTGGAATTCGTGTTTTCCCTTACCTTTTTCCGGCAGCCATTCCCATGCGATTCCTCGGCATCGATCTCGGTACGGCATCGCTGAAACTCGCCATCGTCGATGAGGACGGACGCGAGATCGCGTTCTCGAACGCGGCCTATCCGGTGGCAACCGATCATCCCGGCTGGGCCGAGACATCCGTCGATACATGGTGGAGCGCGCTCGTCGCGGCGGCGTCGAAATTGCCGGCGGACGAACGCGAAGCGGTGCGCGCGATCGGTTTTTCCGGGCAGATGCACGGCGTCGTGCTGACGGACGAAGAAGGGCGCGCGCTGCGCCCCGCGATGCTGTGGCCCGACACGCGCGCTCGCGATCTGCTCGACGCATGGCCGTCGCCGCAAGTGAATCCCGTCGCGCCCGGCATGGCGGGGCCGCTCTTGCGGTGGATCGCGCTGAACGAAGCGGCGCTCGCGTCACGCGCGCGCTGGGCGCTGCAGCCGAAGGACTGGCTGCGCACGAAGCTGGGCGGGGAGATCGCGACCGATCCGTCCGATGCCTGCGCAACCGCGCTCGCCGATCCGTCCGGCCTCTGGGACGACGCGCTGATAGAACGGCTCGGCCTGCCGCGCGCGTGGTTCGCGCAACTCGCGCCGTCGTATGCGGCGGCGGGAACGCTGTCGCCGGAAGCGGCGGACGCGCTCGGGCTTACGGCGGGCATCGTGATGGCGCTCGGCGCGGGCGATACGCCGTGCGCCGCGCTCGGCAGCGGCCTCATCGCAGACGGCGACGCGCTCCTCACGACCGGCACCGGCGGCCAGATCCTCGTGATGGCGCACGAGGCGCCGGCGTCAGTCGCCGGCTTGCATACGTATCGCGCCGCCACCGACGAGTGGTATCGCATGGCGGCGATGCAGAACGTCGGCGTGGCGCTCGAAGCCGTGCGCGGCTGGCTCGCATTCGATACATGGCCGCGCGCCTATGAGGAAGCGTTCGCGGCGCAATCGTCGGAACGCGTGACGTTCCTGCCGTATCTGAGCGGCGAGCGCTCGCCGTGGATGAATCCGTCGGCGCGCGGCGGCTGGCTCGGGCTCGGTCTCGGCGAGACGCGCGGCACGCTGATGCGCGCGGCGTTCGAAGGCGTCGCGTTTTCGCTGCGCGCCGGGCTCGACGCGATCCGCGCGAGCGGCGGCAACATCGGCACGATGCGTCTCGCGGGCGGCGGCTCGATCGATCCGCGCTGGCGTCAATTGCTGGCCGACGCGCTCAAGGTGGAACTGCATGCCGTCGATTGCCCGAACGCCGCGACGCGCGGCGCGGCGCTCCTCGGCGGCTTCGCGCTCGGTCACTGGCACGCGGGCGACCTCGCCTCGCTCGCGCCGACGGCCACGCTCGCCGCTACGCCGCGCCCCGATGCCGCACTCGACGAACGGCACGCGCGTTTCATCGGTTTGTACGGCCGCGTGCAAGACTGGTTCTAACGCATTTTTTAACGAACGCTTACACTTGTCGGCCGCGTCCTGAGGGCGCGGCGTCCGCGACAAAATCCTCGACCCTGCCCATGCCCGCCATCGAATCCTCTACGCCCACGACACCCGCTGCACCCGATTTTCGCTCGCGCGAATTCCTGCTGGACCACGCGCTGCGCACGATGACGTTCTATCACCCGTACTGCATGGACCCGGCGGGCGGCTTCTACCACTTCTACAAGAAAGATGGCTCCGTCTACGACCGCAAGACGCGGCATCTCGTATCGAGCACGCGCTTCATATTCACCTACGCGATGGCGTACAAGCACTTCGGCCTCGACGAATATCGCGGCGGCGTCGCGCACGGCCTCGCGTACCTGCGCGAGTTCCACCGCAATCCCGCGACGGGCGGCTACGCGTGGACGCTGAACGGCCGCGACGTCACCGACGCCACGAATCATTGCTACGGCCTCGCGTTCGTCGTGCTGGCGTATGCGAAGGCGCTGGAAGCGGGCTTCGAGGAAGCGCGCGGCTATCTGGAAGAAACGTGGGATTTGCTCGAAACCCGCTTCTGGGACGCGGACCACGGCCTCTACAAGGACGAAGCGACCGCCGACTGGCAAGTGTCCGACTATCGCGGACAGAACGCCAACATGCACGCGTGCGAGGCACTGCTCGCCGCCTACGAAGCCACGCACGACACACGCTATCTCGACCGCGCCGCGCTCCTCGCCGACAACATGGTGAACCGCCAGGCCGCGCTCGCGGGCGGGCTCGTGTGGGAGCACTACAAGCCGGACTGGTCGATCGACTGGGAGTACAACAAGGGCGATCGCAGCAATATCTTCCGTCCGTGGGGCTTTCAGCCCGGGCATCAGACGGAGTGGGCAAAGCTCTTGCTTATCCTGGACCGGCATCGTCGGCAAGCATGGCATTTGACCCGCGCGCGCGAACTGTTCGACCGCGCGCTGGAACTGTCATGGGACGACGAGCACGGCGGCATGGTCTACGGTTTCGACCCCGAAGGCCGCTTCTACGACGAAGACAAGTATTTCTGGGTGCAGGCCGAGTCGCTGGCGACGGCCGCGCTGCTTGCCGACCGCATGTCGAAAGAAGGCGACGAAGCCGCTGCGCAGCGCTACTGGAACGATTACGAGCGGCTCTGGGCCTATAGCTGGGCGCATTTCGTCGATCACAAGTACGGCGCGTGGTATCGCATCCTGTCGCGCGACAACCGCCAGTACAGCGACGAGAAAAGCCCGGCCGGCAAGGTCGACTATCACACGATGGGCGCGTGCTACGAAGTGTTGAGCGTCGCGCGCTGAACGGAACACTCTGTCACGAATACGAGGAACGCAACGATGAAAACCAAAGCCGCCATCGCATGGGAAGCAGGCAAGCCGCTGACAATCGAAGAGGTCGATCTCGAAGGGCCGCGCGCCGGTGAGGTGCTGATCGAAGTGAAGGCGACGGGCATCTGCCACACCGACTACTACACACTCTCGGGCGCCGATCCGGAAGGCATTTTCCCTGCGATCCTCGGGCACGAAGGCGCGGGCGTGATCGTCGACGTGGGGCCGGGCGTCGGCACGCTGAAAAAGGGCGACCACGTCATTCCGCTCTACACGCCGGAGTGCCGCCAGTGCAAGTTCTGCCTGTCGCGCAAGACGAACCTGTGTCAGGCGATCCGCTCGACGCAAGGCCGCGGCCTCATGCCCGATGCCACCTCGCGCTTCTCGCTCGACGGCAAGCCGCTCTTTCACTACATGGGCACGTCGACGTTTTCGAACTACATCGTGGTTCCCGAAATCGCGGTCGCGAAAGTGCGTGAGGATGCGCCGTTCGACAAGATCTGCTACATCGGCTGCGGCGTGACGACGGGCGTCGGCGCCGTCGTGTATTCGGCGAAGGTCGAAGCGGGCGCGAACGTTGTCGTGTTCGGGCTGGGCGGCATCGGGCTCAACGTGATTCAGGGCGCGAAGATGGTCGGCGCGGACAAGATCATCGGCGTCGATATCAATCCGGGGCGCGTGGAACTTGCAAAGAAGTTCGGCATGACGCACTTCATCAACCCGAAGGAGGTCGAGAACGTCGTCGATCACATCGTGCAACTCACCGATGGCGGCGCCGACTATTCGTTCGAATGCGTCGGCAACGTCAAGCTGATGCGGCAGGCGCTCGAATGCACGCACAAGGGCTGGGGACAGTCGTTCATCATCGGCGTGGCGGCGGCAGGCGAGGAAATCTCGACGCGGCCGTTCCAGCTCGTCACGGGCCGCGAGTGGAAAGGCTCGGCGTTCGGCGGCGCGCGCGGGCGCACGGACGTTCCGAAAATCGTCGACTGGTACATGGAAGGCAAGATCAACATCGACGATCTGATCACGCACCATCTGCCGCTCGAACGCATCAACGAAGGCTTCGATCTGATGAAGAAGGGCGAGTCGATCCGCTCGGTCGTGCTGTACTAACGGAGGCGGCGACGATGCTTGAACTCGTGGAAGAACATCACTCGTGGGGCGGCGTGCAGCGGACCTATCGGCACGACTCGAAGTCGATCGGCCTGCCGATGCGCTTTTCGGTGTTTTTGCCGGAAGCGGCATCGTCGGGGAAGGTGCCGGCGCTGTTCTATCTCGCTGGCCTCACTTGCACCGAAGAGACGTTTCCGATCAAGGCCGGCGCGCAGCGTTACGCCGCGGAGCACGGCATCGCGCTGATTTCGCCGGATACGAGCCCGCGCGGCGCAAATGCGCCGGACGAAAGCGCGGCATGGGACTTTGGCGTCGGCGCGGGCTTTTACGTCGATGCGACGCAGGAGCCATGGTCGAAGCACTATCGGATGTATTCGTACGTGACGCAGGATTTGCGCGAAACGGTGCTCGCGGAACTGCCGGTGAACGGCGATCGGCTCGGCATCTTCGGGCATTCGATGGGCGGCCACGGCGCGCTCGTGCTCGCGCTGCGTAACCCTGATATTTATCGATCGGTGTCGGCGTTCGCGCCGATTGCCGCGCCGTCGCGCTGTCCGTGGGGCGTGAAGGCGTTCTCAGGCTATCTCGGCGACGACCGCGAAGCGTGGAAGCACTACGACGCAAGCGAACTGGTGAAGGGCGCGTCGGCGGGGCGCTTTGCCGAAGGCATCCTGATCGATCAGGGACTCGCCGATCAGTTTCTCGCCGGGCAGCTTTATCCCGAGGTGTTCGAAGCGGCCGCCGCCGAAGCCGGGCAAAAGGTGACGCTGCGCCGGCACGAAGGCTACGACCACGGGTATTACTTCATCTCGACGTTTGTAGGCGAGCACATCGCGCATCACGCGCGAGTTTTGCGCGCGTAGGCGAACTCACCGGCGCGCCACCAGACTTCCGCCATAGACGAGCGCCGCGAGCATCGTGATCCAGAAGCTCGTCGGCCAGTCGGTGTAGTAGGCGAGCGTGAGCCCCGCCCACGCTTGCCCCAAGGCGAACACGGCGGCGAGCAGGAGCCCGGTCCAGAGCCGCGTCGTCACGTTCTGCGCGGCCGCGGCCGGTCCGACCATCAGCGCGAACACGAGCAGCACGCCGACGATCTGCGTGCACGCGGCGACGGCGAGCGCGGTGATCGACAAAAAAAGCACCGACACGAAACGCAGCGACACGCCCTTCGCCTCGGCCAGTTCGGGTTGAAGCGACGCGAACAAGAGCGGACGCATGATCGCCGCGAGCGCGACGAGACTGACCACCGCGAGGCCTGCCAGCACCGCGAGCGTTTCGTGATTCACGCCGAGTACGTTGCCGAAAAGCAGGGCGGTCGCTTGCGTCGCGTAAGCGGTGAAGAAGTGCAGAAACAGCAGCCCGAGCCCCAGCGACAACGACAAGATCACGCCGATCGCGACATCGCGCCCCGACAGCTTTTCGCCGAGCGCGCCCATGCCGACGCCCGCCGCGAGCGTGAATCCGACCATCCCCCACAGCGGCGACACGCCGACCAGCACCGCGCCCGTCGCGCCGGTGAAGCCGACGTGCGAGAGCGCGTGACCGGCGAAGGTTTGTCCGCGCAGCACGAGAAAGTACCCGACGATCCCCGCCAGCACCGCGACGATCCCCGACGCCGCGAACGCATTCACCATGAAGTCGTATTCAAACATGCGTGTGCTTTCCTTTGGCCTTGTGAGCGTGATCGTGTCCGTGCTCATGACCGTGATCGTGCTCATGCTCATGCCCGTCGTCGCCTTCTTCGTGCGCGTGATCGAGCTTGTCGATCTCGACATCGCCCGACATCACGAAGATGCGCCCGTTCACGCGCATCACGTCGATCGGCGAGCCGTAGAGTTGCGAGAGCACCGGCTTCGTGATCACTTCATCGACGGTGCCGAGCGCCGCGCGCCCGTTGCCGAGATACAGCACGCGATCGAGCGAATTGAGCAGCGGGTTGAGTTCGTGCGCAGAAAACAGCACGGTGATGTTGAGCTCGCGCTGCACGCGCCGCACGAGATCGACTACGCCCGTCTGATGACGCGGATCGAGGCTGATGAGCGGCTCGTCCAGCAACAGCACTTTCGGGTTGCCGAGCAGGCACTGCGCGAGCAGCAGGCGCTGGCGCTCGCCGCCCGAGAGCTCCGACAGCGGCCGCGCCGCAAGCGCATGAGCATCGACGAGATCGAGCACGCGATCGACGTCCGCGCGAATCGCCGCGCCCGCGTGCGGCACGCCCCAGCGATGACCGTCGGCGGCCATCGTGACGAAATCGCGCCCGCGCACGCGCCGGCCCGCCAGACCGCTGCGAATCTGCGGCATATACCCGATCGACGGATTGCCGCGCACGACCGCCTCGCCGCCCACGCGGATCGATCCGCCGGACAGCGGTAAAAGCCCGAGCAGCGCGCGCATCAGCGTGGTCTTGCCCGCGCCGTTCGGCCCGAGCACGCCGATGAACTCGCCGGTGCGCACGGTGAAGCTCGCGTGATTGAGGATCGCGCGCCCGCCGAGTTCGAGCGTGACGTGCTCGACTTCGATCGCGTTGTCAGGAGCACCGCTCATCGTTGCCATCCTTGCAGCGCGCCGGACAGGGCGTCGAGCTGGAAAGTCATCCATTGCTGGTAGGTCTTGCCGGCGGGCAGCGTCTCCGTGACGCTCACGCTCGGCACGCGCCATTCCTGCGATAGCTTGAGCATGCGCTTCGTCAGCGCTTCCGTCGCCTGGCTGTTGTAGATCAGCACGTGCACGCGGCGTTCGCGCAGGTCTTTTTCGAACGCGGCGATATCGGCGGCGCTCGGTTCGGTTTCGTTCATCGCGGCGAGCTGGAAGCGCTGGTTGCGCATCTCGAAGCCGATCGCGTCCGCCATGTAGCCGAAGACCGGCTCGGTCGCGGTCACGGGCACGCCCTTGTAGTGCGAGTTCAGCACGGCGACGCGGTTGTCGATCGTCTTCATCGAGGCGAGAAACGTTGCAAGCCGCGCGTCGTAGTCGCTCTTGTGCGCGGGGTCGGCCTCCACGAGATAGCGGCTCACGGCCTTCGCGACGACGGGCATCGTCGCCGGGTCGTACCAGAGGTGCGGGTTGTCGCCGGACTTCTTGCCGACGAGTTGGGCGACCACGATCGTCGTGCGCTTCTCACCCTTCGATACCGCGAGCAGCTTGTCCATCCACGGATCGTAGTCGGCGCCGTTGTAGACGACGAGCGCCGCGTGCTGCAACGCGCGTGCCGTCTTCGGGCTGGCTTCGAAGAGGTGCGGGTCTTCGTCGGGATTGTTGAGGATGCTCGTCACCTGCACGCGATCGCCGCCCAACTGCTTCACGACATCGGCGTAGAAATTCTCCGCGGCGACCACGGCGATGCGTTGGGATTGCGTTTGCGTCTGCGCCACGGCAGCGCCGCACAAGCCGAGCAAGAGCGCGGCGGCCATCAGGATGTTCTTCATGTTCGTATCGACCGGATTGTTCTTGGGATCGTTGTCGGAAGGCTCAGGCGTCGCGTTGTTTGTGCTGGCACTCGCTGCACAGGCCGCTCAATTCGACGACCTGATGGCGCACCTCGAAGCCGTGCGCGGGCGCGCTCGCCGAGAGCGTGGAGGCGAGTTCGTCGCCGGGGATTTCAAGCGTCGCGCCGCATTCGTCGCAGATGAGGAACTGGCTCTCGTGCGGCTGGCCCACGTCGCAGCACGCGAAGAACGCGTTCTTCGAGGCGATCCGGTGGACGAAGCCGTTCTCGACCAGAAAGTCGAGCGCGCGATAGATCGTCGTGGGCGGCACGCGGCCGCCGCGATGCGGCTCCATCGCGTCGATCAGGTCGTAGGCGCCGATCGGTTTCTGCGCGCGCAGGACGAGTTCGTAGACCTGGCGCCTCAACGGCGTGAGCGCAATGCCGCGTTCGGCGGCAAGCGCTTCGGCGCGGGACAGCATGTGTTCGTAGGACGCTGACATGGTTTCTCGCGGGTTTTCGTGATTCAGAAATTTCCGAGATGATATAACGTATCACTACCTTTTGCGCAGCCGATTTTCTTCGGCTGCCCGCATTTCAATTCCCTTCTATTTCGCTGTCAGCCGCGCCAGCAGGGGTTTTCCCGGAGTCGCGCCGCATGGCGCGGCGCAGCATCGAAAGATCGCAACGCGCCTTGACAGCGCTCGACGCGTCGCCGATCATTCGATCAAAGAGAGAGCAATTGTTCGCATGCAGAGCGTTCGCTCAGGGCGGCGAGACGAGAAAACGAACCCGGAGACAGCCTTGAAACTGCAAGACAAGGTAGCGATCATCACTGGCGCCGCGAGCGGCATTGGCGAGGCGGTAGCGAAGCGGTATCTCGACGAAGGCGCGAAAGTCGTCGTCGTCGATGTGAAGGACGAAGGCGAACTCGCCGCGCGTTACACGGCGACCGCGGACCGCGTGCTGGCTCTGCGCGCAGACGTGACGAAGCGCGAAGACATCCAGCGCATCGTCGATTCGACGGTCAAGCGCTTCGGCGGCATCGACATCCTCTTGAACAACGCGGCGCTGTTCGATATGCGCCCGATCCTCGACGAGTCCTGGGACGTCTACGACCGCCTCTACGCGGTCAACGTGAAGGGCATGTTCTTCCTGATGCAGGCGGTGGCTCAGCGCATGGTCGAGCAGGGCCGCGGCGGCAAGATCGTCAACATGGCGTCGCAGGCGGGCCGGCGCGGCGAGTCGCTCGTCTCGCACTATTGCGCGACGAAGGCCGCAGTCATCAGCTATACGCAGTCGGCGGCGCTCGCGCTTGCAAAGGAGCGCATCAACGTGAACGGCATCGCGCCGGGCGTCGTCGATACACCGATGTGGGAGCAGGTCGATGCGCTCTTCGCAAAGTACGAGAACCGGCCGCTCGGCGAGAAGAAACGCCTCGTGGGCGAGGAAGTGCCGCTCGGACGCATGGGTCTGCCCGCCGACCTGACAGGCGCGGCGCTCTTCCTGGCATCGGCGGATTCGGACTACATCACCGCGCAGACGTTGAACGTCGACGGCGGCAACTGGATGAGCTGAGCCCGCTCGGGTCCGGTCATTTCACAACGGTCACTTGAATGCCTTCCGGCGCCGTCTATATTGGAACGGCGCAGGCGTCGCCCTCATCGATATTCACGCATGGAGCTTGACGCGTGGAGCCGGTGAGGCAAATGCGAGAAGCAAAAACGCGTCACACCAACAATCAGCAAGCCCCGCAGCACGCGTGCCGTGCTCACGAAAAAGGAGACGAAACAACCATGAAACGCGCCCAACTCACCCTTCGAGTCCAGTCGCGCCGCACGACGGCTGCGCGCACGCTAGCCCTTGCCGCGTTCGCGGCCGCCGCGCTTGCGCCGGTGGCCTCGCGCGCCGCCACCGTCACGATCGCCACGCTGAACAACCCGGACATGATCGAGTTGAAGAAGCTGTCGCCGGCGTTCGAGAAGGCGAATCCCGACATCCAGCTCAAGTGGGTGATCCTCGAAGAAAACGTGCTGCGCCAGCGCGCCACGACCGACATCACGACCAACAGCGGCCAGTTCGACGTGATGGCGATCGGCACGTATGAGGCGCCGCAGTGGGGCAAGCGCGGCTGGCTCATCCCGATGACCAACCTCCCCGCCGACTACGACCTCGAAGACGTCGTGAAGACCGCTCGCGATGGCCTGTCCTACAACGGCCAGTTGTACGCGCTGCCGTTCTACGTCGAAAGCTCGATGACGTATTACCGTAAGGACCTGTTCCAGGCGGCCGGCCTCAAGATGCCCGACCAGCCGACCTACGACCAGATCAAGCAGTTCGCGGACAAGCTCACCGACAAGTCAAAAGGCCAGTACGGAATTTGCCTGCGCGGCAAGGCAGGCTGGGGCGAGAACATGGCGTTCGTCTCGACGGTCGTGAACACGTTCGGCGGCCGCTGGTTCGACGAGAACTGGAAGGCGCAACTCGACACGCCGGAGTGGCACAAGGCGGTCAGCTTCTACTCGGACCTGCTGAAGAGCGACGGGCCTCCGGGAGCCAGCTCGAACGGCTTCAACGAAAACCTCACGCTGATGTCCTCGGGCAAATGCGCGATGTGGATCGACGCGACGGTCGCGGCCGGCATGCTCTACAACAAGGCGCAATCGCAGGTGGCCGACAAGATCGGCTTCGCGGCGGCGCCTGTCGCCGTGACACCGAAGGGCTCGCACTGGCTGTGGTCGTGGTCGCTCGCGATCCCGAAGACGTCGAAGTCGCAGGATGCCGCGAAGAAATTCGTCACGTGGGCGACCTCGAAGCAGTACATCGAGATGGTCGGCAAGGACGAAGGCTGGGCGTCGGTGCCGCCGGGCACGCGTAAATCCACCTACGCGCGCCCCGAGTACAAGCAGGCCGCGCCGTTCGGCGACTTCGTGCTGAAGGCGATCGAATCCGCCGATCCGAACGACTCGTCGCTGAAGAAGGTGCCGTATAGCGGCATCCAGTTCGTCGGCATTCCCGAGTTCCAGTCGTTCGGCACGGTCGTCGGCCAGTCGATCGCGGGCGTCGTTGCAGGGCAGAGCAACGTCGATGCCGCGCTCAAGGCAGGCAATGCCGCCGCCGATCGCGCGGTGAAACAGGCGGGCTATCAAAAGTAAGGATGCAGGCGCTGTAACCCATCGCAGCAAAGCGGGCCGCGCGGCAACGAAGCGCGCGGCGCGGCTCGCGCTTCAGAGAGGTGACACGATCATGAGTCAACTGAATCCCCCGCTGACCGAGCACTACGCCGAGTCCGCCGCGGAGCGCGACAAGCGCCGCGCGAAGTCGGTCCGCTGGCTCATCAGCCCGTCGACCGGCCTGCTGTTCCTGTGGATGGCGATCCCGCTCGCGATGACGATCTGGTATTCGTTCTCGCGCTACAACCTGCTCAATCCCGATGTCAAAGGCTTCGCCGGCCTCGACAACTATCACTTCCTCGCCACCGACCCCGCGTTCGGCCCGTCCATCGGCCACACGCTGACGCTGATCGGCTCCGTGCTGGCGATCACGGTGATCGGCGGCACGCTGCTCGCGGTGCTGTTCGACCGCAAGTTCATCGGGCAGGGCATCGCGCGGCTTCTGGTGATCGCGCCGTTCTTCGTGATGCCGACCGTCAGCGCGCTCATCTGGAAGAACATGATCCTGCATCCGGTCTACGGGCTGATCGCGCAGGGCATGCTCGCGCTCGGCATGCAGCCGATCGACTGGTTCGCCGAGTATCCGCTCTTCGCGGTGATCATGATCGTCGCATGGCAGTGGCTGCCGTTCGCGTTCCTGATCCTCTTCACGGCAATTCAATCGCTCGACCAGGAGCAGAAGGAAGCGGCGCGCATCGACGGCGCGGGCCCGTTCGCAATGTTCTTCTTCATCACGCTGCCGCATTTGAAGCGCGCGATCGCGGTCGTGGTGATGATGGAAACCATTTTCCTGCTGTCGATCTTCGCGGAAATCTATACGACCACCGGCGGCGGCCCGGGCACGGCGACAACCAACCTGTCGTACCTGATCTACGCGCTCGGCCTGCAGCAATTCGACGTCGGCCTCGCGTCCGCTGGCGGCATTCTCGCGGTCGTGCTGGCGAACATCGTCGCGTTCTTCCTCGTGCGGATGCTCGCGAAAAACCTCAAAGGGGAGTACGACTCATGAGCCATCCCGTTACCGCCACCACGTCCGTGCCTGTCCTCGATACGGTCAAGCGCGTCCTGCCCGGCATCTTCGCGTGGTTCTTCGCGATCCTGCTGTTCTTCCCGATCTTCTGGATGACCATCACGGCGTTCAAGACCGAGCAGCAGGCGTATGCGTCGTCGCTCTTCTTCACGCCGACGCTCGACAGCTTCCGCGAGGTGTTCGCGCGCAGCAACTACTTCGGCTTCGCGTGGAATTCGATCTTGATCTCGCTCGGCGTCACCGTGATCTGCCTGTTGCTCGCGGTGCCGTGCGCCTACGCGATGGCCTTCTTCCCGACGAAGAAGACGCAGAAAGTGCTGCTGTGGATGCTCTCGACGAAGATGATGCCGTCGGTCGGCGTGCTGGTGCCGATCTACCTGCTGTGGAAGAACAGCGGCCTGCTCGACACCGTGACGGGCCTCATCATCGTCTACACGCTGATCAACTTGCCGATTGCCGTGTGGATGGCGTTCACGTACTTCAACGAAGTGCCGCGCGACATCCTGGAGGCGGGACGCATCGACGGCGCGTCGACCTGGCAGGAGATCGTCTACCTGCTGATGCCGATGGCGTTGCCGGGGCTCGCATCGACGGGTCTGCTGCTCGTGATCCTCTCGTGGAACGAGGCGTTCTGGAGCATCAATTTGTCGTCGTCGAACGCCGCGCCGCTCACGGTGTTCATCGCGTCTTATTCGAGTCCGGAAGGCTTGTTCTGGGCGAAGCTCTCGGCGGCGTCGCTGCTGGCGGTCGCGCCGATCCTGATCGTCGGCTGGCTGTCGCAGAAGCAGCTCGTGCGTGGCCTGACGTTCGGCGCGGTGAAGTGAGGCGATGCTTGTGAACCTCAACCTGAACCTCGCCTCGAGCCCGCCCGACGTCGCCGACCGCCTGATGATCTGCGACTGCGACGGCGTCCTGATCGACAGCGAAGCCGTCGCGGCGCGCGTGCTCATCGAGGAACTGCATGCGCTGTGGCCGGGCGTCGATGTCGAGCCGGTCGTGATGCCGCTGCTCGGCTTGCGGATCGAAGCGGTGCTTGGCAGCACGGCGGAAACCCTCAACCGCACCATCGATGCCGCGCAGATCGACTCGATCCGGCGCGCGGTCGAAGCGGCGGCGGTGCAGGCGCCGGCGGTCGCGGGCATCGCCGAGGCGCTCGCTGCGATTCCCGTGCGCAAGGCGTGCGCGAGCAACAGCTTCGCGCCATACGTCGAGACCGTGCTGAAGCGCACCGGCCTCGTGCGCTTCTTCGGCGAACGGCGCTTCACCGCCGACATGGTCGCGAACCCGAAGCCCGCGCCCGACGTGTACCTGGCGGCGGCGCGCACGCTGCGGGTATCGGCGGAACACTGCCTCGTGGTCGAGGACAGCGTGACCGGCGTCACCGCGGCGAAGGCGGCGGGGATGGCAGTGCTCGGCTTCATCGGCGGCGGGCACGCGACGGAAGGGCAAATCGAAGCGCTGCGGCGCGTGGGCGCAAGCGTCGTCTTTGACGACATGACGCGGCTGCCCGCGCTCGTCGGCGAATGGCTGCAGAGCGCAACCTTTGAAATTCGTTAATGACTGGAAGGCCATCGGCCCGATCCAGCACCGGATGCACGGAGACACATCATGGCTAGCCTGACATTACGTGGCATCAACAAGCGTTACGAAGAAACCGAGGTGATGAAGAGCGTCAACCTCGACATCAACGACGGCGAGTTCGTCGTGTTCGTCGGGCCGAGCGGCTGCGGCAAGTCGACGCTGATGCGCATGATCGCGGGCCTCGAGGACATCAGCGCGGGCGACCTGATGATCGACGGCACGCGTGTGAACGAACTGCCGCCCGCCAAGCGCGGCATCGCGATGGTGTTCCAGTCGTACGCGCTCTATCCGCACATGACGCTCTACGACAACATGGCGTTCGGCCTGAAGCTCGCGGGCGAGAAAAAGCCCGCAATCGATGCCGCCGTCAAGCAGGCGGCGAAGATTCTTCACATCGATCACTTGCTGGACCGCAAGCCGAAACAGTTGTCGGGCGGGCAGCGCCAGCGGGTGGCGATCGGGCGCGCGATTACGCGCAAGCCCAAGGTGTTTCTCTTCGACGAACCTCTCTCGAACCTCGACGCCGCGCTGCGCGTGAAGATGCGCCTCGAATTCGCCCGCCTGCACGACGAGCTCAAGACGACGATGATCTACGTGACGCACGATCAGGTCGAAGCGATGACGCTGGCGGACAAGATCGTCGTGCTGTCGGCGGGGAACGTCGAGCAGGTAGGCACGCCGAACCAGCTTTATCACGCGCCGGCGAACAAGTTCGTGGCGGGGTTCATCGGGTCGCCGAAGATGAACTTTTTGAACGGCACCGTCACGCAGGTGATGTCCGACGGTGTGCTCGTGAAGTACGCGACCGGCGAGACGCAACTCGTTGCTGTCGAGCCGGGGCCGGTGAAGGTCGGCGATGCGGTGACCGTCGGGATTCGGGGCGAGCATCTGCATGCGGGCACGGCGGCGACGATCGAGCACGGCGTGTCGAGCACGACGATGGCAGTCGAATCGCTCGGCGACGCGGCTTACCTGTACGCCGAGACGCCGGTTGCGCCGGATGGATTGATCGCGCGTATTCCGCCGCTGGAGCGGCATGCGCGCGGCGAGACGCTGAAGCTCGGCGCGACGCCTGAGCATTGCCATCTGTTCAACGCGGAAGGGCAGGCGTTCAAGCGGAAGATCATCGAGGTGTTGTCGGCGGCTTGAGCGTTGCCGCTGATGTCGCTACAGGCGCCCGTTAGTACTTCGCGCCGTAGCGCTTCAGCGCCTCGACGGCGCGTGCATTTCCTTGCGACTGCGCGACATTGAGCGCGGTGGTGCCGCGAGGGTCGGTGAAATTCACATCGGCGCCGTGGGCCAGAAGTTCCGGCACGAAATCGATACGGCCGAACAGTACCGCGAAGACGATAGCCGTCGCCCCTGACGCGTTCGCGTAGTTCAGGTCGCACGGCGCGGCTAGCAGCGCTCGGGCGGCGTCGAGTTCACCCTGGAAGATGGCGCCCATCAGCGCGGTGTTGCCGCGGCTGTCGGCCACGCAGGCGTCGGCGCCATTTTTCAGGAGCAGCGCCACGGCGTCGCGATGGCCGTGGTACGCGTTCAGCATGAGCGCGGTGTAACCGCCGCCGTTCTTGCCATCCAGTGGCTGACGGGCGTCGATCAATAGCTGAAGGATGTCGAGGCGTCCCATTCGTGCCGCGTCGAACCATTGGGCATCATAGGGCGACTTGCCTTGCGGCGCATCCGTGATCCCGGACGATAAAGGCGTCCGTGCCGGCATGCCCGCAGCGTCCGCCTGCGCGGCATGCGCCGCGCAGGCGACGGCAAGCGCCGCGCCCGTGAACAGCGCGCGACTCGCAGCCGCCGCGCGCTGCGCGCCCGTGAGTCGCCGCATGATGCGGCCATCGGCGGACGAGCGCTTCATATCAGCCCTCGAGCTTGGCGGCGAGTTGCTTGACACGCGCCACGTCGGCATTCGCGTCTTTCGCCACACGCGATCCCAATTCCGGATCGGCCTTGTAGAGATACGACAACACGGCGTACAGGTTGTCCTGGTTGCGGACCCGCTTCAGGTCGCCCGCGAGGTTGCCGACGAGGTCCGACTGATCCGCCGCCGACAGCGACCGGTAACGCTCGCCTGCCTGCCGGAACTCCAGCTTCTTCTTGATCGCGCGCTGCTGCGTGGTGCCGGCGAGCGGCGTTTCGATCAGGCGATAGGCCGGGTCCTGCTTCAGGTCTGCGAGCGTCGTGGGATCGTAGTCGGTGCTGCCCGCGCGGTTGAGCGCACTGCCGCCACCGCCCTCGTTGTTGTTCGTCACGGGCACGCGCGGACGATTGATCGGCAGGTTGATGCCGTTCGCGCCGAGACGGTAGATCTGCGTGTCGGCGTACGAGAAGAGGCGGCCCTGCAACATGCGGTCTTCCGACGGCTCGATGCCCGGCACCAGATGCGAAGGCGCAAACGCGGACTGCTCCGTCGATTCGAAGAAGTTGGCCGGCACCTTGTTCAGCGTGAGCGTGCCGACCATGCGTTCGGGCACGTCCTTCCATTCCTTGGTAGCGTCGAGCGCGTCATAGTCGAAACGGTCGATCTGGTCCGGCTTCAGCACCTGGACCATCAGGTCCCACTGCGGGTTCTCGCCCTTGCCGAGTGCGCCATAGAGATCGTTCGTCAGGTAATTCCAGTCCTTCGCGATCATTTGCGGGACCTGGTCCGGCGTCAGGTTCTCGATGCCCTGGCGGCTCTTCCAGTGAAACTTGACGTAGTGCACTTCGCCCTTCGCGTTGACCAGCTTGAACGCGTGATTCCCGAAGCCGTCCATCTTGCGGTACGAAACCGGCGTGCCGCGGTTCGAGTACAGCCAGGTCAGCATGGCGGTGCTTTCCGGCGCGTGCGCGAAGAAGTCGAACGCGCGGTTCGGATCCTGGACGTTCGTGACCGGATCGGGCTTTTGCGAGTGGATGAAATCGGGAAACTTGATTGCGTCGCGAATGAAGAAAATCGGGAAGTTGATGCCCACCAGATCCCAGTTGCCCTGCTCCGTGTAAAACTTCACCGCGAAGCCGCGCGGGTCGCGCAGCGTTTCCGGCGTACCCGAGGCGCCCGCGACCGTGGAAAAGCGCACGAACACCGGCGTGGTCTTGCCTGCGCGGAAAAGGTCGGCGCGCGTGATGTCGGAGAAGTCCGCGCTCGTCACGAACGAACCGAATGCACCCGTGCCGCGTGCGTGCACGACGCGCTCGGGAATGCGTTCGCGGTCGAAGCGCTGGAGCTTCTCGATCAGTTGGGAATCCTGCAGGAGAACGGGGCCGCTCGGGCCGGCCGTTTGCGAATTCTGATTGTCGCCGACCGGCGAGCCGTTGTCCCGCGTAATGGTGGCGGCGCTGAGCGAGCCACAGGCTGCTGCCGAGAAGGCAACCGCGCAGGCGAGTTGGGAGAGTTTTGTCCGCATCCTCATCATTTCCGAATCCTTATTATTGGGGATTAGGATGATTCCATCACACGAATGAGGATGTCTAATTAAGTAAGCCTATTAAGGCGGGGGGTGGAGACTATTTCATTGAGATAGACCGCCGCGAGCAGGGCGGGGTCCATGCGCCGGAAGAGCATCCGGCGGCGAGAAATGGCTTTACGCTTCGAGCGCGGCCCGCGCGCACAACTCGTCGGTGACGAGGCCCGACAGCCACTTGCCCTTCAACGTCGCGATCAGCGCCTCGCGCTTCCTCTGCCCGCCGGCGAACCCGATCGTCGGGCGCTTCGGTGGCGCGTCGAGCCGCAAGCTCGTGACACGCGCCCCCGTCTCCGAATTCACCCTGGCGCCATCCGCATCGATCGGAAGTCCGAGCAGTTCGGCCACCGCGCCCGCCTGCATCAACTCCTGCACCTCGGCCGACGTAATGAACCCGTCCTCGTGCAGCGGACAGTTGATCCCCACGTTTCCGATCCCGACGAACGCGACATCGGCCTTCTGCGCGAGCGCATCGACGATGCGATACAGCCGGTGGTTGCACCACTGCGCGCGCTCGGCTTCGCTGTCGGCCATGAGCGGCGCGGGCAGCATGAAGTGCTTGCCGCCCGTTTTCTCGGAAAGATGCTGCGCGACGTCATATCGGTTCGACGACCCGTCGTGAGCGATCGCGCCGACCATCGAAACCAGCCGATGCTGCGGCCGCTCCAGTTGCCCGATCTGCGCGACGACGGCCTTGAGCGTGCGCCCGCTGCTGATCGACACGACGAGCGGCTTCTCGTCGACGAGAAAGCGCTCCATCACCTGCGCGCCCGCCACGGCCAGCTTGCGGTCGACCTGCTCGGTGGTATCGCCGTCGATGGGCACGACCTCGCACATCGACAGCCCGTAGCGTTTCGACAATTGCGCGGCCAGCGCCAGGCAATCGGCGATCCGGTGATCGACGCGCACGCGGATCAGGTTCTTCTCGACCGCGAACGCGACGAGCCGCTGGGCCACCGGCCGCGAGATCTGGAGTTTCTCGGCGATCTCGTTCTGGGTGTTGCCCGCGACGTAGTAAAGCCAGGCGGCTCGCGTGGCGAGATCGAGTTTTTCGTTGGACTTGGGCACGGTGGTGGTCGTTATCGTTGCGCTCGCTGTGCCGTAGCACGCGTTGTCTCGTTATTGTGCCTCTGTATTGCCGGTCGGCCGCCCTGAAATGGCGGCCATTTCCAAACTTGCCTAAACTTGCCGCGTGCGTCAGGCGAGCCGGGGCCGCGCCGGATCGAAGAGCGGCCGCACGTGCTGATACAACTCGCGGAAGCCTTTCAGACGCTGGCGCAACAATTCGTGACGCTCCTGATTCGGGATGAATTCGTCCTTGACAGGCGGTTTTGCGAGCACCGTCGCGGGATCGCCGCCGGCCGCGAGCCATCCGAGCCGCGCCGCGCCGAGCGCCGCGCCGGTTTCACCGCCGCCGTGCGTGCGCGTGGTCGTATCGAAAGCGTCGGCGAACATCTGGCCCCAGTATGCGCTTCGCGCGCCGCCGCCGAGCAGCGAGAGCGCGTGCGCCTCCGTGCCGCCCGAGCGCAGCGCGTCGAGGCCGTCGGTGAGCGCGAGCGTCACGCCTTCGAGCACCGAGTAGCCGAGCAGCGCGCGATCGGTCGCGTGCGTCATGCCGAAAAACACGCCTTGCGCGAACGGATCGTTGTGCGGCGTGCGCTCGCCGCTCAGATACGGCAGGAAGAGCGGGGCGATCGCGGTCGATTCGGGCTTGAGTTCGGCGACTTCGGCAAGCAGCGTCGGTTCGTCGGTGGAGGTGAGCTTGCAGACCCAGCGCAGGCAGCTCGCCGCCGACAGAATCACGCTCATCTGATGCCAGCGATCCGGAATCGCGTGGCAGAACGCATGCACCGCCGACGCCGGATTCGGCCGGAAGCGGTCGCCGACGACGCACAGCACGCCCGACGTCCCGAGCGACAAAAAGCCATCGCCCGGTTCGGTCGCGCCGATGCCGATCGCGCTCGCCGCGTTGTCGCCGCCGCCCGCCGCGACGACCACGCCCTCGCGCAATCCCAGTTCGCGCGCGAGTTCGGGTCGAAGCGTCCCCGACGGCTCGCTGCCTTCGGCAAGCGCGGGCATCTGCGCGCGCGTCATGTCGCAGGCGGCGAGCAGTTCGTCGGACCAGTCGCGGCGCGCGACGTCGAGCCAGAGCGTGCCGGCGGCATCGGACGGATCGGAGACCTTGGTGCCCGTCAGATGCAGCCGCAGATAATCCTTCGGCAGCAGCACGCACGCGGTCTGTTTGAAGATCTCGGGCTCGTTGTGCGCGACCCAGAGCAGCTTCGGCGCGGTGAAGCCCGGCATCGCCAGATTCCCGGCGATGCGATGCAACTCCGGCGCGCGTTCGGTGAGTTCGGCGCATTCCTTGTCGCTGCGCATGTCGTTCCAGAGGATCGCGGGGCGCAGCACGCGGTCGCTCGAATCGAGAAGCACGGCGCCGTGCATCTGCCCGGAGAGGCCGATGCCGCGCACTTGCGCGAACTCGTCGGGGAATTTGGCGCGCAGCGCGAAGAGCGCGGTGCGCGTGCCTTCCCACCAGTCGAGCGGATTCTGTTCCGCCCAGCGCGGCTTCGGCCGCGAGACTGTGAACGGCGTGCCCGCCGTGCCGATGACGCTGCCGTCGCTTGCGAGCAGCAGGACTTTTACTTCGGATGTGCCGAGGTCGATACCCAGATACATGAACGAACCTTTGGTCGAAGGCGTTGGCGGAAGCCGGGAGCCGCTAATGTAGCGCCGCACCCGCTCTTGCGCCATGAGCAGAAGAACGGAGCGCTCGTGAGCGAAATCTTAGGCGCGCTTTTCGAGCCACCCGTCGACCCGCGCTACAGCCGCGCGCAGCACGCGCTCGAGCCCGTCGCCCGCGGCCATGCTGCCCCACAGGAGCTTGTCGCTGGCGAACGCCTTCAGCGGATCGGACGACGTGAAGAAGCCGTGCGCGACGGCCGGGTCCATCACGCCGTCCTGATAGGTGTAAGGCAGCTTGCCCTCGTGCCAGCGTTCGAGGAAGCGGAAGAACAGCGCGGGGAGGACGGCCGTCGCGTTCGGATCGACTTGTCGCGCGAAGCATTCCGAGAGGGTCGGCGCAATGAAGCCGGGCAGCTTCGAAAAGCCATCGGCGGCGACGCGCTGGTTCGTGTCCTGAATATAGGGATTGCTGAAGCGGTCGAGCACGACGTCGCGATACTTCGCGAGATCGAGCGGGCTCGGCGTGAGGCACGGAATCACGTCTTCCGTCACATAAGCCTCGGCGAGCGCGCGAATCTCGGGATCGAGTGTGCCTTCGTGGATATATTGCAGACCGGCGAGCGTCCCCGCCCACGCGATGCAGCTATGGCTCGCGTTCAAAATGCGGATCTTGGCCTCCTCGTAAGGAAGCACCGATTCGACCAGCTCCGCGCCGACCTTCTCCCAAGCCGGCCGCCCCGCGCAGAAGTGATCCTCGATCACCCACTGGATGAACGCCTCGCCCATCACGGGCGCCTGGTCGTCGACACCGGTGGCGGCTTTCACGCGATCCCGCACGTCGGGCGTCGGGCGCGGCGTGATGCGATCGACCATCGAATTCGGACACGACGTGTTCGCGATCATCCAGTCGCGCACGGCCGACTCGCCTCGTAGTTGCAGGAATTCGAGCATGCCGGCCTTGAAGCGGTCGCCGTTGCTGCGCAGGTTGTCGCAGTTCTGCAGCGTGACTTTGCCTGCGTTCTGCTTCGCGCGCGCATCGAGGATCGCGGCGAGCGCACCGTAAATCGTCGTGCGTCCGCCTTTCAGATCGGCCGCGATATCCGGGTTGGCCGTGTCGAGCTTGTCGTGCTCGTCGAGGTAATAGCCGCCTTCGGTGACCGTGAACGACACGATCTTGCATTCCGGCGCCGCGCCCGCTTCGACCAGTGCGTCGAGATCGGCGGCCCACGGCACAACCTTCGTGATCGACTTGATCCGCTCGTAGGCGCGTTCGCCTTGCGGCGTCACGGTTTCGAGCGTGTACTCGCCGTTCTGCGAGGCGAGCGCTTCGAGCACCGCGTTCATGTCGCCGCGAATGTTGCCGACGGAGAGCGACCAGCGCGTGTCGCCGGATTCGATCAGCCGGTGCAGATACCACGCCTGATGCGCACGATGAAACGATCCCGCGCCGATGTGCAGGATCACATCGGCGGCCGCATTGCGTTCGCTAGTCATGTTGTCGTCCTCTGAATGGAAGCGTGCGCTCGATGACGTCCGCTGTTTTTGCGTCGACGCGGCCATTAGTGTCAGCCGCGATCAATTGCTCTCGTTGTGAGCGAATGATCGTATCCGGATCGTGGAAAGTCAAGGCGCGTGACAGCGGCTTATACGCTGCGATGCGGCAGGGAATCGCGCTGAAGGAACGTTATGGCTTGATGGAAAGGAAAGTGGTCGACGCTGCAGCGCACAACGACAATGTCAGCGCGAATTGACCGGATGCGCGTCGAACACCGGGCCTTGCACGAAGCGCACGTCGAACTGCTGGAGCGCGTCGAACTGCGCTTCGTCGGTGACGTGGTCGAAGATGAGGGGAATTCTGAGCCGGTTCGCATAGCCGACGAGATGCTTCACGACCGAATCGCGCAGCGCGGCGCCCGCATCCATCTTGATGAAATCGAGCCGCGCCATCTCCGAGACCGACATGATCTGTCCTGCGTTCGGCAGGTTGCCCGCGACCTTGAAGCCATAGTGCTGATAGCTCTTCGTCAGATAGCCGAGAAAAGTCTTATGCGCGACCGCCGCTGCGGGCAACTCGATCACGATCCGCGACGGATTCAGCCCAAAGTCGATCAGCACCGATGAAAAATGCCGTCCGTGGTCGTACTTCACGCTTTTGAGCAGCCGCTCGTGAACCCGCAGAAACAACAGCCCCGGCCGCTGCGCTCCGAAAAAATTGAACGCATGCAGCGCCCGCGACAGCCGGTCCAGCTCGACAAGCTGGCGGTCGTCGTTCATCTGCGCGAAGGGGTCGTAGGACGGACCGTCGGTCAGGAGCGTCAGCGCCTGCACGCCGAGTTCGTCGCCGAAACGCTCGGCGCTTTCCGGTGACGCCGTGAGCGTCTGAGGAAAGCTGTGCGTGCCGACGTCGAAGATCGGTTCGTAGGCGCTCCCGAGCGTGACGCCGTGGAACTTCGCGAGCGCCGTGCCCTCGTGCTCGCCGTCGCCCAGGGCGATGTGCGCGCCGAGGAACGGATGCTCGGCGGCTTTCGAGACGAGGTCGGGGACAGTCGGCGCAATCATGGATTAGAAGGCTCGTGGGGGCTTGGCGCGATGCGGCATGCGTCGATGGTAGCAGCGCGCGATCCCGCGCTTTGCACAATATTCACATATTGATATGCCTCGTCGATACACATCCTAGGGTTTACAACGATTTAACTAATCGTAATTGGTTTTACTATTCGTAAATCTTGTCGCGTATCTCGAAAAGCGCCGCCGCGCGACGACCGCGAATTCACTCGAAGGAAATACATCATGCCGACGTTCGAGACCCATACGGACACGAGCCTTCATTATCAGTCCGGCTTCGCCAACGACTTCGCCACCGAGGCGCTTCCGGGCGCGCTGCCGATTGGCCGCAACTCGCCGCAGCGCGCGCCTTACGGCCTCTACGCCGAGCAGTTGTCCGGCACGGCGTTCACCGCGCCGCGCGCGCATAACCGGCGCTCGTGGCTGTATCGGATTCGTCCGGCGGCTGTCCACATGCCGTTCACGCAGGTGACCGGCGACGCCTCGCGCGCGAAACTCGTCGCGAATTTCGCCGAAGTCCCGCCGACGCCGCCGAACCAGCTCCGCTGGGACCCGCTGCCGATGCCCGCCGAGCCGACCGATTTCGTCGACGGCTGGGTGACGATGGCCGGCAACGGCGCGGCCGAATCGATGACGGGCTGCGCGATCCACCTGTACGCGGCGAACCGCTCGATGAAGGACCGCTACTTCTACAGCGCCGACGGTGAACTGCTGATCCTGCCGCAGGAAGGGCGCCTTTCGATCTCTACGGAAATGGGCAAGCTCGACGTCGCGCCGTTCGAGATCGCGGTGATCCCGCGCGGCGTGCGCTTTTCCGTCGCGCTGCCGGACGATCAGGCGCGCGGCTATATCTGCGAGAACTTCGGCGCGCTGCTGCAATTGCCGGATCTCGGCCCGATCGGCTCGAACGGCCTCGCCAATCCGCGCGATTTCCTCACGCCGCAAGCTGCCTACGAGGACCGCGAAGGCGCGTTCGAACTCGTCGCGAAGATGAACGGCGTGCTCTGGCGCGCGGACATCGGCCACTCGCCACTCGACGTCGTCGCGTGGCACGGCAACTACGCGCCGTACAAGTACGACCTGCGCCACTTCAATACCATCGGCTCGATCAGCTTCGACCATCCCGATCCGTCGATCTTTCTGGTGCTGCAGTCGGTGAGCGACACGCCGGGCGTCGATACGATCGACTTCGTGATCTTCCCGCCGCGCTGGCTCGCCGCCGAGGACACGTTCCGCCCGCCCTGGTTCCATCGCAACGTCGCGAGCGAGTTCATGGGCCTCGTGCATGGCGAATACGACGCGAAGGCCGAAGGCTTCGTGCCGGGCGGATCGAGCCTGCACAACTGCATGTCGGGGCACGGTCCGGATGCCGGGACGTTCGAGAAGGCGTCGGCGAGCGATACCTCGAAGCCGGCGAAGGTCGGCGACACGATGGCGTTCATGTTCGAAACCCGCGCGCTGATCAAGCCGACGCAGTTCGCGCTCGAAACCGCGCAATTGCAGGCGCATTACTACGAGTGCTGGCAAGGCCTCACCAAACATTTCAACCCGGAGCAACGATGAGCACGCCCGCACCCTTCCAGGCGACCCTGAACCCGTCGCTCAAAAGCTGGATCGATTCCGCCAACGACCCGGCGAGCGATTTCCCGATCCAGAACCTGCCGTTCGGCGTCTTCAGCAACGACGCGAACCCGGCGCGGCGCGCGGGTGTGGCGATCGGCGAATGGATCGTCGATCTGGCAGCGCTGGAGCAGGCCGGGCTCTTGAAAACGCCCAATGTCTTCGGCAAGCCGCGTCTAAACGACTTCATCGCGCTCGGGCGCGACGCGTGGCGCGAGGTGCGTATTGCGCTGAGCGGCCTGCTCGCGCACGATAACCCCACGCTGCGCGACGATGCCGCCTTGCGCCAGCGCGCGCTCGTGCCGCAATCGAACGCGACGCTGCATCTGCCGGTCGAGATTCCCGGCTATACCGACTTCTATTCGTCAAAGGAGCACGCGACGAACGTCGGCTGCATGTTCCGCGATCCGAAGAACGCGCTGTTGCCGAACTGGTCGGAGATGCCGATCGGGTACAACGGGCGGGCGTCGTCGGTGATCGTGAGCGGTACGCCGGTGCGTCGTCCGAACGGCCAGATCAAGCTGCCGAACGACGAGCGGCCGGTGTTCAGCGCGTGCCGCAAGCTGGATATCGAACTGGAGATGGGGTTCATCGTCGGCGCGGGGAATGCACTCGGCGACCCGATTGCCTGTAACGACGCGGAGCAGCATATTTTCGGGATGGTTCTGCTCAATGACTGGAGCGCGCGCGACATCCAGCAGTGGGAATACGTGCCGCTCGGGCCATTCAATTCAAAGGGTTTCGCGACGACGATCTCGCCGTGGATCGTGACGCTCGACGCGCTCGAACCGTTTCGCACCGCGACGCCGCCGCAGGAACCGCAGCCGCTCGCGTACCTGCGCCACGACGGCGATCACGCGTTCGATATCGAGCTGGAAGTGACGTTGCGGCCGGAAGGGGCGTCGAAGGCGACGCGCATTTCGCGGACCAATTTCAAGCTGATGTACTGGTCGATGGCGCAGCAGCTCGCGCATCACACGGTCGCGGGGTGCAACACGCGCGTGGGCGATTTGATGGGCTCGGGCACGATCAGCGGTCCGACGCCGGATTCCTGCGGGAGTTTGCTGGAAAGCACGTGGAACGGACAGCGGCCGCTTGCCCTGGACGAGGGCGGCGAGCGCGGGTTTATCGAAGACGGCGATGAATTGACCCTCGCCGGATGGTGCCAGGGCGACGGTTATCGGATCGGCTTCGGGCAGTGCGCCGGGCAGATTCTGGCGGCGCGGAGTGCGGCGGCGGAGTGAGAGGTCGGCGCGGCTCGGATGATTGAGCTCGCTGGACGGCAAGAACCGCCGAAGGGGTTAGACCGCCCGACATTTGAATGTCTACAACGCGCCCCGAACGCGGCCGGGCATACGTCGATCCGCCGCGAGCAGAAGCGCGGCGGCGCTCCCGCTTTCCGGGATCAGCGCATTCCGCTCTGTCTCAAGCGCGTTCCGAGCGCGATTCTCAGCCCGCCGCGAGCAAAAGCGCGACGATGCATCCGGCCACCTCGGGGCCAGCGCATGCGGGCCGCCCTGTCTCGCGCGCGCTCCGCGCGCGATTCCCGCGCTGCCGCGAGCAGATACGCGGCGATGCATCCCGCCACCCCGGGATCAGCGCATTCGGGCCGCCGTGTCTCGAGCGCGCTCCGAGCGCGCTTCCCACCCCGCCGCGAACAGAAACGCAGCGGCGCTCGCCACCAGCACCGCGATCAGCGCGTTCGGGCCGCTCTGCCGCATCAGCGCGCCCGCGATCATCGGCCCGCCGAAGCTTGCGATACTCCACGATCCGCCGACGAGCGACGTCGCCGAGACGAGCGCCGCACCGCGAAACCGCTCCCCGCACGCGACCAGCGACAGCGTGTAGATGCTCCCCGCCGCCGCACCGATCACATACAGCAACGGCCAGCAGACCCACGGCCGCGCCGCCGCCCACGGCAAAAGCGGCAGCAACGCCACGACGACCACCGCCGCGCCGATATGCACGCGTCTGCGCCCGACATGATCGGCGAGCCAGCCGATCGGGAACTGCATCGTCGTGTCACCGAGGAGGAGCGCCGAGGCGAACAGTACCGCCACCTCCGGCGATACCCCGTGCGACATCGCGAAAAGCGGCATCAGCGAGAGCGCGAGCGTATCGAACAGCGCAAAAAACCCGGTGCCGACGATGATCGCCGGCATCCGCGGCAGAACGTGCCGCCAGTTTGCGGGCGCGTCTTGCGATTCGTGCGATTCGTGCATAGGCGGCGCGGCGCGGATCAGCGCGAGCGCGGGCAGCGCGAACAGAAAAATCGCGCCGCATAAAGCAAAGCGCCCTGCCTGCCAGTCGCCGATAAAACTCACCAGCAGTGGCCCCGCCATCTGGAACAGCGTGAAATTGGTCGCGTAGATCGCGACGACGCGTCCCCGCGTGGAATCGTCGGCGAGTTGCGTGACCCATGCTTCGCCGATCGTGAACAGCAGCATCAGCGCCGCCCCGCACAGAAAGCGCAGCACTGCCCAGAGCCACAGGTTGACGGTGAACTGCATCAATACCGTCGCGCCCGCGACCAAGAGCACCGTGCCGACGATCGTCTCCCGCGCGCCGAACCGCGTCGCGACGCGGCTCGCGAGCGGCACGACGGCGAGGCCACCGCCCGCCTGCATAGCCGTCATCAGGCCGACGACGTCGGTGCCGTAGCCGGCTTGCGTCAGCGCGAGCGCGGTGAGCGGCAGCGTCGCGCCGAGGCCGAGCCCGACCACCGCTACGCTCAATATCAGTGCAAGAAAATCACGCGAGAGAATGCGTTTCATCGAAGAACGCGCGTGCTAGTGGCGAGCGTATCGCCAGCAGCGCGTGTGGCTGGAAAGCCGTGATTGTGCCTTTTCGATCGCGTGGTCGCGACCGGGGTGCGCGAGGCGCGAGATCAGGTCAAGCCGCCTGCCCAATCGCCGATCGCCGCGACCGCCTTTCCATCGACGCCGACAGCAGGGTCAACCCGAACGCTCCACACGCCATCAGCACGCCGACCCACGGCAGCGACGTAAGCGGCGCACCCGCACCAATCGCCATCCCGCCGAGCCAAGCGCCCGTCGCGTTGCCGAGGTTGAACGCGCCCTGATTGAGCGTCGAGGCGAGATTCGGCGCATCGCTCGCGCGGTTCACGATCAGGATCTGCAGAGGCGGCACGATCGCGAACGCGAGCACGCCCCACAGGAAAATCGTGACCATCGCGGGGACCGGCGAATGCATCGTCGCGGCAAAGATCGTGAGGATCACGACGATCGCGAGCAAAAACGACAGCAGCGAGCGCAGCACCTTCCAGTCGGCGAGCTTGCCGCCGAGCGTGCTCCCGACCGTCAGCCCGAGCCCGAACAGCAGCAGCACGAGCGTGACCGCGTGCGGCGAGAAACCGGTGACGTCCTCGAGAATCGGCGTGATGTAGGTGAACACCGAGAAGAGACTCGCCGACGCCAGCACGCTGATGCCGAGCACCATCAGCACTTGCGGGTTCTTGAGCACGTCGAATTCGCGCAGGATGCTGGTTTCGCGCATCTCGATATGTTTCGGCAGGCAGACAGCGAGTGCGCCTGCGGCGACGAGGCCGATCACCGTCACGACCCAGAACGTCGCGCGCCAGCCGGCCGCCTGGCCGAGCGCGGTGCCGAGCGGCACGCCGAGCACGTTCGCGAGCGTGAGGCCGGTAAACATCAGCGCGATCGCCTGTGCGCGGCGGTTCGGCGCGACGAGATCGGCGGCGACCACCGAGCCGATGCCGAAGAACGCGCCGTGGCAGAACGCCGTCACGATGCGCGCGCCCATCAAAATCCAGTAGCCCGGCGCGATCGCGCACAGCAGATTACCGACGATGAACACGCCGATCAGGCTCATCAGCGCCTTCTTGCGCGGCATTTTTGCGGTGACGATCGCGAGGATCGGCGCGCCGATCGTCACGCCGAGCGCGTAGCCGGAGACGAGCATGCCGGCGGCGGGAATCGAGACATCGAGGTCGCGGGCGACGTTGGGCAGAAGGCCCATGATGACGAATTCGGTCGTGCCGATGCCGAACGCGGCAATGGCGAGAGCGAGAAGAGGCAAGGGCATGGCGGGAGCGGAGGCGGCGGGAAGTCTCGTTGCGGCGCGCGTTTTCGGATTGAACGACGCAGGCGTCAGCGGCGAGTGAAGGCTTGAATTGTACCGAAGGGTCACAGCGCGTGCTGGTGAAAACCCTAATTCATCTGGTCTGGGCACGGCTTTCGCGTGAAGCGTTATCACCTCGAAAGCCCGGGATGATGCAGAAGTCTTTCCGCCGATTCCCCCGCTATGAATGGTTCTTTTAATTATGAGACGACAAAACCGGGAACGTTGCGCATTCAAGGTGTTGGAGAAATGCCGCGTCTTTCGGTTGAAGGCGTCCTTTCCCAAAGAGGCGGTTTTATGGCCGGTCGTCGATGGTGGATTGGATTAGCGGCCCTCATTTTGAGCGGTGCGGCGCATGCGCAGAGCAGCGCGGCCGGGCCGATCGCGACTTCGGGTGGAGCGCTGCAGTTCGTCTCTAACGATGGCGCACAGATCGCGCAGATCGACGGACGCGAGTTCGATCGAGTGAAAGCGAGCCGACTGCGTCATTTCGATGACACCTCCGGACCGCGCGAAACCGTCGCGCGGATGATCGTCGAGACGGGCGACGATCTCGTGCTTTACGACTTTCGCCGGAATCCGCCGGTGGTCGAGAAAATCGGGCGACGGCTGAAACTCGTCGGCGTGTACTGGCAGCCGGACGAAGCCGTGCTCAAAAGTACGGACGGCTGGTACAAGTTCCAGCGCGGCAAGCTGACGAAGCTCACGTCATCGAAGACGATTTATCACTGAACTGCAGCAATCACGGCCGCACGCCGAACACGCGCTCGCCCGCGACGACGTAGATCGCTTCGCCGCGCGCCGTCTCGTTGACTTCGAAGCCGCCGGTGAAACTGCCGAACGCCGGCAGCACGCCTGAGCGCGCGCCAAACCGGAAGCACGGCAGCCGCACGCGATCAACGCGCGTCGCCAGCCGATACACCGGATGCTCGTGCCCGGCGAGCGCATAAGCGCCAGCTACCGTTTGCGGATGATGGCAAAGCGCCCACGGTCCGAGCGCGTAAGGCTCCTTCACGAGCGACACGCCGAACGCATCCGGCAGCGCGCCCGCGTGCCTGTCGTGATTGCCTTCGACGAGCGTCAGCGCCAGTTCGCGATGCCGCGCGCGCCATTCGGACAAAGCATTCAGCGTCTCATCGGCGTGAGATTCGCGCGCATGCAGCAGATCGCCGAGAAACACGACCGACTCCGGCCGATGCGTCGAAATCAGCGCGTCGAGCCGCGCGAGCGTCTCCCCGGTCGATCCGGCCGGCACCGGAATGCCGCGCGCGCGGAACACCGCGTCCTTGCCGAAATGCGCGTCGGCGATGAAAAGCGCGCCCAGCAGCGGATCGAACGCCGCGCGCTCGGCCGAGAGCAGCAGCGTGTGCCCATCGATATCGACGGTCAGCGACTCCGTCGTCATGTGCGCGCCGCCTTTTCGAGATCGGCCAGCATCCGCTCGACGCGATCCGAGAGCTTCTCCGTGCTCACTTTTTCCCGCAGCCGCCCGATGATGAGCGGAAATGCGAACGGCGTCGGCTTTTTGGGATGCGTCAGCGCGAGGCGGCTCGCGCTCATGCTTTGGAGCGCCACGCGGATGCGGTCGAGTTCCAGTTCCTGCAGCATCACTTCCTCTTCGGCCTGCGTGAGCAGGAGATTACTGCTGTCGTGCTTGCGAAAGACTTCGTAGAACAGTCCGCTCGACGCCTGCAACTGCCGCGCGCTTTTCTGCTGCCCCGGATGCCCCTGATATACGAGCCCCGACACCCGCGCGATCTCGCGAAAACGCCGTGCCGCGAGTTCCGACGAATTGAGGCTCGCAAGGATGTCGTGCTCCAGGTTCTCGGGCGAGAAGAGTCCGTTCTCGATCAGCGTCTCCCAGTCGAACGGGCGCGCGGAGAGCAGTTCGAAGCCGTAGTCGTTCATCGAGATGGAAAACGTGCTCGGCTGGTCGCGCGCGACGCGCCAGCCGATCAGCGAGCCGAGCCCGATATGAGCGGTGCGCCCCGCGAACGGATAGCAGAAGAAATGATGCCCCTCGCGCGAGCGGATCGCTTCGACCAGCAGCACGCCGGGTTCGGGAAGCGCCGACCACTTCGCCTGCAATTCCAGCAGCGGGCGCACGGCGCGCATCTCCGGCTCGTCATAAATGCCGGCGTTCGCGCGCGCGAGCATCATCAGCGTGGCGCCCGCGAGTTCGGACGAAAGCGGCATGCGGCTGCCGGCCCATTGCGGCATCGCGCCGCGCGACGAGGTCGCGCGCTTCACGTAGGCGGTCATGTCGCGCACGCGGATGAGTTCAAGCGCACGGCCGCCGAAGGTAAAGACGTCGCCGGGTTTCAGGCGCGAGATGAACGATTCCTCCATCGCGCCGATGCGCCCGCCCGTCATGTACGCGACGTTGATCGTCGCGTTCGCGACGATCGTCCCGACGTTGTTCCGATGCCGCCGGATCAGGTCCTCGCGCGGCACGCGGTAGATGCCGTCGTCCCCGAGCGCGACGCGGTGGTAATCCGGATACGCCGCGAGCGAGCTCCCGCCGCGCTCGACGAACGCGAGCGCCCAGTCGAATTCCTGCTGCGTCAGGTCGCGATAGGCGTAGGCCGTGCGGACTTCGTCGAAGAGTTCGGGCGCCCGGAAACCGCCGCCGATCGCCACCGTCACGAGGTGTTGAACGAGCACGTCGAGCGGCTTGTACGGCATCTCGCGGCCTTCGATGCGCTTCTCCTCGACCGCCCAGCGCGCCGCCGCCGCCTCGACGAGTTCGAGCGCGTGCGTCGGGACGATCGTCACGCGGGAGGCGCGGCCGGGCGCGTGGCCGGAGCGCCCGGCGCGCTGCATCAGGCGCGCGACGCCTTTGGGCGAGCCGATCTGGAACACGCGCTCGACCGGCAGGAAATCGACGCCGAGATCGAGGCTCGACGTGCAGACGACCGCCTTCAACTGACCGTTCTTCAAGCTGAGTTCGACCCATTCGCGCACTTCCTGATCGAGCGAGCCGTGATGCAGCGCGATCAGCCCGGCCCAGTCGGGGCGCAGTTCCAGCAGCGCGCGATACCAGATTTCCGACTGCGAGCGCGTGTTGGTGAAGACGAGCGAACTGCGCGCCTGCTCGATTTCGTCGGCGACCGGGACGACCTGCCGTACGCCGAGATGGCCGCCCCACGGAAAGCGCTCGATCGTGTCGGGAATCAGCGTATCGACGATCAGCGTCTTCGGCTGCGCGCCGCGCACGGTGATGCGCGGCGTTTTGACGGAGGCGAGCAGCGCGTCGTGCGCGAGCGCGAGGTTGCCGAGCGTCGCCGAGAGGCCCCAGACCTGCACTTCGGGGCGCCAGCGCGCGAGGCGTGCGAGTGCGAGCTGCGTCTGCGTGCCGCGCTTGTTGCCGAGCAACTCGTGCCATTCGTCGACGACCACCATCCGCACGTGCGCGAGTTCTTCCTGCGCGTTAGCGCGCGTGAGCATCAGCGTGAAGCTCTCGGGCGTCGTGACGAGCGCCGACGGCATCCGGCGATTCTGCCGCGCGCGTTCGGACGATTGCGTGTCGCCGGTGCGCAGGCCGACGCTCCACGGCACGGCGAGCGCGCTGACGGCCGCCTGCAACGCGCGGGCGGTATCGGCGGCGAGGGCGCGCATCGGCGTGATCCAGAGCACGGTGAGCGGCGCGGGCAGCGCGCGCGCCTTCGGTTCCGCGAACGCCGCGAGCGCGCCGAGCCAGACAGCCCACGTCTTGCCGGCGCCGGTCGTCGCATGGAGCAGGCCGCTCGATCCGTGCGCGACCTCGCGCCACACTTCGCGCTGGAAGTCGAACGGCTGCCAGGCTTTATCGGCGAACCAGTGGTTAAGGCGCACGTCGAACGGTTGGCTGGCCTGTTCGGGATCGACCGCGAAGGGCGCGGGGCGGAACAGCTCGGCACGGGCGTCGGCCTTGGCCTGCGCCTCGCGGGTCTTCGGAACGCGACGCGGACGAGGCGCGCGCCGCTTCGCGTCATCCGGCGCGTTCATCTAGAAATCCCTTGAGCATGTCGAGCGTGTCCGCGTCGTCGATCTGCTTGTCCGTGCGCCAGCGCAGCATGCGCGGAAAGCGCACCGCAATCCCCGATTTATGACGCGGACTCGCCTGAATCCCTTCGAAGCCGATTTCGAAGACGAGCGTCGGCGTGACGCTGCGTACCGGGCCGAACTTCTCAAGCGTCGTCTTGCGCACGATCGCATCGACCTGGCGCATTTCCTCGTCGGTCAGGCCCGAGTAGGCCTTCGCGAACGGCACCAGCGTGCGCACGCCGTCGGCTTCGTCCCAGACGGCGAAGGTGAAGTCCGTGTAGAGGCTCGCGCGCCGGCCGTGGCCGCGCTGCGCGTAGAGCAGCACGGCATCGACGGAATACGGGTCGATCTTCCACTTCCACCACGTCCCCGACGCCTTCGTGCGCCCGACGCCGTACATCGAATGCCGCTCCTTCACCATCAACCCTTCGACGCCGCGCGCCCGGCTCTCGTCGCGCAAGACGGCGAGCGCGTTCCAATCGTCAGCCTGAACCAGCGGCGACACGCGCAGCAAATCGACGGCGAGCGTCTGCCCGATCTCCGACGCCAGCGCATCGAGCCGCGCGCGGCGCTCGGCGAGCGGCTCTGTGCGCAGGTCAATGCCATCGGCTTCGAGCAGATCGTAGGCAAGCAGCGCGGCGGGCGAATCGGCGAGCACCTTTTTCGTCAGCGACTTGCGCGTGATGCGCGGCTGCAGGCGCGCGAACGGCAGCGGCGCGTCGGCGCCGGGTTCCCACGCGAGAATCTCGCCGTCGATCACGGTGCCGTCCGGCAGCGCCGCGCCGAGCGACGCCAGTTCAGGAAAGCGCTCGGTGATCAGATCCTCGCCGCGCGACCACAGCCACACGCGGCCGCCGCGCTTCACGAGCTGCGCGCGAATCCCGTCCCACTTCCATTCGACGAGCCAGTCGGCCGTTGCGCCGAGCGTCGCCGGATCGATCTGCAACGGATGCGCGAGAAAGAACGGATAGGGCAGGCCGAGGTCGCTTTCGTGCGGCGTATCGACATCGTCGCCCGTGCTCTCGGGCGCGACGAGGCGCAAGTAACGCGCGGCGCTCGGCGCCTGCCGCGAGTCGGTCCAGCCGACCATGCGTTGCGCGATCCGCTTGTGATCGACGCCCGCGACATCCGCGAGCGCACGCACGACGAGCTGCCGCGCCACGCCGACGCGAAAACCGCCGCCGATCAGCTTCGTCAGCAGAAAGCGCTCGCCCCAGTTCAGTTCGTCCCAGTAGCCGAGGAGCCGCTCGCGCAGCTCCGCCGGATTCGCGCCGCGCAGCGTCAGCACGCGGTCTTCGATCCATTGCGCGAGCCCGAGCTCGGATGCGCGCGCGGCGGGCGGCAGGATGTGCGCGATGGTTTCGGCGAGATCGCCGACCGCCTGATACGACTCTTCGAAGAGCCACTCGGGCAGGCCCGCGCGCTCGCGGGCGAGTTCCGTGAGGATGCGCGTCGGGACCGACTGGCGCGGCTTGCCACCTGCGAGAAAGTACGACGCCCACGCCGCGTCTTCTGGCTCCGCGACCGAGAAATAGGCCTTCAACGCTTCGAGCTTGTCGTTCGTCGACGTCGTGGCATCGAGCGCGGTGTAGAGCGCGGCGAACCGTTTCATTGCGCGTCGCTCGCAACTGCTGAGGGCGCTTCCGCCGCATCCGCTTCGATCGCGTCGTCGCCGTATTCGGTCGTGAACGCGCCCGCTTCCAGACCTTGCTCGCGCAGCCAGCGCACCATCGGCTCGATCTGTCCGTGCGTGACGATCACGCGTTCGGCCCCCGTCGCGCCGATCGCGGTTTGCAAGCCGGGCCAGTCGGCGTGATCGGAGAGGACGAAGCCGCGATCCAGCCCGCGACGCCGCCGTGTGCCGCGCAGCCGCATCCAGCCCGACGCGAACGCGTCGCTGTAGTCGCCGAAGCGGCGCATCCACGCGCTGCCCTGCGCGGACGGAGGCGCCACGATCAGCGCGCCCTTGAACGCGGCCTTGTCGCGGGCGGCGATGTCAGAGACGGGGCGCGTCGGCGGCAGCGCGACGCCGGACTGCGCGTACGCGCGATTCAGCGGCTCGACGGCGCCGTGGCAGAAGATCCGCCCGATGCCGCTGTCGACGCCCGCGAGAACGCGCTGCGCCTTGCCGAACGAATAGCAGAAGAGGACGGAGGCGCGGCCTTCCGCCGCGTTGTGCCGCCACCATGAATCGATGCCGTCGAACACGACCTGCGACGGTTCCCATCGATAGATCGGCAAGCCGAACGTGGACTCCGTGATAAACGTATCGCAGCGCACGGGTTCGAAGGGCGCGCAAGTCGGATCGGGCTCGATCTTGTAGTCGCCGGAAGCGACCCACACGCGCCCGCCGTGCTCGACGCGCACCTGCGCCGAGCCGAGCACGTGCCCCGCCGGATGCAGCGAGACCGTCACACCATTGATGACGACGCGCTCCCCATAAGCCGCGCCTTGCAAGTCGATGCCGGGCAGACGCGACAGCAGCACGCCCATGCCCGGCTCGGCCGCCAGGTAATGCCGATGCCCGAAGCGCGCGTGATCGGCGTGCGCGTGCGTGATGACGGCACGCTCGACGGGCCGCCAGGGGTCGATATAGAAATCGCCCGGCGGGCAAAACAGCCCTTCCGGACGCGCGATGATGAGATCGGCTTGTGTGTTCAACCTCGCTCCGGCTGCTCTGCGTGCTCTACGGCTTGCGTAGTTTGATTCTTGCAACAGAGCACGCACCGTGCCCGTCATGAGTCTTTCACGATCGGCCGCTAGGGTGTACAAGTTTTACTCGTGAAGCGTGCGCATCGAGCGCGCGCAGCCAGGCTCTTCCTTATGGCGAACAACGCTTCGATGGTTGCCCCGACACTCGCGGAAACGGTGTATATCGTGCGGCTGCAAGGTCACGCACATTACGATTTCGTGCGCCTGAAGCGCGTCTTTCACGATCCCGGCTCACGTCATGAGGTCGTGCTCGTCGATGTGAAGAAGCTGCTCGAATGCGCCAATCGCGACGATACCGATTACGTGCTCAAAGCCGTCAACGACTGGCATGCGGGCAAGGTGAAAGGCATCCGCGAATTCCTCGATCCTGACAATCCGCGCGTGCCCGAAATGCCCTACGTGACGATCTCGGCGCGGCGCGGGCAGGGGCTGCTTGGTTTACTCGGCGTGAATCGCGAGGGCGTGGTCGCGTTTCGCAATGGCCAGCATCGCGCGCGGTATCTCGCGCACGCGGGCGCGCTGTGCATGCCGGTGGAAGTGCACGAGCGCGAGGCGAACCTGCTGCGGCAGATGTGCGCGGCGGCGGGCGAGGCTTCGGCGGAGTATGGGGAGACGTAGATTAGAGGCGGAACGCGGGCGCGTTCCGCCGGTTTGCAGGGTTAATGCGTGGAGCGCTGGACGTGATGCGTCTGCTGTCCGTTGCCGCTCGACATCGGCATCATGCTGGGCACGTGCGTCAGTATCTCGTCCGGTCGCTCGATGCCGTTCTTCACCTGCGGCCCGAGCTTTTCCAGCGTGTAGTCGATGAAGAGGCGCGTCTTGGCGGGCAGGTACTGCCGGCCCGGATAGACGACGGACACCTTCATGTCCGGATCGTCGATGCTGTACTCCGGCAGCACGCGCACGAGCGTGCCCGCTTCGAGATCCGCGCTCACGATGCCTTCGGGCAGGATCGAGAAACCCATGCCGGCGAGCGTCGCCAAGCGCACCATCAACGCGTTGTTCACGGTGTACACCGGCGCTAGCGTGACCTGGTCGGAGGCGCCGTGGCGATGGCGGAAATGCCACGTCGAGCTGCGAATCTCGTTCGGCAGTCCGACCGCAGGATAGCCTTGCAGGTCGGGCGGCGCGCCAGGCGTGCCGTGCTCGGCGAGGAACGCCGGGGTCGCGACGGGAATCAGCGCGTTGGTGCCTACAGGCCGTTCCACGAGCGCCGTGCTGGACACCATGAACGCGGTCACGATGCCGACGTCGAAGCCGTCCTCGACGAGATCGACGTGGCGCTCGGCCAGCGTCAGGCGCACGTTGACCTTCGGATAGAGCTTGCGAAAGCCATCGATGAGCGGCGTCAGCGTCAACAGCGACAGCGAACTCGATGCAACGACACGCAGCGTTCCGCTCGGCTCGCCCTCGGTGTGGGCGAGAGCGGTTTCGAGATTATCGAGTTCTTCCAGCAGTGCCCGGCAGCCCTCCAGATAACGCGTGCCGGCTTCGGTTAAAGAAAGATTACGCGTGGTGCGGTTGATCAGGCGGGTACGCAAATGCGCTTCCAGCATGGCAATGGATCGGGTCACCAGCGCATTGGAGACATCGAGCTGCTGGGCTGCACGCCGAAAGCTTTCCGTCTCGGAAACACGGACAAACACGCGCATTGCATGGATCTGATTCATGTTTGAGGCCCTCGGATATGTGTGCAAATTGTGCTCTCAGGCGCTGCCGCGCAAACTTCTTACTATTTGCGTCGGCATGGAAATAATATTGACACCCGGGTCAAATTACAATATTTAATTTTGAGGGAAATTATCAACCGTGGCTTGAAACGTGTTTGACATTTTTCTCGAAATTGCGCGGGAACACTCCTGTCAGTATTTGCGTTACTCGGCTGAACCAGCGAAATTGTTATTCTAAAAACAATTTTATGTTTTTAACAAATCATGAACGTGCTTGTACAGTAAGGCGAACGTTAAAAACACGAGCGTGCACTTCCACGCAAGCGAGATAGCTTAAAAGCAGTGCTGTTACGTATTCGGTCCGCGTCGCAGGATAACCGTCAAGCCGCGAAAACGCGCGACGGTCATTTTCAAGATGATTTTATTTATCGCGAGAGGGTGCTTCATAACATTAAACGATCATGTACGGATAAGTCGCCTTACGAATCTGCACCATTATGGAGACAAGCAATGACCTTACCGTCAATGACGTCGGTTCCGTTCACCAGCGAGAATAAGTAATGCTTTGGCATCTGCTCGCGGCGCAGCCCGAAATCGCATTGTTTGCCAGCCTTGCCATCGGCTATTTAATCGGCTCCTTCAAAATCGGTCCGATTCAGCTCGGCGGCGTGTGCGGAACGCTGATTGTCGCGCTGATACTCGGACAAAGCGGCGCCCGTATTTCCCCTGATTTAAAAAATATCGCTTTTGCCCTTTTCATATTCGCCCTTGGCTTTACCGGCGGCCCGCAATTCTTCGCCAACATCGGCCGGGGCTGGCGTTACGGCTTCTTGTCCATCGTGGAAATGGTCGTGGTGATCGGGCTCGTGCTCGGGGCCGTCGCGCTGCTCAGGCTCGACCCCGGCACCGCGGCGGGCCTGCTCGCGGGCGCCGCGACGGAATCAGCGGTCGTCGGCACGGCGTCGGAAGCGATCGGCCGGCTGGGGCTTTCCGCTGCCGATACCGCGCGCCTGCAGGCGAACATCGTCACCGCCTACAGCGTGAGCTACCTGTTCGGGCTCGTCACCATCGTGCTGTTCACGAGCCAGTTCGCGCCGCTCATCCTGCGCGTGAACCTGCGCGAGGAAGCTGAACGCATCTGGCGCAAGCTGGGCGGCGACGGCGCGCTCGGCGAGGGGCAAAGCCTCGCCGCACCGCCGCTCGTCGGACGCGAGCTGAAGGTGACGGTCGCGGCGGGACAGAGCATTGGCGACATCGAAAAGCGTTACGGGCACAACGTCAGCGTGCAGCGCGTGATGCGCAGCCGCTCGGTGATCAAGGCGCAGCCGGCGGTCGTGCTGAAAGCGGACGACCGCATTCTGATCGGCGGGCGGCGCGAAGCCGTCGTGCAGGCGATTCCGGAGATCGGCGAGGAAGTGTTCAGCGCCGATATCTCCGATGCCTACGCCGACAAGCTCGACGTCATGCTCACGCACCGCGGCGTGGACGGCCTGACCGTCGCGCAAGTGCGCGAGCGCGCGGCGCCCGCCGATGCGCGCGGCGTGTTCATCTCGGCCGTCACGCGCCTCGACAGCACGATTCCGGCGCTCCCCGGCACGCAACTGCATCGCGGCGACGTGCTGACGCTCGTCGGCGCCCGCGACGACGTGGCGCGCGGCGCGGCGAAACTCGGCTACGTCGTGCGCGCGACGCAGAAAACCGATTTCGTGTTCCTCGGGCTCGGCGTGCTGGTCGGGATCGCGTTCGGGCGGCTGAGCGCGCGCGTCGGCGGTATCGACGTGACGCTCGGGACCGGCGGCGGGTGTCTGCTCGCGGGGCTGCTGTTTGGCTGGATTCGTTCGCGCTATCCGCTAATCGGCTCGCTGCCTTCGGCCGCCGCGCAGATTCTGAAGGACTTCGGTCTTTGCACGTTCATCGCGGCGGTCGGGCTGTCGGCCGGCGCGGACGCGATCCGCCTGATCCGGGAATACGGCGTCGCGCTGCCGATCGCAGGCATCGTGATTACGCTCGGGCCGGCGCTCGTGTCGCTCGTGATCGGGCGATGGCTGCTCAAGCTCGAAGTGCCGATGCTGCTGGGCGCGATTGCCGGGCAGCAGTGCAGCACGCCGGCGATCAGCGCACTCGTCGGGGTGACGGGCAACTCGACGCCCGTCATCGGTTACACGATTACTTATGCGCTTTCGAACGTGCTGCTGCCTCTAATGGGCCCGCTGATGGTGGGGCTGGCGAGCAAGATGGGCTGAACGGCCCTGCCGCACCTACGTTGCACGGGATCAAAGCAAGCGCATGGGGCCAGAGTAAGCGCTGAAACCCTGGCGGACAGCGCCAACTGGTCGACATATATCGAGGACCCGATGGACTGGCTACACCAGATCTTCCAGAAGTCTCCCGAAGTCGCGCTGTTCCTCGCGCTCGCGATCGGCTATCTGATCGGCCAGATCAATTTCGGCAAGTTCCAGTTGGGCGGCGTCGGCGGATCGCTGCTCGCGGCCGTCGTGATCAGCCAGGCGGGCGTGCAGATCGACAATGGCGTGAAATCCGTGATGTTCGCCGTCTTCATCTACGCGGTCGGCTACGACTCGGGCCCGCAGTTCTTCAACTCGCTCAACCGCAAGACGTTGCGCGAAATCGCGATGGCCGTGTTCCTCGCCGCGTCGGCGCTCATCACCGTGATCGTCTGCGCGCGCGTCTTCGGGCTGAACAAGGGCCTCGCGGCGGGGCTGGCGGGCGGCGCGCTCACACAATCGGCGATCATCGGCACCGCGGGCGATGCGATCGCGCGCCTGGGTCTTCCGGCCGCCGAGACCAAGGCGTTGCAATCTGACGTCGCGATCGCCTACGCCGTGACCTACGTGTTCGGCTCGCTCGGCGCGATCATCGTGTGCGTGAACATCCTGCCGAAGTTCATGGGCCAGAATCTGCGCGACGCGGCGCTCGAAGCGGAAAAGTCCCTCGCGGGCGCGTCTGGGCCAGCCGAGGGGCAGGTGTCCACGCTGCCGGTGCTCGTCGGCCGGGCCTTTCGCGTGCTCGGCGCGAAAGGGCGCACCGTCGCGCAGGTCGAGACGGCCGAAGCCGATTTCATCACGATCGAGCGCATCCGCCGCGCGGGCAAGGCGATCGAGCCGCGTGCCGACCTGACGCTGGAAGCCGGCGATATCGTGCTCGTCGTCGGGCGGCGCGAGGTGATGGTGGGCGCCGCGTCGCAGCTCGGCGAGGAAGTCGGCGACACCGACGGCATGAGTATCGTCATGCAGCGCCGCCAGGGTGTGTTCGCGCGCAAAGGCATGAACCACACGACGATCGCCGCCGTGCGCGCCACCGTCGATCGCGACTTGCGGCACGGCGTGTTCATCCACGAGATCCGGCGCGTCGACCGGCCGCTGCCGGTGCTGCCCGAGACCGAACTCCAGCACGGCGACGTGATCACCTTCTTCGGTTCGGCGCAGGACACGAAACGCGCCGTCGATGCCGCCGGCTACGAGCTGCCGTACACCAACAAGACGGATTTCATCTACATGGGCGTCGGCATCGTGCTGGGGCTCCTGATGGGGCTCGTCGTGGTCGATGTCGGCGGCATTCCGCTTACGCTCGGCTCGGGCGGTGGATGCCTGCTGGCGGGGCTTCTGTTCGGCTGGATGCGCGGCAAGCATCCGATGTACGGCGTGATGCCGTCGGCGGCGTCGCAATTGCTGAAGGACTTCGGGCTCGCTGCGTTCGTCGCGGTCGTCGGGATCAATTCGGGGCTGCAGGCGGTCGTCACGGTGCAGCAGAGCGGCATGACGATCTTCCTGCTCGGCGTGTTCGTCACGCTCTTTCCGCTGCTGCTGACGATGCTGTTCGGCCGCTACGTGCTCCGCTACGACAACGCAGCGATCCTAGCCGGCGCGCTCACCGGCTCGCGCAGCGCGAATCCCGCGTTCGGCGCCGTGCTCGACAAGGCCGGCAACGCTGTGCCGACGATTCCCTTCGCGATCACCTATGCGCTCGCCAATGTCCTGCTGACTCTGCTCGGGCCGCTCGTCGTCGGGCTGGTTTAGCGACTTGAGCGAACCAATGCGCTCCGTTGCGGCCGAAGTACGATAGCCGTTCAACGGAGGACTCACGATGACTCGATCGATTGAAACCGTCACCTTGCCCACCGGCGAGGCGATTCCGAAACTCGGGCAGGGCACCTGGGAAATGGGTGAGCGGCCCAACGCGCGGCAGGAAGAAATCGCGGCGCTGCGCGCGGGCGTCGAACTCGGCATGACGCTCATCGATACCGCCGAAATGTATGGCGACGGCGAAAGCGAGAAGCTGATCGCCGAAGCGCTGGGGTCCGTGCGCGACGACCTCTTTCTCGTCAGCAAGGTGTATCCGCACAACGGCACGGAACGCGGCGTGCAGGCGGCGTGCGAGCGCAGCCTGAAGCGCCTGAAAACCGACCGGATCGACCTGTACCTGCTGCACTGGCGTGGCGGCGAAGACCTGAAAGGCGCGGTCGCGGGCTTCGAAAAGCTCAAGCGCGACGGCAAGATCCGCCACTGGGGCGTGAGCAACTTCGACACCGACGACATGGAAGAACTCTTCGATCTCGCGAGCGGCGACGCCTGCGCGACGAATCAGGTTCTGTATAACGTCGTGCGCCGCGGACCGGAATTCGACCTGCTGCCGTGGCTGCGCGAACGCGGATTGCCCGCAATGGCGTACAGCCCCGTTGATCATGCGCGTCTGCCGAAGAAGAGCGTGCTCGATGACATCGCGGCGGCGCGCGGTGTATCGATGTTCCAGATTGCGCTCGCGTGGCTGATGCAACAGCCGCAAGTGTGCTCGATTCCGAAGGCGTCGAACGTGGCGCATCTGAAGGAAAATCGCGCGGCGGCGGAACTAGAACTATCCGTCGACGAACTCGCCAAAATCGACGCTCAATTCAAGCCGCCGAAAGCCAAACGTTCGCTCGAAATGCTGTAAATACCCACCATTTCGCGCTATGTCCTTTAGCGCACCGACGCGAATTTGCGTCGCGTGTCTGATGACGGTACGCGCCGAAAGTCTTCATGACGACCGTTGGCTTTCCGGCGTGAATACCGCCATGCAGACGCGCGCGGTAAGACCAAGGAGCGATCGATGCTGAACCGCCTGACTCGCGCAAGCACGCAACACAAAGGAACCACCGTAAGCGCGGATTTCGATCGGGATACAGCACGCCTGCGCGTCATCGAGAATGGCGCCGTGCTGTTCGAATGGTTTCCGCCGCACTCGTGGAGCATGATTTCGATGGCGGCCGGCACCAGCAAATGGGGCTTCCATCCAGGCGAAAAGGAACTGGTGGCGGTGCTGCGCGAAGTACTGTCGCGCCGTCCGTGGATCGAGACCGCCGAAACAAACTAGCCATGACACGCGCGTGTCACTCGGATGACAGCGCGCGCTTGCCTGTAATTCACCCTTGTCGATGTCCGTCGCCGGGGCCCGTGCGCCTTGGCGGCCGGTCTTCGCCATGCGGCGTGTCGTGACGGCGGTTGGTCGGCGGCTTGCCGGTGTCCGGCTGGATCGTCGAGATGGCGTGCTTGTAGACGACCTGCACGCCCGTCGGCGCGCGCAGGATCACGACGTGCCGGTCGAACGATTCGATATAGCCCACCAAGCGGATGCCATTGACGAGAAATACGGCCACGCGCACGCGCTCTTCCCGGGCGGCGTTGAGCAGATCGTACTGAGGTTCGTCGGGTTTCTGAACCATTTGCGCTCACCTGTTTTGAATGTGTTGTTGTCGATGCCGTATCCGGCGAACGCCGTGGGCGCTGTCCGAAGCGGCGGCGCCGCGGGATAGGGTCCCTCTTCGCACGGGGCAATTCACCAGCCAATTACAAGAGGGTATCTCAATGCCGTGCGCGCGGCTTGCGCTACTCGTTCGAATTTCACATTCGGACCCGGCGATCACTCAAATGTTCACTTCGTTTTTGACTAAGCAATGCGTTGCGTGCGTGGCGCGACGGGCAAGCGCGCTCGTTCGACGCATCGTTTCGTAAACGTCTATCGATGGTCTCGACGCGACTGCTACACGTCTATAGTTTCATCGACACAAATCCCTGTCCAGCGTGTTTGCGGTGCTGCTATTCGTGTGAAGGATAGAAATCCGATGCTTCGACATGCGAATCGCGCGCTCCAACAAAAACGCTCGCCGAAGCGAGCGTTTCTGTCAGTCACAAGCAATCAAACCGTCGCCGGTCCGCCGACGCCGCGTCCGGTGCGCATATAAAGCGCGATCGACAGCGCCACCGCCAGCGCCGCCGCCACCGCGGCGAACAGAAACACCGAGCCATAGCCGAACTCGCCCGCGACATAGCCCGCGAGCGGCCCGGTCAGCCCGAGCGACAAATCGAGGAATACCGAATAAGCCGACAGCGCCGCGCCACGGCTCGCAGGCGGCACGAGGCCGACCGCCTCGACGCCCAGCGCCGGGAACACGAGCGCGAAACCGAAGCCTGTCAGCGCGGCGCCGGCCAGCGCGAATGCGGGATCGGCGGAGAGCCACAGCATCAGCAAGCCCGCGCATTCGAACGCGAACGACACGATCGCCACGCGAAAACCGCCGTAGGTCTTGATCGTGTTCGCGAAGAGCAGCCGCGCGCCGACGAACATCGTGCCGAACACGGTGAGCGAGAGCGCAGCGTTCGGCCAGTTGTGCGCAGCGTAGAAGAGCGTGATGAAGGTCGCGATCGCGCCGAAGCCCGCCGAGCCGAGCGCGAGGCCGATGCCGTGCGGCAGCACGCGGAAGAACACGCTGCGATACGACAGCCGCTCACCGTGCACGACCGGCACGGGCGCCATGCGCGTCGCGAGCCAGTAGCCGACGAGGCCGAGCCCTATCACGATAAACCCGAGCGCAGCGAAACCAATCGCGTTATGGATCGCGACGCCGAGCGGCGCACCGATCGCGAGCGCGCCATAGGTGGCGATGCCGTTCCACGAAATCACCTTCGCGTTATTCGATACCCCGACGCGCCCGATGCCCCACGTGATCGATCCCGTACCGACCCAGCTCTCGCCGAAGCCGAGCACGAGGCGCCCGACGATCAACAGCACGAGACTGACCGCGTGCCACTGCGCCGCGAGCGCCGACCCGAGCAGGAATACGCCGCTCACCGCGCACGCCGTGAGGCCGTAGAGCACCGTCTTCTTCGGCCCGAGCGTGTCAGCGGTACGGCCCGCGAGCGGACGCGAGGCGAGCGTGGCGAAGTACTGGACGCTGATCGCCGCGCCCGCCATCACCGATCCGTAGCCGAGGTCCGTATGCACGAAACCCGGCAGCACCGCGAGCGGGATGCCGATGGTCAGATAGCAGAGGAAGGTGAAGACGACGACGGACACGATGCGTCCGGTGATGGCGAGGTCGCTGGGACGCGTGGCGGAAGAGTCGGTGGGCATAGGGTAACTGCGGGTTGAATTCGGCCGGGAGTCATGATTCTCCCATATGTTGCGATGCAGCGTACTTCGGATTTTGTAACCAGATAGACCAAAACAGGTGTTTGCGCGTATTGGAGACCGGTCGCAAACGCTTGATGCACAAGGACTTGCGAGCATATTGGGACAGGAGTATGTCGTTCATCCTGTGCCGCCTATGGGTTGTGGTTTTTGTCGGTGATAGTTTTCGGACCATCGCCACAGGCTGCGCAAGCCCTGCGCAACCAGCCAGATTCAGTCAATAACGCCCCCGCGAGAGACACGATATGAGCCAGCCGATCCGCTTCTACCACCGCAACGTGATCCGCGAAGTAAGCAACGCGTCCACAACGCGCACCGTCCTGCAGTATCTGCGCGAGGACGCGCGCTGCACCGGCACGAAGGAAGGCTGCGCGGAAGGCGACTGCGGCGCGTGTACGGTCGTCATCGGCGAGCCGGATGCGGCGGGCGGCGTCGCGTTCAAGGCGGTGAACGCGTGCATCCAGTTCCTGCCGACGCTCGACGGCAAGGCGCTTTTCACCGTCGAGGATTTGCGTCAACCCGACGGATCGTTGCATCCGGTGCAACAGTCGCTCGTCGAGTGCCATGGATCGCAGTGCGGCTTCTGCACACCGGGCTTCGTGATGTCGATGTGGTCGCTGTATGAAAAGCACGGCCATGCGACGAACGCAAAACAATGCGCGCACAAGACGGTTCCGTCGCGCGAGGAAATCAGCAACGCGCTGACAGGCAACCTGTGCCGCTGCACCGGCTACAAGCCGATCGTCGATGCCGCCGAGCAGATGTTCACGACACCCGGCCCGAAGGCGCCGGTCGATGTCGAAGCCCTGGCGCGCACGCTCGCCTCGCTCAAACGCGACGACACCTTCCACTACGAACACGCCGGCCATCGCTTCGATGCGCCGCGCACGGTCGAAGCGCTCGCGCAACTGAAGGCCGAGCGGCCGACAACGCGCATCCTCGCGGGCAGCACCGACGTGGGCCTCTGGGTGACGAAGCAGATGCGCGATCTGGGCGACATTGTCTACGTAGGCCAGATCGCCGAGTTGCAGCGTTGCGAAACGTCGGACGAATGGATCGAGATAGGTGCGGGCGTCACGGTCGAGCGCGCGTATGCGGAGCTTGCGAAGCAGTATCCGGAGCTGACCGAGATGTGGCAGCGCTTTGCATCGTTGCCGATCCGCAACGCAGGCACGATCGGCGGAAACGTCGCGAACGGCTCGCCGATCGGCGATTCGATGCCCGGCCTGATCGCACTGGGCGCGCGTGTCGTGTTGCATGGCGCGGACGGCGAGCGCGAAATGCCGCTCGAAGACCTCTACCTCGCGTATCAGAAGAGAGACATGGCCGAGCACGAATTCGTCGCGGGCCTGAAGGTGCCGACGCGCACCGGCGCCCGTGCAAAGCTGCAATTTCGCACCTACAAACTTTCGAAGCGCTTCGATTCGGACATTTCCGCTGTCTGCGCCGCGTTTTCGTTCATCGCGGACGGCGACATGATCCGCGAGCCGCGCATCGCGTTCGGCGGGATGGCCGCGACGCCCAAGCGCGCCGCGCACGCCGAAGCCGTGCTCGACGACGCACTGTGGCACGAAGCCACGGCCCAGGCCGCGATGCTCGCGCTGGGCAAGGACTACGCGCCGCTCACCGACATGCGCGCGAGCAGCAACTACCGCCTCGACACCGCGAAGAGCCTGATGTATCGCTTCTGGCTGGAGACACGTCCGCATGACCCGCTGCCGAAGCACGCGCTCGATGTCCGCGCCATTCAGCTTGTCGAAGTGCAGTAAGAGGAGACCAACAACATGAACCAGCAAGCCGAAGCCTTCATCACCGACGCGCAGTCGCTCGCCACCGAAATCGACGCGTTCAAGCAGGTCCACGTATCGCGCGCGCATGAATCGGCGCATTTGCACGTCAGCGGCCGCGCCAGCTACACCGACGACATCCCAGTCGTCGCGGGCACGCTGCATGCCGCGCTCGGGTTGAGCACGAAAGCGCACGCGAAGATCGTGTCGATGCAGTTCGACGCCGTGCGCGCGACGCCGGGCGTGGTCGCCGTCTTCACCGCCGACGACATTCCCGGCGTCAACGACTGCGGCCCGATCATCCACGACGATCCGGTGCTCGCCGACGGCATCGTGCAGTTCGTCGGGCAGCCGATGTTCATCGTCGTCGCTACCTCGCACGATGCCGCCAGGCTCGCCGCTCGTCGTGCGCAGATCGAATTCGAGGACCTGCCCGCCGTGCTGACCGCGCAGGACGCGCGCAAAGCGGAATCGTATGTGCTGAAGCCGCTCAAGCTCTCGCGCGGCGACGCCGCCGGCAAGATGGCGCACGCCGCGCACCACGAGCGCGGCGAAATGCTGCTCGGCGGCCAGGAGCAGTTCTATCTCGAAGGCCAGATCGCCTATGCCGTGCCTAAGGACGACGACGGCATGCACGTCTACTGCTCGACGCAGCATCCGACCGAAATGCAGCATCTCGTCGCGCACGTGTTGAACGTGGCGTCGCATAACGTGCTGGTCGAGTGCCGCCGGATGGGCGGCGGCTTCGGCGGGAAGGAATCGCAGTCGGGCATCTTCGCGTGCTGCGCCGCGCTCGCCGCGTGGAAGCTCCTGTGCCCGGTCAAGCTGCGCCCCGACCGCGACGACGACATGATGATCACCGGCAAGCGCCACGATTTCCACTTCGCGTACGAAGTCGGCTATCGGGACGACGGCGTGATCGACGGCGTCTCGGTCGACATGACTTCGCGCTGCGGCTTTTCCGCCGACTTGTCGGGCCCCGTGATGACGCGCGCCGTCTGCCACTTCGACAACGCGTACTGGCTGCCCGACGTGCATATCGAAGGCTATTGCGGGAAGACCAACACGCAGTCGAATACCGCGTTTCGCGGCTTCGGCGGGCCGCAGGGCGCGTTCGGCATCGAATATATCGTCGATAACGTCGCGCGCTCGCTCGGCATGGATTCGCTCGACGTGCGTCTCAATAATCTCTACGGCAAGACGGAGAACAACCGCACGCCGTACGGCCAGACGGTCGAGGACAACGTCCTGCCTGAACTGCTCGCTGAACTCGCCGAGACGAGCGAATACCGCCGCCGCCGCGAGGCCGTTCGCGAATTCAACTCGAAGAACGAGATCCTGAAGAAGGGCCTCGCGCTCACGCCGGTCAAGTTCGGCATCGCTTTCAACGTGCAGCACTTCAACCAGGCGGGCGCGCTCGTCCACATCTACACCGACGGCTCGATCCTCGTGAACCACGGCGGCACCGAAATGGGGCAGGGTCTGAACACGAAGGTCGCGCAGGTGGTCGCGCATGAACTCGGCATCAATTTCGAGCGCGTGCGCGTGACGGCGACCGATACGAGCAAGGTGGCGAACACGTCGGCGACGGCGGCATCGACGGGAACCGACCTCAACGGCAAGGCCGCGCAGGACGCCGCCCGCCAGTTGCGCGAACGGCTCGCTAAATTCGCCGCCGAGAAGTTCGGCGCGGGCGAGGTGACGGCGGCGCAAGTGCGCTTCGCGAGCGACCGCGTGATCGTCGGCGACGATGCGATTCCGTTCGGCGAAGTCGTCGCGAAGGCGTATCTGGCGCGCGTGCAGCTCTGGTCCGACGGCTTCTACGCGACGCCCAAGCTGTACTGGGATCAGGCGACGCTGCAGGGGCGGCCGTTCTATTACTACTCGTACGGCGCGGCGGTATCGGAAGTCGTGATCGATACGCTCACCGGCGAGATGCGGGTGTTGCGCGCGGACGCGCTGCACGACGTCGGCGATTCGCTCAATCCCGCGCTCGACAAGGGCCAGGTGGAAGGCGCGTTCGTGCAGGGCATGGGCTGGCTCACGACCGAGGAACTGTGGTGGAACGCGGGCGGCAAGCTGATGACGCATGCTCCCTCGACCTACAAGATTCCGACCGTCAACGACACGCCCGCCGACTTCCGCGTGAACCTGTTCAAGAATCGCAACGTCGAGGACAGCATCCACAAGTCGAAGGCCGTCGGCGAGCCGCCGCTGCTGTTGCCGTTCTCGGTGTTCTTCGCGATCCGCGATGCGGTCGCGGCTGTCGGCGATTACAAGGTGAATCCGCCGCTGAACGCGCCGGCCACCGCCGAGGAAATCCTGAGGGCGGTCAACGCGGTGAGGAGCGCACGGTCATGATGCACGTCGTGCTGTTCGGCGCGGGACACGTGGGCCACGCGCTCGTGAAGGTGCTCGGCACGTTGCCCTGCGTCGTGCAATGGGTCGATGCGCGCGACGAACTGTTCCCCGACGAAGTGCCCGCGAACGTGCAGATCGAGCCGACCGACCTGCCCGACGCGATCGTCGACGAAGCGCCGCCGGGCGCGTATTTCCTCGTGATGACGCATGACCATTCGCTCGATTTTTCGCTTGCGCAGCGCATCATGCGGCGCAACGACTTCACGTATTTCGGCATGATCGGCTCGAAGACGAAGCGCGTGAAGTTCGAGCGCCGTCTGATGGATCGCGGCGTCGCCGAGGAAAGACTCACCGAGATGACGTGCCCGATCGGCGTGGAAGGCATCGTCGACAAGGCGCCGCCGTCGATTGCGCTTGCGGTCACGGCGCAGTTGCTGCGCGTGCAGTGCACGGTGGAGGGGGCGGCGCGCGTAACGGCATAAAGGGGCTGGCGGCTTCGGACTTCGCTTAGAATCCACACCCACCTGGATTCCTAACGTTCACATGACGAAAGCCCGAACCGAACCGGATACCTTTGCCACCGTCTGCGCCGCGCTCGGCGACACGCCCGAAGAGGCGGCCAACCTGCAGGCGCGCGCCTTCCTGATCCGGCAACTCGCGGAGATCGTCGCGGGCAGCGGATGGACGCAGGCCGAAGCGGCCCGCCGCTGCGGCGTCACGCAACCGCGCATCACCGACTTGCTGCAAGGCCGCGTCGCGCGCTTTTCGCTCGACGCGCTGGTCAATATCGCCACCGCGCTCGGCCGGCGCGTTCATATCGAACTGCTCGCCGCCTAGCCTAGCCCGTCACGGCGCCGGCTTTTTTCCCCGTCATTTTCTCCGATACCTCCGCCAGCAGGCCGCGCAGCCACGCGACATCGGTCGGCTGGTCGGGCTGCGGCAGCGAAAGCTGGTAGCACTTGATGCGCGGAAACGGCACGGGCGATTCCAGCACGGCGAGCGGCAGGATCTCGGCATAGTGCTGCGCGAAGCGGCGCGGGGCCGTGAAAATCAGGTCCGATTGCATCAGCACCTGCGGCACGAGCCCGAAGTAGGGAATCGTCGCGACGACGCGCCGATGCACGCCCGCGCGCTCCAGCCCGATATCGATCGGATGGCGTTTTGCGCCGCTGTAGGGTGTCGGCGCGAGATGCGCGGCCATGGCGTAGCGCTCGACCGTCAGCGGCTCGCGGGCGAGCGGGTGATCGGCGCGCATCAGGCAGACGAATACGTCGGTGAAAAGATCCTGGCGCGCGAAACGCGCTTCCGGCTTCGTCCAGTTCGCGACGACCAGATCGATTTCGCCTTCGTCGAGCGCGCGTTCGTGATCGCGCATCGGATTGAGCGACTCGATTTCCAGCCGCGCGTGCGGCGCCGCCTCGCGAAACGCGCCGATGAGCGTCGGCATGAAGAAATCGTTCAGGTAATCGGGCGCGGAAAGACGGAACGTGCGGCGCGAACTGGCGGCATCGAAATCGCCGTGCGGCGTCGCGACGAATTCCACCTCGCGCAAGGCGCGCTGCGCGGGTGCGAGCAGCGATTCGCCGTATTCCGTCGGCACCATGCCCTGTTTGCCGCGTACCAGGATCGGATCGTTCAGGATTTCGCGCAGGCGCCTGAGCGCGGTGCTGATCGCCGGCTGCGTCTGGTTGAGGCGCTGCGCGGTCTGCGTCACGCTGCGTTCGAGCAGCAAGGTGCGCAAGACGCGGATCAGCCAGATGTCGAGGGAGTCGGCGATTTCGTTCATGAACGGCGGTTTCGATGCAGGCGCGGACGGAGGCGGGGATATGTGAAGTTATGCCGATCCGGCCCGCAAAGCCATAGCGTGCGCGCTATGCATGGCATAGGCGGACGGGGTATTCGCTGGCGCTTGGATTGTTGTTTACACCGTTTGATTCGCCTGTGCTCCCATGAAACTTGTTTTGATATCGGTCTATCTGCTCTGCCCCTGTCCGGGGCAGAGCAGATAGACCAAAAAGAAAGCAAGTTCCATAGAAGCCTAAGCGCATCAAACGGTGTTCAACAAACCCACCCCAGCCGCCAGCGACTAACTAAAATCCGCGTCCGTCGGCGCCATCGGCAGGCTGCTGATGCGCTTCACTTCCGTGCCGTCGAGCCAGTTCGGCGAGCGCGCGACGTAGAGCACCATCGGCAGCGTATCTTCGCCCCAGAAGATCTGGTCGTTGACGACGAAGGTCGGCACGCCGAACACGCCGAGCGACACGGCGAGATCGTTATTCGCGCGCAGTTTCGCCTTCGTTTCCTCCTGCTCGATCAGCCGCGCGCCATCCGCCACGCCAATGCGCTCGCACAGGTCGCGAAAACCCTCAGGAGTCGACGGATCGCGGCCGTCGCGCCAGATGAAGCGAAAAATATCGCGCACGGTCGTAATGTTGCTCCCGGCCGCGACCGCTAGACGCAGCGCCTTGCCCGGATCGAACGGATGCGACGGCGGCATCTTGAACGGAATGCCCAGTTGCTCGGCGCGAAAAAGCGCGTGCCGATAGGTGAAGACGCGCTTCGACGGAATGGTCGCGGCGTGCGGCTGGCCCCAACGGTCAAGCAGCTTGTACAGTTCGACGGGCGTGAATTCGAACGGGATCGCCGGCCATTTTTCGTGCTGTTCGAGCAGCAGGTAGGAAAACGGCGAAATGAAATCGAAGAAAAAATACGACTGGCCGGGACCGGCGGAACGCGTGGCGCTCATGTTTGTTCTCCCTGACGCTTAAGGCTAGCGCGCTGTTATTCGATCTGCTCGTTTCTATATTAAGTGTTGCGTCACGCGGTGTCTGCCCGCGACGTCACGCCGTCCGTATCCGTTGCCTGCCGAGCCTCCTTCGCCGATGCCGGCGCCGCATGCGCTTCGCGCGCTACCGCCTGCGCGTTCGTCAGCCGCTGCCGCACGAAGCCGATGTGCTCGCGCAGCACGTAGAACTGGTCGGCGAACGCGAGCGGCATTTTCATGCGGTTGACGGCGTTTTCGATCGCATCGACGCGGTCGATCAGCGCCTCGCGCTGCGCCGGGTCGGGATCGCTCATCGCTTCGCGTTCGATTGCAATCAGCGCGCCATACCAGCGGTAGATGCGCGATTTCACCCGCCAGCGATACAGCCCCGGCACGAGCCGCAAGCCCGGAATCAGCACGACGATGATCGGCACCAGCAGCACGATCACGCGATCGGCCAGGCTCGCGAGCCAGAACGGCAGCGTGCGGTACAGAAAACTCTTACCCGATTTGTAATAACGCTCGGCATCGTCGCTGATGCGGAATTCGTGCACGAGCGGCGCCGGAAACTCGTTCGCGCGCTGCATCAGGTTCGCGCGGCCGTGCACTTCGCGCGCGGCTTCGATCAGCAGGTCGGAGAGCGCCGGGTGCAGGCCGTCGCGGGCGATCAGCTCGGCCGTCGGCGCGACCATGTGGACCGGGCGCGGCGGCAGGTTTTTCGCGAAATCGAAGGCGCCCATCGGCAGTTCGATCACGTTCAGGTACGGAAAGCGGCGCGAGTAGGCGTCGGCCTGCGTGAAGTCGAAAAAGCGCACGCCGGGCGTCCGGTTGAGCTTGCCCATCGTCGGCGGCTGGGCGGAATCGCCGGTGAGGAAGACCGCGTCGACCTCGCCTTGCACGAGCGCTTCCGCCGCTTCGTCGCCGCCGAGCGGCAAAAGCTCAGTGTCGCCGCCGGGCTCGATGCCGTTCGCCTTCAGCAGCGCGAGTGCGAGCGCGCGCGTGCCGCTGCCTTCGGCGCTGATCGCGAGCCGCTTGCCCGCGAGTTCGGAGAGGCGCGTGACCGGCGCGCCGTGGTAGAAGATCGCGAGCGGCACGTACGACACGCTGCCAAGCGACATCAGATTGTCATGCGTCGTGCCCGGGCCGCTGATGCCGCCCTGCACGAAGCCCACGTCCGCCTTCGATTTCGGGTCGCTCAGGCGGCGCAGGTTGTCCAGCGAGCCTTGCGTCTCCAGCACGTTCAGCGTGACGCCGTTGCGCGCGAGGATCGCCTTGTACTTTTGCGCGTTGTTCCAGAACGAGCTGCCTTTCGTGCCCGCGGCCATCGTCAGCGAATTCGGCGGCGCGGGCTGGATCAGGCGCACGGCGAGGTAGATCGCGGCGGCGCTCACGAGCAGGATCGGCACGAACGTGAGCGCGAGGTCGCGCCACGAGATCGCGACGAACCGCGCGACGATGCGCGGCGGAGGTTTGCGACCGGTGGGGCGTCCGGGTTCGGGTGCTGAAGGCTGGCTCATCTCGTCGTCGGTGGTCCGTGAGGCGGGAGTGCGGCGGCTGATTCGTAATCAGCCTGAAAGGAACCCTGATCGCGTACGCAAACGCTGAAAACGCGGCAAGTGGCATCGAGCGGCGTTCGATGCCGGTTCCGTCGATGGTACATGAGATCGAATCGGCGCCGGATCACGGTAACCGCTCGGCCGGCGTCCCGAAATGGGCCGGTTGGCACGCCCCGCGCCTTTGGCCTAAGGGCTTCGTGTCTTGTTAAAAGCTTTGCGCTTCTGGGCGCGCTGGATTAAATTGACGTTCGCCGCCGTGCGAGTGCACGCGCGTCCGCCTGCATGCGCCGTCTGCCCGAAGTTTGGGTCGGTGACGAGGCCGGACGCTGCGAGTGGATCGACGGAATCGGCAAAGGAACACGCAGCACACCCAATTTGAGCCGCCGGGCCACGCCCGACAATCGGCCGAGCATTCATTGCATTCGCCAGTCTCTCGCAGTACCGTGTCGCCGCATCCGCCGGTTCGCCGGCCGCCTGTTCGTGAACCCGTCGCCGGGCCGCGCAGGCAGCCCGAAGCGCGAGCCGCACGATGTCGTAGCCAAGCCGCTAGGTAGATGCGGTCCGATTCAAGCAGCAACTGTGCGAAGTCAAAAGCGAAGCAAAAGGAGAAATCATGAAAGCTGTCGATATGTTGAAGGCGCTGGGCGTGGTGGTATGCGTGGCGGTGGCATCGAGCGCGTATGCCCAGTCAAGCGATGCCACGACGACCACCGACTCCGCCGCAACGGCCAAGGCCCAGAAGAGCGCGACCAAGAAGACCGACCGCAAGCTCGGTCTCGACGTGCGCAAGGCTTTGGCCAAGGCTCAGGGTTTTGACGTGTCGAACGTCTTCGTTCGGGCGCGCGGCGGCGCAGTGACACTGACCGGCACCGTGCCGGACGGCAGCCAGATCGGCCAGGCCGAGGAAGTCGCGAAGGGCGTCGCGGGCGTCACGTCCGTATCGAACAAGATCACGCTCGGCGTGCAAGGCGGAGGGGGCTAAAGAGTCGAGGGGCGTCGTCGTGCATCGCGCGGCGTCGCCGGGGCTCACGGCCTGACGGGTTGCGCTGCGATCGCCTCCGCGCGGAAGACGATTTGTCTGAAGCGTGGCGGCGGCGCGTCGGGGCTGGCTTTGATCACGCTGAGAGTGCGCGGCGTGTGACTGCGTCTTTAAAGAAAATCGCCCGCACGGGCGTGGAATTTGCGTCTGCCTCACCGTTTTCGCGTTCTGCGGAAACATTCACCGAGCATTCACCGAGCCGTCAGGCCCGGTTCCAACAAAAAAATGACGGAGACTGCTAATGACGACACTCTCACGGGTTCCATGCCTGACCGCGCTCGCCCTCGCCGGCGCGATGACGCTCGCCGCGTGCGGAAGCAGCGACGACGACAACGGCGGCACCGGCTCGAACAACACGCTGCCGAATTTCGTCTCTGGATCGGTAAAGACGCTGACCTACGACGGCTCGACCGACGATCTGCTGACCGCCGGCCTCGGCAAGACCGGCCTCGCCTCGGCGACAGCGCCCACGATCGCCAACGCGCTGCAACCCACGGCCGCTGAACTCCGCCGTCTCGCGATCTATTCGAACTACCGCGCGCTCGTCGACATGACGGCGAACGGCGGCTACGGACGATTTTGGGGGCCGAACGTCGACCTGAACGGCGGGGACACACTCGGCGAAGGCAAGATCGCCGGCAAGGAATACCTCGCCTTCGCCGACGACGGCAGCGGCACGAAAAACGTCAGCCTGATGGTGCAGATTCCGGCGAGCTTCAATCCGGACCAGCCGTGCATCGTGACGGCGGCATCGTCCGGATCGCGCGGCGTGTACGGCGCGATTTCGGCCGCGGGCGAATGGGGCCTGAAACGCGGCTGCGCGTTCGCCTACACCGACAAGGGCAGCGGCAACGGCGCGCACGAACTCGCGACCAACCTCGTCACGCTCATCGACGGCACGCTCCTCGGTGCGAATGCCGCCGGCAAGACCAGCATTTTCACGGCGAACCTCGGCTCGACGTCGATATCGGCTTTCAACACGAATTTCCCGAACCGCTACGCGTTCAAGCACGCGCATTCGCAGCAGAATCCCGAGAAGGACTGGGGCAACAACACACTTCAGGCGATTCAGTTCGCGTACTGGGCGCTCAACGACTCGTACGGCACGCTCGACGGCACCACGCGCAAGGTGCGTTACGGCAAAGGGAGCGTGACGACGATCGCGGCATCGGTGAGCAACGGCGGCGGCGCGGCGCTCGCGGCCGCCGAGCAGGACAGCGACGGGTGGATCACGGCGGTCGTCGTCGGCGAGCCGCAGATCAATTTCACGCTGCCGTCGCAGGTGTCGGTGCGGCAGGGCGGCGTGCCGGTCGGCGCGTTCGGCTCGCCGCTCGCCGACTACACGACCTACGCCAACCTGCTGCAACCGTGCGCCGCGCTTGCGACGGCCGCTGCCGGCGCGCCGTATCTGAGCGCGTTGCCCGTCGCGACGACCAACGCGATCCGCACGGCGCGCTGCGCGTCGCTGGCCGTGGGCGGGCTGATCTCCGGCGGCAACACCGCGAGCCAGGCGAACGATGCGCTTTCGAAGCTGCATCAGGCAGGCTACCAGCCGGATTCCGACACGCTGCAGGCGCCGATGTGGGACTCGCAGGCGGTGCCGGCGGTCGCCGTGACGTACGCGAACGCGTACATGCAGGCGAGCGTCGCCGACAATCTTTGCAACTTCAGCTTCGGCACGACCAATCCGCTGACGGGCGCGGCGGGCGTCACGCCGCTCGTCTCGCCGATGCCGACCGTCTTCGGCAACGGTAACGGCGTGCCCCCGACCAACGGCGTGAATCTCGTCTACAACGCGGGGAATTCGGGCGCGGCGGATCACCGTTTCGCCACCGCCGACGCGAGCTACGCGGGCGCGGCGTGCCTGCGCACGCTCTGGACGACCTCGAACCCGACGATGCTCGCGAACGTCAACGCGATCCGCGTGAAGGCGAATCTGCGCGGCAAGCCCGCGATCATCGTGCAGGGACGCGCCGATGCGCTCGTGCCGATCAACCACGCGTCGCGGCCATATCTCGGGGCGAATCAGGTGGCGGAGGGCAAGTCGAGCCAGCTCGCGTTCTACGAAATCACGAACGGACAGCATTTCGATGCGTTCCTCGGCGTCGCGGGCTTCGACACGCGGTTCGTGCCGGTGCATTACTACAACATCCAGGCGCTGAACCTGATGTGGAACCATCTAAAGAACGGCACGGCGCTGCCGCCGTCGCAAGTGGTTCACACGACGCCGCGCGGCGGCACGCCGGGCGCGGCGCCCGCGCTGACGACGGCGAATCTGCCGCCGATCTCGGCGAATCCGGCCGGGGATGCGATTACGGTAACGAATGGGGCCGTGAACGTGCCAGATTGAGGTTCTTTAACGAAGACGGCCCGATCGGAGTGATCCGATCGGGCCGTTTTTGCTGGCGCATCGCCTCTCGCGCGACGCGCCGCTTTCCGCTCCCGCTCCCGTGATAAGGGTTGGAACCGGTGACGCAGGCCGACCGTCGCCGCGACCTGGCTGTTCGACGACGACGCCGACAACCCGTTGATCGCCGCCGTGATGCCCGAGTCGCCCGTGTCGCTGACGTGCTGGTAGACGCCCTGCAGATAGACATCGGTCCGCTTCGACAGCGCATAGGCCGTCTGCACGCTCACCTGGTTCCACTTCGGACTGACGCCGTCGATGCGGCCGTCGGTGAACGTGTACGCGCCCGACAGCGACCACGCCGGCGTGAAGTTGTAGCGCCCGTTCACTTCGTAGTTCGTGAAGCGCGCGCTGCCGTCGGTGAGGGTGATGCCGTTCGTCGTCCCCGATGCCGATGCGCCGATGCCGGTGGCGTCATCGAGCCGCGTCTGCGTCAAGACGAAACCCGCCTGCGCCGCGCCGAACGCATAGCTGATGCCCGCGCCGAAGGTGCGCTGGCGGCCGGCGGTGAAGGTGGCGTCGTCGCTGACGGCGCCGCTCGAGTTGAGTGTCGCGCCGGAGTTGTTCAGCTGCATGTAGCCGGCGGCCACGTTCAACGGGCCATAGTTGTACGACGTGCCGACGCTGTACGCGCGGTTCGTCGCGAAGCCGCCCGCGTCGTTCGAGAAGCCGTACAGACCGCCGAACTTGAAGCCGCCGTAGTTCACGCTCTGGTACTTGACCGAGTTGCTGACGCGGAAGGAGTTGTCGAGGTTGTCATTGTCGAACGGGTGGGCGGCCTGCGTGCCGCCGTACTGCGTGCCGGTGAGCGCGAGCGGGCCGAGGTAATCGACGACGGAATCGTACTGGCGGCCGAGCGTCGCCGCGCCGTATTGCGTGCTCGACAAGCCGACGAACGCCTGCCGGCCGAACTCGCGGCTGTTCTGGCCGGCTTGCCGTTCATGATGTTGAAGCCGTTTTCGAGGGTGAAGATCGCCTTCAGGCCGCCGCCGAGATCTTCCGCGCCGCGCAGACCCCAGCGGCTGCCGTTGACAGCGCCGCTCGTCGCCTGGACGTTGTGGGCGCCGCCTTGATTGTTTGTGTAGGTGAGGCCCGCGTCGATCAGGCCGTACAGCGTGACGCTGCTCTGCGCATGCGCCGCGCCCGCGACGGTGCCGAACACGCCAAGTGCGCCGAGCGTGATGAGAGATTTCTTCATTGCCGTTCTCCGAAAATACAGTTGGGTAACCGAGCGGGCGGACGGCGTCGTGCCGGTCGTGCCGCTCCGTTATTCGATCGATCGGTCGACGCGGATCAATCGGAGGGCGCCATTAGAACGCAGGGATTGGCTCGCGCTGTGACGGCTTTCGTTACGGTGTTTTATCGAGACGGCGCGATGTAACGCGCGGCGCGGCGCGGGATGGGACGCGCGGGCCTTGTGCGATGCGGGTCGTGGGGGAGCGGCTGAGCGTGACGCGCGTAACGAGGGTCACGCGCGGTCACGACGGGGAACAATTCGAAAGGACTTCGCCTGCGGTTATTGCGCGGTGGTCGGCGAAGACGCAGCGACGGGCGCCGAGGCGGCGATCGCATCCGATGCGCGGATCGCCGTGGCGGCGGCAGCGGGGGCTTGCACGACGATCGACGTCGGCGTGAGTTCGGGCAAGGTGAGGATCAGCGAGGGCGCGAGGGTGCGCGTCTTGATGTCGTCGCCGAGGACGGGTGAGCTGCGCGGCACGGTGTGCAGGTAGTGGCTCATCAGCGTGAAAAAACGCTCGTAGAACTTGCCTGCGGGCACCGTTTCACTCGAAATCTTCACCATCGCGTCGCTGTTCGAGCGGATCGGCAGCGACAGCGAGCCGAGGACGCTTAAGCCGACGCTCGCCGACGTGTCGCTTTTCTTGAGCGCGTAGCCGTCCTGGACGGCGTTCACGTACGCGATGCTCGTGTTGGTTGCGTTCTCGCCCGGCGTGCAGACGACGTGAAACGACACTACCACGTGCTTCTCCGACGACGGCTGGAAGTTTTTGTTGGCATCGACGGTATCGGGCTGGGCGAGCGTCGTCATGAATCCCTGCGACAAGAGCGCGCGGCGGGCGGCTTCGCAGGCTTCGCTCGCGGGGGCGTCGAAGTTGCGCGCGTAAGGGCTCGGACCGGTGCTGAAGAGCTCCTGCTGGTAGCTTGGGGCTTGAGTCGCGTCCTTGCTGGCGCAGGCGGCGAGGGCTAGCAGGGGGAGGAGCAGTGAAAGGCGGGGGCGCATAGGCGGCGGGATTTTCGGATGGGATCGGCGGGGTAGATTGTAGTTCGGGTGGGGGCGGACATAAAAGCGGCTGAGTTTTGACGTGGAAAATGGAACGGGCAAGGGAGGCGGTGGTCGTTTCGTTTGGTGCGCTCGCTTCAGGAAACGACCATGCGGCGATGCGCCTGAGGAGCTGTTCGTGGCGTGGGCGGGTTTCGTCAAAGGGCGCAGAGCCGTCGCCAAACGTACGGTATGCCGTCGGGAAGCCTTCAAACTCTTGAATCGTCTAGGTGCCGTCCGCGCAGATGATGGCCGAGGAGCGTGTCAGAAATTTCGCGTGCTGAGGCCGATTAATAACCTCAGATAATGGCGCTGGTGAACCGCTCGCCGAACAGAATGGCGAACTGATTGACCGCTTGCCGCCAAGTGATAGGCGGCATCTTCCAATCCTTCGATGTTGCGCAAGGCCAGATACAGCAGCTTGCTGGCGGCTTCGTCGCTGGGGAAGTGGCCGCGGTTCTTGACGATCTTGCGCAACTGCATGGGCATGCTTTCAATGGCGTTGGTATTCGGCATGATATAGCCGGTGCCTCACGCTCCCTCGCCACGCACCTCGGGCGGATAGGCGAAGAACGGGATCGCCTGTTCCCATTGACTCTGCCATATTGCCACCACGGTGGAAATTTGCGGCCCCAGTCGCTTTGAGAGAATGCGTCAAGCGCGGCTGCCGCCGCTTCGGCCGTGGCAGATTTAGCGAATTGCGGATCAGATGCACGATGCAGGTCTGGATCTGGGCGGCCGGATGAACCGCCTCGATCGCTTCGGGGAAGCCGCGCAAGCCATCGACCACCGCAATCAGGATGTCGTGCAAACCGCGGTTCTTCAACTCGTTGAAGACCTTCAGCCAGACCTCGGTTTGCTCGATCCATAGGCCCAGCACTTCCTTGCGGCCATCGGCGCGGATACCCAGTGCCAGTACACCGCCTTGTTTTTGACCGTGCCTTCGTCGCGAATCTTCAGCCGCAGCGCGTCAAAATACACGATCGGATACATCGCCTCGAGCGGTCGTTGCTGCCATTGCTCGATCTCGGCCAGCACTTCATCGGTGACGGTGGAAATCAGGTCCGGCGACACCCACAGCCCGTACAGCTCCAGCAGATGGCCCTGGATCTCGCGCACGCTCATGCGCTCGGCGAGTTGCTTCTTGAGCAGGCCAGTCAAGCCCGATTCATCGAGAATCGACTCGGCACCCATGTTCTGCATCTGGGCCAGCAGTTGATCGGGGACCCATGCGGCACGTGCGGCCATTGAGCCTCGGAGTGTCGCCGCAGACTCGCCGCGCCGGATCAAATTTGTATTGCTTCATTACCGCTGTTGTCCGGGCTTTGCCACCCGTTCAAGCGCTTGGATCCGCGGCCATTCTCGTGGGTGCCGGGCTCGCCGACCCATAGATGCGCCTACGTGAGCAGATATCTATGCCAATCGGTTGACTGCGGATACACACGGAGGCCATCGGCTTGTGGCGCGATCTGGTCTAGTGGTACGGCCTTTGATGGTGGCGCTAAATGCAAGAAGCCACTCAAAGAATCAAGCAGGCGGTTGCGACGCGCTCAGCGTGCTGCCAATACGAGGCAAAGCGTTCGCGAGATAGAGCGATAGCGAAAGAATTCTACGCACCAAAAACGGACTTCGACGATAAGCCCCTAAAGAAGGGCGTTTTACCGTGCCAAGGTAACAAATGTAACAGTTTGTTTCGTTATACAAATATTTGATACGGGTTACTTTCTGTTTTTAGCGTTATTTAACGGCACTAAGCACGGTATATATTTCCTGAATATAATGCGTCACATTGTCAATCAGGAATATTTACCAATGAATGATTCAAAAAGTAACCTTAGTAAGGTAATAAATACCTATCAGGCTGCGAATGATGTGCGTACGTCTAATTTCCCGCGTAGGCGATTTCTTGCTCTGCTGATTGCCGGGGCGGGGTCTTCCGCCTTAACCGCATGCGGCGGCGAGGGAAACGGGGACGACGGTGCCGACATCGCAGGGGTTTCGAAGCTGGCAGCCACAACATCTCCCGACGGTACGACAATTCCGTCGGCAACGTCCATCGTCGACGACGCCGGCAATATGTGGACGCTCGTTAGCAATCGGGTCACGCGAAACGGCACGTCGATAGCGACCGGTTCGCCCAAGGCGCTGACGATGTTGCTCTGGTACGGCGGCGGCGTCTACGCGATGAACACCGACGGCAACTGGTACAAGAACGGCAACCCGTGGGCGTCTCTCGGCGCGAACGACCCACGCCCGAAGGTCGATGCAGCCTCGCTCTCGCTCTTCTACGGCCTGAACGGCCACATGGCCTACAACTCCGGCATCTATAAGACAGTCTCGCCGGCGCAGCAGTTGGCACTGCTGCAGGATCTCGGCGCAACCATTTATCGCTGTGACACTGCGGGTGCCGGTATGTCTCAGGTGCTAGCCGACGCGCTGAACGGTCCTTTCAGGGGCAGTGGCGTTCAGATCATGCCGGTGCTCAATCCGAGGTCCGCAGGGTGGGACGTCACGAGCACCGAAGCCGCGGCCTATACCCTCGGCTACAACCTCGGCGTCAACTGCACGAAACCGTTGAAGGGCCTCGTGAAGTACATCGAATGCGGCAACGAATGCGACGTGGCGTTACATATTAAGGGCAACGGTGCCTCGACTTCCGACTGGAGCCCCGCCTATTGGCCATCGTTCCGGGGCGTGATCCGCGGCATGATCGACGGCGTAAAGGCAATCGACGCAACGATCCAGGTCGGCGTGAACGTCGGCATTCCAATGGCCTATCGCGCACAGCAGATGTTGTGGAACGGCATCTCGCCGGACGGCACGGAAGCAGGCGTCGGCGGCGCAGCCCAGATACGCTGGGACTACACAACGTATCACTGGTACAAGAGCTCGTACGACATTCAGAAGGCGGGCGGCACGGCGGCAACCGACATTCTGCAAGTGCTGAAGGACTCGTTCGGCAAGCCGATCTGGCTGACGGAGTTCGGCTGGTCTGGCTCGCTGGATACGCCCGAGTCGGCCGCGGTCTACGTCACCAGTTCGATGAAGCAATACCTGTCCGTGAAGGATAAGTACAACATCCAGAGCATCATGATGTACTGCATTATCGACCCGAACTACGGTCTGATTCAACCTGATGGCGTGACGAAGAACCCGGCATACGGAGCCTTCAAAGACTTCGTCGCGGCGAATCCGGTTTGAAGCCTGAGGCACGTGCTTGCTTGTCGGCCGGAAACGTAAGTCCGGCCGACCGGGTTTAAGGCTGAGCTTGCCCTAAGCCAGGGTCCAAGCGTCAACGCGATTAGCGGGATGGGGCGATGCGACCGATGACGTGCAGTAGGTAGGCCTCGGGATTGCGGACAATCGGTTTAATTGCAGATTGCCGCGCTGCGTTGGACGCAGCTGTTAGAACTGAAGTGCAGGCAGCTCTTTCGGCCAAAAGCAAGCTCGCGCTCACTCTGCCCGTATCGCGCAAAAGTTGAAGTCCATTACCGCTGGCCTCCACTGCGTGGACCCGCGTCAAGGTTCGAAATGTCGAGGAGCGCGGTGGGGGTCGCGTAGTGCGTTTCGAGGTCCCCGGCGGCCACCCAAATTCCCCTATATGAACGGCCGCTTTTGCGCCAGCTTTCTCATGTACAACAGAGCAGGATAGGTTGCAGCTCTTTATGCGACCTTGTCGCAGCCATGCCGCCGCTGCGGGTCCCTATGAAATCCGCTGGCTCGTGCCTCATTCCGGGGAAGAGCTCGAAGCTCGTTGGAATTTCCAGGTTTCACGAGTCCCGGTCCTACCTGTGCTGTCAATACACTCGATTGCCAACGCAACCTTGGACAGACTATCCTGTTTCAGAGAGTTGTTTGTTGAATACAACGACTGCTCAAACCGGCTTAATGCTCGCGTGATCTTTGCGGTTGTGGTGCAAATTCGGTAGGCTGGCGAGAAACCGCCCGTAACTCAGAGAACTCAACGAGTTGAAAGTACCGCCGTCCAAATCGAGGGAGCAGTGGTATCTTTGAGATGCACACAGGTGAGATCGAATTGTCCTTTGCGAATGCGATGCATCAGCTCGATGCCAGAGATGGTGACGGCCGCGTTGCGGAAGCGTTTGAACCCGAGCATCACGTTCACCCGCGATTTGATGTGCCGATGATCTTGCTCGATCAGGTTGTTCAGGTACTTCGAGGATCGCAATTTCGTTCGCTGGGGCAGCACCCGGCAGTTTTCATTTCGCGGACGGCTCGATGCGAGGCTGCGTACCCGTCCAGGGTGATCTTTGCGGGAGCCCGCCCCTGAGTTCTAATCGCCTTCACGAAGAACGCCTTTGCTGCAGCCACATCGCGCCTGGCGCTGAGGCGGGAAATCGATCGTCTTTCCCGTTCGGTCAACTGCGCGGTAAAGATAGGTCCATTTGCCACGGATCTTCACATAGGTCTCGTCGACTCGCCACGACTGACCGGCCGCCGCGGCGAACCGATTCCAGCGTTTGACAAACTCCGGCGTGTAGCGCCTCACTCAGCGCATGATCGTCGTGTGCACCAGCGAAAGGGCCGCGCTCCGCCATCATTTCAGCAAGATCTCGGAAGCTCAGCTTGTAGCGCAGGTACCAGCGCACGCAAAGGATGATGACTTCGCGGTCGAAACGACGCCTATTGAACAACCCGTCGATGTCCTTCAGCTTGCTCATTGGCTCGTGCTGGTCAAAAGATCGAGCGTAACAGACCGACGCATCGGAATTGCACCACAACCGTTCGGCGGGCGCCGGCGGCTGGAGCTTACATGATTGCGCGCGGGCCGGAGATGCAGTCGCCGTTTTCGGATTTTGGATGCAGTCCCGTACGAGGAAGAGGACATTAGAGATCTGCACGGCGAAGCAGCTTGGTCTCGCGCCTTCCGAAAACGCTTCCGCGAGACGCAAACGGCCACGGGAGAATGTCGGCCGCGTCCCGAGAATTCGAGCTAGAGTTTCGCGCCATTGGGAGGAGGCGGAAACTCGCGCTTCCCGTTCGACAGCACGTGGCAGCAACTGGCGTCCGAGGAGTATCGGCGCATGATCGAGAATCTTCAGGCGCAATGCGGCCGGCGGGAGCCGCTTTGCGGGATGTCGTCGTCTCTAGCCTGTAGACAATGCGCGGCGTGCAGTTCCCCATGGCGGTGGGCATGCTAGCAGCACTTTGGAGATCTGTCGCTTCGCGCACCAACGCCAGCTGATGGCCCGGCTGGCAGTTACGCCGTCCGAACACTCGTCGGGCGAGAAACGCCGACAGGGCAGCATCATCAAGAACGGAAATAGCTACGCCAGAAAGCTCGCCAAGGCGTTAAGTATTGCTGGATACCGATGCGCTCGACATCTGCACGACCGCACAGATGCCCGGCAGATCTGTGGCAGTTACGACGGAGACCCAGCAGGCGGCACTTGCGCTGCACCGAATCCGGCAACAGAAGATCAAGTCTCGCACCATAGCGAAAATAGCATTTACACAAGTGATTCGACGCGCCGCGTGCACTTTGGATTCCGCTGGTAGTGCGAAGCTTGTTAAACGCTTGCATGATGCTTTCGTGTAGCCTATTAAAGTGAGGTCGATGGGCATCGTATTCGCTCCCATTCTGGCCGCGACTTGTCAGCTTCTCTAGGGTTCGTGGTGTCCGAACGTCGGCGCACTTTGGCTATCGGTGGGAGATGTGATCAAACGCTAATGGTTCCATCGGTGTGGTTCCGGGATTTACGCGAAGTGGAGAGACGACGTGAACAGGATACTTGTCAATTCTTTAGTATTGCTGGCAGCTGCTTACGGAACCTGGCCGGTGGCGGCCGAGGAAGAAGACCGCGGTCGTCATGATAGGGACTTTTTAGGCGCAAAACTTTTTGCCGCTAATGGCAAGTTCGTCGGCAAAGTGGTGTATTACGGGTGGTCCAGTGAGGGCGGAGTACTTCTCAAGATTAACGGCGTACTGGTCTATGCAGGGATCAATCGTGTTACGACACCTCCTGGATCGGGTCTGTATTCTGCAACCCAGATGCAGTGGTCTGGCGATTCTCCTACTTATACCGTTCCGAATTGTTCAGGCACGGTCTACATTGGCTATCCGTCGGGACCATTCCGCCCGACAGCTACCGTCCGCAGCGGAGCGACAGCCGTGCTTCACATCGGCAGCGTCTCCCCTCAACAACTTGTAACGGTGCGCTCGGAAAACTATGCGGGTACTTGTTATAACTACGACTATACATATCAAAAGGGAGTATGGACGGTAGAAAGCACCTTCGATTTGACACAAAACTATCCGGAGCCACTGCGGATTGAGCCCTGAAGAACATCTATTTCCAGACCGATGAGCCTTTGGGAGGACAAACTAAGTCCTTTCGTTTCTTGATTTTGTTTTTATACTTCCGCTTACTCATACGTTCGACAGCCGCTAAACACCGGACGGGCGCGGCGACGATTCTGTCTTGGAGCAGCTTTCGAGTAGTGGAACACGATGTATGTGCTTCACTACGAGGGCAATGGCGCTGTCGGGCTCCCCGGCAGCAGCCAGCACGAACTTTGCGAGAAAGCAAATGAAGAAGGTTAGCCACCCCTTGAAGGTCGGCATGCGAGGCACGGCGGTCGTGCGACTACACGACGCCTTGCAGCTATGTCTAGATCTCGGAATTCTCCTTGCAGAATCCCCGCGCGATCGTGCGCAGTTCGCTCTCGCCCTGGCACACGATCGTGCGCGCGCCCTGTATGGCGATGCTACGGCTACGCTAGTCAACCGGTTCCAAGGTGAGCACCGTCTTCTAACCAACGGCGAGGTAGACGCCGCGGTAGCGGATGCGCTGAATGAACTTATGCGCGGATGGGATAGCGTGACGCTTCACTAAACGTCGCGAGTTAGAAGTTCGCTTACGCCAACTTATATAGGGCGTTTTCGTCTTGAGATCGTCGCTTAGGGTGACGGGCTAAAACTGCATCATTCCAAAATGGGCTCCTTGCGGAGCATCGGTCGCCCGTTTTATCCTTGCACTAAGAGCATCATGACTTCAGTTCGGGGACCGCGACGCAACATCCATCCAGATCTTTCAGAGTCTAAAACCAGGCTCGGGTCGGCTCGTGCGCGAGGGCCGTGCGCGAATGCTCTCTGTTTAAATTACCGTCGCCCGGTCCGGCGTTGTCCAACGCGTGTTTAACTGACACAAGTCATCATCGTTGCGCAACGCTCTCACCGGACAATCCAATGGAAAATTTGATGCCTAGCGAAATTCGATTTCTTGACCCTGCGATCAACGCTGGAATGGCCGTTTTAGCCCCGTTCAAATGCGCCGTCTGGGGCCAGCAAGGCCGCAAATAACGAATGAATCAACACATTTCAGGGTTTATTTCAAGCAGCGGCCCTTGAGTTCATTTCGTCGGTTTATCCCGCATTGCATGTGCGACAGCGCACGTTAATATGAGCGTAGTTTGAGTAGATTTCCTTATCAATGTCGCGGCCGAGACGACCTATAGTCTCATGAACCGTTCAACTTCCACGTTGCGCCTTGGTCGCAATGTATTTACCAGGCCAAGCGAGAGACTCGCTTGCGCCAAAGCTAATAACATTCACGGCGTTTCGAGAACACTCCATCTTCCAGGATGTTCACCTGTATTCAATGATTGAGCAGGGCTCCCCGCTGGAGAATTTCATGAGCCATTTAAAACTTGACCGACGAACGTTCCTGGGTGGAGCGGCCTCGGCATTGTCTCTCGCTGCGCTTCCGAGCTTTGCTCAGATAAGCGGGCAACGCCGTCTCGAATGGCAGCAATTTAAGGTCGCTCCCGACAACCAGTACAGCTCGTTCCTCTATGCCGTAGGCCTCATGCGCGGCAATAACAACGCGAATGACCCGAATTCGTGGCAGTATTGGGTCAATGTGCATGTTAATTATTGTCCCCACAGAACACCGTATTTTCTTGCTTGGCACCGGGGATATCTTTGGTATTTCGAACGACGCCTGCAGATCATCTCAGGCAATAACAGGCTCATGCTGCCCTATTGGGATTGGTACAGAAATCCGACAATCCCGAGCGAGTTCACTACGCTCGCTAATCTTTACCCGAGCAATTCTCGGGTAAACACCAACGTCTATAGCGCATTAGACCTGACGCCATTCCAAGCCTCGACGGTGAATTTCCAGCGCGGCACGGTGAACTCGTTTGAAGAGCGCTTCGAAACGCGTCCGCACAATCCTGTGCACAACCTAATTGGCGGTTCGATGGCGACTATGCAGTCGCCGCTCGATCCGATCTTTTTCCTGCACCACTGCAACGTCGACAGGCTGTGGCACGCATGGGCGCTGCCCGACGGCCGTACGATGCCGGTGACAAGTTCGCCTTACTGGAGCGGTGCCCCCGCGTCTTTCGTTTATGCGCCGGGCCTCACAATGCCGAAGGTCGAAACGTACTCCCCGCGCCGGGCCGGCACCATCAGAACCACCGCCTACGACTATGACAACACCTCCCGGCCCACGTCACTGCCGCAGCAAGCACAGGCGGGCCGCATCATTCGGGTCCAGGCGGAGGGCCCGCAACTTCGACAACGCCCGCCGCTCGGCTTGTTCAAGGCGACGCCAGCTCGCGACATCACCGCGGACGAGCGCGCGATCGGCGGGGTGAAAGGCGTCGCGCTGAACGAACAGTCGATCAGCGCGCTTGTGACGGCCGAGGCGAGTTCGGTGCAGTCAATCCAGGACGTCATCGCGACGACCGAGGAGGAGTTTCCCGATGCCGGAACGACAAGCGCGTCGGCGCCCGCTGACACTTCGGCCAGTACATCGAAGGCGAAAAAATTCCGCTCGGCTAAAGTCGTGCTCGACAACGTCGCGATCACGAACGCGGGCGCATCCGGCGGTTACTTCTACAAGGTGTATCTCAATCTGCCAGAAAATGCAGATATCGATACAGTCGGTCCAAAGCACTTTCTCGGTACGCTCGGAGCCTTCGAAATTGCCGGCGAGGCGCATCATGGATCGGTAACGCTCGAATATCCGGCAACAGGAGCAATGGTGAAGATTCGCGCGAGGCCCACGCGCGAACATGTAATCTCGTTTGTGCGGGTGGACGGCACTAGCGCTCCGACAGGCCAAGTCATCGCGGCCGGCGAACTGCGCGTTGAGTTGTCAACCGAAGCACCGTTCATCAAGTCGAAGAAGGTCAAACCGGGACGCAATGACATCCCATATTGAGGTTACCGACGCGTGACCGTGGAAAGGTCTGCATAGGTGATCGCTTGCGAGGTAACCGTCCGGGTTGTGGTGCAAATCGGTAGGCTGGCGAGAAACCGCCCGTAACTTAGAGAACTCAACGAGTTGAAAGAACCGCCGTCAAATCGAGGGCGCAGTGGTATCTTTGAGATGCACACTGGTGAGATCGAATTGACCTTTGCGAATGCGATGCATCAGCTCGATGCCAGAGATGGTGACGGCCGCGTTGCGGAAGCGTTTGAACCCGAGCAT
>NZ_FCNW02000026.1 GCF_001544475.1 Caballeronia humi | reverse complement strand
GCTGGTGCGCAGATCCACCAAGTCCTGGCAGGTACGGCTGACGCAGATGCCGTCAACCTGAAGCAGTTGAAGGATGCAGGCCTGAAGACGGATACGAGCGGCAACGTGACGAACGCCTTCGTTGCATATGACGACTCGACGAAGGGCAAGGTCACGCTGGCAGGCGGTACGGCCGGCACGACATTGGCGAACGTGAAGGCAGGTGCTGCCGACATGGAAGCTGTCAACCTGAAGCAGTTGAAGGATGCAGGCCTGACGGTCGGTACGAGCGGCAACGTGACGAACGCCTTCGTTGCATATGACGACTCGACGAAGGGTAAGGTCACGCTGGCAGGCGGCACGGCCGGTACGACGCTGGCGAACGTGAAGGCAGGTGCTGCCGACATGGAAGCTGTCAACCTGAAGCAGTTGAAGGATGCAGGCCTGACGACCGACACGAACGGCACTGTGACGAACGCATTCGTTGCATACGACAACGCCGCCAAGAACTCGGTGACGCTGGGTGTCGGCACGGCTGGTGCGCAGATCCACCAAGTCCTGGCAGGTACGGCTGACGCGGATGCCGTCAACCTGAAGCAGTTGAAGGATGCGGGCCTGAAGACCGACACGAACGGCACGGTGACGAACGCATTCGTCGCATACGACGACTCGACGAAGGGCAAGGTCACGCTGGCAGGCGGTACGACTGGTACGACGCTGGCGAACGTGAAGGCTGGTGCAGCCGACATGGAAGCTGTCAACCTGAAGCAGTTGAAGGATGCAGGCCTGACGGTCGGTACGAGCGGCAACGTGACGAACGCATTCGTTGCATACGACGACTCGACGAAGGGCAAGGTCACGCTGGCAGGCGGCACGGCCGGCACGACGCTGGCAAACGTGAAGGCTGGTGCAGCCGACATGGAAGCTGTCAACCTGAAGCAGTTGAAGGATGCGGGCCTGAAGACCGACACGAACGGCACGGTGACGAACGCATTCGTTGCGTACGACGGTCCGAGCAAGACGTCGGTCACGCTCGGCGGTGGTACGGCCGGAACGCAGTTGCACAACGTCGCCGACGCAACGGCCGGGACCGACGCGGTCAACCTGAAGCAATTGCAGAAGGCTACCGACGGAATCGCGGAGATTGCACCGAAGCTGAAGTACATCAAGTTTGGCGCAGCTTTGGCCAACGATGGTACGGAAGCGCAGGTCGCGCAGGCTTCGGGCACGAACGCCGTGGCGATTGGCGGCAACGCATTCGCGAATAACGCCGGTGCGTTGGCTCTTGGTGCTGATTCGCGTGCGACTGGCAAGAACTCGGTTGCAATCGGTATCGGTTCGGACGCACGGGAAGACAACACCGTCGCAGTGGGCTCGCAGTTCAAGCAGCGCCGTATCGTGAACGTCGCCAACGCGACCGGAAATAACGACGCAGTCAACCTCGGTCAGGTCCAGACGATGTTGAGTTCGCAAACGGCGCAGTTGCAGACGCTTAGCCAGCAAGCTACGACGGCTCTCGCGCAATCCTCCTCGCGCTTGGCCCGTCTGGCACCGTCGAGCCTGGCGCCTGAGCAGTTGATTGCATCCGGTCCGACCGACAAGGCGAACCAGATCGAGGCGGTTGGCACCGATTCGATCGCAATCGGTCTGAACACGCACGCGAACGCCAACAACGGTGTAGCGATCGGCTCGAATATCCTGGTGGGTGGCGTGAACTCCGTCGGTATCGGCAGCGCATCGCTGACCAACGGGACCAACGCCGTAGCAATCGGTGTGAACGCACAGGCGATCAACGCACATGCGCTCGCCATCGGCGATCACTCTGTGTCCGAAGCCGCTTCTTCCATCGCGATCGGTCACGAGTCGTCGATTGGTGGCGATGGCACCGTTGGCTCGATCGCAATTGGTGAGAAGAACTTCATCAACAACTCGAAGAACGTTGCCCTCGGTAACGGAAACTCGGTTACTGGCACGGGTACGTTCGTCCTCGGTCACGACGTGATGGCATCGGGCAACAACAGCGTAGTGCTGGGCGCGGGTAGCGACGGTTCGCAGAGCAACGTGGTTTCGGTTGGCGCGAAGGGTTCCGAGCGCAAGATCGTCAACGTGGCGAAGGGTACGGCTGATACCGACGCGGTGAACGTTGCGCAGTTGAATGCAGCTGTCGGCAGTGGCGGCGGCGGCGACGGACTGGTCGTACAGGATGCAGCAACGAAGGACATCACCGTTGCCAAGACCCTCGACGGTTCGCATGTGAACTTCGCAGGCACGGCTGGTGCGCGCGAACTCACGGGCGTGGCAAACGGCACTGGCGAAACGTCGGCTGCAACGGTGGGTCAGTTGAAGCCGGTGGTCACAGCGCTTGGTGGCGGAGCGAAGGTGAACACCGATGGTTCGGTCACCGGGCCGACCTACAACGTTCAGGGTGGAACCCAGACGGACGTAGGCACCGCGCTTTCGTCGCTGGATACGGGCATCAACACCCTGAAGGATCAGGTCAATGCGTCCGGAATCGGTCTGGTTGTTCAGGACCCGACGTCGCGTGACATCACGGTGGGTGCGAAGACCGACGGTTCGATCGTCAACGTCGCTGGCACTGCGGGTAATCGCAAGGTCACCGGCGTAGCGAATGGTGATGTCAGCGCAACCAGCTTCGATGCGATCAACGGTTCGCAACTGTCGGGAGTTTCGACGAGTGTTGCCAATGCGCTCGGCGGCGGTTCGAAGGTGAACAGCGATGGTTCGATCAGTCTTCCGACGTTTGTCGTGGGCGGAACGACGACCCACAACGTTGGCGATGCGCTCAGCAACATCGACGACCGCGTGACGCTGAACACGACGGAAATCACCAACCTGAAGACCACGATCAACAACGTGACAGGGGGCAAGCCGGGTGGTACGCCGAACGCCGTTGCGTACGACACGGACACGCACGACAAGGTGACGCTCGGCAATGCAGGTACGCCGACTTCCCTGGCGAACGTGGCCGACGGAATGTTGTCGGCTGATAGCCTCGACGCAGTGAATGGCCGCCAGTTGTTCGCGACCAACACCAAGGTCGATGAACTTGGCGACGCTATCCGCAACGTGAGCACGACTGGCACGACGGGTCTGGCTATCGCTCCGAATGAGGACGGTACGCCTCCGGTGGCGACTGCCACGGGCTCGGGTGGCATTGCACTCGGTCACGGTGCAGACACATCGGGCAAGGACGGCGTTTCGATCGGCGGTGGTTCGAGCGCCGGTGGCGAGGGTTCGGTTGCACTTGGCAAGGGTTCGCAAGCCACGGGCGACAATTCCGTCGCACTGGGTTCGAACTCCGTTGCTGACCAGCCGAACACGGTCTCGGTGGGTTCGGAAGGTGCCGAACGTCGCGTGACGAACGTGGCTTCCGGCGTGAACGGGACCGACGCAGTCAACGTCAACCAGCTCAAGTCGGGCCTGGGCGATGTGAGTCGCAACGCCTACAGCGGTATTGCTGCCGCCACGGCGCTGACGATGATTCCGGACGTCGATGCGAACAAGACGCTGTCGGTTGGCGTGGGCTACGGTACCTACAAGGGCTATTCCGCTGCAGCGCTGGGCGGCACGGCACGTATCACGCAGAACATCAAGGTTCGCGTTGGTGCAGGCTGGAGCTCCCAAGGTACGACGGTTGGCGCAGGCGCAGCGTACCAGTGGTAATTTCGTAGCTTGAAAGTCAGACAGCGCGCCTAGGCGCGCTGTCTCTGACGGCCGATCCGGCCCACCGGTCGATTCGCGAGAGTCGGCCGCGACGGACGGAACGGCAACTACGGCATCGCTTCACACAAAAAAGCGGGCTCTTCTTCGGAAGAGCCCGCTTTCTTTTTTGTGCGTCGAGTTTTAACGCGCGGCGTTCGTGATCGGCGTGTTCGGTTTCCCGCCAGTTCTGACCCTCAACTCCCCACCCTCCGCCGATTCAACACGTCCTTCGCCTGCTTCAGCTTCTCCGCCAACTGGGGCCCGCGCGCGAGCGCCACCCCCACGGCCAGGATATCGCCGATCGCGAGATGCGAGACGCGCGAGGTCATCGGGGAAAAGATGTCGGTGTCTTCGTCGACGTTGGCGAACAAGCCGACGTTCGCCATGCGCGCCAGCGGCGAAGTGCCGTGCGTGATCGCGATCACTTGCGCGCCGCCCGCCTGCGCCGAGGCGCAGGCGTCGAGGATGTCCTTCGTGCGCCCCGTGTTGGAAATCGCGACGACCACATCCCCCGCGCCGAGCAGCGCCGCCGAGGTCGTGTACGTATGCGGATCGGAATAAGCCACCGACGGCACCCCGAGCCGGAAAAACTTGTGCTGTACGTCGAGCGCGGCGATGCCGGAGCCGCCTGCACCATAAAACTCGATACGCCGCGCCTCGCTCAAGAGCGCGATCGCCGCCGCGACGCTGTCCGTCGACAGGCTGTTACGAACCTGGATCAGCGCGCCGATCGTCCGGTCGAGCACTTTCGCCGCGACGCCGGACGCCGGCTCGTCCGTGCGCACGTCGCGATAGACGGTGGGCACGTCTCCTGCGACGCTTTGTGCAAGGCGGATCTTGAACTCGCGAAAACCCGAGAATCCGAGCGCCCGGCAGAACCGCGCGATCGTCGGCTGGCTGACGCCGACGCGCGCCGCGAAATCGGTCATCGCGAGGTCCATGACTTCGCGTGGCGCTTCGAGGACGTAGTCGGCCAGCTTGCGCTCGGACGGCCGTAATTGTTCGCGCATTGTTTCGACTTGGGACAGCAACATCGGGAATCTCGCCTATGCTGGAAATTGCGTGGACTATAGCCGATGTCCAGTCATGTACAAATACTACATAAAACGATGGCACGCAGATCAGGGATTTCCCTGATTAGCTTGCCTATAAAGGATCGCTGCCTAAGCAAACGCTTAACGTCGAACGGCAAAAGCTCGTTGCAAACGTGTAGTTTTTCTACTAACATCGGGTCACTCGGCACGGAGACAAAACGCAACACAACTGCCGATCCCCGCGACGTTCAACCCAAACACCTCGACGGCCCGTCCCCCGCAGCGAGGCGAAGGAGTTTCGATGGTTTCCCCGCATCCGCAATTGAAAAAGGTCACCGACCGCGTGATCGAACGCAGCAAGCCGACGCGTGCGGCTTATCTGGCGCGCATCGACGGCGCGCACGGTCAGTTTCCGGCGCGCGGCGCGCTCTCGTGCGCAAATCTGGCGCACGGTTTCGCCGGCCTCGAAGGCCAGGAAAAGTTCGCGATCAAGGCGGTGCGCGAGCCGAACATCGGCATCGTGTCGTCGTACAACGAGATGCTCTCGGCGCACGCGCCGTACAAGAACTACCCCGACATCATCAAGCAGGCGGCGCGCGAAAGCGGCGGTGTCGCGCAATTCGCGGGTGGCGTCCCGGCGATGTGCGACGGCATCACGCAGGGCAACGCCGGCATGGAACTGTCACTCTTCTCGCGCGAAGTGATCGCGATGAGCACGGCCGTCGCGCTCACGCACAACATGTTCGACGCGGCGCTGTGCCTGGGCATCTGCGACAAGATCGTGCCGGGTCTGTTGATCGGCGCGTTGCAGTTCGGCCACTTGCCGACGATCTTCATCCCGGCCGGCCCGATGACGAGCGGCCTGACCAACGACGACAAGGCGAAAGTCCGCCAGCAGTTCGCGACCGGCCAGTGCGATCGCGGTGCGTTGCTCGAAGCGGAATCGGCGGCGTATCACAGCCACGGCACGTGCACGTTCTACGGCACGGCGAACAGCAACCAGATGTTGATGGAAGTGATGGGCCTGCATCTGCCGAGTTCGGCGTTCGTGCACCCGCACACGCCGTTGCGCGATGCGCTGACCGCAGAGGCCGCGAAGCGCGTGCTCGAACTCACGGCCGAGCGCGGTAATTACACGCCGATCGGCCATGTCGTCGATGAAAAGGCGATCGTGAACGGTATCGTCGCGCTGCTGGCGACGGGCGGCTCGACCAATCACACGCTGCATCTGGTGGCGATCGCGCGGGCGGCGGGCATCGTGATCGACTGGAACGACTTCGACGAACTCTCGCAAGCCGTGCCGCTCCTGGCCAAGATCTACCCGAACGGCAAGGCCGACGTGAATCATTTCCACGCGGCGGGCGGCGTTGCGTTCCTCGTGCGCAACCTGCTCGAAGCGGGGCTGCTGCATGAAGACGTGAAAACCGTCGCGGGCCCGGGGCTCACGCACTACACTCAGGAACCGAAGCTCATCGACGGCAAGCTGCAATGGGTCGACGGCCCGCCGGAAAGCCACGACACGAAAGTGCTGCGCAGCATCGAAGAGCCGTTCGCGCCGGACGGCGGCTTGCGCCTGATGCAGGGCAAGCTCGGCCGCGGCGTGATCAAGATCTCGGCGGTGGCGCCGGAGCATCGCGTGGTGAAGGCGCCGGCCATTGTCTTCAATTCGCAGGAAGAAGTGCAGGAAGCGTTCGACAAGGGCGAACTGAAGCGCGATTTCGTCGCGATCGTGCGCTTTCAGGGCGCGCGGGCGAACGGCATGCCGGAGTTGCATCGATTGACGCCGCTTCTTGGCGTGTTGCAGGATCAGGGCTTCCACGTCGCGCTCGTCACCGATGGGCGGATGTCGGGCGCGTCGGGCAAGGTGCCGGCCGTGATCCACGTCTCGCCGGAAGCGCTGTTGCAGGGGCCGCTGGGCAAGGTGCGCACCGGCGACACGATCGTCATCGACGCGCAGGCGGGCGTCCTCGACATCGAAATCGATTCGAAGCAATGGGCGGCGCGCGTCGTCGAGGCGCCGCGGCATCAGGCGGACAACGAAGTGGGCTTTGGCCGCGAGTTGTTCGGCGTATTCCGCAGCGCGGCATTGCCGGCGGAGCAGGGCGCGTCGGTGTTCGGCGCGATGGTCGGCGAGACGCACACGTCGCACGCACCGCACCATGCGCCATCGACGCACGTTTCGCATGCCACGCACTGAAGCGGCGGCAGCGTAGGACCTGAGAGACAACTCGCGGACTAAAAACCCAAGCGCCGCACAAGACAGGAGTCGCATCAAATGAAAACGGTAAGCGAAATCGTGCGTCTGGGCCCGGTGATTCCGGTGCTGGCATTCGATTCAGTCGAGCAGGGTGAAAACGTGTCGCGCGCGTTGCACGCGGGCGGCGTCAAGGTGCTCGAAATCACGTTGCGCACGGCGGCGGGCATCGCCGCGATCGAGCGTGCGAGTCAGCTTGCGGACGACATCGTCGTTGGCGTCGGCACGATCACGAAGCCCGAGCACTGCGCGCAGGCGAAGAAGGCGGGCGCGCAGTTCGGCGTGTCACCGGGACTCACGAAGGACATGCACAAGGCCGCGCAGGACGCTGGCCTGCCGCTCTTGCCCGGCGTGATGACTCCGACCGACATCATTCACGCACTCGAACTCGGCTACGAGATCGTCAAGTTTTTCCCGGCGCAGCAGGCGGGCGGCATTCCGATGCTGCAGGCATTCTATGGCCCGTTCCCGACGCTCAAGTTCTGCCCGACCGGCGGCATCACCGCGGAAACCGCGACGAGCTTCCTCGCGCAGCCGAACGTGGTCTGTGTCGGCGGTTCGTGGCTGACGCCGAAGGCGGCGCTTTCGGCGCAGAACTGGGAAGAAGTGACGCGTCTCGCGCGCGCGGCGAGCACGCTGGCGGCGCCGGCCTGATCGCGCGGTGTAACTGCGAAAGCCTCTGAGACCCAGTGTTTCGGAGGCTTTTTTTTGTAGGTGGTAGCAACTTCGTAGTTGGGACCGGAGACTGCCGATCGACCCGCGGGGACGCGCCGCAAATCGGCACCTTACAAGTAAAATCCGAAAACTTCGGCGCCACGTGAGCGCTTGCTGAACGCCGTTAAACCAGCAATCAGGCGACAGCAAACGCACCCGTAGCGATAAACATCAACAAAACTAAAGGAGGCGCTTCATGGAAGCTGTCCACGGCAGCATGCTGCTCGTCTATGCGGTCATCGCGATCGCATTGCTGATCCTGCTGATCACACGTTACAGGGTCTATCCGTTCCTCGTTCTTCTGATCGTTTCACTGCTGCTCGGCCTCGCCGTCGGCATGCCGATCGACAAGATCGTCAAGGCGTTCGAAACCGGCAACGGTAATACGCTGGGGCACATCGCGGTGGTGGTGGGTCTCGGCACGATGCTTGGCAAGATGATGGCGGAATCGGGCGGCGCCGAGCGCGTCGCGAATACGCTCATCCACCTCTTCGGCGAGAAGAACATTCACTGGGCGATGATGGTCGTCGCGATCATCGTCGGCTTGCCGGTGTTCTTCGAGGTCGGCTTCGTGCTGCTGATTCCTATCGCGTTCAACGTCGCGAAACGCACGGGCAAGTCGCTGCTGCTGATCGGCCTGCCGATGGTCGCAGGCCTCTCGGTCGTGCACGGCCTGATCCCGCCGCATCCGGCCGCGCTGCTTGCCGTGCAGGCGTATCACGCCGATATCGGAAAGACGATTGCGTATGGTCTGATCGTTGGTATACCGACGGCGATCGTCGCCGGTCCGCTTTTCGCGCTCCTGATCCACAAGTCCATCAAGCTGCCGGCAAACAATCCGCTCGCGGAGCAGTTCGTCGAAACGCATACGGAAGGCGCGAAGCGCGACCTGCCGAGCTTCGGCGTGACGCTGTTTACGATCCTGCTGCCGGTGATTCTGATGCTGGTGGGAAGCTGGGCCGACCTCGTCTTCACGCCGAAGACGCTGCCCAACGACCTGCTGCGCTTCGTCGGTTCGTCGGATATCGCGCTCCTGATCGCCGTGCTGGTCAGCTTCTACACGTTCGGTGCGGCGCGCGGCTTCAATCGCGCGCAGATCCAGAAGTTCTGCGGCGACTGTCTCGCGCCGATCGCGGGCATCACGCTGATCGTGGGCGCGGGCGGGGGCTTCGGCAACATCCTGCGCGAAAGCGGTATTTCGCAGCAGATCGTCGCGTCGGCGTCGCAGGCGAATTTGTCGCCGCTGTTGCTCGGGTGGTTCGTCGCCGCGCTGATCCGCCTGGCGACGGGCTCCGCGACGGTCGCGATGACAACTGCATGCGGCATCGTCGCGCCGATCGCGGCGGCCGCGGGCGGCGGCGTGAAGCCCGAGTTGCTGGTGCTGGCAACAGGAGCCGGCTCGCTCATCTTCTCGCACGTGAACGATGGTGGCTTCTGGCTGATCAAAGAGTATTTCGGGATGACTGTCGGCCAGACGTTCAAGACGTGGTCGCTGTGCGAGACGATCATCTCTGTCATGGGCCTGGGATTGGTTTTCGCACTCGCGGCGATCCTGTAAGGAGACTTCGATGATATTGATCGCGATGGGCGTGTCGGGCTGCGGCAAGTCGCTGATTGGCGAAATGCTGGCTGAACGGCTGAACTGCCCCTTTACCGATGGCGACACGTTCCACAGCGCCGCGAACAAGGAGAAGATGCACAACGGCATCCCGCTGACGGACGACGACCGCTGGCCCTGGCTCAAGACGATCCGCGCGGCGATCGAAGACAAGCAGCGCGCGGGGGAGACGGCGGTGTTCACGTGCTCGTCGCTGAAGCGCTCGTATCGGGACATCCTGCGCGCGGGCGATCGGGATGTGACGTTCGTGTATCTGCACGGCACGCCGGAACTGCTGCGCGAGCGGCTGGGCGAGCGCAAGGGGCATTTCTTCGATCCGTCGCTGCTGAAGAGCCAGCTTGATACGCTTGAGCCGCCAAGCGAGGATGAGGCAATCGAGGCGGATATCGCGATGACGCCGGATCAGATCGTCGAGAAGGTGCTGAAAGAGGTGAAGGAGCGCTGATTCGCTGCGGTATCGCAGTGCAAAAAAAAGCGGGTTCTTCGGAAGAAGACCCGCTTTTTGTTCGACGCTAAGCAGCTAGACGTCGACTCGCTCTTCAAGGCGGAATTCCGCAAATCGAGCTTTATTCCGGGACGGCCTGCAGTTCGCCGAAGCTTGCTGCGGGCCGGCCGGTAGCAACCGGATTACCACTGGTACGAACCGCCTGTGCCAACGGTCTTGCCGCCCGAACCCCAACCTGCACCGGCGCGCAGCTTCAGGTTCTTCGTCACACGTGCCGTGCCACCGAAAGCTCCTGCCGAATAGCCCTTGTAGGAACCGTACCCGAAACCGACGGACAGCGTCTTGTCGGCATCGACTTCCGGGATCATCGACAGCGCGGTCGCTGCAGCGACGCCGCTGTAGCCATTGCGCGCTACTTCGCCCATCCCGGACTGAAGCTGGTTCATGTTGACTGCGTCGGTCCCGTTGATGCCGGGCGCGACGTTCGTCAAACGGCGCTCGTTGCCATCTGAACCGATCGAAACCGTGTTCGGCTGATCGGCGACCGAGTGGGCACCCAGCGCCACGGAGTTTTCGGCCGAGGCGGCGGAACCGCTTCCGATCGACACCGCGTTGTCGCCAGAACTGTTTGCACCATCGCCGATGGCAATGCTGCCGCCACCCGTTGCAATGGCGACGGGCGCCTCGCCGCCCACGCTCGGGCCGAACCCGGTGGCGGTGCTGCCGGTCGTGCTCACGTTGCGGATCGCTTCGCCCAGTTCCTCGACCTTGGTGTTGGTCGCGAACAGTTGACGGCCGTTCACCGCGTCCGTGCTCGCAGCCGAGAGCGTACCGTCCGCGACGTTTGTCAGCGAGGTCGGCGTGCCGTCCTTTCCAAACGTCACTTTGGCGTGGGCTTCCGTATCGTAGGAGACCGCGTTCGGAGAACCGGCGCCGGTGCCCTGGTTGTTGACCGTGGTCTTGAGATTGGTGATCTCCGTCATGCTTTGCGTTACGCGGCCATCGATGCTGGTCAGCGCATCACCAATGTTATGAGTCGTCGTGCCGCCCACGTTGAAAGTCGGCAGGCTGATTGAGCCGTCGCTGTTCAACACCGAGCCGCCGCCAATCGCATTCACGACGCTGGTCGATACGGCAGCAAGTTGCGATCCGTTAATCGCGTCGACGCTGGCCGCCGCGATGTGGCCGTTCGCCACACCGGTCACTTTACGATTACCCGCCGTGCCTGCGACATTGAGCGCCGCGCCATCGGTCTTCGCACCGATGGTGATGTCACGCGTCGTTCCGTCTTGAGCGACGAGACCCAGATCCGTGCCGTTCACTTTGTCGCTGAGGCTTGTGAGGCCCGAATCCAGCGCATTCAGAGCTGAACCGACATCCGTCTGCGTGTTCCCTTGGACTGAATACGTCGGACCGGTCACCGAGCCATCCGGGTTCACCGTGGCGCCGCCGCCGAGACCGGCTACCACCGGTTGCAACTGGCTCAGATTGATCGCCGAGGACATCGTCGTGCCTGCCGAAACGCCGAGCAATTCGCGCGTGCCGGTGGTTCCGGTGAAGTCGACTCGATTGCCATCGGTATCCCTGGCAACGGAAATGTTGCGGGTCGCCTGATCCTGCTGCACCAGACCAAGCGAACCGTTGTTCAGGTTGTTGGTGATGTCTGCGATGTCGTCCGTGTTGGTGGCGAGCTGCTCGTTCGTGGCGAACAGTTGCGAGCCGTTCACTGCGTCCTTGCTGGTGGCGTTAAGTGCGCCGGCCTTCACGTTGGTCACTTGCACCGGAGTGCCGGCGTTGCCGAGCGTGATGCTGTCGTGAGCGGCGGAGTCGTACTGCACCGCATCGGCCAGCGAGCCGTTGATGGTGCTGATGGTGGTGTTGATGGTGCTGATATCAGTGGTGTTCTGAGTCACACGGCCGTCGATGGCGCTAACGGTCGAGTTGATCGTGGTGATGTCACCGGTGTTGGCTGCGACTTGCTCGTTCGTGGCGAACAATTGCGAGCCGTTCACTGCATCCTTGCTGGTGGCGTCGAGTGCGCCTGCCTTTACGTTGGTCACTTGCACCGGAGTGCCGGCATTGCCGAGCGTGACGCTGTCGTGAGCGGCGGAGTCGTACTTCACCGCATCGGCCAGCGAGCCGCTGATGGTGCTGATATCGGTGGTGTTCTGGGTCACACGGCCGTCGATGGTGCTAACGGTCGAGTTGATCGAGGTGATGTCACCGGTGTTGGCTGCGACTTGTTCGTTCGTGGCGAACAATTGCGAACCGTTCACTGCATCCTTGCTGGTGGCGTCGAGTGCGCCTGCCTTTACGTTGGTCACTTGCACCGGGGTTCCGGCGTTGCCCAGCGTGACGCTGTCGTGAGCGGCGGAGTCGTACTTCACCGCATCGGCCGAAGCGCCTTCTGCTGCCACCAGCGCCGTGCCGACGTCGTTGTACGTCTTGCCGCCGATCGTGTATGTCGGTTTCGCGATTGCGCCCGTGCCGGAGTTGTAAGCTGCACCACCGCCCAGCGCCGAGGCCGTGCTCGTGCCAAGCGCGTCCACATTCGCGGCTTCCGATTGCAACTGGCTCACGTTGACTGCGTCCGTGGCAGCGGCGCCCGCCGCGATGTTCGTCACGCGGCGTTCGTTGCCCGACGAACCCACCGACACTTCGCCGTTAGCAGCAGACGCAACGCCCGACACGGCCGTTGCGCCCGGCTTGTAGCCAGCGGCGGTCAAATTGGCCGAGGTGGTCGAATCGGCGCCGAGCGCCACCGAGTTGGCCGCCGTCACATTGGCGGACTGTCCGAGAGCAACCCCCTTCGTTGCGCCTGCGGCAGCAGATGCGCTTCTGCCAAGCGCCACGCTCTCTGCGCCGGCAGCGGTAGACCAACCGCCCAGCGCAATCGCATGCTCTCCGCTCGCGGTCGCACTGTAACCGACTACCGTCGCAGCATCTCCAGCTGCGGACGCGTAGTTGCCGACGGCGGTCGAAAACGAACCACCCGCCGACGCATTGGAACCGAGTGCAGTCGCCTGAACACCAGTTGCAGCGGTGTTCGAGCCCATTGCGACCGCATAGTTATTGCTTGCCTTGGCATTGGGCCCGATCCCGATCGAGTCCGTGCCGGTCGCCGATGAATTGGCTCCGATGGAATTCACGTGGAAATACTTCTCCGCTCCGTTCAACTGGCTCAAGTTGACGGCATCCGTCGGCGCCGTACCGGCGGCCAGACCAATCAGCTTGTTCGTGGTGCCCGAGGTCGTGCCATTGCTGAACAGACTTAACCCACCATGAATGTAGGCGGCCGGACTCCCTGCCGCGACACCGGTGCCAAACACCTCGAGGCCGCCATAAACAAAAGCACCCTTCGAATTCGCGATAAAGTTATCGATGCTTGCATTGGCCCAATTGGCAGTCCCCCCAGTGCTCCCAAGAGAGATTCCGCAACTCACATTGTCATACTTGAGTACGTCATTAGCATTCCAGGCATTAACAGACGTACACGACGCATCCGAGTTGTCGTTAAAGAGCCCATTGGCGAAAGCCGTTCCACTTCCGATTAAAAATACCGACCCCAGCATTACCTTAATAATACATGTCGAGGCTTTTTTGCCGCTTGCCTTTGCTGTTTCCGGTGCGGCAACATACGTTCCCGTGGTGCTGTTCCATACTGCGCGATATAACTTGTTCATCGATTTATTCAACCAAAAAATTGATAATTAAAGATACTTCGCCGGGAACCGCAATTCGAAGTGCACGGTAACGAAGCGCGTCGCTTGTTTCAAACCAGAGACTGGAGATACGCGGCTGACGGATAAGAAGATAATCTTTTGAGATAAAGTTTTAGATAGGATTAGTCTCAGAAAATCTTAAAATAGATTAAAGAAGCTATTTCGCCTGATGAAACAGCGGAGGCGGCCCGTTCTCCGACGGATACAGTTGTTCCAGCGCGAGAAGGCGTTTCGGCCGCATGGCAATGCGAGGCAGAGGATGTCGACGAAGCGAGAAGCCGGTCGTCAGGAAGCTGATATGCCAGAGACAAGCCGGCGAAGTCGAATCAGAACCAGACGCCGAACGCGAGCCTGTATTTAACGCGGTAGCGATGCGAACGGCGTCGTGTTGGTTGATGGCGTCGCGCGGCGAGCAAGGTGGCGCAGCAGAAGTGCGGGAACCATCCCTGTCAAATGGCAGGTTGTCCGCGTCGTGATACGGGGAATAGGGCGTCGGCGTTGCGAACGTTCCGACTAATAGAACCTGCAACGGAGGTTCGGCCCGGACGTGCATAAAACGGCGTCGCGAGCGGATATCGACTAGGAATGGCGATTTCCTAGCCAAGATCCACGCAGGCCTGCGTCAAGCAGTCCCGCGATTTCGGTATTCAGTTGAGGCTTGTGACGTTCCGCGTTCAGGCAGAACTGATGAGATGCCGACGGGCGCTATCAATGGCGGCCCCAAATGACGCATGTGACTTTGGTGACCCTACAACTAAAGTCACGTCGGTTAAATGCGAAAAGGCATTGAGATTTGCGTACTCACGATACGAGCGCGCGTACCGGGGAAATGCGGCATCGGCGCAGATGCCGATGCCTTTTACTTCACGTTCCTACTTGATCCGCTTCGCCAGTTCCACCGCCTTGCCCACGTACGACGCCGGCGTCATTTCCAGCAGCAGCTTTTTCGCGTCATCGGGAATCGCGAGCCCGTTGATGAACGCCTGCAACCCTTCGCGCGTGATGCCTTTCCCGCGCGTCAGTTCCTTCAATTGCTCATATGGATTCTCGATGCCGTACCGACGCATCACCGTCTGCACCGGCTCCGCGAGCACTTCCCACGTGTTGTCGAGGTCTTCGTTCAGCCGCGCCGCGTTCACTTCGAGCTTGTCCAGCCCGCGAATCAACGAATCGTACGACAGCAGCGAATACCCGAACGCCACGCCGATATTGCGCAGCACGGTCGAATCGGTGAGATCGCGCTGCCAGCGGGAAATCGGTAGCTTGTCGGCGAGATGGCGCAGCGTCGCGTTCGCGAGCCCGAGATTGCCCTCTGAATTCTCGAAGTCGATCGGGTTGACCTTGTGCGGCATCGTCGACGAGCCGATTTCGCCGGCTTTCGTCTTCTGCTTGAAATAGCCGACCGAGATGTAACCCCAGACGTCGCGGTCGAGGTCGAGCAGGATCGTGTTGGCGCGCGAGACGGCATCGAAGAGTTCAGCCATGTAGTCGTGCGGCTCGATTTGGATCGTGTACGGATTGAAGGTGAGTTTCAGCCGCTCCTCGACGACTTCCTTCGAAAACGCTTCCCAGTCGAATTCCGGATAAGCCGACAAATGCGCGTTGTAGTTGCCGACCGCGCCGTTCATCTTGCCGAGCAGCGGCACTTCCGCGATGCGCTCGATCGCGCGCGACAAGCGCGCCGCGACGTTCGCGATCTCCTTGCCGAGCGTCGTCGGGCTGGCGGGCTGGCCGTGTGTGCGCGAGAGCATCGGCTGGGCGGCGTGCTCGTGCGCGAGCTTGACGAGGCGTTCGTGCACCGAGCGCAGCGCGGGCAGGATCACGTGTTCGCGGGCGCCCGCGAGCATCAGCCCGTGCGACGTGTTGTTGATGTCCTCCGACGTGCACGCGAAATGGATGAATTCGCTCGCGCGCTCCAGTTCCGGCTGGCCCTTCACCGATTCCTTCAGCCAGTATTCGACGGCCTTGACATCGTGATTCGTCACGCGCTCGATATCCTTGATGCGCGCAGCGTCGTGCGCGGTGAAGCGCTCGACGAGTTGCAGCAGGAATTGCTCGGACGCATCAGAGAAACGCGGCACCTCGGCGAAACCGGCACGCGACAGCGCGATCAGCCAGTGAATTTCGACCGTCACGCGATGCTTCATGAAGGCGGCTTCGGAGAGCCATTCGCGCAGCGCTTCGGTCTTGGCGGAGTAACGGCCGTCGAGCGGCGAGAGCGCGGTGAGCGCGAAGAGGGTATCGGGACGGGTATCGGACATGGTGGCAGCCGCGGGCTTCGGGACGGGAGAACCACGGATTTTAACATCGGAGCCGGCTTAAACCGGCCCGCGGACGTTTTGCGGCTCAGCCTTCCCGAAGCGCCAGATCGAGTGCTGCGAGCTGTGCCGGCGTGCCGACGTTCTCCCAGCGTCCCTCGTAAAGCTCGCCGCTTGCGCGTCCCGCTGCGATCGTTTCGCGGTAGTAGGGCGTGAGCGCGCGCCGCGTGCCGGGTGCGAGATCGCGGAACATGCGCGTGTCATAAATGCCGATGTTGCCGAACGTGTAGCGCGGCGTGCCATCGAGCGAAAGCCTGCCGTCGTTGAGCGCGAAGTCGCCGTCGGCGTGAAAACGCGGGTTCGGGACCATGACGAGATGCATGCCGGGTGCATCGGCGTTGGCAAGACGGGCGGCGTGCGTGGCGAGCGAGCCGTAATCGAACTCGCAGAACACGTCGCCGCTGACGGCTGCGAACACTTCCGGCTCGCCGCGATCCTCGATCAGCGGCAGCGCCTGCGCGATCCCGCCGGCCGTTTCCAACGCGTCGGTTTCCGCCGAATAGCGCAACTCGACGCCCCAGCGCGATCCGTCGCCGAGTGCCGCCTCGATCTGCGCGCCGAGCCACGCATGATTGATCACGATCACTTCGACGCCAGCTTCCGCCAACCGCTCGATCTGCCACACGATCAGCGGTTTTCCACCGGCTTCGAGCAGCGGTTTCGGACACGTATCGGTGAGCGGACGCATGCGCTCGCCGCGCCCGGCGGCGAAGATCATCGCCTTCTTGAGGGGAGACGTCATGCGGTGCGCTTAGAACGTGTAGCCGACATCGACAGCGCGGCCTTCGAGCGTATCGAGCAGGCGCGCGAATGGACGCAGCGGCCGATAGCGCTCTGCCACCTTGCGCGCATAACCGATGAAACGCGGCAAATCGGCGAGATATTGCGGCTTGCCGTCGCGGTGATAGATGCGGCAGAACAGCCCGAGCACCTTGATGTGGCGCTGCAGGCCGATCCATTCGACTTGCCGGTAGAACTCGCCGAAATCCGGATCGACGGGCAGTCCGGCCTTTTTCGCGCGCTCCCAGTAGTACGCGATGCAGTCGAGCTGGAACTCCTCGTCCCAACTGATGAAAGCGTCGCGCAGGAGCGAGGCCACGTCGTACGCGATCGGGCCGTAGACCGCGTCCTGGAAGTCGAGCACGCCGGGATTCGGCTCGCACACCATCAGATTGCGCGGCATGAAGTCGCGCAGCATGAAGGTTTGCGGCTGCGCGAGCGCGCTTTGCACGAGCACGGCGAAGGTATCGTCGAGAACCTTGCGTTCGGTTTCGGTCAGCGCGTGCCCGAGATGCCGCCCGACGAACCACTCCGGCATCAGTTCCATCTCGCGGCGCAGGAATGCTTCGTCGAACGGCGGCAGCACGCCTTCACGCGACGCGAGCTGAAAGCGGATCAGCGCGTCGAGCGCGGCGCGCATCAGCGGCCGGGCATTTTTTTCATCGAGGACGGAGAGATAGGACGTCGTGCCGAGATCGGTCACGAGCATGAAGCCGGCGTCGAAATCGGTTTCCAGAATGCGCGGTACGTGCACGCCCGCTTCGGCCAGCAGGTCCGCGACCTGCACGAACTCGCGGCATTTTTCAGGCGGCGGGGCATCGACGGCAATCAGCGTCTTGCCGTCCTCGCCACCGCTCGTCACGCGGAAATATCGCCGGAAACTCGCATCGGTCGATGCGGGCGCGAGGCTCGCGACATCCAGCCGATAGCGTTCGGCGAACGATTCGAGCCAGGCGTAAAGCTGTGTAAGGCGTGTGTCGGTGGGAATATGCGTCATAAATTCGAGGGGCAAAACTTCTTGCCATATAATACCCCACGACTTTTTTAAGCGATCCGTTTTCGCCCGGCGCCAAGGCCCGAGCACCGCGGCTTCACCCATCGATCGAGTGTCATCCAGCCGGATCGCCGGATACGACCGCGCGGCGCGCGTGCGCGGTACTCGGGTGCGCCGGTGCGAGTTTTCACGGCATTCATCGCTCGCGGACGCATAACGGGATCGAACCGCCACCCATACATGCCGCCACGACAGTTTCCCCAATCGATTACCAAGCGTCATGCACTGCCACGCAAGCGGCGGCTCGTCGCGGCACTGCTTGCTGCGCCGGGTCTCATGCCCGCGCTCGCGCACGCTCAGCTCGCGGGCGCAGCAGCCGAGCCGCAACCGATCGACGGCCCCGGCAATCTGCGTCTCGCGCCGCAGCTCGAAGAGCGGCCGCTGCGCGCGGGCGACCAGCCGGCCACGTTCCTCCTCGGCGATACAGCCACCGGCACCACCGACGAGGACATGGCCGCCAAGGGATCGGCGGAAGTGCGCAGAAACGTGTCGGTGATCAAGTCGGATGCGCTGCATTACGACCAGGACACCGACATGGCCGATGCTTACGGCAATGTCAGGATCATCAGCAACGGCAATACGTTCGTCGGCCCGGAAGCACACCTGAAGGTGGAAGCGAACGAAGGCTACATGACGAACCCGAAGTACCGCTTCAATTTGTCGGGCGGATCGGGCAGCGCGGAACGCGCCGAATTGATGGGCAACGAGCAGGCGCGCGTCGATCACGGCACGTACACCGCGTGCGAATGCGAAACCGATCCGGCGTGGTACATCAAGGGCTCGTCGTTTGATTTCGATACGGGTTCGCAGGAAGGCATCGCGCATAACGGCGTGCTGTTCTTCCAGGGCGTGCCGGTCGTGGCGAGCCCGTGGCTTTCGTTTCCGCTGACGAGCGAGCGCCGCAGCGGCCTCCTGCCGCCGACCTTCGCGCTCAGCTCGACTACCGGTTTTGAAGCAACGGTCCCGTACTACTTCAACATCGCGCCGAACCGCGACCTGACCGTGACTCCGCGCCTGATGACCCGGCGCGGCGTGCAGATGGCGGGCACGTATCGATACCTGTCGCCGACGTATTCGGGCACGATCACCGGCGAGTTCCTGCCGAACGACCGTCAGACGCATACCGACCGCTATGCGATCTACCTGCAGCACCAGCAGAACTTCGGCGGCGGCTTCGGCGGGTACATCAACTACAACAAGGTCTCCGACGATCAATATCCGGAAGACCTCGCCAACGCGTCGAACCAGTTCCTGAACGGCACGCAGTTGCTATATCAGCAGGAAGCCGGGCTGACGTACAACAACGGTCCGTGGTCGGTGCTCGCGCGCGAGCAGCGCTGGCAGACGCTGCAGCCGTCCGTGCCGCCGTACGCGCGCGAACCGCAGTTGAACGTGCAGTACAACAAGTACAACGTCGGCGGCTTCGACTTCGGCGCCGAAACGGACTACACGCGCTTCACGATCACGCAGGACAACGCGACCGAAGGCCAGCGCTTCGTCTTCAATCCGTACCTGAGCTACGGTATCAACGCGCCGGGCTACTTCGCGGTGCCCAAGATCCAGTGGCACTTCGCGTCGTACGATCTGTCGCAAATCTCGACCGGGCTGGCGCCGGGATCGGTGGGCTACGCACCGCCGAACCAGCCGAAGAACTTCACCGAATCGATCCCGACGATCTCGTTCGACACCGGCCTCGTGTTCGACCGCTCGGTGCGCCTGTTCGGCCAGGACTACATCCAGACGCTGGAGCCGCGGCTCTATTACGTCTACACGCCGTTTCGCGACCAGAGTTTCGCGCCGATCTTCGATACCGCCGAAGCCGACTTCGGCCTCGCGGAAATCTATACGCCGAACACGTTCGTCGGCAACGACCGCATCGCCGACGCGAACCGCCTGACGGCCGGCCTCACGACACGCTTCATCAACCCGGCGACGGGCGACGAACGCGCGCGTTTCGTGATCGCGCAGCAGTATTATTTCCAGAGCCAGCGCACGACGATTACGAACGTGCAATCGCTCGACCAGGCGAAGCACTCGGACCTGATCGCGGGCGCCGCGATCAAGCTGGGCGCGGGTTTCGCCTCGGAAACAGCGTTCCAATATAATGTCGACAACGATCAGCTCGTGCGCGCGAGCGTCGGCTTCGCGTTCAGCCCGGCCGATCGCAAGGTCATCAACGTCGGTTATCGCTACACGCGCAAGAACGAAACCACGCTGGTGAACGAGCCGATCAACCAGATCCTGCTCTCCGCCCAGTGGCCGATCACGCAGCGCCTCTACGGCGTCGGGCGCGTCAATTACGATATGGCGGGCCATCGGCTCGTCGACGGTCTCGTCGGCTTCCAGTACGATGCCGACTGCTGGCAGTTCGGCGTCGGCATGCAGCGCTACGCGAACGGCGTGAACAGTACGGGCCAGTCGTCGTCGGGCACGCGGGTGCTCGCGCAACTGACGTTCAAGGGCTTGTCGAACGTCGACAATGGTCTCGTGAGCGCGTTCCGTTCGAGCGTGCAGGGCTACCAGACGCCGCCCGGCTCGGCGCCGCCGCTCGGGCGTTTCACGAATTACGAGTGACGCGGCGAATCGAAAAGGATCGAAACGTCGTCGAACGAACGAGTCATAGCGGGCAAAAATCCACCGCGAGACAGGCAGCACACTAGCGGGCAAGACCCGTATTTGATGGAGTATTTGTGGCAGACATGAACATGTTTCGATCGACAACGCTTGCAGCGGGCGCGCTCGCCGCGGCACTTTTTCTGAGTTCGCCGGCCGGTGCGCAGGCCTTGTCGAAGGGCAATGTGCAACTCGCCGATTCGGTCGTCGCGATCGTCAACAACGACGTGATCACGCAACGCGAACTCCTCGACCGCACGGGTCTCATCACGCGCCGGTTGCAGCAGCAGAACGCGCCGCTGCCGCCCGCCCCGCAATTGCAGCGCCAGGTGCTCGACCAGATGGTGATCGAGCGCATCCAGTTGCAGAAGGCGAAGGAAGACAACATCAACGTCGATGACGCCGCCGTCAAGCGCACGCTCGAGCGCCTCGCGCAGCAGAACCAGATGACGCTCGACGTCTACCGCTCGCGCATCGAGGCGCAAGGCGTGCCCTGGGCGACCTTCACGCGCGATGCCCGCACGGAACTCACGCTCTCGAAGCTGCGCGAGAAGGAAGTGGACAGCAAGGTGACGGTGTCGGACGCGGAAGTCGCGAACTACGTCGCGAGCCAGCGCGGCCCGAACGCGCGGAATTCGAACGACCTGCGCCTGCAACACATCATGTTCAAGGTGCCCGCGAACGCGTCCCAGGCCGATCTCGCCGCAGTCCAGGCGAAGGCCGAAGGCGTGCTGAAGGAAGCGCAAGGCGGCGAAGATTTCGCGAAGCTCGCCAAGCAGAACTCGCAGGACACCGACGCCCCGAAAGGCGGCGATCTGGGATTCCGCACGCAAGGCTCGCTGCCGGCAGGCATCGTGACGGCGGTAGCGACGCTGCGTCCGGGCCAGGTCGTCCCGCAACTGATCCGCACCGACGGCGGCTTCGAAGTCATCAAGCTCGTCGAACGACGCACGGGGCAAGGCACCGCCGCCGACGCGCCGAAGCTCGTGCAGACGCACGTGCGTCACATTCTGCTGCGCGTGTCGGACGGAATGTCGGAATCGGCGGCGCGCCAGAAACTCGTCGACATCAAGCGCGACGTGCAGGGCGGCGGCGACTTCGCCAACTTCGCGCGCACGTATTCGCAGGACGGCTCGGCGTCGCAGGGCGGCGATCTCGGCTGGATCAGCCCGGGCGAGACGGTGCCCGAATTCGAGCGCGCGATGAACAACCTGAAGGACGGCGACGTCAGCGATCCGGTGCGCAGCGAGTACGGCTACCACTTGATCCAGGTGCTCGGACGTCGTGAAGCGGAAGGATCGGCGGCGCAGCAGCTCGACATCGCGCGTCAGGCGATCGGCCAGCGCAAGGCGGAACAGGCGTATTCCGACTGGCTGCGCGAACTGCGCGACACCGCGTACGTCCAGTACAAGGGCATCGCGGCCCTGCAGGACCAGTAACATGCACGCCGCCGACTCCGCGCCGCTCTCCATCGCGATCACCACCGGCGAGCCCGCCGGAGTCGGTCCCGAGTTGGCGGCGGCGGCACTCGGGCAGGCGGCCACGCGCTGGCCAACGGCGCGCTTCACCGTGCTCGGCGACCGCGGGTTGTTGCAGGCGCGTGCGGGATCGGCGGCGAATCTGGCGAACGAACGAGTCGTCATCGAGCATCTCGCCCTGGCTGTGCCGTCGCAGGCGGGCAAACTCGACGCCGCCAATGGGCGCTACGTGCTCGGTCTGCTCGATGCCGCCATAGACGGCGCTCTGGACGGCCGTTTCGACGCCATCGTCACCGCGCCGCTGCAAAAGAGCACGATCAACGATGCCGGCGTTCCCTTCACCGGCCACACCGAATATCTTGCTGAACGCACGCATACGCCGCGCGTCGTGATGATGCTCGCCGGCACGGGCGAACGCCCGCTGCGCGTCGCGCTCGCCACGACGCATCTGCCGCTCAAGGACGTGTCGGCGGCGCTGAGCGTCGACGGGATCGTCGAGACGCTGCGGATCATCGATCACGATCTGCGCGCGCATTTCGGCCTCGCCGCGCCGCGCATTCTCGTGACCGGCCTGAATCCGCACGCGGGCGAAAACGGCTATCTCGGGCGCGAGGAAATCGAGGTGATCGGGCCCGCGCTCGAACGCGCTCGCGCGATGGGCATCGATGCACCCGGCCCATATCCCGCCGACACGCTCTTCCAGCCGCGCTACCTGAAAGACGCCGATTGCGTCCTCGCGATGTTCCACGACCAGGGCCTGCCGGTCCTGAAATTCGCGACGTTCGGCGAGGGCATCAACGTGACGCTCGGCTTGCCGATCATCCGCACGTCGGTCGATCACGGCACCGCGCTCGATCTCGCGGGCACCGGCTGTGCTGACGCCGGCAGCATGATCGCGGCCATCGATACCGCCGTTTCGATGGCGAGCCATCGGCGCGCGGGCTGATTCACCTTATTCACGCAGTCTCAAAGCGGTTCTTTCGATGTCGACCAAGCACCAGGGCCATTTCGCGCGCAAGCGCTTCGGGCAAAACTTCCTCGTCGATCAGGGCGTGATCGATTCGATCGTCGATACGATCGCGCCGAAACGCGGCGAGCGCATGGTCGAGATCGGGCCGGGACTCGCCGCGCTCACCGCGCCCCTGATTGAGCGGCTCGCGACGCCGGAGTCGCCGCTGCATGCCGTCGAGCTGGATCGCGACCTGATCGCGCGGCTCGAAAAGCGCTTCGCCGACCTGCTCGTGCTCCATTCCGGCGATGCCCTCGGCTTCGATTTCGGCTCGCTCGCGCTGGAAGGCGACAAACCGTCGCTGCGCATCGTCGGGAATCTGCCGTACAACATTTCGAGTCCGCTGCTGTTTCATCTGACGGCGTTCGCGTCGAAGGTCATCGATCAGCATTTCATGCTGCAAGATGAAGTCGTCGACCGGATGATCGCCGAGCCGGGCACGAAGGATTTCGGGCGCCTGAGCGTGATGCTCCAATACCGGTACGTGATGGACAAGATGATCGACGTGCCGCCCGAGTCGTTCCAGCCGCCGCCGAAGGTGAATTCCGCGATCGTGCGGATGATTCCGTTCGCGCCGCATGAGCTGCTGCCCGTCGATGAGCGCGTGCTCGGTGAGGTCGTGCAGGCCGCGTTTTCGCAGCGTCGCAAGATGATGCGCAACACGCTGGCGGCGTATCGCGACAAGGTGGATTTCGATACGCTCGGCTTCGATCTCGCGCGGCGCGCAGAGGAAGTGCCCGTCGCGGAATATGTGACGCTCGCGCAGGTCGTGACCGCCGCGCGAGCCTGAATTACGCGGTGAGGCGCGCGGGTTTGTTGACGAGCGCGATGCCCGTCAGCACCATCGCCGCGGCGATCATGAAGCGCAGCGTGAAGTGCTCACCCAGAAGCACGACGCCGAAGGTGACACCGAAGATCGGCGTCAGGAACGAAAACACCGAGAGCCGCGACGCCATGTAGCGCGTCAGCAGCCAGAACCACGTCAAATAGCTGATGAACGCGACGACGATCGCCTGATACGCGAGGCTCGCAAGCGCGATCGGCGTCACCGCGCCCACATGCGTCTGGCCGAGCCCGAACGCAAGTGCCAGCAACAGTACCGCCGATACCGCCAACTGATAGAAGAGCGTCTTGCTCGCGCTTGCATGCGCGAGCGATGTCGCGCGCACGACAACCGTCGTCGCGGCCCACAACAGTCCGCCGAGCACGCCGAGCGCATCGCCCGCGATGCCGTGCAGCGTCGATGTTGCGTTCGCATTGCCGTGCAGGAAGCCGTCCGCGAACGCGAGCGCGATGCCGCAGAATGCCACGGCAATGCCGAGCCACTGCACGCGGCGCATCTTTTCTCCCGCGACGAACCAGTGCAGGCCGAGCGCCGTGAAGCACGGCGCGGTGTAGATGAACACGGCCATGCGCGTGGCCGTCGTGAGCGTCAAACCGAAAAAGATGCAGACGAATTCGCCGCCGAACAGCACGCCCGCGAGCAAGCCGGCGCCGAGCGTGTCGTCGCGCTGGAAGAGCGAGGTGCCGCGCGAGCGCGTCCAGAACCAGACGAGGACCGTCGCGATCGCCGAGCGAACGCCGGCTTGCAGCATCGGCGGGAACGATGCGTTCGCTTCCTTGATCGCCACCTGCTGGAAGCCCCACGCGGCGCACAAGGCGACCATTACGATGACGGCCGTCGCGTCGGGCGCGCGACGCAGGGAAAGGGCGGGGGAACTCATCGGCTTGGGGAACGCATCGGCGCGTGCACTGTTTTGGAGCGTCGATTTTGCCACCAATCACCGGCGCGCGCGAAAGGCGGGGTTGCGCGTAGGGTCGCGCCTTTCCCCCAAGCGATAAACCGCTCAGGAATGCCTTTCGATGAGTTCGACCTTGTAGCCGTCCGGATCCTCGACGAACGCGATCACCGTCGTGCCGCCTTTCACCGGACCGGCTTCGCGCGTCACCTTGCCACCCGCCTCGCGGATGCGGTCGCAGGCGCCCGCGGCGTTATCGACTTCGAGCGCGATGTGGCCGTAAGCCGTGCCCATCTCGTATTTGTCGACGCCCCAGTTGTAGGTCAGTTCGAGCACGCTGGTTTCGCTCTCTTCGCCGTATCCGACGAACGCCAGCGTGTATTTGTATTCGGTGTTTTCGCTCTGGCGCAGCACTTTCATGCCGAGGATGCGCGTGTAGAAATCGATCGAGCGCTGCAAGTCGCCGACGCGCAGCATCGTGTGGAGAAGTCGCATGGTGGGGGTCCTGTCGTTGGTTTCTGGCCGCCCGCGCCGGAGCGAAAGCTTTATTGCAAAATGCGCCGAGGCCGGGTAAAAAATTGTACCGCCCGTCGCGCGCGTTTGCAGAGCGTGCTCAGAGTGCGGGCAACAGTTCCGGCGGATGGTGCTTGAGCGTATGCCGCGCTTCGCGGAACTCGGGAAAGATCGATTCGACGGTTTCCCAGAATCGCGGGCTGTGATTCATCTCGCGCAGATGCGCCAGCTCGTGCGCGACGACGTAATCGATGATCGAAACGGGGAAGTGGATCAGCCGCCAGTTGAGACGAATCTTACCGTCGCTGGAACAACTGCCCCAGCGCGTCGCCGCCGACGACAGCGCGTATGCCCGAAACTCGACGCCCAGCTTCTGCGCATAGACGATCAACCGATCGCCGAAAATGCGCTTCGCTTCGGTCTGCAGCCAGCCCTGCACGCGGTCCTTGATCTGCTGCGGATCGGCCAGCGCGGGCAGCGCGAGCGATAGCACGCCGCTCTCGACATCGAAGTGAAGCGCGCTTTTCGCCGATCCGAGCGACACGCGGATCGTCTTGCCGAGATACGGAAACTGCGCGCCGTCCTTCCAGTCGATGCGCGGCAACGCGCGCTGCTCGACGCGCGTCTGCCACTCCGCAAGCTTCTTGAAAATCCACTTCTGCTTGTCGACGATCGCGCTTTCGATGTCGGCAAGCGTGACCCAGCGCGGCGCGGTAATCGCGAGACCCGTGCCGTCGATCGTGAAGCCGATCGTGCGGCGCGACGAACGCTTCAACCGGTAATCGAGCGTGCGCTGACCGAGCACGAGCCGGCGCATGCGCGTGCCATCGGGAGCGAAGGTGGGAGGCGCGGCGGGTTCGGCGGGCGCGATGTCGCCACGCAGCGGGGCGGGCGTGGCGGGGATCGGCGACGCGGGCGCGGCGCTCGCCGGTGCATCGGCGAACGGGAGATCGAGTTGCAGGTTGTCGAGCGCGACAGCGGGACGCTGCCGCGATGGGGGCTTCTGCATCGGCTCAGCTTTGCGCTCGCGGCGCAGGAATGACGAGAAGAACGAAAAAGGCAATGCGCGGCTCGGCGTCGATGCGGTCGATTCAGCGGCCGGCGGGCACGCGCTCGGCCTCGCTCGAACCTGCATCCGACGAACTGTAGGCAGCCGGATCGATACGACGCATTTCCGCCTCGATCCAGGCCTCCACGCGCAAATTGACCTCTTCCGGCGTGAGACCCGCGGTGTCGATCGGCTTGCCGATCGACACCGTGACTATACCCGCATATTTGAGAAACGAATGGCGCGGCCAGACGTGCCCGGCGTTGTGCGCGATCGGCACGACCGGCGCGCCCGTCGCGACCGCGAAGCGCGCGCCGCCCGTCTTGTACTTGCCCTGGCTGCCGACGCGCGTGCGCGTGCCTTCGGGAAACATGATGACCCACGCGCCTTCGTCCATGCGCGCACGGCCTTGTCGCGCCACCGACGCGAACGCGTCCTTGCCCTGCTTGCGGTCGATGTGCACCATTTTCAGCAAACCCAGCGCCCAGCCGAAGAACGGCACGAAGAGCAGCTCGCGCTTGAACACGTAGCAGAGCGGACGCGGCATCAGTGCGGGAAAGGCGATCGTCTCCCACGCGGACTGATGCTTCGAGAGCAGCACGGCGGGACCGTCGGGCAGATTCTCGAAGCCCATGATCGTATAGCGGATGCCGTTCAGGTAGCGCAGCACCACGATCGTCGACTTGCACCAGCCGGCGGCCATCCAGTAGCGCCGATCGGCGCGCAGGAACGGAAACGCGATGAAGCACGCGATCGCGTACGGCACCGTGTACACGACGAAGTAGACCAGCAGCAACAGCGAACGGATGAAGCGCATTGTTTTGCTTGAGCTTGTTTTGGTGCGCCGAATGAGCGCGTCAATCGTGTTGCTGGGCGAGGAAGTCGAGCACGAATGTGCGCAGGTCCTTGTGTACCTTCGTACCCTCCGGCAGGTTGCCGGCCGCGAGCGTTTTCTGTCCCTTGCCGGTCAGCACCAGATGCACCGGAAACCCGAGCGTCGCGCCCGCTTGCAGGTCGCGCAGCGAGTCGCCGACCACTGGTGTGTCTTCCGGATCGATCTCGAAACGGTCGATGATCTGCTGCAGCATGCCGGGCTTCGGCTTCCTGCAATCGCATTGATCCTCGGCGGTGTGCGGGCAGAAAAACACCGCGTCGATCCGTCCGCCCACCGCCGCCGCCGCGCGATTCATCTTCTGATGCATTGCGTTGAGCGCGGCCATGTCGAAGAGACCGCGCCCGATGCCCGACTGGTTCGACGCGATCGCTACGTGCCAGCCGGCCTGGTTCAGGCGCGCGATGGCGTCGAGGCTGCCGGCAATCGCGACCCATTCGTCGGGCGACTTGATGAACGCGTCGGAATCGACGTTGATCACGCCGTCGCGATCGAGAATGACGAGTTTGCGGTTCGGATTCATGGGCGGGCCGGTGCCTGTCGGCGGTTACGCAGCGAGCTTCGAAATGTCAGCGACGCAATTCATCTGCTGATGCAGCGCGCCGAGAAGAGCCAGCCGGTTGCCGCGCAACGCCGGGTCTTCCGCGTTCACCATAACGTCGTTGAAGAAGGTATCGACGGCATCGCGCAACGCGGCGAGCGCCGACAGCGCTTCCGTGTAGTTGCGCTCGGCAAGCTGGCCCTGCACGCGCGGTGCGACTTGCTCGAGTTGCGCGTAGAGCGCCTGCTCGGCGGCTTCGACGAGAAGCGCGGGGTTCACGCTTGCCGGCACCGCTTCAGTCGACTTCTTCAGGATATTCGAGATGCGCTTGTTCGCCGCCGCAAGCGATGCCGCTTCCGGCAGCGCGGCGAATTCGCGCACGGCATCGAGGCGCGCGACGATGTCGTCGAGACGCGTGGGGTTGAGGCTCAGCACGGCGTCGATTTCGGTCGCGTTGAAGCCGCGTTCGCGAAGCACGCCGCGCAGGCGGTCCATGAAGAACGCGTAGATCGCATCCGTTGACTCGGCGACTTGCGGGTTGTCCGCGAACTGCTTTTGCGCGGCGCGCACGAGGTCGATCAGGTCGATTGCGAGACGTTTTTCCAGCAGGATGCGCAGAACGCCAAGCGCGTGACGGCGCAGCGCGAACGGATCTTTCTCGCCGGTCGGTTGCAGTCCGATGCCCCAGATTCCGACGATCGTCTCCAGCTTGTCAGCCAGCGCGACCGCGCAGCCGACGCCCGTCGACGGCGTTTCGTCGCCCGAGAAGCGCGGCTGATAATGCTCCGACGACGCGAGCGCGACTTCCTCCGGCTCGCCGTCGTGGCGCGCGTAGTACGTGCCCATCGTGCCTTGCAACTCGGGGAATTCGCCGACCATGTCGGTGAGCAAATCCGCCTTCGCGAGCCGGGCGGCGCGCTTCGTCAACGCAACGTCCACGCCGATCATCGGCGCGATCTCGCCCGCGAGCGCTTCGAGGCGTTCGACGCGCTGCAACTGCGAGCCGAGCTTGTTGTGATAGACGACGTTCGCGAGCAGCGGCACGCGATCGGCGAGGCGCTTCTTCTTGTCCTGCTCGAAGAAGAACTTCGCGTCGGCGAGACGCGGGCGCACGACCCGCTCGTTACCTTCGACGATATCGGCGGGCGTCTTAGTATCGATGTTCGAGACGATCAGAAAGCGCGAACGCAGCTTGCCGTTCGCGTCCGTCAGCGCGAAATACTTCTGGTTGGTCTGCATCGTGAGAATCAGGCACTCCTGCGGCACTTGCAGGAATTCCTCGCCGAAGTGGCACTGATACACGACCGGCCATTCGACCAGCGCGTTCACTTCATCGAGCAGCGCTTCGGGCATCACGACGCGATCCTCGCCCGCGAATGCCTGTAATTGCGTACGGATCGATTCCTTTCGGTCCTCGAAACTCGCGACCACATGGGCCTTCGACATCAGCGTTTCGGCATAGCTGTCGGCATTCGGGATCGCGACGAAACCGTGCGACATGAAGCGATGGCCGATCGTCGTATCGCCGGAATCGATTCCGAGTGCCGCGACCGGCACGATCTCGCGGCCGTGCAGCGCGACGAGCCGCTGCACCGGGCGCACGAACTGCACGTTGGTGCCGTCGGGTCGCTGGTAGGTCATGACCTTCGGGATCGGCAGCTTCGCGAGCGTTTCGTCGAGCGCGGCCTGCAAGCCGTCGGCGAGCGTCGCGCCGGGCGCCGCGTAGCGCAGGAAGAACGCTTCGGCCTTGCCGTCCTGCGCGCGTTCGAGCTCGGCGAGCGGGAAGTCGGGGAAGCCGAGCGCGGCGAGTTTCTTCGCGAGCGGCGGCGTGGGCTGGCCGTCTTTATCGAGCGCGACGGAAACCGGCAGCACCTTTTCGCGCACCTGCCGTTCCGGCGCGACCGCGCGCACGTTCTTGACCATCACGGCGAGTCGGCGCGGCGTCGCGTATTTCTCAAACTGCGGCTCGCCTTCGATCAGATCGCGCGCGGCGAGACGTTGCACGATGCCTTCGGCGAACGCAGTGCCCAGGCGCGCGAGCGCTTTCGGCGGCAGTTCTTCGGTGAGCAGCTCGACGAGCAGGGTGGCTTGATTGGATTGCGTCATTGTTCTTTCGTGTCTCGTCAAACCTGGTCGATGTTGCGTTCCACCTTCAGCGGCGGCGCCCAGGCGGGCATGGCGGCGTCGTGTTCGTCGGTGGTGAGGCCGGCGGCCGGATGCACCGGATTGCCGAGCATCGGGAAGCCGAGCGCCTCGCGCGAATCGTAGTACGCCTGCGCGACGAGCCGCGACAGCGCGCGGATCCGGCCGATATAGGCCGCGCGTTCCGTGACCGAAATCGCGCCGCGCGCATCCAGCAGGTTGAACGTGTGCCCGGCCTTCAGCACGAGCTCGTAGGCGGGCAGGGCGAGCTTCGCGTCGATCATCTTCTTCGCTTCGGCCTCGTAGCTGTTGAAGAAGCCGAACAGCAACTCGACGTTGGCGTGCTCGAAGTTATAGGTCGATTGCTCGACTTCGTTCTGGTGATAAACGTCGCCATAGGTGAGGCGGCGCGTTTCCTTGCCGTTCGGGCCGTCTTCTTCCCATTCGGTCCAGACGAGGTCGTACACGTTCTCGACCTTTTGCAGATACATCGCGAGACGTTCCAGCCCGTAGGTGATCTCGCCGAGCACCGGCTTGCAGTCGATGCCGCCCACTTGCTGGAAGTACGTGAACTGCGTCACTTCCATGCCGTTCAGCCAGACTTCCCAGCCGAGTCCCCACGCGCCAAGCGTCGGGTTTTCCCAGTCGTCCTCGACGAAGCGCACGTCGTTCTGCTCCAGGTCGAAGCCGAGCGCTTCGAGCGAGCCGAGGTACAGGTCGAGGATGTTTTCCGGCGCGGGCTTCAGCACGACCTGATACTGGTAGTAGTGCTGGAGGCGGTTCGGGTTGTCGCCGTAACGGCCGTCCTTCGGGCGGCGCGAGGGCTGCACGTACGCGGCGCGCCACGGTTCCGGGCCAATTGCGCGCAGAAACGTGTGGACGTGCGAGGTGCCGGCGCCGACTTCCATGTCGATCGGCTGGAGAAGCGCGCAACCCTTGTTGTCCCAATAGGATTGCAGCGTCAGGATGATTTGCTGAAAAGTGAGCATGATTGCCTTTGAGGCGGGCCGGAGCGGCTTTGGCGTCACGACGACGAAGGCAGGCCGGCCAAAGTGCTAAAACGTTGAATTTTAGCGGGTATGGGGGGCTTGTGCGACTTTTGGGGGATTCGGGGCGGCGACGGCCGCCCCGCACGGTCACTTGCGCCGCGAAGGCGCGAACGCGAATCCCAACGCGAGCAGCACGAGCGAAACGACGATCACCGTCAGGTTCCCGCTCGTCACATACGGTGTGCGTCCCGACGTCCCTTGAACGTGCGCTTCGAGCGTGCCTGTGGTGTACGTCGGCAATTTCGAGACGACTTCGCCATTCGCCGCGATCACTGCCGTCATGCCAGTATTGGTCGCGCGCAGCATCGGGCGGCCGGTTTCGATCGACCGCATCCGCGCGATCTGGAGATGCTGGTCGAGCGCGATTGTGTTGCCGAACCACGCGAGGTTCGTCGAATTCACGAGGATGCCCGCGGGCGCTTCCTGCCCGCGCAGCGTCCGCGCGATTTCCTCGCCGAAGATGTCCTCGTAGCAGATATCGACGGCAATCGGCTGATTGCGCACGAAAAACGACTTCTGCACGGCAGGTCCGCGCGCGAGGTCGCCGAGCGGAATGCCCATCAGCTTGACGAACCAGTGAAACCCGAGCGGTACGAATTCGCCGAACGGCACGAGGTGATGCTTGTCGTAGCGATACACATCGAACGAGCCGGGCGTGATGCCGAAGAGGCTGTTCGTGAAATCGGTCGCGCGGCCCTCGGGCGTGATCGTCACGCCCACCGCGCCAAACAGGATCGACGATTTGGTCGTGTCGGCGAAATTGCGCAGTGAGAGCGCGAGGTCCTGCGGCACCTGGACGGCCAGAACCGGAAACGCGGTTTCGGGCGTGACGATGAGATCGGCAGGCTTTTCGGTGATCAGCCGCTGATAGAGTGCGAGCGATTCGTTCACGCCTTCCTGCTCGAACTTCATCTCCTGCTTCACGTTGCCCTGGATCAGCCGCACGGTGAGCGGCGAGTTGGCGGGCGTCGTCCACTGGACGAGCGAGAGCAGCATTCCTGCGACGATCAGCGCTGCCGCTGCCAAAGCAGGAGCGACGCCCGCGCGTCGAGCGCTGTAGAGCGCCTGCACGATGAGCGCGGCCACGAGCGCGAGCACCCAGCCGACGCCATACACGCCCGCGACCGCGCCGTATCCGGCGAGCGGTCCGTCGACTTGCGCGTAACCGCTCGCGAGCCACGGAAAACCGGTGAATACGAGCCCACGCAACCATTCGCCGAGCGCCCAGGCGCTCGCGAACGCGAACGCGCCGTGCCAGGTCGGGACGAAGCGCGGCTCTTTCGAGGCGCTGATTTCAGCGTCATCGAAACGCGCGCGCCCCGCCACCAGCGACCAGACGATCGCCGCCGCCGCCGGATACAGCGCGAGATACAGCGAAAACAGCGCGACGGCCGCCGCCGCGAGCGGCGCGGCCATGCCGCCGTAGAAATGCATGCTGACGTAGAGCCACCACACGCCCGTCACGAAATTGCCGAAGCCGAACGCCCAGCCGGTCAGCGCGGCGCTTTTCCAGCCGTTCGTACGCGAAAGCCACGCGAAAAACAGCGTAAAGACGACGATTTCGACCCAGCCGCCGTGCGGCGTCGGCGCGAAAGAGAGCGTGTTCGCCGCGCCGAGCACGGCGGCGACGAGGTAATGCCAGAACGGAAGCGCTTCGATGCCGCTGGTTTCGGACGGAGACTTGCTGCGCCGCCGGCGCAGGAGGGGAAACGATGAATCGGCCATTGATTACACGGTCGGGGATCGGCAGGAGAGGGGAGCGGCGCGGACGACGCGCCGTCGGGCGAGCGAGAAGGTGAAATCAGCGCGGCGCTCAGCCGCGATCGTCTTCCTCGCCGTCGTGCAGCGAGCGATCGTGGCGGTTCAGGTTCGGCACGCGCCGGACCAGCAGCACATGAATTTGCCGAGCATCGCCGCGCAGGATTTCGAACGCGAAGTCGTCGATGCGCACTTTCTCGCCGCGATGCGGCACGCGCCCGAAGCGATGCGTGACAAGCCCGCCGATGGTATCGACTTCGTCGTCGGAATACTCGGTGCCGAACTGCTCGTTGAACTGCTCGATGCCGGTGAGCGCGCGCACGCGGAACTTGCCGTCCGGCGACGCGATGATGTTGCCGGCTTCCTCGTCGAAGTCGTATTCGTCCTCGATGTCGCCGACGATCTGCTCCAGCACGTCTTCTATCGTGATCAGGCCCGCGACACCGCCGTATTCGTCGACGACGATCGCGATGTGATTGCGGTTCACGCGGAAATCGTGCAGCAGCACGTTCAGGCGCTTCGATTCAGGGATGAACACGGCGGGGCGCAGCATGCCACGCACGTCGAATTCTTCCTCGGCGTAGTAGCGCAGCAAGTCCTTCGCGAGCAGCACGCCGATGATGTTGTCGCGGTTGCCCTCGTACACTGGATAGCGCGAGTGCGCCTTTTCGAGCACGAAGGGAATGAATTCGGCGGGAGTTTCGGCGATGTTGATCGCGTCCATCTGCGCGCGCGGCACCATGATGTCGCGCGCGCAGAGGTCGGAAACCTGGAACACGCCTTCGATCATCGAAAGCGAATCGGCGTCGAGCAGATTGCGTTCGTGGGCGTCCTGCAGCACTTCGAGCAGTTCGTCGCGCGATTCTGGTTCGTGCGAGATGAAATCGGTCAGGCGCTCTAGCAGCGAGCGTTTTTCCTGCGGTTTGTCGGTTTGTCGTCGACTGGGATAGGCGTCGTTCATAGCGGGGCGCCCCGAAGTTTCGGGACGCGAAATAGCGGAAAGTTAAGCATACACCAAGGAAAATGCGCCTCCGGCGGGCAGGGCGCACACATTTGCAACCATGCTAACTGATAAATATGCGGGAAGTATGTCGAGGAAAACGCGTTGGCCAAACGGATGAGGGCACCGTTCCAAAGTCGTATCAATAGGCTTATTCCTGTGCCTTGCAGCGCCTGAGGAGTGCTTCGAGCGCGCGATCCGGCATGCCGCTCTCGCGCAATGCCTCGACGGTCCGGCTCACGTATTCGAACGTCGTGCCGTAGCGGCCGCACGCGCAGCCGAGCACGGTGCGCACGACGCCATCCGCAAGCTTGCCGGTATAGGAGGCCGCATCGCGCCGCATGACGAACGCGAGCGCTTCGACGCGCCGGCCATCCGCGAGCGTGCACGGCAGCCACGCCGGACGGTACGAAGCCATCGCCATTTCGCGCCGCCAGAGCACTTCGAGATGCTCGATCGCGCCCTCGGCGGCAAGCCGGAACGCGATGCCGGTGCACGAGCCGCCGCGATCGAGCGCGAGTACGAGGCCCGGCTGCTCGGGCGTGCCGCGATTCACGCGCGACCACAAGTACAGCCCGCGATGGTAGCCGTGCACTTTGCTGCGCACGGCTTCGACGGTCGGCAGGCCCGGGTTCCAGATCAGCGATCCATAGCCGAACAGCCACAAATCCGACTTGCGGTCCCAGTTCACGAGGGTTTTTTCGCGCGATGCGGCGAGTTCGTCGTCGGTCAGAAGCGGCGTTTCGACGAGTTTCGGCGGGTAGTCCGCCGGGGATGGCTCAAACGACTGAAGGTCGGGCGTCTCGTCTTTCACGGCGGCGGCAAGCGGCAGGCGGTGGGGAAGGTTAAGGAATCGGGACGTAAGGGTCGGAAAAGCCGAGCGCGCGCATGACGTCGGTCTCGATCGACTCCATTTCTTCGGCTTCGGTCTCGTCTTCGTGATCGTACCCTTGAGCATGCAGCGTGCCGTGGACGATCAAATGCGCGTAGTGCGCGGCGAGCGGCTTGCCCTGCTCGCTGGCTTCGCGTTCGACGACGGGGCAGCACAGGATCAGGTCGCCCGTCACCGGATCGTCCTCCGATTCGGCGTAGGCGAAGGTGAGCACGTTCGTCGCGTAATCCTTCTGACGATACGTGCGATTGAGTGTGCGGCCTTCGTCCTCATCGACGAAACGGATGGTCAGCTCGGCGTCCGCGAAGAGCGCGGCCTTGATCCAGCGCGCGACCGTCGCGCGCGGCAACACCGCCTTGTGCGACGGATACGCCTTCGCAGCGGGAAACTGCATCGTGAGCGCGAGAGAGTGCGGTCGGGTCATCGATCGGACGGAACGCTCATTGCGACCGCTGCGCCGCGGCCCTCGCGGCCGCTTCAGCGAGCGCGGCGTCCTTTTGCGACTGCGCGTCGTAAGCCTCGACGATGCGCGCGACCAGCGGATGCCGCACCACATCGGCCGAGGTGAAATGCGTGAGCGCGATGCCGCGCACTTCCGACAGCACGTGCTGCGCTTCGATCAGCCCGCTCTTGTGGCCGCGCGGCAGATCCACCTGGGTCGTATCGCCGGTAACGACTGCCTTCGAGCCGAAGCCGATCCGCGTCAGGAACATCTTCATCTGCTCGGGCGTGGTGTTCTGCGCCTCGTCGAGGATGATGAACGCGTGGTTCAGCGTGCGTCCGCGCATGTACGCAAGCGGCGCGATTTCGATCATCTGGCGCTCGAACATCTTCGCGGTCTTGTCGAAGCCGAGCAGGTCGTAGAGCGCGTCGTAGAGCGGACGCAGGTACGGATCGACTTTTTGTGCCAGATCGCCCGGCAGGAAGCCGAGCCGCTCGCCGGCTTCCACCGCCGGACGCGTCAGCACGATGCGCTTGACCTGATCGCGTTCGAGCGCATCGACCGCGCAGGCGACCGCCAGATACGTTTTGCCCGTGCCCGCCGGCCCGATGCCGAACGTCACGTCGTGGGCGATGATCTGCTTCAGGTATTCGCGCTGGGCGGGCGTGCGGCCGCGCAGGTCGGCGCGACGTGTGTAGAGCTTCGGGCCAGGATCTTCGGTTTCGTCGAGATCGATCGTGGCGCTGGGTTCGTCGAACGGATGGTCCGGATCGCCGCGAAAACGCGGGTCGACCGGCTGGTCGGCGTGACCGTTGCCATTGCCATTGCCGGATTCGCGCGTGCGCCGCGCCGCATGACGCGCTTCGACGAGCGCGAGCTGGATGTCGTCGACGGAAATCGGGTCGCGCGCGCGGTTGTAGAAGTTTTCGAGCGCCGCGAGCGCCACTTTCGCACCGCGTCCGCGAATCGAGATCTTGTGGCCGCGCCGCGACAGCGTCACGTCGAGCGCTTGCTCGATCTGCCGCAGGTTTTCATCGAGCGGGCCGCAGAGGTTGGCGAGCCGCGCGTTGTCCTCGCGCGGAGCGGTGAATTCCAGATGCTGCTGATTGGCGGTCTTCAAGGCGAAAGTGGGTGTCCGGTCTGTGTGCTGCTCAATGTGTCGTGGCGGGCGTCATGATCAGCGCGCCGCGCAGCGAGTGCGGATACGCGTGATTGATCTCGACGTCGATCATCTGGCCGATCAGCCGCGCGTGCGATTCGACCGGCGCCGGGAAATTCACCACGCGGTTGTTTTCCGTGCGGCCGGCGAGTTCGTTCGGGTCCTTGCGCGACGGGCCTTCGACAAGAATACGCTGCACCGAGCCGAGCATCGAATTGCTGATCTTCGTGACGTTCGCCTCGATGGTCGCCTGCAAATGTTGCAGGCGTTTGAGCTTCACTTCGCGCGGCGTGTCGTCGTGCAGGTTCGCGGCGGGCGTGCCGGGGCGCGGGCTGTAGATGAACGAGAAACTCGTGTCATAGCTCATTTCGTCGATGAGCGTCATCATCTTTGCGAAATCTTCCTCGGTTTCGCCCGGAAAGCCGACGATCATGTCTGTAGAAAGCGAAAGATCGGGGCGAATCGCCCGCAACTTGCGGATCACCGATTTGTATTCGAGCACCGTGTAGCCGCGCTTCATCGCCATGAGGATGCGGTCCGAACCGTGCTGGACGGGCAGATGCAGGTGGCTCACGAGCTTTGGCACCTTCGCGTAGGTATCGATCAGACGCTGCGTGAATTCCTTCGGATGCGACGTCGTGTAACGAATCCGCTCGATGCCGGGCACGTCCGCGACGTATTCGATCAGCGTGGCGAAATCGGCGATGTCGTGCGAACCGAGCGTCAGCGGTCCGCGATACGCGTTCACGTTCTGGCCGAGCAGCGTGACTTCGCGCACGCCCTGGTCGGCCAGGCCGGCGATTTCGGTGAGCACATCGTCGAGCGGGCGGGAGACTTCCTCGCCGCGCGTGTACGGCACGACGCAATAGCTGCAGTACTTGCTGCAGCCTTCCATGATCGAGACGAACGCGCTCGGCCCTTCCACGCGCGCGGGCGGCAGATGATCGAATTTTTCGATTTCGGGGAACGAGATGTCGACCTGCGCGCGGCCGGTGGCGCGGCGCTTCTCGATCATGTCGGGCAGGCGGTGCAGCGTCTGCGGGCCGAACACGAGATCGACGTAGGGCGCGCGCGACACGATCGACGCACCTTCCTGGCTCGCCACGCAGCCGCCGACGCCGATGATCAGGTTCGGATTCGCTTCTTTCAATTCGCGCACGCGGCCGAGGTCCGAGAAGACTTTTTCCTGCGCTTTTTCGCGCACCGAGCACGTATTGAAGAGGATGACGTCCGCGTCTTCCGGCGCGTCCGTCTTGACGAGGCCTTCCGCTGCGCCGAGGACGTCGACCATTTTGTCGGAGTCGTACTCGTTCATCTGGCAGCCAAAGGTCTTTACATAAACTTTCTTGGTCATGAATTTCGCCGGTCGCAGTGGTTAACCTGGGGGCGCCGTAGTGAGGTTCGTTAGTGAGGTTGAAAGAGCCGCTTTTTTGCGTGCTTATTGTCGTGATTTAGCCCGATATTATAGCGCCCGCGACGATTCCTTACGTTTCGGGCGGCCGTCGGGCGCAGAGGGGTAGGCCAGTTCGCCGAGCAGTTCCCCCGTCGCCGATGCGAACCGCTCGACGAGGAAATCCAGGAGCACCCGCACGCGCGGTGCCATGTAACGGTTCGCGTGGAAGAGCGCGTGGACCGCCGCCTCGTGCGTGCACCAGTCCGGCAGCAGCATTTTCAGCGTGCCGGCGCGCACGTCGGCGGCGATATCCCAGATCGATTTGTGCGCGATGCCGTGGCCCGCGAGCGCCCACGCGCGCGTCAGCGCGCCGTCGTTCGATTCCCACGATGGCTCTACGGGCATCGTGAACGTGGCCCGCTCGTCGCCGCGCACGAAGTTCAGCTCGTTCAACGGCCCCGTCGACGTCACGCCGATCACGAACTGGTGGCCTTCGAGATCGGCGGGCGTGGCGGGCGTGCCGCGCCGCGCCAGATAGTCCGGCGACGCGCACAGCACGCGCCGGTTCGGCGCCAGTTGCCGCGCGGCGAGACCGCTGTCGGGCGGCGCGCCGAAGCGGATCGCGAGATCGATTTCCTCCTGCAGCAGGTTCGATACCGAATCGGACAGCGTCAGCGCGAAACGCACGTCGGGATAGCGCGCGTTGAATTCGTCTAGCCAGCCGCGCAGCAGATAGCGCCCGAAATCCGATGTCGCGGAAATGCGCACCTTGCCGCGCACGAGATTCTGGCCGGCTTGCAGCGCGGCCTCGGCGTCGTCGATGGCTTGCAGCGCGATGCGGCAGTGCTGGAGATACAGACGCCCTTCGTCGGTGACGCGCAACTGACGCGTCGTGCGCTCGAAAAGCCGCGCGTGCAGCGATTTCTCCAGCTTGAGCAGCCGCGCGCTCGCCGCCGCCGGCGACAACCCGAGCTTGCGCCCCGCGGCCGTGAGGCTTCCAGCGGCCGCCGCTTCAACAAATAGACGCATATCGCCGAGACGATCCATCGTGATTATCAAATTTGATTTGGCAATGATTCAAATGCTACGCCAATTATCAAACCGACGCCGGTCTCGCACAATGCGCGCAATGCTGTAACGAATGGAGAAACGGCGATGCAACTGGATCACGTGACGATCGTCGCGCCCGACTGCGACGCGATGAAAGACTTTTTCGTCGATGTCGCCGGGATGGCGCTCGGGGCCCGGCCGCCGTTCGGCGTCGGCGGGTACTGGCTTTGTCTCGGCGGGCGGGCGGTCGTGCATCTGATCGCGTCGGGCGCGTCTGGCGTGAGTGCGGTGCCGTCTACGCGGATCGACCACCTGGCGCTGCGCATCGACGATGCCGCCGAGTGGGGCGCCTTGCTCGACCGGCTTCATCGGCACGGGACCGTTTATCAGCTCGCCGAAGTCCCGCTGACGCAGGAGCTTCAAGTGTTCGTGCGGCTGGCTCCGGGCGTCGTCGTCGAATTCGTCACGGCCCAAGCTTAATTACTCTCTTAGGGATTCATCATGCCCATTCCACTCATCGCGCTGGCCATCAGCGCATTCGCGATCGGCACCACCGAGTTCGTGATCATGGGGCTTCTGCCCAACGTCGCCCGCGATCTCGCGGTGTCGATTCCGTCCGCTGGATTGCTCGTGACCGGCTACGCGCTCGGCGTCGCGGTCGGCGCGCCGCTCCTCGCCGTTCTCACCAGCCGGATGCCGCGCAAGCTCGCGCTGCAACTGCTAATGGCGGTGTTCATCGTCGGCAACGTGCTGTGCGCGGTCGCGCCGAGCTACGGCTTGCTGATGGTCGCGCGCGTGGTGACCTCGTTTGCACACGGTTCGTTCTTCGGGATCGGCGCGGTGGTCGCGGCGTCGCTCGTGCCGTCGGAAAAGCGGGCGAGCGCGATTGCGCTGATGTTCACCGGCCTCACGCTCGCAAACGTGCTCGGCGTGCCGTTCGGGACGTTCATCGGCCAGGAATTCGGCTGGCGCGCGACGTTCTGGATCGTGGCGGCGCTGGGCGTGCTCTCCGCGCTCGGCGTGACGGCGCTCGTCCCGAACCGCCACGACGCCGGTCCGAGCAACCTCGGCCACGAAGTGCGCGTACTGAAGGAGCCGCAAGTCTGGCTCGCGCTCGCGATGACGGTGCTCGGCTTTGGCGGCGTGTTCGTCGTGTTCACCTATATCGCTCCGATTCTGGAGCAGGTGGGCGGATTCTCGCCGCGCGGCGTGACGTTCGTGCTCGTGCTGTTCGGCATCGGCCTGACGGTCGGCAATACGATCGGCGGCAAGCTCGCCGACCGCGCGCTGATGCCGTCGCTGATGGGCATCCTGATCGCGCTCGCGCTGATCATGGCCGTCTTCGCGACGACAAGCCACAGCCAGACCGGCACGATCGTGACTATTTTCATCTGGGGAATTGCGGCGTTCGCGACTGTGCCGCCGCTGCAGACGCGCGTCGTCGAGAAGGCGAAGCACGCGCCGAATCTCGCCTCGACGCTCAATATCGGCGCGTTCAATGTGGGCAATGCGGGCGGCGCGTGGCTCGGCGGCGTGGTGCTCGAACACGGCCATGCGCTCGATTCGCTGCCGTGGGTCGCGGCGGCGGTGGCGGTTCTGGCGCTCGCGGTGACGTGGTATGCGGGGCGGCTGGATGCGCGGCCGTCGGTTGTGCGACGGAATGCGGTGGATGCGTGAAGCGGATTCGTATGATCTTCGATTAACGACCGCTTATCATGTCAGCTCAACGCCACACGAGCCATCATGATCGACCACCTCATCTGCGACTGCGACGGCGTGCTCGTCGATAGTGAAATCATCGCCGATCACGCCCTGCTGGAAACGCTCACCGAAACGTTTCCCGGGATCGACTTCGAGCCGGCCGTCAAGACGGCGTTCGGCCAGCAGACCTCGCGCTTTCTCGCCCATCTCGAAACGATGTTCGACATCAGGATGCCCGCCGGTTTCTTCGATACGGTCGAGGCGCGTGTCAGCGCTGAACTGGCGAAATCGCTCGGGCCGATCACCGGCGTGCGCTGCGCGTTGCAGCGCGTGAGCTTGCCCGTCGCGGTGGTGTCGAATAGCCGGATGGAGCGCGTGCGCTCTTCGGTGCGGCGCGCGGGGCTCGACGAGATCGTCGGGGAGCGCGTCTTCAGCGCGGAGCAGGTCGCGCGGCCGAAGCCGTATCCCGACGTCTATCTTTTCGCGGCAAAAACGCTGGGCGTCGCGCCGGAGCGCTGTCTGGTGGTCGAGGACAGCGTCGCCGGGCTCACGGCGGCGCGCGCCGCCGGCATGATGACGATCGCGTTCGTTGGCGCGAGCCACATTCCGGCGGGTTATGCGCAGGTGCTGCGCGAGTCGGGCATCACGCGCATCATCGATTCGATGGACGATCTGCCCGCGCTCGTCGCCGCCGGTATTCGCGGCGAATTCGGCGACGTGCGTTCCTAGCGCTTCAAGCGGCTTCTTCTTCAACGACTTCCCGCGCCGCCGCCAGCGCCGCGCGGAATTCGGCCAGTTCGGCGATCGTCAGCATCGGCAGATTGTGTTCCTGCGCGAATCGCTCGACTTGCGCGCCGCGCGTCATCGTGCCGTCGGCGTTCATCAGTTCGCACAGCACGCCGGCCGGCTTCAATCCCGCGAGAATCGCCAGATCGACGGTGCCTTCCGTGTGTCCGCGACGCGCGAGCACGCCGCCCGGCATCGCGCGCAAGGGGAAGACGTGGCCGGGGCGCACGATGTCCGACGGCTTCGCCCCGTCGGCGATGGCGGCGCGGATCGTCGTCACGCGATCGGCGGCGGAGACGCCCGTCGTCACGCCTTCGCGCGCCTCGATCGATACCGTGAACGCCGTGCCGTAGCGGCTGCCGTTGGCGGCGGCCATCGGCGGCAATTCGAGCGCGCGCACTTTGTCGTCGGGCAGGCACAGGCAGACGATGCCGCTGCATTCGCGGATCAGAAGCGCCATCGTGGCGTCGGTGAGTTTCTCGGCGGAAACGATCAGATCGGCTTCGTTTTCGCGGTCGTGATCGTCCTGGAGGACGACGGCGCGGCCTTCTCGCATCGCTTTGAGTGCAGCGACGATGCGCGGCGGAACATCGACGGATGCGAGTTGGGGAAGATCGGCAAAGGCGTCGTCGGCGACGATGGAAGGTGCCGGAAAAGACAAGTTCTGAACAGAAACGGACATGTGAAACGCTCTCGCTAAGGTATGGGCGAAAAACGTTTCAGGGCATTGCAGAAAGACATAACGACACCCGTACGACGCCGGTTTCGCGGCGCCGTGTGGCCGGGCACGCCGGGAGCGCGCCGTCGCCGACGGGGAACGGACATGACCATCTGCACATCTTCTTCCATCCGGACTATGACCGTCGGCTCTGGCTTCGCACCAGATCTGCTGACCCCGCCGATGCTGCTGGCAGGCGCTCGCGGGCTCGTGGATGACCTTTCGGCCAAGCGCACATACCGCCGGTGGGGAATTTCGCCCCGCCCTGAAGACGCACTGATTTCCGACAAGTCGCGTGCTAATTAAGCGGCTTGCGGACACTTTTAGGATACAACAGCCGCGCGGGATTTGCAGCATGGCACCGCACGGAACTTGTCCAGAAACGACATTCAGCGCGGCAAATCGTGGCGGCGCGTGTCGGCGGGGAAATTCCAGCGCGGCGGCGTTTCAGCGCTCACCGTCACGCTGAACGCGCGCGCTTCCGCGTTGCCAGGATTGCGCAGCGTGTGCGGCTGGTCGGCATCGAAGACGATGGCGTCGCCGGTCGCGAGCAACTGCTTGCGGTCGTTCACGCCGACTTCGAGCGTGCCTTCGCTCACGACGAGATTTACCGTCGTACCCGGCGCGCGCGTCGTGCCGGCTTCCGTGTGCAGCGGCGCGATGCGCAATTCGTGGAATTCGGCGGCGGCGGGCTGCGCTTGCGGATGGAGCGCCCGCGCAGAAAAGCGGCCGTTCGAGCTCACCACGCGCACGGCGCGCTCGGCGGGCAGGTGTTCGATGCCGCTCGCGGCGTGGCGCCGGAGAAACGCGGCCACCGACACCTTCAGCGCGCCCGCAACCTTGCACAGCACCTTGATCGACGGCACGCTGCGCGCCGATTCGATCTGCGCCAGCATCGCGCGGGAGACGCCGGACGCGCGGGCGAGGGCGTCGAGCGACAGTTGCCGCTCGGCGCGCAGCCGCGCGAGATTCACGCCGACGAGCTGTTCGAGGGCGTCGAAGGAATCGGCGGGCGCTGCTGTGTCAGCAGTGTCGGCGTGGGATTGAATAGCGTCGGTGTCGATTTCCCGCACGAGTTCCAGCGACGGTGAAACCATGGTTTGCCTCCTCGAAAGCGCGTCCGGCGAGTGCGCCGGCATGCAGTGAGGCGAGACTAGCATCGGCTCCGATGCACTCAAACCAAGTTATCGTCACACCGTTATGACGTGCGGATTTCTGACCATAGCGGCTCGCGCGGACGTAGGGGCGACGGTTCCGCAGTCACGCATCGGCCCACGCTTTCGCCGCATTGACCGCCCGCTGCCAGCCGGCGAGGCAGACGTCCACGTCGCGGGGCTGCATCGACGGGGTGAAGCGGCGTTCGAGCTTCCACTGCTGTTTCAACTCGCCGATGTCCTTCCAGTAGCCGACTGCCAGTCCCGCCAGATACGCCGCGCCCAGCGCCGTCGTTTCCGCGACTTGCGGGCGCACGGCATCGACGCCGAGGATATCGGCCTGAAATTGCATCAGCAGGTTGTTCGCGCACGCGCCGCCATCGACGCGCAATTCCGCGATTTTGATGCCCGAATCCGCTTCCATCGCCTTCAACACGTCGACCGACTGGTACGCGATCGAATCGAGCGCGGCCCGCGCGATGTGGCTCGAATTCGTGCCGCGCGTGACGCCGAACAGCGTGCCGCGCGCCCGCGCGTTCCAGTGCGGCGCGCCGAGCCCGGCGAACGCGGGCACGAGATAGACGCCGTCGCAATGCGGCACGCCACGCGCGAGCGATTCGATTTCGCTGGCGCTCTTGATGATGCCGAGGCCGTCGCGCAGCCATTGCACGACCGCGCCCCCGATGAAAATGCTGCCTTCGAGTGCGTAATTGATCTCGTCGCCGATTTGCCAGGCGATCGTCGTGACGAGGTTGTTGCGCGATTCGATTGGCTTGGTGCCGGTATTCATCACGAGGAAGCAGCCGGTCCCATAGGTGTTCTTCACCATGCCGGTTTCCGTGCACATCTGGCCGAAGAGCGCCGCGTGCTGGTCGCCGGCGATGCCCGCGAGCGGAATTTTCGACGCGAATACAGTCGTCTTGGTCGGCCCATACATTTCAGACGACGGCCGCACTTCAGGCAGCATGCTGCGCGGAATGTCGAGGGCGTCGAGCAGTTCGTCGTCCCATTGCAGCGAGTGGATGTTGAACAGCATCGTGCGCGACGCGTTGGTCACGTCGGTGATGTGCAGTTCGTGTCTCGTGAAATTCCACACGAGCCAGCTATCGACGGTGCCGAACGCGAGCCGCCCTTGCTTCGCTTTTTCGCGGGCGCCGTCGACGTTGTCGAGAATCCAGCGGATTTTGGTGGCGGAAAAGTACGAATCGATCGGCAAACCCGTTTTCGCGCGGAATTTTGCCTCCAGGCCCTGCGCTTTCAACTGATCGCAGAATTCGGCAGTGCGCCGGTCCTGCCAGACGATCGCGTTGTAGACCGGATGCCCGGTGTCACGGTCCCACACGACGGTCGTCTCGCGCTGGTTCGTGATGCCGATCGCCGCGATCGACGTGCCGTTCATCCCCGCGCGCGTGACAGCTTCGGCGGCGACGCCCGCCTGCGTCGACCAGATTTCCTGCGGATCGTGCTCGACCCAGCCGGGCTGCGGATATATCTGCTGAAACTCCTTCTGCGCCATCGATACGACGTTGCCGTTTCTGTCGAACAGCATGGCGCGGGAGCTGGTCGTGCCCTGGTCGAGCGCGAGGACGTACTGATCCTGCATTGTCTTCTCCACGGATTTTGTTTTTGCGAATGCTTTAGGGTGAGTGTAGCCGCGCGGTGGCGCGCGAAGGCGGCGCGGTCGAACCAGCGCTCGCGAACCATCGGTCAAGGCGGCGGCTCACGTCTGCGAGCGAATCGCGGCCGATGTGCAGGCCGAGTTTCGAGCGGCGCCAGAGGACGTCTTCGGCGCGCGTCGCCCACTCGTTGCCGCGCAGGTAGCGCAGTTCGGCCTCGAAGAGATTGGGCGCGAATTCCTCGCCAAGTTCTTCGGTCGATCGCGCCGCGCCGATCACGCGCGACGCCCGCGTGCCGTAAGCGCGCGCGTAGCGATGCGCGAGATCGGCGGGAAGCCACGGTGCGTCGCGGCGGAATTCGTCGAGAAAGCGCCCGAAATTCGCGTCCGCGAGATCTCCGCCGGGCAGTGGCGCGCCTTCCGTCCACGTGCGGGCGGGCGTTTTGAGCGCGTCCGCCAGCTTGTCGACGGCTTCTTCCGCGAGTTTGCGGAACGTCGTGATCTTGCCGCCGAAGACGGAAAGAAGCGGTGCGTCGTTCGCAGGGGCATCGAGTTCGAGCAGATAGTCGCGCGTCACCGCCGACGCATTTTCGGCCGATTCGTCCTCCAAAAGCGGCCGCACGCCCGAGTAGGTCCAGCAGACGTCGGCCGGCCCGATGTGATGCTTGAAGTAGCGATTGATGGAATCGCAGAGGTACTGGATTTCGTCGGCACTGATCTCGACTTTCGCCGCGTCGCCGCCGTACTCGATGTCGGTCGTGCCGATCAGCGTGTAGTCGCCTTCGTAGGGGATCGCGAAGATGATGCGCTTGTCGGGATTCTGGAAGATGTACGCGTGATCGTGGTCGAAAAGGCGCTTCGTGACGATGTGGCTGCCCTTCACGAGCCGCACGCTGTGACGCGTGCGTGTGCTGCCGAGCGCGCCCTTGAGCAAATCGCCGACCCACGGGCCGGCCGCATTCGCAATGGATCGGGCGCGTACTTCGGTGGTGTGGCCGGCTTCGTCGGCGAGCGTCGCGCGCCATTCACCGCTGACGCGCTCGGCGCCGACGAGTCGCGTGCGTGTGCGGATGGTCGCGCCGTGCTCGTGCGCGTCGAGCGCGTTCAGCGCGACGAGGCGCGCGTCGTCGACCCAGCCGTCCGAGTACACGAAGCCGCGCCGGATCGAATCGACGAGCGGTGCGCCCGCCGGATGCCGCCGCATGTCGATGCCGCGGGAGCCGGGCAAGAGCTCCCGCCGCGCAAGGTGATCGTAGAGAAAGAGGCCCGCGCGGATCATCCACGCGGGGCGCAGGTTCGGCATGTGCGGCATCACGAAACGCAGCGGCCACATGATGTGCGGCGCGGCATGCAGCAGCACCTCGCGCTCCTGCAGCGCCTTGCGCACGAGCTTGAACTCGCCGTATTCGAGATAGCGAAGGCCGCCGTGAATGAGCTTCGTGCTCGCCGACGACGTGTGCGACGCCAAGTCGTCCTGCTCGCACAGCAATACCGAGAGGCCACGCCCAGCGGCATCGCGCGCAATGCCCGCTCCATTGATGCCACCGCCCACCACGAGCAAGTCGTACAGTCCGCCCTGCGTCACTTTAGTCCTCTCCCGTCCGCCGAAAAGAAATTTGACGAACTTGTAATGTTCGAATTCGAAATCTATCGAACAAAAACGAAAAAGTAAAGTCGGCTGGACGGCATAGGTGTTTTCGCCGATGCCACGCGCTTTTTTGCGCGTTCGGCGTATGTCATCCGGCCGAGTGGCGCGAACGTCGGCACGGGCCGATACTGGGCGCAGATGAAAAACGTAAAGGTGGATGCGATGCGAAAGTTGCTGGCTGGTGTTGGCGCGGCAAGCGCCGTGATGCTCGGCGCGTGCGTGGGAACGCCCAGCCTCGATAACTCGGGGGCGACGTCCTTCGGCGCGTTACAGGAAATGTGCGGATCGTCGCCAGTGGATTACGGCGCTGACGCGCAGGCCGTTTATTCGACGTTCTTCGACGCCTACGTGGCGTTCAGGCGCAAAGGGCTCTCGAAGGAACGCTTCTGCGAGTTCCAGGCGGGGATCGCGCAGCGGCACGCGGCGTACATGTCGAATCCGGGCCCGCAGGCGCAAAGCGCGTGGGCGAATTTCTTCCTCGATCAGCGCGCGCAGGCTTTGAGCTGGCGAGCGGCCGTCGATCCGACGTTGCGGGCTGGATGAATGAGGGACTACAACTGCGCACGGCCGGCAGGCCGGGCACAGTCGTCAAAAGAAAGACCTACGAGAAACGCTTGAACGCCTTCATCGTCGAGTCACCGGACTCGGTGAGGCGCCATTGCTGGCGTCCGGAAGCAAGATTTTCGAGCTGGACAAGCTGACGTTCGAGCAGGGCGTCGAGTTCTTCGCGCTCCATGTCGACTTGGTGGGGGGCTTCCTGAACCAGTAGCAACGTGGCGAATTCGTGCGGACTTAGCATCTCGTGTTCTCCATGACGACAGTACGGCACAGATGCCCGGTGCGAACCGGTGCTCGGTGCTCGAAACTTTGCTGGGGGAACTGCAATTAGCCGGGCAGACGCGTTGTTGTTGAATTGCGGGTGCCGGGAATTCGGATTCTATTCAAGTGTCAGACGAGTGGCAAACGCTTCTCTCAAAATATTGGGTTTGACTTTTTCGAGATGCGAAAGCGGTTCGAGCGACGCGCGGATTCGGAGAAATTACCTTAGCTTCTTGCCGCAGTGCACACAACGGCGCGGGTTTTCGCAGACGCCACTATTCGGCGATATACACCTGCGTATTGGCGGAGGCGAGGGCGTCGGCCATCTCGGGCGGCGTGGGGGCATCGGTGAAGAGGGCGTGGATCTGGTTCAGGTGGCCGAGGCGCACGAGCGCGGGACGGCCGAACTTCGAGTGATCGGCGGCGAGGAAAACCGTGCGCGCGTGCTGGATGATCGCTTCGGCCACGCGCACTTCCCGCGTATCGAAATCGCGCAGCGTGCCGTCCTCCTCGATGCTCGACGTCCCGATGATCGCGAAGTCCACCTTGAACTGACGGATGAAATCGATCGCCAGTTCGCCGACGATGCCCTTGTCCCACGGACGCACGATGCCACCCGTCACCAGCACCTCGCAGTCCGGATAGCCGCCCATCAAGCTCGCGACGTTCAGGTTGTTCGTGATCACGCGCAGTCCGCGATGACGGTTGAGCGCCCGCGCGACTTCCTCGGTCGTCGTGCCGAGGTTGATGAAAAGCGAAGCCTGGTCGGGAATATGCGTGGCGACGAGCGTCGCGATGCGGCGCTTTTCGTCGTGGAACATGCGCTGGCGGGCGGTGTAGGAGACGTTTTCCGAGCTCGTCGGCAGGCTCGCGCCACCGTGATACCGACGCAGCAGGTTCATGTCGGAGAGCCAGTTGACGTCGCGGCGGATGGTTTGCGGCGTGACGTCGAAGTGCGCCGCCAGATCGTCGACGGTCACGAAGCCATCGCGCTGCACCCAGTCGAGCAGTTCCTGCTGTCGCGCGTTCAAGGTGAGGCGGGGGTCTCGTGTCATGGCGATGTTCTTTTGCGAGCGAGCGCATCGTTTTGGTAGCGGTATTGTAAGTTGGAAATGTTCGAACGAACGAGACGACGTTCGACTTCGGACGTTCACGAGCGCGGTCCTTGAGTCCGTTAGCGAACATACGGCGCTTCAGGGAGTTCGCTTTCATGGCTTACGGACAATCCATTTCAAAATAGCCGAATCGCTCGAAACGGCGTGCGATCTGACGAATTGTGCTCAATAACGCGTCCTGTTTAGGAACTGTGTCTGCAATACGCGAGTCTCTGAGTAATCTGCAAACTCATTGCAGGACGGCTAAGATGGAAAAAGAGCCGTATCACTTTGACGACGCCGCGGCTGACCCGTCCGCGGCTTGTCTGAACCCCGGCCATCATCCCCGGCCGCGATGGGTTCAGTACAGCTTGGAGCGCGATAAATGCACACCGACAGTAGCCATGTGATGCCCTGGCGAATCGAGGACATCGACTTGAGCCGGATCGACCGGAGCAAGGCGGTTTCGAACGAGCATCTTCTTTTGTTGTTATGCGCCTGCTCGTTCATCGAGAGCGGCACAGATCTTTACACGAGCAATCTCAGCAGTTACTTCAACGACGATCCCGAAATCTCCGCCTGGCTCATCAACGAGTGGGAACCCGAGGAAATGCAGCATGGGCGCGCGCTGAAAAGCTACATTCATCACGTGTGGCCCGAGTTCGATTGGGACACCGCGTTCAAGAACTTCTTCGCCGAATATTCGCTGACCTGTTCGATGGAGGACTTCGAGAAGAAGCGGGCGCTGGAGATGGTTGCGCGCTGTGTCGTTGAGACGGGGACAGCGACGCTGTATCGCGCGATCAATCAATGCTCCGACGAACCGGTGCTCAAGCAGATCACTGACAACATCCGTACCGACGAAGTCCGCCACTACAAGCATTTTTTCCGCTTCTTCAAAAAGTACAACAAGATTGAAAGCAACGGGCGCATGGCCGTGCTCGGCGCACTGCTGCGGCGCGTGCTGGAAATGAAGAACGAGGACTCGGAGATCGCACTGCGGCATGTGTTCGCGATCCGCTACCCGGACCGCGCGCGCGATTCCGCGTACAACCGCGATCTGTCCGCGCGTGTGAACAAGCTGGTGAAGCGCAATCTCTCCGCGGACATGTGCATCAAGATGCTGCTCAAGCCGCTCGATTTGCCGGCGCGCATCCAGCCGGGTGTGCATTACCCGCTTGCGAAGATTACGCAGCACGTGTTCTTCCGTTAGTCTTAAAAGGCTGGCTGTTGGCTGAAGCTCGGGGCCTGCTGCTCGTGGTCCCCATCCTCCGACGAGAACGCACATGACCGATTCCCCATCGCCCGGCACGCACCCTGTCGAACAGATCGCGTTCGACGAATGGCCGCCAGAATTGCGCACGCTTTTCGACGGCACGTTGATCGAGACGAAGGGCGGCTTCACGGCGTCACTGCTCGCCGTCGACGAAGCCGGTCGCGTACGGACGTCGCTTCTGAGTCTCGGCGAATTGTTCGCGCCCGATCCGCGCACTCTGTGCTTTGCGTTGTGGTCGAACTCGCGCGCGGCGCAGGCGATCAAGTCGACGAGGCGCGCCACGCTCACCTTCGTATTCGACGAAGCGTTCTTCCAGGTCCAGCTTGAGGCCCGCGCGGTCGCGCTCGACGACGTGTCGCTCGCGTGTTTCGTCGCGACGATAGAGACGGGCGAACTGCAGCGCGTCGGCTATGCGCGGCTGACGAGCGGGATTTGTTTCGAGCTGGTGGAAAGTGAGACCGTGACGACGCGCTGGCGCGCGCAGGTCGAGATGCTGAAGCGGGCGGCGAGCGCCGCCGCTTGATTGTCTGGCGCGGCTTTTAAGAAGCCGCGCCCTTTCTAGCTACGCGATCAGCGGCCGCGCTGCCCCGAACGCGGCGTGTCGCGGCGGCCAGCACCGGTGCCATCGCCGCGCGGCTTGCCGCCGAGCAGCGCAGCGCCACCCGCCGGTCCATTGCGCTGACCATTCGAATGCGCGGGACGCGGCGCATCGGCTTTGCGCGGGGCGCTCGAGTTGCCGTTCGGCTTGGTCGGGGCAGGCTTCTTGCCGCCGTTTCCACCGCCGTTCGCATGAGCCGGCTTCGCGCCATCGCGTCGTGGCGCGCCCTGACGCGGCGCGCGCTGGCCACCGCCACCGCCGCCGCCCTGGCTGCGGCGCTGGATCGGTTCTGCCTTTGCATGCGGGTCCGGCTCGAATCCGGCGATGATTTCCTGCGGAATCGGCCGCTTGATGAGCCGCTCGATATCCTTCAGCAACTGATGCTCATCGACGCACACGAGCGACACCGCCTCGCCCGTCGCGCCCGCGCGCCCCGTACGGCCGATCCGGTGGACATAGTCTTCCGGCACGTTCGGCAGGTCGTAGTTCACGACGTGCGGCAGTTGATCGATATCGATACCGCGCGCGGCGATATCGGTCGCGACCAGCACCTGCAGCGTCTCGCCCTTGAACTCGGCGAGCGCGCGCGTACGCGCCGACTGGCTCTTGTTGCCGTGAATCGCGAGTGCGCTGATGCCGTCCTTGCCGAGCTGCTCGGCCAGCCGGTTCGCGCCGTGCTTCGTGCGCGTGAACACGAGCACCTGGAACCAGTTGTTCTGCTTGATCAGGTGCGTGAGCAATTCGCGCTTCTTGTCGCGATCGACGGGATAGATCTTCTGCTCGATGCGCTCGGCCGTCGTGTTGCGGCGCGCGACTTCGATCAACGCCGGCGAATCGAGCAAGTTGTCGGCGAGCGTCTTGATTTCATCCGAGAACGTGGCCGAGAAGAGCAGGTTCTGGCGCTTCGGCGGCAGCTTCGCGAGCACGCGCTTGATGTCGTGGATGAAGCCCATGTCGAGCATGCGGTCGGCTTCGTCGAGCACGAGGATTTCGAGATGCGACACGTCGATCGTCTTCTGCTGCATGTGGTCGAGCAGACGCCCAGGCGTCGCCACGACGATATCGACGCCGCGCTTCAAAGCATCGATCTGCGGGTTGATGCCGACGCCGCCGAACATCACCGTCGACTTCAGCTTCATGTACTTGCCGTAGGCGCGCACGCTTTCCTCGACCTGGGCGGCAAGTTCGCGCGTCGGCGTGAGGATCAGCGCGCGCACGTGGCGCTTGGCCCCGGCGGCGGGCGGCGCCATTTGCGACAGGCGCTGCAGGATCGGCAAGGTAAAGCCGGCCGTCTTGCCGGTGCCGGTTTGCGCGCCGGCAAGCAGGTCGCCGCCGTTTAGGACGGCGGGAATCGCCTGGAGCTGGATAGGCGTCGGGGTGCTGTAACCGAGTTCGTTGACGGCACGCAGCAGGGGTTCGGACAGGCCGAGGGAATCAAAAGACATAGATTGTTTGCAAATTCGGTATGACGACCGGCGCTGACGCTTGTTGCCCGCAAATGCGGACTGTTGCGCTGAAATCAGCGCGCGTACGACGATCGAAGAAATCGGGCGGCATGGCGACCGGTGCATTCACCGGGCGTCTGGAAAGATGCCGCGAAGTTCGACGCGCTATCAAGACACGTCGACTGGCGTTAAGTTGCATCTGAAACGCCGTGATGCGTTTCGCGTGTCAGGCACTGCGCGCGCCGTACGCGCCTTCAGGCGACGTAGCGCGCAACGCTGACAAATTGACACAAGCTGCCTGCCAGCACGAACAGGTGCCAGATACCGTGGCCGTGCCGGATGCGCTCGTCGTTGATGAAAAAGTAGATACCGGCGCTATAGATCACGCCGCCCGCCACCAGCCACGCAGTGCCTGCGGGCGGCAGCGCCGAAACGAGCGGACGGACGGCTACGAGCGCGAGCCAGCCCATCAACACGTAAAGCACCATCGAAACGCTGCGGGTTCGGCGCCCGAGCGTGAGTTCCTGCACGATGCCGAAGGCGGCCAGCCCCCAGCTTACGCCGAACAGCGACCAGCCCCACGGACCGCGCAATGTCACGAGCGCAAACGGGGTGTAGCTGCCTGCGATCAGCAAGTAGATTGCCGAATGATCGCATTTTTGCAGTATTGCCTTGACGCGCGGGTTGCGCGCCCAGTGATACAGCGTGGAGATCAGGTACAGCGCGAAGAGCATCGCGCCATAGACGGCGAAGCTCACCACCTTGTACGGATCACCCTCCATCGACGCCATCGTGACGAGCGCCGCCAGTCCCGCCACTGACAGCACCGTGCCGATCAGATGACTGATGCTGTTGAACCGCTCACCAAAATGCATTCGCCTCCTCGTCGCGCGCCCGCATGAAGCCTCGCGGACGCCACGTGAACTGCTGCGTATAAAAGACAAGGGGCGCGGCCCCGGCTTCAAGGCTGCGCCCCAGCGTCTATTGTACGCCCTTGCGGCGAATGGCTCAGTCGAGCGGCGCCGAACGCAGGTTGCTGACCTGCTGCGGCGACACCGGCGTGCCGTGGTTGCCCCACGAACGACGAATGTACGTCACCACCGCGGCCACTTCCGTATCCGACAGCGCCTGCGCGAACGGCGGCATGCCGTGCGGCATCGGGTTGCCGCCGGTGCTCGGCGGATAGCCGCCGTTCAGCGTCATGCGGATCGGGTTGACGGCCGATTGCATCTGGATCGACGGGTTGTTCGCGAGCGGCGGATAGGCCGGCGGCTTGCCCAGACCGTTCTCCGCGTGACACTTCGCGCAGTTCTCGGTGTAGACCTTCTGGCCCATCTGCATCAGCTCGGTGCCGAACTTCTCGGACGTTTCGAGCTGCATCGTTTCCGGCGCTTCGTTCTTCTGCGGAATCGACTTGAGATACGTCGACATCGCGTTGATGTCCGCGTCCGTCATGTATTGCAGGCTGTTGTGGACCACTTCCGCCATCGGGCCAAACACCGCGCCGCGCTGCGACACGCCGGTTTTCAACAGGTCGTTGATGTCCTTGATGTCCCAGTCGCCCAAGCCGGCTTCCTTGTTCGACGTCAGCGACGGCGCGTACCAGTTTTGCAGCGGGATCAGGCCGCCAGCGAACGCCGCCGAGTTGACCGGGCCGCCCATCGCGTTGATTGAGGTGTGACACATCGCGCAGTGGCCCAGGCCTTCGACGAGATACGCGCCGCGGTTCCATTCGACCGACTTCGTCGGGTCCGGCTTGTACTCGCCTTCCGAGAAGAACAGCGTGCGCCAGCCGATCAGCAGGTTGCGGTTGTTGAACGGGAAGCGCAGTTCATGCGGACGGCTTGCCACCGACACCGGCGACACCGAACGCAGGTACGCGTAAATCGCGTCCGAATCCGCGCGCGTGACCTTCGTGTAGCTCGTGAATGGGAAGCCGGGGTAGAGCAGACTGCCGTCCTTCGACCGGCCGGTATGCATCGCGCGGTAGAAGTCGTCCGATGTCCATTTGCCGATGCCATATTGGTCGTCGGGCGTGATGTTCGGAGTGAACATCGTGCCGAACGGCGTGGCCATCGGCAGGCCGCCGGCGAATTCCTTGCCGCCGCGCACCGTGTGGCATGCGATACAGTCGCCGGCGCGGGCGAGATACTCGCCTTGCTTGACGAGCGCGGCTTTGTCCGCGGGCGTGGCCGCGATGGCGCCGCCCGAATGGAGGTTGTTGCCGCCAGACCAGAGGACGGCGCCGGCTGCGACGGCTGCCACGACGACAGCCGAGAGTGCGAACAGGGACTTGCGTTTCATTTTGTGGTCGCTCCTCACGCCTTAATGCGGTTCGCTGCCGCAGGTCAGCGGCATCTTCAACGAGCCAGCGGGCGCGGGCACCGGGTTGGCGGGTGCGGTTTGCGTCGAGAGCCATGCGGCGACGGCGGTGACGTCGTCGTCCGTCAGGCGGGTGGCGATCTGCTGCATGCAATCAGGCGCTTTCGCGTGCCGCGTGCCCGAACGCCATGCGCCGATCTGCGCGCTGATGTAGTCCGAATGCAGACCGACGAGACCTGGAATGGCCGGCTGCATGCCGGTCAGCGACTTGCCGTGGCAGGCCGCGCAAGCGGGAATCTGCTTGCCTGCGTCGCCGTTGAGCACGATTTGCTGGCCGCGCGCGATCGTCGCGGGCGACACGTTGCTCTTCGTGGGCGGCGGGTACGGCGGGCGCTGTTGCGAGAAGTACTCGGCGATCTTGTGCAGATAGTCGTCGGAGAGATACGTGACGAGGTAGTTCATCGGCGGGTACTTGCGGCGCCCTTCACGGAAATTCTGCAACTGGTTGTACAGATAGTCGGCGGGCTTGCCGGCAAGACGCGGGAAATAGTCGTTGTCCGTGCCTTCACCATGCACGCCGTGGCACGCCGTACAGCCTTGCACGCGAGCGGCCATGGTGTCGGGTGCGATCGGCTGGGTTTGCGCCTGCGCGGCATTGAAAATGCCGGCGCTGCCAATCAGTGCCAGGCCGAGCAACGAGGCGAGCAGCGGACGGAAATTGCGTCTTGAAGACACGCGACACTCCATGAAATTCGGGGACCTGCCGAGCTTCGTTCGGCTCGGTGCGAAAGGACTTGCTGATACGTGGCGAACACGTGGCGGACTGCTACCACAAAAGGCTCCGGGAGCCTTCGACGCGACCGGCATTCTATCATCGATGAATGATGATGACTATTTGGGCTTAGCCTTTCCTGACGGGCTCTGCGGCGTTTCCGCGACAATTTGTCACGTGACTTCGCGTTGCCCGGCAAGCCCGTCCGGTGGGCTTGTAGCGTGTTTTGCATATAGTTGGCATCGACAAACATTCGACCCGATGCGGCGCCGGCTGACATCCGCGAAAAGTATCAAGGCGTTTCATTACGTGCACGCTGTCCGCGCCTTCGACTAGACTTCGCGGCGGATCGCTGCCTGTTCTTTACGTTTCGCGTTGTACTTAAACCCTCCCTATCGTCCTCGTAACGCGCTCCAATGACGTTCGTTTCGCTACTTATTTTCCGGGGCCGCCCATGAACGGCGACCCGATCTGGTTCGCGCAGGTCGCAGTCGCCGCGCTCGCCGACATCGCGTTCGCGTGCGTGCTCGGCGCCGTGCTGATGAACGCGTGGCTATCGAGCGAGAAGGCGTTTGCGCCCGTGTCGCCCGCGCGTTTCGGCTGGGTGCGGGCGTGGCGCGTGGGTATCGGCGGGGCGCTGCTGCTTGCGCTCGCGAACCTCGCGTCGCTCTGGCTGCAGGCGGCTTCGATGAGCGGCGTGCCCGTCGCCGAGGCGGGCTCCGCCGTTTGGATTGTGCTTACCGCGACGCATGCCGGCATGGGTTGGGCGATTGCGTTTGGCGGCAGCGTGCTGCTCGTGTGCGCGTGCGCGTCGGGGGCGTCGATGGGCGGCGGAAGGCTCGCGTTCGCCGCGCTTGGGGCGATCGTGGCGGCGGCGGGCAAGGCATCGGTCGGGCATGCAGCCGATGCTGGCGCGTTTTCCGTCGCCGAAATCGTGCAGACCGTGCATCTGTTGGCGACGGGTGTGTGGGGCGGCATCGTGATCGCGGGGGCGTTCGCGGTGCTGCCGGCACTCGGCACGTCACTCGCGCGCGCGTTCTTGATCCGCCTCGCGGGGCGCATGTCGAAGGTGGCGGTGGTCGCGGTGGCGCTGGTCGTCGCGACGGGCGTGTTCAACGCGGTGCGCGGACTCGGCGGCGCGGCGAGCGTGCTGCAGGCGAGCATCTGGGGGCACGTGCTGATCGTGAAAGCGGTGCTGGTCGCCACGGCGCTGCTGTTCGGTGCGCTGAATCGCTGGTCGGCGTTGCCGCGTTTGCAGCGCACGGCATCGACCGTCGATGCGCATACCTTCACGGGCGTGATGCGCGTCGAGGCGTTGCTGATGATCGGGGTGTTTGTGGCAGCGGCGGTGCTGTCGCACAGCGTGCCGGGGTTTGCGGTTGGCGGTTAGCCGTTGCGGCTCGACGCTTGAGGCACCTCTTTTGGCCCCGGTAAGTTCGTCGTTTCATCGACGTTTCGAGCGACATATTCGACCTTGCGTCGCGGCATCACGCGTGAATTGCCGTCTTCTCCGCCAAGCCGTCAGCAACGCCCGGCGGCTACTCATACCCCAGCTTGTGACACACGATCGGCGCAAAGAACAGCGCGACCGCGCAACCGACCACCTTGCCCTCAAGTTCGACGAACGCCTTATGCGACGCGAACGCGAAAGCGAGCAGATCGAAGAGTTGCGGCAAGCAGAACATGACCGCTGCGCCGATAAAGCACCAATTGACCGTCGACATACGCCAGCCGCGCTCGGCGCCCATCGCCGCGCCGACCACGCGCAACACGCCGAACAGCACAATCGCGCCGACGGCCATTTGCGCGCGGACATACTCGTCAGGAAAGGTGTGGTACATGCTCGTCTCTCGGGGCGATTGCAGGTGATGCAAGCATAAACGCAAACTCCGCGCCCGAATGTGCGAGATGGCGCAAACCGGCGGGCGTGTGTGCTGATGCGCCAGCGGCCGCGGGGCCATCCTGGGAAGTGCGGGTCATGCCCGGATCAAGCGCGAACCGACTCCGACCAGGCTCGAATCAGGAACGAAGCCAGCACGTCTCAAGCACGAACCGGCGTGAGCCGGCGCGAACCGGCACGGGGCAAGCCCGAACCCGTGCGGATCAACCGCAAGCTACGCACGAGCCAAACGCAAAGCCACGCACGAACCCAGCATCAACCGCGCTCGTGCAAAGCTTGCGTCGAACTCGGTTCAAGCGTGCATCACCCACGACTCACCTGAAATCACCACTCCGCCACGCTGCCATCCGCGTGACGCCACACCGGATTGCGCCAGCGGTGACCTACCTTCGCCATCTCGCGCACCTTCTCCTCGTTCACGTCGATGCCAAGCCCCGGCCCTTGCGGAATCGCGACCATGCCATCGTCATACTTGAACACTTCCGGATTGCGGATGTAGTCGAGCAGGTCGTTGCCCTTGTTGTAGTGAATCCCGAGACTCTGCTCCTGGATGAACGCGTTGTAGCTGACGGCGTCGATCTGCAGGCAAGTCGCGAGCGCGATCGGCCCGAGCGGGCAGTGCAGCGCGACGGCGACGTCGTATGCCTCCGCCATCGACGCGATCTTGCGGCATTCCGTAATCCCGCCCGCATGCGACGCGTCCGGCTGGATGATGTCGACGTACCCGCCCGCGAGGATGTGCTTGAAGTCCCAGCGCGAGTAGAGCCGCTCGCCGAGAGCGATCGGCGTGCTCGTCTGGTTGACGATGTCGCGCAACGCTTCCACGTTCTCCGACAGCACGGGCTCCTCGATGAACATCAGCTTGAACGGATCGAGTTCCTTCGCGAGAACCTTCGCCATCGGCTTGTGCACACGGCCATGGAAATCCACGCCGATGCCCACGTTCGGCCCGACCGCCTCGCGCACCGCCGCGACGTTATCGATGACGCCTTGCACCTTGTCGAAGGTATCGATGATCTGAAGCTCTTCCGAGCCGTTCATCTTCACCGCCTTGAAGCCGCGCTCGACCACGGCGCGCGCGTTGTTCGCGACGTCGCTCGGACGATCGCCGCCGATCCACGAATAGACCTTGATCCTGTCGCGCACCTGGCCGCCGAGCAGCGCGTGAACCGGCACGCCATGATGCTTGCCCTTGATGTCCCACAGCGCCTGATCGACGCCCGCGATCGCGCTCATGCCGATCGGCCCGCCGCGATAGAAGCCGGAGCGGTACATGACCTGCCAGTGGTCCTCGATCAGGAGCGGATCCTTGCCGATCAGGTAATCGGCTAGTTCGTCGACGGCGGCGGCGACGGTGTGCGCGCGCCCCTCGACGACCGGCTCGCCCCAGCCGACGATGCCCTCGTCGGTTTCGATCTTGAGGAAGCACCAGCGCGGCGGGACGATGAAGGTTTCGAGTTTGGTGATTTTCATGAGAAGCGTCTCCTGACAGGGATTCACATGCTATCAAAAAATCGCGCTGTGGTCGTATTAATAGTATTATTGAAGAGGTAATTTCCCGGAGAATCGTCATTCAGCACGACCTGCACGGACGCGTCGCGTACGAACTCGGCACCGCGATCCTGCGCGGCGACTTCCCGCCGGCATCGACGTTGCCGCGCGAGGCCGAACTCATGGAGCGCTTCGGCGTCAGCCGCACGGTGCTGCGTGAGGCGCTGCGCACGCTGACGTCGAAGGGGCTGATCGGGTCACGGCCGAAGGTCGGCACGCGCGTGCGTCCGAAAAGCGCGTGGAATCTGCTCGACGCCGATGTCCTCGACTGGTACTCGCGTGTCGCACCACCTTTGCAGTTTGCGATCAAGCTGCAGGAAATGCGCGAGATGATCGAGCCGTACGCGGCCGCGCTCGCGGCGGCGAATCACGAGGACGCGACGCTCGCGATGCTCACCGAAGCGCACCGCGCGATGGTCGAGGCGCAGAACGTCGACGAATGGGTTCGTGCAGACTTGCGATTTCATCTGGGCGTGCTCGCCGCGTGCAGCAACGAGTTGTTGATCCCGCTCGGCACGCTGATCGAGCGCACTCTGGAAGGCCAGTTGCGGCTGAACGCGAAGCGCGCGGAGGTGTACAACGCGTCGCTCGCGGAACACACGGCCGTCTTCGATGCGATCGTCGCGCGCGACGAGACCGCCGCCCGCCGCGCGATGGCCGATCTGCTCGGCGTGACGCGCGGGCGGATCGAAGGGTGAATCGGCTCAGAGCGCGTTGAGCGGTATTTTCAGATAAGTCGTGCCGTTACCCGCCGCTTCGGGGAATTGTCCTGCGCGGATGTTGACCTGGATCGCCGGCAGGATCAGCGTCGGCATGCCGAGCGTGGCGTCGCGCGCCTCGCGCATCTCGACGAATTCGTCTTCCGTCTTGCCCGCGCCGATGTGGATGTTGTGCAGCCGTTGCGCACCGACCGTCGTTTCCCAGTGGGGCGCGCGCGTCTCGGGCGGATAGTCGTGGCAGACGAACAGACGCGTATCGGCGGGCAGCGCGAGCAGGCGCTGGATCGACCGGTAGAGCGTGCGCGCATTGCCGCCGGGGAAATCGCAACGCGCCGTACCGACGTCCGGCAAAAAGAGCGTATCGCCGACGAACACCGCATCGCCGATGCGGTACGCCATGTCGGCGGGCGTGTGGCCCGGCACGTACATCGCCGAGGCCTCCAGTCCGCCGATGCGGAACCGCTCGCCGTCGCTGAACAGATGATCGAACTGCGAGCCATCGAGCTGGAACGCCGGTTCGAGGTCGAAGATCTTCTTGAACACGCCCTGCACGGTGCGGATCGATTCGCCGATCGCGATCTTGCCGCCGAGCTCGCGCTTCAGATAGGGCGCCGCCGACAGATGATCGGCATGCGCGTGCGTTTCGAGAATCCACTCGACGGTGAGGCGCTGCGCTTCGATGAACGCGATGACCGCATCGGCGGAACGGGTCGAGGTGCGCGCGGCATGCGGATCGTAATCGAGCACGGAATCGACGATCGCGCAGGGCGCGCCCGGCTGCGCGTACGCGACGTAGGTCATCGTGCCGGTGGTGAGGTCGTAGAACGGCTGGATGGTCGGTTGCACGTTGTTCTCCCGAAGCGGGTCGGTTGTGCTGGTGACAGTATGCCGAAGATGCCGCTTCGCCACGACATTTGCTTACAACTGTCATAACTTTCACGTACACGCGCTCGCCTGCCACCGCGTTATATCGCTCAGCATCCAATGGGAGATTGCTGACATGAGCGCCACACCGAACGTATCCGCATCGACATCGACATCGACGTCGAGCCGTATTCATCCGCTCGTCGCGGCCGCAGCCGTCGCGGTGATCCTTGCGTGCGGCACCGGCGTCGCGGCGATGACCGGCCTCTTGCCGACGTCCAAAGCGGTTGCCCCGGCGGCGACGCCCTCGCCCGTCATCGACACGCAAGCCGTCACGCCTCCTGCCCGCGTCGCAACCGTGACGCAAGCCGCGCCGCGCCCGCATCACGTTCCGTCGAAGGCGCAGCAGGGCTACGTGCCGGGCGAGGCGTCGCTGGCGCCCGTGCAAGCGCCCGCTTACGATCCGGCCGCAGGACAAGTGGTCGCCGTCAACGCCGTGCAGAGCGCTCAGCCGACGACCGGTATCGGCGCGATCGGTGGCGCGGTCGTCGGAGGACTGGCGGGCACGCAGATCGGCAAGGGCCGTGAAAAGACCGCGGCGACGATCATCGGCGCGCTCGGTGGCGGTCTTGCAGGCAATACGATCGAGCACGCCGTGCACAAGGCGACGACGTATCAGGTGCAGGTCCGGATGGCGGACGGCAGCTATCGCAACTTCACGTATCAGGCCGATCCGGGTGTTCAGGTGGGACAGCGAGTGCGCGTTGCGGGGGATTCGCTGGTGGCGTCTTGATTTGGCGGGGGGAGGCGGACCGGCCGCGACGGCTGAATGACCAGGCCTAAGCGGCAGTTCGTTATCCGATCCGGCGCGCGGCTTTCAGACCGGCGCCAGTCGAACCGGGATGGCGATCACTTAACTGACCCGCCGTCCTGAAAACCTCACTTCCCAATCCCGAGCAACTCGATTTCAAACGTCAGATCGCTGTTCGGCGGAATCGCTCCGACGCCCTTTTCGCCATAAGCCGTCGCGGCAGGGCACGTCAGTTTTGCCTTGCCGCCGACCTTGATTTTCTGCACGCCTTGCGTCCAGCACGGGATCACGCGTCCGAGCGGGAATGTCGCGGGGCCGCCGTGCTTGTCGGAACTGTCGAATTCGGTGCCGTTCGCGAGCGTGCCGCGATAGTTGACGCGCACGACGTCGTCGGCAGTCGGTTGCGGGCCGGTGCCCTGCGTGATGTGCTGGACGACGACGCCCGATGGCAGCTTCTCGGTCGCGCCGGTGGCGGCGAACGCCGTCGATGCGATGACGGATGCGGCAAGCAGGGCAATGGCAGATTTCATACGGTAGTTCTCCGTGCTGTGTGGGGAATTCGACATCTTAGACTGCGGCGCGTTCGCTTCAGTCCGGGCAGCCGAGTTGTGTCGCGAGATCGGCGAGGTCACTCGCCACGAAGTCCCATGCTTGTTCGGCGCGAAGGTCGGTGGTCTGTGCCGCGCCGTGCTCGGCGGGTCTCGCGACAAACGCCGTTCTGAGCCCGCAGTCGCGCGCGGCCGCGAGGTCGCTGTTGTGCGCCGCGACCATGCAGACTTCGTGGCGTTCGAGTCCGAGAATGTCGACGGTATCGATATACACCGACGGCGACGGTTTGTACGCCCGCACGACTTCCGCGCCGAGAATCGCGTCCCAGGGAAGGCCGGCGCGCTTGGCCATGTCGAGCATCAGCCGGATGTTGCCGTTCGAGAGCGGCGCGATCATGAAGCGGCGCTTGAGACGCGCGAGGCCATCGACGGAATCGGGCCACGGATCCAGGCGATGCCACGCGAGGTTGAGTTCATCGAGTTCATGCGCAGGCGGTGGCGGTGCGATGCCGTAGCCGGATATCACCTTCACGAGGTTCTCGCGATGCAGGACGTCGAGTCGTACGAACGCGCGGCGTTTGCTGCGGATTTCCTCCATCGCGGGCGCGTATTCGCGACGCCACGTATCGGCGAATTCGTGGGCATCGATCGACGGGGCGTAGCGGGCGAGGAACGGCTGCGAATCACGCGCGACGCCGCTGCGCCAATCGACCACGGTTCCGAAGACATCGAATAACAGAGCCTTGATTTCCGGCATTGCGATTCACCTCTACGTCGGCGTGATCGGGCGAGTTTAGCGCGGCTGGTGAAGGAGACTCAGGGTGTTCGCGAGACTATCGTCTGAACGTTCGGCAGCACACATTGGCCCCGGCGCAGTTCGGCAATACTGCTTCTGCGCTCGAGGGAAGTATGCGCGAGGAGAGATAATAAAAGAGTGGCAGCGGGTCGAGGCTGTCGGCAAAGCACAAGCGTGATGGGACGCGACTCTTTGCCGAAAGTCGAGACAGGCGCAATGGCCGTAAGGCCTTAGCTCTTATAACTATGTGGATTCGCAAGCCGGCGATTGCCGGCTTTTCTTTTTGTGCTCGCGGACGCTGCAAACAAAAAAGCCGCCACTTCTTTCGAAGCAGCGGCTTTTTCTTGATACTGGTGGCGAATCAGGGATTCGAACCCCGGACCTGCGGATTATGATTCCGTCGCTCTAACCGGCTGAGCTAATTCGCCTAAAGAGAGCAGGATTATGGAGATAGCTGGGAAGTCTGTCAACCCCTTCCCAGCACATTCCTACTGACATTTCGCGAAAAGGCGAAGAACCGAACCCGTCAGTCCGAGTCGTACACTGCCGAGTTGCGCGTCTCCTTGACGAACAGCATGCCGATCACGAAAGTCGCGAGCGCGATCACGATCGGATACCACAGCCCCGAATAGATGTTGCCCTTCGCCGCCACGATCGCGAACGCCGTCGCCGGCAGAAAGCCGCCGAACCAGCCATTGCCGATGTGATACGGCAGCGACATCGACGTATAGCGGATTCGCGCCGGGAACATCTCGACCAGCATCGCGGCGATCGGCCCGTAGACCATCGTCACGAAGATCACGAGGATCGTCAGCACCACGATCGCCATCGGCCAGTTGATCAGCGCCGGGTCGGCCTTCGCCGGATAGCCCGCGCTCTTCAGCGTGCCCGAGAGCGTCTTGTCGAACACCGCGCCCTTCGCCTTGGCGTCGGCGGCCTTGCCGTCGTACGTCTCGACGACCGTCTCGCCCACCTTGATCTGCGCGAGCGTGCCAGCCGGCGCCGCCACGTTTTCGTAGTTCAGCCCCGACTTCGACAACGCGCTCTTCGCGATGTCGCACGACGACGTGAACTTCGACGTTCCCACCGGATTGAACTGGAACGAGCACTCGTCGGGATTGGCGATCACGACGATCGGCGACTTGGCCGTCGCGGCTTCGAGCGTCGGGTTCGTGTAGTGCGCGAGCGCCTTGAAGAGCGGGAAGTAGCAGAGCGCGGCGATCAGGCAGCCGGTCATGATGATCGGCTTGCGGCCGATCCGGTCCGACAGCGACCCGAAAAACACGAAAAACGGCGTGCCGATCAACAACGCGACCGCGACCATGATGTTCGCGCTCGTGCCGTCGACCTTCAGGGTCTGCGTGAGGAAGAAAAGCGTGTAGAACTGCCCCGTATACCAGACGACCGCCTGGCCCGCCGTCAAGCCGAAGAGCGCGAGCAGCACGATCTTCAGGTTTTTCCATTGGCCGAACGCTTCGGTCAGCGGCGCCTTCGACGTCTTGCCCTCGGCCTTGATGCGCTCGAACACCGGCGATTCGTGCAACTGCATCCGGATCCACACCGAGATGCCGAGCAGGATGATCGACGCGAGGAACGGCACGCGCCAGCCCCAGGCGCCGAACGTTTCCTCGCCGACCGCCGTGCGCACCGCCAGGATCACGAGCAGCGAGACGAAGAGGCCGAGTGTGGCCGTCGTCTGTATCCACGCTGTCCACGCGCCGCGCTTGTTCGCTGGCGCGTGCTCGGCGACATAGGTTGCCGCACCGCCGTACTCGCCGCCGAGCGCGAGGCCCTGCAGGAGTCGCATCGCGATGAAGATCACGGGTGCCGCAATGCCTATCGACGCGTAGCCGGGCAAAAAGCCGATCACGAACGTCGAGAGACCCATGATGACGATCGTCACGAGGAACGTGTATTTGCGCCCGACCATGTCGCCGAGCCGCCCGAACACGATCGCGCCGAACGGACGCACCGCAAAGCCGGCCGCGAAGCCCAGCAGGGTGAAGATGAAACCGGCCGTCGGATTGACGCCGGAAAAGAACGTCCTGCTGATATAGACGGCGAGCGAGCCCGCCAGATAGAAGTCATACCACTCGAACACCGTGCCGAGCGATGAGGCGAAGATCACCTTCTTCTCTTCGCCCGTCATCGGCGCGTGGGAAATGCGCCCCTCAACCGTAGCCATGAATCGTCTCCTGATTGTGATTTTCGAATCGGCTCGCGGATCCCCGAAGGCTCCGTGCAACGATTATTGGAGTCGAAACTTACGGCGTTCTGACGGGCGGTTTTGTGGTCCGGCAAGAGCGAATGTTGAGCAAAAATAGCCAAAATACATCTAACGTCTTTTAAAACGGCTCCATCAAGCCTGTATCACGCATTTCGAATGGTCGTTCGCTGGTTGCGCGCTCAGGGTTTATCCCGGGCAGGATAAACCCGCTGCAGGCTGACGCGAACCAGCGTCCCGGCGAGCCGTGGTGCTTCCTGATAGACATGATCTTCGAGTTCGAGCGTGCCGCCGTGCATCGTCACGATCTCCCGTACGATGGCGAGCCCAAGGCCGCTGCCATCGCCTTCCCGGCCGAGAATCCGGTAGAACCGCTCCACGACGCGCTCCCGCTCCGCCGCCGGAATCCCGAGTCCGGTGTCCTCCACTTCGAGATGGACGAGATCGAGATTGCGCTCATCGGCCCGCACACGCACGGTGATCCGGCCGCCCGGCGGCGTGTAGCGGATCGCGTTGTCGATCAGGTTGGACAGCATTTCGCGCAGCATCACCACGTTGCCTTCCACCTCGACCGGCTGCGGCGGCTCTTCGTAACCGATGTCCATCCCCTTCGCGAGCGCCGCCTGCACCCAGTCGCGCACCGCCGAACGGGCAATATCCGTCAGCTCGACGCGCGTAAAAATCTGCCCGGTCGCGCGATTCTCGGCGCGGGCGAGCGCAAGCAGTTGCGTGACGAGGCGCGCGGCGTGCTCGGAGCTCGTCGCGATCTGCTCAAGCGAACGCTGCACTTCCGTCGATACATCCTGGCGCAGCGCGAGTTCCGCCTGTGTGCGCAGGCCGGCGAGCGGCGTTTTCATCTGATGCGCGGCATCGGCGATGAAGCGTTTCTGGAACTCCATGTTCTGTTCGAGCCGCGTCAGCAAATCGTTGAACGACGCGACGAGCGGCGCGATTTCGGGCGGTGCGTGGCCGGCTTCGAGCGGCGAGAGATCGTCGGGGCGGCGCGCGCGGATGTTCGACTGCAGCGCGTGCAGCGGCGCGAGTCCGCGCGAGAGTCCGAACCACACGAGCACGATCGCGAGCGGCAGGATCACGAACTGCGGCAGGATCACGCCCTTGATGATGTCGTTGGCGAGCTGGCTGCGCTTGTCGAGCGTCTCGGCGACCTGCACGAGCACCGGCTCGGCCAGGCTCGGCAACTCGACCGTCGTGTACGCGACGCGGATGTCGTTGCCGCGCAGGACGTCATCCCGAAATTCGACGATGCCGGGCTGCGGGCGGTCGTCGTCATGCGGGAGCGGCATGTCACGGTCGCCGCCGACAAGTTCGCCGCGCGTGCCGAGCACCTGGAAGAACACGCTGTCGACGTTGTCGGCGCGCAGGAAATCGCGCGTCGCCTCGGGTAGCCGCAACTCCGCGACGCCGTTGACCGGCTGGATCTGGCGGGCGAGGACGTAGGCGTCGGCTTCGAGGGCGCGGTCGAACGGGCCGTTCGCGATCGACTTCGCGACGAGGTACGTCACGGCGATGCTCATCGGCCAGAGCAGCAGGAGCGGCGCGAGCATCCAGTCGAGGATTTCGCCGAAGAGCGAGCGCGGATGCGGCTCGCCTTCGGGCTCGAGCTCGTCGGGCGGGGCGAACGGGTTGGCATAGCGCGCGTCGCGGACGGCGTCGGAGTCGGCGCGATCGGGATTGCCCGGACCGTCGGAAGTGGGCTCGCGCGGCGCAGTGGCGGCGGCGCGCTCGGTGGAAGCGGGCGACGCCATGCTGGCTCTACTTATAGTGGGGGCTCGTCGGCGCCGGGTTGCTGCCCGACGGATTGGCTTGACCATTTGCACCGTTTGCACCGTTTGCGCCCGATGCGTTGCTCGCGGCCTTTTCGAGCGAATAGCCGAGTCCGCGCACCGTCATGATCTTCGCGCCGCTCGGCTCGATCTTCTTGCGCAGCCGATGGACGTACACCTCGATCGCGTTGTTGCTGACTTCCTCGCCCCACTCGCACAGGTGATTGACGAGCTGTTCCTTCGACACGAGCCGCCCGATGCGCTGCAGCAGCACTTCGAGCACGCCCAGTTCGCGCGCGGACAACTCGATGATCTGCTCGTTGATATAGGCGATTCGCCCGACCTGGTCGAACGAGAGCGAGCCGTGCTTTACCACCGTCGGGCCGCCGCCCGCGCCGCGCCGCGTGAGCGCGCGCACGCGGGCTTCGAGTTCGTTGAGCGCGAAGGGTTTCGCCATGTAGTCGTCGGCGCCGAGATCGAGGCCCTTCACGCGCTCGTCGACGCTGTCGGCGGCGGTCAGGATCAGGACCGGCATCTGCGAATTGCGGGCGCGCAGGCGGCGCAAAACCTCCAGACCCGACATCAGCGGCAGGCCGAGATCGAGGATCAGGAGGTCGAAAGTTTGCAGTGTGAGCGCGGTGTCGGCTTCGGCGCCGTGCTTGACATGGTCGACGGCGTATCCCGATTGGCGGAGTGATCGAACCAACCCGTCCGCGAGTATGCTGTCGTCTTCGGCAATGAGGATTCGCATGTGATGTGCGCGGGGGCATTGCCGGCACCGCAATTCGCCCGGCGCGGCGGTCTCCAGGTGTTGTTGTGGTTCTTGCGGGTTCTTGCACGATTCGCGGGCAGCTAAAATGCTGCGCGCCGACGATCGGGCTTGCAAAAACTACTGTTTTTTTATACAGTGTCCGGATTAGTGCGACTGGCGGGTTCGGCCCCGCGCGCGCAATCTCAGACGCCGTTCATCATAGCAAAGGACGATTCATGGAAGAAAGCAAGAAAGGCCCGGGCGGGATGTCTGCAGAGAAGAGCAAGGCACTGGCTGCCGCGCTTGCGCAGATCGAAAAGCAGTTCGGCAAAGGGTCGATCATGCGGCTCGGCGCGGGCGAAGTCGTCGAAGACATTCAGGTGGTGTCCACCGGTTCGCTCGGTCTGGATATCGCGCTCGGCGTCGGCGGCTTGCCGCGCGGGCGCGTGGTGGAAATCTATGGCCCGGAATCGTCGGGCAAGACCACGCTCACGCTGCAGGTGATTGCCGAGATGCAGAAGATCGGTGGCACGGCGGCGTTCATCGACGCGGAACACGCGCTGGACGTGCAGTATGCGCAGAAGCTGGGCGTGAACGCATCCGACCTGCTGATCTCGCAGCCGGACACGGGCGAACAGGCGCTGGAAATCGCCGACGCGCTGGTGCGCTCGGGTTCCATCGACATGATCGTGATCGACTCGGTCGCGGCGCTCGTGCCGAAGGCGGAAATCGAAGGCGAAATGGGCGACTCGCTGCCGGGTCTGCAGGCGCGGCTGATGTCGCAGGCGCTGCGCAAGCTCACGGGCACGATCAAGCGCACGAATTGCCTCGTGATCTTCATCAACCAGATCCGCATGAAGATCGGCGTGATGTTCGGCAATCCGGAAACCACCACGGGCGGTAACGCGTTGAAGTTCTACGCGTCGGTGCGTCTCGATATTCGCCGGATCGGCTCGATCAAGAAGAACGACGAAGTGATCGGCAATGAAACGCGCGTGAAGGTGGTGAAGAACAAGGTGTCGCCGCCGTTCCGCGAAGCGATCTTCGACATTCTTTATGGCGAGGGGATTTCGCGTCAGGGCGAGATCATCGATCTGGGCGTGCAGGCGAAACTCGTCGACAAGGCAGGCGCCTGGTACAGCTACAACGGCGAGCGGATCGGCCAGGGTAAGGACAACGCGCGTGAATTCCTGCGTGAAAATCCGGACATGGCGCGCGAAATCGAGAACAGGATTCGCCAGTCGCTGGGTGTCAACGCGATGGCGGACGCCGTTGTGACGGGCGTCGCGGTGGCGGGTGAGGAAGAGTAAGCGCTTGGGTCACCATCCAGGCTGCAGGCCATGATGCGCAAGAGCCGGTTCGGATCGAAGGTCGGCAGTGATGCACGCCGTGATGAAGACCGGCGTCCGGACGGCTCGGCCGACGATGCTGCGGAAGGCGCTGATCGCTACGAGCGAAGCAGCGAACGACGCGGCGTCGGGGCCGGCGCATCGAAGGGTGCGAATGGCTGGAGACGCAAAAAGGAACGCGCCGGCGGGGAGCAATCCGCGTCGGCGCGTCGTGTTTTTGGGGGCGGATTTTCGCGTGGCGGGGCGCCTAAGTCCGACGGATTAACGAGTGGTGACGGCTCGTTGCCGGATCGCGATCGTACGCCGCGAGGTGATCGCGCCTGGCCTCGGAAAGACGTACGACGCGCGGCATGCGACGAGCGCACTCCCGCGAACAACGCGCCATCCAGCGAATCGGCATCGCCACACAGCACAGCAATATTGGCGCATGGCGAAGCATCATCAGCCCCGAGCAAAGGAATATCGCCACCCAGCGAAGCCGCATTACCGCCCACCGAAGCAGCATCCGAAGCCGCTCGCAGCAGGCGGCTCGAACGCGCCCGCGCGTTGCTCGAGCAAACTCTGGAGAAGCCGCGCGACGTGAAATCGACGAGCCCTGCGCCTTCAACGCTTCCCGCCTTCAGCGATCCCTTCGCCGACGCCGACCCTTTCGAACCCTTCGAGCAGTGCGTGCCGGAGTCGAACATCGAGTCCGCGCCGGAAGAATCCGTCTACAGCCGCTCGACTCAAACCCGCCGCAAACCGCCTGGCGCGGACGCCAAAGCCAGCAAGCGCCCGCAGCGGTCGCTGAAGGGTCGCGCGCTTGGTTATCTGTCGCGTCGGGAGCACAGCCGGGCCGAGTTGTCGCGCAAGCTGATGCCTTTCGTCCAGGAAGCCGAATCGCTTGAAACCTTGCTCGACGAGCTCGAACGCGACAGCTGGTTGTCGAATGAACGCTTCGTCGAGAGCGTCGTGCATCGGCGGGCGGGTCGCGTGGGCGCGAACGTAATCGTCAATGAGCTGAAGCGACATGGCGTCGGGGACGCGCTTATCCGCGAAACTGGCGACAAGCTGTCGCAAACCGAAACGGCACGCGCGCACGCCGTCTGGAGCAGAAAATACGGCACGCTGCCGCAAAATTCGGCTGAGCGGGCGAAGCAGGCGCGTTTTCTCGCGGCGCGCGGCTTTTCGGGCGGAACGATCGCGAAGGTGCTGAAGGGCGGAGATGAGGACGACTGGTTGCTCGAATCGCCGGATGAGTGATCGGCGACACGGCAATTCAAGACGCGCCCCGCTAAACGCCGGTAATCACCTGGAGCGCGACTGGCCGCCGGAGCGAATGACCGTCATTAGCTTTCAACGCGCCCCTATCCCGAAATCCTCGCTCACCCGCCCAGCATGTGCTCGCCAGAGACCCCTCTCAGCCCGAAATACCCAATATGCTAAAATTCACAAGTTTTCTCATCCGGCCTTCCTGACCTCGCATGCCGCTTTCTCCGCCCGTTTCCCGCCAGTTGCGCCATCGCCGCGCGATTCGACTGGAAGCCTTCGAGCGGGAAGATGGATTGTGGGACATCGAAGCCCGTCTAACCGATGAAAAGCCGCGCGATGTCCATCTCGCGTCGGGCGTCCGGCCCAATGGCCTGCCGATCCATGAACTCTGGCTGCGCATCACCATCGACCGCAAGCTCACCATCGTCGACGCCGAAGCGTCGTCGGAATGGGCGCCCTATGGCGGTCTGTGCGCCGAGTCCAATCCTGTCTACCGTTCCCTCATCGGTCTCAATCTCCTCGAGAACTTCCGTCGAGAAGCCAATCGGCTGTTGCGCGGCACCGTCGGCTGCACGCATCTCACGGAGCTGTGCGCCGTCTTGCCGACCGCCGCCATCCAGGCGTTCGCGGGCGAAGTCTGGAATATCGAGAACGGCAATCCGAAAGGGGAAGCCGCAGCCCCTTCCGAAGAAAAACCGCCATTCCAGCTCGGCCGATGCAACGCGCTGCGCTTCGACGGCCCGGCAGTTGGCGAATACTACCCGCGCTGGTTCGGCCACAAACCGCGTGATCCGCGCGATCCGGACGAACGGGCCGGAAGCGAAGAAAAGACAGGTTGATCAGACAAGACACAGCAAGACCGGCCCAGCCGGCTAGCGAAGAAACCAGCGGTCCATAAAAGCTTCAAGACAAGCGAAGTTCAATCCAACTCTCAGACTGAAGGAATCACGCATGAAGATTCACGAGTACCAGGGTAAGGAAATCCTGCGGAAATTCGGCGTCGCGGTCCCGCGCGGCAAGCCCGTGTTCTCGGTGGATGATGCGGTCAAGGCCGCGCAAGAGCTGGGCGGCCCGGTTTGGGTCGTCAAGGCGCAGATTCACGCTGGCGGCCGCGGCAAGGGCGGCGGCGTGAAGGTCGCGAAGTCGATCGACCAGGTCCGCGAATACGCGAACCAGATCCTCGGCATGCAGCTCGTCACCCATCAGACCGGCCCTGAAGGCCAGAAGGTGAACCGCCTGCTCATCGAGGAAGGCGCGGACATCAAGAAGGAACTGTACGTCGGCCTCGTGCTCGACCGTATTTCGCAGAAAGTCGTCGTGATGGCGTCGAGCGAAGGCGGCATGGACATCGAGGAAGTCGCGGAAAAGACGCCAGAATTGCTGCACAAGTTCGCCGTCGAGCCGTCGACCGGCCTGCAGGACGCAGACGCCGACGACCTCGCGCGCAAGATCGGCATTCCCGATGCGTCGATCCCGCAAGCGCGCGCGATCCTGCAAGGTCTCTACAAGGCGTTCTGGGAAACCGACGCATCGCTGGCCGAAATCAACCCGCTGATCGTCACCGGCGACGGCAAGGTGATCGCGCTCGACGCCAAGTTCAACTTCGATTCGAACGCGCTGTTCCGTCATCCGGACATCGTCGCGTATCGCGATATCGACGAAGAAGATCCGGCTGAAGTGGAAGCGTCGAAGTTCGATCTCGCTTACATCTCGCTCGACGGCAACATCGGGTGTCTGGTGAACGGCGCGGGCCTCGCGATGGCGACGATGGACACCATCAAGCTCTTCGGCGGCGAACCGGCGAACTTCCTGGACGTCGGCGGCGGCGCGACGACAGAGAAGGTGACGGAAGCCTTCAAGATCATGCTGAAGAACCCGAACCTGAAGGCGATCCTCGTGAACATCTTCGGCGGCATCATGCGCTGCGACGTGATCGCGGAAGGCGTGGTGACGGCATCGAAGGCGGTGGCGCTGAAGGTGCCGCTCGTCGTGCGCATGAAGGGCACGAACGAAGACCTCGGCAAGAAGATTCTGGCGGACTCCGGCCTGCCGATCATCGCGGCCGACAGCATGGAAGAAGCTGCGCAGAAGGTCGTCGCCGCAGCCGAAGGCAAGTAAGCGCTTTTCGGGCAGTCGAAAAGCACTACGGGCGTTCCGTTCCACCAGATACGAATGGCGGCGCTCGTGTGCGCGTGAAACACGCGCAACGGGCGATGCCAAACGAACAGAGGTCACTACATGTCGATTCTGATCAACAAAGACACCAAGGTCATTACGCAGGGCATCACCGGCAAAACCGGTCAGTTCCACACGCGCGCGTGCCGCGAGTACGCGAACGGCCGCGAGGCCTACGTCGCGGGCGTGAACCCGAAGCGCGCGGGCGAAGACTTCGAAGGCATTCCGATCTACGCGAGCGTCGCCGAAGCGAAAGCCGAAACGGGCGCGACCGTCTCGGTCATCTACGTTCCGCCGGCAGGCGCTGCGGCTGCGATCTGGGAAGCTGTCGAGGCCGACCTCGATCTCGCGATCTGCATCACGGAAGGCATCCCGGTCCGCGACATGCTCGAAATCAAGGACCGCATGCGCCGCGAAAACCGCAAGACGCTGCTGCTCGGACCGAACTGTCCGGGCACGATCACGCCGGACGAGCTGAAGATCGGCATCATGCCGGGTCACATCCACAAGAAGGGCCGCATCGGCGTGGTGTCGCGTTCGGGCACGCTGACGTACGAAGCGGTCGGCCAGCTGTCGGCGCTCGGCCTCGGTCAGTCGTCGGCGGTGGGGATCGGCGGCGATCCGATCAACGGTCTCAAGCACATCGACATCATGCAGATGTTCAACGACGATCCCGACACGGACGCCGTGATCATGATCGGCGAGATCGGCGGTCCGGACGAAGCCAACGCGGCCTACTGGATCAAGGACAACATGAAGAAGCCGGTGGTCGGCTTCATCGCGGGCGTGACGGCGCCTCCGGGCAAGCGCATGGGCCACGCCGGCGCGCTGATCTCGGGCGGTGCCGATACGGCGGACGCGAAGCTCGAAATCATGGATGCCTGCGGTATCAAGGTCACGAAGAACCCGTCGGAAATGGCGCGTTTGTTGAAATCGGTGATCTAAGGCCGATTCGGACACGGTAAAGCGGCGAAAAGCGCGAGGGTTTGGTACTCTTACTAGACCCTTTCGTATAAATGTCGATTCAAAAGCGAGGGAGCGTTGGCTTCCTCGCTTTTTTATTTCCGCGACTGTTTTCGCTCGTTCTTATCTGCCTTTTTTCAATGCTCGAATTCTTCGCGACGCTCCACTGGGGCGCGGTCATCCAGATCATCATCATCGACATCCTGCTCGGCGGCGACAACGCAGTCGTGATCGCGCTCGCGTGCCGCAACCTGCCTGACCAGCAGCGCACGCGCGGCGTGCTGCTCGGCACGCTCGGCGCGATTTTGCTGCGCGTCGTGCTGATCGCGTTCGCGGTCGTGCTGCTCGACGTGCCGTTCCTCAAGTTCGTCGGCGGCCTGTTGCTGCTGTGGATCGGCATCAAGCTGATGATGCCGGGCCACGACGACCACCACATCACGTCGTCCGACCGGCTGTGGGCGGCGGTCAAGACGATCATCGTCGCCGATGCCGTGATGAGCCTCGACAACGTGATCGCGATCGCGGGCGCCGCCGAGGCCGCCGATCCGCAACATCGGCTGACGCTCGTGATCTTCGGGCTCGTCGTGAGCATTCCGCTGATCGTGTGGGGCAGCACGCTGGTGCTGAAACTGCTCGACCGCTTTCCGATCGTCGTCGCGCTGGGTGCGGGGCTGCTCGGCTGGATCGCGGGTGGGCTGATCATCGACGATCCGTTCATCGACCGCTGGCCCGCCCTCAACACGACGAGTGCGCTGTACGCGGCGCATATCGCGGGCGCGCTGATCGTGCTCGCGGCGGGCTGGTTCTTCCGGCGGCGCGCGCTGTCGTCGGATTCGCGAAGCGCGACGAACTAGGCGTGGGGGTAACGCGCCGCGTTGGCCATTCGGCCGACTGCCGCGCGCGAGCGTCTCTCAATACGATGAAAGCGTCCGGTCTGCATCGAGCAGGCCGGGCGCTTTTGTCTTTTGGGAGGATGAAAAATGATCTTGGCGATAGGCGGTATTGAAGCAGCAAGTGGCTTGCAGTGGTTTCGGAAACGAAGCACGGAGCGGTTGGCGGCGGGTTTCACGCTGATCGAACTGATGATCGTGCTCGCGATTGTCGGCGTCGTCGCGGCGTACGCGATTCCCGCGTATCAGGATTATCTTGCGCGCAGCAGGGTGGGCGAGGGGATGTCGCTGGCTTCGTCGGCGCGGCTGGCGGTCGCGGAGAACTCGGCGAGCGGCTCGGAACTGGGCGGCGGTTACGCGTCGCCGCCGGGCACGCGTAACGTCGAGTCGATCCACGTCGACAGCGACAACGGCCAGGTAACGATCGCCTATTCGACGCGCGTCGCGCCGTCAGGCTCGAACACGCTGGTGCTCGTGCCATCGGCGCCCGATAACGCCGACTTGCCGACGAAGCGCATCGCGCTTGCGAAGGGCGTGGTCCAGGCGGGGTCGGTGACGTGGGAATGCTTCGCGGGCGGGAAGGCGGCGTCATCGCTGCCGGCGCCGGGTGCAGGGCCGAATCCGGCCGACGCGCCGACCTTGCCGGCGAATCTCGCGCCGCCGGAGTGCCGTGCCTGACGCTGTAAGGCGACGAGCGGTTGGCGGCTGACGAGTTGCCCACCGCTCGCGCAAAAAAAGCGCAATGGCGAACGCACAACGGTTCCCGCCGATTTCGCGGCATTTCGGCCGAAGCGCCGGACAGTCCAGGTAAATTTTTGTATAGTGCGCCGGTCCCCGACGTTCCCAGCCGCCATGCCTTCACAATTCGCGCGTTTTCTTGCTCTTGCCGCACTTTGTCTTGCGTTGACGATTCCTTACGCCGTCGTCAACCACACCTATCCGATCCCGACCTTTTACGCCGAATACAGCGCGCTCGTCCTGTATCTGGCCCTCGGGGCGACGGTGGCGCTCCTCGTGCGGGTGAACGAGCCGCGCGTTCCATTCGCCACGCCGATGATCGCGCTGATGCCGCTCGCCTTCGGCCTTCTGCTGATCGCGCAGACGGCGCTGCTGCCGGTCGCGCAGCCGTCGCTGAACTGGCTCGGTGGCGGTTATCTGCTCGCGTCGTTCGTGACGGTGCATACGGGCTTCGGCCTCGCGCGCGCCGGTCTAGCTGAAAAGGCGCTGCGCTGGGGCGCGGCGGCGCTGATCGTCGGCGGGTTGTTTGCCGTGTTCTGCCAGATCGTGCAGTTGCTGCACATGGAGGCGAAGTTCACACCGTTCATCGTCGCGTACAACGTGATGATCGAGCGCCGGCCGTTCGGCAACATGGCGCAGGCCAATCACCTCGCGACCTGCATCGCGTTCGCGATGGCGGGCGCGCTCTATTTCGTGCAGTCGCGGCGACTGCCGGTGATCGCGTGGCTCGTTTTGTCGACGATTTTTTCGGTCGGACTCGCGCTCACAGTCTCGCGTGGACCTTGGCTTCAGATGGCGGTGGTCGTCGTCGCCGGGTTCTGGATGGCGTTCGTGCTCGGACGGCCTTCCGTGGCGGGCGAAAGCGATCTGCCGGGGAAGCGCGATGCACGCGCGTGGCTGCTGCCGGCCGTGCTCGCCATACTGTTTTTCGCGGTGAACATCGCGATCCGCTGGGCGAACTTGCGCTTCAACCTGGATCTCGCGCAATCGGCGGCCGAGCGCATGCAGGACGCGAACCAGATCGCGCCACGGCTCGCGCTGTGGAAATACGGCTGGACGATGTTCAAGACGCATCCGCTGCTCGGGGTCGGCTGGGGGGAGTTTCCGCGCTACCAGTTCGACTTCGTGCGGGAGTTGGGCGGCGTCGAGATCGCGAACAACGCGCACGACATCTTCATCGATCTGCTCGCGAAAACCGGCGCACTCGGGCTCGGGATTTTGCTGCTCGGCGTGATCACGTGGTTCGTGCGCGTGGTGCGTGCCCCGCATACTCCCGGCCGGATTTTCGGGCTCGCGCTGCTTGGCGTGCTGATGATGCACGCGCTCGTCGAGTATCCGCAGCAGTACATGTTCTTCCTGATGCCGGCGATGCTCGTCTTCGGCTTGCTTGAGACGCGCGCGCTGCGGCTCGTGGCGCGGCCGGTGTCGTATGGGCTCTACACGATTCTCGTGGTCGGCGGGCTGGCGTCGCTTTATCCCGTGCTGCGTGATTACAACCGCGCGGAGGTGCTGTATTACGGGACGCGGCCGGCGGAGCAGTATCGGAACGATCCGTCGTTTCTGTTTCGTGCCTGGGGGGAATACGGCGCGGCGACACTCTTGCCGATGAACGGCCAGAACCTCGCGGAGAAGCTCGCGATGCACCAGCAGGCGCTGGCGCTGCTTCCCGGTGAGACGGTGCTGCGACGGTTGGCGGTACTGCAGGCGCTGGCGGGCGAACGCGACGCCGCTCTCGATACGGTCGCGCGTCTGAAGATTTTCGCGACGCAGTTGCACGACTGGCCAAAGCAACTGACGGCGGTTTATCAGTTGCTCGACGAGCAGGGCAAGCCGATGGCGTCTTTCAAGGCGGAATTGGTGAAGATTTATGGGGTGCCGGCGGCGGAAGCTACTTCGTCGTCGGATGATGAGGACGATGGGGAGGAGTGAGGGGGTTCAGGCCGGCGCCACCCAATCCCCCGACTTCCCCCCGTGCTTCTCCATGACCTTCACGTTTGTGATGGTCATGCCCCGATCGACCGCCTTGCACATGTCGTAAATCGTCAATAAGCCGACCTGCACGGCGGTCAGCGCTTCCATCTCCACGCCGGTTCGCCCGACCGTCTCCACGCGCACTTCGCAGTGCACGCCGGGGAGCGCGTCGTCGATGGCGAAATCGACTGCGACGCGCGTCAGCGCGAGCGGATGGCACAGCGGGATCAGATCGGCGGTGCGCTTTGCGCCCTGAATCGCCGCGATCCGCGCGACGCCGAGCACGTCGCCTTTCTTCGCGCGGCCTTCGCGGATCAGCGCGAGCGTGCTGTCGAGCATGGCGATCGACCCGCGCGCCACGGCGATGCGGCGTGTCTCGCCCTTGTCGCCGACATCGACCATGTGCGCTTCGCCAGAAGCATCGAAATGAGTGAGTCCGGACATCGCGTCTCCTTCGGCTTTTAATCGGGGGCTCATCTTACCAGCGGTGATTTTCATGGCGGCGTGACAGTTGCAAGCAACCTCAAGCGAGCACGACTTCCAACACTTGATACGATAAGCTCGTTTCGAAGATCGAGCCCGATACCCGCGCCGCGCTCCTGCGCGCCCCGTACTCCATGCGTCCGAATCGCTTTCTGATCGCCGTGTTGTGCCTGAGTCTCGCCGTGCCGCCCGCGACGCTCGGGCAGACGCCCGCGAGTGCCACGCCATCGACCGCGCGCGCCCAAACCGCGACGTTAGCCGCCGACGCGTTACGCGCTTCCCCTGCCAACGCCACTCCCGCGAACGTCGCGGAGGGCGTCTTCGGCGTCTACGGCGGCGCGGAGAGCCGCTTCGCCAACCGGCCCGGCGAGATGAGCGGCGCGGCCAGCCTGCGCGCGCCGCTTTCCGCCGTGCAACTTCCCGATCTCGGCGACGGCTCCGGCGGCACGCTCACGCCCCAAGCCGAACGCCGTCTCGGCGAACGCCTGATGCGCGAACTGCGCCGCGACCCGGACTACCTCGACGACTGGCTCGTGCGCGACTACCTGAATTCGGTGTCGTCGAAGCTGGCGGCGGCGGCGGTGACGCAGTATCTCGGCGGCTACGCCCCGGACTTCGATCTCTTCGCCGGGCGCGACCCGCAGATCAACGCGTTTTCGATGCCGGGCGGTTTCATCGGCGTGAACACGGGGCTGATCGCCGCGACGCAGACGGAGTCGGAACTCGCATCGGTCGTCGGGCATGAAATGGGGCACGTTTTGCAGCGGCACATCGCGCGGATGCTCGGCGCGCAGGAGCGCAGCACGTACGCCGCGCTCGCCGCGATGCTGGCCGGGCTGCTGGCGGGCCTTGCCACGAGGAGCGGCGATCTCGGCATGGGCATCGCGATGGGCGGGCAGGCGTTCGCTGTCGACAATCAGTTGCGCTTTTCACGCGCCGCCGAGCACGAGGCGGACCGCGTGGGCTTCCAGATGCTGAGCGCGGCCGGCTACGACCCCTACGCGATGACGGCTTTCTTCGATCGCCTCGACCGCTCGACGATGGGCGACAACGGCGTGCCGCCCTATGCGCGCACGCACCCGCTGACGGGCGAGCGCATCGCCGACATGGAGGACCGCGCGCGGCGCGTGCCGTACCGGCAGCCGCGGCAATCGACGGAATACGGGTTCGTGCGGGCGCGCGCGCGGGTGCTGCAGGTGAATTCGCCGAGTGACTATCGCGATATCGCGAGCCGGCTCAAGTCGGAAATCGAGGACCAGACCGCGTTGAATGCGGCGGCGAACTGGTATGGGATTGCGCTCGCGCAGTCGTTGATGGGGGATTACGGGGCGGCTAGTGAGGCGCTGGGGAAGGCGCGGCGGTTGTTCGAAGGCGAGCAGGCGAGCACGGCGGTGGCGGCGGCGCAGGCGGAGAGGTCGGAGCCAGTGGTTTCATCCGTGGATCAGGCGGCGTCGAACAAGGCGGCGCGGCGTGGTGGGCGGGCGGGTGGTCCAGGTCGCGAGGCTGTGATCGCGTCACGGTCGGCGGGTGCGTCGCGTGGCTCCGCTGCAGCTTCAAACAGCTTGACTGCCGTTTCCGGGCCAAGTGCCGACGGTTCGGCTACCGCTCCCCGCAATCTCCCCGATTTGCCGCCGATCGAGGTCGTGGCTCACCGTCAGACGAATGCCACGGCGCCAGGACCCGCGCCTGCCGCCGCGACTCCAGCGCAGAGCAACCCGCCGCTACAAGCACGCAGTTCTCCCAGCCTCGACGTCCTCGCCGCGGACATCGCCCGCCGCGCCGGCCGCAGCGACGACGCCGTGCGTTTGGCGGACCTAGCGCAACGACGCTGGCCGCAGTCCCACGCGGCGATCGATATGCATTTGCAGACGCTGATTGCGGCGCGCCGTTTCGCCGAAGCGCAGGCGCTCGCAAAGGAAGAAACACGCGCCGAGCCGACACGTCCCGACTGGTGGTACTACCTGGCGCAATCGAGCGTCGGCCTGAACGATCCGTTGCAGCAGCATCAGGCGATGGCGGAAAAATTCGCCCTCGACGGCGCATGGCCGTCCGCGATCCGCCAGTTGAAGGAAGCGCGCGACGTGAAAACCGCCAATTTCTACGATTTATCGACGATTTCAGCGCGTCTGCGCGACTTTGAGGCCCGCTATCGGGAAGAGCGCGAACAGGAAAAGAACGGCTAGCCAGCCGAAGCCGGGCTCGCGACAAAACCAAACCGTTCCGCCACATCCCCACGTCGAATCAATTCGATCAACAGGCCGGGGCCATCCCGCCAGTGAAAGACACCCGGCGTGCCGTCGCCAAACGTCGCGTGGCTTGCGAACAAATCGAGATCGTGGTCATGCAGCGCGGCGATGCGCTCGGGCGACGATGCGTCCGCGAACAACATTCCGCCTTCATCGTCGAGAAAGGCGCGCACCGGTTCGAACGTGGCGCCGGTGTGATCGGTCAGCGCGAGCGCGCCGTCATAAATACTTAGTCGCACGATCCAGGGCGTATAACCCAGCTCGACATAAACCCGCTGCGGCCCGTTCTGAAAAAACCACTGCCCTTTGTCATCGCTCTCGAAATTGCGATTGATGAAGCCGATCAGCGCCTCATGCCGGATCACATCGCCGAGTTCGCCCGCAGCCTGGGCGTTTTCGTCGCGCATGCGCCATTGTCCGCGGCGGTCGAGCAGCAGCCAGCCGGTGCAGTGCGGGACGTTCGGCCATTTGGCGAGCGCCTGTTTGACGATTTCATCCATGATCGAGACAGGTATCCAGGTAGCCGAACACGCGCTGCGACAGCCAGTCGATGCGTCCTGGGAACGGCCCCGTCATGAAGCCGACGTGGCCGCCGTGATCGGGCTGATCGAGCGTGACCGCCGCCGACACGTCCGCCTTCGTCGGCAGCACGCGGCCGGGCAGGAACGGATCGTTGCGGGCGTTCAGGACGAGCGTCGGGACCGCGATGCGCGACAGGAGCCCACGCGTGGTGGCGCTCGTCCAGTAGTCGTCGGTGTCGCGAAAGCCGTGCAGCGGCGCGGTCACGACGTTGTCGAATTCGTAGAGCGTGCGGGCGGCGAGCATTGCGTCGCGGTCGAAGAGGCCGGGGTATTGGGCGAGCTTCGCGAGTCCCTTTCGCTTGAGCGACTTCAGGAAACTGCGCGTGTACACCATGCCGAAACCCTGCGAGATCGCATGGCCGCCGGCGTGGACGTCGAGCGGCGCGGAGATCGCGGCCGCGGCGCCGATCACCGACGCATCGCCTTCGCGCTCGCACAGCCAGCGCAAAAGCACGTTGCCGCCGAGCGACACGCCCGCCGCGACGACCGGCCCGCTGTGTGTAGCCGCGAGCCGCCGCAAGATCCAGTCGACTTCGTTGCTGTCGGCGAGATGGTAGAAGCGCGGCAGCAGGTTGAGCGACCCGCTGCAACTGCGAAAATGCGGCACGACGCCTTGCCAGCCGCGCGCTTGCGCTTCGGCCATCAGGACGCGAGCGTAGTGGGAATCGGAACTGCCTTCGAGGCCGTGGAACAGCACAAAAAGCGGCGCAGTCGAAGGCGGCGGGGCGCTTGCGCCGTGCGCGATCCAGTCGAGATCGATGAAGTCGCCGTCCGGCGTATTCCAACGCTCGCGGCGAAACTGGACGGCCGGCTTGCGGCCAAAGAGTGCGGGGACAATGGTTTGCGCGTGGCTCGTCGGGAGCCAGCGCGGGGCGCGGTAGAGCCATTCGATGGCATCGGCGGTGACGTCGAGCGCCTTTTCCGGCACCCGGGACGGCGCGGCGTCCACGAACGATGGATCGCGTTGAATCAATGGATCGCGCTTCATGGCCCCTCCCCGACAAACGTCTTATTCAGTGCTTCAGTCCTTCAGTGCAGCGGTCCCTGCCCGTGACGCATCTTGGCCGCGAACTGCCCGGCGGCGGCATCGGGCATCGCGCTCGCGTGGATGTGCGCGATGCGCCACTCGCCGCGCTCGTGGACCATCACGTACGTCGTGAAGATCAGCCGCGTGACGCCTGCCGGATCGGCCGGCTTGTGCGCCTCCGAAATCGCGTAGACAACGGTGCCGAGGCTGTCGTACACGCGGATTTCGAGCGGTTCGATGGTGCCCGGTGCCGCTTCGAACTGCTTCGCGAGACCCGCGCGGATACCCTCCAGCCCATGCAGATGCGCGCCGTTCGCGCAGATGCAGGTAGCGAATTCCTCGTCGATCCAGAGCGTCATCACGCTGTCGACGTTGCCCTCCGCGACGGCCTGGTAGTAGGCGTTGAGGGTGTCGGCAGCGGCTTCGAACAGGCGGGCAAAACGTGGCATGGCTCGTGGGTCTCTGCGTTCGATGCACCTCGTGCCGTGCTGCCGGCGCGTGACGCATCGGTCATTGGTCAAAGCATGCCTCCGTTCGGAGACATTCGCGTGTCGGCGTCCGCACACTGATGAGCAATCCGGACGCCGGCCGTACACGGCGAGGGCCGCCGGTCACACTTTGCGCTGTCGCCCGGATGCGGAACGTTCGGGCCCGTTTTTCAGCGATGTGCGAGCAGCATGCCCCGCAAATCCCCGAAAACCTGCTCGGCGCTCAGTTCGCGCAGGCAGTTCAGATGGCCCAGCGGACACTCGCGGGCGAAGCAGGGACTGCATTCGAGGTGCAGCCATTGTACCTTTGCGAGATCGGACAAGGGCGGCGTGTGGCGCGGGTCGGTCGAGCCGAACACCGCGACCAGCGGCCGCCGCAAGGCCGCGGCGACGTGCATCAGGCCGGAATCGTTGGTGACGACGGCGCTCGCCCGCGAGATCAGCGCGCACGCTTCGCCGAGCGAGGTCTGACCGCACAGATTGCGTACGTTCGACGCGCGATCGGCGATGGCCTGCGCGATCGGCGCATCTTTCGGCGACCCGAGCGCGACGATCCTCGCATAGGGAAACGACTGCGCGATGAATTGCGCGAGCGCCGCGAAATGCTCGGGCGGCCAGCGCTTGGCGGGGCCGTACTCGGCGCCGGGACAGAACACGACGAGCGGCGCGCGGTTGTCGAGATTGAAGCGGGTCGAGACGCGCGCGGCTTCGTTCGGATCGGCGTCGAGGCGCGGCACGGGGAACGGCGTGGTGCCTTCGCGACCGTCCTGCGAGAACGGCAGCTTCGCGCCGGGCGCGTAGGCGAGGGCGGCGTACTGGCCAACCATCGGCGGGCGCGCCTTCTTGCCCGGATTCGCGTGCCGCACGTTGAGCAGGCCGTAGCGGCTCTCGCCGGTGTAGCCGATGCGCAGCGGAATCTTCGCCATCCACGGGATCAGCGCCGATTTCAGCGAATTCGGCAGCACGTAGGCGGCGTCGTAGCCGAGTTCGCGCAGATCGCTCGCGAGTTGCCAGCGGCGCAGCATCTGCAGCTTGCCGTGGGCGAGATCGGTGGCGTAGACATCGTGGATTTCGGGCATCCGTTCGAGCACGGGCGCGACCCAGGCGGGCGCGACGGCATCGATGACGATGCGCGGATGCAGCTTCCTCAGCAGCGAAAAGAGCGGCTGCGCCATCAATGCGTCACCGATCCAGTTCGGTGCAATAACCAGCGCGCGGCGCATCTGTGTAATTTTTCCGATCAAAAAACGCATCCCGCGTCAGTTGCGCGAGATGTCGATGTCATGTGTTGGGGATCGCCGTTGCGAAGCGGCGAAAAGCGGGCGCATCCGGGGAAAGCGTGCCCGGTCGATGCAAAAGGCCGAATCAATGGCCCTTGACCACTTCGCCGGCTTTCAGCTTGTAGCGCGTGCCGCAGTACGGGCAGCGCGCTTCGCCATGCGTGATGTCGAGAAAGACGCGCGGATGCGTGCTCCAGCGCGGCATCGACGGGTTCGGGCAGAAAGCGGGCAAGTCCTTCGCCGTCAGTTCCACCAGCGGCATTTCCTTCAGGTCGCTCATCGTGAGTCTCTTGTGTTTCGTGCGTTTCGTGGGGACGAAGCGCGGACGCCCGGCCTTACGGCCACAGCGCCCGCGCCGCAATCAAACCTTAGCGAGCCAGCTCGCGTACTTCTCGTTCTTGCCGCCGACGACGTCGAAGAACGCGCTTTGCAGCTTCTCCGTGATCGGGCCGCGCGCGCCGTCGCCGATGGTGCGGTTGTCGAGCTCGCGGATCGGCGTGACTTCGGCGGCCGTGCCGGTGAAGAACGCTTCGTCGCAGGTGTAAACCTCGTCGCGCGTGATGCGCTTTTCGATCACCGGAATGCCGAAGTCGCGCGCGAGTGTGAGGATCGTGTCGCGCGTGATGCCGTCGAGGCACGACGCCAGGTCCGGCGTGTACAGCTTGCCGTTGTTCACGAGGAAGAAGTTCTCGCCGGAGCCTTCGGACACGTAGCCGTCGACGTCCAGCAGAAGCGCTTCGTCGTAGCCGTCGGCGATGGCTTCCTGGTTCGCGAGAATCGAGTTCACGTACCAGCCGGACGCCTTCGCGCGCACCATCGACACGTTCACGTGATGGCGCGTGAACGACGACGTCTTCACGCGGATGCCCTTGGCCAGGCCATCGTCGCCGAGGTAGGCGCCCCACGGCCACGCGGCGATCGCGACGTGGATCGTGTTGCCCTTCGCCGAGACGCCGAGCTTTTCCGAGCCGACCCAGATGATCGGGCGGATGTAGCAGGATTCGAGATTGTTCGCGCGCACGACTTCGAGCTGTGCGGCTTCGAGGGTGTCGCGGTCGAACGGGATATCCATCTGAAAGATCTTCGCCGAGTTGAACAGGCGCTTGGTGTGCTCTTTCAGGCGGAAGATGGCGGTGCCGCTCGCCGTCTTGTAGGCGCGCACGCCTTCGAAGACGCCCATCCCGTAGTGCAGCGTGTGAGTCAGCACGTGGATGTTGGCGTCGCGCCATTCGATCAACTTGCCATCCATCCAGATCTTGCCGTCGCGGTCGGCCATTGACATACGATTCTCCTAGCGAGTTGCGTGTTCCGGGTCAGTATTGCGGGGCGGGCTTCAAAGCAGGCGTCCGGGCGATTTCGCGGTGCGGCGGCGGTGCTTCACAGATCTATTTCCGTACCCCGCGCGGGCTGCCCGGAAGGCGGCGAAAGACCGTCATTTTAGCGTCTTTTCAGTGCAGAACGGGCGGGTTCGAGCGATCGGCGCGGGTTCCGGCAGGCGTTTTCACGCTGTCCCGAAGCTATAATCCGCCTTTCGCCACGGCGACCCCCACTTCAAACCGATTCCTCGCGCAACCGGCCCGGCCGCGCGATGGCTCGCTCCTCCTCCATGCCCGACCGGCTGTCCGACACGAATCGCCGCGCGTTCCTCGACGGTATCCATACGTTTTCCCCCGCCGTCCTGGCGACGTTTTCCTGGGGCCTCGTCACTGGCATCGCGATGACGAAGTCCGTTTTGAGCGTCCCGCAGGCGCTCGGCATGTCGCTCGCGGTGTATGCGGGGTCGTCGCAACTAGCCGTGTTGCCGCTCTTTGCCGCCAGGCTGCCGCTCTGGACCATCCTCCTGACCGCCGCGATGGTCAATCTGCGCTTTGTGATCTTCAGCGCCGGACTCGCGCCGCATTTCTCCTATTTGCCGCTCTGGCGACGGCTCGTGCTCGGCTATTTCAACGGCGACATCATCTGGCTGATGTTCGCCAAGCGTAACTTCCCGACCGGTTTTCAGCCCGGCAAGGAAGCGTTCTTCTGGGGACTGGCGGTGACGAGCTGGTCGTCGTGGCAGGTTTCGTCGATTGCGGGGATTCTGCTCGCAAGCCTTTTCCCCGACGACTGGGGCCTGGAACTCGCCGGCACGCTCGCGCTGATCCCGCTGATCGTTTCCGCGATCGCGACGCGCTCGACGCTGGCAGCGGTGGCCGTCGCGAGCGTCGTCGCGTTGCTGGCGTTCGATTTGCCTTATCGGCTCGGTTTGCCGCTCGCGGTGTTCGCCGCGCTCGCGGCGGGAGCGTGCGCGGATGTCATCATCGGCCGGGCGGTGCGAAAGACGGCGCCCGCGCCGGAAAAGCCCCGCGACACCACCCGGAACGCCCGATGAGCACCCTGCAAATCTGGCTCGCGATCGCCGGCATGGGACTCGTCACGCTGATTACCCGCGCGCTTTTCCTGATCGGCGGCGAGCGTATGATCCTGCCCGATCGCGTGCAGCGCGCGCTGCGCTACGCGCCCGCCGCCGCGCTCGCTGCCGTCGTCGTGCCGGATCTGGTCGAGACCCCGCACGGCATTTCGATCGGCCTCGGCAACCACGCGCTGTACGCATTGCTGGCCGGTCTCGCGTGGTATTTGTGGCGCCGCAGCATGCTCGGCACGATCATTGTCGGGATGTTGATCTTCACGGCTTTGCGGCTTTGGGCCTGACGCGCGATTGTTGCGCCGCGTCATACCACGCAACGCGGCAGCCGCATCTCAAATACGCGCCATCATGGATTGCGCGCGTTGGAGCGTCATGCGTATCGGTTAAAATGTCGGCCTTGCTGTCGCATCGAATGAGGTCGAACGAGTTTCCGGCAGTCACTGCGCAACAGCTTCACCACTCGCGGCACGATCGTCTCTCCGATCACGCCGTGGCAGGCCGGCAACCTTCCCCGCATCCCTTGCATGCAATGCCCGCGTAGCGTCGAGCGCTTTCATTTCAACGACGCCGCGCGCCCGAATCAGTCCGAAACATGCTTCCGCCCGGCGTCTCCAGCCGATGCAAGCCGACGAGTCGAGCCGCTACCCCGGCGCGACTCCGACCGGCGCCGCGCGGACCTGATGCCCCGGCCGGCCGCCAAGCCGGTCTTTTCTTCGCCCGAACCGCTTCTCTAAACACGTTGACTCCCATGACGAAAGTACTGCGTTTCACCGATTTGATCGCCGAAGGCAAAGTCGCAGGCAAGCGCGTTTTCATCCGCGCCGACCTCAACGTTCCGCAGGACGACCAGGGCAACATCACCGAAGACACCCGCGTGCGCGCATCGGTCCCGGCCATCCGTGACGCGCTCGCCGCCGGCGCCGCCGTGATGGTCACGTCGCACCTCGGCCGTCCGACCGAAGGCCAGTTCAAGCCGGAAGACTCGCTCGCGCCGGTCGCGAAGCGTCTCTCGGAACTGCTCGGCCGCGACGTGCCGCTGGTCGCCGACTGGGTCGACGGCGTCGAAGTGCAGCCGGGCAACGTCGTGCTGCTCGAAAACTGCCGCTGCAACAAGGGCGAGAAAAAGAACGACGACGCGCTTTCGCAAAAGCTCGCGAAACTCTGCGACATCTACGTGAATGACGCCTTCGGCACCGCGCACCGCGCCGAAGCCACAACGAACGGCATTGCGAAGTACGCGCCCGTCGCGTGCGCGGGGCCGCTGCTCGCCGCCGAACTCGACGCGCTCGGCAAGGCGCTCGGCAACCCGAAGCGGCCGCTGGTCGCGATCGTCGCGGGGTCGAAGGTGTCGACGAAGCTCACCATCCTGAAATCGCTGGCGTCGAAAGTGGATCAACTGATCGTCGGCGGCGGGATCGCGAATACGTTCATGCTGGCGTCGGACCTGAAGATCGGCAAGTCGCTCGCGGAAGCCGATCTCGTCGACGAAGCGAAGGCGATCATCGCCGAAGCCCGCGCGCGCGGCGCGTCGGTGCCGATCCCGTCGGACGTCGTGACGGCCAAGGAATTCGCGGCGACGGCGAAGGCGGAAACGAAATCCGTCGACCAGGTCACCGACGACGACCTGATCCTCGACATCGGCCCGGACACCGCCAGGGCGCTCGCGGCGCAACTGGAAAAGGCGGGCACGGTCGTGTGGAACGGGCCGGTCGGCGTGTTCGAATTCGACCAGTTCGGCAACGGCACGAAGACGCTCGCGGACGCGATCGCGAATTCGTCGGCGTTCTCGATCGCGGGCGGCGGCGACACGCTCGCGGCCATCGCGAAATACAACATCCACGACAAGATCAGCTACATCTCCACCGGCGGCGGCGCGTTCCTGGAATTCCTGGAAGGCAAGACGCTGCCGGCGGTCGAAGTGCTCGAGTCGCGGGCTTGAGCGCTTGATCGCTCGCACCAGGCCGGAGAAGAAGGGCGCGCCAGAGGCCGGGCGCGCACAAGATGAGACCGACAACGACGCTGTCGCGCTGGAAGGCGCCGCCGGTCAACCTGAATCGAACGAAACGCCGGACGCCGCCGCGCTCGCCAACGCATCGGCGGTGCTGATCGGCGGCACGAACGGCGAGGCGTTACAGAACACCCAGAAAGCGACGCCGGCACGATCCGGCGCGCACTTGCGTACGGAGAGCAATACTTCGCCCGCCGCGCAACATGCTCGCAGCGCCGTCCCAGGCGACTCCACCCAGACGAGGAATGACATGCATCGCGCTACCAAGATTGTGGCCACGATCGGCCCGGCATCGAGCAACCCCGAAATCCTGCTCCAGATGATGCAGGCGGGACTCGACGTCGTCCGCTTCAACTTTTCGCACGGCACCGCCGACGATCACCGCCAGCGCGCCGAATGGGTCCGCGAGGCGGCCCGCAAGGTCGGCCGCGAAGTCGCGCTGATGGCCGACCTGCAAGGCCCGAAGATTCGCGTCGGCAAGTTCGAGAACGGCAAGACGTTGCTCGTCGCCGGCAATCCGTTCATCCTCGACGCCAACTGCCAGCTCGGCAACAACGACCGCTGCGGCCTCGACTACAAGGACCTGCCGCGCGACCTGCGCCCCGGCGACGTGCTGCTGCTCAACGACGGCCTGATCGTCCTCGACGTCGTGCGCGTGATCGGCGAGGAGATTCACACGACGGTCAAGGTCGGCGGCGAACTGTCGAATAACAAGGGCATCAACCGTCAGGGCGGCGGTCTGACGGCTCCGGCGCTGACCGAAAAGGACATGGAGGACATCAAGACGGCGATGTCGCTCGGCGCGGATTTCGTGGCCGTGTCCTTCCCGAAGAACGCCACCGACATGGAAATGGCGCGTCAACTGGCGAACATCGCGGGCCAGCCGTACGGCATCAAGCCGAAGATGATCGCGAAGATCGAGCGCGCGGAAGCCATTCCGGCGCTGCAGGGCATCCTCGACGCGTCGGACGGCATCATGGTCGCGCGTGGTGATCTGGCCGTGGAAGTCGGCAACGCGGCGGTTCCGGCGCTGCAAAAGCGCATGATCCGCATGGCGCGCGAGTCGAACAAGCTCGTGATCACGGCCACGCAGATGATGGAATCGATGATCCACGCACCCGTGCCGACCCGCGCGGAAGTGTCGGACGTGGCGAACGCCGTGCTCGACGGCACCGACGCCGTGATGCTCTCCGCCGAAACCGCCGCCGGCAAATACCCGGTGACGACCATCGAGACGATGGCGGCGATCTGCGTCGAAGCGGAGAAGTCGGAAGATTCCCAGCTCGACAAGGATTTCCTCGACCGCACGTTCACGCGTATCGACCAGTCGATTGCGATGGGGGCGCTCTTCACGGCCTATCACCTCGGCGCGAAGGCAATCGTCGCGTTGACGGAGTCGGGCGCGACCGCGCTCTGGATGTCGCGCCACTGGACGCACGTGCCGATCTTCGCGCTGACGCCGCGCGTCGGCAGCGAGCGGACGATGGCGCTCTATCGCAACGTGACGTCGCTGCACCTCGACACCAACACCGATCGTGACACGGCGCTGCATCAGGCGCTGGAAGTGGTGGTGAGCAAGGGTTACGCGGCGCGCGGCGACATGGTCGTGCTGACCGTCGGCGAGCCGATGGGGCAGGCGGGCGGCACGAACACGCTGAAGATCGTGCGCGTGGGCGAAGCGTTCTGACGAAGGATGTGCGGCGTTCGCGGGCATGCCTGCGAACGCCATTGGCGAGGTGAAAAGCAGGCAACGCACCGAAATGGTGCCTTCTTTTCGCTAAAATCTTAAAAATAAGGCCGCACGCCCGGTCACGGTTTCATTTCACGGAGTATCAGTAATGCCTCTCGTATCAATGCGTCAGTTGCTGGATCACGCAGCCGAAAACGGCTACGGTCTCCCGGCATTCAACGTGAACAATCTGGAGCAGGTGCAGGCCATCATGGCCGCCGCGAACGAAGCGAACGCGCCGGTCATCATGCAGGCGTCAGCGGGTGCGCGGAAGTACGCGGGCGAAGCGTTCCTGCGCCATCTGATCGAAGCGGCCGTCGAGTCGTATCCGCATATCCCGGTCGTGATGCATCAGGATCACGGCCAGTCGCCGGCCGTCTGCATGGCGGCGATCCGGAGCGGTTTCACCAGCGTGATGATGGACGGCTCGCTCGAAGCGGACGGCAAGTCGGTGGCATCGTACGAATACAACGTCGATGTGTCGCGCAAGGTCGTGGAAATGGCGCATTCAATCGGCGTGACGGTGGAAGCGGAACTGGGCGTGCTCGGCTCGCTGGAAACCATGAAGGGCGACAAGGAAGACGGCCACGGCGCCGAAGGCACGATGACGCGCGAGCAGCTCCTGACCGACGTCGAGCAGGCCGCCGACTTCGTGAAACAGACGCAGTGCGACGCGCTCGCCATCGCGATCGGCACCTCGCACGGCGCGTACAAGTTCACGAAGAAGCCCACCGGCGACATCCTCGCGATCCAGCGCATCAAGGAAATTCATCGGCGCATCCCGAATACGCACCTCGTGATGCACGGTTCGTCGTCGGTGCCGCAGAATCTGCTTGCCGACATCCGCGAATTCGGCGGCGACATGAAGGAAACCTACGGCGTGCCGGTCGAGGAAATCCAGGAAGGCATCAAGCACGGCGTGCGCAAGGTGAACATCGACACTGATCTGCGCCTGGCCATCACCGCTGCCATCCGCCGCTATTTCGTGGAGAATCCGTCGAAATTCGATCCGCGCGACTACCTGAAGCCCGCGCGCGAGGCAGCGAAGAAGATCTGCCTCGAGCGCTACATGCAGTTCGGCTGCGAAGGACAGGCCGGCAAGATCAAGCCGATCCCGCTCGACAAGATCGCGGAGAAGTACAAGTCCGGCGAACTGGCACAGATCGTCAAATGATTTTGAGATTGAGCGAGTAAAATCAACGGGTTCCGTCACGGAGCCCGTTTGCGTTTTATTCGATTTTTGACCCGCCGCCGTTCCTGCCTTTCCGGGGAACGGCGTTTGGCTTTTATTTTTGCGGCATTTTTTCTGGTCGATCACGATGTCTACTGCGCGTTCCACACTTCTCGAATCCACGATCAAATCGTTGCCGCTGCTTGGACGCGGCAAGGTCCGTGACAACTACGCCGTCGGCCAGGACAAGCTCCTGATCGTCACCACCGACCGCCTCTCCGCCTTCGACGTCATCATGGGCGAACCGATTCCGAACAAGGGCCGCGTGCTCAACCAGATGGCCGATTTCTGGTTCGACAAGCTTTCGCACATCGTGCCGAACCACAACACCGGCATCGATCCGGCGACCGTCGTCGCGGCCGACGAAGCCGAGCAGGTGAAGGGGCGCGCGGTCGTGGTGAAGCGCCTGGAGCCGATTCTCGTCGAGGCGGTGGTGCGCGGTTATCTCGCGGGCAGCGGCTGGAAGGACTATCAGGCGACGGGCGCGGTGTGCGGCGTCGAACTGCCGCCGGGCCTGCAGAACGCGCAAAAGCTGCCCGAGCCGATCTTCACGCCGGCGGCGAAGGCCGAAATGGGCCATCACGACGAAAACATCACCTACGATGAGATGGAACGCCGCATCGGCACCGAACTCTCGGCGACGATCCGCGACATTTCCATCCGGTTGTACAAGGAAGCGGCCGAATACGCGGCGACGCGCGGCATCATCATCGCGGACACGAAGTTCGAGTTCGGGCTCGACAATCGCGGCGAGCTGTATCTGATGGACGAAGTGCTGACGGCCGATTCGTCGCGTTTCTGGCCCGCCGATGGCTATCAGGTCGGCACGAATCCGCCGTCGTTCGACAAGCAGTTCGTGCGCGACTGGCTCGAAACGCAGCCGTGGAAGAAGGAACCGCCCGCGCCGAAGCTGCCGGACGACGTGATCGCCAAGACGGCGGAAAAGTACGAAGAGGCGCTGCAACGCCTGACCGGGCAATCGCTCGCTTAACCTGACCGGAACACATAGATGAGCGATGCACAAACCGCACACAAGCACGACGCGCCGTTGATCGGCGTGCTGATGGGCTCCAGTTCCGACTGGGACGTAATGAAGAACGCGGTCGCGATCCTGCAGGAATTCGGCGTGCCGTACGAGGCCAAGGTCGTCTCGGCGCATCGCATGCCGGACGAAATGTTCGACTACGCCGAGTCCGCGCGCGCTCGCGGCCTGCGCGCGATCATCGCGGGCGCGGGCGGCGCGGCGCATCTGCCGGGCATGCTCGCCGCGAAAACCACGGTGCCCGTGCTCGGCGTACCGGTGGCGGGCAAGTACCTGAAGGGCATCGATTCGTTGCATTCGATCGTGCAGATGCCCAAGGGCGTGCCGGTCGCGACGTTCGCGATTGGCGAAGCGGGCGCAGCGAACGCGGCGCTCTTCGCGGTATCCCTGTTGAGCGGCACGAACGACGAGTATGCCGAGCGCCTTGCCGCGTTCCGCGTGCGCCAGAACGAAGCAGCGCACGCGATGGTCCTGCCGCCGCTCTGATTCGCCCCCAAGCATCCCCAGCCGCGCGAGCGGCCCTGACCAGACCAAGATGAACCCACACAACTCTCCGGTTTCACCCATCCTGCCCGGCGCCTGGCTCGGCATGGTCGGTGGCGGCCAGCTCGGCCGCATGTTCTGTTTCGCCGCGCAGTCGATGGGCTATCGCGTCGCCGTCCTCGATCCGGACGAGACGAGCCCGGCGGGCGCCGTCGCCGACCGCCACATCCGCGCCGCTTACGACGACAAAGCCGCGCTCACCGAGCTTGGCCGGCTGTGCGCGGCGGTATCGACGGAATTCGAGAACGTGCCGGCCGCGAGCCTCGAATTCCTCGCGAACTGCACGTTCGTGAGCCCGGCGGCGGCGTGCGTGGCGATCGCGCAGGACCGCGTGGCCGAGAAGCGCTTCATCTGCGACGCGGGCGTGCCGGTCGCGCCGCATGTGGTGATCGAATCGCCGGAAGCGCTTGCCGTGCTCCCCGACGAGAAGATCGCCGCCGTGCTGCCCGGCATCCTCAAGACGGCGCGTCTCGGCTACGACGGTAAGGGCCAGGTCGGCGTGCGCAACGTCGATGAGGTGCGCACCGCGTATGCGTCGCTGTCGGGCGTGCCGTGCGTGCTCGAAAAACGCATGCCGCTCAAATTCGAAGTGTCCGTGCTGATCGCGCGCGGCGGCGACGGCAAGTCCGCCGTCTTCCCGCTCGCGCAGAACACGCACATGAACGGCATCCTCGCGAAAACCGTCGTGCCCGCGCCGGACGCGTCGGCCGCGCTCGTCGCGCAGGCGCAGGACGCCGCGCTCACGATCGCCGCGAAGCTCGGCTATATCGGCGTGTTGTGCGTCGAGTTCTTCATCCTGGACGACGGTACGCTCCTCGCCAACGAAATGGCGCCGCGTCCGCATAACTCGGGGCACTACACGGTCGATGCGTGCGCCACGAGCCAGTTCGAGCAGCAGGTCCGCGCGATGACCGGCATGCCGCTAGGCGATACGCGCCAGCATTCGCCGGCGGCGATGCTGAACCTGCTTGGCGACGTCTGGTTCAACGGCTCTAAGTCGCGCACGCCGCCGTGGCCCGAAGTCGCGGCGATGCCGTCGGCGCGGCTGCATCTGTACGGCAAGGAAGAGGCGCGCGCCGGGCGCAAGATGGGCCACATCAACTTCACGGCGCCCACGCTCGAAGAAGCCCGTACAGCGGCGCGCGACTGCGCGCGCATGCTGCACATCACGCTCGATTGAGCGGCCGCCGATGAGCATCATCTATCCGGGCGCCGCGCAGATCGACGAAGCGGCGGCGCTGCTCGACGCGGGCGAACTCGTCGCGTTTCCGACCGAGACGGTCTACGGGCTCGGCGGCGATGCCGAGAATCCCGAGGCGATCGCCCGCATCTACGCGGCGAAAGGACGGCCGGCGAATCATCCGGTGATCGTGCATCTGGCGCCTGCGGGCGATCCGGCTTACTGGGTGCAGGCGCTTTCCGCTGACGCTCTTAAATTGATCGACACGTTCTGGCCCGGGCCGTTGACGCTGATTCTGAAACGCGCGTCGCATATCCCTTCGGCGGTGAGCGGCGGGCAGGATTCGGTCGGCATCCGCTGTCCGTCGCATCCGGTCGCGCAGTCGCTGCTCACTGCGTTCAGCGCGCGGCGCGGTGGACACGGCGGCGTCGCGGGGCCTTCGGCGAACCGCTTCGGGCACGTCAGCCCGACGACCGCCCAGCACGTGCGCGACGAGTTCGGCAGCGCGGTTCACGTGCTGGATGGCGGCGCGGCGGACGTCGGCATCGAATCGACGATTCTGGATTTGTCGCGTGGTTTCCCTGCGCTGCTGCGCCCGGGGCACGTGAGCCCGCAGGCGATCGCCGATGTGCTCGGCGTCGCGCCGCGTCTGCCTGACGGCACGGATGCCACCGCGCCGCGTGCTTCCGGCACGCTGAAAGCCCACTACGCGCCGCGCACGCCGCTCGCGCTCTTGCCGTTCGATGCGATCGCGCCGCTGCTGGCCGCGCATGGTGAAGGTAGTGAGAAGAAGATTGCGCTGGTTGCGCGGAAGTCGAGCGCAGGAGAGTGGGCAAGCGCGCCGAACGTGCATTTCATCGCCGCACCGGAAGATCCGCAGAGCTACGCGCGCGATCTGTACGGTCTGCTGCGAGCGCTGGATCGCGCGAACGTCGAGCGGATTTTGATCGAGAAGCTGCCGGAATCGATCGAGTGGATCGCGGTGAATGATCGGTTGGGACGTGCGGCGGCGGCGTTCGAGGCGCAGGAATAGGTCGCGCATTTGGGGCGGACCACGTCTTTGCGTCGGAGCCGCGCGCGAGCGGCGTGATCCGCTCAAACCGCTCAAACCGCTCAAACCGCTCAAACCGCTCAAACCGCTCAAACCGCAGAGCGCGGAGTGGCGAGTGCCGACCGCGCCGACCGCGCCGACCGCGCCGACCGCGCCGACCGCGCCGACCGCGCCGACCGCGCCGACCGCGCCGACCGCGCCGA
>NZ_FCNW02000025.1 GCF_001544475.1 Caballeronia humi | reverse complement strand
GGAAGCTGCTTTCTTTGCTTACTTTCTTTGCAGCAGCAAAGAAAGTGAGTCCCGCCCCGGACAGGGGCAGAGCAAATAGACCGCTAAGAAAGCAAGTTCCATAGAAGCTCAAGCGCATCAAACGGCGTTCAACAAACCCACCTCAAGCGCCAGCGTCAAGCCCTGTGCAAAGAAAGTGAGTCCCGCCCCGGACAGGGGCAGAGCAAATAGACCGCTAAGAAAGCAAGTTCCATAGAAGCTCAAGCGCATCAAACGGCGTTCAGCAAACCCACCTCAAGCGCCAGCGTCAAGCCCTGTGCAAAGAAAGTGAGTCCCGCCCCGGACAGGGGCAGAGCAAATAGACCGCTAAGAAAGCAAGTTCCATAGAAGCTCAAGCGCATCAGACGGCGTTCAACAAACCCACCTCAAGCGCCAGCGTCAAGCCCTGTGCAAAGAAAGTGAGTCCCGCCCCGGACAGGGGCAGAGCTAATAGACCGCTAAGAAAGCAAGTTCCATGGGAGCACGAGCGCATCGAACGGTTTAAGCAAAACAAGAACCCAAAGCGCTAGCGATACTGCCCCGCGTACTTCTGAACCTTGTCGAGGTTCTCCTTGGTAATAAACCCCGGCCCCGAGCGAATGTTCTTAGGCCCATACGACGGCTGCAAGCCATAAGTCTCAAGACGCGCCTTGAACTTCGGATTCGCTTCGAGGATCTGGCGGATCTTCACCGGATCGGTAGTCTTGTCCTTCTTCACGATAGCGAGCACCGCGACCGGGATATAACCCTGCAGGTACGGCTGCTGATCGATCGCGAACTTGATCGTGCCGTCCTTGATCGCCTTCGCGATGTCGTCGGAGAAGTCGAAAGTCACGAAGTAGATCTTGTTTTGCAGGCCCATCTGCGTAACGGTCTTGAGCGTCGCCGAGGCGGGCGTCGGTCCGAGCGTCAGGATCGCGTCCGTGTTCGGATGGTTGCGCAGATACGCGCCGACCTTCGACTGGATCTCTGTCGGGTCCTGCCCCGAATCGAGCGTCGCGCCCTTGTAATCGACGCCGAGCGCATCCGCGAAGCCGCGGCAGCGGTCGAAGGAAACCGTGTTCGTCGCGATATGGTTCACGCACAGGAACGACTTCACGCCCGCCGCCTTCGCCTTCTCGCCGGCGGCCTTGCCCGCGACGTACTCCGGCTGCCCGACGTGCATGATCGCGCCGAGCTGCGCGCTCTGTTCCTCGGTGCCGGAATTGATCGTGACGAGCGGAATCTTCTTCGCCGTCACCTTGTTCAGCGAGCTTTTCAGCACGTCGAAGTCGGCAATGGTCGTGATCACGCCGTCGTAGTTGCGCGCGGCCGCCTGCTCGATCAGCCGCGACATGTCCGCGATGTCGCCGTTGGGCGGATTGCGGTAATCGGTCTGGACGTTGAAGTCCTCGTCGGCCTGCTTGATCGCGTTCTTGATGGTGTTCCACCACGAGTCGGAATCCGGCGCGTGGCTGATCAGGACGAACTTGGCATCGGGTGCAGCAAGCGCTGCCGTCGACGTCATTGCTGCGGCGCCGCACAAGGCGGCGGCTGCGACCAGCGCGGAAAGCGCGGTCCGGCCTTTGCAAAGTCTCATTGTCTCCACCTATCCAGGTTGTTGTTTTAAGCGAGCGCCGCATCTCGATGCCGCTGCTCACGACCAAGATTAGGACAAGTTCGCGCGCTCTGCAATGGAAATTTTAAGCGTCAGGCAAATGGAAAATACATTCCATTTCGTGAATCCGCTCCCTATAATCAGCAGCATCGAATGTGTCGAAGAAGAGTCTCCCATGCAGGAAGAAACGAGCGCGGACGTGCAGAACGTCGACGACCTGATGCAGCGGATCACCGAGGCTTACGAGACGCTGCCGCGACAGTTGAAGAGCGTCGCGACGTATATCGAGCAGCATCGGTCGAACGTGATGATGGACCGCACGAGCGATATCGCGAGCGCGTGCGGCGTGCACCCGTCGGCGGTCGTGCGGTTTGCGCAGCGCTTCGGCTTTTCCGGTTTCTCCGACTTGCAGGCCGTATTCAAGCAGGCGTATGCCGGACAGAGCGGCTCGCCGCAGAGCTACCAGCAGCGCATCCGGAAACTGATCGACGAAAAGGCGGGGAAGGTGTCCGGTGTGTCGGTGGCGCGCGAGTTCATCGCGGCGAGCCGCACGGGCCTCGACGAACTCGAAGCCGGTCTCGACGACGAGCACTTCGAAGCCGCCGTGAAGATGCTGCAGCAGGCGGAGAACATTTACGTGATCGGCGTGCGGCGCTCGTTCGCGGTCGCGAGCTACATCGTCTATGCACTGCAACATACGCCGAAGCGCGTGCATCTCGTGTCGGGCTTCGGTGGCATGTATCGCGAGCAGATCCGCAGCGTGAGGAAGGGCGATGTTGTCGTCGCGATCAGCTTCGCGCCGTACGGCAAGGAGACGCAGTACTGCGTGCGCGCCGCGCAGCATCACGGCGCGAAAACGCTCGTGATCACTGACAGCCAGCTTTCGCCGCTCGCGCGTCACGCGAGCGCGCATCTGTTCGTGAAGGAGGGGAGCGCGTTCGCGTTCCGCTCGCTCACGAGCACCATCTGCCTGTGCCAGGCGCTCTTCATCGCGCTCGCGTACCGGCTCGAACTGAACGTCGAAGAATCCAAGGAGACAGGTGGCTATGACGATTGATGTGGCGGTTTTTGGGGCGGGACGCATCGGCAGGATTCACGCAGCGAATCTCGCGCGGCAGCCGGGCGTGCGGCTGAAATACGTCGTCGATGTGAACCGCGACGCGGCCGCCGCGCTCGCGGCGATTCACGGCGCGCAAGTCGCGGACATCGACGGCGCGATGGGCGATGCGTCGATTGGCGCGACGGTCGTGTGTTCGAGCACCGATACACACGCCGGCCTGATCCTGCAATCGGCGGGAGCGGGCAAGCATGTGTTCTGCGAGAAGCCGGTCGATCTCACGGTCGAGCGCGCGCGCGCCTGCGCCGATGCGGTCGCGAAGGCGGGTGTCGTGTGCATGATCGGCTTTCAGCGGCGCTTTGATCCGACGTTCTCGGCGTTGAAGGCGCGCGTCGAGGCGGGCGAGATCGGCGAGCCAGAGATGCTCGTCGTGACGAGCCGCGATCCGGGCGCGCCGCCGGTGGACTACATCCGGCATTCGGGCGGCATCTTCAAGGACATGCTGATCCACGATTTCGACATCTTCCGCTGGATGCTCGACGACGAAGCCGACACGCTGCACGCGACCGGCAGTTGCCTCTCCGACCCGGCGATCGCCGACGCGGGCGACATCGATTCGACGGCCGTCACGATCCGCACGAAGCGCGGGCGCCTGTGCCAGATCAACACGGCGCGGCGCGCGGCGTACGGCTACGATCAGCGCTTCGAATTGCTTGGCAGCGCCGGGATGCTGCAGGCGGGCAACGTGCGCCCGACCGAAGTCACGGCGTATTCGAAAACGGCGGTCTCCAGCGACGTGCCCGAGGCGTTCTTCCTCGAACGCTATCGCGCGGCGTACGCGCTCGAAATCGCGCATTTCTTCGAAGCGGTGACCGATGGAAAACCCGTGCGCACGACCGTCGCGGACGGCCTGAAAGCGCTGGAACTCGCCGAAGCCGCGACGCTTTCGTGGCGCGAAGGGCGCGTCGTCGAGCTCGGGGAGAACGTCGCATGAGCGCGCCGGTGAGAGTCGGGATCGTCGGGCTGGGGCGGCTGGGGCGCCGGCACGCGGAAAACCTCGCGTGGCGCGTGCCGGGCGCGACGCTCGTCGCGGCGTGCAGTCCGGTCGCCGAGGAGCGCGATTGGGCTCGCGCGAACCTGCCGGAACTCGCGATTTACGATAACTACGACACCTTGCTCGCCGACAAGTCGATCGACGCCGTCTGGCTCGTCACGCCGACGTCGCTGCATCCGGCGCAGATCATCGACGCGTTGCGGGCAGGCAAGCACGTGTTCTGCGAAAAACCGCTGTCGCTCGATCTCGACGAATGCGACCGCGTACTCGAAGAAAGCGCGCGACGTCCGGAATTGCAGGTGATGATCGGCTTCGTGCGCCGTTTCGACCCGAGTTATCGCGACGCTTTCGAAAAAGTCACGAAGGGCGCAATCGGCCGGCCGTTCATGGTGCGCTCGCAAACCTGCGACAAGAACGATCCCGATGGCTTTTTCGTGCGTTTCGCGCCGACTTCAGGCGGACTTTTCCTCGATTGCAGCGTCCACGACATCGATCTCGCGCGCTGGCTGCTCGGCAATCCGAAGCCGAAACGCGTCTTCGCGAGCGGCACGATCGCGATCCACGAAGGCCTGCGCGAATGCGGTGACATCGATAACGGCGTCGGCATCTGCGAATTCGAGGACGGTCGGCTCGCGGTGTTCTACGCATCGCGGACGATGGCGCACGGCCACGACACGCAAACCGAAGTGATCGGCACGGGCGGCATGCTCGCAGTGGGGCGCGGCGCGCGGGCGAATCGCGTGGAAATCGCCGATGCTTCGGGCGTGCGCAACGAATGCACGCCGACGTTCTTCGAGCGTTTCGAAGAAGCGTTCCTGCACGAGGCGCGCGCGTTCGTCGATGCGTTGCGGGGCGGGGCGCCGACCGGGCTCACGCTCGCGGACGCGCGCGAGGCGACGAGGATCGGCATCGCGCTGCGGGAGGCGTTCGAGAGCGGGCAACCGGTGAACCTGCAGGCGCTGCGGTAGAATCGGAAGGCTCCGATTTTAGGCAACTCAGCTAAGCAAAACCAAGGCTCACCCGATGCAAGTTCACAAGGAAGTCGATGCGCGCGGGCTCAACTGCCCGCTGCCCATCTTGCGGGCGAAAAAAGCCCTCGCGGACATGGAAAGCGGCCAGATTCTGAAAGTCCTGGCAACCGATCCGGGTTCGCAACGCGATTTCGCCGCATTCGCCAAACAGACCGGCAACGAAATCGTCGAATCGACGGCGCAGGACAAGACGTTTGTTTTTCTGATGCGCCGCCGCTGAAGCCGTTTTGAAAGCCTGAAAACGAAAATGCCCGCGATTCGCATCGCGGGCATTTTTTTCGAACCGACTCTCAGGCAATCAGCCTTCGAGAATCGGTGAACGCGTCTTCAGATATTCCTCGAAATCCGCCGCGACTTCAGGATGGCGCAGCGCGAATTCCACCGTCGCCTTCAGATAGCCGAGCTTGCTGCCGCAGTCGAAACGCGTACCGTGGTACTTGTACGCGAGCACTTGTTCGTCGGCGAGGAGCGACTGGATCGCGTCGGTCAACTGGAATTCCCCGCCCGCACCCGGCTTCAGTGCGCGGATGTGATCGAAAATGCGCGGCTTCAGCACATAACGCCCGACCACGCCCAGGTTCGACGGCGCCACCGCCGGTTCCGGCTTCTCGACGATACCGGCCAGCTTGAAAATATTGCTTTCCCATTCCTTGCCGTCGATCACGCCGTAGGACTTCGAGTCCTGCGCCGGAATCTCTTCGACGCCGATCACCGAGCTGTGATAGTGGTCGAAGACTTCGATCATCTGCGTCATCACGGGCGGCTTGCCGTACAGCAAGTCGTCCGCGAGGATCACGGCGAACGGGTTGTCGCCGACGAGCTTCTCGGCGCACAGCACCGCGTGGCCGAGGCCCAGCGCTTCGGCCTGACGTACGTAGAAGCAGTCGACGTGGCTCGGCTTGATGCTGCGCACGAGTTCCAGCAACTTGTCTTTGCCGCGCGCTTCGAGCTCGGCTTCGACTTCATACGATTTGTCGAAGTGATCTTCGATCGCGCGCTTGCTGCGGCCCGTGACGAAGATCATTTCGGTAATGCCTGCGGCCATCGCTTCTTCCACCGCGTATTGAATCAGCGGCTTGTCGACGACCGGCAGCATTTCCTTCGGGCTTGCCTTGGTCGCGGGGAGGAACCGGGTACCGAGACCTGCAACGGGAAAAACCGCTTTAGTAACTTTTAGCATGTGATGACCCTGATCCTCTAATTCGTGTTTGAAACGTCGAGCAATATCGGTAAGTCTGCGCTCGATCAGGCAGGAAGACGCAATAATTGCGCCTGGAGCTTTTCGATGGTCGATTCGTATTCTGCCAGCCTTTTTCGCTCTTGATCCACGACAGTGGCCGGCGCTTTTGAAACAAAACTCTCATTTCCGAGCTTGGCGTTACATTTGGAAACTTCACTTGCGAGCCGTTCGACTTCCTTCGACAACCGCTCGCGCTCGGCCGCGACGTCGATTTCCACTTTCAGCACCAGCTTGCTCGAACCGATGATCGCGACCGGCGCACCGTGCGCCTGCGCGTCGAGCGCGGCTTCGTCGGCGATGATCTGCACGTCCGACAGGCGCGCGAGTGCCTGCAGATAAGGCGCGAACGTCGTGAGACGGGCGGCGTCGCCGGTGGCGAGCATCGGCACTTTTACCGCCGGCGACAAATTCATCTCTCCGCGCAAATTACGGCACGCATCGATCACAGCCTTCAGTTCGGCGGCCCACTGTTCCGACGATTCATCGATTTTTTCCGTCTGCGCGTGCGGATAACGCTGCACCATGATCGATGCCTCGCCTTCCGCCGCTTCCGCAGGCCATGCGTCTGTCAGGGGCGCGACCTTCTGCCAGAGCGCCTCGGTGATGAACGGAATTACCGGATGCGCCAGACGCAGCACCGTTTCGAGCACGCGCAACAGCGTGCGGCGCGTGGCGCGCTGCTGTTCCGGCGTGCCGTTCTGAATCTGCACCTTTGCGAGTTCGAGATACCAGTCGCAGTATTCGTCCCACACGAATTTGTAGATCGTGCTCGCGACGTTGTCGAAACGGTAATCCGCGAAGCCTTTCTCGACTTCCGCTTCCACGCGTTGCAACAGCGACACGATCCAGAAATCGGCGGGCGAGTAGTCCGTGTAGCCGCCGGGGCCGCAGTCGCCCGGCTCGCATGCGCCGGGCTTGGAAAAGCCGCAATCGTGGCCTTCGGTATTCATCAGCACGAAGCGCGTCGCGTTCCAGAGCTTGTTGCAGAAATTGCGATACCCCTCGCAGCGTGCCAGATCAAAATTCACATTGCGACCGAGCGTTGCCATCGACGCCATCGTGAAGCGCAGCGCGTCGGTGCCGAACGCCGGGATGCCGTCGGGGAACTCCTTGCGCGTCTTCTTCTCGATCTGCGCAGCCTGCTTCGGATTCATGAGGCCGGTCGTGCGTTTCCTGACGAGTTCGTCGAGCGCGATGCCATCAACGATATCGATCGGGTCGAGCGTATTGCCCTTGCTCTTTGACATCTTCTGGCCTTCCGCGTCGCGCACGAGGCCGTGCACGTAGACGGTGTGAAACGGCACTGTCCCGGTGAAATGCGTGGTCATCATGACCATGCGTGCGACCCAGAAGAAGATGATGTCGAAGCCCGTCACGAGCACCGACGACGGCAGGAACGCCTGCAGTTCCTTCGTCTCATTGGGCCAGCCAAGCGATGAAAAAGGCACGAGCGCCGACGAGAACCAGGTGTCGAGCACGTCGTCGTCGCGGCGGAGCGCGCCTGTATACCCCTGCGACAGCGCTTCAGCGCGCGCCTCGTCTTCCGTCTTCGCGACGAAAATCTCGCCGTTCTCGCCGTACCACGCGGGAATCTGATGGCCCCACCACAATTGACGCGAAATGCACCAATCCTGGATGTTTTCGAGCCACTGATAGTAGGTCGTCGTCCAGTTTTCCGGCACGAACCTGATTTCGCCGTTCTTCACGACGTCGAGCGCCGTTTCCGCGATCGACTTGCCCGGATTGAACGTGCCTTCCGGCGCCGGCTTGCTCATCGCGACGAACCACTGGTCCGTCAGCATCGGCTCGATGACGACGCCCGTGCGGTCGCCGCGCGGCACCATCAGCTTGTGCGGCTTGACGGAATCGAGCAGGCCGAGCGCTTCGAGGTCCGCGACCACGAGCTTGCGTGCATCGAAACGATCCATGCCGCGATACTTTTCAGGCGCGTTGTCGTTGATTTTTGCGTCGAGCGTGAGGATTTCGATCTGCGGCAACTTATGACGCTGGCCGACCTGATAATCGTTGAAATCGTGCGCCGGCGTGACTTTCACGACGCCCGTGCCGAATTCGCGATCGACGTAATCGTCGGCGATGATCGGGATTTCGCGGTCGCACAGCGGCAGCATGACCGTTTTGCCGATGAGGGCCGCGTAACGCTCGTCTTCCGGATGCACCATCAGGGCGACGTCGCCGAGCATGGTCTCGGGGCGCGTGGTTGCGACCGTCAGATGACCCGAGCCGTCCGGCAGCGGGTACTTGATGTGCCACAGGCTCCCGTTTTCCTCCTCGCTGACCACTTCGAGGTCCGACACCGCCGTGCCAAGCACCGGGTCCCAGTTCACGAGCCGCTTGCCGCGATAGATCAGGCCCTGCTTGTAGAGCGTGACGAACACGTCGCGCACGGCGGCCGACATCTTGTCGTCCATCGTGAAATATTCGCGCGGCCAGTCGATCGATGCGCCCAGGCGCCGCACCTGATTCGTGATGGTCGAGCCGGATTCCTGCTTCCACGCCCACACGCGTTTCAGAAACTCCTCACGGCCGAGGTCGTGGCGCGACATGCCCTGCGCATCGAGCTGACGTTCCACGACGATCTGCGTCGCGATGCCCGCATGATCCGTCCCCGGCACCCACAGCGTGTTGTCGCCGAGCATGCGGTGGTAGCGCGTCAGGCCATCCATGATGGTCTGGTTGAACGCGTGGCCCATGTGCAGCGTGCCGGTGACGTTCGGCGGCGGGAGCTGGATCGAGAAATTCTTCGCGCCCGGAACGAAGGCCGGGGCGGCATAACCGCGTTTTTCCCATTCCGGGCCCCACTGGGACTCGATGTTCTGGGGCTCGAAGCTCTTCGCAAGCGTGCTGTCGCTCATTGTGGGATCTGCCGAAAAATGCGTGAAAAAATGCGGGGGAACGGGCAATTATAAGGTTTTACCGGCACCGTCGACGAATCGGGCAAAGCGGCGGGCGGCGCTGCCATCGGAGCGGTCTTATAATGTTCGACCCACCGGAAGACTTCCCTCATGCCCGATCTGCTTGCCAATCTGAATCCCGAACAACTCGCTGCCGTGACGCTGCCGAACGAGCCGGCGCTGATCCTCGCGGGCGCCGGCAGCGGCAAGACGCGCGTCCTGATCACGCGCATCGCGTGGCTGATCCAGCACGGCTACGCCTCGCCGCCGACCATCCTCGCCGTCACCTTCACGAACAAGGCGGCGCGCGAGATGATGGCGCGCCTGCAGGCGCTCCTGCCGATCGACACGCGCGGCATGTGGATCGGCACCTTCCACGGGCTGTGCAACCGGATGCTGCGCGCGCATTACCGCGACGCGGGCCTGCCGCAGACTTTCCAGATCCTCGATACCGCCGACCAGCTTTCCGCGATCAAGCGCCTGATGAAGGGCCTGAACATCGACGACGAGAAGTATCCGGCGAAGAACCTGCAGTACTTCATCAACAACGCGAAGGAACAGGGCCTGCGTCCAAAAGACGTCGATGCCACCGATGCCTTCAACCGCAAGTTCGTCGAGCTGTACGAGGCCTACGACCAGCAGTGCCAGCGAGAAGGCGTCGTCGATTTTCCGGAGCTGCTGCTGCGCTGCTACGAACTGCTCGCGCACAATCCGCCGTTGCGCGCGCACTACCAGGCGCGCTTTCGCAACATCCTCGTCGACGAGTTTCAGGACACGAACAAGCTGCAATACGCATGGCTGAAAATGCTCGCGGGCGAGCACAACGCGATCTTCGCGGTCGGCGACGACGATCAGTCGATCTACGCCTTTCGCGGCGCCAACGTCGGCAATATGCACGACTTCGAGCGCGAATTCCGCGTGCGAAATCTCATCAAGCTGGAGCAGAACTACCGCTCGCACGGCCATATTCTCGATACCGCGAACTTCCTGATCGCGAACAATTCGCGGCGGCTCGGCAAAAACCTGCGCACCGACGCGGGCCACGGCGAGCCGGTGCGCGTCTACGAAGCCGCGACCGATTCGCAGGAAGCGGGGTGGATCGTCGAGGAAATCAGGGCGCTGATCAATACGGGCCTGTCGCGCGGCGAGATCGCGGTGCTGTACCGGAGCAACGCGCAGTCGCGCACGATCGAGCACACGCTCGTGAACGTGGGCATTCCGTATCGCGTGTACGGCGGCCTGCGGTTTTTCGAGCGACAGGAAGTGAAGCACGCGCTCGCGTACCTGCGCCTGATCGACAACCCGAACGACGACACCGCTTTCGCGCGCGTCGTGAATTTCCCGACGCGCGGCATCGGTGCGCGTTCGATCGAGCAACTCGCCGACGCCGCGCGCCTCTACAACTGTTCGATGGCCGCCGCCGTGCCTTACGTGACGGGCAAGGCGGGATCGAGCCTCGGCAGTTTCGCGATGCTGATCGCGAAGATGCGTGCCGAAACGCAGCAGATGAGCCTGCCGGAGACGGTCGAGCACGTGATCCGCGCGAGCGGCCTCGCTGGGCACTATGAAACCGAGCGCGAAGGGCAGGACCGGCTGGAGAACTTGCAGGAAGTCGTGAACGCGGCGGCGGCGTTCGTCAGCGAGGAGGGTTACGGACTCGACACGCCCGCGCGCTCGATCCCGCTGCGCCCCGGCGCGACGGCCGCGCCCGAAATCGCGCTCGCGACCGACGATCCCGGCATCGACGTGCTCGACGCCGCGAGTCCCGCCGATCCCGCGCAAAACCCCGACACGATGACGCCGCTCGCGGGCTTTTTGTCGCACGCATCGCTTGAAGCCGGCGACAACCAGGCGCAGGCCGGCCAGGACGCCGTGCAGTTGATGACGGTGCACGCGGCGAAGGGGCTTGAATTCACGGCGGTGTTCATCACCGGGATGGAAGAGGGCCTGTTCCCGCACGAGAACAGCGCGCAGGAAACCGACGGCCTCGAGGAAGAGCGCCGCCTCGCGTATGTCGCGATCACGCGGGCGAAGGAGCGGCTGTATCTATCGTTTGCGCAGAGCCGGATGTTGCACGGCCAGACGCGCTACAACATCCGATCGCGCTTTTTCGACGAACTGCCCGAAGGCTCGCTCAAGTGGCTCACGCCGAAGGTCGAGGCGGGCGCGCGCTGGGGCGGCCGCTCGGACAACGCTGGGTGGGGCCGCGACTGGTTCGCGCGGCCCGGTCGCGAGCGCACCGCCGACTATGTGAATCCCGACGCCGGCGCGCCGGTTCCGGCGTTCGCCAACACGCAGCGCGCCGCGGACACCGGTTTCAAGGTCGGTCAGGGAGTCTTTCACACGAAGTTCGGCGAAGGCACGGTGACGGCGCTCGAAGGCGCCGGCGCCGATGCCCGCGCGCAAGTGCGTTTCAAGCGCCACGGCGAGAAGTGGCTGGCGCTGGCGGTCGCGAAACTTCAGCCGGTCGAGTGACGGCGATGCTCGGCATCATGGCCGCGCTGCCGCAGGAACTCGGCGATCTGATCGCCGGGATGCGTGCGGCCGGTGAAGTAGAAACGCTGACGCTCGGTCAGCGCGAATACACCGTCGGCGAGGCGCACGGCGTGCGTTGCGTCGTGACGCTCGCGCGCATCGGCAAGGTCGCCGCCGCCACGACGGCCAGCGCGCTGATCCACGCGTTCAATGTCGATGCGGTTCTGTTCACGGGCGTCGCGGGCGGCGTGCATGCGGACGTGCAGGTGGGCGATATCGTCGTCGCGGATGCGCTGTTGCAGCACGATCTCGACGCGTCACCGCTGTTTCCGCGCTTCGAGGTGCCGCTGCTCGACAAATCGCGCTTCGAGGCCTCTGCCGAACTGAGCGCCGCGCTGTTCAGCGCCTGCGAGGCGTTTCTCGCCGACGAAGGCGCGGCGTTGCAGAGCCACTTCGCGGTCGTGCGTCCGCGCGTGCATCGCGGGCTGGTGGTGAGCGGCGATCGCTTCATCGCGAGTCACGAGGGCCTGATGGCATTGCGCGACGCCTTGCCCGATGCGCTCGCCGTCGAGATGGAAGGCGCCGCGCTCGCGCAGGTCTGCTATGAGTACGGCGTGCCGTGCGCGGTCGTGCGCACGATCTCCGATACCGCCGATGCCGCTGCTCCCGCCTCCTTCGCCGAATTCCTCGCGGCGATTGCCTCCACTTACTCCTCCGGCGTTCTGTCGCGTTTCCTGCGCGCGCAAACCTGAAATCGCGCCATCGGACAATCGGATAAATCCTGCTTGTAGTTGAGAATCATTCTCAACTACAATGGGTTTCGCACGACAGGAGGCTTTCATGCCACAGGCGCCAACCGATTCCATACCGACCGATCAGCCGACATCCGCGATCTCCGCGAACGCGGCGAAGGTGCTCGACACCACGCGCCGCGCGTGGCAGACGAGCGCGGCCGCCGCGCCCGTTGAGAGCGAGCGTGCGACGCAAAAGGCATCGTCGAAGAAACGGGTTCGGCCGCGCCGCTCGCAGTGGGGCAACCTCGTCGCCGCATTGAATTATTGGAGCCCAAGACCGCTGTGATTGCATCCGACCTCAAGTCCACACTCGCGCCGGCCCGAGTCCCGCATGCCCCTGACCAGCCGATGCACGACGCCAGCCGCTTCCCGCTCGTGCGCCTGCGCCGGCGGGCGGTGCAATCGGGCTACGCGTTCGCATGGCGCGCCGAAATGCAGCGGCTGCTCGCGCTTGCGACGCCGTTCGTGATCGTCAGCGAGCATTGCGCCGACGAAACCCCCGACGACACGCGTCTGCGCGCCGCCTGGCTGCGCTCGCAGCAGGCGACGCTCTCGGCGTATTGCCGTGGTTTCATCGTGATCGAACCGCGCATCGAAGCCCGCGCGACGACGCGCGAAGCGTGGCGCGTCGTGACGCAGGGCAGTGGCGTTCGCACGGTGATCGTCTCGGGAATGCGCGTCGCGGGCGAACTCGCGCCGGTGCTTCTGAAGCACTCGCCCGGCGAGCAGGAACACGCGCCCGCGCATAGGGCCGCCCCTCTCTAGCACGCCCTGACGGCCTGCTCTATGCTCTGAAGCAGCCTGCACACTGCTATCAGAGGGAGCGAATGCCGACTTATCGTGAAGAGTTTCGCCGTTCGATCGAGCAACCCGAGCAGTTCTGGGCCGAAGAGGCCCGCCGCATCCACTGGGAGACGCCGTTCGAACAGGTGCTCGACCGCAGTCGTCCGCCGTTCGCGCGCTGGTTCATCGGCGGAACGACGAATCTCTGCTATAACGCCGTCGATCGCCATCTCGCGACGCGCGCGCAACAGAACGCGTTGATCTACGTTTCGACCGAGACGGGCATCGAGCGCCGCTACACGTACGCGGAACTGCATGCCGAAGTGAACCGCATGGCCGCGGTGATGCGCTCGTTGAACGTGAAGAAGGGCGATCGCGTGCTGATCTATCTGCCGATGATCGCCGAGGCGCTCTTCGCGATGCTCGCCTGCGCGCGGCTCGGCGCGATCCATTCGGTCGTGTTCGGCGGCTTCGCGGCGCCGAATCTCGCGGCGCGCATCGACGACGCGAAGCCCGCGCTCATCATCACGGCCGACGCCGGCGCGCGTGCGGGCAAGGTGATCGACTACACGCCGCTCGTCGACGAAGCGCTTGCGCGCGCCGAGTACAAGGTGCCGCAGGTCTTGCTGATCGACCGGCAGCTCGCGCCCGAGCGTCTGCAGGCGAATTACCTGATCGCCTACGAGCCGCTGCGCGAAAAGTTCTTCGATGCCTACGTGCCGTGCGAATGGCTCGAATCGAACGAGCCGTCGTACGTGCTCTACACGTCCGGCACGACGGGCCGGCCGAAAGGCGTTCAGCGCGACGTCGGCGGTTATGCGGTGGCGCTCGCGGCATCGATGGAACATATCTTCCAGGGCGCGCCCGGCGATGTGATGTTCACCGCGTCGGATATCGGCTGGGTAGTCGGGCACAGCTACATCATCTATGCGCCGCTGATCGCGGGGCTCACCACCGTCATGTACGAAGGTACGCCGGTGCGGCCGGACGGCGGCATCTGGTGGCGGCTCGTCGAGCAGTACAGGATCAACCTGATGTTCACCGCGCCGACCGCGATCCGCGTGCTCAAGAAGCAGGACCCGCAACTGATGTCGCAGGCCGATCTGTCGAGCCTGCGCGCGCTTTTTCTCGCCGGCGAACCGCTCGACGAACCCACCGCGCAATGGATCCAGAGCGCGCTGAAGCGCCCCGTCATCGATAACTACTGGCAGACCGAAACCGGCTGGCCGATGATCGCGATCCCGCACGGCATCGAGGACTTGCCGCCGAAGCTCGGCTCGCCCGGCGTGCCGTCAATGGGCTTCAACCTCACCGTGCGCAACGAGCAGACGGGCGAGGTTTGCGCGCCGGGCGAAAAAGGCGTGATCGCGCTCGACTATCCGCTGCCGCCGGGCTGCATGCAGACGGTCTGGGGCGACGACCGGCGCTTCATCGATACGTACTGGAAAAGCGTGCCGAACCAGCAGGTCTATTCGACCTTCGACTGGGGCGTGCGCGACGAGGACGGCTATGTGTCGATCCTCGGCCGCACCGATGACGTGATCAACGTGGCGGGGCATCGGCTGGGCACGCGGGAGATCGAGGAGGCGCTTTCAAGCCATCCGGCGGTGGCGGAAGTGGCGGTGGTCGGCGTCGCGGATGCGCTCAAAGGGCAGGCGGCGCTCGCGTTCGTCGTGTTGCGCGACGCGGAGCGGCTGAACGCGCCGGGCGCGCGGCAAGGACTGGAGGCGGAACTGACGCATACCGTGGATACGCAACTCGGCGCGATCGCGCGGCCGGCGCGCGTGCATTTCGTATCGATGCTGCCGAAGACGCGTTCGGGCAAGCTCCTGCGTCGTGCAATCGCTGCGCTCGCGGAAGGACGCGAGCCGGGCGAATTGCCGACCATCGAGGACATAAGCGCGTTGCAGCAGGTGAAAGCTGCGTTGAGCGAATAGCGCTGTAAAAAGCTAAAAAGCCGCTTCGAAAGTTCGAAGCGGCTTTTCTTTCCGGCTAAGGCATGGCTTGGACCTCAAGCCTTCTTCAACTTCGGCTCCGTCGTCCTTGGCAGGAACACCGCGAGCAAGCCAAGCAGCGGCAGGAATGAACACAGCTTGTATACGTAGTCGATGCTCGTCGCATCGGCGAGATGGCCGAGCACGGCCGCACCGATGCCGCCCATCCCGAACGCGAAGCCGAAGAACAGCCCCGCGACCATCCCGACCTTGCCGGGAATCAGCTCCTGCGCATAGACGAGGATCGCCGAGAACGCCGATGCCAGCACGAGCCCGATGATCACCGACAACACGCCCGTCCAGAACAGATTCGCATAGGGCAGGAGCAGCGTGAACGGCGCGACGCCCAGGATCGATACCCAGATCACGACCTTGCGCCCAATACGGTCACCGACCGGCCCGCCGATGATCGTCCCCGCCGCGACAGCCGCGAGGAACACGAACAGATGAATCTGCGCCGTCTGCACGCTCATGCCGAACTTGCTGATCAGATAGAACGTGAAGTAGCTCATGATGCTCGCCATGTAGAAATACTTGGAGAACACGAGCAGCACGAGCACGCTCATCGCGGCGATGACCTTGTTGCGCGGTAAAGTTGCATGTGCAACTTGTGCGCGTCCCTTCTTCGTCGCGGGATGACGCTTGTACCAGCGGCCGATATTCGTGAGCACGACGATCGCAACCAGTGCCGCCGCCGAGAACCACGCGATGCTCTTCTGGCCGTGCGGAATCACGATCAGCGCGGCGAGCAGCGGCCCGAGCGACGAACCGGCGTTGCCGCCCACCTGAAAGAGCGATTGCGCGAGACCGTGCTTGCCGCCGGACGCCATGCGCGCCACCCGCGACGACTCCGGATGAAACACCGACGACCCGCAGCCGACGAGCGCCGCCGCGACGAGGAGCGTTGGAAAGTTGCCCGCAACCGACATCAGCAACAGACCCGAAAGCGTGAAGCCCATGCCGACGGGCAGCGAATACGGCTTCGGATGCTTGTCGGTGTAGAGGCCGACGAGCGGCTGCAGAAGCGACGCCGTTATCTGGTAAGTGAGCGTGATCAGCCCGATCTGGCCGAACGAGAGCGCGAATTCGCTCTTGAACATCGGATAGATCGCGAGGATCAGCGACTGGATCATGTCGTTCAGCAGGTGCGAAAAGCTGATCGCGCCCAGCACCGAATAAACGGTGCGCTGCGGATTGATGGCAGCCGTTGTATTCGCGGTAGCAGAAGGCGTCGCCGCAAGCGCGGCTTTGTCGATACTCGTTTGCATGGTGAGAAAAGGCCCGGAAGGTTGTCTCGTGATTCTCGTCGCGTGAAGCGTTTCCCGCCCGCGTGTTGTTTTAATCGATTCATGAGCGGGTGGCATTTCTCGTAGTGTAGTTTGTCCGGTATGCGTTGTCCTGCCAACCTTTGTCGCGAAACGGACAGCGGACGAAGCCTGAAAGCTTTCGTCTGCCTTTTCCGCACGCGCGTTTATTTTGGCCGGGTATAACGCGGAACCGGCTGCCGGATTGTGAAACGCCCCGCGCGTATACGCTCATTCAAGTATCGCAACGAAGCTGCCGTAGACCAGTGACAAAGGCGTGCGTCACAAGCGACATCGCCTTGCAACCAGAATCATTCGGGGAATGAATCGATGAAACCGTTTTCGCTACGCGGCCATACCGGCGCGGGCTTCGTCTCGCAAGCCGCCAACCTCCGGCACACCCATCGCGCGGCCAAGGGCGGCCTGACAGTCAAGGCATCGCTCAGGCTCGCCTTTGCGCTGATTCTGGCGGGCACGCTCGCGATCGGCATCATCGCGCTCACGCAGATCAGCCGTCTCAACGCTTCGACTGAAACGATCTACACGCAGGGGTACGTCGCAAGCCGCGCCGCCGAGGAAACGCGTGGCTACGTGCTGCGCGCGAGCCGTTCGCAGAAGATGTTGCTCACCGCGACCACCGCGAAGGAACGCGAAGAACTCGGCGGGCAGATCGATCGCGCGCTCGGCGACATCGGCCGGGAACAGGCGCAGTTGCGGCAATACGTCGATGCGTCGGATCAGGACGCGCTTGCGCAGCAAAAGCGCCTCGCCACCGCGATCACGACGTGGAGCGGCAATCTGCGCGCCTTCGTCAAGCTCGTGCAGGAACAGCCGCTCGATCTGTCGCAGATGAACTGGCAGGTCGGCATTCAGGATGTGTCGCTGCTAGTGGAGACGGGCAAGCTCGAAAAGATGGTCGACGATCTCGTCACGCGTCGCGGCAGCGCGGCCAAATCGACCATCGATGCCGCCTCGTTCATCTATCACTCGTCGTTCGTCATGCTCTCCGCGCTAACCGTCGCGATCTTCGTGCTGGCGATCGTTGTGAGTGAATGGGTCGTGCGGCGCCTGGCGGGGCAACTCGGCGGCGAGCCGGTCTATGCGAAGGAAATCGCGCGCCGGATCGCGGCGGGCGATCTGTCGAACCACATCGATATCGCGAAGCGCGACAACGCAAGCATGCTGCGCGCGCTGTCGGAGATGCAGTCGGGGTTGTCGTCGACGGTAGGCGAGATCGCGGCGAGCGCGGAGGCGATTGCATCGGCGTCGAGCGAAATTTCTACGGGCAACGTCGATTTATCGCATCGCACGGAGCAGCAGGCGGTCGCGCTCGAAAAGACCGCGACGAGCATGGAGCAGTTGACGTCGACGGTGCGCCAGAACGCCGATAACGCCCAGCAGGCGAGCGTGCTTGCGCATAACGCATCGGCGATTGCGGAGAAGGGCGGGGTGGTGGTTGGGCGCGTCGTCGCGACGATGGAGCAGATCAACGCTAGCTCAAGGAGTATCGGCGACATCATCGGCGTGATCGAAGGCATTGCCTTTCAGACCAATATCCTTGCTTTGAACGCGGCCGTCGAGGCGGCGCGTGCCGGGGAGCAGGGGCGCGGGTTTGCTGTCGTCGCGGGCGAGGTGCGCAGTCTCGCCCAACGATCGTCGGCGGCGGCCAAGGAGATCAAAGGGCTGATTCACGCGTCCGTTTCGCGGGTGACGGATGGATCGACTTATGCGCAGGAAGCCGGAGCGACGATGGATGAGGTCGTGCGGGCGGTCAAGCGTGTGACCGACATCATGGGCGAGATTTCAGCGGCTTCGGCCGAGCAGAAGAGCGGAATCGAGGCGATCAGCCACGCCGTCACGCAGATGGATGCGGGGACGCAGCAGAATGCGGCTCTCGTCGAGGAAGCTGCGGCTGCGGCGCAATCGCTCGATGATCAGGCGCGGGCGCTCAAAGGGCTTGTGCAGAAGTTTCAACTGGCGTGAAGATAATCGCTGGCGCGTTGATGCGCCAGTGGTCTTTTCATAGACGCCTAAGCGCATCAAAAAAGCAAAAAGACCGCTAAGGAAAATCATTCCTTAGCGGTCTTAGCACATCAAGCGTTTCAATGTAAAAAGCGCAAGCACCTCAGCGCCTACAAAAGCTCCACTTCCTTCCAATCCGCATTGGAAAAGAACCGGCTAAGTTCCCGCGTCAGCTCATTGAGCGCACTCATCTCCGGCGGCGTGATCTTGCGCACCTGCGGCTGCAACGTCCAATCACCGTATACGAGCGCGACGGTCGAATCCTTGGCCTTCACGGGCAGCAGAACAAACGCCTGTGCGTCGCCGAAAGCGTTCTTGAACCATCGCGGCAGGCGCGCATCGATCCGCGGATCGTGAGCGTTCTCGATAAATATGCCGACAGGATTCGAGATCGCAAGATGAAACACATCCGGCTGAAAAGCCGCATCGAACCGCAACGCCGGCAGCATCTTCTCGACGTTCGGCCCAAGTCCCAGCCGCGCCTGAAACTCGTCATTGGCCTGCCGCACGAAGACCACCGTGCGTGAAAATCCCAGCCCCGCAAGCACTGCTTCAGAAGCCAGCGCAAGCACCGGCCCAAGCGCGTTTTTGGAAGGCAGCGAACGCAGATCCTCGAGACCCGCGCCGATGCGCGCCTCCGCCGTTATTCCCGCCCGCGCAATAGCATCGGCATTCGCGCGCAGCTCGACGATCTCGCGCATCACGCCGTCGCCGCTCTCTTCGTTCGCGAGCGCGAGGCTCATCGCGGCGAGCGTCTCGGCGTCGGTGTTCAACGCGACGCTGTAGCGGTTCGCGATATCGACCAGCAACGTCTCGCGGCTGGCGTCAGCCATGTTTTGCGCGGTGAGCGCATCGGCGACTTCGGTCGAATAATTGGTGACCGCCTGCAGCCAGCGCACGTGGCGCGGCTTGGTTTCGTCGGGCGGCGCGAGCGGATCGCTCACCTGCATGCCCGAACGGATCGTCTCGGGCAGACGCCAGCGGTCCGCGGCCTCGATCCCGATCTCCTCGAACGACACGCCGAGCAGCACGGCACAAGCGTGGCTATCGGTAATGTTTTCGGCGGCAGCCTTGCGGCGCAACTGATCCCACTCGCTCTCAAGATAAAACGCGACGAGCAGCTTGCCGATCTGCCGCATCAGCGTGCAGACGACCGCTTCCTCGGCCGAACGCAGGTCGGTGTTCTCGGTGATCTGCCGCGCGACGGCGCCGGAAAGCAGGGTGCGGTTGAGTTCGAGCTTGGCGTCGATCCGGCGCGGCGCGCTCGCATGAAAATGATCGACGAGCTTGAGCCCTACGACGAGATGGCCGACCGCATCCATGCCGAGCACCATCAGCGCGCGCGTGACGGTCGTGATGTTGCCGCCGAACGCCATGTACATCGCCGAATTGGCGAGGCGCAGCACCTTTTGCGTGAGGCCGAAGTCCGACAGCACGACTTGCACGAGGGCGGTGAAGTCGAGGTCGTCGTCGCTCATCGCGGACACGGTCGTGCGCAGCGCCTGCGAGAGCATCGGGAAATCCCCGCGCTCGCTCATGCGCTGCCACAGCTTGTCCAGTAATTCGGCCTTGACGGTGCTTGCCATGCGTATTGTGAGAAAGCCCTACACGTGCCGCGTCGGCTTGGCCGGCGCGGCGTAAATCATCGGCGAGGAGACCCTGAAGTCATATCAGGCCGGACGATATCCGATGGTGCAGCACGCTGTCCGATTAAAACACGAACGTGCCCTGAATCATAATGCCTCGTGCAGGAACAGCGAATTGGACTTGAAGGACCGGGCCAGCTCCTCCGACGGCAACGCGTGGCTGATCAGCCAGCCTTGTATGTGGTCGCACCCCATCTCGGTCAACAAGTCGCGCTGCGCCTCGGTCTCCACGCCCTCCGCAACGAGTTCCAGCCCGAGCGACTGCGCAAGCCCCACTACGGCGCTCACGATCGCACGGTTATTGCGTGACGTGAGCAGGTTCTCGACGAAACTCCGGTCGATTTTAAGCTTCGACAACGGGAAGCGCTGCAGGTAGGCGAGGCTCGAATAGCCGGTGCCGAAATCGTCGACGGCAAAGCGGATGCCGAACGCCCGCAGCGTTTCCAGGAGACGCGTGGCCTCTTCAGGATCGTGCATCAGCAGGCTTTCGGTGATCTCGAAGACGAGCCGCTCGGGATCGAGTCCTGTCAGCGCGAGCGCTTCCTGCACGGCGAAGGTGAAGCGCTTGTCGCGGAACTGCTGCGGCGACACGTTCACCGACACATATTCGAGCCGGATGCCGATCGCGTCCCATTGCACGAGCTGCATGCAGGCCGCCTTCAGCACCCAGTTGCCCAGGTAATTGATGAGCCCGATCGACTCGGCGAGCGGAATGAAATCCGACGGCGGCACGAGGCCGTGCACCGGATGCTGCCAGCGCATCAGCGCTTCGACACCCACCACGCCGCCCGACAGGCTGCTCGTGATCGGCTGAAAGTGCAGCGAGAACTCGCCGTTGCGCACGGCCTCGTACAGGTCGGCTTCGAGCTTCAGGCGCTCGGCGTCGGCGGTATCGTCGTCGATTGCGTGGAAGACGAGTGTATTGCCGCCCGCTTCCTTCGCCTCCGCGAGTGCGTGGTCGGCCATGCGCAAGAGATGCGCGTCGACGGTACCGGGCGCGCTCGTCGCCGGTCCCGCGTGGTCCGGATACAACGCCACGCCGACACTCGCCGACAAATGCGTGTGCTGTCCGCGATACCGGTACGGCTGCGCGATGGCGGTCAAGAGGCGCCGGCCGAGGTTCTCGGCCGATTCCGCGGTCGCGCCGGCGGGCAGCAGCACGGCGAATTCGTCGCTCGCGATGCGCGCCACGGTCTCGCCCTGTCCGGCCGCGTGCTGGATGCGCCGCGCGGTCTCGCGCAGCATGTCGTCGCCGGCGTCGTAGCCGAGCGCGCGGTTGATGCGTTGATAGTCGTCGATATCGATGAGCACGAGCGCGGCCTGCGTGCGCGTGTGCTCGGCTTCCGCCTGCACGGCGTTGACGGCCGGGATCAGCGCGGCGAGATTGGCCAGGCCCGTCAGCGGGTCGTGGTTCAGCGCGTGCGTGAGCTTCGCTTCGTTGTCACGCCAGTGCGAGACCTCGAACGCGGCGAGCGCGAAGCCGGGCACACCTTGCGCGGCGGTCGAAAAGAGCCGCAATTCGACGCAGATCGGATAGGTCAGCGACTTGACGAGCGAGAGCGTCGCCGATTCCAGCTTGCCGCTCGTCTTCGCACGCGCGACGAGCGCGTTCAGTTCGTCGGCTTCGGACGACGGCACGAGGTCGTGCAACGTCAGCATGCCGAGATAGTCGCGGTGATAGCCAATGAATGCGATGCTCGCATCGGACACGTAGACGAAGCGCAGCGCGTCGTCGATCTGCGCGAGGAAATCGACGGCGGTGAGTGTGGCTTCGAGCGGTTTCAGCACGGCTTCGGGCGGCGTCGCGTCTTCTACAGGCAACGACGCAGCCACCACGGCCCGGGGACGCGCCCGCACGAGCCCGAGCACGGTCTCGAGTGCGATGCGCCAGGGACTGCGGCGTTTGGCGGTGATCCGGTTCGCTTGCATGTTTTCGTTTGGTTTTCTGGTTGCGCGACCCATCGGGTGGACGAATAACGGCACGTCCGTGAGGGACGCCGCGCACGGTTCGCCGAGGCTTTTTCGCGCGGCAGTTACACGCCCTATCAGGCAGGTTATCGGCTTTGTCAGGGTTTTTCTTTAATTGACCGCCGCCCCGGCAGCGTGTGTCGCGCGATGCTTGTGGGATCAGTGTGTCAAGGGTTTGTCCGCGTGGGGGTATCAGGGTGTGCGAAAGCGTTTTCGGTTACAGTGTCGCGAATCTCATAGCGCCGCTCGCCAGCGGATTTTTCATGCGCCAGGCGAGCCAAAACAATCATCTAATACGCGCTATTTGCCTGTTGCATTCCGATCCGCACATCACGTCCTCGACTTGCCTGATCATGTGTGATGCGAGTTCCTTGCGGCCAATGGCTGCACTTTCCCTGTCATGTTCGAGTCATGGAAGATTTGTTGAAGCCGGCTGAACCCGGCGAAGCACGCGAACCGGAGAGCGTCTATCTCGGACGCCAGCCGATTCTCGATCGCGCCGGCGCACTGCACGCCTACGAACTGCTGTTTCGCGACAGCCCGGAGAACCGCGCGCGCATCCACGACGACGTCCAGGCGACCGCGCATGTCGTCGCGCGCACGGTCGGCGAGATCGGGCTGTCGGCGGTGCTGGGCGACTATCGCGGCTACGTGAACATGAATCGCGCGCTGCTCTTCGACGACATCGTCCACATCATGCCGCCCGGGCGCTTCGTGCTCGAGTTGCTGGAAACGATCACCTTCGACGCCGCGCTCTTTCGGCGCTGCACGCAGTTGCGCGAGGCGGGCTTCCAGTTCGCGCTCGATGACGTCGTCGCCCTCGATGACCAGATCCTGAGCGCGCTGCCTTACGTCGACAAGGTGAAGGTCGATTTCCTTGGCGTCGAGGAAGGGCGCCTGCCCGAGCTTGCGCGCGTGCTCAAGCGCCACGGCAAGGCGCTCGTCGCCGAAAAGATCGAGACGCACGAGGACTTCGTGCGCGCGCGCGATCTCGGCTTCGACTACTTTCAGGGCTATTTCTTCGCGCGACCGCAAGTGCTCGCGACCCGCCGTCCGAGCGCATCGCGCGCCGCGCTCCTGAGCCTTCTGACGCTGCTCGCCGACGAACCCGCGATGGGGCGGCTCGAACTCGAATTGAAGCGCAATCCGGAGATCGTCGTGCAATTGTTGCGCGTCGCGAATTCGAGTGCGTTCGGCTTGAGCCGGCAAGTGTCGTCGTTGCGCGAGGCGGTCGCGGCGATCGGCACGCGGCAGATCGCGCGCTGGACGCAGTTGCTGCTCTACGCGGGCGGGCGCGGCCTGCCGTGGCGCTCCGACCCGCTCGTGCAGCTCGTCGGCACGCGCGCGCGATTCATGGAACTTGCGGCGCGCGAGTTGCGTCCATCAGATGAAGCGTTCGCCGACGCCGCTTTTCTCACCGGCATCTTTTCGCTCGTGCACGTGGTGCTCGACATGCCGCCCGCGGAGGTCCTCGACCAGTTGAAGGTGTCGGAGTCGATCCGCGCGGCGATCATCGACGGCGAGGGCGCATTGGGCATGCTGCTGCGGATCTCGCAGGCAGCGGATCGCGGCGATTCGCCGGAAGTCGACGCGAGCATCTCCGATCCCGCGTTCGCGCACCTCACGCCCGCATTGCTGGCAAAGCTTCAGGTCGATGCGGCGACGTGGTTCGCGGCGCACCGGCTGGAATGAGACGTGCGCTGGTGTTTTGTTTTAGACGTATTCGAAACAATCAACCGAAGGCAGGGCACAGATGAAACGCAAATTTGCAGGCAGGATGCTCGCGGCCGCGCTCGGCGCCGGGCTTGCGGTGTATGCGCTCGTCGCGTTCGCGACGCTCAAGCCGGGCGATCGCGCGCCGGCGTTCGTCGCGCAGGCGTCGCTGGGCGGCAACGTCTACGACTATTCGCTAGCCGAAGAGTTGAAGAAAGGTCCGGTCGTGCTGTATTTCTATCCGGCGGCGTTCACCAAGGGCTGCACGATCGAGGCGCACGAATTCGCCGAAGCCGTCGACCAGTACAAGGCCGAGGGCGCGACGGTGATCGGCGTGTCGCATGACAACATCGATACGTTGAAGCGCTTTTCGGTGAGCGAATGCCGCAGCAAGTTCCCGGTCGCCGCCGACGCCGAGTCGAAGATCATCAAATCTTTCGATGCCTCGATGCCGATGACCGCGACGATGGCCAATCGCGTGTCGTATGTGATCGCGCCCGACGGCACGGTGATCTACGAGTACACGAGCCTTTCGCCGGAGAAGCACGTTTCCAACACGCTGCAGGCGCTGCGCGAGTGGAACGCGAAGCACAAGACGCAGTGATTTTTTCGACGCCGCCAACATGCCGATCGTCGTTGCCCTCGCCGTACTCGTCGCGCTGATCTACGGCGCGGTGTGGTCGTTTCATGCGCTCTCGGCGCGCTTCGGCGTGGGCGTCGCGACGGGCGTTGCGGTCGTGGTGGCGGCGCTGATCGTCGCGGCGATCGCGTACTGGCTGCAGCGGCGGCGCGAAGTCGCGCCGAACATCGCGAAAGGGCAGGACGGCGACTGGACGCACGAACTCACGCGCGACTGGGGCGGCGTGCGGCTGTCGGCGGGCAAGCGTCTGTGCGATCTGCGCGTCGGAGATCAAAGCGGCGGCTATATCTTCGCGGACCTGCGCGGTGCCCGTGTGCAGCCGGCGGCGGGCGCGTGGCAGGTGGCGCTGGACGTGCGCGACGCGAAGGACCCGCAGCGCCGCGAATGGCTCCTGCCGATGCGCGATCAGCGCGAGGCGCGCAAGTGGGCGAGGATTTTGTCGCGGGCGGTGGAGCAGAGGCTTTAGGGAGCCGCACTCACCCGTGATACCCCATATCCCCCCGCACCTTCCCGCGAAACACCCAGTACGACCAGATCACATACAGCACGATCACCGGCAGCAGGAACATCGTCCCGATCAGCAGGAATTGTTGTGACAGCGGTGCCGCCGATGCATCCCACAAGGTCACCGAGGGCGGCGCGATAAAGGGCCACAAGCTGATCACGAGCCCGGTGAACGCGAGAAAGAACAACCCGATCGAGCACAGAAACGGCAACACCTCGCGCCCCTTGGCGAGGCTCGTCCACAACGTCCAGGCGAGAAACGCCGTCAGAACCGGCACCGGCGCAAAGACAAAGCTCACCGGGAAATCGAACCAGCGGGCAGCGATGCGTGCGTCCTTGAGCGGCGTCCAGATGCTGATCAGCAAGACGAACGCGATCACGCCGATCAGCGCAAAACGCGCCATCCGCCGCGCCCACGCCTGCAAGTCGCCTTCGGTTTTCAGCACGAGCCACGTCGTACCCTGCAACGCATAGCCGAACACGAGGCCCACGCCGACGAGCAGCGGAAACGGCGCCACCCAGTCCCAGCTCGTGCCGGAAAACACGCGGCCGCGAATCGGAAAGCCCTGGATGAACATGCCGAGCACGATACCCTGCGAGAACGTCGCGACGAGCGATCCGTAGCCGAACGCACGATCCCACAGCCACTTGCGCGCGCCGACCACTTCGCGGAATTCGAACGCGACGCCCCTGAAGATCAGCCCGAGCAGCATGAACAGGATCGGAAAGTAGACGGCCGGCACGATGATCGCGAACGCAAGCGGGAACACGGCGAGCAGCCCGCCGCCGCCGAGGATCAGCCACGTCTCGTTGAAGTCCCACACGGGCGCGACGGAGTTGATCATCATGTCGCGGTCGTGCGGATCGCGGCGCACGAGAAAAACCATGCCGACGCCGAGATCGAAGCCGTCGAGCAGCACGTACATGAACACCGCCAGCGCGAGAATGGCGGCCCACAGCGGCACGAGATCGAGCATGCAGGGTCTCCTCTTCAGACGCCGGACGGCGGCTTGGCATTGCTCGCCGTTTTCGTCGATAACGCCGACAGCGGCCGCGCCGCACGCGATTCCGGCGGCAGTAGCTCGCTGTCCTGGCCCTGCGTCGCCTCCGACGGCCCGACGCGCACCAGCCGCCGCAGCAGCGTGAACCCCGCGCCGAAGATCACAAGATACGCGAGCACGTACAGCAGCCACGACAGCCCGACGTTCGCCGCGGTGAGCGACGGCGTCACCGAATCGCGGGTGCGCAGGATGCCGTAGACGGTCCACGGCTGGCGGCCGGCTTCGGTCGTCGTCCAGCCGGCGATCACCGCGATGAACCCGAGCGGCATGCTGAGCGTCGCGCACCGGAGCCACTTGCGGCTTTGTTCGAGGCGCCCGCGCGCGAAGAGCACGATGCCGGACAGCACGAGCCCGAACATCAGGAGCGCGATCCCGACCATGATGTGGAACGCGAAGAACACGACGGCGACGTTCGGCCGGTCCTCGCGCGGGAACGCCTTGAGGCCCTGCACGGTGCCGTTCGGATCGTGGGTCAGGTAGATGCTGCCGAGCACCGGAATCGCGATCTCGAAATAATTCTTCTCGGCGTCCTGATCGGGAATCGCGAAGAGATTGGCGGGCACGCGCGAGCGGGTTTCCCACAGGCCCTCCATCGCGGCGATCTTCACCGGCTGGTGCTTGAGCGTGTTCAGGCCGTGCATGTCGCCGATCACCATCTGCACCGGCACCATGATGACCAGAAAAATCAGCGACATCTTCAGCATCACGCGGCTTTCCTCCAGCGCGCGCCGCTGCAGGATGTACATCGCGCCGACGCCGAGGATCACGAAGCCGGCCGTCACCAGAAAGGCGCTCACCGTGTGGCCGAGCCGGTACGGAAAGGAAGGCGTGAAGATCACGTCGAAGAAGCTGACAACCTCGAAGCGCCCGTCGGGCAGGATTCGATGGCCTTGCGGCGTCTGCATCCAGCTATTGACCGCGAGAATCCAGAACGACGACACCACGGTGCCCGTCGCCACGAAAATCGCGGACATCACATGCGCCCATTGCGGCACGAGCTTGCGCCCGAAGAGCAGCACGCCGAGGAACGCAGCTTCGAGGAAGAACGCGGTCAGCACTTCGTAGCCCATCAGCGGGCCGATGACGTTGGCGGTGGCATCGGAAAAACGGCTCCAGTTGGTGCCGAACTGGAACGGCATGACGATGCCGGAAACCACGCCCATCCCGAACGAGACCGCGAAAATCTTCAGCCAGAAAGCGGAAAGCCGTCGATAGACGTCGCGCTTGGTGATCCACCAGTTGAATTCGAGCGTGGCGATAAAGCACGACAAGCCGACCGTGAAAGCCGGCAGGAGAATATGAAACGCGACGACCCAGGCGAACTGGAAGCGGGACAAGAGGACGGCATCGAACTCCATGAGCACTCCGCGTCGAAGATGTCGATTGGGTTATCCCGCTTTCGCCATGCTGTACGCCAAAACCGCCGACGAATTAAAGGTGTCACGCCATTCAGATTAATACACGAATTTGTCGATTAACGCGCTTTATTCCACGCTTCGGTTTTGTCTGCCGAAGACATTTAAAGCGGATCAAGCGCGGGTTATCAATTTATCCGTCGTTCATATAAGACAGCTCGACGAATCCTCTGCGCTGAACGATCTGCACCATTTTGGTACAATTACACTTCACCTACAGCCACGCGGACGACCGCGTGCGCTCGATCATCAACGGGGACGGCCCCATGTTTTTTATGGAGTGTCTCCGATGTCCTGGATTCTTCTTCTCATCGCCGGCCTGCTCGAAGTCGCCTGGGCCGCCGGTCTCAAAACGTCCGAAGGCTTCACGCGGCTCTGGCCGTCGGTGTTCACGCTCGTCACCGCTGTCGGCAGCTTCGTGCTGCTCGCCATCGCGATGCGCCAGTTGCCGCTCGGCACGGCCTACGCCGTGTGGACGGGCATCGGCGCCGTCGGCGCGTTCGTGTTCGGCATCGTCGTGATGGGGGAGGCGCTGAGCGTCGCGCGGGTCGCGAGCGCGGCGCTGATCTTGATCGGACTCATCGGGCTGAAGCTTTCTTCGGGACATTGAACGCCTGCGGGAATGCATCGTGCGTTTTTATGCTAAATGCAATGGCTGCCCGTGCGTGGCTATAATGGTCTGAAGTCATCTCGAATTTATCCTTCGGGCCGCAACCGTCACATCAATTGCCGGCATCTTTCGCGATGCGGGCGGCTTCTTCCGGCAACTTCGGCGGAAGCGACCGACCTGGCCGCGCATGCCAAGCGCGGCTTCGCGTGCAGCACGCAAGGAGGCGGCAATGCTGGAAACTCTTTCGCTCGCAGCGGGCCTTTCATGGGCCAGCGGGCTGCGCCTGTATCTCACGATTTTCGTCGCGGGTGTGCTTGAGCGCATGGGTCTCGTGCATCTGCCCGACACGCTGGCCGTGCTCAGTTCACCGTGGGTGATCGGCATGGCGGGCTTTCTCGCCGTCGTCGAGTTTCTCGCTGACAAAATCCCCGCCTTCGATTCGCTCTGGGACGCCGTCCACACGCTGATCCGCATTCCAGCGGGCGCCGTGCTCGCGGCTGCGTCATTCGGTCACGCCGATCCGGCGCTCGTCGCCGTTGCCGCGCTTGCTGGCGGCACGCTTGCTGGCGCGTCGCATTTCGCGAAAGCGGGCACGCGCGCACTGATCAATCTGTCGCCGGAACCGGTGTCGAACTGGGCCGCGTCGGCGACCGAGGATGTCGGCGCGCTTGGCGGTCTCACGCTTGCGCTGTTCGTGCCGCTGCTCTTCCTCGTGCTCGTGATCGCGTTTCTCGTGTTCGCCGGCTGGGCGCTGCCGCGCCTGGTGCGAGGCGTGCACGGTGGCGTGAGCCGCATGGCGAAGCACATGCTGCCGGGCGGCGTCGAGCGCTTCAGCCGGCTGCGGAGCAAGCACGATTGAGCGCCGCGTCCCGGAAAAACCGCCCCGGATTCACCGATACCTTCCGCCAGTCCCTCCGCATGACCGCGCGCGACTGGCGCGCGGGCGAACTTACGATGCTCCTGTTCGCGCTCGTGCTCGCCGTAGCGGCGCTCGCGAGCGTCGGCTTTCTTGCCGACCGGATGCGCCACGGTCTCGAGCGTGATGCCCGCCAGATGATCGCCGCCGATTTTCTAGTGCGCGCCGATCATCCGGTCGATCCGTCGTTCGCGCAGGAAGCGGCCGCGCTCAAGCTCGCGACGGCCACCACCACGATTTTCCCCAGCATGATCAGCGCGACCGGTGCGCAGCCGGTGTCGCGGCTCGCGGCGATCAAGGGCGTGTCGCCGGGTTATCCGTTGCGCGGCGCCGTGCGGATTGCGCCCGCGCCCGGCGCCGCCGATGCCCCCGCGACGACGATTCCCGCACCTGGCACGGTCTGGCTCGACCCGGCACTTGCCGATGCGCTGAAGACGCGCGTCGGCGGCACGGTGAAGGTCGGCACGCGCACGTTCACGGTGGCGGCGGTCATTACGCGCGAGCTGGATCGCGGCTTCGGCTTCGTCAATTTCTCGCCGCGCCTGATGATGCGCGCCGACGAACTCGCGGGCACCGGTCTCATCGGCTATGGAAGTCGCGTCACGTACCGGCTGCTGGTCGCGGGACCGGAGGCACAGGTCGACCGGTTCGCGATGTGGGCGCGCGAACGCGTCGATGGCGGCAAGCTGCGCGGCGTCAATCTCGAATCTTTGCAGGACGGCCAGCCGCAGGTGCGCCAGACGATCGATCGCGCAAGTCATTTCCTCACGCTCGTTTCGCTGCTGACGGCGCTCCTCGCGGCGGTCGCCATCGCGATGGCCGCGCACCGTTTCGCGCGGCGCCATCTCGACGGCTGCGCCGCGATGCGCTGCCTCGGCGTCAGCCAGTGGACGCTGCGCTCGCTTTTCATCGGCGAGTTCCTGACGATCGGCGTGCTCGGGAGCGTCGTGGGCGTCGTGCTGGGGTTCGGCGGACATCTCGTCCTGCTGAACTGGCTCGGGACGCTGGTCGAAGTGGAATTGCCTAAGCCGAGCGTCTGGCCCGCGCTCCAAGGCATCGCGATGGGGCTCGTGTTGTTGCTCGGGTTCGCGGTGCCGCCGCTCCTGCCGCTCACGCGCGTGCCGCCGGTCCACGTGATCCGGCGCGAAATCGGCGCAGAGGAACGCGTCGCGCATGCCGCTTACGGCGTCGGCGTGCTGCTGTTCGGGCTGCTGCTGGTGATCGCGGCGGGCGAGTGGAAGCTCGGCGGGATCGTCGCGGGCGGGTTTGCGGGCGGGCTGCTCATTTTCGGCGCGATCGCGCGCGCGGCGCTTTGGGCAGCGGCGCGCTATGTGCGGCGCGAGCGCGGCGGCGCGGGCGTCGGCTGGCGCTATGCGCTGGCGTCGCTGGAGCGCCGGAGCGGCGCGAGCGCGCTGCAGATCACGGCGCTCGGTATCGGCCTGATGTGCCTGCTACTGATCGCGATGACGCGTAACGACCTGATCGCGGGCTGGCGCAACGCCACGCCACCCGACGCGCCGAACCAGTTCCTGATCGACATCCAGCCGGACCAGCGGCCGGGCGTCGCCACTTACCTGAAGCAGCACGGCCAGGCCGACGCGGCACTCTCGCCGATGGTGCGCGGCCGGCTGATCGCGATCAACGGCAAGCGGGTGAGCCCGGACAATTACCAGAAAGCCGACGCGAAGCGCCTCGTGGACCGCGAATTCAACCTGTCGTACCAGACCGAACTGCCGAGCGACAACCGCGTCGTCGAGGGCGACTGGTTCGGCACGAACGAGAAGCCGCAGGTTTCGATCGAGCAGGGGCTGGCGAAGACGATCAACGTGAAACTCGGCGATACGCTGCGCTTCGACGTCGCCGGGTTGCAGGTGGAAGGGCCCGTCACGAGCGTGCGCAAGCTCGACTGGAATTCGTTCAAGGTCAACTTCTTCGTGCTGATGCCGCCCGCCGCGCTTGCCGATTTCCCCGCGACGTTCATCACGAGTTTTTATCTGCCACCGAACCAGCAGGCGCTGATCGACGGCATCGTGGCGCAGTATCCGAACGTCACCGCGATCGACACCGCGCCGATCCTCGCGCAGATCCAGCGCACGCTCGCGCAGGTGATCGGCGCGGTGCAGTTCCTGTTCCTCTTCACGCTCGCCGCGGGTGTGCTCGTGCTGTACGCGGCGCTCGCCGGCACGCGCGACGAACGCATGCGCGAGTCGGCGCTCCTGCGCGCGCTCGGCGCGTCGCACAAGCAAGTGCGCTCGGTGCAGGTGGCGGAATTCGTCGCGGTCGGCGCGCTCGCGGGCCTGATGGCGGCGCTCGGCGCGCAGGCGATCGGCTACGTGCTGGCGTCGCGCGTGTTCGAATTCCACATCGATTTCAATCCGTGGCTCCTGCCGGCCGGCATCGTCGCGGGCGTGGCGTGCGCGGGCGTCGGCGGCTGGCTCAGCTTGCGGCGCGTGCTCGCGCGGCCCGCGCTGCAATCGCTGCGGGATGCCTAGACCCTTTATCGACCTTTTCTGAACTTATGAGCGAAGTGAACAGCGAAGCGCCGCAACCGACGGCGTTCGAACTCGTCGGCGGCGAAGAGCGCGTGCGCGCTCTGGTCGACCGGTTCTATGACTTGATGGACCTCGAACCCGAGTTCGCGGGCATCCGCGCGCTGCATCCGCCGACACTCGACGGCTCGCGCGACAAGTTCTTCTGGTTCCTGTGCGGCTGGATGGGCGGCCCGGACCATTACATCAGCCGTTTCGGCCATCCGCGTTTGCGGGCGCGGCATCTGCCGTTCGCGATCGCCACCGATGAGCGCGACCAGTGGCTGCGCTGCATGGCGTGGGCGATGGAAGATATCGGCCTCGACGTGGCGCTGCGCGAACGACTGCTCACTTCCTTCTTCGATACCGCCGACTGGATGCGCAACCGTCGTTAGTCAGGCTCGGCTCGACCACGCCTTGGCGATTACACGAGTCATCGCGTCCCGCGGTGTCGAGCAGGCGCGAGCACTATGAATGCTGTTAATCGGTAATTTCAAGCCGCTTAAGTCGCTAATTCGAGTCTAACCGATCAATACATGCCGTTTGGCGCACTTTGCAGCGTAACGGGGCAAGAACGACCGGGCATAATGACCGTTCGTTCGCTTTCTGGACGGCATCACAAAGGACAATCCCATGAGCACACGCGCACTTTTTCGCCAGGACGCCTATCAGACGCGCTGCGACGCGACGATCACCGCCATCGACGAACAGGGCATCCATCTCGATCAAACCGTCTTCTATCCGCTCGGCGGCGGCCAGGCGGGCGATGCCGGCACCCTCACGCTCGCCGACGGCACGGTGCTGACGATCGCCGACACGCGCAAGGCCCAATTCGAAGGCGCGACGCCCGATGACGCCGTCCACGTTCCCGCGCCGGGGCAGGAAGAAACGCTCGCGGGCTTGACACCGGGCGATCGCGTGAGCGCTGAGATCGACTGGGAGCGACGTTACCGGCATATGCGCCTGCACACGGCGAGCCACCTGATGTGCGCGGTGCTGCCTTATCCCGTCGACGGCTGCAGTATCACAACCGACTACGCGCGGCTCGATTTCGCGACCGTCGAGCCGATCGAGCGCGAGTTCGTCGAGGCGCGGCTGGCGGAACTCGTCGGTGGATCACACGCGGTCGAGACCGAATGGATCACCGATGATGAAATGGCCGAGCGTCCCGAACTCGTGCGCACGATGAGCGTGAAGCCGCCGATGGGGCTCGGACGCGTGCGGCTTTTGCGCATTCAGAACGTCGATTTGCAGCCGTGCGGCGGCACGCACGTACGCAACACGGGCGAGATCGGGCGGCTGCGGGTGGCGAAGGTCGAGAAGAAGAGTGCGCGTACGCGTCGGCTGGTACTGGAATTCGTTTGATGGAAGTGCTTTTGGAACCGCGCGCGCAACAGGTGCTCGATGCATGGTTTGGCGCGCCTGGATCGGCGGAATTCGGCACGGAAAGGAAGGCGTGGTTCAAGAAAAACCGCGCATTCGATGCGGCGTTGTCCGAGCGCTTCGGCGCGCTGCTTGAGGAAGCGCAAGCTGGAAAGCTGGCGCACTGGGCCGACACGCCGCTCGGCGCGCTCGCGCTGATCGTGATGCTCGACCAGTTTTCGCGCAACTGCTATCGCGGCACACCGCGCGCGTTCGCGGGCGATGCTCAAGCGCTCGCACGAGCCAAAGCGCTGGTCGCTTCGGGCGATGATCTTCGGATGCCGACTCCGCAGCACCGCAGTTTCGTCTATATGCCGTTCGAGCACGACGAAACGCTCGCGAGCCAGCGCGAATCGGTGCGGTTGTTCACGGCGTTGCGCGACGGCGATTTGCTCAAGTACGCGCTGCGGCATGCGCAAGTGATCGAGCGCTTCGGGCGCTTTCCGCATCGCAACCGTATTCTCGGCCGCGCGACGCGGCCCGAAGAGGAAGTGTGGCTCAAGGAGCACGGCGGGTTCTAACGCCCGCCAGTCACGTCGATGATCGCGCCCGTCACATAGGACGACGCATCCGACAGCAGCCAGATGATCGATTCCGCGACTTCATCGGCGGTTCCCGGGCGTCCTAACGGCGTTTGCTTGCCGAGGACCGCTGCGCGATCCGGCTTGCCGCCGCTCGCGTGGATCTCGGTATCGATGAGGCCGGGACGTACGGCGTTCACGCGCACGCCTTCCGGGCCGAGTTCCTTCGAGAGTCCGATGGTGAGCGTATCGATGGCGCCTTTCGATCCCGCGTAATCGACGTATTCGTTCGGTGCGCCGAGTCGCGCTGCCGCTGAGGAAAGATTCACGATCGATCCGCCGTTGCCGCCGCGTGAGCGCGACATGTGGCGGGCGGCTTCGCGCGCGCAGAGATAGGCGCCGAGGACGTTGGTGTCGAAGATGCGCTTCAGGCGCGCGAAGTCCATGTCGGCGAGGGCTGAACCCGGCGCGACGATGCCCGCGTTGTTCACGAAACCGTCGATCGGGCCGAAGGCTTCGCGCGTCGCGTCGAACAGGGCGATGACGGCGGTTTCATCGGTGACGTCGGCCTGGATCGCGATGGCGTTGCCGCCGGCCGATTTCACCGCGGCGACCGTTTGCCCGGCGGCGGACGCGTTGGTCGCGTAGTTCACGCTGACCGACCAGCCGAGGGCTCCGGCCAGCACGGCCGTCGAGTGGCCGATGCCTCGGCTGGCGCCGGTTATCAAAATCGTCTTCGACATTTTTTTCCCTCAGGCGCCAGCGAAAATTCAAACGGCGTTACGTTTCTCGGCCCACTTGTCGATTAAGGGCGGCACGTAGCGCTGCAGCAACTTGATCATCGCGGCCGGGTCCGCTGCCACCTGCAGCATGTCGAGATACGCCGCCCGCATGAACCCTTCCTCGACCGTATGCTTGAGCATCGCGATGAGCGGATCGTAATATCCATCGACATCGAGCAGTGCGACCGGCTTCTGGTGATAACCAAGCTGCGCCCACGTATAAACCTCGAACAGTTCCTCGAACGTCCCTACGCCCCCGGGCATGGCGACGAACGCATCCGACAGATCCGCCATCTTCTTCTTGCGCTCGTGCATGTCGGGCACAACGTGAAGCTCGGTCAGATCCGTATGGCCGACTTCCTTGCTGAGCAGCAATTCGGGAATCACGCCGACCGCACGGCCGCCGCAGGCGAGCACTTCATCGGCGATGAGCCCCATCAAGCCGACGCGTCCGCCGCCGTACACGAGCGACATGTCCGCCTCGACCAGCGCGCGGCCGAATGCCTTCGCGGCTTCGGCATAAACCGGCTTGGCTCCGGGCGCGGAGCCGCAATACACACAAACCGCCTTGATCATCTCGAATCCTTGGGTGTTTCGTTTTTCGACGCTGCATCGTCACGCGGCGGAAGAAAGTCGGCGTACTGGCGCATCGGCATCTTGCCGGAAGCCAGATCGTCGAAGAGTTGCCGCGAGCGGCCCCGCAGATACGGCGCCATCACCGAAATGATATGCAAACTCGCCTGATGCAATTCGGCACGGATCGCTTCCTGATCGTTGTACTTGCGCGGATTCATCACGTACTGATACGACAGCCAGTAAGTCGCGATCACGCCGATGTTCGTCGCGATCACCTTGATCTCGGCGGGCGTCGCGACCATCTCCTGATCGGCGACGAGCGCCTCGCACAACTGGCTCGCGAAATGCACTTTATGCGTGATGATCTGCTTGAAGTGCGTCTCCAGCGTGCGGTTGCGCGCGAGCAGGTCGTTCAGGTCGCGGTAGAGGAACCGGTAGGTCCAGAGAAAGTCGGCCATGTACTGCAGATACGACCACATTTCGTCGATCGTCGGACGATGGTCGTCGGGGAAACGCAGCCGCTTTTCGATCTGTTGCTCGAACTGCGCGAAGATGCTGTTGATGATGTCGTCTTTGTTGCGGAAATGGTAGTACAGGTTGCCCGGACTGATTTCCATCTCTTCGGCGATCGTCGTCGTCGTGACGTTCGGCTCGCCGATATCGTTGAACAGCTTTAGCGACAACTCGAGTATCCGTTCGCGGGTGCGGCGGGGAGGTTTGGCTTCCATTTCGTCCGTACCTTGTTATCCGGGGCGCATCGGCCTCGTTAAAAGCGTCGCGGACCCTGGATCGGTTGCTATTTTTGAGAATATCGGACGATTATAAACCGGTCGTTCGGGCCCCCGGACACGGGCTTGCGCTTAACAAGATTCTTGATTATGAGATACGCGCGAGCCAATGCCAGGCGAGCGGCCCGACGATCAGCGCCCACGTCAGCACGCAGACGGCGAGCGCGAGCAGAACGGCGGCGCTGCCGAAGTCCTTCGCGCGTTTGGAGAGCTCGTGGCGTTCGAGCGAGATGCGGTCGATCGCGGCTTCCACGCTCGAATTCAGCAACTCGACGATCAGCACGAGCAGCACCGTGGCGAGCAGCGCGGCGCGCTCCACCGGCGCGACCGGCACGACGATGCCGCACGGCACGAGGATCGCGGCGAGCGTGAGTTCCTGACGAAACGCGCTTTCCTCGCGGATCGCCACGCGGATGCCGCAGAGCGAATTCTTCAGCGCATGCCATGCACGTGTGAAACCGCGATTGCCCTTGTACGGATTGAAGGGCAGCGGGGCGAGCGGATCGTCGGGGGAGAGCGGCTCGGGACGCTCGCGCTCCCGGTCGGTCTCTTGCTCGTCGGTGGGGTCTTGTTCGAAAGGGGCGCGCATGGCGGCGATGGTAGCGCGAGGCGTCGCATTGCGGCGCGTCGTGCGCGTGCGCTCTCCGCCGACCCGAGCCCCCGCGCCTGCCGGCGCGCGCCGCGTCATGCGGTCGCCCGCTTGGTGCTCGCGCCGCGCGAGCCGAGCGGCTTCAGATGCGACGCGAACTGCTCCGACGCCGCGCGCCACGAAAAACGCTCGGCCCAGGCGCGGGCATCGGCGCGTTCGATTTTCAGCGCCTGCAGGCACGCCTCGCGCAGGTCTTCGTTCAGCGCGCCGGGGCCTTCGGTACCGAGCACGTCGATCGGACCCGTCACCGGATACGCTGCGACGGGCGTGCCGCACGCCATCGCTTCGAGCAGCACGAGGCCAAACGTATCGGTGCGGCTCGGGAACACAAAGACATCGGCCGCGGCGTAGACCTTCGCCAGTTCCGGCTGCGACAGCACGCCCAGATAATTCACGTTCGTATAGCGCGACTTGAGCTCGGCGAGCGCGGGGCCTTCGCCCGCGACCCACTTCGAGCCGGGCAGATCGAGCTTCAGAAACGCCTCGACGTTCTTCTCGACCGCCACGCGCCCGACGTACAAAAAGATCGGCCGCGCGGTGTTCAGCACCTTCGACTCCATCGGCTGGAAGATGTCGAGATCAACGCCGCGCGTCCACAGCACGACGTTCGTGAAACCGTGCTTCTCCAGGTCGCTCTGGACGACGGGCGTCGGCGCCATCACCGCCTGCGAGCGCTTGTGGAACCAGTGCAGGAAGCGATACGTCAGCGTGACGGGAATCCCGAAGCGCGCGTGGACATACTCGGGAAAGCGCGTGTGATAGGCCGTCGTGAACGGCAGGCCGTGGCGGATCGCGTAGGCGCGCGCGGCCATGCCGAGCGGGCCCTCGGTCGCGATATGGAGCGCATCGGGCGCGTATTCGTCGATGCGCCGCGCGACGCGCCGCTTCGACATCAGCGAGAGACGAATTTCGGGATAGGTCGGGCAGGGGATCGTTTTGAACTCGAGCGGCGTGAGCAATTCCACGCGATGGCCGAGCGCAGTCAGTTCGCGCGTCGTGTTCTTCAGCGTCCGGACGACGCCGTTGACCTGCGGTTCCCATGCATCGGTGACGATCATGATCTTCATCGTATTCGGCCCAGGTAGTGTGTAGCTCAGGCGGTCGCCCGGGCTTTTTCGGTGGCTTCTTCGGGCGAGCGCATGACGGTCCAGTAGACGATCTTCAGCTCGCCGTCGAGCGTTTCGACGAGCGCCGAGAGGCTCTCGACCCAATCGCCGTCGTTGCAGTAGAGAACGCCGTCGATATCGCGGATCTCCGCCTTGTGGATGTGCCCGCAGACGACGCCGTCGCAGCCGCGGCGGCGCGCTTCGTCGGTCATCACGCGCTCGAATTGCGAGATGAAGTTGACCGCGTTCTTGACCTGGTGCTTGAGGTACTGCGAGAGCGACCAGTAGTTCAGCCCGAGCCGCGAGCGCACACGGTTGAACCAGCGGTTCAGAAGCAGGATCAGCGTGTAGAGCGTGTCGCCGAGGTAGGCGAGCCATTTAGCGTGCTGAATGACGCCATCGAAGAGATCGCCGTGCACGATCCAGAGGCGCTTGCCGGCGAGCGTCGTATGGAAGGCTTCGCCGCGCACGTGGATGTCGCCGAACGCGAGGTCGCAGAACTGGCGCGCGGCTTCATCGTGATTGCCAGGGATGTAGACGACCTGCGTGCCTTTGCGCGCCTTGCGCAGGATCTTCTGGACGACGTCGTTGTGCGCCTGCGGCCAGAACCAGCCTTTGCGGAGCTGCCATCCGTCGATGATGTCGCCGACGAGGTACAGGTATTCCGAATCGTTGTGTCGCAGGAAATCGAGCAGATACGGCGCCTGGCAGCCGCCGGAGCCTAAATGAATGTCCGAGAGCCAGATCGTGCGGTAGCGGTGCGGCGCTTCGTCGGGGTCGATTGCAGGCGCTGTTTGGGCGTCGTCGAGGCGCTCGGGCGCCAAAGCCGTCGCGCCTGCGTGGGCGCTGGGAAGGAACGCGAGCGGGTCGATGGTCGACTCGGGCTTGCGCAAACGGAAAGTCGCGGACGGTCTGAAGGCCATTGGCTCGCGCGTCGGGTTGCAGTAAGCGCATTGCGCCATGCAGCCGTGACGGAGCCATGACAGTCATGAGAAGTTCTTATTACTCGGGCTGGGGGTGATGCGCCGTTGCGACAGTGATGCGGGGTTTGTCGACGCGTTGCGCTTTTGCGTCGCTAACGCACCTATGACGGGAGATCGAGGGAACGGGTGCGACCGGGCGTCCAAACGGGTTGCGCGTCCCCCGCGCCGCTTGTCTCGGAATTCGCCGTGATCGACGTGTCACGGTTTATTCGCGGGTTGCCGGGGCGACTCAGCGTGGCATGCGCATGTGCGATGCGTTCTCGCGTGACGAGCCTCGAATATGTGAAGCTGCGCGAGGGCTGCAAACGCACGCAGGAAACGCCAATGCCTCGCCGTTCAAGCCGAAGCCGCCACCGCGACGATCCGCGTCCCCGCGATGCGATCGTGCAGAAACTGCCGCGCAGGATCGAGCCACACGGTCGCGGCCCATAGCGCGATCCAGACGCCCGCTAGACCAAGCGTCTGCGGCACTGAAAGTCCGAAAAGCGGATGCAATGCGAGCGGCGGCAAAAACCACAGCCAGGCGAGCGCGTAACGCACGAGCGCCCGCACAGGCCGCACGGGCCGGCCATGCAAATCGACGACCTTGAGGCGCCAGGTCTTCATGGGCAGGGTTTGTCCGCCGTGCGTCCAGAACCAGACGAAATACGCCGCGAGCACGATGCCGATCCACGTCATCAGCAGGTTGTGATGCGTGAGGCCGTTGCGTTGCTGGGTGAGAGTGCTGAAGAGATATCCCGCGATGAACACGATGCCGAAGAGAATCACGCCTTCGTAGAGCATCGTCGCGAGCCGGCGGCGCAGGGCGGGCGCGCGCATCGGCGGGACGACGGGGGCATCCGGTGCGCGCATCGGCTCACGAACCGTTGAAGATCGACGGCGCCTGCTGCGGCGAAACCGGAATCGGCGTCGCAGGGACGAAGCTGCCCGCACTCGGGATCGCTGGCGCGATCGGCTGGGAGCCGGGCAGTGCGGCGCCCGGTGCCTCGGACCCGTGTTCCGCGTGCTCGGCTGCGTGACCCTGTTCGCGCGCGGTCACGATGCGATTGATGTCCTTGAGTTCGGTCTTGCCGCTCGGCGGCGCGCTGACGACGTTCGGCCGTCGCGTGCGCTCGGTCGCGGCAAGCTTCTTCTTCTGCTCCTCGGACAGCTTCTGATAAGCGTCCCAGGCGCTCTCGCGCTTTTCGACCGGCACGGATTTCGACACCTGATAGTTCTCGCGCGCGACCTTGCGCTGATCGGGCGTCATGCGCGTCCATTCGGCCATGCGCTGGTGCAGCCGCTTTTGCGCTTCAGGCGACATCCGGTGATAACGTGACGCGATCTTCAGCCATTTCTGTTTGCGCTCGTCGCTGAACTGGTCCCACTGCTCGGCGAACGGCGCGAGCGCGGCGCGCTGCAGATCAGTCAGACGATTCCACGAAAGCGGACTGGACGACGATAGCGCGAGGAGACTGCCACCCGAACCGGCGCTTGCGCCAGCGGGCGTGGCGACGCTGGCGGACGTGGCGGTCGAGGGCGAGTAGAAGCGCGGATAAGTCGCGGCAAACGCGACCATTCCCGCAATCGCGCATCCAAAAACAATCGCGAGACCGCGCTTGTAACTCACCCGGGAACTCCTGCTGTCTTAGTGATTGCGCGTCAGGTACGCGTTGAAGCCGTGATCGAGGTAGGCGTCGAGCGGCAGGTTGTCGCTCAGCATGGCGGCGTCGATGTCGGCGAGTTCCGCCGTGCGCTCCTGGTCTTCCCAGTAAGCGATGCCGGCCAGTCCGATGACCAATGCGAGCACCGGCCACGCAAGGCCGAAGCGTCCGAAGCGCGCAAACCGGCCGCGCGGCCCGGAAACATTGGGCGAACTGAACTGGCCGCCCGCCGCGCCCGCGAAAGCGGGCGTGAACGCCGGCGCCGTGACGGCTACCTTCTCCGGCTTCTTGCGCGCGATCGCGGCGCGCCTTGCAGCAGCGAGCCGGTCGACGGCCGCAGCCGGAATGGCTGACGTCGTTTCGTCGAGCGCGTGAACTACCTTGCGCGCGAATTCATTTTCTTTCGATTCAAGAGCGGTGCTCATAGCGTGATCCCTTTCGCCTTCAGCGCGTGTGCGAGCGCGTGCGTCGCCCGGGAGCAATGCGTCTTTACGCTGCCCTCGGAGCAGCCCATCGCCGCGGCGGTCTCGGCGACATCCATATCTTCCCAGTAACGCATGAGAAAGGCTTCCCGTTGACGAGTCGGTAATTTCTGGATCTCCGCGTCGATCAGGTTGAGCACCTGTTCACGCTCGAGCTTGTTCTCGCTGCTCTCCGCGCCGACCGTTCCGTCCTGGGATTCGAAGGTTTCGAGGGGGTCGAATTCGTCGTCATCTGCATTGCCGAACGACGAGAACAGACTCACCCACGTATTGCGCACCTTCTGGCGGCGAAAATAGTCATGCGTCGCATTCTGCAGGATACGCTGAAACAATAGCGGGAGCTCCGCCGGAGGACGATCGCCGTATTTTTCGGCGAGCTTGATCATCGCATCCTGCACGATGTCGAGCGCCGCGTCGTCGTCGCGCACGGTGTAGACGGTCTGCTTGAACGCGCGTCTTTCGACGCCCGCCAAAAAATCGGCGAGTTCCTTGTCTGATGCCATCCGTGGGGGCCGGCGCAGCGAGTGTGCGTCGAAAGGGTTCGTGAGATTTTTTGAGAAACCTGCGGATGCTAGCAAACTTTTGCTCGCCCCGATAGAAACCCGTCGCCGGTTTTCTCGCGCGCGGCATCGAAAACGTGCGAAAGCGGCACGGATTCGCTGTGTTTTGCAGCGTTTCGCGGGCGAATCCTCAACTTTTTGCTTGACCGGCCGATCGCGCCAAGCTATCGTTTCCGACTCGCATCATAAAGTGAATGTCTAATTTGAGGCGAGCCCAAGAAGCACGCCTGTCAAACCAAGACGCGCCGCTTGAACCCGAGCCACAAGCCCGGCAGAGAGCACCCGATCAATTTTTTGCCGAAAATTCGAAAGGTGATTAATGAATATGCCCAGCGCGGAATTCTCCACGTCGGATACGACCCCCTCGCACGACTCTGAATCCATCGGCGGCACCGTGCTCATGCGCGCGCTGGCGGACGAGAACGTCGAGTTCATCTGGGGCTATCCCGGCGGCTCGGTACTCTATATCTACGACGAGCTGTACAAGCAGGACCAGATCCAGCACATCCTCGTGCGCCACGAGCAGGCCGCCGTCCACGCCGCCGACGCCTACGCGCGCTCCACCGGCAACGTCGGTGTGTGTCTCGTGACTTCCGGCCCCGGCGTCACCAATGCGGTCACCGGCATCGCCACCGCCTACATGGATTCGATCCCGATGGTCGTGATCAGCGGCCAGGTGCCGACTGCCGCGATCGGTCTCGATGCGTTCCAGGAGTGCGATACCGTCGGCATCACGCGGCCGTGCGTGAAGCACAACTTCCTCGTGAAGGACGTGCGCGATCTCGCCGCCACCGTCAAGAAAGCGTTCTACATTGCCCGCACCGGCCGTCCCGGTCCCGTGCTGATCGACATTCCGAAAGATGTGTCGAAGGCGCCTTGCAAGTACGAGCCGCTCAAGAGCGTGTCGCTGCGTTCGTACAACCCGGTCACGAAGGGCCATTCGGGCCAGATCCGCAAGGCGGTGCAACTGCTGTTGTCGGCGAAGCGTCCGTATATCTATACCGGCGGCGGCATCATCCTCGCGGATGCGGCGCGCGAACTGAACCAGTTCGTCGACCTGCTCGGCTATCCGGTCACCAACACGCTGATGGGCCTCGGCGGCTATCGTGCGAGCGACAAGAAGTTCCTCGGCATGCTCGGCATGCACGGCACGTACGAAGCCAACATGGCGATGCAGAACTGCGACGTGCTGATCGCGATCGGCGCGCGTTTTGACGACCGCGTGATCGGCGACCCGAAGCATTTCGCGTCGTCGCCGCGCAAGATCATCCATATCGACGTCGATCCGTCGTCCATTTCCAAGCGCGTGAAGGTCGATATCCCGATCGTCGGCGACGTGAAGGAAGTGCTGAAGGAATTGCTCGAGCAGCTCCAGACCGCCGACCACGGCCCCGATACCAAGGCGCTCGCCGACTGGTGGAAGGACATCGAAGCCTGGCGCTCGAAAGACTGCCTCGCGTACGACCGCAAGAGCGAGATCATCAAGCCTCAGTACGTGGTGGAAAAGGCGTGGGAACTGACCGACGGCAACGCGTTCGTCTGCTCCGACGTCGGCCAGCACCAGATGTGGGCCGCCCAGTTTTATCGCTTCAACAAGCCGCGCCGCTGGATCAATTCGGGCGGCCTCGGCACGATGGGCTTCGGCCTGCCGGCGGCGATGGGCGTGAAGATGGCGTTCCCCGATGAAGAAGTGCTCTGCATCACGGGCGAAGGCTCGATCCAGATGTGCATCCAGGAACTCTCGACGTGCAAGCAATACAACACGCCCGTCAAGATCATTTCGCTCAACAACCGCTATCTCGGCATGGTGCGCCAGTGGCAGCAGATCGAATACAAGAAGCGTTATTCCAGTTCGTACATGGACGCGCTGCCCGATTTCGTGAAGCTGGCTGAAGCGTATGGTCACGTCGGCATCCGTGTCGAGAAGACGGCCGACGTCGAGCCGGCGCTGAAGGAAGCGTTGCGCCTGAAGGATCGCACCGTATTTCTCGACTTCCAGACCGATCCCACCGAAAACGTCTTTCCGATGGTCCAGGCAGGCAAGGGCATCACGGAAATGCTGCTCGGATCGGAAGATCTATAAGGCTTCGGGCCTTTTTCGAGGCTCGCGCGCGCGCGTCTTCACGAAGGACGTCCGCCGCGCGCGGGCCGAGTGAAAACTGGATAAATCGGGAACGCTGACATCATGAAACACATCATCTCCGTGCTGCTGGAAAACGAACCGGGCGCGTTATCGCGCGTCGTCGGGCTCTTTTCGGCACGCGGCTACAACATTGAAACCTTGACGGTGGCCCCGACCGAGGACAGTTCGCTGTCGCGGCTGACCATCGTCTCCATCGGCTCGGACGACGTGATCGAACAGATCACGAAGCATCTCAACCGCCTGATCGAGGTGGTGAAGGTGGTCGACCTGACAGAGGGCGCCCACATCGAGCGCGAGCTGATGCTGATCAAGGTTCGGGCGGTCGGCAAGGAACGCGAAGAAATGAAGCGGATGGCGGACATTTTCCGCGGCCGCATCATCGACGTGACCGAGAAGACCTACACGATGGAACTGACGGGCGCGAGCGACAAACTCGATGCGTTCATCCAGGGCCTCGACGCCACGGCGATCCTGGAAACAGTTCGCACGGGCAGTTCCGGCATCGGCCGGGGCGAGCGCATTTTGAAGGTTTAGGCGCGGCCAGCAGTTCCACCGCATTTCAAGCTTCACCAAATTTCAACGAATCACGACTCAAGGAACCACCATGAAAGTTTTCTACGACAAGGACGCCGACCTCTCCCTCATCAAGGGCAAGCAAGTGACCATCATCGGCTATGGCTCGCAAGGCCATGCGCACGCGCTGAACCTGAAGGAAAGCGGCGTGAAGGTGACGGTCGGCCTGCGCAAGGGCGGCGCATCGTGGAGCAAGGCCGAGAACGCGGGCCTGACCGTCAAGGAAGTGGCGGAAGCCGTGAAGGGCGCCGACGTCGTGATGATGCTCCTGCCCGACGAGCAGATCGCCGAGGTCTACAAGAACGAAGTGCACGCGAACGCCAAGGAAGGCGCGGCACTCGCCTTCGCGCACGGCTTCAACGTGCACTACGGCCAGGTGATCCCGCGCGCCGACCTCGACGTGATCATGATCGCGCCGAAGGCCCCGGGCCACACGGTGCGCAACACGTACCAGCAAGGCGGCGGCGTGCCTCACCTGATCGCGGTCGCGCAGGACAAGTCGGGCTCGGCGCGCGACGTCGCGCTGTCGTATGCGGCGGCGAACGGCGGCGGCCGTGCCGGCATCATCGAAACCAACTTCCGCGAAGAAACCGAAACCGACCTGTTCGGCGAGCAAGCCGTGCTGTGCGGCGGCACCGTCGACCTGATCAAGGCCGGCTTCGAGACGCTGGTGGAAGCGGGCTACGCGCCGGAAATGGCGTACTTCGAGTGCCTGCACGAACTGAAGCTGATCGTCGACCTGATCTATGAAGGCGGCATCGCGAACATGAACTACTCGATCTCGAACAACGCCGAGTACGGCGAGTACGTGACGGGTCCGCGCATCGTGACGGAAGAAACGAAGAAGGCGATGAAGGCCGTCCTGAAGGACATCCAGACGGGCGAGTACGCGAAGAGCTTCATCATCGAGAACCGCGCCGGCGCGCCGACGCTGCAATCGCGCCGCCGCCTGACGGCCGAGCATGAAATCGAACAGGTCGGTTCGAAGCTGCGCGCGATGATGCCGTGGATCGCGAAGAACAAGCTCGTCGATCAGTCGAAGAACTAAAGTTTTAGGCACCACGCAGTGCGGTAACACCTGAGAGCCGTCCGGGCGTCGCTGACCCCGGACGGCTTTTGCTATCCTACGGTTTTAAAAAACTCGAACTCATCCATGAACTATCCCCATCCGATCATTGCCCGCGAAGGCTGGCCGTTCATCGCCGCCGCGGTCGTCGTTGCCCTGATCGTTCACGCGATCGGCGGCTTCGGCTTTGCGTGGCTCTTCTGGCTGATCGTGATCTTCATCGTGCAGTTCTTCCGCGATCCGCAGCGTCCCATCCCGACGCAGCCGAACGCCGTGCTGTGTCCCGCCGATGGGCGGATCGTCGCCGTCGAAAGCGCGCATGATCCGTACGCGGGCCGCGAAGCCGTGAAGATCAGCGTGTTCATGAATGTGTTCAACGTTCACTCGCAGCGCTCGCCTGTCGATGGCGCGATCAGCAAGGTCGAATATTTTCCGGGCGCCTACCTGAACGCCGCCGTCGATAAGGCATCGACCGAGAACGAGCGCAACGCCATCGTCATCCAGACGGCCGCGGGGCATACCGTGACTTCGGTGCAGATCGCCGGGCTGATCGCGCGGCGCATTTTGTGCTACGTCCACGTGGGCGAGCCGCTCACGCGCGGCCAGCGTTACGGCTTCATCCGTTTCGGCTCGCGCGTCGACGTGTATCTGCCGGTGGGCAGCCGTCCGCGCGTGTCGATTGGCGAGAAGGTTTCTGCATCGTCAACCATCCTTGCCGAATTCGCCGAATAACGAACTTAAAACAAGCGGCACAAGGGAGAACTCGATGGCGGCATTCAAACCGCGCCGTACCCGGACCAACGGCACGCCTCCGCGCGCGTTTCGTCGTAACAAGGCGCAGGACGTCGCCACCGTGGAAACGCGGCGCGCGCAGCGGCAGCAGTTCCTGAGAAAGCGCGGCATCTATCTGCTGCCGAACGCGTTCACCACGGCCGCGCTATTTTGCGGCTTTTTCGCCGTCGTCCAGGCGATGAACGTGCGGTTCGAGATCGCGGCGATCGCGATCTTCGTCGCGATGGTGCTCGACGGCATGGACGGCCGCGTCGCGCGCATGACGCACACGCAGAGCGCGTTCGGCGAGCAGTTCGACAGCCTGTCGGACATGGTGTCGTTCGGCGTCGCGCCGGCGCTCGTGATGTACGAATGGGTGCTGAAGGACCTCGGCCGGTGGGGTTGGCTCGCGGCGTTCGTGTACTGCTCGGGCGCGGCGCTCCGGCTCGCGCGCTTCAATACGAACGTCGGCGTGGTTGACAAGCGGTATTTCCAGGGTCTGCCGAGTCCTGCGGCGGCGGCGCTGATCGCCGGCTTCGTCTGGCTCGCGACCGATAACCGCGTGCCGCTCAAACTCGTGTGGCTGCCGTGGGTCGCTTTTGCGCTGACGATCTACGCTGGGGTGACGATGGTTTCGAACGCGCCGTTTTACAGCGGCAAGGCGCTGGACGTGCGCTATCGCGTGCCGTTCGCGGGCGTGTTGCTGGTCGTCGTGGCGTTCGTGCTGGTTTCGTCCGATCCGCCGCTGATGCTCTTCGGCCTCTTCGTGCTCTATGGCTTCTCCGGCTACGCGTGGTGGGGCTACATGGCGATGCGCGGCAGACCGAATCCCGCGCGCAGTTCGCAGCGGGATCATTGAAATCGAAGGCGGCGGCCCGCAAGGCCCGCCGCCTTTTCATTGGGGAAACGCGGTGCGCCGCGCAAATCGTCCTCATTGGAAAGCCCAATTGCACGCATCCTGAAATCTCGTTATAGTTTGCGGATGAACTTTTTCCCGTTCCCCTTCTCGTCTCTTCTAGCTGGTGCGCCGCTATGCGCGCTATCGCTACTAGCGCGCCTACCGCGCTAATCCGTCTCGCCTCCCGTCTGCTCGTTCGTGGTTTTCGACGCCAGCGGTGGCGCGAACGCCCGGATTCCGTATTTGTTTTCCCCACCGTTTTTCAAAATCCAAAATCTCCCCACTGGAGGCCGACATGGCAGACAAGCTGATCATTTTCGACACGACCTTGCGTGATGGCGAACAATCGCCCGGTGCGTCGATGACGAAGGAAGAGAAAATCCGTATCGCGAAGCAACTCGAACGGATGAAGGTCGACGTGATCGAGGCGGGTTTCGCCGCGAGCTCGAACGGCGACTTCGACGCGATCCAGACGATCGCCTCGCTCGTGAAGGACAGCACGGTCTGCTCGCTCGCTCGCGCGAATGACAAGGACATCCAGCGCGCCGCCGATGCCCTCAAGCCCGCGAACCAGTTCCGCATCCACACGTTCATCGCGACTTCCGCGCTGCACATGGAGAAAAAGCTGCGCATGACGCCTGAGCAGGTGTACGAGCAGGCGCGCCTCGCGGTGCGTTTCGCGCGCAAGTTCACCGATGACGTCGAATTCTCGCCGGAAGACGGCAGCCGCTCGGATCTCGACTTCCTTTGCCGCGTGCTCGAAGCCGTGATCGACGAAGGCGCCCGCACGATCAACATCACCGACACGGTCGGTTACGGCGTGCCCGAGATGTACGGCCAACTCGTGAAGACACTGCGCGAGCGCATCCCGAATTCGGATAAGGCGATCTTCTCGGTCCATTGTCACGACGACCTCGGTCTCGCGGTCGCGAATTCGCTCGCCGGCGTGCAGATCGGCGGGGCGCGGCAGGTGGAATGCACGATCAACGGTCTAGGCGAGCGCGCGGGCAATACGTCGCTCGAGGAAATCGTGATGGCGGTCAAGACGCGCAAGGATTATTTCGGGCTCGACGTCGGTATCGATACGACGCAGATCGTGCCGACTTCCAAGCTCGTCTCGCAAATCACCGGTTTCGTCGTGCAGCCGAACAAGGCGGTGGTTGGTGCGAACGCGTTCGCGCACGCGTCGGGCATCCACCAGGACGGCGTGCTCAAGGCGCGCGACACCTACGAAATCATGCGCGCGGAAGACGTGGGCTGGGCCACCAACAAGATCGTCCTCGGCAAGCTCTCGGGCCGCAACGCGTTCAAGCAGCGGTTGCAGGAACTCGGCGTGACGCTGGAATCGGAAGGCGACGTCAACGCCGCGTTCGCGCGCTTCAAGGAACTCGCCGACCGCAAGGCCGAAATCTTCGACGAAGACATCATGGCGATCGTGTCCGAGGAATCGGCGGAAGCGCAGGCGAAGGAACACTTTCGCTTCGTCTCGATGGCGCAGCATTCGGAAACCGGTGAGCAACCGCATGCGCGCGTGGTGTTCGCCGTCGACGGCTCCGAGGTGACGGGCGAATCGCGCGGCAACGGCCCTGTCGACGCGACGCTGCACGCGATCGAATCGAAGGTGTCGAGCGGCGCGGAACTCGTGCTGTACTCGGTCAACGCGATCACGACCGGCACGCAGGCGCAGGGCGAAGTGACAGTGCGGCTCTCGAAGAGCGGGCGCATCGTGAATGGCGTCGGCACCGATCCGGATATCGTCGCGGCGTCCGCGAAGGCGTACATCGCCGCGCTGAACAAACTGCATTCGAAGGTCGAAAAGCTCAATCCGCAGCTTTGATGTGCTTTTGCTCGTGACGCCGATCGCGTCACAGGCAAGCTGAAAGCCCTCGCCAAAAGCGAGGGCTTTTGCGTTGTGGGCGCCTTATTTCGCCACCGAGCGCCCGAAAAACGGCAGCCGCTCGCGCATCGACGGCCGCTCGCGCGTCGCGCGTTCCAGTTGCCTGCATTCGACGTGGATGCCGCGCGCCGGCGCGGCGTCGACGAAGGCGTCGATCAGTTCGCGCACGTCGGGATCGATGAAATCGGCACGCGTGGCGTCGACGATCACCGTTGCGTTGTCCGGAATCTGCCGCAGATGATGCTTCAGCGCGACTTTGCCAAGAAACGACACGTCCTTGCGAAACGACAGCAGGAAGTGGTCGTCGTGCTGCGCGATGGTGATCGGCCGCTGCAGGTTCGCGTGGATCGCGAGCGCGACGCTGCACGCGATGCCGAGCACGATGCCGATCAGCAAATCGGTGAGCAGCACGCCCGCGATGGTCACGATGAACGGAGCGAAGCGCTCGAACCCCTGTTTCGCGACGGCCGCGAACAGCGAGGGCTTCGCGAGCTTGAGCCCCGTGAAGATCAGGATCGCGGCGAGGCAGGCGAGCGGGATCAGGTTGATCACGCTCGCGAGCGCGAAGACGCTCGCGAGCAGCAGCACGCCGTGCACGAACGACGCCCAGCGGCTTTGCGCGCCCGCGTGAACGTTTGCGGAGCTGCGCACGATGACGGACGTGATCGGCAGGGCGCCGAGCGCGCCGGCCATCATGTTGCCGATGCCCTGCGCTTTCAGTTCGCGATCCGGATGTGCGGCGCGCTTTTTCGGATCGAGCTGCTCGACCGCTTCGAGGCTCAGCAGCGTTTCGAGACTCGCGACGATGGCGAGCGCCATGGCGAGGCGCCAGACGTCGGGGTTCACGAGCTGCGCGAAATTGGGCAATTCGAGCGCCGCCGAGAGCGCCGCGAACGAGGCCAGCGAGGGCAGCGCCACGCGATGCTCCGCTGGCGGCGCGAAGCCGGGCGAGGCGAAATCGAGCAGGAGCGTCGCGCCAATACCGAGCGCCACGACGGCGAGCGGCGCGGGCGTCGCGCGCACGAGGGAGAAGCGGCGCAGCGCGCGGGTTTCCCAGCCGGCGAGGATCGCGAGCGACGCCACGGCGATCACGCAGGCCGCGATCGACATCGCGCCGAACGGGGTGTCGAGCGTGCCAACGCCGGGTGAGGCGAGCGCGTTGCCGTCGTTGGCGAAGCCGGCGGCGAGCGGCACCTGCTTGATGATCAGCAGAAGTCCGATGGCCGCGAGCATCCCCTTGATCACCGACGACGGCACGTACGCCGCAAAGCGCCCGGCCTTCAGCATGCCGAAGCCGAACTGGATCGCGCCCGACAGCAGCACGGCGAGCAGGAACGCGGAAAAGCTGCCGAGCCGGGCGATGCCATCGACGACGATCACGATCAGGCCTGCCGCCGGGCCGCTCACGCTCAGGTGCGAGCCGCTCAAAAGCGCGACCACCAGCCCGCCGATGATGCCCGAGAGCAGGCCCGCGAACGGATCGACGCCCGACGCGTTGGCGATGCCGAGACAGAGCGGCATCGCGACCAGAAAGACGACAGTGCCCGCGAACATGTCGCGCGGAAAGGTGGCGAAGGTTTCTCGTAGGTTCATGTTTTCTCAGGACGAGTTGAGCCGTGCGGCGTCTTCGGCGCCGCATTGGATTGTTTGCGGGATGAGCGGAGCCGGGCCTAGCGGCCGGCGGTTTCGAGCGCGGGTTCGGGTTCGAAGAGGACGGGTTGGTCGTCCGGATAGCCCGTCGCGAGGACTTTGATGCGGCCATCGTGCAGGCCGAAGATCCAGCCGTGCACGCGCGGCGGCGCGTTGGCGTCGCGCACGAGCGGCGTCTCGCGCAGCGCGCGCACCTGCTCGAGCACGCTGAGTTCGGCGAGGCGGTTGACGCGCTCGTCGGCATCGGCGACGCGCTCCAGTTCGCCGCGATGCCTCTGCGCCAGCGCGCAAAGCGGCGCGATGCGGCGGTTCACGTGCGGCAAATCGGGCGACGCCGGCAAGAGTGAGGCGCGCACGCCGCCGCAGCCGTAGTGCCCGCAGACGATGATGTCGTCGACTTTGAGCACGCGCACGGCGTACTCGAGGACGCTCATCACGTTGTCGTCGGCGGGGGAAAACAGGTTCGCGATGTTGCGGTGCACGAACAGATCGCCGGGATTGGCGTTGGTGACAGTTTCGGCGGGAACGCGGCTGTCCGAGCAGCCGATCCACAGCACGCGCGGGCTTTGGCCTTCAGCCAGACGAGGGAAGAAGGCGTGATCGCTATCGGCGGTTTCACGCGCCCAGGCGATGTTTTCGACGAGCATGCGTTTGGGACGATTCATCAGGTGAACTCCGGTTCGGGGACGAGCAGCCACGCCATGCACCGCGCTGGGGCAGCTATCTCGATATTTCCGCGCTTCGTTGCAGCGCAGCGGAAACCTTACGAAATACTTTCTCAGAAAAAGTTCACATTCGTCTACTGATAAAAAAATGCCGCCTGAGTGGGCGACATTTTCATCAGATCATTGATCTGAACGATTTAAGCGGGCGTTTCAAAACACGTTACGCCGATCCGGGTCATGGAGCGGATCGGGCGTCTTCTGCGTGAGACGCAGGATGCCCTGGTCGTCAAAATAGAAGCTGTACATCATGTACCAGACGTTCGCCTCCATGTAGCGGTAGGTCCAGACCTCGCGCTTCATCAACGGGAAATACGAAGTCTCGACCGGCCGGCCGAAGTTCACGAGAACGTCCTTTTTCGTCCAGGTGCCGATCTGCGCCTTGTAGAACTCGTTTTCGTCGAGCACCTGACGCACGTTCACGATCTTGCCGGAGGCGTCGATGTCGGCGGCGGTGGTGACTTCGCCGAGCGGCTGCGTCGGCCACATCAGGCGCTTGCCGCCGTCGGGGAGATCGTAGACTTCGCGCGGCGGGCCTAAGCGGGCGGTGATCGTCGATGCGTCGGCGCCGGCCTGATAGTTCTGCCACGGCTGCGCGCAGGCCGTAAGCAGCAGCGCGAGGCCAAAGGCGGCGAGGGCGCGGGTGGCGCGGTGTGGTTCGAGCGGCATGGAATCCTCCAGAAGCCTTGTGCCCCGGCGTTGCGGCCGGGATTTCTTGGTGTTTTCGATTTTGACACGCGAACGGTGAAAAGCTTCCGCCATGGGGTCAGGATATTCGGCGCTGGCTTGCGCCACCGATGCGTCGCGGCCTATGATCCGCGCTCTCGGACCCTGGGTGGAACATCGGCAATGCGGAGCGCGAACAAACTGCAAATATTGACAGGAATGATGTTGGCGGCGGTTTGTGCCGTCTCCATGACCGCATCGGCGGCCGACAAAGCGCCGATCCGCATCGCGATGATCGAAGGCATGTCGGGGCCGTTCGCCAATGCCGGCGCGGCCGTCGAGCGCAACCTGCGCTTCGGCGTCGAGCGAGTGAACGCGCGCGGCGGCGTGAAACTTGCCGACGGTGCGCATCCGCTCGAACTCATTGTGCTCGACGGCAAGGGCAGCAGCGAAGCGAGTCTCGTGCAGTTGCGCGCCGTCGTCGACCAGAAGATCGGCTTCGTGATGCAGGGCAACAGTTCGGCGGTGGCGGCGGCGCTGATCGCCGCCATCGACAAGCAGAACGCGCGTGAACCGGATTCGCGCGTCGTGTTCCTCAACTATTCCGCCGACGATCCCGCGCTGACCAACGCCGCCTGCAGTTTCTGGCATTTCCGCTTCGACGCCCACGCCGGCATGCGCATGGACGCGCTCGCGGACGTGATCCAGCGCGATCAGTCGATGAAGAAGGTGTATCTGCTGAACCAGGATTACAGCTTTGGTCACGATGTGAGCCGCGAAGCGCAGCGGGCGCTGAAGGCTCGCCGGCCGGACATCGAGATCGCCGGCGACGAATTCCATCCGATTGGTCGCGTGAAGGATTTCGCGCCGTATGTTGCCAAGATTCGCGCGAGCGGCGCGGACGCGGTGGTGACCGGCAACTGGGGCAACGATCTGACGCTGCTCGTCAAGGCGGCACGCGAGCAGGGCCTGAACACGAAGTTCTACACGTTCTACGGGAACAGTCTGGGCGCGCCGGCCGCGCTCGGCGACGCGGGCGTGAAGCGCGTGGTGGCCGTCGCCGACTGGCATCCGAACGCGGGCGGCGCGGCCTCCGATGCGTACTATCAGGCGTTTCGCGCGCGTTACCCGTCGGCCGCCGACGACTACCTCGTGCTGCGCATGCCGCTCATGATCGACATGCTTGCAGAAGCGATGACCCGCGCCGGCAGCGCCGATCCGACGGCCGTCGCCCGGGCGTTGGAGGGCATGAAGTCCGACAGCGGCTTCCACGCGTCCACGATGCGCGCGCAGGACCATCAGTTGATCCAGCCCCTATACGTGATGGAGATGGATCGCGCGGGCACGCCCGGGGTGCGCTTCGACAACGAGGGCTCCGGCTACGGCTTTCGCACGCTGCTCGCGCTTCCCGCCGACAAGACCGCCCCGCCGACGACCTGCGTCATGGCACGGCCGTAGCGTCACGGGTCAACGGGCACCGGAGCTGTGCTATAATTCGCGCTTCGTTTTGGGGAGGCTTTGGGGCAACGTGTCCATCGGACCGATCCTAAAACGAAGAAGCGATGAAGAAAGTGAAGCGATCAAGTAACCCACGGCACGGCCTTTCTTCCGTGACCGCCTGTCTGTTTTAAAGGAAAAATCAATGTCCGTAGCTCAAGTCAAGAAGTCCGACGTCGTCGCAGAATACGCGCGCGCCGCCAACGACACCGGTTCGCCTGAAGTGCAAGTCGCACTGCTGACGACCCGCATCAACGAACTGACCCTGCACTTCAAGGCTCACACGAAGGATCACCACAGCCGCCGCGGCCTGCTGCGCATGGTGAGCCGTCGTCGCAAGCTGCTCGATTACCTGAAGGGCAAAGACGCTGACCGTTATCGCTCGCTGATCGAGAAGCTGGGCCTGCGTAAGTAATTGGCAACAAGCGGCCAGCGGTCCATCGAAGTGCCTGTGTCAGTCCGCTGATACAGGCATTTTGTTTTTGAACGGTCGCTGGCCGGTAGGTGTTTCAAGCGCTTTACCCTGTTTCACCGGGATTCTGAAGAATCCGACACCCGGCCTGTGCCTCGCGGCGGAGCTTTGTGTCATTCCAGCGCGTCATGCGCTTCGCGTGTCGTGTTGCGTTGGAATGGCATAACACACCTCTTCTTGCGCGGTCCGGCCGTCGACTGGCTTAGCGCCGTCCATCGGCAGTTGCGATCGGGCGCAGCGCGGCGTAACGAACAAGGAGTGATGATGTTCAATAAAATCGTCAAAGAATTTAAGTGGGGACAACACACGGTCCGCCTCGAAACCGGTGAGATCGCTCGCCAGGCGGGCGGCGCGGTGATCGTCGACATCGAAGACACCGTGGTGCTCGCGACCGTCGTCGGCGCGAAGACGGCCAAGCCGGGTCAGGATTTCTTCCCGCTGACTGTCGATTACCTCGAAAAGACTTACGCCGCCGGCAAGATCCCGGGTGGTTTCTTCCGCCGCGAAGGCCGTCCGTCGGAAGGCGAAACGCTGATTTCGCGCCTGATCGACCGCCCGCTGCGTCCGCTCTTCCCGGAAGGCTTCTATAACGAAGTTCAGGTCGTGATCCACGTCCTGTCGCTGAACCCGGACGTTCCCGCCGACATCCCCGCGCTGATCGGCGCGTCGGCGGCGCTCGCCGTGTCGGGCCTGCCGTTCAACGGGCCGGTCGGTGCCGCGCGCGTCGCGTACATCAACAACGAATACGTGCTGAACCCCACGCGCACGCAGATGAAGGAATCGGCGCTCGACCTGATCGTCGCCGGTACCGAGCGCGCCGTGCTGATGGTGGAATCGGAAGCGAAGCAGTTGAGCGAAGAAATCATGCTCGGCGGCGTCGTGTTCGGCCACGAGCAGATGCAGACCGCGATCGACGCAATCCACGAACTCGTCCGTGACGGTGGCAAGCCGGAATGGGACTGGGCGCCGGCGCCGAAGAACGAAACGCTGATCGGCCGCGTGACGGAACTGGCGCAAGCCGATCTGCTCGCCGCTTATCAGTTGCGCAACAAGCAGGCGCGTTCGGCCAAGCTGAAGGAAATCTACGCAGCGACGTCGGCTTCGCTCGAGCAGGACGCCGCGGCATCGGGCTCGGTCGCCGCCGACAAGGCGACGGTCGGCAACGTGCTGTTCGACATCGAAGCGAAGATCGTCCGCTCGCAGATCCTGAACGGCGAGCCGCGCATCGACGGCCGCGACACGCGCACGGTCCGCCCGATCGAAATCCGCACGGGCGTGTTGCCGCGCACCCACGGCTCGGCGCTCTTCACGCGCGGCGAAACGCAGGCGCTCGTCGTCGCGACGCTCGGCACGAAGGGCGACGAACAGAACATCGACGCGCTCGAAGGCGAATATCGCGAGCGCTTCATGCTCCACTACAACATGCCGCCGTTCGCGACCGGCGAAACGGGGCGCGTCGGTTCGCCGAAGCGCCGTGAAATCGGTCACGGTCGACTGGCCAAGCGCGCGCTGGCCGCGTGCCTGCCGTCCGCCGACGAATTCGGCTACTCGATCCGCGTCGTCTCGGAAATCACGGAATCGAACGGTTCGTCGTCGATGGCTTCGGTCTGCGGCGGCTGTCTCGCGCTGATGGACGCTGGCGTGCCGATGAAGGCACACGTTGCGGGCATCGCGATGGGCCTGATCCTCGAAGGCAACAAGTTCGCGGTTCTGACCGACATCCTCGGCGACGAAGATCATCTGGGCGATATGGACTTCAAGGTGGCGGGCACGGCGCAAGGCGTGACGGCACTGCAGATGGACATCAAGATCCAGGGCATCACGAAGGAAATCATGCAGGTTGCGCTCGCGCAGGCGAAGGAAGGTCGCATGCACATCCTCGGCAAGATGACGTCCGCCGTTCCGGGCACGAACACGGTGCTGTCGGAGTTCGCGCCGCGCATGATCACGATCAAGATCAATCCGGAAAAGATCCGCGACGTGATCGGCAAGGGCGGTTCGGTGATCCGCGCGCTGACCGAAGAAACCAACACGACGATCGACATTTCGGATGACGGCGTCGTGACCATCGCGAGCACGAGCAGCGAAGGCATGGCGGAAGCGAAGAAGCGCATCGAGAACATCACGGCCGAAGTGGAAGTCGGACAGATCTACGAAGGCCCGGTGCTCAAGCTGCTGGACTTCGGCGCGATCGTTAACATTCTGCCGGGCAAGGATGGTCTCCTGCACATCTCGGAAATCGTCAACGAGCGCATCAAGGACATCAACGACTATCTGAAGGAAGGCCAGATCGTTCGCGTGAAGGTCATCCAGACGGACGAGAAGGGTCGCGTGCGTCTGTCGGCGAAGGCGCTGCTGAACGAAGGTGCGCCGCAAGCAGAACCGACGCATCCGCAGCACTAATGCGGTAACGTCTCACCGGCCGGTCGCGTTTCTTGCGCACCGGCCGTTTTTTTGCCTGACTCGATGGCCGTGTGGATTAAGCTTTGCTGGCGTCCACACCGCCATCCGGTCAAGAAAACCGACGAATCCGACTCAAAGGGAAGCAGATGAAAGCGATCGAAATCACTGAATTTGGCGCACCCGAAGTGTTGAAACTGGGCGAGCGCCCGCTGCCCGCGCCGAAATCGGGCGAAGTGTTGATCAAGGTCGCGGCGTCGGGCGTGAATCGTCCGGACGTGTTTCAGAGGAAGGGCGGCTATGCGCCGCCGCCGGGCGCGTCGGACTTGCCGGGGCTGGAGGTGGCGGGCGAAATCGTCGACGCCGCCGAGGACGCATTCGATCCGAAGCACAATCCGTTTGGTCTGAAGAAGGGCGATCGCGTGTGTGCGTTGCTTGCGGGTGGCGGCTACGCGGAATACGCCGTCGCGCCAATGGAGCAATGTCTGCCGGCGCCGAAGGGCTTGTCGGATGTCGAGGCGGCTTCGCTGCCGGAGACGTTTTTCACCGTGTGGAGCAACGTGTTCGAGCGCGCGCATCTCGGCGCGGGCGAAAACGGCGCGGAAGAGACGCTGCTGATCCAGGGCGGATCGAGCGGGATCGGCGTGACGGCGATCCAGATCGCGAAGGCGCTTGGTCATCGCGTGTTCGTCACGGCCGGCACCGACGAAAAATGCCGCGCGTGCGAAGCGCTGGGCGCCGAGCGGGCGATCAACTACAAGACGGAAGATTTCGTCGAAGTGGTGAAGTCGCTCACGAACGACCGCGGTGTCGACGTGATTCTCGACATGGTCGCGGGCGATTATCTGCCGCGCGAACTGAAGGCGCTCGCGGATGGCGGACGCGTCTGCGTGATCGCGCTGCTCGGCGGGGCAAAGGCGGAGATCAACCTGAACGACGTGTTGCGGCGACGTCTCGTCATCACCGGATCGACGTTACGTCCGCGTCCGGTCGCGTTCAAGGCGAAGATCGCGGCGCAACTAAAAGAGCGCGTCTGGCCGGAAATCGAGGCGGGGCGCATCAAGCCGGTGATCCACGAAGTCTTTGCCGCCGCCGATGCCGCCGCAGCACACACGCTGATGGAAGGCAGCACGCACGTCGGCAAGATCGTGCTGGACTGGACTCAGGGCGCGTAACACGCGCGGGACACGCGGGCGAAAATCGTGCCGGTTTGACCGGGTTCGCCGCGACACAGTAAAATCGTGTGTTTTGCAGACGATTTGCGCGGCGCGCCGTGGTATCGAAAAGATCGGCGCGCACACCGAAAACCATACCAAGAACCCGTAACGGCGCGGCCGGGCGGCGAGACACATGTCGAAACAACGAGCAAAACTGGTAGTCGGGAACTGGAAAATGCATGGTCGGCTCGCGGAGAATGGCGCGCTGTTGACCGAGGTGGCATCGGGGGCATCGGCTTTGCAGAAGGGCGTGCGGGTCGGTGTTTGCGTCCCGTGTCCGTATTTGCCGCAATCGCAGGCGTTGTTGAGCGGATCAGTTGTCGCCTGGGGCGTGCAGGATGTGTCGGCGTATGAGAAGGGCGCATACACCGGTGAGGTTGCAGCAGAAATGGTCGTCGATTTCGGCGCGACCTACGCGATCGTTGGGCATTCGGAGCGGCGCGCGTATCATCGCGAATCGTCCGATCTCGTCGCGGTGAAGGCGCGTCGGGCGCTGGAAGCGGGGCTTACGCCGATCGTGTGCGTCGGCGAGACACTCGAACAACGTGACACCGGTGTGACGGAGCAGGTCGTCGGCACGCAGCTCGAAGCGGTGCTGCTCGTGCTGACGGAAGAGCAGGCGGCGAGGATCGTCGTCGCGTACGAGCCGGTCTGGGCGATCGGCACGGGCAAGAGTGCGAGTTCGGCCGAGGCGCAGCAGGTTCACGCGTTCCTGCGGGCGAAGCTGGCGGAGAAGGGTGCATCGGTCGCCGACGTGCCGTTGCTCTACGGCGGCAGCGTCAAGCCGGATAATGCACAGGAATTGTTTGCGCAGCAGGATATCGACGGCGGGCTGATCGGTGGCGCGGCGTTGAAGTCGAAGGATTTTCTGGCAATTTGCCAGGCGGCACAAGACGTGTCGAACTGAGCTGGCATCGCTCAAGCAGTAGGCAGGAAGCGCGACGCATTCGGTGTCGCGTCAACATTAAAGATTCGGGTGAGTGGAAATGCTGTATTTGAAGACTTTGATCATCGTCGTCCAGTTGATGTCGGCGTTGGGCGTTATCGGCCTCGTGTTGTTGCAGCATGGCAAGGGCGCCGACATGGGCGCCGCCTTCGGCAGCGGCGCATCGGGCAGCCTGTTCGGCGCCACGGGCTCGGCGAACTTTCTTTCGCGCACGACCGCGGTTCTCGCCGCTGTCTTCTTCATTTCGACGCTCGCGCTTACCTATCTCGGCAGCTACAAGCCGCAGACATCGGCGGGCGTGCTGGCGGGTGCGGCTACGGCGCCTGCTTCGGCGGCTGTCGCTGGATCGGCGCCGGCTTCCGCGCCGGTCGTTTCGTCCGCGCCGGGCGCTGACGTGCCCAAATAAATGCCGAATTAAATTTTTCGCGAAATTCGCTTTTTGTGCGTTGAACAAACTGTTGGGCCCAGTTATAATTCAAGTCTTGAAGCGATTCGCAGCGATAACAAGTTGTTTTCCCGGATTGCGAGACAGTGCCGACGTGGTGAAATTGGTAGACACGCTATCTTGAGGGGGTAGTGGCGAAAGCTGTGCGAGTTCGAGTCTCGCCGTCGGCACCAAAGTTATCCAATGCCAGCCGCATGCATCGCTTCGGCTGGCATTGTCACTTCTGGAGTATGCTTACGATCCGATTGTGTTCGTGAGCGATCCGAAGCGAAATTCTTGACCGGGTGGTCTGTCCCGGAAGAAACGCACGTATCAATTAACTGACCCAACCGATTTGAGGATAGCCTTGAACCTCGCACCCTACTACCCCGTCTTGTTGTTCCTGCTCGTGGGCACCGGTTTAGGCATAGCGTTGGTCAGTATCGGCAAGATCCTCGGTCCCAACAGGCCTGACACCGAAAAGAACGCACCGTACGAATGCGGCTTCGAAGCCTTCGAAGACGCCCGTATGAAATTTGACGTGCGTTACTATCTCGTCGCCATTCTGTTCATTATTTTCGACCTTGAAACGGCTTTCCTGTTTCCGTGGGGTGTTGCCCTGCGCGATATCGGCTGGCCGGGTTTCATGGCCATGATGATTTTCCTGCTCGAATTTTTGCTCGGTTTCGCCTACATCTGGAGAAAGGGCGGTCTCGACTGGGAATGACAGTTAAATCACCGGATTCATGGGCGGCTTTGGCTGGCTGCTCATCTGGAGTGGAAAGCAAATGAGTATCGAAGGGGTCTTGAAGGAAGGGTTTGTCACCACCACGGCTGACAAGCTGATCAACTGGACGCGCACCGGCTCCCTCTGGCCGATGACGTTCGGTCTCGCGTGTTGCGCGGTCGAGATGATGCATGCGGGCGCGGCCCGCTACGACCTCGACCGTTTTGGCGTGGTGTTCCGTCCGAGTCCGCGTCAGTCCGACGTGATGATCGTGGCCGGCACGCTGTGCAACAAGATGGCGCCCGCGCTGCGCAAGGTCTATGACCAGATGGCCGAACCGCGCTGGGTGATCTCGATGGGTTCCTGCGCGAACGGCGGTGGCTATTACCACTATTCGTATTCCGTCGTGCGCGGCTGCGACCGGATCGTCCCGGTCGACGTCTATGTGCCGGGTTGTCCGCCGACGGCGGAAGCGCTGGTGTACGGCGTAATCCAGTTGCAAGCGAAGATTCGCCGCACCAACACCATCGCCCGTACATAAGGCCTGAGCCTCCCCAATTATGGCAAGCAAACTCGAGACCCTTAAAGCGAACCTCGAGGCGGCGTTTGGCGACCGCCTCCAGAGCATTACCGAGGCGCTTGGGCAACTGACGGTCGTCGTCAAGGCGAGCAACTACGCCGATGTCGCCCTGCAACTGCGCGACGATCGCAAGCTCGGCTTCGAACAACTCGTCGATTTGTGCGGCGTCGATTACTCGACCTACGGCGAAGGCGCCTACGAAGGCCCGCGTTTCGCCGCCGTGCTCCATCTTCTGTCGATCTCGAACAACTGGCGTCTGCGCGTGCGCGTGTTCGCGCCGGACGATGAAGTGCCGATCGTGCCGTCTGTGGTCGACGTCTGGTCGTCGTCGAACTGGTACGAGCGCGAAGCGTTCGACCTCTACGGCATCGTGTTCGAAGGTCACCCCGACCTGCGCCGCATTCTCACCGACTACGGTTTCATTGGCCATCCGTTCCGCAAGGACTTCCCGGTGTCGGGCTATGTCGAAATGCGCTACGACCCGGAAGAAAAGCGCGTGGTCTACCAGCCAGTGACGATCGAGCCGCGCGAAATCACGCCGCGCGTGATCCGCGAAGATCGCTATGGCGGTCTGAAACACTAAGAGAACGCCATGGCAGAGATCAAGAACTACACGCTGAATTTTGGCCCGCAACACCCGGCAGCGCACGGCGTGCTGCGCCTCGTGCTCGAACTCGACGGCGAAGTGATCCAGCGCGCCGATCCGCACATCGGCCTGTTGCATCGCGCGACCGAGAAGCTCGCTGAAACGAAGACGTTCATCCAGTCGGTGCCGTACATGGATCGTCTCGACTACGTGTCGATGATGGTCAACGAGCACGGCTACGTGATGGCGATCGAAAAGCTGCTCGGCATCGACGTGCCGGTGCGCGCGAAATACATTCGCGTGCTGTTCGACGAAATCACGCGCGTACTGAACCACCTGATGTGGATCGGCTCGCACGCGCTCGACGTCGGCGCGATGGCCGTCTTCCTGTACGCGTTCCGTGAGCGCGAAGACCTGATGGACGTGTACGAAGCCGTGTCGGGCGCGCGGATGCACGCGGCGTACTATCGTCCGGGCGGCGTGTATCGCGACCTGCCTGACGCAATGCCGCAATACAAGGCGTCCAAGATTCGCAATGCGAAGGCGCTCTCGAAGATGAACGAGACCCGCCAAGGGTCGCTGCTCGACTTCATCGACGATTTCTTCAACCGTTTCCCGCATTGCGTCGACGAATACGAGACGCTTCTGACCGACAACCGCATCTGGAAGCAGCGTCTGGTCGGTATCGGCGTGGTGAGCCCGGAGCGCGCGATGCAACTCGGCATGACGGGCGCGATGCTGCGCGGCTCGGGAATCGAGTGGGATTTGCGCAAGAAGCAGCCGTATGAAGTGTATGACCAGCTCGATTTCGATATCCCGGTTGGCGTGAACGGCGATTGCTATGACCGTTACCTCGTGCGTGTAGAGGAAATGCGTCAGTCGACGCGCATCGCGAAGCAATGTATCGAGTGGCTGCGCAAGAACCCCGGTCCGGTGATGATCGACAATCACAAGATCGCGCCGCCGTCGCGCGTAGGCATGAAGACCAACATGGAAGAGCTGATTCACCACTTCAAGCTCTTCACGGAAGGCTTCCACGTGCCGGAAGGCGAGACGTACGCAGCGGTCGAGCATCCGAAGGGCGAGTTCGGCATCTATCTGATTTCGGATGGCGCGAACAAGCCGTATCGCCTCAAGATTCGCGCGCCCGGTTACGCGCACCTCGCGTCGCTCGACGAAATGGCGCGCGGCCACATGATCGCCGATGCCGTGACGATCATCGGGACGCAGGACATCGTGTTCGGCGAGATCGATCGCTGATCAAATTCGGTCGCTTGGCGAGACGCGCGCTGACTTCAACGCCGCGGACACCGAGCGAACAAGCAACAGCAGGACGCCAGGTCTGCCGCAACAAGAAGGGCGCGGCAGGTTTTCGTTCGGTAGGAATTGAAAGAGTCGTGTCTGAAAATGATCTCAGCTGAAGGCCTGAAAGAAATCGATCGTGCGATCGCGAAATATCCCGCGGAGCAGAAGCAATCCGCGGTGATGTCGGCGCTGGCTACCGCTCAGGAAGAGCACGGCTGGCTGTCGCCCGAGCTGATGCAGTTCGTCGCCGACTATCTCGGCATGCCGGCGGTCGCCGTGCAGGAAGTCGCGACGTTTTACACGATGTACCAGACGTCGCCGGTCGGCAAGCACAAGATCACGCTCTGCACGAATCTGCCGTGTCAGCTCGGCCCGGACGGCGGCTCGGACAGCGCGGCGCAATATCTGAAGCAGAAGCTCGGCATCGACTTCGGCGAAACCACCGCCGACGGCAAATTCACCTTGAAGGAAGGCGAGTGCTTCGGCTCGTGCGGCGACGCGCCGGTCCTGCTCGTGAACAACCATCGCATGTGCAGCTTCATGAGCCGCGAGAAGATCGACCAGTTGATCGAGGAACTTTCGAAATGACGTCTCTCCACGATCGTCACATCAAACCGCTGATCCTCGCTGGCCTGAACGGCGAGAACTGGCATCTCGAAGACTACGTCGCGCGTGGCGGCTACAAACAGTTGCGCCGTATCCTCGAAGAGAAGATTCCCCCTGAGCAAGTGATTGCCGACGTGAAGGCGTCGGGCTTGCGTGGCCGTGGCGGTGCGGGCTTCCCGACCGGCCTCAAGTGGAGCTTCATGCCGCGTCAGTTCCCGGGGCAGAAGTATCTCGTCTGCAACTCGGACGAAGGCGAGCCGGGCACGTTCAAGGATCGCGACATCCTGCGCTGGAACCCGCATTCGTTGATCGAAGGCATGGCCATCGGTGCGTATGCGATGGGCATCACCGTCGGCTACAACTATATTCACGGCGAAATCTGGGAAACCTACAAGGTGTTCGAAGCGGCGCTGGAAGAAGCGCGCGCGGCCGGGTATCTCGGCGCGAACATCCTGGGCTCGGGTTTTTCGTTCGAGCTCCATGCGCACCACGGTTACGGCGCGTATATCTGCGGCGAAGAAACGGCGCTGCTCGAATCGCTCGAAGGCAAGAAGGGCCAGCCGCGCTTCAAGCCGCCGTTCCCGGCGAGCTTTGGCGTGTATGGCAAGCCAACCACGATCAACAACACCGAGACGTTTGCTGCCGTGCCGTTCCTGCTGGAAATCGGCCCGCAGAATTACCTCGAACTCGGCAAGCCGAACAACGGCGGCACGAAGATCTTCTCGATCTCGGGCGACGTCAATCGTCCGGGCAACTACGAGATTCCGCTCGGCACGCCGTTTTCGACGCTGATGGAACTCGCGGGCGGCGTGCGCGGCCAGTCGATCAAGGCGGTGATTCCGGGCGGATCGTCGGCGCCGGTCGTGCCGGGCGAGATGATGCTCGCAACCGACATGGACTACGACTCGATCGCGAAGGCCGGCTCGATGCTCGGTTCCGGCGCGGTGATCGTGATGAACGAAACGCGCTGCATGGTGCGCTCGCTGTTGCGCCTGTCGTACTTCTACTACGAGGAATCGTGCGGGCAGTGCACGCCGTGCCGCGAAGGTACGGGCTGGCTGTATCGCGTCGTGCATCGTATCGAACACGGTCTTGGCCGCAAGGAAGATCTGGATCTGCTGAACTCGGTGGCCGAAAACATCATGGGCCGCACGATTTGCGCCCTCGGCGACGCGGCCGCCATGCCGGTGCGCGGCATGCTGAAGCACTTCTGGAACGAATTCGAATATCACGTCGAGCACAAGCATTGTCTCGTCGGCGGACACGCGCACCACGCGGCGTCCGAAGCGCTTACCGCGTGAGCGAAAAAAGGTTAAGGACCATTCCCCATCATGGTTGAACTAGAAATTGACGGCAAGACGGTAGAGGTGCCTGAGGGCAGCATGGTGATCCAGGCTGCGCACAAGGTCGATACGTATATTCCTCACTTCTGCTATCACAAGAAGCTGTCGATCGCGGCGAACTGCCGGATGTGTCTCGTCGAAGTCGAGAAGATGCCGAAGGCCGTGCCCGCCTGTGCGACGCCGGTGTCGGCGGGCATGATCGTGCGCACGACGTCGGACAAGGCCGTGAAGGCGCAGCAGTCCGTGATGGAATTCCTGTTGATCAACCATCCGCTCGATTGCCCGATCTGCGATCAGGGCGGTGAATGCCAGCTGCAGGACTTGGCCGTCGGATATGGCAAGTCGCAGTCGCGTTACAACGAAGAAAAGCGCGTCGTGTTCCACAAGAACGTCGGTCCGCTGATCTCGATGGAAGAAATGACGCGCTGTATCCATTGCACGCGCTGCGTCCGCTTCGGCCAGGAAGTGGCTGGCGTAATGGAACTCGGCATGCTGGGTCGCGGCGAGCATTCGGAGATCACGTCGTTCGTCGGCAAGACGGTCGATTCCGAACTGTCGGGCAACATGATCGACCTGTGCCCGGTCGGCGCGCTCACGAGCAAGCCGTTCCGCTACAGCGCGCGGACGTGGGAACTGTCGCGGCGCAAGTCGGTGAGCCCGCACGATTCCGTCGGCGCGAACCTCGTCGTGCAGGTGAAGAACAATCGCGTGATGCGCGTCCTGCCGATGGAGAACGAATCCATCAACGAATGCTGGATCTCGGACAAGGACCGTTTCTCGTACGAAGCGCTCAACGGCGCCGACCGTCTCACCACGCCGATGCTCAAGCAGGACGGCAAGTGGCTCGAAACAGACTGGCAGACGGCGCTCGAATACGTTGCAAAGGGTTTCAAGGGCATCAAGGCCGATCACGGCGCCAACGCCGTCGCATTGCTGGCGACGCCGCACAGCACGGTCGAAGAACTGTATCTGCTGAAGCAACTGGCTGAAGGCGTCGGTACGCCGAACATCGATTTCCGTCTGCGTCAGAGCGATTTCTCGGCGCCCGTGGGCGTCGGTGCGCCGTGGCTCGGCGTGAAGATCGCGGATCTGTCGAATATCGATACCGCGTTTGTCATCGGCTCGTTCCTGCGTCGCGATCATCCGTTGTTCGCCGCGCGTCTGCGTCAGGCTGCGAAGAGCGGCGCGAAGCTCACGTTCCTGCACGCCAGCAACGACGACTCGTTGATCCCGGCCGCGCATCGCGTGGTCGCGGCGCCGTCGGCGTGGCTCGACCAACTCGCGGGCATCGCTGCGGCGGTGGCCGAAGGGCGCGGCGTCGCGTTGCCGGACGCATTCGCCGGGCGCGAAGTGTCAGCGGCGGCGAAGGACGTGGCGGCATCGCTGTCGGCGGGCGAGAAGCGCGTCGTACTGCTCGGCAACAGCGCGGTCCAGCATCCCGATTTCGCACAGATTCAAGCGGCGGCCCAATGGATCGCCGACAACACCGGCGCGACACTCGGCTTCCTGACGGAAGCGGCGAACACGGTCGGCGCGCATCTCGTCGATGCATTGCCGGGCGAGGGCGGCCTGAACGCCCGTGAAGTATTCGAGCAGCCGCGCAAGGGCTACGTGCTCCTGAACGTCGAACCCGAATTCGATACGGCGAACCCCGCGCAAGCGCTCGCCGCGTTGAAGCAGGCGGAGATGGTCGTTGCACTGTCGGCGTTCAAGCACGGCGCGGACTACGCCGACGTGCTGCTGCCGATCGCGCCGTTCTCGGAGACGTCGGGCACGTTCGTCAATGCCGAAGGCACCGCGCAGTCGTTCAACGGCATCGTGCGACCGCTCGGCGAGACGCGTCCGGGCTGGAAGGTTCTGCGCGTGCTGGGCAGCGTGCTCGGCCTGCCGGGCTTCGAGTTTGATACCGCCGAAGAAGTGCGCAATGCCGCGCTCGGAACGGGCGACCTGACGGCGCAACTGTCGAACAAGACGACCGTCGCACCGGCGCGCAAGACGGCGACGGCCACGACGCAAACAGGCAAGTTCGAGCGCCTCGCCGATGTGCCGATCTACCACGCCGACGCGCTCTCGCGCCGCGCGGAATCGCTGCATCTGACGGCCGCCGCACGCGATGCGAACGTCGCCGCGTTGCCAACGTCGCTCTTCGACAAGCTCGGCCTGAAGAACGGCGACGCGGTGCGCGTCGCTCAAGGCAACCTCTCGGTGGTCCTGCCCGCGGTTCGCGATGCGAACCTGGCGGAAACGGTGGTCCGCGTGTCGGCGGGGACGGCTGCTGGCGCCGCGCTCGGCGGCTTGTTCGGTGAACTGGTAGTGGAGAAGGCGTAAATGGGCTTGTTCGATACGATCAACGCGGGCGGCACGCAGATTCTCGGCGTCGCATGGCCGACGGTGTGGGCGCTGGTCCGCATCCTGGTGGTCTCCGTCGTCATCCTGCTGTGCGTGGCGTACCTGATCCTATGGGAACGCAAGCTCATCGGCTGGATGCACGTGCGTCTGGGACCGAACCGCGTCGGTCCGATGGGCTTGCTGCAGCCGATCGCCGACGTGCTGAAGCTCCTGCTGAAGGAAGTGATCCAGCCGAGCCAGGCGAGCAAGTGGATCTACCTGATCGCGCCGGTCATGACGGTGGTCCCGGCGTTCGCCGTGTGGGCGGTGATTCCGTTCCAGGCGAAGGCGGTACTCGGCGACGTCAACGCCGGGCTGCTCTACGTGATGGCGATTTCATCGGTCGGCGTGTACGGCGTGATTCTCGCCGGCTGGGCGTCGAACTCGAAGTACGCGTTCCTCGGCGCGATGCGCGCCGCGGCGCAGATGGTGTCGTACGAAATCTCGATGGGCTTCGCGCTCGTCGTCGTGCTGATGGTGGCCGGGTCGCTGAACATGTCGGAGATCGTGACGTCGCAGCAGCGCGGCATCTTCGCCGGCTTCGGCGTCAACTTCCTGTCGTGGAACTGGCTGCCGCTCCTGCCGATGTTCGTCGTGTACTTCATCTCGGGCATCGCCGAAACGAATCGTCACCCGTTCGACGTGGTGGAAGGCGAATCGGAAATCGTCGCGGGTCACATGATCGATTACTCGGGCATGGCGTTCGCGCTATTCTTCCTCGCCGAGTACATCAACATGATCGTGATCTCGGCGATCGCAACGACGCTGTTCCTCGGCGGCTGGGACGCGCCGTTTGGCTTCCTGTCGTTCATTCCGGGCTTTTTCTGGTTCGTATTCAAGATTTTCCTTCTGCTGTCGGTCTTTATCTGGGCGCGTGCGACGTTCCCGCGCTATCGCTACGACCAGATCATGCGCCTTGGCTGGAAGGTGTTCCTGCCGGTGTCGGTGGTGTGGGTGGTGGTGGTCGGCTTCTGGATCATGTCGCCGCTGAACATCTGGAAATAATGGGCGGATGAACTAAACCATGACCGCAATTCAGAATTTTTTTAAGACCTTCTTCCTGACCGAGCTGCTCAAAGGCCTCGCGCTGACGGGACGCTACACGTTCCAGCGCAAGATCACCGTGCAGTTCCCAGAGGAAAAGACGCCGATTTCCCCGCGCTTTCGCGGCCTGCACGCGCTGCGCCGCTATGAGAACGGCGAAGAGCGCTGCATCGCGTGCAAGCTGTGCGAAGCGGTGTGCCCGGCGCTCGCGATCACGATCGAGTCCGAGACGCGCGCCGACAACACCCGCCGCACGACGCGCTACGACATCGACCTGACCAAGTGTATTTTCTGCGGATTCTGCGAAGAAAGCTGCCCGGTCGATTCGATCGTCGAGACGCACATCCTTGAATATCACGGCGAGAAGCGCGGCGACCTGTATTTCACGAAGGACATGCTGCTGGCAGTCGGCGACCGTTACGAGACGGAAATCGCGGCATCGAAGGCGGCTGACGCGCCTTACCGCTGATCTGCTGGCACGGGGAAGAATCAGAACGACGTCCCCGCTCGAAACGATGACACCTGCTGTTCCGGCCCGCGCGCCGGATGCGCTGCAAACGCGGCGCAGGCCAGCGCCCGCGTCACAACACAATGCCTGATGATGGCCTAACGATGAACCGGTAATCATGGAATTCACGACCGTACTGTTCTATATCTTCGCGCTGTTGCTGACCTTGTCGGCGCTGAAGGTGATCACTTCGCGCAATCCGGTGGCATCCGCGCTGTTCCTCGTGCTCGCGTTCTTCAACGCGGCCGCGATCTGGATGCTGCTCCAGGCCGAATTCCTTGCGATCCTGCTGGTTCTCGTCTACGTCGGCGCCGTGATGGTGCTGTTCCTGTTCGTGGTCATGATGCTCGACATCAACCTCGACGAACTGCACCGTGACTTCAAGAAGTTCGTGCCGCTCGCGAGCATCGTCGGCGCGATCATCATCATCGAGACCGCGCTGATCCTCTGGCACGGCTTCGGCGCGACGGTCACGCCGGTGCATGACGTGACGGCGGGCGCGGGCGTCGGCGGCGGGGCGGCGATGTCGAACACGCGCCTGATCGGCAAGGTCATCTACACCGACTACATCTTCGCATTTGAAATCGCGGGCCTGATCCTGCTGGTCGCGATCATCGCGGCGATCGCGCTCACGATCCGCGAGAAGAAAGACAACAAGCGCCAGACGATCAGCGAGCAGGTGAAGGTGCGCGCGTCGGATCGCGTGCGCCTGGTCAAGATGAAGTCTGAAACGGAAGCGCCCGATGCGGCGACCAATCCCCCGGTAACCGGCAATGCCGGCGCGGGCACGGTCGACAACAAAGGCTGAGCGAGAAGGAGAGAAGAAAATGTTGAGTCTTGCCCATTACCTCGTGCTCGGCGCGATCCTGTTCGCGATCAGCATCGTCGGGATTTTCCTGAACCGCCGCAACGTGATCATCATCCTGATGGCGATCGAATTGATGCTGCTCGCGGTGAACACCAATTTCGTCGCGTTCTCACACTATCTCGGCGATGTGCATGGCCAGATTTTCGTGTTCTTCGTGCTGACCGTGGCCGCCGCCGAAGCGGCGATCGGTCTCGCGATTCTCGTGACCCTGTTCCGTAGCCTCGACACGATCAACGTCGAGGATCTCGATCAGCTCAAAGGTTAAATTCAGGCTAGGCTGTTATGTCCACGACACTCAATGAAAACCTTCTGCTCGCGATTCCGCTGGCGCCGCTAGCCGGCTCGCTGATCGCCGGGCTGTTCGCGAAAGCGGTAGGGCGCAAGGGCTCGCATCGCGTGACCATTCTCGGCGTGATGATCTCGTTCGTGTTGTCCGCGATCGTGCTCGTCGACGTGATGAAGGGCGCGAGCTTCAACGCCACCATCTACCAATGGATGAACGTCGGCTCGCTGAAGATGGAAATCGGCTTCCTCGTCGATTCGCTGACCGCGATGATGATGGTCATCGTGACCTTCGTCTCGCTGATGGTGCACATCTACACGATCGGCTACATGGCCGAAGACGACGGCTACGAGCGCTTCTTCTCGTACATCTCGCTCTTCACGTTCTCGATGCTGATGCTCGTGATGAGCAACAACTTCCTGCAGCTCTTCTTCGGCTGGGAAGCGGTGGGTCTCGTGTCGTACCTGCTGATCGGCTTCTACTACACCCGCGAAAGCGCGATCTACGCGAACATGAAGGCGTTCATCGTGAACCGCGTCGGCGACTTCGGGTTTCTGCTTGGCATCGGCTTGCTGCTCGCGTTCGGCGGGTCGCTCAACTACGGTGAGGTTTTTGCGCAAGGCAACCAGCTCGCGGGCATGACGTTCCCGGGCACCGACTGGGGCCTGTTGACCGTCGCGTGTATTTGTCTTTTCATCGGCGCAATGGGTAAGTCGGCGCAGTTTCCGCTGCACGTTTGGCTGCCGGACTCGATGGAAGGCCCGACGCCGATCTCCGCGCTGATCCACGCGGCAACCATGGTGACGGCCGGTATCTTCATGGTGACGCGCATGTCGCCGCTCTTCGAGCACTCGGATGCGGCGCTGTCGTTCGTCACGGTGATCGGCGCGATTACCGCGCTGTTCATGGGCTTCCTCGGCGTCGTGCAGAACGACATCAAGCGCGTCGTCGCTTACTCGACGCTGTCGCAACTCGGTTACATGACGGTGGCGCTCGGCGTGTCGGCGTATCCGGTAGCGGTGTTCCACCTCGCGACGCACGCGTTCTTCAAGGCGCTGCTGTTCCTCGGCGCGGGTTCGGTGATCATCGGCATGCACCACGATCAGGACATGCGCAACATGGGCGGCCTGCGCAAGTACATGCCGATCACGTGGATCACGTCGCTGATCGGGTCGCTTGCGCTGATCGGCACGCCGTTCTTCTCGGGCTTCTATTCGAAGGATTCGATCATCGAGGCCGTGAAGTATTCGCATCTGGCGGGTTCGGGCTTCGCATACTTCGCGGTGGTGGCGAGCGTGTTCGTCACGGCGCTGTACTCGTTCCGCATGTATTTCATGGTCTTCCACGGTGAGGAGCGCTTCCGCGGTCCGAAGCATCCGGAATCGCCGATGGCGATCGAAGCGGCGCACGGCCACGGTCACGACGATCATGGTCACGGTCATGACGATCACGATCACGGTCACGCGCACGTGCCGCATGAAACGCCATGGGTGGTCTGGCTGCCGCTTGTCCTGCTGGCGATTCCGTCAGTGGTGATCGGCGCGATCGCGATCGGTCCGTTGCTGTACGGCGATTTCTTCGCGCACGGCGTCGTGTTCGAGAAAGTCATCTTCATCGGCGAGAACCATCCGGCGCTGCACGAAATGGCCGAGGAATTCCACGGCTGGGCCGCGATGGCGGTGCATTCGCTCACGGGCCTGCCGGTGTGGCTGGCGCTTGCGGGCGTGGTCGTCGCGTGGTTCCTGTACCTGAAGCGCACGGACCTGCCGGGCAAGATCCGCGCGCGGTTCCCGGGCGTCTACGCGCTGCTCGACAACAAGTACTACTTCGACAAGATCAACGAAGTCGTCTTTGCAAAGGGCGCGGTCGCGATCGGCCGCGGACTCTGGAAGGAGGGCGACGTCGCCGTCATCGACGGTATCGTCAACGGCAGTGCGCGGTTCGTCGGCTGGTTCGCCGGCGTGATCCGCTTCCTTCAATCCGGTTACATCTATCACTACGCGTTCGCCATGATTATCGGCATGTTGGGGCTCTTGACCCTGTTTGTAACGCTCGGCGGCAAATAAGGCGAGGGACCCTATGCACTCTTTTCCGATTCTCAGTGTCGCGATCTGGCTGCCGATCGTATTCGGCGTCCTGGTCCTGGCTGTTGGCTCCGATAGCAACCCCGCGCCCGCGCGCTGGGTCGCGCTGATCGGCTCGATCCTCGGGCTGCTCGTCACGATTCCGCTCATCACCGGCTTCGATTCGTCGTCGGCCGCGCTGCAGTTCGTCGAACAGGCGAACTGGATCGAACGCTTCAACATCACTTACCACCTCGGTGTGGACGGCATCTCGATGTGGTTTGTCGTGCTGACCGCGCTCATTACGGTGATCGTCGTGATCGCCGGCTGGGAAGTGATCACGACGCGCGTCGCGCAGTACTTCGCGGCGTTCCTGATCCTGTCGGGCATCATGGTCGGCGTGTTCTCGACCGCCGACGGCATGCTCTTCTACGTGTTCTTCGAAGCGACGCTGATCCCGATGTACATCATCATCGGCGTGTGGGGCGGACCGAACCGCGTGTACGCGGCGTTCAAGTTCTTCCTGTACACGCTGATGGGATCGCTCTTGATGCTGATCGCGCTCCTGTACCTGTACACGCAGACCCACACGTTCGACCTCGCCACGTGGCAAGCCGCGAAGATCGGCTTCACGCCGCAGGTGCTGCTGTTCATCGCGTTCTTCCTCGCGTTCGCCGTGAAAGTGCCGATGTGGCCGGTCCACACGTGGTTGCCCGACGCCCACGTGGAAGCGCCGACAGGCGGCTCCGTCGTGCTGGCCGCGATCATGCTGAAGCTCGGCGCGTACGGTTTTCTGCGCTTCTCGATGCCGATCGCACCTGACGCGAGCCACTTCCTTGCGCCCGTGGTGATCACGCTGTCGCTGATCGCGGTGATCTATATTGGTCTTGTCGCGCTCGTGCAGACGGACATGAAGAAGCTCGTCGCGTATTCGTCGATTGCGCACATGGGCTTCGTCACACTTGGCTTCTTCATCTTCAGCCAGCTCGGCGTGGAAGGCGCGATCATCCAGATGATCTCGCACGGCTTCGTGTCGGGTGCGATGTTCCTTTCGATCGGCGTGCTCTACGACCGAGTCCACTCGCGTGAAATCGCGGATTACGGCGGCGTCGTGAACACGATGCCGAAGTTCGCCGCGTTCTCGATGCTCTTCGCGATGGCCAATTGCGGCCTGCCGGGCACGTCGGGTTTCGTCGGCGAGTTCATGGTGATCCTGGCTGCCGTCAAGTACAACTTCTGGATCGGCTTCCTTGCCACGTTCACGCTGATCCTCGGCGCGGCCTACACGCTGTGGATGTACAAGCGCGTGCACTTCGGCGCGGTCACGAACGACCACGTCGCGAAGCTCACGGACATCAACAAGCGCGAAATCCTGATGCTGGCCGTGCTCGCGATCTTCACGCTGTACATGGGCCTCTATCCGAAGCCCTTCACCGATGTGATGCACGAATCCGTGGCAAACCTCCTCTCCCACGTCGCGCAGTCGAAGCTGCCGCTCACCCAGTAACGTCGTGCGGAGGAACTAAAAGATCATGCAAAACGCCCCTATGAGTGCCCTGTTGCCCGACACGATCCTGATGCTCGCGATCGTCGTGGCCTGGTTGAACGACACGATCTTCGGACCGCCGAGCCGTCGCGTCACGTATCTGATCGCCGTGCTGTCGACGCTCGTCGTTGGCGTGTGGTTCGCGTTCGTCGCGCTCGATCCGGTGCCGCATTACTACTTCTCGCGCATGTACGTCGTCGATTCGTTCGCGAGCGCCATGAAAGCGGTCGTGTGCCTGGGTTATGCGGTGACGGTGATCTACTCGAAGAAATATCTCGAAGACCGCGACCTGTTTCGCGGCGACTTCTTCCTGCTCGGTCTTTTCTCGCTGCTCGGCCAGTGCGTGATGATCTCGGGCAACAACTTCCTGATGCTGTATCTCGGCCTCGAACTGATGTCGCTCTCGCTGTACGCGGTGATCGCGCTGCGCAAGGACTCGCCGCAGGCTAACGAATCGGCGATGAAGTACTACGTGCTCGGCGCGCTGGCATCCGGTTTCCTGCTCTACGGCATTTCAATGCTGTACGGCGCGACCGGTTCGCTGGAGCTGAACGAAGTGCTGAAGGCTGTCGCATCGGGCCGTATCAACGATGCCGTGCTGCTCTTCGGCGTGATCTTCGTCGTGGCCGGCGTGGCGTTCAAGATGGGCGCGGTGCCGTTCCACATGTGGGTGCCGGACGTGTACCAGGGCGCCCCAACCGCGATGACGCTCCTCACCGGCGGCGGCCCGAAGGTCGCGGCTTTCGCATGGGGTTTGCGTTTCCTGGTGATGGGCCTGTTGCCGCTCGCCGTCGACTGGCAGGAGATGCTGGTGATCCTCGCGGCGCTGTCGCTGATTGTCGGTAACGTCACCGGTATCGTGCAGAAGAACATCAAGCGGATGCTGGCTTACTCGGCCATCTCGAACATGGGCTTCGTGCTGCTCGGCCTGCTCGCGGGCGTGGTCGACGGCAAGCTGACCGGCGCGGCCGGCGCCTATAGCTCCGCGATGTTCTACAGCATCATCTATCTCGTGACGACGCTCGGCACGTTCGGCGTGGTGATGCTGCTTGCGCGCCGCGACTTCGAAGCCGAAACGCTCGACGACTTCAAGGGCCTGAATCAGCGCAGCCCGGTGTTCGCGTTCGTGATGATGGTGATGATGTTCTCGCTCGCCGGCATCCCGCCGACGGTCGGCTTCTACGCGAAGCTCGCCGTCCTCGAAGCGACGATGAACGCCGGCCTCACGTGGCTCGCCGTGCTGGCCGTGATTACGTCGCTGGTGGGCGCGTTCTACTACCTGCGCATCGTGAAGCTGATGTACTTCGATGCACCGCAGGACGCCTCGCCGATCGTCGCGAGCAGCCTGAACCGTGGTCTGCTGGCGTTCAACGGTCTGGCCGTGCTCGTGCTCGGCCTGGTGCCGGGTCCGCTGATGTCGGCGTGTCTCACGGCGATCACGCATACGCTCTCGTTCTGATGTCAGCTGCGGGCTGGTTTATCGTGTTGTTGGCGCTCGTCGGCGCCAACCTTCCGTTTCTGAACCAGCGTCTCTTCGCTGTCGTGCCGCTCAAGATCAAGGCGGCGAAGAAGAATGCCTGGATTCGCATCGCCGAGCTGATCGTCCTTTATTTTGTCGTGGGCGCGCTCGGCTTTATGCTCGAAGCGCGCGCGGGCAATCGCTTCGAACAGGGCTGGCAGTTCTACGCCATCACCTTCAGCCTGTTCGTCGTGCTCGCGTTTCCCGGCTTCACGTATCAATACCTCGTCAAACGCCGCTGACAGCTCATCCGCTGTCGCGGCTCATTCGCATAGGGCGCACGATGGCTGACCATTCCTCTCTTCCCGACAGCGACGACGGCCTTATCGAAAAGACGGTCGAAAGCGTGACCGTTCACGAAGGCAAGTTCCTGACGCTCAAGTGCGACACGGTCGAATTGCCCGACGGCAAGCACGCGACGCGCGAATACGTCGAGCATCCGGGCGCCGTGATGATCCTGCCGATGTTCGACGACGGTCGCGTGCTGCTCGAACGCCAGTTCCGCTATCCGATCGGGAAGGTGCTGCTTGAATTTCCCGCCGGCAAGCTTGATCCGAACGAGGACGAACTTGCCTGCGCGAAGCGCGAGTTGCAGGAAGAGACGGGTTACACGGCACGCGACTGGTTTTTCCTGACGCGCGTTCATCCGGTCATTTCGTACTCTACGGAGTTCATCGATCTCTATCTCGCGCGCGGCCTTACCGAAGGCGAAAGCAAGCTCGACGACGGCGAGTTCCTCGAGACCTTCGTCGCGACGCAGGCGCAGCTCGCCGAATGGGTCAAGAGCGGCAAGATCAGCGACGTAAAGACGATCATCGGCGCGTTCTGGGTCGAAAAAATCCTGTCGGGCGAGTGGAAGCTCGGCGATCCGATCGACGCCTGAATTTTCCGATCGACATCGCATGCAAAGCGGCCGTCACGGCCGCTTTGTCGTTTCCGGACGTACGTTCGGCAGACGCTGGGCCGACAGGCTAGAATCATTCCTCCACCGTGCGGGTTTTCCAAATCCACCACGCCAATGCGTTTTTACGAACGATCGTTCCAAAAACGCGATTTTGAGATACACTCAGACAAAGCTCCGATCAGCATGAAGGTCCTCGATTTAAAGTGCTCGCACGAACATCGCTTCGAAGGCTGGTTTGCTTCAACGGAAGAGTTCGAATCGCAGTTGTCGCGCGGACTGGTCGCATGTCCGGTTTGCTCGACAGCCGAGGTGAGCCGCATGCCATCGGCGCCGCGCCTGAATCTGTCGTCAAGCCGGAACGACGCTACGCCGCCGCCTCGCGCGAGTGGCGATACGGTCGATCCGTCCGCGGTCCAGGCGCGTGCGCTGCAGTTCCTGCGCGAGGTCCTTGAAAAGACTGAGAACGTGGGCGACCGCTTTGCCGAGGAAGCGCGGCGCATTCACTACAACGAAGCGCCGTCGCGCAACATTCGCGGCGTCACGACGCCCGAGGATGCGCACGCCTTGCTCGAAGAAGGCATCGACGTGATGCCGCTGCCCGTTCCGGCCGCACTGAAAGAGCCGCTGCAGTAAGTCATTGCGCGGCGTCTCCAGCGTGGTCGATTGCGGGCCATGACAGGAGACACTGCGCATGGACCTGAACTATTCCCCCGCCGACGAAGCCTTTCGCTCAGACATCCGCGCCTGGCTTGAAGCCAGCCTGCCGCACGCACTGCGCGACAAGGTACTCCACCACAAACGATTGAACCGCGACGACTTCGCGAGCTGGCACAAGCTGCTCGGCGCGCGCGGCTGGTCGGTGGTCGCGTGGCCGAAGGAATACGGCGGTCCGGGCTGGAACGCCACCCAGCGCCACATCTGGGACGAAGAATGCTCCCTCGCCGGAGCGCCCAGCGTGTTGCCATTCGGGGTATCGATGGTGGCGCCCGTGCTGATGAAATACGGCAGCGCAGCGCAGAAAGCCCACTACCTCCCGCGCATTCTCGATGGCTCCGACTGGTGGTGCCAGGGCTATTCCGAGCCGGGTGCGGGCTCCGATCTCGCGTCGCTCAGGACGCGCGCCGATCGCCGGGGCGATCACTACGTCGTCAACGGCCAGAAGACGTGGACCACGCTCGGCCAGCACGCCGACATGATGTTCTGTCTCGTGCGCACCGATCCCGCCGCGAAGAAGCAGGAGGGCATCTCGTTCCTTCTGATCGACATGAAGACGCCGGGCATCACTGTGCGTCCGATCATCACGCTCGATGAGGATCACGAAGTCAACGAAGTCTTCTTCGATGATGTGAAAGTGCCGGTCGAAAACCTCGTGGGCGAGGAGAATCGCGGCTGGACTTACGCGAAGTATCTGCTCGGCCACGAGCGTACGAACATTGCGCGAATCGGGCAATCGAAGCGCGAGCTTGTATTTCTCAAGCAACTCGCGCTCAAGCAGACGAAGCAAGGCCGGCCTCTGTTGCATGACGCCGTATTCGGCGCAAAGATCGCCGCGCTTGAAATCGAATTGATGGCGCTGGAGGTGACGGTGCAGCGCGTTGTCGCGAGCGAGACGAGCGGGCGCGGGCCGGGACCGGAGGCGTCGATGCTGAAAATCAAGGGCACCGAAGTCCAGCAGGCGCTGACCGAACTGATGTTCGAAGCAATCGGCCCGCAGGCCGCCGCGTTCGATCCGGCGTTCCTCGAAGGCGAGCGCGAACACAGCATTGCCGGCGACGACGATGCCGCGCCGCTCGCCGCGTACTACTTCAACTTCCGCAAGACCTCGATCTACGGCGGCTCGAACGAAATTCAAAAGAACATCATCGCGCAGATGATTCTCGGACTCTGAGGAGCGGCGCATGGACTTCAATTTCACGGACGAACAGGAACAGTTCCGCGATGCGCTGCGTCGCTATCTCGATAACGAGTACCGCTTCGACGCGCGGCAGAAGATCGTGGCGTCGGAGCCGGGCGTCGATGCGAAGCACTGGAGCGCGTTCGCCGAGCTCGGACTGACCGCGCTGCCGGTGCCGTCGGAGCAGGGCGGTTTCGACGGTGCAGCGTTCGATATGCTCGTCGTCATGCAGGAACTCGGGCGGGCACTCGTCGTCGAACCATATTGGGCGACGGCGGTGGGTATCGAGGCGTTGCGGCTGGCTTCATCATCGCCCGGCAACGCGCTCCTGGAGCGTGCCGCGCTGGGCGAGATCCGGCTCGCCGTGGCATTCCACGAACCGCACGCGCGCTACGACCTCTTCGACATCCGCACGACCGCGTGCGCCGAAGGCGACACTCACGCTCTCACCGGCGAGAAGTCGATCGTCCAGCACGGCGCGCAGGCCGACTACTGGATCGTGCCGGCGCGACTGGACGGCGAGATCGCGCTCTTCGTGATCGCGCGCGATGCCGTCAACACCGAAATCATCGATTACCGGACGATCGACGGCCAGCGCGCCGCGACGCTCAGATTCACCGGCACGCCCGCGACGCCTCTCGGAACTGGCGCGGCCACGCTGGAACACATCGCCGATTACGCGACGTTGCTCTTATGCGCGGAAGCCATCGGCGCGCTCGATGCCCTGAACCTCGCCACCGTCGACTACACGAAGAACCGCCAGCAGTTCGGCGCGCCGATCGCGCGCTTTCAGGCGCTGCAGCATCGCATGGTCGAGATGCTGATCCACGCCGAACAGGCGCGTTCGATCACGTATCTCGCCGCCGCGCGCTACGCGAGCACGGATGCCGACGCGCGTCGTCAGGCGATTTCCGCCGCCAAGGCACGCGTCGGACAGGCTGCGCGCTTCGTCGGACAGCAGGCGGTGCAACTGCACGGCGGCATGGGCGTGACGAACGAAGTCGCGGCCGCGCACTGGTTCAAGCGCCTCGCGATCATCGAAACGACGCTCGGCGACGTCGATCACCATCTCGCGCGCTTTGCGTCGCTCTCGACTTTCGCGGACATTTAAACGAGACAGGGAAACAAGCATGACCTACAGCTACGAAGATTTTGAAGTCGGCGAGGCGCGGCAACTGAGCGCGCATACCTTCACGCGCGAGGAGATCGTCGAATTCGCGTCGAAGTACGATCCACAGCCGTTCCACACATCGGAGGAAGCGGGCGAGGCGTCGCACTTCGGCGGCCTCGTCGCGAGCGGCTGGAACACCTGTTCCGCGATGATGGGCATTCTCGTGCGCGACATGCTGGCCGATTCCACGTCGATGGGTTCGCCCGGCCTCGACAACATCCGCTGGCTCAAGCCGGTGCGCGTCGGCGATGCGGTGCGCCTGACCGTGCGCGTGCTCGACAAGCGTGTCTCGGCGAGCAAGCCGGATCGCGGCATCGTCTCGACGCGCTGGGAAGCGCACAACCAGCGCGGCGAACTCGTGCTGACCGTCGATTCGGCGGCGCTCTTCGGCTTGCGCAACCCGGCAGCGAACCGATGACAGCGGCACGCCTCGCCAGTCCCGCGGATTTTCATGCGGCGGCGGGCCACGCGCGGTACGAGAGCGAATGGACCGAGGTCGATCAGGGGCGCGTGAACCGCTTCGCCGATGCCACCGACGATCATCAGTGGATCCACGTCGATCCTGACCGCGCACGGCGCGAGTCGCCGTTCGGCGGGGCGATCGCACATGGCTTCCTGACCCTCGCGCTCGTGCCGATGTGGCTCGAGCGATGCGTGCCGCTCGTGCAGCGGATGGGCGTGAACTACGGCCTGAACCGCGTGCGCTTCATGTCGCCGGTGCCGGTCGGCTCGATGCTGCGCGCGACCTTCGCGATCGAAAAAGTTGCCGATGTCGATGCGGGCGGCGTGCAGGTCGAGTGGCTCGTGACCGTCGAGCGGCAGGGCGCCGAGCGGCCGGTGTGCGTCGCCGAGTTCATCACGCGCCACTACTTCTAGACATGCTCAGTGCTTCGCGTACTGCGTCGCACCGAAGAGCACTTCCTTTTCCTTGTCGGTGAAGGGCTTGCGCTCCCGCGCGAGCACTTCTACGCCGCGCTTCACCGCCGGCCGCGCGGCAATCTCATCGAACCAGCGCTTCACGTTCGGGAATTCGTCGAGCACGATGCCCTGGTTTTCCCACGACCGCGTCCACGGGAACGTCGCGATATCGGCGATCGTGTATTCGTTGCCCGCGAGGTACTGCGTCACGCCCAACTGCTTGTCCATCACGCCATAGAGCCGCCGCGCCTCGTTTGAATAACGGTTGATCGCGTACTCGATCTTCTCCGGCGCGTAGTTTCGAAAGTGATGCGTCTGCCCAAGCATCGGTCCGACACCGCCCATCTGGAACATCAGCCATTGAATCGTCTCGTACCGTCCGACGGGATCGGCCGGCAGGAACTTGCCGGTCTTTTCGGCGAGATACAGCAGGATTGCACCCGATTCGAACAGCGCGAGCGGCGTGCCTTCGGGTCCGGCGTTGTCGATGATCGCGGGGATCTTGTTGTTCGGGCTGATCGCGAGGAAGTCGGGCGTGAACTGGTCGCCCGCGCCGATATCGACGGCATGCACGCTGTACTCGAGCCCCGTCTCCTCGAGCATGATGTGGATCTTGTGGCCGTTGGGCGTCGCCCAGCTATAGACGTCGATCATTTTCGCTCCTGAATCCCGTCGATGATTGGGGCGGCGTCGTGCAAGCAAGCAAAACGCCGCAAAAGTCAGGCGAAAATTAGACCATGTTTCGATTAGCCGTGCTGAAGCGGCCGGTGCGCCGGTTCAGCCGTGCGGTTCCATGTAGCGCGACAGTTCGAGTTTCGCGATCGCGTTGCGATGCACTTCGTCGGGACCGTCGGCGAGGCGTAGCGTGCGCGCCGACGCATACGCATACGCGAGCGGAAAGTCGTCGCTGACGCCGCCCGCGCCGTGCGCCTGGATCGCCCAGTCGATCACCTGGCACGCGACGTTCGGCGCGACCACCTTGATCATCGCGATCTCGCCGCGCGCGCCCTTGTTGCCGACGGTATCCATCATGTACGCGGCCTTGAGCGTCAGCAGCCGCGCCTGCTCGATCATGATGCGTGCCTCGGCGATGCGTTCCTGCGTCACGCCATGCTGCGCGATCGGCTTGCCGAACGCGACGCGTGCGAGCGTGCGCTTCGACATCAATTCGAGCGCGCGCTCGGCCAAGCCGATCAAACGCATGCAGTGATGAATGCGACCCGGCCCGAGGCGTCCCTGCGCGATTTCGAAGCCGCGTCCTTCGCCGAGCAGGATGTTCGATGCGGGCACACGCACGTTCTGGAGCGCGATGTCCATGTGGCCGTGCGGCGCGTCGTCGTAGCCGAACACGCTCAACGGCCGATGCACCGTGATGCCGCTCGCATCCGCCGGAACGAGGATCATCGACTGCTGCTGGTGCTTCGGCGCTTCCGGATCGGTCTTGCCCATCACGATATAGACCTTGCAGCGCGGATCGCCTGCACCTGACGACCACCACTTGTGGCCGTCGATCACGTAGCTGTCGCCATCGCGCGTGATGCTGCACTGGATATTCGTCGCATCCGACGATGCCACCTCCGGCTCCGTCATCAGGAACGCCGAGCGGATCTCGCCGCGCAACAGCGGTTCGAGCCATTGCTGCTTTTGCTCGTCGCTGCCGTAGCGTTCGATCGTCTCCATGTTGCCGGTATCGGGTGCGTTGCAGTTGAACACTTCCGGCGCCCACGGCACGCGTCCCATGATTTCGCAGAGCGGCGCGTATTCGAGATTCGTCAGCCCCGCGCCGCGCGCCGAGGCGGGCAGGAACAGATTCCACAGCCCGGCCTCGCGCGCCTTGTCCTTCAGCTTTTCGACAAGCTCAGTAGGAACCCATGCGTTGCCGTTCGAGCGATTGGCGGCGATTTCATCGATGAGCGCGCGCTCGTTCGGATAGATGTGTTCATCGAAGACGGCGAGCAGTTTTTCGCGCAGCGCCTGCACCTTCGGGGTGTAGTCGAAATTCATGCGATTCCCTTTTGTTTTGCCTGACGCGCTCACTCGCCGACTTTCTGCGCATAAAGCCAGGCGAGTTCGGCCATCGGCTTTGCGCGCTTGCCGGCGTCGATGGCTTGCTCGCTCGATGCCGTTCCCTCCGACACGCGCTTCATGATCCCCTGCAGGATCGCGGCGATGCGGAACATGTTGTAGGCGAGATAGAAATTCCAGTCGCCTTCGATAGTGAAGCCGGTCCGCTCGCAATACTTCGCGACATAGGCGGTTTCGTCGGGGATGCCGAGTGCGGCCCAGTCGAGTCCGCCGATGCCGCGAAACTGCGACGGATCGACGTGCCACGCCATGCAGTGGTAAGCGAAGTCGGCGAGCGGATCGCCGAGTGTGGAGAGTTCCCAGTCGAGCACGGCGAGCACGCGCGGCTCGCTCGGATGGAAGATGAGGTTGTCGAGGCGATAGTCGCCGTGAACGATCGAGACGCGCTCGGTTGCTTCGGATGAACCGCGCGGAATGTGTTTCGGCAGCCAGTCGATGAGCTTGTTCATCGATTCGATTGGCTCGGTCTCGGATGCCACGTACTGCTTGCTCCAGCGCCCGATCTGCCGCTCGAAGTAGTTGCCGGGCTTGCCGTAGTCCGCGAGGCCGATCGCATCGACATCGACGGAATGCAGCGCCGCGATCACGCGATTCATCTCGTTGTAGATGGCGCCGCGCTCGGCCAGCGTCATGCCGGGTAGCGCCTGGTCCCACAGCACGCGGCCCTCGATGAACTCCATCACATAGAACGCCCGGCCGATCACGCTTTCGTCCTCGCAGAGCGCGAACATCTTCGCGACGGGAACGTCAGTGGCGGCAAGCGCATGCATCACGCGATACTCGCGCTCGATCGCATGCGCCGACTTCAGGAGCTTCGCCGCCGGACCGGGCTTCGAGCGCATTACATAACTGCGCGCGGGGGTGATCAGCTTGTACGTGGGATTCGACTGGCCGCCCGCGAACTGCTCGACGGTGAGCGGTCCCACGAAACCATCGACGTGCGCGGCGAGCCACGCGGCGAGCGCATCGGTGTCGAAGCGCAGGCGCTCGTTGACGGGCCGCGTTCCTTCGAACGCGGAAAAATCCTGCGGCTGCTGGGCGTCGCTGTCTGGCATTGTCTCCTCCGTGTTCTGGTCCGGGCGCTGGGCCGCGTCGTCGACGACGCTGTGTATGCGCGCCCGGATCGATGGGATGTCACTTCATGAACTGCGGATCGACCGTGAGAACTTGATGAATTGCGCGTAGAGCAGTTCCATCGTCGTATTGCGCACGCCGGTGTGAAGCGGCGAGGGCGGCGAATGATTGATCGCGTGGATGACCCAGTCGCCGCTCTTCTCGCCGACATCGAGCGCGTTGATGCAGCCGGTCGCCTGCGACAGATGCCCGAAGAACGCGCGACCGCCGGCGGTGATCGCATGCGACAGCAGCGCGCGATTCACGCCGCCGTGCAGCACGAGCAGCACGGTATCCCACGATGCGTCCGCGCGCAGCCGCGCCATTGCCGGTAGCACGCGATCGAGCAATTCGCCGATCGTCTCGCCGCCGAGAAACTGCGTCTCCTCCGGCACGACGCCATCGAACACGGAGAGAAACGCGCGCTCGATGTCGTCCGTCGAAAGATTCTTCAGATGGCCGCCGCGAATCTCTTCCCATTCCGGCCAGATTTCGATGTCCACCGACTGGCCGCACTCGTCCAGCACGCGCCGCGCCGTTTCGAGCGTGCGCGGCAAGCCGCTCACGATCACGCGATCGAAGCGCACGCCTTGCGTCGCGAACTCGCGTCCCGCCGCACTCGCTTCCTCGCGGCCGCGTTCGTTCAGCGGCACGCTGACGGGATCGATGCCACGGCCGGAGTCGTCGAAATAGGTGACGTCGCCGTGACGCATCAGAAAGATGCGGCGGCGTTTAGGCAACTCGTAGGCGCTCATTTGTAGTTTGGCTGGCGTTTTTCGAGGAACGCGTTGATGCCTTCGAGCGCGTCGCCGTGATGCAGGGCATCGACGAAGCTGTCGCGTTCGGCGTCGAGATGCGCGGCGAGTGGCTGGACGTCGGCGGACGTGATCAGCGACTTGATGCGGGCGAGCGATTTCGGCGACAGGCTGCCGAGATCGTCGGCCCAGGCGACCGCCGAATCGAGCGCGGTGCCACGTCGAGTCAGACGGTTGACTACGCCGACGTCGTGCAGGCGCACCGCGCCGATCGGCTTCGCTTCCAGCAGGATTTCGCTCGCGAGCGCGCGCGGCAGGGCGCGTGTGAGAAACCACGAGCCGCCGCCATCCGGCGTGAGGCCCACGCGCGCATACGACATCACGAAGCGGGCGTCGTCGGCGGAAACGATCAGGTCGCACGCGAGCGCTAGCGAAAAGCCCGCGCCCGCCGCCGCGCCTTCTACCGCCGCGATCACCGGTTTCGATGACGCCCTGATCGCGCTGATCCATTCGCCGAGCAAGTCGATGCTCGACGCTTGCACCGACGGCTCCTTCGCGCGGTTTTCCAGCAGCCGGTTTAGATTGCCGCCCGCACAGAAGAAGTTGTCGGCGCCGGTCAGGATGATCGCGCGTACCGACGCATCGCGCTCGGCCGTGTTGAGCGCCTCGATGCCGGCGGCATACATGTCAGGATGCAGCGCGTTCTTCGCGCCCGGGTTCGAGAGCTTGAGGACGAGCGTGGAGTCGCTGCCGGCGGGACGGTGGGTCAGAAGTTCGGCGCTCATCGCTTATTCCTCGGGGTGGGTGAGGGAAAGGCCCAGCTGCGCGCGGCGCGCGAGCCACGGCGAAGGCCGGTAGCGCGGGTCGCCCAGCACGCTGTGCATGTTGCGCAGGATCGTGAGGATCGTCTTCGCGCCGAGCGTGTCGCCGAGCGCGAGCGGCCCGTGCGGATAGCCGAGGCCGAGCGTCACGGCGAGGTCGATGTCCTGCGGCGTCGCGATCCGCTGCTGCGCGATGTCGCAACCGATGTTGACGATCGTCGCCACCACGCGTTGCGCGACGAAGCCGGTCGAATCGCGGATCACGGTGACGGGCACGCCATCGGCGGCGAAAAGCGCGTGCGCGGCGTCGCGCGCAGCGTGCGAGGTCGCGGGCGTCGTCATCAGCGTGCGGCGCGCGACGGTATCGAGCGGAAAGAGCGTGTCGACGGCCACGACGCGCGTTGCGTCGAGATTCTCGGCGAGCGCGGCGGTCGTCGCATCGTGCCCGAGCGGCGTCACGATGATCAGCGAGTCGGGCGCGGGCGTGTTGCCGGTATCGATGGTGACGGCGACGTCCGACTTCGCGATCAGCTTCAGCACCTGCTCGCGCGCTCCATGCGACGCGCGGCTGATCCATACGCGACGCGGCATCGCGGTCGGCGCGGGTGCTTCGTCAGGCGTCTGCTGCCTGCCGTCGGTGTACTTGTAGAAGCCTTCGCCCGCCTTGCGCCCGATCAGCCCGCCCGCGAGCCGCGTGCCGGTGATCGGCGACGGCGTGAAGCGCGGCTCCTCGTAGAACTGGTGATAGATCGACTCCATCACCGGATGCGACACGTCGAGGGCGGTCAGGTCGAGCAGTTCGAACGGCCCGAGCCTGAACCCGGCCTGCTCGCGCATGATCCGGTCGACGTCGACGAAACTCGCCACGCCCTCGCTCGCGATCCGCAAGCCTTCGGTGTTCATCCCGCGTCCGGCGTGGTTCACGATGAAGCCGGGCATGTCCTTCGCGCGCACCGGCGTGTGGCCGATGCGGCGCGCGAGTTCCATGAGCGCGTCGCCGGCGGTCGGGTCGCCGCGCAGGCCGTCGATCACTTCGACGACTTTCATCAACGGCACCGGGTTGAAGAAGTGATAGCCGACGACGCGCCCGGGATGCGCGCATCCGGCGGCGATCGCGGTGATCGGCAGCGACGATGTATTCGACGCCAGAATGCAGCGCTCGCCGACCACGGCTTCGAGATCGCGGAAGAGGGCACGCTTCACGTCGAGCTTCTCGACGATCGCCTCGATCACGACCTGGCAATCCGACAGCGCGCCGATCTCGTTCGCCGCGTGGACGTTCGCGAGCGCGGTGTGCGCGTCGGCTTCCTTGATCTTGCCTTTTGCCGCGAGCTTGTTCAGTGTGTCGGAAAGATAGTCGCGCGCGGCGGCGACCGCTTGCGGGTTCGTATCGAAGAGACGCACGGTGAGTCCGCCGAGGGCCGCGATCTGCGCGATGCCGCGCCCCATCGCGCCGCTGCCTACGATACCGATTGTCCCCACGTCAAAATCGCGAAAGCTCATGGTGTGTCTCGACTCCTGATATCTGCAAGTTAGCACGGCCGTGCTGTTTTTGGGATAGTGTCACGTCTTCGCAAGGGAGACGCTTGGATTCAAACAAGGAGATGCTGCAATGATCAGGCTGTACGGGTTTCCGTTGTCCAATTATTTCAACAAGGTCAAGTTCGTACTGCTCGAGCACGGCATCCCGTTCGAGGAAGTGCGCGCGGGTTTCGCCCAGGACGAGATCACGTTCACGCGCTCGCCGCTCGGCAAGGTGCCGTACATCGACACCGATGCCGGGCCGCTTTGCGAGTCGCAGGTGATCGTCGAATATCTGGCGGCGGCGTATCCGGACAAGCCCATTTTCCCCGCCGATTCTTACGCCGCCGCGAAGGCGCGCGAATTGTCGGTGTTCATCGACATGCATCTGGAACTCGTCGCGCGCGATCTGTACAAGCAGGCGTTCTTCGGCGGCACCGTCACCGATTACACGAAATCGCGCGTCGAAAAGCTGTTGACGCGGCATGCCGCGGGCTTCGCGCGGATCGCGAAATTCGGGCCGTATGTCGCGGGCCCTGACTTCAGTATCGCCGATGTCTGCGCGTTCGTGAGCCTGCCACTCGTCGGGCTGGCGACGAAGGTGGTCTACGGAAGGGATTTCCTGCTCGACGCCGGTATCGACTGGAAGGCGCACGTCAAGAAGGTCGGCGAGCGGCCCGCCGCGCAACAGGTGACGGCGGACCGGCTCGCCTATATGGAAGCGCAGAAGCGCGGGTGAACGAAACGGCTTTCGCATCGCCCGCGCCATCGGTCAGAGTTTCGCGAGACGGTCGAGCGCGAGTTGCAGCGTCTCTTCCTTCTTCGCGAAGCAAAAGCGCACGACTCCCGATTCGTGGCTCTCGTGATAGAACGCCGAGACCGGAATCGCCGCGACGCCGATCTCGCTCGTGAGCCATTGCGCGAAATCGGCTTCAGGGAGGTCGCTGATCGCCGAGTAATCGACGGTCTGGAAATACGTGCCGTCGCAGGGCAGCATCTTGAAGCGCGAGTTCGCGAGGCCGGCGCGGAAGAAGTCGCGCTTCTTCTGATAGAACGCGGGGAGGTTCAGATACGGCGCCGGGTCCTCCAGATAGTGCGCGAGGCCGATTTGCATCGGCGTGTTGACGGTGAACACGTTGAATTGGTGAACCTTGCGGAACTCGGCGGTCAGAGCGGTCGGCGCGGCCACGTAGCCGATCTTCCAGCCCGTCACATGAAACGTCTTGCCGAAGCTCGACACCACGAAACTGCGCTTCGCGAGTTCCGGATAGCGCGATACGCTTTCGTGGGGCGCGTCGTCGTAGACCATGTGCTCGTAGACTTCATCGGAGACGATCAGCACGTTCGTGCCGCGCACGATCTCTTCGAGCTTCCGCATGTCGGCTTCGCGCCAGACGCGGCCGGTCGGATTGTGCGGCGTGTTGATCATCAAAAGGCGTGTCTTCGGCGTGATTGCGGCGGCGATCTTGTCGAAGGGCAGCGCATAGTCCGGCGCTTCCAGAGCGACGAACACCGGCGTGCCGCCCGCCAGTTCGATCGACGGCACGTAGCTGTCGTACATGGGCTCGATCACGATGACTTCGTCACCCGGATGCACGCAGCAGAGGATCGCGGTCAAAAGCGCCTGCGTCGCGCCGGCGGTGACGGTGATTTCGCGATCGGCGTCGTATTCGCGGCCGTAGAGGCGGTCGATCTTCTTCGCGATCGCCTGGCGCAGCGGCGCGGCGCCAGCCATCGGCGGGTATTGGTTGTGGCCGTCGCGCATCGCCTGGGCGACCGCATCGACGATGCGCGGATCGCAATCGAAATCGGGGAAGCCCTGGCCGAGATTGACCGCGCCCTTTTGCGCGGCGAGCGCGCTCATCACGGTGAAGATCGTCGTGCCGACGTTCGGCAGGCGCGAAGGAAAGGCGAGTTCGGCGGGCGTTTGAGTGAGTTCGTGCGTGGCGTTCATGGTGGCGGTGGCGTGTACGGTTTCGCGGTCTATTTTAAACAGCAGCGGATTCGGCGAGGTCCTCAGCTTCGAAAGCCAGGACGAACGGCGCGGGCTGCGCGATCCGGAAGCCAAAGTCGCGCGCGGTGCGGCGCGCGAGCTTCAGCACCGCGCGATCCTTCGACACGAGCCACGCCGCCCTCGATGCATGCGCGAGTTCGAGGAACTTCTGGTCGTCGCGATCGCGGCATTTGGGCAGCGGGCGTTCGTCGGCCGGCGGCTCGGGCGCGATCAGTTGCGACAGGCGCGCGACGGTTGCGAGCGCAGCGGTCTTGTCGACGGCCATCCGCACGAACTGCGGATAGTCGAGCACGCGCGTGAGTTCGTTCAGGCAGCGCGCGTCGATCAGCGCGATGAGCGTGCGCGCTTCGAGCGCGGCGCGGATCGGGCGGGTGGCGGGATCGTCGAACACGAGGATGTCGATCCACACGTTCGAATCCAGCACCACGCTCAATACGGGCGACGCAGGGGAATTTTCCATTCGATACAATCGGAGGTTTGTGTCCTTGATCGTCGGCGGTGCGCCGGCGAGCCTCCATGATAATCGTTCTTTCGCCAGCCAAATCGCTCGACTACGAGACCCCGCCGCACGTCAAGAAGCACACGCTCCCCGAATTCATCGACGACGCCGCCGAACTGATCGACGGCCTGAGAAAGCTCTCGCCGCAGCAAATCGGCAGCATGATGAGCATTTCGGACCCGCTCGCGCAGCTCAACTTCCAGCGCTACGCCGACTGGTCGAAGCGGTTCGGCCCGGACAACGCGAAGCAGGCGATGCTCGCGTTCAACGGCGACGTGTACGAAGGGTTCGCCGCGAAGTCGCTGTCGGCGAGCGATCTCGACTACGCGCAGAATCATGTTCGCGTGCTCTCCGGGCTGTACGGCTTGCTGCGGCCGCTCGATTTGCTGCAACCTTACCGGCTGGAGATGGGCACGAAGTTCGCAAACGCGCGCGGCCGCGACCTGTACGCGTTCTGGGGCGAGCGCATCACGGCGGCGCTCAACACGCAGATGAAAAAGCAGCGCGGCGCGCGCGTGCTGATCAATTGCGCGTCGGAGGAGTATTTCAAGTCGGTCAGGCCGAACAAGCTGGAGGCCCCCGTGATTTCGCCCGTCTTCGAGGACTGGAAGGGCGGCCGCTACAAGATCATCAGCTTCCACGCGAAACGCGCGCGCGGGATGATGGCGCGCTATGCGGTGGAAAACCGCATCGACGCGCCCGAAGGGCTGCAAGGCTTTCACAGCGAAGGCTACAAGTTCGACAAAAAAGCATCGAACGATACGACTTACGTGTTTCGCCGGCGTATCGCCGAGTGATGGAATAAAGGAAACGTCATGAGCATTTCAATTACGAGCAACTTCGACGCCGGCGCCATCGACGTCGTGGCAGCAGACAATCCCGCCGACGTCCGCCTGCGCGTTCGCCCCGACAGCCACGCCGAATTCGCGCAGTGGTTCTATTTCCGGGTGTCGGGCGCGCGCGGCGAGCGTCTCGTGATGACGTTCGAAAACGCCGCCGACTGCGCGTTCGCCGAAGGCTGGCGCGACTATGAGGCGGTCGCGAGCTACGATCGCGTGAACTGGTTCCGCGTGCCGACGTCCTACGACGGCCGCGTGATGACGATCGACCACACGCCGGACTTCGACCGCATCTATTACGCGTACTTCGAGCCGTACAGCGAGGAGCGTCATTCGGAGTTCCTCGGCGCCGTCCAGCAGATGCCGCATGCCGCGCTCACCGAGATCGGCCAGACCGTTCAGGGCCGGCCGATGTCGGTGCTCACGCTCGGCGTCTCCAGCGCCGACGACGCCGCGCCGAAGAAGAACATCTGGATCATCGCGCGTCAGCATCCGGGCGAGACGATGGCGGAATGGTTCGTCGAAGGGCTCGTCAAGCGTCTCGCGGGCTGGGGCGACTGGTCGGGCGATCCGGTTGCGCGCAAGCTGTTCGATCGCGCCGTCTTCCATATCGTGCCGAACATGAACCCGGACGGCAGCGTGCTCGGCAACCTGCGCACCAACGCGGCGGGGGCGAACTTGAACCGCGAGTGGATGGAGCCGGACGCCGCTCGCAGCCCCGAAGTGCTGTGCGTGCGCAACGCGATCCACGCGCGCGGCTGCGATCTTTTCTTCGATATCCACGGCGACGAAGCGATTCCCTACGTGTTCGTCGCTGGGTCGGAAATGCTGCCCGGCTTCACGGAACGGCAGTCGAAGGAACAGGCGGCGTTCATCGAATTCTTCAAGCAGTCGAGCCCGGACTTCCAGGACGTGCACGGCTACGAGTCGAGCAAGTATCAGACGGATGCGCTGAAGCTCGCGTCGAAATACATCGGCAATGCGTTCGGCTGCCTGTCGCTGACGCTCGAAATGCCGTTCAAGGACAACGCGGGCTTGCCGGACGAGCGCGTCGGCTGGAACGGCGAGCGCAGCGCGGCGCTGGGGGCGTCGATGCTGCAGGCGATCTTGCGTCACGTCGAAACGTTCTGACGTTTCTGTTGTAGCTACGGCGCCAAAAGAGAAGGGCGTGATCACCGCTTGGTGATCACGCCCTTGGTCTTTCTCCGCGGTTGATGGCTCAGTGTTTCTTGGTCGATTTCGAATTTGATTTCGTGGATTTGCTGCTCGACGACTTGGCCGCCGCATTCGACGACTTGGACTTGCCCTTCGTCGAGTGCTTGCCTTTGCCTCCACGCGTCGAGCGCGGTTCGGCGCGGGCTTTCGACGGCGGCACCGGATCGTTCCACCCGAACGCGAGCATCTGGCTGCCGACGTATCCGCAGCGGAACTTGAGCGTGGCCGGATCGCGATCGGCGTTCTTGCCGACGCCGAGTCCTTCGACCGTCACCACGTTGTCGACCTTGATGCGCTGCTTGTGATCATCGAAGGAATCGTTCCATGGCATCAGCGACGAGTGCGATGCATCGAACGAAGTAGCGGGGAACTCGACGTGATCGAACGCCGTCGACGTACTCGCGACGAAGCTGCCATGTGCGGCGCAATCGGCGATCAGCGGATTGGCGTGAAAATCGGTGACGAAGTGGTGGACGAGTTCGTTGCGTTCATCGAGCGAGTCGGCAAAAGCGGTGGCGGTGCAGGCGAGCGAGGCGCATACGACCAACCGGCCGGCCAGCCGAAGCAGTCGGCGCGATGCGTGATTTCTTTCCATCAATTTCGGCGCAAAAAAGACACAGGCACGTAAGATGCCTTGCAGGGGGAAGGAGTTCCATCTTATCGCAATTACTGCAACGATTTGCCTTCAGCACAAGGGCTGCCGCAACGTTGCAGCACTCGATTCAGACACGCGGTCCGCGATCGAGACGATAGCGCCGGAGGTCGTAAGTCGTGACCCACGCGGGCTTGTAGACCGAAATGAGTATGGTAAGAAGCCCGGTGAAGAGAGCCTCGCCGGCGCCGAGCAACAGCGACCCGCGCATAAAGGCTGGAGGAACGGGGAGCATTCGACCGGCGAGCGCGAATTCGAACAGCACCATCGCACCGCACGCCGCGCCGACGGCGAGCGCCGAAACGATGAAGCCGTGACCGATGATGAACGTGAAGAGATTGCGCGGCAGCCAGGCGTTGCTCGCGCGCTCGAAGAGCGTCGACACGCCGACGGGCAACGCGCCGAACAGGAGATAGGTGAACGGCGCGGTGAGCCAGGAGGCATCGAGCACGACCGCCGCCAGGGCGGTGGTGGCGGCCATGCCAATCAGCGCAAGCTGCCAGTCGAACAGTGTGACCATCAGCGTGGCGCCGAGCAGGTGGATGACCGGCCCGTCGTCGAACCAGGCATTGCACGCCCACAGCACGGTAATCGCCACGATGATGCCGAGCCACACATGTTGAAGCGTTGGGTCCTGCACACGGCGAAAGGGCTTCTGCGCAAACGCGAGCGCGAGCGCGCCCGCGGCGACGATCCAGCCACCGGCCGAGAGCCAAAGCGGAAGCGGTGTGTAGAAGAACCCCATGAGTCGCATATTACTCGTTGCGCGTAAAACATGCGCGCCAAGTGGCGCAACAAACGGCCGCAGGCTTTGTCATGGTTCGACGACCTCCCGGGCCCTGCCACGAGCATCATTACGGCGCAACGGGGACGCGGAACCCGGCCACGAGCTTTATCACTGCCCGAATAGCATGCCTCACCACCAGCTTCGTTACGGCCTGTCCGGCGGGCCGGCCTCCGTCGCCCTTGTCATGGTCCGACGACGTGCCGGGCCCCGCCACGAACCTCATTAAGGCGCAACGAGAATGCGCGGCGCCCGGCCACGAGTTTTATCACCGCCCGAATTGCATGCCTCGCCACCCGCTTCGTCACGGCCCGTCCGGCATATCGGCGTCTGCCACAGGTTTCATCACGGCCCGAAAGGCTTGACGGGCTCGGCCGCGAGCAGCATCTGCTCGTCATTGTCGGCCGGATCGGGATAGCGAGCGTTCGCCGCGCGCAAGGGAATCGGCCCGGCTTGCCCAAGTGTCGGGCGAATCGCGGCATGGTCTTCGCGTCGCAGAACTTCGAGACAGCCGTTCTGCCAGCCGTTGTAGATCGCGACGGCCGCCGCGCGATTGACGGCGCCGAGCTGCTGGAAAATGCTCGCGAGGTGGATCTTCACAGTGCCTTCGCTGATGCCGAGCGTCTTTGCGATTACTTTGTTGGTATTGCCCATGTGCACGCAGCGCATGATCTGTTGCTGGCGCGGCGAGAGCGTCGTGCAGCGCCGCGTGGTTTGCATGAACTTCAGGGGATCGGCGAAACGGCGCGGCGCGAACTCGGCCGTGAGGTTCGGGTCGAGCGCGCCTGCCGGCACGTAGTGACCGCCGAGCAGCACCATCTCGAGCGCGCGCACCAGCAATTGCGGATCGAGCGCCCGCGGGACGACGCCGAGCGCGCCCGCCATCAAGAGACGCCGGGCGCGGTCGCCCGTCACATCGTCGACGATGACCGCTGCAGGGGTGCCGGGGCAAAGGAGCAACAAGTCGTGCAGATCGGATGGTTTCATGCTTTCCTGCCAGTCGATCACGATCAGATCCGGCTTCAGCCGCGCGATGGCGTGCCGCGCCTGCCGCCAGTCCTTCGCCTCGTTGAACTGCCCTTGGCGGTCGATATGCCGCAGCAGCGTCTTGAGCCCCTCGCGCCGTTCCGGATTCGAATTGATCAGTGTGAATTTCATGCCTGCCTCTTATGGTTTTGGTTTTACGCGGTCGGCTCTCTCCGGCCGAACCCTTTGGCGACGATCGATGCGCCGCCGATCCAATAGTGACAAAATCCGCGCGGTTTGGCGCCCTGTCCGGATGGCATAGGCCGAAATGCAAAAAGCCCCGCTCGATGGCGGGGCTTGCTTTTCAAGGATGTGACGCAGCGCCTTTCAATGAAAATGCGGCTGGGCGGGCTCGGCGTCCTCGGGCATTTCGGCGTGGACGATTTCGCCGAGCGGATCGGCGTAGAGCGGCACGCCGCAGTCGTCGCAGTATTCCGGTTCGAAGCGGCCCGCATGGCGGCGCACTTCCGAGACGCCGGTTTTCTTCAAGAGCGCAACGATTTCCTCGACCGGGCCATCTGCGCCTTCGAGATCGACCGCCTCGTCCTCCATGCCGATCTCGCCGTTCTCGCGACCATAAAGCGGCCAGACGACGCCGTAGATCACCTCATTGCTGCCGCGCCGCGTAAAGCCGATGCGGTATTCGTCGACTCGCCGCTCGCCGAAGCCGGCGATCACCGCGCGCAATTCCTGGGGCGCCGCGCCGAGCGTATCGAAGAGATAGCGAACTGCCGTGCGCACGGTGTGCGGGCGGACTTGCTCGTCGGCGTCGCGGCAAGCGGAGTAGTAGGCGTCCGGCAGCAGGCACTCCAGTTCGCAGCCCGGCAGGATCGCGGCGAAGCTCGGGCCGCCCTGCGCGGTCCACTGTTCGAGGCATTGTCCGCGCTCAATCCGGTTGCCGTTCTCGTCTTCCTGCCAGCGAAAGAGCGGCGCGCCAGCCGGCACGACGGCGATGGCGAGCAGAAAACGCGGGTCGGCGAGAATCGGCGACGTTTCGGGCAAATCGGAAAGATTCAGGCGCGCCGCGGGGCCGCCGAGGGCGGTCTGCATGAGCTGTTGCGCGAGACGCGCGGTATCGATGTGATGGCGCGGCAACTGGTCGATGCTGTATAGATAGGGCGCGACCGCGATGCGCGCGCCCGCGCCGAGCACGTGCGCCTGCATTTGCGTGCGCAGCGCGTCGGCGACGTCGGCCTTCAGCGGCCCTGAAGGAATCGCATAGCGCGTCCACGCGAGGACCGGCGCGGCGATCAGGAGGGCTTCGTGGGACGTGCCGTCGATGTCGGTCGTGAACGATTCACTGTGCGTCTCGGCCATGTCGGCGAGCGCGCCGTAGGCGTCGGGATGATTTTGCTGAAGGTGATCGAGAGCGGCGTCGAGCGTCGTCTGATTGCCGTTGCGCACGATTTTCGCGAGAAGCGCATCGAGGCGCGCTTCCCAGAAGCGATCCTCGATGCGGCTGCCGGACGCGAACAAGGCTAGTGCGAGGCCGACGAGCTTGTCGGCATCCGGAGGAAGACGTTTGGCGATTCGCGAGCGCATAGGTATTGGAGTGGTCAGGTGCAGAGAACCTTTAATTGTAGTCGCTATGCAGCCGCTTTTACCGGTCGACGCCGAAAGCCGACCAATCGGCCAAGCCCGCTTTGCTATCGTCACGTGCATAAATTCACGTACATAAATGGACGCGACAAGCGTTAGTAAAAATCTTTGAAAAACCGCTTGCGAAACGCGTAGGCGGGCACTAGAATTCCGTTCCTTCGCAGCTCACTGGGCGGCGAAGGGAGCGGGAAGGAGGGGTGGGTGCTTAAGTCGGAGAGCCTTGCTGGATGGGTGCTACGACGCGCTCGACAGGTTGGGTGGTTAAAAAAACCGGTTGACGAGTCACAAAACGTTCTTCATAATCTCGTTTCTCTGCTGCTGATGCAGCGACGCAGAACGAAGCGCTGAAGGTTGGGTGCGGGTTCTCGCGAATGTTCTTTAAAAACTAACAGCCGATAAGTGTGGGCGCTTGATGGCGACGCGGCTTCCAGGTTTTCGG
>NZ_FCNW02000024.1 GCF_001544475.1 Caballeronia humi | reverse complement strand
GGACCCACTGTGACAACGCGCACTTCCTCGGAGTGGTATGCACTCCGTTTGGCTCCGTCCTCGCTTCGCTCCGACGTGGGGTTCACAAAAGCCATCTCGTGCTTGCGCTCCCTGTTACCTTGGATTCTTTGCGCGGTGCACCCCACGTCTGAGCGCGTAGCGCGAGGATGGATGTATGACTGCTGCACCGGTCCGTTGTACTGCGCGTTGCCACAGTGGGTCCGCGAGCCAAGCCTCGTTCCTCCGTGAGGGCGACACTTACTCTCCAGCGCCAATCCGTTCTTATGCGAGTGATGGACCGTTAGCACTGGCGGTGGGAAGCTGCTTTCTTTGCTTACTTTCTTTGCAGCAGCAAAGAAAGTGAGTCCCGCCCCGGACAGGGGCAGAGCTAATAAACCGCAAAGAAAGCAAGTTCCATCGGAGCACAAGCGCATCAAACGGTTGAAACAAACACCCCCCCGGGCGACGCCCGATTGCACACCACATTTAGGCTTGTTACGTTGACGAGTTGCCTAACGCGTCTCATCACCCGATGACCGAAGACTTCTGCTTCCTGCTGCTGCCCGAGTTCTCGTCGATCGGCTTCATGTCGGCGATTGAACCGTTGCGCGTCGCGAACCGCTTCAGCGGCGCGCTGTATCGATGGCACATTCTGAGCGCCGACGGCGGCCCCGTCACCGCGAGCAACGGCATTTCGCTCAACGCCGAAGGCGCCTTCGATACCGTGAAAAACGCGAGCGCCGTCTTCGTCGTCGCGGGTTTCGAGCCGCTTGCGTGCTATACGCGCGAGATCGGCGACTGGCTGCGGCGGCTGGATCGCGCGGGCGTGACGCTCGGCGGCATCGATACGGGGAGCTTCCTGCTCGCCGAAGCGGGCCTGCTCGAAAACAAGCGCGCCACCGTGCATTGGGAAGCCGCGTCGGCGTTCAAGGAGCGTTATCCGTCCCTGGAAGTGAGCCAGGAGTTGTTCGAAATCGACGAACGGCGCATCACGTGCGCAGGCGGCACCGCATCGATCGATCTGATGCTCGATGTGATCGCGCGGCGTCATGGCGCGGAACTCGCGGCGCAGGTGTCGGAGCAGTTCGTGCTCGGGCGCATCCGGCAGCGCTCGGATCATCAGCGCATGGAGATCGCGGCGCGCTACGGCATCCACAATCGCAAGCTGATTCAGGTCATCGGCGTGATGGAGCAGCACATGGAAGAGCCGCTCTCGCCCGATGAACTCGCCGAGTCGATCGGCGTGACGCGGCGCCAGCTCGAACGCCTCTTCTGCTCGGCGCTCAAGGATACGCCGACGCACTTCTATCTCGGCCTGCGCCTCACGCGTGCGCGCGAATTGCTGCAGCAGACCGACATGTCGATCATGGCGGTGTGCGTCGCGTGCGGCTTCGAGTCGCCATCGCATTTTTCGCGCACGTATCGAGTGCGCTTCGGCACGAGCCCGCGACACGACCGCAGCGCATTGCGCTCGACGGCTTCCGGTCAAACATTGGAAGCCGTCAGCGAATAGCGTTTAAAACGAATGCCGCATGCCGATCCGCACGTCGCTCTGAGTGTTCGACGACGACGGCGTAAAGCTATAGCCGATCACCGCGTTCACGCCATCCGATGCGCGCAGGTAGTCGCCGGAAATATAGACATCGGTGCGCTTCGACAGCAGATAGTGCAGCCCGAGCGATCCCTGATTCCAGTGATTGCCCTCGAAGCGCGTGTGCTGATAGCCGCCATAGAGCGCGAGTGCCGGCGTGAAGCTGTACGATGCGCCGCCCTCATACACCTGCATGTGCGAGGTCTCGCCCAAGCCCTTGATCGTCGTGTAGGTGAAGTTGCCCGAAAGCATCAAGTCGCCGAACGAGTACGCGGCGCCGATCGCGAACGCGCCCTGCTTGTCGACCGGAAACGCGTTGGTGCTGTACAGGTCCGTCACGGCGCCCGTCGCCGGGTCGACGGAGACGGTCGGCTGGCCAAGGAACGTGCGCGTGCCGATCATCGCGTAAGGGTCGAACGCGTAGATGCCGAACGGATTGTTCAACTGCGTATAGGCCGCGCCGATGTTGAACGTGTTGCGTGCATAGTGCGCGCCCACGCTCCACGCGCTGTTCTGATGGAAGTTGCCCGCCTGGTTGCCGAACGAATACATGCCGCCGAACGTGAAGCCGGCGAAATCGTTCGACAGGAACTTGACCGAGTTCGGCAGGCGGTCACCATTCATGCGGTCGAAGTCGCCTTGGTGGATCGCGTAGCCGCTGCCCCACGCCGAGATGTTGTAGAGATAGACGAACTCCTCGGTCATGTCGAGCTGGTTGCCGAGCGAGAACGTGCCCCATGAATTCTTCAGGCCCACATACGCCTGCCGTCCGAACTCGGCGCCGCCGAACGTGTAACGCCCGGTGCCCAGGCGAAAGCCCGATTCGAGCACGAAGACCGCCTGCAGGCCGCCGCCGAGATCCTCGACGCCTTTGAAGCCGATCCGGTTGCCGTATGAAATGCCGTCGTCGAACCTCCAGGCATGCGCGCCACCGGTGTTGCTCACGTAGGTGATGCCCGCATCGATGATGCCGTATAGCGTGACGCTGCTTTGCGCATGGACGATCGCGGGCGCGCTGGCGGTGCTCGCCGCTAGCGTGAGTCCTGCGAGCCGGGCGGCATTTCTTTTCTTCATCTGGCTTTCCCCTGCTGGACCTGCGTGTTTGAATGGACGAAGCGAAAGCCGCCGCGCGATGTCAGCGGCCTTCGTGTGACGTGGGGCTTGGGGTTGCAGTGCAGCTTGAGCGGCGCATTGACGCATGCGTCGATGACGTAAAAGTAAGGGTCCATATTGATGACCGCTCGACCCATTGCGACGCGAATCTGTCCAGTTGCGACTACGCCGCTATTTCACGCCAAGCGCCGTCTGCACCGCCTGAAGGCCGTTCGCGCCGCTCGCGGTATTCACGCCGTTGAGCCAGGTCTTGAGCAACTCGGGGTGGCGCTTCAACGCATCGGTCGCGGCCAGGTCGAGGCTCGTCTTCTTCTCTAGCACTTCGGTGATGACGCCGTTCTCAAGATCGACATTGAACGTGAGCTGCTTGAAAAGCCGCGCGACGTTCGGGCATTGCGCCTCGTAACCCGAACGCGCGACCGTGTTCACGGTGGCGCCGCCGTAGTTCGGGCCGAAGTACTGGTCGCCGCCATCGAGATAAGTCAGCTTGAACTTCGTGTTCATCAAGTGCGGTTCCCACGCCAAAAATACAATCCATTTCTTGTCTCGCACGGCTCGATCGACTTGCGTCAACATGGCGGTTTCGCTCGACTCCACGAGCTTCCAGCCGCCTAAACCGAACGCCTTTTCATCAACCATCTTCTTGATGTTCTGGTTCGCCGGCGCGCCCGGTTCGATGCCGTAGATCTTGCTGTCGAACTTGTCGGCGTTCTTCTCGAGGTCCGCAAACGTATGGACGCCCGCCGCTGCCACGTAGTCGGGAACAGCCAGCGTGAACTTCGCGTTGCTCAGATTCGGATGTACGACATCGATCGATTTCTCCTCGACGAACGGCTTCACGAGCGGCGCCTGCGCTGGCATCCAGTTGCCGAGGAACACATCGATCTGCCCTTTCTTCAAGCCCTGATAAGTAATCGGCACCGAGAGGTTCGCCACATTCTGCTTGTAGCCGAGCGCCTTAAGCACGACGCCGGTCATTGCATTGGTGGCGTCGATATCGGACCAGCCGGGCCCTGCCATGCGCACTTGCGTGCAGGCCTGCGGCTCGGCGGCCGAAGCGATAGCCGCCGCGCATAGCAGGGCCGCGCCGAATACCGCTTGTTTGAAGGGCTTTTTCATGTCGGCTTCCTTGGTGTGGGTAGGTGTGGCTCAGGAATGAGCGACGGCCGGAAAGCGGGCCATCGCTTCCAGCGCATCGAGATCGATGTGATTGCGCATATAGCGCTGGCTCGCATCCACATGCGGCTGCCAGTCCCACGATTCGATCACGCCGCGCGTGGTCGCTTCGAAATGAAAGTGGCGGCGACGCTGGCTCGCGATGACTTGATCGTGCAATGCGGCGAGATCCCAGCGCTTCGCAATCTCTTCGCGAAACGCAGCGGCTTCCTTTGCATGATCCGCGTTAGATGCCAGGTTGTTGCGTTCGAGCGGATCGTTCTGAAGATCGTAAAGCTGATCGGGATCGGCGGGCGTGTGGATGAACTTGAAGCGCCCGCGCCGCAGCATCACGATCGGCGCGATAGCACCTTCACCGAGATATTCGCCGATGGCTTCATCGTGCGTATCGCGCTCGTTGCGCAGATGCGGCACGAGGCTGCGTCCATCGGGCGCGTCGGGCCATGCGTCGCGCGGCGTGCCCCGGCCGAGTTCGACGAGCGTCGGCAGCAAGTCCAGATGCGAGACCGACGCGCCCACGCGATGCGCATCGAATTGCTGCGGCGCGTGCACGATGAGCGGCACGCGACAGCCGCCTTCGAAGAACGTCATCTTGTACCAGAGGCCCCGCTCGCCGAGCATCTCGCCGTGATCCGACGTGACGATGACGATCGTGTCCTTGTCAAGCCCCGATTCCTTCAGCGCTTCGAGGATCGCGCCGAACTGATCGTCGACGTAGGAGATCGCGCCATAGTACGCGCGGCGTGCGTTGCGAATCTGCTGGTCGGTGGGCGGCGTGCGATCCGCTTCATAGACGTAGCGCAGGCGCTTTGAATGCGGATCGCTGGCTTCCAGCGAATCGCGATGCACGGGCATCTCGATGTCTTCGTCGCGATACATGTCCCAGTACTTCTGCGGGATCGCGTACGGGTCGTGCGGATGCGTGAGCGACGCGACCATGCAGAACGGTCGCGCGTCGCGGCCGGCGTTGCGTTCGCGCGCGATGTCGAAGAGCTTTTGACGCGTGGTGAACGTGACTTCATCGTCGAAGTCGAGCTGATTCGTGCGCACGCACGGACCCGCGTCGATCACCGAGCTCATGTTGTGATACCACGTCGGGCGCTTTTCGAAGTGCTCCCAGTCGGGTGTCCAGCCGAAATCGGCGGGATAGATGTCGGTGGTGAGGCGCTCCTCGAAGCCATGCAATTGATCTGCACCGCAGAAATGCATCTTGCCCGATAGCACCGTGCGATACCCCTCCGCGCGCAGGTAATGCGCGAACGTCAGCGTTTGCGACGGAAACTCTGCCGCGTTGTCATACGCGCCGATTTTTGAAGGCAGCTTGCCCGACAGAAACGAGAAACGCGACGGCGCGCACAGAGGGCTCGCACAATAGGCCGAATCGAACACGACGCCCTCTTTCGCGAGCCGATCGAGATTCGGCGTCTTCGTCAGGCGATGCCCGTAAGCGGCGAGCGCGAACGGTGTCATCTGGTCGGCCATGAGGATAAGGATATTTTGTTTCGTGCTGAGCATGTGAACGTGCCTCGAATAGAATCGAACAAGCGGCCGCGCGCGGGCGTGGCCATGAACGCCACTATTGCCGGTCATTAGCGCGCTGTGAAGACGGCAATTCGTTATGTGCCCATAAGGGGGAGTTATGCCGAGGCAGGACCGCTTGCCGCCGATGCAGGCGCTATCGATGTTCGAGTCCGCTGCGCGTCTCGCGAGCTTCACCGCGGCCGCGCGCGAACTCGGCTCGACGCAGCCGGCGGTCAGTCAGCGCGTCGTGCAACTCGAGGAAGCGCTCGGCGCGCCGCTCTTCGAGCGCGGTCATCGCGGCGTCACGCTGACCGAAGACGGCACGCGTCTCTTCGAAGCTGTGCGGCAGGCACTCGACACGATCCGCCTTGCCACCGCTGATATCCGCGCGCGCCACACGCCGCGCACGCTCACGCTCTCCACCGATTTCGGCTTCGCTACTTATTGGCTGATGCCGCGGCTCTCGCAATTCAAGGCACTGATGCCCGACGTGGATGTGAAGATCATCACGTCACAAAACGTTTTCGATACCTCGCACGATCATGCGGACATCGCGATCGCTTTCGGCGATCCGCACGCTGACTGGGGCGCGCATGATGTCGTGAAGCTGTTTGCCGAGGAGGTCACGCCAGTGTGCAGCCCGTCGTTTCTCGCGGCCAATGCGAAGCCGCGCGTGCCCACCGATCTTGCGACGCTCCCTTTACTGCATCTCGAACCGACCACGCCCGCGCGCTGGCTCTCGTGGAATGACTGGTTCGGCGCGCACGGGCTCAATGCGCCGCCCGCGCATCGCGGCATCACGTTCAACAGCTACGCGTTCGTCGCGCACGCGGCGATCATGGGGCAAGGCGTGGCACTTGGCTGGGCGCCGCTCGTCAATGAACTGATCGCGACGGGACAACTCGTGCCGCTCTTCGATGCGCCCGTCGTGACCGAGCGCGGCTATTTGCTTGCCACCCAGCGTGCCCCGACGCCCACGATCACAGCGTTTCGCCAGTGGCTGCTGGACGAATGCGGCATCGAATGACGCTTTGACGCTCCCGTTCCAGCGTCACGGCGTTTAGCTTCTATCCGCGCGTGCCTTCCATTTGCTCTACTGCGAACATGCGCGCCGTATTCGCGGCGCGGACCAATCGCACTCTGGAGAGCGCATGTCCGCCGATTCCCGTCCTCATCAACTGGTGCTTACCGTGGCGTGTCCGAGCGCGGCGGGCCAGGTTGCCGCCGTCGTCGGCTTTCTCGACCGGCATCATTGCTACATCGACGAACTGACCGTCTTCGACGACGACCTGAGCGAGCGCTTTTTCGTGCGCTGCGTGTTTCATGGCGTCGAGCGCGACGAGACGTTGCAGATCGAGGCGCTCAAGCGCGAGTTCGAATCGATCGCGGTGCGTTTTCACATGACGTGGGCGATGCACGACGTCGGCGCGCGGCCGAAGGTGTTGATCATGGTGTCGAAGCTGGAGCACTGTCTCGCCGATCTGCTGTTCCGCTGGCGCATGGGCGAGTTGAAGATGGATATTGTCGGGATCGGGTCGAATCATCGTGATCTCGAACCGCTCGCCGTGCAGCATGGCCTGCCGTTTCATCATCTGCCGATCACCGCCGATACCAAGCAGCAGCAGGAAGCGCGTCTCATCGACTTGTTCGAGAGCTCGGGCGCCGAATTGATGATCCTCGCGCGCTACATGCAGATCCTTTCCGGCGACACGAGCCGCAAGCTCGCGGCGCGCGCGATCAACATCCATCACTCGTTCCTGCCCGGCTTCAAGGGCGCGAAGCCTTATCACCAGGCGCATGCGCGTGGCGTGAAGCTGATCGGCGCGACGGCGCACTTCGTCACCGACGATCTCGACGAAGGCCCGATCATCGAGCAGGAAGTGGAACGCGTCGATCATTCGTACAGCCCGGAGCGGCTGCTCGCGACGGGGCGCGATGTGGAATGCATTACGCTCGCGCGGGCAGTGAAGGCGTTTATCGAGCGGCGCGTGTTTATTAATGGGGATCGGACGGTTGTGTTGTAGGCGCTGGCGCTTGGGTTGGGGTTGGGGTTGGGGTTTCAACCGTTTGATGCGCTTAGGCTTCTATGAAACTTGCTTTCTTTTCGGTCTATTTGCTCTGCCCCTGTCCGGGGCGGGACTCACTTTCTTTGCTGCTGCAAAGAAAGTAAGCAAAGAAAGCAGCTTCCAACCGCCAGTGCTCCAATCCATCACTAGCGTTTGATTGGGATTGGCGCTGGAGAGTAAGTGTCGCCCTCACGGTGGAACCCGGCTTGGCTCGCGGACCCACTGTGGCAACTAGCAGTACAACGGACAGGTGCCGCAGTCATACATCCGTCCTCGCGCTACGCGCTCAGACGTGGGGTGCACCGCGTGTGAATTAAGGTCAGCAGTAGTCCACATGCCGCAGACCAGGGCAATTGACGTAGGCAGACTAACCAAGGAGCAAAAAGTCGCTAACCGTGGCTCGAAGTGTGAGCACCGGAGAAACGATGGGTTTCAGTGAGCCCACCGTCCGAGCGAAGCGAGGACGGAGCCAACCGGAGTGCATACCACTCAGAGAAAGCGCGCGTCGCCACAGTGGGTCCGCGAGCCAAGCCGGGTTCTACCGTGAGGGCGACACTTACTCTCCAGCGCCAATCCGCTCTTTATGCGAGTGATGGACCGTTAGCACTGGCGGTTGGAAGCTGCTTTCTTTGCTTATTTTCTTTGCAGCAGCAAAGAAAGTGAGTCCCGCCCCGGACAGGGGCAGAGCTAATAAACCGCAAAGAAAGCAAGTTCCATCGGAGCACAAGCGCATCAAACGGTTGAAACCCCAACCCCAACCCCACCCCCGAGCGCCAGCGACCCCACTACTTCACCCAGCTATCCACCCGATCGCCATGCGCGCCGATCCACGCATCGGCGGCGGCTGTCGGCTTCTCGCCGTTTTGCGTCGCGAGCATCACGCTGTCGATCTCGCCCGGCTTCCACTGGAACTTCTTCAGGAACGCGACAACCGTCGGCGCCTTCTTCTCCAGCTCCGGATTCACGACGCTATCCACATGCTCGGCCTCACCAAACACCTTCTTCGGATCTTCGAGGAATTTCAGCTTGTACTTCGCGAACATCCAGTGCGGCTTCCAGCCCGTCACGATAATCGGCTTGCTAGCCGCTTCCGAACGCGCCAGTTCCGCCGTCATCGCGCTACCCGAACTCGGCATCAACTGGTAATCGAGCTTGTACGCCTTGATCGCTTCGCTCGTCTTCTGCATGACGCCCGCGCCCGCATCGATACCGACGATGCGCGAACCGAACTCCGCCTTCTTCGCCTGCAGATCGTCGAGGCTCTTCACATCGACGTTCTCCGGCACGATCAGGCCGATCTTCGCATCGTTGAAGTTCGGACCCAGGTCGACGACCTTGTCCTTGAAGTTGTTCCAGTACGCGCCGTGCGTGATCGGCAGCCACGCGGACAGCGTGGCGTCGAGGTCGCCACGCGCCACGCCCTGCCACATCACGCCGGCTGCCACCGGCACGAGCTTCACTTCGTAACCCAGGCGCTTCTCGATGATGCGCGCCGCCACGTTCGAGGTCGCGACGCTGTCGTCCCATCCTTCGACGTAGCCGATTTTGATGGTGGGTTTCGTATCGGCCGAGACGCCGACGCTCACTGCCGCCAGCGCCGCGCTCATTGTGCTCAAGACAAGCAGTTTTTTGATCAGTCTCATCGTCGTTCTCCCGTTCCCGTCCGTGCCGTTGAGCACTCAGAATCGCCAGCCAGAATTGGCGTGTAACGTTGTTTTGCGACGTCCAGTTGTCTTGTTGCGACGTCGCCTGTCATCAGTAATCGTCTTACTTGTCGACGACGAGATCCGTCTTCGGTTTGCTACAGCACAGCAGCACCATCCCCTGATCGATTTCGCGCTGGCGGATGCCGCCCGCGTGCTTCATCTCGACTTCACCCGAGACGAGCTTGACCTTGCACGTCCCGCACATGCCCTGCGTACACGATGCCGCGAGCCTCACGCCCGCTTTCTTCGCGGCATCGAGCACGTGCTGCCCGCTGCCGCATTCGATCTCGCGATTGCTCTTCGCGAAGCTCACCTTGAACTTCGTCTCGACTGGCGCGGGCGCCGGTGCAAAGCCGACGACGTTTTCGGAAAGCGTTCCATGCAACGCATCGGCGACATGCGCCGTCGCCAGTTGCGCGGCGACTTCGGAGATCGTTTCGAACGAGAAGCTCTCTTCGTGATACTGCTTGCGATCAAAGCCGCCTTCGTCGAGCAGATGGCGCACGGCCTTCATGTACGGTGCAGGCCCGCAGGTAAAGACTTCGCGTTCGAGAAAGTCCGGCGCGATCAGCTTCAGGAGCGGCAGCGTCAGAAAGCCGGTGACGCCCGGCCAGCTCGTACGCGCCCCAACGCGCTCGCACACGAACGCCGTGCGGAAATTCGTTTGATTCGACGCGATCAAATCGAGTTCGCGCGCGAAGATGATGTCGTCAGGTGTGCGGGCGCTGTGCACGAACACGATGTCGCTGTCTTCGCCCAGCTCGTGATGCGCGCGGCTCATCGACATCAGCGGCGTGACGCCCGATCCCGCCGAGAGAAACAGGAACTTGCGCGCCGGATGCCGCGCGCAGGTGAACTCACCCGACGGCCCGAGCACGCGGACGCTCGAACCCGGCTGCAGGTTATCGTGCAGCCAGTTCGAGACCTTGCCACCCGGCACGCGCTTGACGGTGATCGAAATCGTGTGCGGCCGCGTCGGTGGTGACGAGATCGTGTAGCAGCGATTGATCGTCTCGCCGTCGATGTCGAGTTCCAGCGTGATGAACTGCCCCGGCTCGAAGACGAACGCACGTTCGGCCGGCGCGCGGAAGAAAAAGCTCTTCACGTCGTGCGTTTCCTGCCGGACATGGCAGCAGACGAGGGTGTCGTCGGTGTCGCTGTCCCAGCGCGCCGGCAGCGCTCCCCAGAATTGCGGCTGGGTGACACGGCTCGTGCTCTGAAAGACCGCCTGATCGCGCATCATCTGTTTCTCCTGCTTCCTGTTTCAGGCGGCGCCATTAGCGCATGAAGGACACGACTTTCTCGCCGTGCGAAGCCGTCGCTGCATCGGCCGGTGGTTGGGCTTCGGGTGCTTCGGCGTAGTCGGCGAGACGCGCGATGTACCACTCGCAGAACTTCTCGACGAGGCCTTCGGTGAACGGCGAATACGGGCCCGGCTCGTACGCGCTGCTCGTCGCGCCGCGCTGCGAATACTCGACGAGCGTGCGGTCCTGATCATTCGTCGCGCGCCACACGGCCGTGAGGTTGTTCACGTCGTAGTCGATGCCTTCGCGCGCGTCCTTGTGCACGAGCCACTTCGTGCGCACGAGCGTCCTGCCCGCCGAGAGCGGGATCACGCAGAACGTCACGATGTGGTCGCTCATGAAGTGATGCCACGAGTTCGGTTGCGTCCAGAACGAAAGTCCGCCCAGATCGGCCTGCTCGAAGCCGCCGAGCAGTTTCTTCGATGCGACCTTCGCGTCGAGCGTCTGCGATTCGCCATCGCGATCGAGCGGCAGGCGCTGCGTGCGAAAACCGGTGACGAGATCGGCGAGCCGTTCGATTTCCGCCGACGGCAGGTTCATCGCTTCCCACTGCGCGGTGCGACGCGCGACGGTTTCCTCGAACGCCGCCATGCCTTCTTCGTTAGCGGGCGTGCGCTGATAGCCGAAGCCGTATTCGTAGAGCGAAATCGTGAGCTCGGGATGGTTCGCGACGCAGTGATAGCACTCGCGGTTGTTCTCCATCGTGAGCTTCCAGTTGCCTTCCTCGACGATATCGATCGACGCCGCGATCTTCGTGTTTGCAAGGCCGTGCGGCAACATGTACGGCTCCATCGCGGCGCGCATCACGCTGAAATCGGCGGGCGGTTCGTCGGCGAGACAGATGAAGATCAGGCCCGCGAGATTCTCCACATGCACTTTTTTCAGGCTGTGCTTGCAGCGGTCGAACTGGTCGCCCATGTGCTCGGCGAACATCAGGTCGCCATTCAGGTTGTAGGTCCAGCTATGGTACGGACACACGATATTGCCGAGCGACCCCTTCTCCGAGTTGCACAGGCGCGCGCCGCGATGGCGGCAGACGTTGTGGAACGCGCGGATCTGCATGTCGTCGTCGCGCACGATCAGGATCGAATCGTGTCCGATTTCGACGGTCGTGTAATCGCCCGGCTCGGGCACGTCAGGTTCGATCGCGACCTGAATCCAGTGGCGCCGGAAAATGGCGTCGAGATCGAGCGCGTGGATGTCTTCGCTCGTGTAGAAGGGCGCTTCCAGCGTATGGCCCTTCTTGCGGCGTTCGATCATCGCGCGAACGTCTGCCGAAACTTTCATCGTGTGCTCCGTTGTGCCTGAGTGAGCTCTCGAGCCTCTGAAGGCCCGCTTTTGTGGGTTCGAAAAATCAGTAATCGACGAGTTGATGCTCGCGCAAATACGCCAGAATCACTTGTGCTTTTTCGACGGAACTCCCTTCAATTACGACGCTGCCGCCGCGGCTCTCGGTCGTCGTTGCCGAAAGCATGCGCGCGTGGCCCGAGCGCTTTTCGGCGGCGGCGAGGCGCACCGGTTTTGCCGTCGCCGGCTTGACGGTCCATTGCAGGTTTTCAGCGTCCGCCGGGGCGCGTGTGACGACCGGCACGACCGTGCCTTCGCGCAAACGCGCGTAGGCGTAACGCGGCGCGGCGTTTGCCATCGGATGGACGGCGACGAGCGCGGGGAAAGCAGCCTGCACGAGGCGGCGCAGTCCCTTCGGCATGAATTGCCGGACTTCGACACCCGCCTCCTTCACCGATACGTCGACCGCCGAGCCCACGAGCGCGATGCCGAGCGCGTCGGCCAGGCGATAGGGCAGCATGCCGCTGTCGAACGCGCCTTCGGCACGCGTGCCGGTCAGGACGAGGTCGTAGCCTTGCAGGCGCGTGGCGAGCGCGGCGATTGCGTCGCCCTCCACATCGAGCACTTCGACGCGCGACGCGCCCAGCGCGAGATATTCCTGCAACGCGGGATCGGACGGATCGCCCGCATGCAGCACGTCGAGCGAGGCGCGCCGCTCCTTCGCTATCGACAGGGCCATCGTCAGCGCGGCGGCGTCGTTGCGGCTGTAGCGCGCAGTGCCGCTCACCGGATGGCGCCCGATCGAAACCAGTACGGCGATCTTCATGCGAGTGCTCCTTCTGCAACCGGCTTCGTGCTCAACAATGCGGCGCCCGTGCCGCGCGCGCTGCGCGCGGCGGCCGCAGCGTCGGTCAGGGCGGCGATCGTTTCCTGCGCGTCGGCGATGATCGTGAGGTTCGCGCGCTTGGCGATCGGCGCGCTGGCGTCGAGGTTGACGGCGATCACGTGACGGCAATCCTTGATGCCCTGCAAATGCTGCACCGCGCCCGAAATGCCAAACGCGATGTAGACGCTCGCATCGACGGTCTTGCCGGTCGCACCGATCTGCTTGTCGCGCGTGAACTTGCCGTCGTCGACCGCGACACGGCTCGCGCCGATCGCGGCGCCGAGCGTCTGCGCGAGGCGCTCGAACGCAGGGACGTCGCCCACGCCGTTGCCCGCCGACACGATGAAATCGGCTTCCTCGAGCGCGACCTGCGCGGCATCGATCTCTTCGATACCGAGATCGCGATAGCCATCCGCCGATGCCGCCATGCCGATCGCCTCGACGCGCTCTCCGGCGCCCAAAAACGGCAGCTTCGGATCGACAGCATTCGGCGCGAGCAGGATCACTTCGGGCAGCGCGCGCGAGGCGAACGCCTTGCCGCCTTGCACATACACCGCGACGTGCTTCGCATCGATCTCGACGACCTGCGTCGCTACACTCGCGTTCGCACGCGCCGCGTATCGACGGCCGAGGTCGCCGTCACCGGTTGCGTTGTCGGGCAGGAAAATATGCGCCGGTGCGTACGCGGCGACGCACGCGGCGAGCGCGTTCAGCTCGTCCTCGGGCGCGAAGCTCCGACGGTCGAGTGCGGGCAGCGCGATCAGCTTGTCCGCGCCGAGCGCGGCCGCGTCCTCGCTGAATTCGCCGAACGCGAGCAGAACCACTTCGGTTTGCGCGTCCGCGATCAACGCAGCGGCGGCGAGCGCCTGGCGCGCGTGGTCATCCAGCGCGCCGCGGTCCGTGTGCGCCGCGACCAGCAGCGTGCGCTGCGGCGCGGCAGTCGTGCGGCGCGGCTTCGCTTGCTCGCGATGGCCGCCGAACGCGGCTGCAAGATTCATCGCGCCGCCGCCGGTGCCGATTGCGCCCAACGTGATGCGCTTGAGTCCATCGGCCGTGATCGTGAACGGGCGGCGCGGATCGATTCGTTTGATGTTGTCGTTCATCGGTCACTCCAGCGCTGCGGCAACGAGTTCGGCCACATCCAGCACTTCTGGACGCGGACCCACGACACCCTCCAGCATCGCCGTGCAATTCGGGCAGCCAACCGCGACGATCTCCGCGTTCACCGCGCGCGCATCGGCGATGCGGATGTCGGGAATGCGCTGCTTGCCCGGGATGTCGGTGAGCGGCGCGCCGCCGCCACCGCCGCAGCAGCGTCCGCGCATGCCGTTGCGTTCCATCTCGACCACCTTGATGCCGATCGTCTTCAACAGTTTGCGCGGCGCTTCGATCTCGCCGTTGTACCGGCCGAGATAGCATGGATCGTGATACGTGATCTTCTTCTCGGCGAGCGCGGCGGTGGCACGCGGCGAGAGCTTGCCGCTCGCGACGATCTCCGCGATCAGCGAGGTGTGATGCTGCACCTCGTAGAACCCGCCGAGCGCGCGATATTCGTTGCGCAAGCTGTGCATGACGTGCGGATCGGCGGTGACGATCTTCCTGAACGAATACTGCGAGAGCGTATCGATCAATTGCTTCGCGCATTGCTGGAACGTGGCTTCGTCGCCGAGACGGCGCGCCGTGTCGCCCGTATCGGTTTCCACGCCGCCGAGCACCGCATAATCGATACCGGCCTTGTTCAGCACCTTCACGAGCGCACGCAGCGTGCGTTGATAGCGCATGTCGAACGCGCCTTCGCCTGCGATCAGCAGCACGTCGACCGGACGCCCCGGCTGCGCCACCTGCACTTGCAGATCGACAGCCCAGTCGTAGCGTGCGCCGATGTCATAGCCGTTCGAACTGCCCGTCTCACGCAGGTTCGACAGCGTGATCGGCCCCTTGCCCGGCACGATGCCTTCGACGAGCGTCTGGTTGCGCCGCATGTCGACGATCGCATCGACGTGTTCGATCAGCATCGGGCACTCCTGCACGCAGGCGCGGCAGGTCGTGCAGGACCAGATCGTGTCCGCTTCGATCAGGCTCGAAATCAGCGGCTTGCCCGGTGCGCCGCCGTGCTTGCCGAGCGGAATGCCGGGCGTCGGGCTGCCTGCATACGCCGCATCCGTTCCGCCGACCATACCCGTCACGAGATCCTGAATCAGCTTCTTCGGGTTCAGCGGCTGACCCGCTGCAAATGCCGGACACGCCGCTTCACACTTGCCGCATTGCACGCAGGCGTCGAAACTCAGCAACTGGTTCCAGCGAAACTCGACCGGCTTGCCGACGCCGTATTCCTTCGCATCGAGCACGGGCATCTTGAGCGCCGTCGGCGGGACGACGTCATGCTCGTGGCTCTTTCCCGTGAAGCGCTCCTGGCGCGGATGAAACGCGAGGTGCAGCAGGCCCGCCATCGCGTGCTTCATCGGACCGCCGCGCGCCGCGCCAAAGGTCATCGTGAACGCGCCTGCCGCGATCAGCAACGCGACGAGGATCGCAAGCGCACCCGACATCGCCGAAGCCGGCAGCACGACAAAGAGTGCAAGCCCGAGCGCGAACGAACCGAGCAAAAGCGGCAGACTGTCCCACGGTCCACGCGAGAGGCGTGCAGGCACCGCTTTCGCGCCATGACGGCGGCGCCATACGAACACCGCGCCCACCAGCATGACCAAAGCCGCCAGAAAGATCAGCTTGTCGAGCCACGGCGAGTAGATCGCGAGGCCGTAGTTGAGGAACACGAGCGCCATCGCAAGGATCGCGCCACCCGCCGTCGCGACGTGCGTCTTCGCGATATACGGATCGCGCGCGACCACGTGATGCAGGTCGACGAAATAACGCTTGGGGATCGTGAACAGGTTGGCCCAGCCGTAAGCGCCCGCGGCGGTGGCCCGCCCTTCGCGCCAGTAAGCCGCGCGCTTTGCGAGCGCGAACGCGAGACCGGCCACCGATACCCACAGCAAGACGGTGATGACAAACACGGGGCTCATCGTCAAAAGTCCTTGCAAAGACGCAGCGCGTCGTAGATCGCGCCGTGGATGTTGTGCATGGAGATGCAATCGCCGACGCGAAACAGCAGGAAGCGGCCGTTGCCGAGTTCTTCGGCAAGCGACGGTTGCGGCTCCGACGCGAAGAGCTTCTGCACATCGACCTGACCGAGGTTCAGCGACTCCGGCTTTAGCTTCCAGTAGAGCTCGTCGTTGGGCGTGCTGCCGTTCTCGATCACCACCTGATCGACCGCGCGCTCTTCCTGCTCCTCCGTGTACTCGTTGCGGATCACGGCGATCTTCTTGCCGTCTTCCTCGTACACCTTGTCGAGCCAGTAGTTCGGCGTGTGGATCACGCCCTGCGCATACAGCCTGCGATAGAAGATCGGGAACGTCGTGCCGCCGACATCGTCAGCGACCTTCACGTCCGGCGTCACGATCTCCACGTTCGAGCCGCGGCTCGCCATGAAATCGGCGACGCCCGCGCCCGCATGCGTGCTGACGCCGTCGTAGACGAGCACGTTCTTGCCCGGCTCGACCTTGCCCGAGAGCACGTCCCATGCGCTGACCGCCAGGCCCTCTTCGACACCCCACGCGGGCACCTGCTGCGTGAACGACGAGCCACCCGTCGCGAGCACGATGATGTCCGGCTTTTCGGCCATGATCATCTTGTCGTCAGCGGCGACGCCCAGGCGCCGGTCCACGCCGAGGCGCTTCGTCTCCATATCGAACCAGCGCACGATGCCCGCCATCTGCTCGCGCTGCGGCGCCTTCGCGGCCAGCATGATCTGACCGCCGACGTAGTCGTTCTTCTCGAACAGCACGACATCGTGACCACGCGACTTCGCCACGCGCGCCGCTTCCAATCCGGCCGGACCCGCGCCGACGACCACGACCTTGCGCTTCGGCCCGCGCGTCTTTTCGATCACATGCGGCATCGTCTCTTCGCGCGAGGTCGCGGCGTTTTGCACGCACAGCACGTCGAGCCCGTTGTACTGCCGGTCGATGCAATAGTTCGCGCCGACGCACTGCTTGATTTCATCTTCGCGGCCATCGCGGATCTTGATGACCATGTGCGGATCGGCGATCTGCGCGCGCGTCATGCCGACCAGATCGACCATGCCGTTCGCGAGCAGCCGCTCGGCCTGACCCGCATCGCGGATGCTTTGCGCGTGCATCACCGGCAGCTTCACCACCGACTTGATGCCCGCCGCGAGATGCACGAACGGTTCGGGCGGCAGCGCCATCGGCGGCATGCAGTTCGCGAGGGTGTTGTGCGTGTCCGCACCCGAACCGATCACGCCGACGTAATCGATCAGACCCGACTCCGACATCGCCTGCGCGATCTCTTTCAGTTGCTCGTGATTGAGACCGTCTTCATGGAATTCGTCGCCGCACATGCGCAGGCCGACGCAGAAATCCGCGCCCACTGCTTCACGCACGGCGTTCAGCACTTCTGTGCCGAAGCGCAGACGGTTTTCCAGCGAGCCGCCCCATTCGTCGGTGCGGAAGTTCGTACGCGGGCTCCAGAACTGATCGATCAGATGCTGGTGCGCCGCCGAAATCTCGATGCCGTCCATGCCCGCATCCTTCACGCGCTTCGCGGCCGTGGCAAAGTCAGCGATGATGCGGCGAATCTCTTCCACTTCGATGATCTTCGCGTTCCCGCGATGCACCGGCTCCCGCACGCCGGACGGCGACATCAGATGCGGCCAGTTCTCGCCATGCCACGCGGAACGGCGGCCCATGTGCGTCGCCTGGATCATGATCTTCGCGCCGTGACGATGCATGGCTTCGGCGAGACGCGCGAGCGGATCGATGATCTTGTCGGTCGAGAGGTTGACCGACTTCCACCAGCCTTGCGGACTGTCGATCGATACCGGGCTCGAACCGCCGCACACGGCCAGCCCGACGCCGCCCTTCGCCTTCTCTTCGTAGTAACGGATATAGCGGTCGCCCGGCAGGCCGCCCGGCTCCGCGTACACCTCAGCGTGCGCGGTACTGACGATGCGGTTGCGCAAGGTCAGCTTGTTCAGCGTGAGAGGCTTGAAAAGGTTGGGGTAACGCATCGCGATCGACCTCGGAATGAATATGCTTGGCGCGCTTAGGAAGCGAGCGGCGAAACTTCGAACACGCAGTGGTCGTGCCCTTCGGCGGCGCACTGCGTTTCGATGGAGTGCGAACGCGGGCCTTTCTTCGCTTCGGGCGCGGCCGTGTCGTTCACCCAGTCCATCGCGCCCGCGAACCAGCCCGCGAACATGTAGCAGAGCTTGCCCTGCTTGCCCGGCTGCGCGAGCACGAACGACGAGTTGTGCAGTTCAATGCGCGCATGCGAAGTCGAGGGATCGGATTCGACGATCGTGAAGATGCCCCAACCGCGTTGCGACAGGCGCGTCAGGTAGTGCTCGAACACGGCCATGCCGGTTAAGCCATGCTGCTTCGCTTCCTTGTCGCACCAGTGATACGCGGACTTGTAGCCGGCCTTGTAGAGGATCTCGGCGTAGGCGTCGCGGCCGAGCGCTTCCTCGACCGCCGTGTGGTTGTTCGTGAAAAAATGGCGCGGCACGTAGAGCATCGGCAGCGCGTCGGTGGTCCAGACGCCGGTGTTCGGATCGACGTCGATAGGCAGTTGGGGTTGCATCGTGAGGGTCCTTTTTATATTGGGTCGATCAGACGTTCCAGACTTCGCCGAACACGCGCAGCCAGTTCTCGCCCATCACCTTCTTGATGCGCGACTCGCTCCAGCCCGCCTTTTGCATCGCCGCGGTGAGGTTCGGGAATTCGCCGATCGTGCGGATGCCTTCCGGATTCACGACCTTGCCGAAGTTCGTCAGACGGCGATAGCGGCCCTTGTCGTGCGTGATCCAGTCGAAGAACTCGGTGGAATAGCCTTGCGTGAAGTCGGTGCCGATGCCCACCTTGTCTTCGCCGATCACGTTGATCACGTAATCGATCGCTTCGAGGTAGTCGTCGACATTTGCATCGGCGCCGCGCTTAAGGAACGGCGAAAACATCGTCACGCCGACGAAGCCGTTCGCATCGGCGATCTCTCTCAACTGTTCATCCGACTTGTTGCGCGGATGCTCCTTCAGACCCGACGGGCAGCAGTGCGAATACGTGACCGGCACCTTCGAACAGGCGATCGCGTCCGACGAAGTCTTCGCGCCGACGTGCGACAGATCGACGAGAATGCCGACGCGGTTCATCTCCTGAATTACCTCGCGGCCATAGCCGGAGAGGCCGCCGTCCGCTTCATAACAGCCGGTGCCGACGAGGTTCTGCGTGTTGTAGCAAAGCTGCACCACGTTCACGCCGAGTTCCTTGAACACTTCGATATAGCCGAGGTTGTCCTCGAACGCATACGAGTTCTGGAAGCCGAAAATGATGCCGGTCTTGTTTTCCTTCTTCGCGCGCAGGATGTCGTCGGCCGTGCGCACGAGCGTGAGGATTTCGCTGTATTCGCGGATCTGCTGCTTCATTTCAGCGATGTTGTCGATGGTCTTCTGGAAATCTTCCCAGACCGACACCGTGCAGTTCACCGCCGTCACGCCGCCCTTTCTCATGTCCTCGAACACCGAGCGCTCGAACTTCGAAATGTTCAGGCCGTCGATGATGATGCTGTCGTCGTGCAGGTTGCTCATCTGTAGCTCCAGAGTTCTCAGTAGATGGGGAAGCGTTCGCACAGCGCGAAGATTTCGCGGCGCACGCGTTGTTCTGTAGCGGCGTGACCCTCGGGATGGTCACGCAGCGAATCGAAGACTTCGACGATCAGGCGCCCGATGTCGCGGAACTCGTTCACGCCGAAGCCGCGCGTCGTGCCCGCGGGCGTGCCGAGGCGAACGCCGGACGTGACAGTCGGCTTCTCGGTATCGAACGGGATGCCGTTCTTGTTGCAGGTAATGCCCGCGCGTTCCAGTGCCTGCTCCACCTGATTGCCCTTCAGACCCTTCGGACGCAGATCGACCAGCAGCAAATGATTGTCTGTGCCGCCCGTCACGAGATCGGCGCCGCCTTGTTTCAGCACGTCGCCGAGCGCCTGCGCGTTGGCGAGTACGTTATCGATGTAAGTCTTGAAGCCTGGCTGCAGCGCTTCACCGAACGCGACGGCCTTGCCCGCGATCACGTGCATCAGCGGACCGCCTTGCAGACCGGGGAACACGGCCGAGTTGATCTTCTTCGCGATGTCTTCGTCGTTGGTGAGCACGAAACCGCCGCGCGGGCCGCGCAAGGTCTTGTGCGTCGTCGACGTCACGACGTGCGCATGCTCGACCGGATTCTGATGGCGCCCCGCAGCGATGATCCCGGCGATGTGCGCCATGTCGACCATCAGCTTCGCGCCGGCGTTGTCAGCGATCTGACGCAGGCGCGCGAAGTCGAGCTTGCGCGGATAGGCGGAGAATCCCGCGATCAACAGCGACGGCTTGTGCCGTTGCGCGAGTTCCTCGATCTGGTCGTAATCGATCAGCATCGTGTCGCGGTTCACGCCGTACTGCACCGCGTTGAACCACTTGCCGGAAAGCGCGGGCTTCGCGCCGTGCGTCAGATGCCCGCCCGCATCGAGCGACATGCCAAGGATGGTGTCGCCCGGCTTGGCGAGCGCGAGCATCACGGCGCCGTTCGCCTGCGCGCCCGAATGCGGCTGCACGTTAGCGAACTTCGCATTGAAAAGCTGCTTGATGCGATCGATCGCCAGCGTTTCGACCTCATCGACGAATTCGCAACCGCCGTAATAGCGCTTGCCCGGATAACCTTCCGCATATTTGTTCGTCAGCACCGAACCCTGCGCTTCGAGCACCGCACGCGACACGATGTTTTCCGACGCGATCAATTCGACTTGCGACTGCTGGCGTTCGAGTTCCTTCAGCACGGCGCCGCGCACCGAAGCGTCGCGCGTCGCCAGAGACTCTTCAAAGAAAGGATTCGGATTCGACATGAGGGAGGTCCGTGGGTCAGGAAAATGGATCGTTTCCGAGGCGCCGGACGTGGCCTTGAAGGCCTTCCGTTACCGCGCTTCGATTGCGTCTATTCTTGATCCACGCCCCGCGCGTCAATTTACGAATTCAGACGCGTTCTTGGCGTTTTCCGACATGGGCGTCTGTTTTCGACAAGTGGCGTGCCGCGAATTGAGGTATCGGCGATGTGTTTGAAACGCGCACTGCACTGCGGCGGAGCGTGCGTGCTTTTTAAACGTGCGTTCTTTATTTCGCTGCCCCAGAGCCGGGCGCGCTTGACGCGGCGGCTCAGGGTTTAGCCTTATGGCACGCTAGTTGCAATCGTCATCAAAATGCGTAATCCGCTGCTCCCCACGGCGGACTCCAACTATAGATTCCAAGGAATCACGGCCCCCATGTCCCCCGATCGCACGGCGTCGCTGTCGCATTTCGCTTTCATGCCGCTACCCAACTTCACGATGATCGCGTTCACCAACGCCATCGAAGTGCTGCGCATGGCGAACTATCTGACAGGGCAGCCGCTGTATCGATGGTCGATCGTGAGTCCCGATGGCGGACCGGTCACGGCGAGCAACGGCTTGTCCGTCGATACGGGCCCCGTCGATTGCGTCGGGCAGCCGGATATCGTGTTCGTGGTGGGCGGCATCGACGTGCAGCGCGAGACCACGCCCGCGCACCTCGTCGCGCTGCGCCGCTTCGCGCGGACGGGCAGCGTGCTCGGCAGTCTTTGCACCGGAACGTATGCGCTCGCGCGCGCCGGCTTGCTCGCGGGCTACGCGTGCGCGATCCATTGGGAGAACATGTCGGCGCTCAAGGAAGAGTTTCCGGACACGCGTTTTCTGAAGGAGTTGTTCGTCGTCGATCGCGATCGGGTGACGTGTACCGGCGGCGTCGCGCCGCTCGACATGATGCTCAACCTGATCGCCGCGCGCGTCGGCACGGCGCGGGTGACGCAGATCGCGGAGCAGTTCATCGTCGAGCACGTTCGCGATACCAGCGCGCAGCAGCGCATGCCGCTCGTCGCGCGCCTGGGTTCGGCGAACAAGTCGCTATTCGAAGTGATCTCGCTGATGGAGAACAACATCGAAGAGCCGCTTTCGCGCGAAGAACTCGCGCGGCTCGCGGGGATGTCGCAGCGGCAGTTGCAGCGGATCTTCCGGGAGCATCTTGGCATGACGCCGACTCATTACTACCTGACATTGCGTTTGCGCCGTGCGCGCGAACTGCTGCTGCAAACCGATATGTCGATCATGCATATCACGATGGCTTGCGGCTTTCAGTCGGCTTGCCACTTCTCGAAGAGCTATCGCGATGCGTTCGGCACGGCGCCCACGCGCGAGCGCAGGAAGCAGGCGCCTTCGCTTGCTTCGGTGCCTACGGGCGGCGGTCTGCGCGTCGCCTGAAAAGAAGCTTCAGGAACCTTCCCGCGTCGGCGCCTGCACGCGCGCCTTCCACTGACCGCCCGTGCCGCGCCAATAACGCACGGCCGAACCGATCGTCGCGCTCACATAAAACAACGCCACGAGCGGCAGCAGCGGCGCCCACAGCAATGAGCGCCGGTAATAGCGCAGCATCGGCGCATAAGCGATGCACATCAGCGCCCACGCGACGCACGCGGGCCACGCGCGACCACCGAGCCAGAGCGCGAGCACCGGCGGCACGAGATAGATCAACACCATCCCGGCGACGGTCCCCGCGAGCAGCCACGGCGAGTAGCGCAACTGCGTGAACGCCGTGCGCGCTATCATATTCCAGATCTCGCGCCAGTCGTCGTAAGGGCGCAGCGACTCGCTGCGCCCGGCGAGATCGAGCCGGATCGGCCGGGCATCGCCGCGTCCGTCGCGATGCTTGAGGCGCGCGGCGAGACTGCAATCGTCGATGAGTTCGCCCCGGATCGATTCGATGCCGCCCGCCTCTTCCAGCGCCGAGCGCCGTACCATCATGCAGCCGCCGGCGGCGCCGGCGGTCGGCTTCTTCACGTCGCCGACCCACGAGAACGGATAGAGCTTCGCGAAGAAAAACACGAACGCGGGAATCAGCGCCTTCTCCCACAGCGAATCGCAACGCAGCCGCACCATCAGCGAGACGAGGTCGCGGTCCTCGAGAATCGCGCGCGCGACGAGTTGTGTCGCGGCATCGGCGGGATGGTGGATGTCCGCGTCGGTGAGGAGCAGGAAGTCGGCGGGGATGCCGAGCTTCTCGATCGCGCCGATGCCCTGCGACTGCGCCCACACCTTGCCCGACCAGCCGGGCGGCAGCGGCTCGGCGGCGAGCACGGTCAGGCGGTCTTCGAGGCCGAGCGCGCGCGCAGCGGACTGGGCAGCGTCGGCGGTGCCGTCGGTGCTGTGGTCGTCGACGACGATCACGCGGAACGACCCCGCGTAGTCCTGCTTCAGCAGCGAGCCGACCGCCCGGCCGATCGCGTCGGCTTCGTTGCGCGCGGGCACGACGGCGACGAGCGCCGGCCACGCGCCGCGCCGCGCGATCTCGGCTTGACCGACGGCGTGCAGGGTGGTTTCCGAGAGCGGCGCGGCGGGCTGCACGCGCCAGAAGCCGCCGCGCGCGAACACGAGCACGAGCCAGATGAGAAGCGCAAGCCAGGCGATCAATAACATGATGGATGGGTCTTCGACTGAACGGGGTTGTACGGCGATTACGATGCGGGCGGACGGAGTTTGAACAGCCGCAACGCGCAAAAGGGCCACTCCGGGCCGGAACGCCGCACAGTCTACCGGTTTATTGCACTTTCCCGCTTTGGAGAAAATTGTCTCAAACCCCGCCCTGCGGCCCGCCCAGCACGCCCTTCCAAGCATCCTAAAAGCGAACGAGTTAGAATACGCGGTCAACTTCGACGCGAAGTTTGAACGATTCATTTCTTAATTACCGAACGTTTCCGTGAGTCCGTCGATCGCCCTACAAATTGACAGACGGACTCGACGGCCTGACGCGATGCGTCGGGTCCACTCGAAACCCGCGCCAGTCGGAGTTCGCCCGAATATGCGTATCATCCTTGCTCAACCCCGCGGCTTTTGTGCGGGCGTAGTCCGCGCGATCGAAATCGTCGATCGCGCGCTCGAACGGCATGGCGCGCCCGTCTACGTGCGCCATGAGATCGTTCACAACCGGCACGTCGTCGATAACCTGCGGAGCAAGGGCGCGCGTTTCGTCGAAGAGCTCGACGAAGTGCCGCACGGCGCCGTCGCGATCTTCAGCGCGCACGGTGTTGCGCAGACGGTCGAGGCGGACGCCCAGGCGCGCGGACTCGACGTGCTCGATGCCACCTGCCCGCTCGTGACGAAGGTTCACGTGCAGGGGCGCCAGTATGTATCGCAGGGGCGCACGCTGATCCTGATCGGCCACGCGGGTCATCCGGAAGTAGAAGGCACGATCGGCCAGATTCCCGGCAAGGTCGTGCTCGTGCAGAGCGAGGCCGAAGTCGCGACGCTACAACTGCCGGTCGATACACCGGTCGCGTACGTCACGCAAACCACGCTTTCCGTCGACGACACGCGCGGCATCATCGATGCGCTGCAGCGCCGCTTCACCGATATCGTCGGCCCCGATACGCGCGACATCTGCTACGCGACGCAAAACCGCCAGGCCGCCGTGCGCGAGTTGTCGACGCAGGTGGAAGTGCTGCTCGTCGTCGGCGCCACCAACAGTTCCAACTCGAATCGCCTGCGCGAGATCGGTGCCGAAAGCGGCGTGCCGAGCTACCTCGTCGCGGACGGCTCGGAAGTGAAGCCGGAGTGGTTTGCGAACGCGCAGACCGTCGGCATTACCGCGGGCGCATCGGCGCCCGAGGAAATGGTCAACCATGTGATCGACGCCCTGCGCGCGCTCGGCCACGTCGAAGTCTCGACGATGGACGGCCGCGAAGAGAAGGTCGAATTCAAATTGCCCGCGAAGCTGACGCAACCGCTTGCCGCGGTCGATGCCACAGCCGCACGCCAAGAATAAGGAGCACGCACTTGTCTATTCCGATGCTGCAAAAAGTCCGGGTTGGCGCGTATATCGCGCGCCAGCATTTCACGCGCAACAAGCGTTATCCGCTCGCGCTGATGCTGGAACCGCTGTTCCGCTGCAATCTCGCCTGCAACGGCTGCGGCAAGATCGACTATCCGGACCCGATCCTCAATCAACGGCTGTCGCTGGAGGAATGCCTCGGCGCCGTCGATGAATGCGGCGCGCCGGTCGTCTCGATCGCGGGCGGCGAGCCCTTGCTGCACAAGGAAATGCCGCAGGTCGTGAAGGGCATCATCGCGCGCAAGAAGTTCGTGTATCTCTGCACGAACGCGCTGCTGATGGAAAAGAAGATGGACGACTACGAGCCGAGCCCGTACTTCGTGTGGTCCGTCCACCTCGACGGCGACCAGGCGACGCACGACCATTCGGTGTCGCAGGAAGGCGTCTACGACAAGGCAGTGAAAGCGATCAAGGAAGCGAAGCGCCGGGGTTTTCGCGTGAACATCAACTGCACGCTTTTCAACGATGCGAATCCGGAGCGCGTCGCCGCGTTCTTCGACACGCTCGGGCCGATGGGCGTCGATGGCATCACGGTGTCGCCGGGCTACGCCTACGAACGTGCGCCGGACCAGCAGCACTTCCTGAACCGCGACAAGACCAAGACGCTGTTCCGCGAAATTTTCAAGCGCGGCAACAATGGCAAGAACTGGTCGTTCAGCCAGTCGGCGATGTTCCTCGACTTCCTGGCCGGCAACCAGACGTACCAATGCACGCCGTGGGGCAACCCGGCGCGCACGGTGTTCGGCTGGCAGCGTCCGTGCTATCTGCTCGGCGAAGGGTATGCGAAGACCTTCAAGGAGCTGATGGAAACCACCGACTGGGACAAGTACGGCACGGGCAACTACGAAAAGTGCGCCGATTGCATGGTGCACAGCGGCTTCGAGGCGACGGCGGTGATGGATACGGTTGCGCATCCGCTGAAGGCGCTGGGCGTGTCGATGCGCGGCCCGCGTACGGAAGGCGCATACGCGAAGGACCTGCCGATCGACAAGCAGCGTCCGGCGGAATATGTGTTCTCGAAGCACGTCGAGATCAAGCTGGAAGAGATCGGCCGCGCGAAGAACAACAAGGGTGCCAAGCCGACCACTGCGGCCGCGCACTGAACGGCATGTGAAATTGCGGCGGGCAGATGATGTCGCTCATCAAGCGATTCATCTGCCCGTTTGCTTTTTGGCTCGTCGGATTTGGTGCTTTTTTGTCGAGGCGCAGGGCTCACGCGCATCGGCCGTCGTACGATTCGCGGCTCTTCCACAGGACGCGCAGGAAGTCTCACTCATGGCTCAATTCAACGTACTCATCAACCTCGGCAAAGCCGATCTCGACGACTATTCGCTGCTCGGCAGGACGTTGCGCAAGCTCGGCTTCAGCGAGACGAAGGCGGCGCAGGTCGGCGGGGATTTTCGGCTGCTGCCGGCAAGTTACCGGTATTCGAGCGAAGTGGAGGATATGACGGCCGTCAGAGACAAGGCGTTGCGGTCGGCGAAGAGTGTGTCGTCGACGGCGGTAGTGCTGGTTTCGGAGGTTTGAGGGCGGCTCTGCGCGGCTTCTTGATGCGCATAAAGCGTTACGAAAAGTTCACGCGTCCCTGGCGGCTTCCCAATCTTCCTCGGCTACGGGTTCCGTCGGTTTGTCGTAACGAATAACCGAAGCGCGTGGCAGGCTCAACTGATCTTCATGAGCCAGTTTCGGGGGTTCGACCAAGTCGACCGCGCTTATTTGGCAAGTCACTTTTCTGTTGCATCCTCAAATTCATCCACGCAATCTGTCGGGCAGCCGGCCCGAGTCAAAAAAAGCGCGACAGCCTCCGCCATCGCACTTTTTTCACGCCTAACAAGGCACTAAGCCCTCAACAACACTTCCCCGCCCCCGACCCATACCTCGCTTCCTGCCGTTCGCGGAAAAATTCCTCATACGTCATGACATGTCGGTCGGGGTGCGTCGCCTGCATGTGCGACACGTAGTTGTCGTAGTCAGGCAGGCCGACCATCAGGCGCATCGCCTGCCCGAGATACCGTCCGGCTTGCCGAAGATCGGTGAACATGATGTTCTCCAGTTGCTCGCGCCGGAGCCGCAGCCAGATAAAACCCGCCGCCGCCCCAGCCGATAGTCAATGCATCAATGCCCCGAGCGAATCGCCGCGCCCGGCGTACCGGCCGGCATGGCTTCGAACGGCGTCTCGCGCACGGTCGGACGAGTCTCGCGACGCGCGCGCAGCACCGCCAGCACACCATAGATCACGATACTCACGACGACGAAGATGAACAAGCCCGCCAGCGCGGCATCGATATAGTCGTTGAAAATAACGCGATCCATCTGTTCCAGCGACTTCGCCGGCGCCACGATCTTGCCCGCATCGCGCGCCTGGCTCAACACCGACGCATGCGACAGAAAGCCGATCTTCGGGTTCGAGTGGAAAATCTTCTGCCAGCCGGCCGTCATCGTACAGATCAGGAGCCACACGGTCGGAATCGTCGTGACCCAGGCGTAGCGTTCGCGCTTCATCTTGAACAGCACGACCGTGCCGAGCGTCAACGCGATCCCCGCCAGCATCTGGTTCGAGATGCCGAACAGCGGCCAGAGCGTATTGATGCCGCCGAGCGGATCGACCACGCCCTGATACAGGAAGTAGCCCCAGGCCGCGACGCACAGCGCCGTCGCGATCAAGTTCGCCGGCAGCGAATCCGTGCGGCGCAGCGCCGGCGCGAACGTGCCGAGCAAATCCTGCAGCATGAAACGTCCGGCGCGCGTGCCCGCATCGACCGCCGTCAGGATGAAGAGCGCTTCGAACAGAATGGCGAAGTGGTACCAGAACGCCATCATCGCCGGGCCGCCGATCACCTGATGCAGAATCTGCGCCATGCCTACGGCCAGCGTCGGCGCGCCGCCCGCCCGCGCGACGATCGTCGTCTCGCCGACCGCTTTGGCCGTCGACGTCAGCATGTCGGGTGTGAGCAGGAAGCCCCAGCTCGACACCGTCTGCGCGACCGCTTCAGGCGTCGTGCCGAGCACGGCGGCCGGGCTGTTCATCGCGAAATAGATGCCCGGCTCGATCACCGAGGCCGCCACCAGCGCCATGATCGCGACGAACGATTCCATCAGCATCGCGCCGTAGCCGATGAAGCGCATGTTGGCTTCGTTGTCGATCAGCTTGGGCGTCGTGCCTGACGAGATCAGCGCGTGGAAGCCCGACACCGCGCCGCACGCGATCGTGATGAAGAGGAACGGGAAGAGACTGCCCGACCAGACCGGGCCCGTGCCGTCGATGAACTTCGTGAACTGCGGCATCTTTAGCTCGGGCGCGACGATCAGGATGCCGATCGCGAGGCCCATGATCGTGCCGATCTTCAGGAACGTCGACAGATAATCGCGCGGCGCGAGCAGCAGCCACACCGGCAGCACCGAGGCGATGAAGCCATAGCCGATCAGGATCCACGTGAGCTGTGTGCCGGTGAACGTGAAGTACGGCGCGAGCGTCGCCGATTCGGCTACGTGCTGGCCGTACACGATCGCGAGCATCAGGCCGATGAAGCCGATCACCGACACCTCGCCGATCTTGCCCGGCCGGATGTAGCGCGTGTAGATGCCCATGAAGATCGCGACCGGAATCGTCGCGCCGACAGTGAACGTGCCCCACGGCGAGCCGGTCAGTGCCTTCACGACGATCAGCGCGAGCACCGCGAGAATGATCACCATGATCAGGAACGCGCCGAACAGCGCGATCACGCCCGGCACGAGCCCGAGTTCCATCTTGACGAGGTCGCCGAGCGAGCGGCCGTCGCGGCGCGTCGAGATGAAGAGCACCACGAAGTCCTGCACCGCGCCCGCGAACACGACGCCCGCGAGAATCCAGAGCATGCCGGGCGTGTAGCCCATCTGCGCGGCGAGCACCGGGCCGACAAGCGGACCCGCGCCCGCGATCGCTGCGAAATGGTGGCCGAACAGCACGTACTTGTTGGTCGGGACGTAGTCGAGGCCGTCGTTGTGACGCACGGCCGGCGTGGCGCGCAAGCCGTCGAGCTGAAGCACCTTGCTCGCGATGAAGCGTGAATAGAAGCGGTACGCGATCAGATACACGCAGACCGCGGCGATCACGACCCAAAGCGCGCTGATGCGCTCTCCATGCGCGAGTGCAATTGTTCCGAATGCGAACGCGCCGAGTAGCGCGACCGCGATCCAGACCAGGAATCCGGAAGCCCGATTCATGGTGTCTCCTGTCTTTTAGTTTGAAATACCCGCCGCAGTCTGATTGACAGAAGCGGGAGCATGGCGTCAAGGACGCTATGGGCGTGTAGTATTCGCCTTCGCCGCAGGCCTTACAAGCGGACAACTACGTAACCGCTCTACGTAGAATTACGTAACCACCGCCTTTTGCCGTCATGAAGTTCGACATGAATCTCAAAGCGAAGATTTTCTTGCTGGCGATCGTGCCGTTCGCCGTCGCGATCGGCGGCATCGAATACGGGGTTCACCAGCAGGCGACCACGCTCGCCGAATCGCAGCACGCGACGACGCAGGCCGCCTACCTGTCGAGCAAGGAAATCGAGCTGCGGCATTACGTCGAACTGGCGCAGAGCACGATTGCGCCGTACTACGACGCCCCCGCCGGCACCCCCGACGAAGAAGAAACGCGCAAGAAGCAGGCGCTCGATGCGCTGCAGCGTCTCGACTTCGGCGCGGACGGCTACTTTTTCGTCTACACGATGCACGGCACGTCGCTGATGCATCCGCGCCAGCCGGATCTCGTCGGCCGCGACCTGTGGCTGATGCGCGACCCCGCTGGCGCGCTGACCCTTCAGAAGCTGATCACCGAGGCATCGCGCGGCGGCGGCTACGTGCGTTACGTGTGGCGGCGTCCGTCGACGGGCAGGCTCGCGCCGAAACTCGGCTACGTCGTGCCGCTACCGCGCTGGGGCTGGATGATCGGCACCGGTATTTATATGGAGGATGTCGAGACGACGCTCGCGCGCATCGACGCGCAAGCGCACGCGAACATCGATCGCACGATGGCCTGGATCGGCGCGATCGCGCTGGCGGCGCTAGGCGTGATTGCCGTATGCACGGCCGTGCTGAACATCAGCGAGCATCGCAGTTCCGATGCCAAGCTGAAGCGCCTCGCACGGCAGGTCGTCGATTCGCAGGAGCAGGAGCGCGCGCGCCTGTCACGTGAACTACACGACGGCATCAGCCAGATGCTGGTGTCCGTGAAATTGCTGCTGGAATCGGCGCTCGCGCGCTTCGAGCGCGCCGAAACGCGCGAACCCGCCGCCGAAGCCGCGCTCGCCACTGGACTCGGGCGGCTCGCCGGCACGCTTCGCGAAGTGCGCCGCATCTCGCACGCCCTGCGCCCCGCGATGCTCGACGACCTCGGCCTCGCCGCCGCGCTCGAACAGCTCGCGCGCGAACTGAGCGAACAGGGCGCGCTCGACGTACGCTTCGAATCGGTGACGAGAGAAGTGCCGTCGGGCTTGCGCGCGGCGCTCCCCGATCCCGTCAACACCGTGCTCTTTCGCATCGCGCAGGAAGCGCTGACCAACATCGTCCGGCACTCGAAGGCGACGCGCGCCGCGCTCACGCTCGACGTAGCGCCGCACGCCGTTTCGCTCACGATCGCGGACAATGGCGAAGGCTTCGACGTGAGCGCCGCGCTCGCCGATCCGAAGAGCGGCGTCGGCCTGCGCAACATGCGCGAGCGGCTCGACGGGCTCGGCGCGACGCTCCAGATCGTGTCGCAAGTCGGGCGCACGGTGGTCGCCGCCACGGTGCCGCTGCCGCTCGCCGCCCCCACCCTGCAAGGACTGACCGATGACTTCTGAACCCGCGCGACTCGTCCTGATCGACGACCACCCGCTCGTGCGCGACGGCCTGCGCGCCCGGCTGGACGCCGCGCCGCACCTGCGCGTGATCGGCGAGGCGGGCAACGCGGCCGAAGCGCTCGCGCTCGCCGCCGACGAAGCCAATCCGCCCGACCTCGCGCTGATGGACGTCGGCATGGCGGGGATGAGCGGCATCGAGCTGGCCGCGCTCTTTCACGAGCGTTTTCCGGGGATTCGCGTGCTGATGCTGTCGATGCACGACAACATCGAATACGTCGCGCAGGCCGTGCGGGCGGGCGCGAGCGGCTATGTGCTGAAGGATTCACCGGCGACGGAAATCATCCACGCGATCGACGCGGTGCTCGCCGGCAAGACGTTTTTCAGCGCGGGACTCGCGATGCGGATGATTCAGGCGCAATCGATGCAGACGCCGCTCGAACGCCTGACGCCGCGTGAGCGCGACATTCTGGACGCGCTCGCGCTCGGGCTGTCGAGCAAGCAGATTGCGCTGCAGCATGGGTTGTCGGTGCGCACGGTGGAAACGCACCGGCTGAACTTGAAGCGAAAGCTGGATATCGACGGTCAGGCCGAGCTGATCAAGTATGCGGTGGAGCACCGCCGCACCTGACCGTCGAAGAAGAGGTTATCCGGCCGTGCGCGCGTTGTGCTCGGTCAGGAACTTGATGAGGCCATCGACGCCGCCGGACGAGAGCTGACCCGCGAACTGTTGCTGATAGACCTGGATGAGCCAGGCGCCCATCATGTCGATGTCGTAGATTTTCCAGCCCTGCGCCGACTTGCTGAGGCGGTAGCGCACGGGGTTGTCGCCGCCGGTGGAGATCACGTGCGACTCGACGACGACGTCCTTCGTGCCCGCATCGACCTTCGGGCTGTCGAAGACGAACTTGACGTCCTGGTCGCGCAATTGCAGCAGCGACGAAGCGTAAGTGCGCACGAAGAGCTTCTGGAACTGCTCGTAGAGCTGCTTCTGCTGCTCGGGCGTCGCCGTGGCCCACGCCTTGCCGACCGCGATGCGGGTCATGCGCTCGAAGTCGGTGGCGGGCACGAAGCGCGTCTCGACGAGCTGCGTGATCTTCGCCATGTCGCCGCCGCGCGCTTGCGGGTCGGCCTTCATCGCGGCGACGGTGCCTTCGACGGCGTTTTTCACGACCGCATCGGGGCTCGCCTGGGCGAAGGCGTTGCCCGAAACGAACACTGCGGCGACCAGGAAGGTGAAGCAAAAGGACAAATAGCGTTTCATGGAACCCGTTCTCTGTATGGTATGGAAGCTGATTGCGCGGATTCGATGGGTTTTCGAACCGGCGGCAAGCCAGTATATCGACTCGCCGATGCGCTGACAGTTCAAGACAGGGGCCGCGCCCCGCACCGCCGCCCCGGTATACTTGCGCGATCCCCGGCTGCGGACTTTCCTGCGTTTGTCCTCTACAGCCCGCACTCAAAAACAGGACCTCGACGGTACTCGTCTTCATGCTGACGTCCCACCTTACCCGCCTCGTCACCGTTGCCATCCGCCGGCCGGCGTGGATCATCGCCGTCTCGCTGCTGCTCGCCGTGCTGAGCTCGATCTACGTTGTCCATCACTTCAAGATCAGCACCGACGTGAGCCAGCTCATCGAGACGGAGCCCGAATGGGCCGCCCGAAGTCACGCGATGGACGAAGCCTTTCCGCAACGCGGCTCGACGCTTCTGGTCGTGGTCGAGGCGCAGGCGCCCGAATTCGCCGATGCCGCCGCGAGCGAACTCGCCGCCGCGCTCGCGAAGCATCCGGACCGGTTCAAGTCGGTGACGCAGCCGTCGGGCGGTGAGTTCTTCGAGCATAACGGCCTGCTCTATCTTTCTTCCGACAAAGTCGCGCAAACCACGCAACAGCTCGTGCAGGCGCGTCCGCTAATCAACACGCTCGCCCACGATCCCACGCTCACCGGCCTCGCGCAAACGCTCAACACGAGCCTGAACCTGCCGCTGCAACTCGGGCAGGTGACGCTCGGGCAGATGTCGAAGCTGCTGAATCAGAGCGCGAACGTGCTCGACCGCGTGCTCGCGAACGAGCCGGCGGCGTTCTCGTGGCGCAATCTCGCCGACCCGTCGCCGACGAGCGGCCCCGCGCGCGCGTTCGTCACGGTCCTGCCGGTGCTCGATTTCAACGCGCTCGAAGCCGGCGCCGGCGCTTCCGACGCGATCCGCGCGACCGCCAAGGAGCTCGGCCTCGCGCAGAAATACGGCGCGGCCGTGCGGCTGACGGGCGCCCAGCCGCTCGCCGACGAGGAATTCGCCTCCGTCAAGGACGGCGCCGAGGTGAACGGCATCGCGACCTTCATCGTCGTGCTCGTGATCCTGTGGCTCGCGTTGCGCTCGGGGAAGATGATCCTCGCGGTGTTCATCACGCTGTTCGTCGGGCTCGCGATCACGGCGGCGCTCGGCCTGATGATGGTTCACGCGCTGAACATGATTTCCGTCGCGTTCATGGTGCTGTTCGTCGGGCTCGGCGTCGATTTCGGCATTCAGTTCGGCGTGCGATATCGCGAGGAACGTCACCGGCACCGGCGGCTCGACGTCGCGCTCGCCGAAACCGCGCGGCACGTCGCCGTGCCGCTCACGCTCGCCGCCGCCGCGACCGCCGCGAGCTTCTTCTCGTTCCTGCCGACCGCCTATCGCGGCGTGTCGGAACTGGGGCTGATCGCGGGCGTCGGCATGATCATCGCGTACGTGACAAACATGACGCTGCTGCCCGCGCTGCTGAAGGTGTTCGCGCCACCCGGCGAGCCGACCTCGCCCGGTTTTCCCGCGCTCGCACCCGTCGACGAATACCTCGACCGCAACCGCAAGCCCGTCCTGATCGGCACGCTGATCATCGTGATCGGCGCGCTGCCGCTGCTCCTGAACCTGCGCTTCGACTTCAATCCGCTGCACCTGAAGGACCCGCACACCGAGTCGATGGCAACGCTGCTCGCGCTGAAAGACGCGCCGGAAGCGGCCATCAACAATGTGTCGGTGCTCGCGCCGTCGGTTGCCGACGCAGAGCGCATCGAGGCGCGTTTGGCGAAGCTGCCCGAAGTCGGCCGCGTGACGACGCTCGCCTCGCTGATCCCCGCCGATCAGCCGAAGAAGCTCGAACTGATCGCCGCGGCCGCCGCGCAATTGCTGCCGGCGCTCAACCAGACGGTGGCTTCTCCCCTGACGGATGCGGTGAGGGTCGCGACTTTGAAACGCCTGTCGAACCAGTTGTCGCTTGCCGCCGACGAACATCCCGGCCCCGGCGACGCCGAAGCGAAGCATTTGTCGCAGACACTCGCGAAGCTCGCCCAGGCCGATGCCGCCGCCCGCGACCGCGCTGAAACCGCGATGGCCGAGCCGCTGCGTCTCGCACTCGCCCGTCTGCGCGCACTTTTACAGCCGTCCGAGATCACGCGCGCGACGCTGCCGCAATCGATGGTCGACAACTGGGTGACGCCCGATGGCAAGGCGCTCGTCGAGGTGTCGCCGAAGGTGCCGCCGGGCGTCGACCAGAATGACGACCGCCTGCTCGCCCGCTTCGCCGACGCTGTCCAGAAATCCGAGCCGGACGCGATCGGCGGGCCGATCTCGATTCGCCATTCGGCCGAGACGATCATCAAGGCGTTCCAGCAGGCCGCGGCGCTTTCGCTGATCGCGATCGCGATCCTTTTGTGGATCACGCTGCGCCGTCTTGGCGACGTTTTAAGAACTTTGATACCTTTGCTCGTTTCCGCGATCGTCACGCTCGAGGTGTGTGTTGTCTTCGACATGCCTCTCAATTTCGCGAACATCATCGCGTTGCCGCTGATGCTGGGCGTCGGCGTGGCCTTCAAGATTTATTTCGTGATGGCGTGGCGCTCGGGACAGACGCGGCTTTTACAGTCGAGCCTCACGCACGCCGTGATGTTCAGCGCCGCGACGACGGCGACCGCGTTCGGCAGCCTGTGGTTTTCGCATCATCCGGGGACGTCGAGCATGGGCCGGCTGCTCGCGCTGTCGCTCTTTTGCACGCTGATCGGCGCGGTCGTGTTCCAGCCGGTGCTGATGGGCAAGCCGCGCAAGGTGCGCGCGGCCGAGCGCGCGCGGCTGCGGGCGGCGCGGCGGCACGATAACTTAAGAGGAATTGAAGAATGAGAAGGGCTTTGGCCGCCGGACGTTTCCGGACGCTCGGGGTGAGCTTTGCCGTGGCAGGCGTGCTGGCGACCGCCGGCTGCGCGACCGGACCGGATCGCCGGCCGGGCGATCCGCTGGAACCGATGAACCGCGCCATCTTCAAGTTCAATGACGGCCTCGACACCTATATCGCCCGGCCGGTCGCGCAGTTCTACGTCGACTGGACGCCGAGCCCGTTTCGCACGGCGGTCAGCAACTTCTTTTCGAATCTCGGCGACGTCGGCAATTTCGCGAACAATCTCGCGCAGTTGAAGATTACCGATGCCGCGCAGGATCTGGTGCGCTTCGCGTTCAATTCGACGTTCGGCATAGGCGGTTTGATCGATATCGCCTCGCAGGCCGGGCTGCCGAAGCATCACCAGGATTTCGGGCTGACGCTCGGACATTACGGCGTGCCGTCCGGGCCGTATCTGGTGCTACCGGTGTTCGGGCCGAGTTCCGTGCGTGACGCGACCAACTGGCTGGTGGCATATCGGCTCGACCCGGTCAGCTACACCGATCCGGCCGTGCGCAATATTCTCTTCGGCGTGAATTTCGTGAGTTCGCGGGCGGATCTGCTCGGCGCGACCGATATTCTGTCGCAGGCGGCGCTGGACAAATACGCGTTCGTGCGCGATGCCTATACGCAGCGGCGGCAGTACCTGCTGACGGGCGGCACCGGGGCGGCGCTGCCCGATTACGGCGACGAGCCCGATGCAGCCGCGCCGGACGGGGCGAGCGCGACGCCGCCGGGTGGCGCGGGCGGTGGCAGCAAGGAGCAGGGTTTGCCGACTTACGATGATCCTGCGTCCTCATCCGGTTCGAGCGGCGGCAAGGACGTGCCGAAGTATGAAGATCCCGGTGCGGCGCCGGCCAGCAAGTAAGCTGCTGTCCGTTTCAAGACTAAAAAGCCCGACAGGCCTACGCCAGCCGGGCTTTTTTCGTCACGTCACGCGGTGCATCAGTGCATCAGTGCATCAATTCTTCTAACCGCGCTTCGTCTTCCGAAGCCGTCGGCGCTTCGACCTTGCCGCGCCGATACGCTTCGAAAAGCTCGTCGGCGTAGCGAATCTGCGTGCGGCCGTGCGGCGCGGGCTCGCCGCTTTCATCGAGATTCACGAACACCATCTTCTCGACCGTGAGAATGCTCTTACGCGTGATCTTGTTGCGCACTTCCGCGCGCAGCGTCAACGACGTGCGGCCAAAGTGCGTCGCCGTCATGCCGAGTTCGATCACGTCGCCCTGGCGCGCCGAACTGACAAAGTTGATCTCCGACATGAATTTCGTCACGACACGCTGGTTGTCCAGCTGGCTGATCGCGTAGATCGCGGCTTCTTCGTCGATCCAGCGCAGCAAACTGCCGCCAAACAACGTGCCGTTAGGGTTCAAGTCTTCGGGCTTGACCCATTTGCGGGTGTGAAAATTCATTTCGATACCTCTCTCTGCCGGTGGATGCGAACTTTTTCGTACGCATCTCGAATAAGGGTTTTCCCTGATTATACAGAGATAGGGGTTAACCCGCATGACGCAAGCTTTTCTCTCGCCTAAGGGCAAATCCGGACATTACGTTTTCTCATACCCGGATTGAGAAATCATCGTTTCAGCCTGCGTCGCCCGTTCTCGCACAATCGGTTCGTCGTTCACTTTTAAACGGAACCGGAACTGCGCGATGCAAGCAACTCTCTTTATCGGCGAGGGCTTCGAGGGCCCTGGCGTCAACCTCGCTCACATCAACGTGCTCGTCGGTCCGCGCAGCGGCCCGGCGGGTCAGGCGTTCGCCACCGCACTCGCTACGCCAACGGCGGGACATGCTCCGTTCGTCGTGATCGCACGGCCCGGCGTGCCTGCCAAACCGCTCACTTTGTATGTGAACAAAGCGCAGATCGAAGGTGAATTTCACGGCAACGCCACATGGGGCGCATCGCAGGCGGGGATTGCGAAGGCAGTCGTCGAGTCGCTCGAAGAGGGCACGCTGCCGCCGGAAGCGGAGAACGAGTGGATGGTCGTCTCGGCCAACTGGGTCAATCCCAAGGCGAACGACCTCGACGCCGTCTACTTGAACAACTATCGCGCGGCGAAGAACGCCATCAAGGCCGCGATGCTCGGCTTGCCCGTCAAGGAAGAAGTGTTCGCCGCCGCGCGAGACGTCTCCAACCCCTTCTACACGCCGAATCAGCGCTAAACCGTCACGCGCCGGACCGCGCGTCCGGCCAGGAGATCAGCAATGGAATACGTTCGCCTCGGCCAATCCGGCCTGAAGGTGTCGCGCCTGTGCCTGGGCACGATGAACATGGGGACGCCGCAATGGAAGCCCTGGATCTTCGATGAACGGCAAAGCGAACCGATCCTGCGTCACGCGCTGGAAGCGGGCGTCAACTTCATCGATCTTGCGGATTTCTACTCGATGGGCGTCGGGGAGGAAGTCGTTGGCCGGATTCTCGGGCGGCTCGCGCGCCGCGAGGAAATCGTCGTCACGACGAAGGTCGGCTACGACATGGGCGCGTATCAGAACGCGGGTGGCCATTCGCGCAAGCACGTCATGGACGGCATAGACGGGTCGCTAAAGCGGCTCGGCATGGATTACGTCGATATCTACATGCTGCATTACTTTGACGTGAACACGCCGGTCGAGGAAACCATGAGCGCGCTCGACGACGTCGTGCGCTCCGGCAAGGCGCGCTACATCGGCGTCTCGACGATGTACACATGGCAGTTGGCGAAGATCATGCAGGCGTGCAAGCGCCACGGCTGGCATAAGCCGATCAACATGCAACTGCAGTTGAACCTCGCCTATCGCGAGGAAGAGCGCGAAATGATGCCGTATTGCGCCGACCAGGGGCTCGGGGTTTCCGTATTCAGCCCGCTGGCGCGCGGTCTTCTCACCTGCGACGCGGCATCCACGCGCAATCAAACCGACTTCTTCACCGCGCAGATGTACGGCGATCCGGCTTCGCGGGCGATCGCGGCATCGGTCGCAAGGGTTGCCGAACGGCGCAACGTGAGCGCGGCGCAGATCGCGCAGGCGTGGGTGCTGCGGAAGGGCGGCGTCGCGAGCATGCTCGTCGGCGCGGATTCGCCGGAGCAGTTCGACAGCGCGCTGGCTGCTTTAAGCACGTCACTCGACGCCGACGAACTTCACGAACTCGAGCGCAATTACACGCCCTGCGATCTCATCAACGACTACACGGCGGGCCGCCGGATCGCGCGCGAACCACGTCCGGCGCGCGGCGCGTTCTGCGACGCACTGGAGGCGGCATGAGCTTTTTGCGCAACGGTTATTACATCGACGGCGTCTGGCACGCGGGCAAGGAGACCTATCCGGTCCGCAATCCGGCGACGGGGGAAGTCATCATGCAGGTCGCGAAAGCGGGCGCGCGTGAAACACAATGCGCCATCCACGCCGCTGAACTCGCCTTCCCCGCGTGGCGCGTATTGACGGCGAAGGAACGCAGCGCGCGGGTGAAGCGCTGGGGCGAACTGATGCTCGCCAATCGCGACGCCCTCGCCGAACTCCTCACGCGCGAGCAGGGCAAGCCGCTTGCCGAAGCCAAAGGCGAAGTCGGGTATGCGGCGAGTTTCCTTGAGTGGTTTGCTGAGGAAGCCAAACGCAGCTACGGCGACATTATTCCGAGCCCGAAACCCGATTCGAAGATCGTGGTGACGCGCGAACCGGTGGGCGTCGTCGCCGCGATCACGCCGTGGAACTTCCCGCTCGCGATGATCACGCGCAAGGCCGGCCCCGCGCTCGCGGCCGGTTGCACGATGGTGCTGAAGCCGTCGGAGGAAACGCCGCTTTCCGCGTTCGCGCTCGCCGTGCTTGCGGAAGAGGCCGGCATTCCGCCGGGCGTGTTCAACATCGTGTCGGGCGATGCCATCGCGATCGGCGCAACGCTGACCGCATCGCCGGTAGTGCGCAAGCTGTCGTTCACCGGCTCGACGCGCGTCGGGAAGCTGCTTGCCGCGCAATCGGCCGGGACGCTCAAGAAGCTCTCGCTGGAACTCGGCGGCAACGCGCCGTTTATCGTGTTCGACGATGCCGATCTCGATGCCGCCGTCCAGGGCGCGATGGCCTCGAAGTTTCGCAATACCGGGCAGACCTGCGTGTGCGTGAACCGGTTCTATGTCCAGGACGGCATCTACGACGCCTTCACGCGGCGGCTGGCTGAAGCGGTCGGCAAACTGCGCGTCGGCGATGCGTTGAAGGGCGAGGTCGACCAGGGACCGCTGATCAACGAAGCCGCGCTGGACAAGGTGCAACGACACGTCGACGACGCGTTGGGGCACGGCGCGGCGGTACTGACAGGAGGACGGGCGCATCCGCTGGGCGGGACGTTCTACGAGCCGACCGTCTTAACCGGCGCCAGCGAGGACATGCTCATCGCGCAGGAAGAGACTTTCGGCCCGGTCGCCGCGTGCTTTCGATTCGACACGGAAGCGGAGGCGATTCACCGCGCCAACGACACGCCGTTCGGCCTTTCCGCGTACTTCTACACGCGCGATCTGGGCCGCGCGTGGCGGGTCGCGGAGGCGCTCGAAGCCGGAATGGTCGGAATCAACGAAGGAATCATTTCGACAGAGGTCGCGCCGTTCGGCGGGGTCAAGCAATCGGGACTGGGGCGCGAAGGCTCGAAGTACGGGCTCGATGAATACGTCGAACTGAAATACATGATGATGAGCGGCCTCGGCCGTTGATTTGCCCGCCGAGGCCGCTGCGCGACGCGTGGCGTCCTTGGCGATCTAAAAAAATGAGACGCCGATGACCCAGCACGACATGCAAACCGCCCCGCCGGGATTGATCGCACAGCCGGCAATCGCAACCCATCAAGCGCACCATCCGCCACACCCCGTCGCCCTTGACGACCTTCCGCTCAACCGCTTTCACGTCAAGATCGCTGGCCTGACTTTCGGCGCACATTTCACCGAAGGCTATGCGCTCGGCACGGTCGGCTATGCGCTGTCTTCGCTGAACCGGCAGATTCCGCTCGATTCGTTCTGGATGGGCGCGCTCGGCAGTTCCGCGCTGATCGGCATCTTCCTCGGCAGCCTGTTTTTCGGCTGGCTGTCGGACCGGCTGGGTCGCCAGCGGATCTTTCTGACGAGTTTCGTGATCATCACCGTCGCGGCGTTCATGCAATTCTTCGCGACCTCGCCGCTCGAACTGTTTCTTCTGCGCGTAATGATCGGCATCGGAATGGGTGGCGACTTCACGGTTGGCCACGCGATTCTCGCGGAGTTCTCGCCGCGCAAACATCGCGGCGCGCTGCTCGGCTCGTTCAGTGTTGTATGGACCATCGGTTACGTGGCCGCGAACGTGCTGGGCCTGCACTATGGCGATGCGGTTCCGGACGCCTGGCGCTGGCTGCTGGCGTCGGCGAGCGTGCCCGCGCTGATCGTGCTGCTGCTGCGCATCGGCACGCCCGAGTCGCCGCGCTGGCTACTTGGAAAAGGGCGCGACGTCGAAGCGCATGCGATCGTGCGCAAGCACTTCGGCCCGAACGTCACGCTCGATGCGGACGGCAACTCAGGCGAACACAGCAGCAAGGGCGGCTACGCGCGGCTCTTCGGTCCGGACCTGATCCGGCGCACGCTGTTCAACTGCGCGTTCTTCATGTGCCTCGTCATCCCCTACTTCGCGATCTACACGTTCCTGCCGGTCATTCTCAAGATCGTCGATTTGAACAACGGCTTCGGCGCCGATCTGCTGCTGAACGCGTTTCTGGTCATCGGCGCGGTGATCGGCATCTGGCTCACGATCAAACTGCCGCGCCGGAGTTTCCTGATCGGCTCGTTCGCTGTCACTTGCGCGATGCTGTTAGCGCTGAGCGTTCTACCGGCGTCGGCGTCGATCGCGATGATCCTCGCGTTCGCCGTCTTCACGCTGACGATGTCGGCATTCAGCAATCTCGTCGGCGTGTTTCCACCGGAATGCTTCCCGACTGACGTGCGCGCCCGCGGCGTCGGACTCGCGATCGCATGCAGCCGGCTCGGGTCGGCGATCGGCACGTTCCTGCTGCCGGTCGGCATCGCGCAGTTCGGCTTCCCGGCGACGATGATCGCGCTCGCAGGCGTTCTGCTGATCGGCATGATCGTCTCGATTGCCTGGGCACCGGAGACGAAGAACCTCACGCTGCAGGAAGCGAGCGGCACCTGATCACGCATAGTGAGGCCGCGTGCCTGCCACTTCGGACAGCAGCCACGCGGCCAATGCGCTTACGTGCCTTGACTCGACGTGCCTTTCCGGCACGTCGAGCCAGTAAGCGTAAGGCCCGATGACCTCCACCTCCGACATCTTCACGAGGACGCCGTCCGCGAGTTCGTCGGCGATCATATTCAGGTCCACGACAGCGAGTCCAACTCCGCGCCGCGCCGCGTGAATGGCCTGCTCCAGACTCGAGAATTCGATGCCATCGTCGGCGAAACGTTGCGGCAGGCGTGCCGCGGCGAGCCAGTTGGGCCAGAGATCGAGGCGGATGTCGTCGTGAAGCACGTGCAGTGCGGGCAGGCGGTCGAGGAGCGGCGCGATGTCCTGGCCCTCCAGCGTCGCCGCACCGACGAGCGCATGGCGCTCCGTCATCAGCAGTTCGGAGTACCCCTGCGCGAGCGCTTCACGCCCGAAGCGAATCGCGCAATGACAGGCGTCGTTTGGTTGTGTGCGCAGCGAGAGCTCGACGCCGGGCAACCCGACCGCCAAAGCGTTGAGACGCGAAGACAGCCATTGCGTCGCGAACGTCGGAGGCAAGCAGACGACGAGCCGCTCGCGATGCATGGCCCCGTCCAGTTGACGCGTGCCGCGCTCGATCAGATCGAACGCTCCGGAGACGCACGGCATCAGCACGGCACCCGCCGGCGTCAGGCGAATGCCCTTGTGGTCGCGCTCGAACAGCTTCACTTTGAGCGATTCTTCCAGCGCCTTGATCTGCCGGCTGACGGCGCCTTGCGTGACGCAAAGCGTCCGGGCGGCACGGTTGAAACTAAGATGACGCGCTGTTTCCTCGAAAAAACGCAATGCAATCAATGATGGCAATCGCCGCATGTCCGACCCTCGCTTGCCAGAACGTATCGCTCAATCCGGACCGTCAGTCCTATGGATGAGCTTCGCATGGCTCAGCTTTGTTGTCGCCTCGGCTGAATGGTATGCGGGATGGAGGGAAATGTGGCGGGGTTTTGGATGGTTTGAAGAATTTGCGGGGTTGGGGCGCTTGAGCTGTTCTATTGATTTGGCTGAGACTGCGCCATATATACCGTTGAGCCGTCTGGACCGCCCGAGTCGCTCTAGCCGCTGGGCCGCTCGTCTGCTTTAGCCGCTAGCACACCGGCCTGCTCGAGCTTGAGCGCTTGAGCCGCGCGGCCATTTTGCCCGTTTGGGCCGTTTGGGCCGTTTGGGCCGTTTGGGCCGCTCGTTTGGCTCGCTTGGCCCGTCGAGACGGTTCGACTTCCGCGAATTTTTAAGCCCGCAAAGCGTTCGCTGCCTCGGTCCATTGATACTTCGAACGCCATCTAGCTCGCGCGCAAACAAGCCTCAATTTCGCAAACCCGTGGAGAAAGTAGAAGCAAACGGTTTGCCATGCACTCTGTTCTAAACAGGCAAAACCATCTCAATCAAAGGCCAGCGCCCCAGCAGCACTCATCGCCTGCCGCGCCTGCACAAGCGACGTTCGCGCCGCGCGCGCATCGCCAGCGAGCCGCAGCAACGCGCCGAACTGCGACGGCTGCCGCAACAATTCGCGAAGAATAGGCACAATCGCCGTATGCCCATCGTCACGCAAACCGGCGGTCGCAGCAGTCGGCAAAGTGCGCCAAGCCGGATCGACGATCGCGCGACAGACCGCAAATGGCAAGCCACGTGCGGAAGCAATCGCCCCCGCAATATGCGACTCCATATCGACAGCAAGCGCTCCCGTCGACTGAAACAACAACCGCTTCTGCTGTTCACTAGTAACCGGCGCCGTCACCCCAGCCATCACTCCGCGCCGCATTCGGAAGCCAACAGGCAAAGCGTCGGCGATACGGTTCGACCATGTCACATCGGTAGCAATACGACCCAACGGTCCAACCACCGCATCCGCCACGATCAACGTCCCCGCTTCGAGATCAGGCGCAAGCCCCCCCGCCGTCCCGAAGCTGACGATGCCCGAACACCCGCGCGCCACCGCTTCGCTCAGCGCGCGTTCGAGCCAGTCGGCGCGCGCGGCGAACACGACATCGACGCCACGTCCGCGCACGATTTGGGCTTCGAACGCCATGCCGGTGACGGCGAGCACGGGCACGCCCGTTCGCACATCGCTCACATCGCCGCCGTCACGCGCGATAAACCCTCGCGCGTCATATTCCGATAACGCGTCAGCGCCCACAGCGGAAAAAACTTGCGATACCCGTGATAGCGCAGATAGAAAACCCGCGGAAAACCGGTCGCGGTAAAGCGCGTTTCGTCCCACAGACCGTGCTCGCGCTGCGTCGATTGCAGATACGCGACGCCGCGCGCCACCGCCGGGTGATCGATCTCGCCCGCCGCCATCAAACCGAGCAACGCCCACGCGGTCTGCGACGCCGTGCTCGGCGCCGCTTCGAATCCGCGATAGTCGAGCTTGTAGCTTTCGCCGTCCTCGCCCCAGCCGCCATCGGCGTTCTGGATGCCGATCAGCCATTCGGCCGCGCGCCGCACGCGCGAATCGGTCGGCGTAAGACCCGCCGCGTTCAGCGCGCAAAGCGACGACCACGTCCCGTAGACGTAGTTCATGCCCCAGCGGCCGTACCAGCTTCCGTCGCTTTCCTGCGCGCGCAGGATGTAGTCGAGCGCGCGGCGGGCCGGCTCGCTGTTCGCAGGCGTTTCGCCGAGTTCGGCGAGCATCGACAGACAGCGCGCCGAGACGTCGACGGTCGGCGGATCGAGCAGTGCGCCGTGGTCGGAGAACGGGATGTTATTCAGGTACAACTGCGTGTTCTCGGGTTCAAATGCGCCCCAGCCGCCGTCGCTGCTCTGCATCCCGACGACCCACTCACGCGCCCGGGCGATCGCGTCCCCATAAAGCGCAGTGCCGTTTTCGCGATCAGCGCGCTGCATCGCCATCACGACGACGGCCGTATCGTCGACGTCGGGGTAGTGCGGGTTCGCGAACTGGAACGCCCAGCCGCCGGGCCGTACGTCCGGGCGGCGCGAGATCCAGTCACCACGCACATCCAGAATCTGCAGCGGACGCAGCCATTCCAACCCACGCGATACCGCCGCCCTCGCTTTCGGCATGCCAGTTTCGAGCAAAGCGTGCGCCGCGAGCGATGTATCCCAGACGGGCGAAAGACACGGCTGGCAATAGGCTTCCCCTTCCGGCGATTCGTCGATGACGAGCAGTTTCTCCAGCGATCGTCGGGCAATCGCGCGATTCGGATGATCTTCCGGGTAGCCGAGCACGTCATACATCATCACGGAATTCGCCATCGCGGGATAAATCGCGCCGAGACCGTCCTCACCGTTCAGCCGCTCGTCGACAAAATCGACCGCCTTGCGAATCGCCCGCTCGCGCGTCGCGCGCGGAAACAGGCCGTCCACCGTGCGCAGCACTTCATCGACGACGCGAAAAAACGCAAACCACCCCTTGCTCTGATGCGGCGCGCGCTTCAGCGAGCCGACGTTCACCGGCGCCTCTTGAAACAGTTCGTCGATCCGCACGCCGCGTGGATTGCGCGCGAGCGGCCGCTTCGCGTTCAGCACGATCATCGGGACGATCACCGTGCGCGCCCAGTACGACACCTTCGTCAAATGGAACGGGAACCACTGCGGGAGCAGCATCATTTCGACGGGCATCATCGGCACCGCGCGCCACGACAACGCGCCGTACAGCGCGAGCTGCAAGCGCGTGAATACGTTCGACTGCTCCGCACCACCCGCAGCCAGGATCGCGCGTCGGGCGCGTTGCATGTGCTCGGCATCGGGCGAATCGCCGATCATCTTCAACGCGAAATACGCCTTGACGCTCGCGCTGACATTAATCGCGCCGTCGGTGAAGAGCGGCCATCCGCCGTCATCGAGCTGGATACGTCGCAGATAACGGCCGATCTTTGCTTCGAGTTCAAGGTTCGGCGTTTCGCCGAGGTGATGCACGAGCAGCACGTATTCAGCGGGAATCGTGGCGTCGGCTTCAAGTTCGTAGAGCCAGTAGCCTTCGGCGAATTGGGCGTCGAGCAGCGCGTCCGTGGCCTTCGCGACCGCTGCGTCGAGCCGCGCCCCCTGCGAGGCAACAGGAGCGAGCCGCTCGAGGCCCGGCATGGTGGTGTCGTTCATGGTCTTTCCATCGATGAGTTCATCAGCGCATCCGCAGCCTGCTGTCCGGAGCGGATCGAGCCCTCGATTGTGGCGGGCAGGCCGGTGGCGGTCCAGTCGCCCGCCAGCATCAGATTGGGCCAGCGCATGCGCGTCGCGGGGCGCAGGCTTTCCTGGCTTGGGATGGCGGCGAAAGTCGCGCGCCGTTCAATGACAATTTGCGACAACGGCATCGGCGCGGCGGGCAATCCGGCGACGGCCGCCACCTCGCGCCAGAGCGTTTTGGCGAGTTCGTCGTGCGGCGTGTCGATCAAACGATCAGCGCTGCTCACCGTGATCGACATCCGGCCGTCGTAGGCGAAAACCCAGTGGCCGATGCCGTTCAGCACGCACGTCATCGGCGCGAAGCCGTGCGGCGGATCGACCGCAAAATGTGCTACGAGAATCGCGCGGAATTCATTCGGCGCCGTCAGTTCCGGCACGAGCGTCTGCGCCACGTCCGGCGGCACGGCGAGCACAACGCCGTCGCTCGCCGCAACCGCGAGCGGCCCGCTGCCGAAATCGAGCGAACTCACGCGCGAATTCGAATCACTGCCGGCAAAGCCGATGCCTTCGAGCCGCGCGCCGAGCCGGATATCGGCGCCGCCGTATTGCAGGAGCCGCAGCGCCGGTTCCACGAACGCGCGGCCCAAGCCGGCCTTCGCCGTCAGCGGCCGGCACGCCTGCCCGCCCGCCGCGAGCGTTTCGCGCAGCACTTGCGCCGCGAGCAGCGCGCTCGCCTCGGCGGGCTCGGCGTTCATCGCCGCGCGCAGGAACGGCCGTGCGAGCGCGTCCCAGACGCGGCCCTGCGCGCGCATCGACTCCGCGACCGTGCGTCCCGGCTTCGCCCACAACAACGACGCGAGCGGCAAATAGTCGGCCGGCTGTGTGCCCGGCACACGCGCCTGCGGGTCGAAAATCCATTTCGGCAAACGGCCGGATGACAGACGCAGCGTCCAGCGCGCGCTGTCCTTCAAATCGAAGAACGGATATTCGGGCTGCGTCGGGCCGACGAGTTCTTCGCCCGCGCCGATCGCGCGCGCGTACGCGAGCGTCGCGTGATTGCCCGACACGATGAAGTGGTTGCCGTTGTCGATGGTGGCGTTGAGCGTCGCGTCGAAGTACGACCGGCAGCGTCCGCCCGCGTGGGGCGCTGCTTCGTGCAGCACGACGCGCGCGCCGCGCCGCTGCAATTGAACCGCTGCGGCGAGGCCCGACAGGCCAGCGCCGATTACGTGCACGAGTCGGGACATCAGAAAACGTTACGCGCGACGATCCACAACAGGCGCGAACGCGGCGTACGGACTTTCGTGCGCGGCAGGTCGAAGCCGCGCTTGAGATTGGCGTCGAGCACGCAGCGGTACGCGCCCGCCATGATGCGCGGCGCGCGGACCTGGGCGCGCGGCGACGCGGCCATGATCGCGTTCGATTGCGTGAAGTGCCCGCGAGCGCGCTCGGCGAGCACCGCGCAAACGGCCGGCAAGCGCGCATCGGCGACGATCGAAGCGGGATCGGTCGTCGAGATGCCTTCGCGCGACAGCAGTTCGCGCGGCAAATACACGCGGCCGATGCCGGCGTCTTCATCGATGTCGCGCAGGATGTTGGTCAGTTGCAGCGCGCGGCCGAGGTGGTGCGCGAGGCGCCGGCCGGCGTCTTCGTGCATCCCGAATATCCTCACCGACAGCCGCCCGACCGCGCTCGCGACGCGATCGCAATACACGTCGAGCGTGGCTTCGTCGGGCGCGACGATGTCGCCGGCGGCGTCCATCGCCATGCCGTCGATCACGGCATGGAAGTCGTCGCGGGAAAGCTGGAAGGCGTGGATGTGGCGCGTGAGCGCTTCAAGCGACTTCTTCGGCGTGCCGGCATAACAGGCTTCGATGTCGGCGCGCCAGCGGTCGAGCGCGACCGCGCGCTCGCGGCGGGGCAACGTGCCTTCGTCGGCGATATCGTCGACTGCGCGGCAGAACGCGTAGATCTGGTACATCGCGTCCCGCTGCGCAGCTGGCAGGATGCGCATCGCGAGATAGAACGAGCTGCCCGTGCTCACCTTGGCGGCATCAGGGGCGGCATCGTCGACGCTCAGATTGGAAACGGCCAAGTCGAACTCCGCTGTGGCGCCCCCACGGGCAATTTAAAGGATCGCGCGCTGCGCTCACGCGTCCCGAAGGCGGGGGCAAATTGCCGAAAGCGAACAGATAGACCAGCGCGCGCCGGTCCGCACAGCACCGGAAGCGGCAAAAAGTATAGCAATAATCGGCCTTTTTCGCGCTCATGCGGCCCGTGCTTCGGTCGCGCGCGCAATCAGACAAATCCGACGCTGCGGTTGCGTCCCTGCCGTTTCGCGCTGTAGAGCGCGGCATCGGCTTCGTTGATGAGCGCCTCGTAGGACGAGGTCGCGTCCTTTCTCGCCTGCGTGCCGCCGAAACTCGCCGACACGGTCACGCGCGTGCCGTGCACGTCGATTGGCGTCTCGCAGATCGCGCGCCGCACTTTCTCGGCGACGAACATCGCGTCGTCGAAGCCGGTGCACGGCAAGAGCAACGCGAATTCCTCGCCGCCGAAGCGGCCGAAGACGTCCTGCACGCGCACCGTCTGCGCGACGCGCCCGGCCATCACGCGCAGCACGGTGTCGCCGACCAGATGGCCGTGTTCGTCGTTGATGCGCTTGAAGTGGTCGATGTCGAAGAGCAGCAGCGAAAGCTCGCCGCCGTAGCGATGCCAGCGCGCGAATTCGTCCGCAAGACGCAGCTCGAAATAGCGGCGGTTCGCGATGCCCGTCAGGCCGTCGCGATCGGCGTATTCCTGAAGTTTCGCGACCGCTTCGTCGCGAGCGCGCTGCATCATGCTCGCGTGGGTGGCATCGGAAATCGTGACGCAGACGGCTACCACGTCGCGCTCGCGCGTAAGCGGCATGAACGTGCAGTCCTGCTGCATGAAGTCGACGCCGCCCGTAATTGGCCGGTCGTGGTCGAACTTGAAGAGATACGGCCGCTGCTCCCACGAGCTGAACGCGAAACTGCCGAGCTGGAACACGCTTTCGACCTTTCGCGTAAGCCACACGCGCGGCAGTTCGGGAAAGCTCGCGAAAATCGACTTGCCGATCACCTGCTCGGCCGTCTTGCCGCTGTGGTCCTGCATGAATCGGTTCCACATCACGACGTTTAGCTCGCGATCGAGTACGAAAATCCCGAATCCGACGCGCTCGACGACCAGTTCGCTCAGCACGAGCCGCAGTTCGTTCATAGGCTCGAAAGAAGCGCGTCGAGCGCTTCGTTCATGCGCTGGATCGCGTCTTCCGCCATCAGCATGACGAGGTGCGCGCGGAAGCTGTGATCCTCCAGCGCGAAATTCACTTCCAGCAGCAGCGCGGTTTTCCAGGCGAGCATGTCGGGCTGGAAGACGTCGTCGAGCGCCAGGTCGGTGCCGAGCATGCCCGGCGGCGAGAAGATCGGCGTGCGGCCGAGCTGGTCGAAGATGCACGACACGCACGCGCCCATCAGCACGTTCGCGACGTCGAAGATCAGCTCGGTCTGCGAGGTCGTCTCGTAGGTCGACTTGGCATACGGATCGTCGACGAGCGCGCACAGTTGCTCGACGCTGCCGCTCTTGCACAGCACGATCGCCTCGCCCTTGATGTCGGAGCGAAAGCCCTGACGCACAGCGGTGACGGTTCCGGTGATGCCGGTCATCGTGCGCAACGCCGCCGACGCCTCGGCGACGCTCACCACGCGCACCCGCGGCACCGACAGTTCGATGAAGGTGCCGAGCAGTTTCGACAGACGCGTCGCCGCCTGGCCCATCGCCATGTTGGCGACTTCCTGCAGCGCGTCGCGCTGGTCTTCGTTCATGGCTGGATCAGGCATGGAGTCCGAACTCCTTCAGGACGGGGCGCAACGCCTCGGGTGTCACGGGCTTCGGCAAGAACGCGACCGCGCCGAGCGCGCGCACGCGTTCCTGCGCAAGCGGCTGCACATCCGCCGACACCACGATCACGAACGTGTTCAGGTCCTCGTGCTGGAGGGCGTCGAGCACCTGATAGCCCGTCATGTCCGGCATCGTGAGATCGAGGAACATGACCGCCGCACGGCCCGCGCGATAGTGGTCGAGCGCTTCGCGGCCGTTCGTGGCGTAGGAGATCTCGACGTCCCAGTCCTCGGGCAGCGCGCGCGTCAATACCTTGCGGGCGAGCAGGGAATCGTCGGCAATAACAATCGGCAAGGGCATGGTTCGCGGGATCGATAAAACGGTTTATTCGGCCGTGCGCATTCATTGAGTGCGTGCGACGCGCATACGGAGACGTTTACGGCGGCACTCCGTGCGGTCTTTATGAAACGCCCGGAAATTGCGTAGATGAAATCGTCTAAAAATGCGCGGGAAATGCGCACAAAGCCCGCTCGTGACGATTCGGCCGATTTTCCGGAGCGTTTTTCGGCGCGGTAGAAATGAACGGACGCTGCCGACGGCGCGCGCCGGCGCCCGCCGGCAAGGTGCGGCGCAAGTGCGCGTAGGCGCGCCAGGCGGCGATGGTGCGCGGCGTGGTCGGCGCGCGCGCAATGAGGGTGTCGTTCGGCATCATGAAGCCAGCCCCGTGCAGGATTCGCGCCAATCGGCCGAATCGTTTCTGGTTTTGCCCTGGTGCAGTCGTGCATGGCGGCTCGTGGCCGCCTTTCACGTGTCTTCCGCCGGAAAGACGCTGCGCAAAGGTCCGGGCCTGTGGCCGCGTTCTTGAAGGCGCGTGTCCATCAGACGATTGGATTGTCCGATCAATGAGATGTCAAAGCAACTCACCAAAACCCCGACGATACTAATATTTTTCCTGTTAACCGATAATATGAGTATTTATTACTCTTATTAAGCGGTTTATCTATTTTTATTTTCTTTTGTGTACGTTTGCGCTTCCGGAAATCTCGCTCATTTCGATTTGTTCCCGCAAGGTACAAATCGGAAATAATCACCGCGTTTGAATCGTGGCCGATTATCTTCGGCATGTTTTATGCAACGTTGATAGATTCGGCATGGTTAAATTGCGTTATTCATCCGATTTACCGCGCCAAACGTTTGCAGTATCGGCACGTCAGTTTTTAACCCGACATGACCCGCGTTCTGCCCGATAAAAATTTCAAAACGCTCTTTCCATGACGTCGCTACGTGAGGAGCCCGACGGCGGGTCCGCCGCCGAGCAATGGCAGGACGAGGCGCCGTTTCCGGTGGTGCCCGAGCCCAACTTCGCCGCCCAGCGGCTGACGCTTTACGCGCTGCTGGTCGCGGCGATCGTGCTGCCGTTCATTTACGTCGCGTTCACGTCGTTCTTTGACTACCGTTCGCGCGTTGCCGCCGCCACCGACCTCGCCACGCGCAATGCACGCGTCGCCGAGGAGCACGCGCTCAAGGTATTCGACATGAACGTGATGCTCAACGAGCGCGCCGTCGATCTCGTCGACGGCCTCGACGACGTCGCCATCCGCCGCGACGACCTCACGATCTACAAGAAGCTCAAGGCGATGGGCGGCGGCTATCCGCAGGTCGCGTCGGTGTCGATTTTCGGCGCCGACGGCACGCTCCTCGCAACGAGCCGCGCCTATCCGACGCCGTCCGTCTCCGTCGCCGATCGCCCGGATTTCGCCGGTTTGAAGGGCGGCGAAACGCTCGAGCAGGTGTCGCGCGTGATGACGGGGCGCGTCGCGGGCGAGCAGGTGTTCAATACGGCGGTCACGCGCTTCAAGAGCGGCGGCGGATTCGGTGGCATGGTGTCGATCGCGCTGCGACCGTCGTATTTCAACGCGTTCTACCGCGAACTCATCGGCGACCAGCCGACCGTCTCGCTCGGCCTGTCGCGCTCGGACGGCGAAGTGCTCGCGTGGTATCCGCCGCGCCCACCCGACCGGATGTCCCTCGCGCCGCACTCGCCACTGCGCGCCGCGTACCGCGAAGGCACGCGAAGCGGCACCGTCGAAATGCGCTCGGGGCTCGATAACGAGATGAAGATCGTCGCGTTCCGGCGGGTCGGCAAATATCCGGTGTATGTGTCGAGCGGTTACCCGATCTCGACGATCTGGGCCGAGTGGTATCGCCATCTGACCGTGCTCGCGGTGTCGCTGTTCGCGCCGTGCATCGTGTTGTGGGGCGTGATCGGGCTGTCGCTGCGGCGTCTGGCGACCGAGGAGGAAGCGTGGGAGCGCTGGCGGGCGGAGGCGTCGATGCGACGCTCGATCGAATCCGCCTACCGGCAGGCGCGCAAGATGGAAGCGCTCGGCAACCTGGTCGGCAACGTCGCGCACGATTTCAACAACCTGCTGATGATCGTGTCCACCAACGTGCAGATCGCCCGCCGGCGCGGCGCGCTCGGCCTCGACCGCGAGCTTTCCGCGATGGAACGCGCGCTGAAGGGCGGCCAGTCGCTCACGCGGCAGTTGCTCGGCGTCGCGCGCAAGCAACCGCTGCGCAGCGAGACGATCGCGCCGGCCAAGTGGATCACGGCCGCGCGCGAGTTGCTGCGCCCGTCGCTCGGGGCGAAGGTCGCGCTGAACGTCGAAGTGCGGCCCGACGCCTGGCCGATCCGCGTCGATCCCGCGGAACTGGAGCTCGCGCTCATCAACGTCGCGGTGAACGCGCGCGACGCGATGCCCAACGGCGGCACCTTCACCGTCCTCGCCGACAACATCACCTTCCGGCACGAGGACGGCTTTCCGCTCGTCGGCGAGTTCGTGCAACTGACGCTCGAGGACACGGGCGCCGGCATGCGTTCCGAGGTGCTCGGCCGCGCGTTCGAGCCGCTTTTCACGACCAAGCCGAAAGGCATGGGCACGGGCCTTGGGCTGCCGCAGGTGTTCGCGTTCTGCGAGCGCGCGGGCGGGCTCGCGACGATCGACAGCGCGGTCGGCGCGGGTACGTCGGTGCGGCTCTATCTGCCGCGCGCGGGCGTGGTGAACCCGCCGAGCGTGGCCGTCAAGGAGGAACCGGCCGCGCGCGTCGAGACGCACGGGCTGAACGTGCTGCTCGTCGAAGACAACGAAGAGGTCGCGGCGGGGACCGAGGCGTTGCTCACGATGATGGGACATCACGTGACGTGCGCCTTCAACGCCGATGCCGCACTCGTTTTGCTCGAAGCCGCGCGCGACGCCGATCCGCCCGCCGACGCATTTCCGTTCGATGTCGTGCTTTCGGACATCCATATGCCGGGGCGGCTGAACGGTATCGATCTCGCCGAAATCCTGCAGACGTTCGCGCCGCCCGTGCCGACGATTCTCGTCACCGGCTATGCGGAAGAACTCGACCGCGCGCGCCAGGTCGATGCGCGCGTGCTCTCGAAGCCGTTCGACATCGCGCTGCTCGACTCGCTCCTGCAGGCAATCCGCGAAGGTGGCGAGGCGGCCCGCCGCGCAACGCGTTCCGCCGATCGCGCCACCGGCGACGCGGCTCATTGAAGCCGCTCATTGAGGCCGCTCATTGAGGCCTATCATTGAGGTCGCTTCGTTTCTACCGATTTTGTAAAAAAAGCGCGCCGCCGATACCGCACGCCGCGCGCGTCGATCGCCTGGAGGCATCCGGCACGCGAGTTGCGTGAGGGCTGTGACATGCGCCGCACCGGTTTCGCGTGTGCCGCGTCCAGAGACCACATCCCTTCGCAGGAGGCATCATGCGACACACCGTCATCGGCGTTTTCGACACTTACGGCCAGGCCGAGAACGCGCGCTCGGCCCTGACTGCCGCCGGCTTCTCACACGGCGACATCGAATTGCAAGCCAACCCGCAGCGCGACGATGCAGCCGAACCGTCGCTCGCACCTGACTCCGAAACTCACGCCGAACCGGGCGTGCTTGCGAACATCGAGCGCTTCTTCTCGATGCTGTTCGGCGGACGCGACCAGCCGCCGGAAGTCGCGCATTACTCGGAAGCGGTGAGGCGCGGGGCGGTGCTCGTCGCCGTCGATACCGACAGCGAGGCGCAGGCCGACATCGCGCGCACGACGCTCGCCGACCAGGGCGCGATTGACATCGACGAACGCGCCGCCAGTTGGGGCACGCTTGGACATTCGCCATCGGCGGCGGCCTCGGATACCCGCGATCATTCGCTGCTCGACGAACTCGGGCTCGGTAGCGGCAGCGCCGTGCCGGGCACTCGGCCGGTGAATGAGGACCCCGCCTATCGCACGACGTCGGAGGTGAATCGCGCGCGGGCGTATCCGCGCGCGGACGTCGGCGATCCGTCGGTCGCAGCGGCGCAGCCGGTGCTCGATCCGCTCGCTGATCCGCTCGGCAACCCGTTGCGTGCGCAAGACCCCGCGACGCTCGCGCCGCGTGACACCTTCACCGAAAACCCCGCCGCCGATCCGCTCGGACCGCTCGACATGCCCGCCACGCGCGAAGATTCACTCGCGCGCGGCGCGCCCGCCGGACGCGACCCGCTGACAGCGAGCGACATCGGCTCGCCCGCTCAGCGCGATCCCCTTGGAGCCGATTCCGTCTCCGAACGCGATGCGCTCGCCGGCCACGGTGCGCTCGGCGCGAGCCCGGCCGGATCGGCGGTGCGCGACGCCATCGCCGATAGCGACGCGCTCGGCGGCCGCGATGCGACGTATGAGTACGATCCGGAAAAGAATCGCGACGCAGCCGCCCGCGATCCGCTGCCCGGCACGCGTAGTGATACGGCGGCCGACTGGCGCCCGGTGAACGCGCTCGACGGCACCGACGCAGCCGCCAACGATTCCTTCGCGACGCGCGGTGCAGTGCCTTCTGCGACGCCGGTCGGTGCGCCGGGCGCGCTTGGCCCGCAAACCGTCCCCGATGAGTACATGGAATACGAGGACGATTTCCGCACGCACTATGACTCGAAGTACGCGGAGTCGGGCTTGCCGTACGAGGATTACGAAGGCGCATATCGCTACGGCGCGACACTCGGCAATGACGATCGTTTCCGCAATCGCCAATGGGACGACCAGATGGAATACGAGTTGCAACGCGACTGGGAAAGCCGCCATCCGGACGCGGGCGGCGACACGTGGGAGCGTTTCAAGGCAGCCGTGCGTCACGGCTGGGACCGCGTGACGGGGCATCACCACGTGTGAAACTCAACAAAGCTGCAATGAACGACGGCCCGCTAGTGCGGGCCGTCGTTTTTTGCGACGCGTTAAAAACTCAAACGTTCGCGTGATCCTTCACCCACGCGACGTATTTATCCATGAACCCCTGCAGATACTTTCGCGTGTCCTCACTCACGATGTTCCCGTTCGCGTCGATGCGCTTCTCGTCGTGCTTGATGAACATCTCCGGCTGCCCGAGCAGCGCAATATCGAGATAAGCGCAGACGTTGCGCAGATGCGATTGAGCAAGCGCCGTTCCGATCGCCCCGACCGAAGTCCCGATCACCGCGCCCGGCTTGCCGCCCCACGCGCTCTGGCCCCACGGCCGCGAACCCCAGTCGATCGCGTTCTTCAGCACGCCCGGAATCGAGCGGTTGTATTCCGGCGTGACGAAGAGCAGCGCGTTCGCCTCGGACAGCTTCTGTTTGAGTGTGCGCGCGGCTTCGGGGAAATCGGCGTCGTAGTCCTGGCTGTAGAGCGGCAGGTTGCCGATATCGAGGAACTCGAACGTGAAATCGCCCGGCGCGAGCGAAACGAGCGCGTGTGCGAGCTGCTTGTTGAAAGACTCACGACGCAGGCTCCCGACGACAACCGCAACTTTGTAGGGCATGACTTGGTTTCCTGTGAACGGGTGGAGAGAGACATCGTCCGGCGGATATCGACGAACGTTTCGGCGCGTCTCGCCGCATGGGAGCCGCCAACGAACCACTTATACGACTGCTCATGATAGGCGCCCGACGGCGAACCTGCATGCGCTCCAAGTGTGCAGTGCGCAATTGCGGTGCAACCCGGGCGACGGCGCATGCCCTCGCCCTTCCGACCGCGATTTCCACAAAGTTATGCACAGAAAATGTGGATAAGTTGGGGAGATGAGAGCATCACGTTTAGTTTTGGAACGGTAAACGTGGAAAGAGCGCCATCGGGCGCTCTTTCTGGTCAAACACGGCCAAATTGTCGCGCTTACTGTCCGAAAAATACGTTGCACTGCGATGCCGGGCCCTGGCACGCTGTCGACGATGCATCGGCGGCTTGCGCGGCGCTCGCGGCGGCCAGCAGAGCGACAGAAGCGATGAGTGCGGAGAGGATGCGTTTCATGAGACACCTTCGGGAAGTTCGTTGAAACGATCGGAATCGATCGAGTGAAACGAAGCTTAACTATGGAGCGTTCGCAGAAAAATCCCGATACCGCCAACTAATTCTTACCGCATTCGCAATAATTCGAACGATCGGACGGTCGCGCATCAGAGCGGTGCATGCCAGCATTTCCCTGATTACCAACAACAATGTGTTGGTTCAATCGGTATTAATGTCCGATAGTTTTTCTCCTAGACTGCACTCATCCGATGCACTGCATGGGGCCACAGGAGACTCACGATGAAACGCATTCTGATCCAGGCATTGCTGATTTCCGCCGCACTCGTCGCCAGCGCGCCCACGTTTGCCGCCGAATATGCGCAAGCGCAAGCGACCGCCGATGGCGCCAAGACGCGCGCCGAAGTGAAGGCCGAATTGGCCGCCGCCCGCCGCAATGGCGACCTCGACGCCGTCAACATCAATACGTATCCGCAATTACTGCCCTATCAGCAGCGCCATGCGCAGACCGTCGCGATGCGTGCGCAACGCACGCAGTGACCTGAAGCCTTGGCGCGAAGAACAGGCCTCCTCCACCCATCAGTCAGATGGTGGTTTCGCCCGGCGTCTCATCCCCGCCGGGCGCTTTTTTTTCCTGTTCAGGCAAGCATCGCCGCAAGACAAAGCGTGACCGTGACTAGCGAGACGAGCGTCGAAAAAAGAATCGCCGTCGATGTCACCGCCGCCTCCCGTCGATAAAACTCCGCGAGCATGAACGGGCCCGTGCCCGTCGGCAGCGCGCTCAGGAGCACGGCCGTCTTCGCCCACATCGGCGGCAGCGTGAATACATGGAACGCGAGCCACCACGTGAGCAAAGGCTGCGCGACGAGCTTCGCCGCGACCAGCGCGCTCGCCCTCCTGGCATCGCGTGCGTGAGGTTTCTCGCCGAGGAAGAGTCCGAGCGCGACCAGCGCGCACGGACTCGCCGCGCCGCCGAGCAGCTTGAGAAACGCCTGCGCGCCGCCCGACACATGCAAGCCCGCCCCACTCCACAACGCGCCCGCGAGCGGCGCGATCAACAGCGGATTCAGCATCAACGATCTGGCGACGCGCCGCATCGTCGCGCCGATGTGCCGCTCGCTCTGCAAGCCGAGTTCGATCACCACGATCGCGACGGCGAACAGCACGCACACGGTCATGATCGTCGCGATGACGGCGGGCGCGAGGCTCGCTTTTCCGAACGCGAGCAGGCACAGCGGCAATCCGATGTAGCCGGTGTTGGGATAGGCGGCGTTGAGGCCGTCGAGGCTTGCGTCCGCGAGATGGCGCGATTGCTTCAGCCGCACGAGCACCGTCGCGGCAAAGACGACAAACGAGCCGATCCCGAACACCGCGATGAACGACGGCTCGTCGAGCATGCTCCACGGCGTGTTCGCCATGATGTCGAAGAGTAGCGCGGGCAGCGCGAGATAGACCACGAAGCGGTTCAGTTCCGACGACGCATGCGGCCCGAGCCGGTTCAGCTTGCGGCACGCATAGCCCGCGAAGATCAGGCCGAAGATCGGCAGGATGATCGTAACGAGCGGCGTGAAGAACGATGACAGCATGAAGAGGGATCGTGCGAACGGTTGGACGAGGCGCGCAAAGCATAGCCCGTCGATCGGCAAAGGTGAGACATTGCGGGAGCCGGTGAAGGGTGAGTCGCGATGGATGGTCGAAGCTCACGATTGCCCGATTACCAGTATTTCTAAGCATCGCTCGTCTTCAATGAGCATTCTCAACGATAGCGTGCAAGGCGTTGTTTCATATAGCTTTGCACGGTTTATCAAGATACGCTCGTGAAGCCGGACAGTAGATCGTTGCATACGCAACAGATGATTGCGCACACAATTCCGATTCGTTCCCATGCCGTTCAGGTGAGCGAATACGGGACCCGCGAAAACGTCTCTGTAGAGGCACAATGCCGACGCTTCACGCTTTTGCATAAACGCAATTGCATCAATGGCTTGCATCGAAGATTCGAAGTGCTTTCCTCACTGTGCGTTTGGCGCAAAGCGCGCTAAAGGTGAGCGCTTTCGGGACCAAGGCTTGCTCCCTCGCTTGGCCCTCCAACACCTTCAAACCTCTCAATGACCATCAAACGACCCTGGATATATGGTGCCGCAGCACTGCTCGCCGTCGGCGGAATCGGGGCGATTGCCGCCTGCGCGACGCAAGGCAAGAGCGGCAACGCGAGCGTGCCGCAACCGGCGAAAGGCGTCGATCTCGATCGCTATCTCGGGCGCTGGTATGAGTTCGCGCGCTATGAGAACCGCTTCGAGCGCGATTGCGAAGCCGTCACCGCTGACTACGCTACGCGCGACGACGGCCTCATCTCCGTCGTCAACGCCTGCCGCGCGGGCGGGCTAACCGGACCGTACAAATCGGCCGAGGGGCGCGCGAAGATCGTCCCGGAATCGGGTAACGCGAAGCTGAAGGTATCTTTCTTCGGGCCGTTCTACGTGGGCGACTACTGGGTGCTCGATCACGCCGACGACTACACCTGGTCGATCGTCGGCGAGCCGAGCGGGCGTTATCTATGGATACTCACGCGCGACGCGAAACCTGCGGCGGCGGCACGCACGGCGTTGGTGGAACGGGTGCGCGCGCTCGGCTACGACGTCACGATGCTGCGCGAGACGCAGCACGAATAGGTCACTCGATCAGGAAACGTTCCTTGTTCCTGCCGGTGAGCCACGCGGGCGCGCGGCCGCGTCCGCTCCACGTTTCGCCCGTCTTCGGATTGCGATACTTTGGCGGCAGCGGTGCCCGCTTGATGGCAGCGGCGCCCTTGACGCGCACGTTGCGAAAGCCGAGTTCTTCGGCGGTCAGTCCGTATTCGGCGATCTTTTGCTTGATTTCGACGATGGCGTCGGCGACTTCCTTCTCGCGCGCCGCCACCACTTCGGCCTGCAGCTTTTCCAGTTGCGCGGTGAGTTGCTTGTAGGTGGGCATCGAGCGCCTCCGTAGTGATTCCTCACACAAGAAGACCACGGAAACGGCAAAAAGTGCCGCCAAGACCTAGTCGTCCACGGCGTCGTAGAGCAGGCGCTCGAATTCCTGCGCGATCGGGAACGGGTCTTCTGCGCGGCGCTGGATCATGAAGAGGCCGATCATGTCCTCGACGGGATCGGCGAACCAGCTCGTGCCGAGCGCGCCCGGCCAGCCGAACGTCCCCGCCGACCGATAGCCGCCACGCAATTGCCGCGCGGCATCGTCGACGATGGAGAGGCCGAGGCCAAAACCCTGGCTCGCCCACACCGGATAGCCGAACGCCGGGATGCGCCGCTGCTCGGCGGTGAGGAAGTTCGAGCGCATCAAATCGACCGATTTGTGAGATAGAAGGCGCGGACCGTTCATGCGCTCGGCGGCAGCGCCTTGCAGTCGGCCGCGGCCGAGCAGCACGCGCGCGAATCGCAGATAGTCGTCAACGGTCGAGACGAGCCCGCCGCCGCCGCTTTGAAAGCGTTCGGGCTTGATCCAGCGGCTCGTCGCCGGATGATCCTCGACGATAAGCCGCTTGCTCGCGGAATCGACGGCGTAGGACGTCGAAAGCCGCGCCGCCTTCTCAGGCGGCACGACGAAACCGGTATCCGTCATGCCGAGCGGCTCGAAGATGCGCGTGCGGAAGAACTCGCCGAGCGGCATGCCCGACACGCGATGGATCAGCGCGCCGAGCACGTCGGTCGTAATGCCGTAATGCCAGCGCGTGCCGGGCTGGAACATCAGCGGCAATTCGGCGACGTGGTCGAGCCAGACGCCCGGATCGACCATCATGTCGAAGCCGTTGAACACGCGCTCGTAGGCTTCGGACAGCGCGCCGAGCGCCGTGAAGTGATACGCGAAACCCGCGCGATGCGTGAGCAGATCGAGCAGCGTGATCGGTGTGTTGAGCGGTTCGGTGAGGTCGAGCGGACCGTCGGGCGAGGCGAGCACGGCGACGTTCGCGAGCTCGGGCAGCCACTTCGCGACCGGCGTCTCGAAATCGAGACGGCCTTCCTCCACCAGCATCAGCGCGGCGACGCTCGTCACCGGCTTGGTCATCGACGCGATGCGAAACAGCGTGTCGCGCGTCATCGGCTGGCGCGATTCGAGGTCGCGGACGCCAAGCGTATCGACGTGGCCGATCTCGCCGTGCCGCCACACCAGCGTGACGATGCCGGCGACGTCGCCCGCATCGACATAGCGTTGCAACGCGCGGGTCAGGCGGGCCAGGCGGTCTGGATCAAAGCCGGCTGCGTGCATCGGTTCTCCTTGTCCTTGCCACGCCTTTCATTGCGTTTTGCAGGCGATCAGCAGGCCGTTCTGGCCATTGTCGGTGGATTGTTCCAGCACGTCGTAACTCGCGCCCTGGCAGGTGGCGCGCGCGTTCTGCTGGCAAAGGGTCCAGCCGCCGTACGCGGGGCACTGGATCAGCGTGGTCGGGCGGCCGTCGGAGGAAAAAAGCGGCGGCGCGCTGCTGCAGCCGGCGAGCGCCGACACTGTCGCCGCGAATGAAATAGAAAGGCTGAGTGCTCGTCCGATCATCCTAACCCCTTGTTCACGTTGTTTTTTTTGATGTTTGGAGTATGCCATGCAGGCGTGCGCTTCATACGTCGATGCCGAGCGCCACGATCTTTTTGTACAGCGTCGCGCGCCCCATGCCGATCCGCTTCGCCGCTTCCGTCACGCGTCCGCCGCATGCGGCGAGCGCATCGGCCAAAAAGGATTTCTCGAAAGTGGCCATTGCGTGGGCGTAGGACGTCACCGGTTCGTCCGCGTCTGGCTGCAAGTCCGACGGCGCCTGCACCCGCGCCGAGCCGATGAACGGCGCGAGCGCGCGGGCATCGATATGTTCGCTGTCTGAAAGCATCAGCGCGCGTTCGAGCGTGTTGCGCAGCTCGCGCACGTTGCCGGGCCACGGATACGCGCAGAGGAGCCGCAGCGCGTCGTCCTGAAGGACGACGTGACCGGCGTCGCCGGGACGCGCCTGCGTCGCCAGGTCTTCGAGGATCGCGTAGGCGAGCGCCTCGATGTCGCCGAGACGCTCGCGCAGCGGCGGCGCGTGGATCGTCAGCACGTTCAGCCGGTAGAACAAATCCGCGCGAAAACGCCCCGCCGCGACGAGCGCGGGCAGATCGGCGGAGGTCGCCGCGATGATCCGCACGTCCGCGCGCACGATGCGATTCGACCCGAGCGGCTCGAACTCCTTGTCCTGCAAAACGCGCAGAAGCTTGCCCTGGAGCGGCAGCGGCATGTCACCGATTTCGTCGAGAAAAAGCGTGCCGCCGTCCGCGAGTTCGAATTTGCCGACCCGCCCCTTGCGATCCGCGCCTGTATACGCGCCTGGCGCCGCGCCGAAGAACTCGACTTCGAGCAGCGTATCGGGGATCGCCGCCACATTCACCGTCACGAGCGGCTTCGCGGCGCGCGTCGACGTGCCGTGGATCGCGTGCGCGAGCAGTTCCTTGCCGGTGCCGGTTTCGCCGAGCAAGAGCACCGGCGACTCGACTTGCGCCGCCCGTCGCGCCTGACGCTTCACTTCAAGGCTCGCCGCGCTCGTGCCGACGAAGCTCGCGAACGTGTATTTCGCGCGCCGCGCCTGCGCAAGCGACTGGCGCGTCGCGATCAGTTCCTGCTGAACGCGCGAGTAGTGCGCGAAAAGCGGAGTGAGCGCCTTCATCTCGTCAAAAAGCGCGAAGCCGATAGCGCCGACGGTCACGCCGTGATCGTCCTTCAACGGCAGGCGCGTAACGACCAACGGCTCGCGGTCGGTTTCGAGCACGTCGAGCAGAATCGGTTTGCCGGTCATGACGACTTCGCGCATCAGACTGTGCGGGATCACGGCTTCACAGTCGCGACCGATCGCGTCTTCCGGGTCGGAAAAGCCAAAGCGCGCCGCGTAGCGCTTGTTGATCCACACGACGCGCGCGTCCGCATCGACGATGAAGGTGCCTTCGCTCAGGTTCTCGAAGGTCTTGAACAGCGACTCCATCGCCCGGCGAAGGACATCGCTGTAGTTGGCAGGTACGGTTGTCCAGTCGTTGTGCATCGCTTGCTGTCTCCAATCTCTTTTTCGAGACAGAATATCTCAAAAAAGAGACAGCCCGCAACACCTTGTTCATCCTGTGTAGCGAGCATTGAAGAGTGAGAATTAGTGCTTGAACGGTGTCTCTCGCGGTAGACGTTTCTGTACAATTTCGCGTCAAAGCGTCCGATCGCGGCGGCTTAGCCGGCCGGAGGCCTTTAACACCGGCGCTGGCACGAAACCTGCATTTCGCCACGCCCGTCGCGTCATCGTTTCGCGCACGTCCGGCTTTCACGAGAAGCTCGCCTCACAAAAACATCAACGGAGACTCAATGTCCTTCATCATCGTGCTCGCCGCCCTGGCGTTCCTGATGCTGGCCGCTTATCGCGGCTACAGCGTCATCCTGTTCGCGCCGATCGCCGCGCTCGGCGCCGTCCTCCTCACTGATCCCGCCGCCGTCGCGCCTGTTTTTTCCGGCATCTTCATGGAGAAAATGGTCGGCTTCGTCAAGCTGTATTTCCCCGTGTTCCTGCTTGGCGCTGTGTTCGGCAAGGTGATCGAACTCTCGGGATTCTCCGAGTCGATCGTCGCCGCCGCGATCCGCTATATCGGCAAGTCGCGCGTGAATGCGGTGATCGTCGCGGTGTGCGCGCTGCTCACCTATGGCGGCGTGTCGCTGTTCGTGGTCGTGTTCGCGGTGTATCCGTTCGCGGCCGAGATGTATCGCCAGAGCAATATCCCGAAGCGGCTGATGCCCGGCGCGATCGCGCTCGGCGCGTTCTCGTTCACCATGGATTCACTGCCCGGCACGCCGCAGATCCAGAACATCATCCCGACAACGTTCTTCAAGACCACCGGCTGGGCCGCTCCGTGGCTGGGCGTGATCGGCTCGGCGTTCATCATCGTGGTCGGCCTGACGTTCCTCGAAGTGCGTCGCCGCCGCGCGATGGCGACAGGCGAAGGCTACGGCACATCGCTTGTGAACGAGCCGGAGCGCGTCGAAGCGAAATCGCTGCCGAATCCGCTGCTCGCGATCGCGCCGCTGATCCTCGTCGGCGTGGCGAACTTCGCGCTGACGAAGTGGATTCCGACGTGGTACGGCGCGAGCTACACGGTCGCGCCTGAAATTCTGCCGGGCGTCCACGCGCCGGTGACGACGGCGGTGAAGACCGTCGTCGCGATCTGGGCGGTCGAAGGCGCGCTGCTGCTCGGCATCGTGCTCGTGCTGCTGACGGCGTTCAGCCGCGTGAAGGAGCGTTTCGCGACGGGGACGCGCGTCGCGGTTGCGGGCGCGCTGCTCGCGGCGATGAACACGGCGTCGGAATACGGCTTCGGCGGCGTGATCGCGGCGTTGCCGGGGTTCATCGTCGTCAGCGATGCGTTGAAAAGCATCCCGAATCCGCTGGTCAACGCGGCGGTGTCGGTGAGTTCGCTCGCGGGGATCACGGGGTCGGCGTCGGGCGGGATGAGCATTGCGCTCGCGGCGATGTCCGACACGTTCATCAAGGGCGCCGAGGCCGCGCACATTCCGCTGGAAGTGCTGCATCGCGTGGTCGCGATGGCGAGCGGCGGCATGGACACGCTGCCGCATAACGGCGCCGTGATCACGCTGCTCGCGGTGACGGGGCTGACACACCGCCAGTCTTATCGCGATATTTTCGCCGTCACGATCATCAAGACGCTGGCCGTGTTTTTCGTGATCGGCGTGTATTACGTCACTGGACTGGTTTGAGAATCGGCGGCATCGGCGGCGTCGTACGTACCGGCGCCGCCGCGGAACTGTTCGATACCGTCGCCCAGCGCAGCCGCGTCGTCGCGAGCGAAAGCATCACGTGCGATTCCGCGTTGCCCGTGTCGATCGATTGAGCGCGCGCCGCATTCTGCGCCATGCACGTCCAATCCTTGCCTTCCTCGCACCAGTGCGCACGCTGCAAGGCGGCATCGCGTTCACGTTCCCGGCGCGTCAGCTCGTTAGAAAGCTGACGAAACTCCCCTTGTGATTGCGCGTTCGCAGGCAGCCGACGCAGTTGCGCACGGGCTTCCGTTACATCGGATTTCCTTAGTGCCGTGCGCGCGCTGTCGAGGATGCTTTTCTCCTGCGCAGAAATCGCGTTTTTCACCGGCGGCGGGGCTTCGGGCTTCGGAGCGACGGCAACAGCAGCGGTAGCGGCCGGCGGTTGAGCCGGCATGACCGTGTCGCTGCGCGCGGTGTTGTCAACTGGCGGCGGTTCGATCTTTGCAACCGGCGCGGGAGCAGGTGCGGGCACGGGAGTCGGCTTGGCTGCAACGCGCGGGGTCACCGCGACGACCGATCCCGCATCCGACGCACGCTCTTCGGGTTCCGGCTTCTGCGGCTGCCCGGCGTAATGAAAGACGGCGACGAGCGAACCCGTCGCGAGAATCCCGGCGGCGAAAGGCAACGCGGCGTCGCGCAAACGCCGGTGCGCACCGACACTCGGCAGCGGCTGCGGCTCGAAATCCGGCTCCGGCTCGAATTTCGGCGGCGCATTGAACGCATCCGCGCGGGGCGGCTCGACGCGCGCCGCGGGCACGACCACGGTATCGGCGCCGCAAATCGGGCAGACGTCGGAGTCCGACGCGTAACCGGCGCCGAAGTTTTTACATCGAGGGCAGATACGCCGTTGTAGCGTTTCAGCGTGGCCCATTCTTATCTCCCGGTCGCTTGTGAAAAAAGAGCACCGCCCGCTCGGGCGCACTCGGAGATAAATATCCGCGGACGATATCGCCGGGGAACGGTTCAAACGCACGGGAAGCCGCTGCTCGTCCGGCAGGCCGCGACCACTAGCTGAATGTTTTGTCGTCGGAATCGCGAGCCTGCCCAAATGCGGCGCTCGTCGCGCGGGAGTGAAGCAAGCGCTTGGTCGATGCCCACCCCCTACCATGCGGCCCCGAAAAAAAGGCCGACTGCAACGAAAGATTACCATTAGTGAGGACCCTACGTCCCGCACTTGGGACTGCCGTTTCGAGATCGGCAACGCACCAAAGCCGGCGTGCGCCGGCTGGCAAAAGCGCCACCCGTCACGCACAATTTGTGACCCGATGTAACACCCGCCATCCGTTTCCCAACCAAAGGACCGCCCATGACCGCTTCGGCTTCGAAACCCCTCACCGGCAAAACCGCCCTCGTCACCGGCTCGACGAGCGGCATTGGTCTTGGCATCGCGACGGCGCTCGCGCAGGCCGGCGCGAACCTCGTGCTGAACGGCTTCGGCGACACGCAAGCCGCGCTCGCGCAAATCGAAGCCATCGGCGTGAAAGCCGCGTACCACCCCGCCGACATGACCAAGCCCGCCGACATTGAAGCGATGATCGCGTTCGCGGCCGAGCGTTTCGGCGCCGTCGACGTCCTCGTGAACAACGCCGGCATCCAGCACGTCGCGACCATCGACACGTTCCCGGTCGAAAGCTGGGACGCGATCATCGCGATCAACCTGAGCTCCGCGTTCCACACGATGCGCGTCGCGCTCCCCGCGATGCGCGAGCGTGGCTGGGGCCGCGTGATCAATATTGCGTCGGTGCATGGGCTCGTGGGCTCGGCCGGGAAGTCCGCGTATGTGGCGGCGAAGCACGGCATCCTGGGGCTCACGAAGGTCGCGGCGCTCGAAAACGCGCGCACCGGCGTGACCGTCAATGCGATCTGCCCGGGCTTCGTGCTGACGCCGCTCGTGCAAAAGCAGATCGACGATCTCGCCGCGCGCGAGTCGCTTTCGCCCGATGCCGCGCGCGCGAAGCTGCTCGGCGAAAAGCAGCCGTCGGCGCAGTTCGTGACGCCGCAGCAGATCGGCGACATGGCCGTGTTCCTCTGCTCCGATGCCGCGAGCGAAATGCGCGGCTCGGCGCTGCAAATCGACGGCGGATGGAGCGCGCAGTAAACGTGTCGCGGGAGGCTGAAGCGCTCGCCCGGAGCGCTTGGCCGGACGGCATCGCCCTGCTGAACGAGGCGGCGCCCCAAGAACCGTCGCCGAGCTTCGCGCCTGACGTTCGGCCCATGTCGTCGGGCGTAAAGCCGGCGCCATCATCGCTTGGTACTATCGGAGTATTACAACCGAGGAGGCTTAGATGAGCGCCGAAAACAATCGCGTGGAAGAAGCGCGAGCGATGGAACGAATCGTCAACGCGACCAAGCAGGTGCAGACCGCCTTCACTGCGCTTCAGGCGCACTTTCCGCCGGAGGGCGACGGCCGCCCCTCCCAGATGGCGCTGCAAACCTTCGACGCCGCGCTTCAGGAACTCGAGGAAGCGCAGGCGTCGTTCGACACGATGCTCAACGATCTCTTCGACGGCAACCGCTGATTTTCCGGCTCAGGCTCCCGCCGGTACGCCCGGTGTTTCCGCCGGCCTGCCGTCGGCGCCGGGTTCTTCGTCCGGCGGATTGAGGCTCGTCCACGAGACGCCGTCATTCGGCTGGAGGCGCGCGGCGGCCACACAGGTATCGACCAGTTCCCGGAACGACGTCGCCGCCGCCGAACTCGTGCGCACAAGCGCCTCGCCCTGCAGCGAACTCTCCGGCGTGACGAGTCCGACGACAAGTTCCGCCGACGGTGCGCGCTGATGCAGGCGCCGCAAGAGATTACGCATGTACGGCGGCGATTCGGCGGCATCGAACGAGACGACGCACATGATCGACACGCCCGACAGATCCACTTCGGCGAAGCGATTGCGCGAGAATCGCTCGTACGGCCCGAGGTCGGCGCTCATGCCGTGCTTGCGGAAAAGCTGCACGGCGATCGTTGCGGCGAGGTCATCGAGTTCGCCTCGCCCCGCGATGCATAGAACCGACGCCGTGTGCCCTTCCTGCGCGGCATCGAAGCGCTCGGCGGGCGCTTCGTGCGGCGGACCCGCGCGGTCAGCCGGGCTTTCTAGGCTTGCGGGTAGCTCGTCTTCCACTGCGCGCGTCGTAATGAAATCGTCGGCGTCGTCGAGGCCTTCGATGATGTCCAGCGCCGATTCGTTGATCCGCCGCAACTGGTCCGCCGTTACGACGCCGCGCAACACGTCGTTGTGCGCGAGCCGCAGGCCTGCGAGCGCCACTTCGTCGTAGTACGCCGTCAGCGAGCGCTCTTTCAGCAGTGATTCGGCCTGCACGAGCGCTTCGTCGGGATCATTCGCCAGCAGGCGCTGGTAGAAGTTTTCCGCTGGAGTCAGCGCTGGCCGGTCGCCGAACAGCACGTCGAGGAATTCGAGACGATCCACGTGGCGGCCGAGAATCACGAGGCAGAGCGTGAGCGGTGTCGAGAGCACGAGGCCGATCGGCCCCCAGATCCAGCTCCAGAAAATCGCCGCGACGATCACCGCGAACGGCGAAAGCCCCGTGCTGTGGCCGTACAGCAGCGGCTCGACGACCTGCCCCGCGACGACATCCGTGACGCCGAAGAGCACGATGGTCCAGATCAGCATCGTCCAGCCGGGACCGACGGCGGCCGCGAACACGACCGCGATCAGCGCGGCGATCCACGTCCCGACGTAGGGCACGAAGCGCAAGAGCGTCGCGAGCACGCCGAACAGCAGCGCGCCCGGTACGCCTATGATCGCGAGCCCGATCGCGATGACGATCCCCACGCCGACGTTGATCCCGAGTTGCGCGAGAAAATAGCGCGAGAGGCGCCGCGCGGCTTCGTCCATCGCGGTGGTCGCGCGGTGCAGGTCACGCGAGCCGAAGAGGCGAATCAGCCGGTCGCGCAAATCTTCGCGCTGCAGCAGGATGAAAATCGCGACGACCAGCACGATGCCGGTCGTCTCAAGCGGACTGATCACCGGCGAAAGAAACCGCTGCGCCAGTTCCAGCGGCGACGGCGACGGCTCGTGGACTTCGACCGGCATCGGCTGGTCGATCGGGGAAGCGGCCTGGTTGTTCTCGTCCTTGCGCGCTTCCTGCTCGCGCGCGGGCGAGAGGCGCTTCAGCGCGCGGGACGCCTTGCCGAGGAACTCGTCGGCGCGTCCGACCGTCACCTTCTGCACGCTTTCGATCTTGCGCTCAACGGCCACCTGGTATTTCGGCAAATCGCCGGCAAGCTGCGCGACCTGCGCGCCGATCAGCGCGCCGACGGCCGTCAGCACCGACAGCGCGATCAGCACGGCGACGATCACCGACGGCACTTGCCCGAAGCGAAAACGCCTCAAAAGATCGACGAAAGGCGCGAGCAGAAAGCTCATCAGCACGGCGAGGATGATCGGGATCATCACTGCGCGGCCGAAATACAGCGCGCAGATGACCACGACGCCGGTGATCAGCGAGGTCAGCGCCCGGATGCTGGGCACTTCGGGCGGCAGGACTTTGGCAGGCGGGCGGCGCGGGCCGGACGGTGGGGGCATGGACGCGTTCTCGTTGGACCGGCGGTTTATTCCCATGGAGGAAGCAAGGCGCGTGCCGTTGATCGCGAACGGTGAGGCGATACGGGAACTGCTGCGGTGAGCCAATACGGGAGGCGGAGCTACTTAACGCGCGGGCGCCGCGACGATCCGCCGAATACGGCTCGCCATCGATTCCAAGGTGAACGGCTTCGTAATCATTTCCATGCCGGTGTCGAGAAAGCCGTCCGCGCGCGTGGCCGCTTCAGCGTAGCCCGTCATGAACAGCACCTTGAGCGCGGGCCGCGTGGCGCGCGCTGCATCGGCGAGCTGGCGGCCGTTCAGCCCTGGCAGGCCGACGTCGGTCACGAGCAGGTCGATGCGCGCCGGCGAATTCAGCACCGCGAGGCCGCCCGGGCCATCGACGGCTTCCATTACTTCGTAATCCAGGTCGCGCAGGATCTCACAGACGAGTTCACGCACGGCGGCATCGTCCTCGACGACAAGAATCGCATGCCGCTCTTCCGCGCGATGCGCCTCCGTCAACTCGGCCGCGACTTCCGCACGCTCGGCGCCGCCCATGTAGCGCGGCAAATAGAGCCGCACCGTCGTGCCGAGGCCAAGCTCGCTTTCGATCGTCGCGACGCCGCCCGACTGCTTCGCGAACCCGTAAGCCATCGATAGCCCTAGCCCCGTGCCCTGCCCGAGCGGTTTCGTCGTGTAGAACGGGTCGAAGGCGCGCTCGCGAACGTCGTCGGACATGCCGCCGCCCGTGTCCGATACCGACACCACCACATAGGAGCCCGGCAGCACGTCTGGATGGCGCGCGGCGAAATCCGCGCCGAGTTCGGCGTTGTCGGTTTCGAGCGTGAGGCGGCCGCCGTCCGGCATCGCGTCACGGGCGTTGATCGCGAAGTTGAGCAGCGCGTTTTCGAGCTGGTTGGCGTCGCAACGGGTGAGCCACAAATGGTCGTTTCGACTCACCGTCACTTCGATCGCCTCGCCCATCGTGCGGCGCAGGAGATCGTCGATGGAATTGAGCAGCTCGTCCGCGTTGACGGGCTTGGGGTCGAGCGGCTGGCGCCGCGAAAACGCCAGCAGCCGATGGGTGAGCGCCGCCGCGCGATTCGCCGCACCGGTCGCCATCGTGATGAAGCGCTCGATTTCCTCAATCCGGCCGAGCTGCACGAAGCGCCGGATCAGTTCCAGCGGCCCGGTGATGCCTTGCAGCAGATTGTTGAAATCGTGCGCGATGCCGCCCGTCAATTGCCCGAGCGCTTCCATCTTTTGCGCCTGCCTGAGCGCTTCCTCGGTCTGCCTGAGCGCGCGCTGCGTCTCCTTTTCGCGCGTGATGTCGCGGCCGTTGCCGTAGAGCGCGTCGCCTTCGCGCGTCACGACCCATGACACCCAGCGGTGCGAGCCGTCCGTATGCCGGTTGCGGTTCTCGAAGTGCGCGAAACCGGCGCTGTTCGCGGCATCGAGCGCCGCGCGCGTCACGCCGGTGTCCTCGGGATGCACGATCTCCTCAAACGACTTGCCGACCAACTCGTCTTCCTGGAAGCCGAGAATCGAGGTCCAGGCCGGATTGACGGCGCGCAGCACGCCGTCGTCGCTCGCGACGATGAAGAGATCGCGCGAATTGCGCCAGATGCGGTCGCGCTCGCGCGTGCGCGCCTCGACTTCGCCCGCGAGCGAATCGTTCAGCCGCAGCAGTTGCGCTTCGCTCACGCGCAGGCGTTCCTCGACGCGCTTGTGGTCGGTGATGTCGTACGACACGCCAAGATACCGTTTCGCCGACGCGCCTTCCACCGCCTCGCCGCGCCGGCCCATCCAGCGTTCCTGGCCGTTGTCGGGGCGGCGGATGCGGTATTCGAGATACTCCAGCGCGCTGCCGGGAATATCGCTCGCGCCCGTCAGCACGCGGGCCCGGTCTTGCGGATGAATCAGCGCAATCAGTTCGGCGATGTCGAATTCCGCGAGCACAGGCAGGCCCCACTGTCGGCAGAATTCCTCCGATACCGCGACGCGACCGCGCTCCGGAAACAGCTCGAACGTGCCGACGCGCCCCGCCTGCTGCGCAATGCGCAGGCGCTCTTCGCTTTCGCGCAGCGCGCGGTCGGTCTTGTGGCGCTCGATCGCGAGCGCCGTCACGCTCGCGACGAACGCGATCTCCTCGAGGTCGTCGTTCGAAGGGCTTTTCGGGATCGGATAGTAGTTGGCGAAGGTGCCGAGCACGCTGCCGTCGGCGGCGCGGATCGGCATCGACCAACAGGCGCGCAGGCCGTGGCCGAGCGCGAGGTCGCGAAACGGCTCCCAGAGCGGATCGGTCTCGATGTCGTCGACGATCACCGGCACCGCGTTGTACGCCGCCGCGCCGCAGGAACCCGTTAGCGGGCCGAATTCGACGCCGTCGATCGCTTCGTTGTAGCTCGCCGGAAGGCTCGGCGCGGCGCCGAGGATGAGGCGCTTGCCGCTCGCATCGACGAGCAGGATCGACGCATACAGGCGCTCGCCGGACAACGCCTCGACGCGATGAATCACGTGTTCGAGCACTTCCGCGAGCGGCATGCCGGCGACGACGCGCCCGAGCACCGCGCGTTCGAATTCAAGCTGACTCAACGTGGAGAAGACCAGGGGTCGCCGCATGTTCTGGAGCACGTTAGCGCGTCGATCGGGCCGCATCGCGCGAGGATGCGGGCATCTTAGCATTCGTAAAACGGCTGACCTATCGATGCCATTGGGAGAAACAGTTGGCCGGGCGGGCACGCCGCATGCGAGATTCAGGCTCTTCTGGCACCTTTGCACCTCGTAACCTGGACAAGCTATGGCTGTGGAATCGCCCTGTATCAGCATCTGTAAATTCGACGACAAGACCGGGTTTTGCATCGGCTGCCTGCGCACGAAGGACGAGTGCAAGGAGTGGAAGAAGATGAAGGACAAGCATCGCGTGAAGATCATCGATGCGCGCGGGGAACGGAAAGCGAAGCTCAAAAAGAAGCATAAGAAATAGATTTCCCACTGTTCGCGTTTCCAGAACAGTCATTTGAATTTCCCTGCTATTCAACTCCTGAGCGCACGACTCTAGACTTCGATTCATGGATTTCCCCATGAACCCCACATCGAAGAAGGAGAGTCGTACATGAAGCTCTATCACCACCCGCTGTCCGGCCACGCGCACCGCGCCCGCCTGTTCCTGTCGCTGATCGACGCGCCGCATGAAGTCATCGACGTCGATCTCGGCGCCGGCGCCCACCAAACCCCCGAATTCCTGCGCCTGAACCGCTTCGGCCAGATTCCCGTGCTGGTCGACGGCGAGAGCGTCATCGCCGATTCGAACGCGATCCTCGTCTACGCCGCGAAGAAACTCGGCAAGACCGACTGGCTGCCGGAATCGCCCGCCGAAGCCGCCGCTGTGCAGCGCTGGCTGTCGGTCGCAGCGGGCCAGATCGCGTTCGGACCGGCCGCCGCGCGCCTCGTCACCGTGTTCAACCGGCCGTTCGACGCGCAGGAAGTGATCGGCCGCGCGCACGTCGTGCTGAAAGTGATCGATGAAGAACTCGCCGGTCGCGACTGGATTGCGCTCGACCACCCGACCATCGCCGACGTCGCGCTCTACAGCTACATCGCGCGGGCGCCGGAAGGCAACGTCGATTTGTCTGCGTACCGCAACGTGAACGCGTGGCTGAAACGCATCGAGGGGCTGCCGGGCTTCGTCGAATTCCAGCAGACGCCCGCCGGGCTGAGCGCTGCCGCCTGAGTCCGAGCTTGAGCCTGAAGTCGAAACCGTGCGGAGGCACGTCATGTCCAGTCCATCCCAAGTCGAAAGCCGTTCACCGTGGCACGACGGAGAACTCACGATGCAACGCAGCGTCGGGGTCGTCGAGCGGATGGACGGGCCGGGCCGCCGCTTCGTGCGCGACTTCCTGCTCGACGAACACCGCCAGTTCTATCCGCTGCTGCCGTTCATCGTCGCGGGCGCGGTCGATGACGCCGGCGACCCGTGGGCGACGCTCATCGCCGGCAAGCCGGGCTTCCTGCAAGCGCCGACGCCGGCGATGCTCAACGTCAACGCGATGCGCGATCCGTCCGATCCGGCTGATGCCGGTTTCAACGACGGTGCCGCTATAGGTCTGCTCGGCATCGATTTGCGCACCCGGCGGCGTAATCGCCTGAACGGCGTAATCCGGCGCGAGGGCGCGGCGGGCTTCGGCGTGGAGGTCGCGCAGAGCTTCGGCAACTGCCCGCAGTACATCCAGTTGCGCGACTCCGCGTTCGTTCGCGATCCGGCCGTACACTCGCCGGTCGCGCCGGTGTGGGAAGACGGCCTGTCGGCGCGCGCCACGCAAATGATCGCCAGCGCCGACGCGTTTTTCGTCGCGTCCTACGTGGATCGCGAGGAAGGCGTGCGGCAAGTCGATGTGTCGCATCGCGGCGGCCGGCCGGGCTTCGTGCGCATCGGCGACGACGGCGTGCTCACGATCCCCGATTTCGCGGGCAACCTCTTCTTCAACACGCTCGGCAATTTCCTCGTCAATCCGAAGGCGGGCCTCGTGTTCGCCGACTTCGAGACCGGCGACCTGCTCCAGCTTTCCGGCGACGCCGAAGTCCTCCTCGATTCGCCGGAAATCGCCGCGTTCCAGGGCGCCGAGCGTCTCTGGCGCTTCACGCCGCGCCGCATTGTGTATCGCGAGCAGGCGCTGCCGCTGCGCTGGCACAAAGATGCGCGAGGCCAGTCGCCGAATGCGCGCATGACCGGCACCTGGGACGAAACCGCCGATCGTCTGAAGGCCGCGACATTCGCTAAAGCATGGCGGCCGTTTCGCGTATCGAAAGTGGTCGATGAAAGCGCGGTCATCCGCTCGTTTTATCTTGAACCAGCCGACGGCGCGGGTATCGCCAGGCACGCGGCCGGGCAGCATCTGCCGATCCGCGTCCAGGTGACACCGGACAGCAAGCCGGTGATCCGCACGTACACGCTGTCGGCGGCGCCGTCCGACGGCTTCTACCGCATCAGCGTGAAACGGCAGGGCGTTGTGTCCGCGCATCTGCACGACACGTTGCGCGTCGGCAGCATCATCGAGGCGCGCGCGCCGGCGGGCGATTTCACGATCGACGCCCGCGAGCGGCGTCCCGCCGTGCTGCTCGCGGCGGGCGTCGGCGTGACGCCAATGCTCGCGATGCTGCGGCACGTCGTCTACGAAGGGCGGCGCACCCGGCGCACGCGGCCGGTGTGGTTCTTCCACTCGGCGCGCTCGCTCGCGGACCTCGCTTTCGCCGCCGAAATCGACGCCCTCGCGCAAGCCGCGAACGGCGCCGTGCAGGTGATCCGTTCGCTGACCGATACGGAAGGCGCGCGCGAAGGCATCGACTACGACGTGGCGGGCCGTATCGATGTCGCGCTGCTGATGAAGACGCTCCCCTTCAACGACTACGATTTCTACCTCTGCGGCCCGGCGGCGTTCATGCAGTCGATCTACGACGGCCTGCGCGGTCTGAACATCGCCGATGCGCGCTTTCACGCGGAGGCGTTCGGTCCCGCTGGTTTGCAGCGTACGAATGAGAAGACCGGAGCGGCCGAGCCCGCCACGAAACCCGTTCCCGTCGCGTTCGTGAAGTCGGCGAAGGAAGCGCGCTGGACCCCCGCGTCCGGCACGCTGCTCGACCTCGCCGAAGCGCGCGGCCTCACACCCGACTTCGGTTGCCGCGGCGGCAGTTGCGGGACATGCAGCACGCGCATCGTCGAGGGCGCGGTGGCGTACCGGAACGCGCCGTCGTTCCAGGCGCCCGAAGGCGAAGCGCTCATCTGTTGCGCGATGCCCGCTCAATCGGAAGCCGGCCGGCTCGTGCTCGACCTCTGAGCCGCCTTATTGTCGATCGACCGCTTATGCCCGAGAATGCACGTCACCGCGGCTACCCCGAGCATGAGATGGATCGATTCCAGGCGATGGCGACGTTCGTGACGGTCGTCGAGACCGGCGGGTTCGCGTCGGCGGCGCGCAAGCTCGACGTATCGCCGTCGGTGGTGAGCCGCGTCGTCACCGATCTCGAAGAGCGGCTCGGCGTCCGGCTTCTCACGCGCACGACGCGCGTCGTGCGGCTCACCGACGCCGGCTCGGCCTACTTCGATGACTGCCGCCGCATCCTCGGCGAAGTCGATGACGCCGAACTCTCCGCGACCGGCACGCACTCGTCGCCGCGCGGCCACTTGACCGTCACCGCACCCGTGTTGTTCGGGAAGTACTACGTGATGCCCGTCGTGATCGATTACCTCGCGCGCTATCCGGATGCCAACGTGACCGCGTGGTTCATCGACCGCGTGGTGAACATGGTCGATGAAGGTATCGACGTGGCGGTGCGCATCGGCGAGCTGGCGAGTTCGTCACTGCAGGCGATCGGCGTCGGCAGCGTCCGGCGCGTGCTGTGCGCATCGCCGGAGTATCTGGAGCGTCACGGCGTGCCGCGCCGCCCGCAAGACCTCGACGGACACACGACGATCCTCGTCAGCGGCATCTCGACCACGCCCGAATGGCGGCTTAACGAGGGCAGCAAGCAAGTCATCGTGCGCCTTCAACCGCGCTTGACGACCACCACCAACGACTCCGCGATCGCCGCCGCGGCGGCGGGCTTCGGCATCACGCGGCTGCTGTCGTATCAGGTGGCGCACCATTTGCGCGACGGCACGCTGCAGATCGTGTTGCCGGAATTCGAGCCGCCCGCGCTGCCGGTGCAGGTCGTGCATCGCGAGGGACGACACGCCGCGCAGAAGGTGCGCGCGTTCCTCGATCTCGCCATCGATACGCTGCGCGCGGACCCGTCGCTGAATTGAACGGTCGCGCTATTTCGGGCGGTTTTTGAAAGCATCGAAGTCACCCGGCCTTGCCCGGCGCCCGTTCGACGCGTTACGTGCAAAAAACCTACAAAACATGCACCATAGGCGTCTTCGGAAAGTCTTGCCTTCTGCTTCACGCATTTGCCTCCAGCGGATGCTCCATCAACCGGCAACCCTCTACGCACCATGACGACCCAGACCTCATCCGCCAGCGAAAAACCCGTCGACATGATCATCTTCGGCGGCGGCGGCGACCTCTCCGCGCGCAAGCTGCTGCCCGCGCTCTACATGGCGCATCTGCACTGCAACCTGCCGGCCGAGACGCGCATCATCGCGATCGGCCGCAAGGACTGGTCGCGCGACGACTTCCTCGCCTTCATGGATCAGCAATCGAAGCCGTTCGTCGACAAGAAGGCGCTCGATCCCGAAGCGTGGGACAAATTCCTCGCGCTCTTCGACTACGTGCGCATCAATATCGATTCCGCCGACGACTTCCGGCGCCTGGCCGAAACTTCGCGTCCGAACGCGCTGCGCGTGTTTTATCTCGCGACCGCGCCCGATCTCTTCACGACAATCTGCGACAACCTCACGAACGCGGGCCTCGTCGACGAGCATTCGCGCGTCGTCCTCGAAAAGCCGCTCGGCCACGATCTGGCCTCGGCGCAGGCGATCAACGCGTCGGTCGGGGCGCATTTCAAGGAACAGCAGATCTATCGCATCGACCATTACCTCGGCAAGGAAACGGTGCAGAACCTGATGGTGCTGCGCTTCGGCAACGCGATCTTCGGGCCGCTGTGGCAGGCGCCCTACATCAAGAGCGTGCAGATCACGGTGGCGGAAACGGTGGGCGTCGGCAGCCGCGCAGGCTTCTACGACCAGACGGGCGCGTTGCGCGACATGGTGCAGAACCACTTGCTGCAACTGCTCTGCATCGTCGCGATGGAGCCGCCGGTGTCGCTCGATCCCGACGCCGTGCGCGACGAAAAGCTCAAGGTGCTGCGCTCGCTGCGGCCGATGTCGGTCGCGGATATCGCGCGCGATACCGTGCGCGGCCAGTATGCGGCGGGCGCGATCGGCGGCGAGCCGGTGAAGGGCTATCTCGAGGAAGCGAACGTTCCCGCCGAGAGCCGCGCGGAGACCTTCGTCGCCTTGCGTGCCCATATCAACAACTGGCGCTGGGCGAATGTGCCGTTCTTCCTGCGCACCGGCAAGCGGCTGCAAAAGCGCCAGTCGGAGATCGTGATCGACTTCGCCGACCTGCCGTTCTCGATCATCCCGAGCGGCCCGCGCAACTACGGCAACCGGCTCATCATCCAGTTGCAGCCGGAGGAATCGATCCAGCTTCAGATGCTCGCGAAGGAACCGGGCAGCGGCATGCACATGCTGCCGGTAAACCTCAACCTCGACTTGCAGCAGGCGTTCACCGAGCGTCGCGCGGAAGCGTACGAGCGGTTGCTTATCGACGTGATTCGCGGACGCCTCACCCACTTCATGCGGCGCGACGAGCTGGAAGCGGCATGGGCGTGGGTCGAACCGATCCTCAACGGCTGGAAGGAACTCAACGACCGGCCGCGCAGCTATACGTCTGGGACCTTCGGGCCGGCGGCATCGTCGGCGTTGATGGCGCGCGAGAACATGGCGTGGGCCGAAGAGGCTTGACGATCCCGTAATGCGTTGAACGGCGGCGGCGTGCTTCAAAGCGCGCCGCCGCTTTGCCGTGCGAGCGGCAGGCGGCTCATCGCGAGGATCACGACGGCCAGAACGACGATGCCCGTCAGGATGCCGGAGAGCCGCATCAACGCCGGAACGGGATCGGCGGACCAGTGATGGTCCTGCACGAAGACCATGATGAACGCGATCGTGAACTGCCGTCCGACGTAGCTCGCGCCTTCCTTGCCGGTCTGCACGTGGCAGCCGAACCACACGCCGAGCGACAGCGCAAGCATGCAGAGCCACGCGTGATCGCCGAGCAGCGGCAACAGCGCGATACTGATCAAGCCCGCCAGCAGACAGCCCGCGAAACGCTGCACCATCCGCTCGGCGACCGGCCGCCGCGTGTTCGTCGCTAATGACGCCGCAGGCAGGATCAGCACGGCGATTGCCGTGACCATCGCCTGCGCGAAGCCGGGCAGCTTCAGGATGTAGGTGAGCGCGGCGAGTATCACTATCGACGCCGCGCCTTGCCACGCGAGGAGCTTGCGCGCGGCGATGTTCGCATCCGGCGTGAGCAATGCGCTCGCCGCGTTGCTCACGGGACCGCCACCCCGCCGATAGCGCCCCGCGACATAAAACGCCCCCGAAACGATCACGCACGCGAGCGTCCCGACGACGACCTCCGCCACGCGCAGCATCGCGAACGATGCCGTCGCCGATGCCGAGCCGAGGGTATGCGCCTCGAACGTCACCATCAGCGCGGTCGCCGCGCCGAGCACCCAGGCGTAGCCGGCCTCCGACGCAAGCGCCTGATACACCGCGACGCCACCGATCACGCCCATCGCCGGGACGAAGACCCACGGCAAATTGCCGATCGCCGGCCCGGCGACCGCCCCCAGCGCCGCGCCGACCACCGTGCCAAGGATGCGCAGCAAGCCGCGCCGCGCGGACGCCGCGAAGCTCGACTGCATCACCGCGAAGCCGCTGATCGCCGCCCACCACGTATTCGACAGATGCAGCGCATAAGCGAACGCCACCGCGAGCGCGACGGAGAGCATCGCCTGCGTCGCGAAGCTCGCGCGTTCGGTGGATGGCTTCCACGCCGCCAGTTCGCGGCCGAGCGCGAACGACGCCTCGCGGACGATCTGGGCGAGCGTGTTGAGAGAGTCGGCCATGGCGTCGGTCAGGGAGTGGTGAGCTAGAGGTTATATGCGCGAAAGAAAGACATCAAAATCTTGTAATGAGACGAATGTCTCACTAAACTGGATTTTGCCGAGCGGTCGGACCGAGCGGCAATTTTTCGGACTTGAGGAGCGATCATGGCGCTGACCCGCAGCGAAATGGACAGGAAGATCGACGAGCACTTCCGCTTCGAGAATCTCGACGACGTCGACGGCGTGCTCGAAACGCTCTCGCCGGACGTCGAGCACGACATCGTCGGCTGGCCGGCGGGGCCGACGCACGGCCGCGCGGCGGCGCGCCCATTCTACGAGGCACTGTTCGCGGGTTTGTCGGAGAGCCGGGTCGAGTGCCTGCGGCGGCTTTACGGCGACGCGTTTGTCGTCGACGAATCGCTCTGGCGCGGCAAGGCGCCGGGCCGGCCGTTCGGGCTCGAAGGCCACGGTCGGCCGCTCGAATTCCGCCTGCTGCACGTCGTGGAATTCGCCGAAACCGGCGATATCCGCCGCGAAAACGTGTGGGTCGACCTCGCTGCCATCATGCGCCAGTTGCCGCCGGAATCGCATGGCGGACGCTGACCTCACCCGGCGGCGGAACCAGAAGCGGCGCACGCGCAAGGATTTGCTGGAAGCCGCGTCGCGCTTGATGAAGGCGGGACGCAAGCCGAGTCTGGAGGAGATCGCCGAGGAGGCGCTCGTCTCGCGCGCGACCGCCTACCGGCATTTTCCGAGCATGGACGCGCTGCTCGCGGAGGCGTCGATCGACGTCGCCGTGCCGGACGCGGCCGAGCTGTTTCGCGCGCGGGCGTCGAACGATCCGGTGGCGCGGCTGGAACGCGTCGATACCGCGCTGCACGACCTGATCCTCGCCAACGAGGCGCCGCTTCGGATGATGCTCGCGCATTCGCTGGAGCGCGCGACGCGGGGCGGGAGCGCCGATGGCATCCCGCCGCGGCAGAACCGCCGCACGCCGCTGATCGAAGCCGCGCTCGAACCCGCGCGCGACCAGTTCAGTCCCGACGTGCTGGCGACGTTGAGTCAGGCGCTCGCGCTCGTCATCGGGACGGAGGCGATGGTCGTGTTCAAGGACGTCCTGCAACTCGACGATGCCCGCGCGCGCAAGGTGAAGCGCTGGGCAATCCGCGCGCTCGTCGATGCGGCGCGGCGCTCCGATCCGGCCGACTGAGCGCGGTCAGCGCAGCACGAGCGCCGCGATGGCCACATATCGCCCCGTCTTCGCAATCGTGACAATGATCAGAAACGACACGAGTGGCTCGCGCATCACGCCGGCGATCATCGTGAGCGGATCGCCGATAACGGGCGTCCACGAGAGCAGCAGCGTCCAGCGCCCGTAGCGGTGATACCAGCGTGCGGCGCGATCCAGCGCGGCGGGCTTGATCGGGAACCAGCGGCGCTCGCGAAACCGCTCGATTGAACGCCCGAGCCACCAGTTGACCGTCGAGCCGATCACGTTTCCGACGCTCGCGACCGCGACGAGCAGCCACGCCGGATGGCCGCCCGCGAGCAGCAACCCCACTAGCAGCGCTTCGGATTGCAGCGGGAAAATCGTCGCGGCAATCAGCGCGACGGCGAAGAGCCCGGCGTAAATCGATAAATCGGCCATTGTGAAAGCTTATTGTCGGGATTGAACACGATACACGTGTTTTTAATGTATCGGGTTAACTCCAATTTCGCGTCGATTAATGATCCTGGTTTGAAACAGCGACAACGTTTGCGCGATTAACTGCCGGGAAAATGTTACCGGGCTTGGTTTGCTACCCCACTAAACAGTTTTGCTGAATGACGTCCCGGCAATTGCCCGATGCTATTCTGATCGCTCAGTTTCATGTATCGGACGCCGAACTCGAATTCCAACAAGCCTTGAGTTTTGGGAGAATCGCGATGCTGCGAAAGGTGGTCGATCGAGTCAGGCAATTTCGACGCAGCGAGGGGTTCAAGCACTCCGTCGCCGCGCCCGTGCGCCTGAAGCTGCATGCGCGCCAGCGGCTGAACAAAAGCGTGTTCGCGATCGAGATACAGGAAAATTCGGGGTTCTTCTCCGTCATGCAGATGGTGCTTTTCATCCTGATGCATTGCGAAGAGAAAGGGCTCACGCCGCGCATCTCCGCGCGCGGCGGGCTTTACGGCGATGCAGCCGGGGAAATCGACTGGTTCTCGACGTTCTTCGAGAGCGTCAGGCCGGCGACTGAATCGATATCGATGCAGAAAGTCCGGACCTCGACGGTTCGCGATCTCGTGCAATTGGGCTTTCGGCAGCGCTATGAATCGCGGTTGCGGCTTCGCAGCGCGAGCGAGCTTTTTCTTTCGCATTACCGGCCGACGGCGCCTGTCGTCGATGAAGTGAGCACGATTTGCAAGCGGCTCGATATCGGTAAATCGACGCTCGGCGTTCACTTCCGCGGCACGGATAAAGTCATCGAGGCATTGACGGTTCCGTGGGCGGATTTCTGCAAGACGGTAGAAACGACATTGGCTGAAAATCCCAGCTTGACGAATATCTTCGTTTCAAGCGACGAGCAGCGGTTTATCGATTTCTTTTGCGCGTGGCCCTTCAAGCGGCCGGTTAAAGTCGCGCCCGCGAAAATGCTCGCGAATGGCGATCTGCCGATTCATTTCAGTGGCTATCCGGGAATGGAGATCGGGCGGGAGGCGCTGGTTTCCAGCTTATTGCTTTCGAACTGCGGTTATCTGGTCAAGACGGCTTCTTATCTGTCGGCTTGGTCGAAGATTTTTAATCCGCAATTGCCGGTCAAGCTCGTCGCGCCGCCAAGGCCCGATGCGTTCTGGTTTCCGGATAGCCAGATATGGGCTGAGCAGGATGTCCAGGTCAAGGCGGCGTGAACCCAAACAACCGGGCAGGCGTTTCCGCCAGCACCGCCTGACGCTCGGATTCATCGGGAACAACCGCGCGCAGCACGCCCAGCGCGCGGCCGAAGTTCTCGACGCTTTCGAACTGCGTATGCGGCCAGTCGCTGCCCCACACCAGCCGATCGACGCCGAACTCGGCCTTCAGCGCATCGGTGGCTGAAAAAGCCAACCCCGCGCCATTCCGATAAACGCCCGAAATCTTCACCCAGACGCGCCGCGTCCGCCCGAGCGTCAGCAGATGGCGAAAACCCGCGTCGAGCACGCCTAGCGCATGATCGGGCCGTCCGAAGTGATCGACGACGATCTTCACGTCGTGTTCCAGCAGCGGTTCCACGATGCTCCGCAGCCGCCCCGCCTCCACGTGTACCTCGACATGCCAGCCCAGCCTCGCAACATGGCCTAACGTGCTACGCCAAGCCGGATCGTCAAGACGCGGCGCGGGCGCATCGATCAGATTCAGGCGAATCCCCATGACGCCGGCACGATCCATCGCATCGATATTAGCCGGATCGCAAGCCGGATCGATCACCGCGACGCCGCGCAGCCGCTCGGGTGCACGCGCCAGCGCGTCCAGCAGATAGCCGCAATCCGTGCCCAGAAAGCTCGGCTGCACGAGCACGCCGTGCGAAAAACCGTGCGCATCGAGTTGAGCGAGATAGTCGGCGAGCGGCGCGTCGTAACCGGGCGCGTACCGACGGCGCGCGGCAAGCGGCAAGCCACGCTCGAAAACGTGCGCGTGGGCATCGATCGCCTTGACTGGCATCGACATATCAGTGCCGATGCGCGCGCGGCATCGGCACATCTACCTCGCGTTCGGGCAGGTGATCGGCGAGCGTGCGTCCGCGCGTTTCCGGCAGCATCAAGACAGCCACGACGACGATCGAATAAGCGACGGCCGCATCGATGCCAATCGCCGTGCCGAGCGTCATGTTGGCCGACATATGCCCGACCAGCACCGGAAACCCCGCCGACACCACGCGCCCGAAGTTGTAGCAAAAGCCCACGCCCGTGCCTCGCGTGCCGCGCGGATACAGCTCGGAGAAGAGCGCGCCCATGCTTGCCGGAATGCCCGCCGCGAAGAATCCGAGCGGGAAGCCGAGCGCGAGCATCGCCAGATTGCCGAGCGGCAGGAACAAATAGACGATCACCGTGGCGACGCAGCAGATCGAGAACAGCAGAATCGTGCTGCGCCGTCCGATGCGGTCGAGCAGTTGCGCGCTCGCGATGCATCCCAAAAAGAACGCGACGATGATCACCGCGAGATAACCGCCCGTCCCGAGCACGGACAGATGGCGCTCCGTTTTGAGATACGTGGGCAGCCACGTCATCAGCGCGTAATAGCCGCCGTGCGCGCCAACGCCCAGGAGCGCGCCGATCAGCGTCATGCGCAGCACCTGCGGCGCGAAAATCCCGACGAGCGGCACGCTTTCCATCGAATCGGAAGCTCGCGCGGCCGGTGCGGGCGGCTCCTGAACGCCGCGCCGCACGTAGAGGATCAGCAGCGCAGGCAACAGGCCGATGCCGAACATCACGCGCCAGGCGGTTTCGGCGGGGAGGAGCGAGAACATCAGCGCGAAGAGCAGCACGGCCGCCGCCCAGCCGACCGCCCACGCGCTCTGCACCGTGCCCATCGCCTTGCCGCGATGCTGCGGGCGGATCGTTTCGGCCATCAGCACGGCGCCCGCCGCCCATTCACCGCCGAAACCGAAGCCCTGCAGGCTCTTGAGCACGAGAAACTGCGGATACGTCTGCGCGAACGCGCAAAGAAACGTGAAGACCGAGAAGAACGCAACCGTCCATTGCAGCGTCTTCACGCGGCCGATCCGGTCCGCCAGCATCCCCGCGATCCAGCCGCCGAGCGCCGACGCCACGAGCGTCACGCCGCCGACGAGCCCCGCCTGCGTCCGGCTGATCGACCACTCCGCGATGATCGCCGGGATCACGAGGCTGAACATCTGGACGTCGAGGGAATCGAGCGCCCAGCCGCCGAAGCACGCCCAGAACGTGCGCCGCTCGTTGCCGGAAATTTCCTTGAACCATCGGAACATCGGTTGTCTCCTGCGTGTAGCTGGCTTCTGACGATCAGCGGATTTCGGCCTGATAGATGAATTCGCACGCCGGCCCGCGCGAGCGCCGCCATTCGAGCGGCCGACGGTCGTAGCCGTAAGCCAGCCGCTCGATGACGACCGCCGGCGTGCCCTGCTCGATGCGCAAGAGCCGCGCATGCAGCGGCCCGATGGCTTCAACGGTCAGCGTCTCGGTGGCGGAGGCCACCACCTGATTGCATTTCGCCTCGTAGACCGGATACAGCAGGTCGCCGATATCGTCGATCGGCAGCTTGGCGAAGGCCTCGAAGCGCTCGAACGGCAGCCAGATTTCCTCGGCGAGCAGCGGGACGTCGTCGATCAGGCGCAGCCGCGACACGCGGATCACCCGCGCATTCGGCGCGATCTGCAACGCAGCCGCCACCGCCGACGGCGCTTCGACCACCTCCCGCCGCAAAATCCGGCTCTCGGGAATGCGCCGCTCGCCCTGTTTGCTCTGGAAGCGGAAGAAGCGAAAGAGCGAGCTGTCGAAACTGGCGCGCCGCACAAACGTGCCGCGCCCCTGAAAGCGTTCGAGCATTCCTTCCGCGACCAGCAGATCGACCGCCTTCCTCACCGTCCCGATCGCGACGTCGTAGCTTTTCGCGAGCGCCTGTTCGGTCGGGATGGCCTCGCCCGGCAGCCAGTGGCGCGCGGCGATCTGCGCGACGAGTTCATCGCGCAGGCGTTGGTAGCGGGGGAGTCGGTTGTCGGCTTGCATGTCTGTGTCTGGTGAATTCATCTATATGTTTGCATGTGATAGGCGTGCTCGTCACGACCGTACAAACCCGTATGAACCTTGCCAGCGGGTTTTCACGGATGTTCACAAACACCGATTCAACCAAACATATAGATGAATTCAACGGAGATTCGCATGTCCCACCCCACCGCTCTCACCGAACAGCAAGTCGTCACGAAAATCGCCTGGCGGCTGATGCCGCTATTGATCGTGATGTTCCTGATCGCCTTCATCGACCGGCAGAATGTCGGCTTTGCCAAGCTGCAGATGGTCCACGACCTCGGCATGACGGAGGCGTCGTATGGGCTCGGCGCGTCGCTGTTCTTCATCGGCTACCTGCTGTTCGAGGTGCCGAGCACGCTCGCGCTGCATCGCTTCGGCGCGCGGCTGTGGCTCGCCCGGATCATGCTGACGTGGGGCGCGATCACCATCCTGATGGCATTCACCCATTCGATGGCGCTCTTCTACGTCTTTCGCTTTGCTTTAGGCGTGGCGGAAGCGGGCTTTTATCCGGGCGTGATCTTCTACCTGACGCTGTGGTTTCCGCAGAGCCATCGCACGAGGATGCTCGGGTTCTTCACGCTCGGCAGCGCGCTCGCGAACATGCTCGGAGCGCTCGCGGGCGGGCTCCTGCTGTCGCTCGACGGCAGTCTCGGCCTCGCGGGCTGGCAATGGGTGTTCGTCGCGACCGGCGCGCCGGCGGTGCTGGTTGCGGGCGTCGCGTTGCGCTTCCTGCCGAATTCCGTCGACGAGGCGCCTTTCCTCTCCGACGACGAAAAGCGCGTGATGAAGCTCGCATTGAAGCGCGAGGCGTCGCCCGAGGCGAAGTCGGAGCATCCGTGGCGCGCGCTGATCGACCCGCGTGTCTTGATGTTCGCGGGCGCCTACATGCTGATGTCGACGTCGCTCTACGGCGTGACCTACTGGATGCCGACACTCCTGAAAAGCGGCGGCGTGTCGCCGTCGCTCAATGGCCTGCTGAACATGATTCCCTGGGCGCTCGGCGCGTTGCTGCTGCTTTGGCTGCCGGCGAAACTGAAGCGCGAGAGCGTGGTGCTCAAGGCGATGGCGATTGTGGCTGGCGTCGGCGTAGTGGGTTTCGCGCTGAGCCTCGCACTGCCGACACTGCCGCTGCGCTTCGCCGCACTCGTGCTCGGCGGCGCATGCATTCCGCTGCTCTATCCGTGCTTCTGGTCGTTGCCGCCGCGCTTTTTCTCGGGCGCCAGGGCGGCGGCGAGCGTCGCGGCGATCAACTCGATCGGCAATCTCGGCGGCTTTTTCAGCCAGAACCTCATGCCATATGTGGGTAAAGTCGCGGGCAATGCAGGCGCGCCGATGGTCGTGCCGATGGTTTGCCTTGCGACGCTCGGCATCGGTATGACGATTGCCTGGGCGCACAAGCAGCGCGGCGCCACGGTAGCCGCCGCGGGACGCTCAAGCTAATCCGCAAACCCGAACAGCCTGCGCGGCGTGTCCCAAAAGACGCGCCGCCGAACGTCTGCATCGGAAACCATCTCTCCGAAAAGCTGCAGCAGCGGTCCGTAATCCAGCCGCGACGGCGCGCGCAGGAACGGCCAGTCCGACCCCCACACGCAGGCATCCGGCCCGAAGGCGCGCAGCAGTTCCCTCACATAGACGTGCACGTCCTCATACGGATGATCCTGCTGCGAAATCTTCTGCCAGCCGGAGAGTTTGACGACCGTTCTTCCGCCATCCGCGAGCCCCAGCAGCGTCTGAAACCCTGGCTGTTTCACACCGTTCCGCACATCCGGCCGTCCGCAGTGGTCGATCAGAACGCGCATGCGCGTGCGTTCGATCACCGGAATCAACTCGACGAGTTGATCGCCGACCACCTGAATCTGCGCGAACATGTCCAGATCGGCGAGCAGGTCCAGCAGCGGCCCGGCCTCCGTTACGACTTCAGCGCCCTCCATCGCCGGATTGAACGCGACGCCCACGACGCCCGCCGCCTTCAACGCAGCAAGCTCAGCGCGGCTTACATCGTTATCGACCACCGCGATGCCCTTGAACCGCCCCGCCGCCTGCGCGATCGCGTCGAGCATGCAGCGGTTGTCGGTGCGATAGCCGCTCGTCGGGCCGACGAGCAGCGCGTGACGCACGCCATGCGCGTCCATCACGCGCAGGAACTGGGCGGCCGTCCCGATCTCCTGTCCCGAGGGACGATAAACCGTGTCCTCGCGATACGGAAACCGGGCGGGATCGAATACGTGGTTATGGCAGTCGATTTTTTCTTCGCTAAAAATGTCGATGCTCACGCGCCCATCACCTCCGGAGGATGTTTCGCCACATAACGCCCAGGCGCCGGTTCGATCGGCTTGAACTTCGCGTTGCCCGGCTTCTTCGGCGCTGCGACCTGCTTGCCCGCGTGCGCCTGCAGCCAGTTGTTCCAGTGCGTCCACCAGCTTCCGGGCTGCGATTTGGCCGTCTCGAGCCACGCCTGCGGATCGTCGCCAAGGGTGCCGTCGGTCCAGTAGCTGCGCTTGTTCTTCGACGCCGGATTGATCACGCCCGCGATATGCCCGCTCGCGCCGAGCACGAACTGCGTATCGCCGCCGACGAGCTGCGTCGACCGGTACGCGCCCTTCCACGGCACGATGTGATCTTCCTGCGTGCCGAAGATATAGCTCGGAATATCGATCTTGCCCAAGTCCACCTGCGTGCCGCACATCGAGAGCCGCCCCGCCTTGCACAGGTTGTTCTCGAGATACATGTTGCGCAGATACCAGGCGTACATCGGGCCGGGCAGGTTGGTGCCGTCGGCGTTCCAGTAGAGCAGGTCGAACGCCTGCGGCGCGCCGCCCTTCAGATAATTGTTCACGACATACGGCCAGATCAGATCGTTCGCGCGCAGCGTCTGGAACACGAAGCCGAGCTCGCCGCCCGAATAGATGCCGCCCTTGCCGATCGTCTGCTCGCGCTGCGACACGCCCTGCTCGTCGATGAACACGCCGAGGTCGCCCGGATCGCTGAAGTCGAGCATCGTCGTGAGGAGCGTGAAGCTCGCGACCGATTCATCGCCGCGCGCGCGCAGCACCGCAAGCGCCGACGACAGAATCGTCCCGCCGACACACCAGCCGACCGCATTGACCTTGTCGGCGCCGCTGATCGTGCGGCTGACTTCGATCGCCTTGATCGCGCCGTTCTCGACGTAGTCGTCCCAGGTGATGTGGCCGAGTTCCGCGTCGGGATTGCGCCACGACACGAGGAACACCGTCTGCCCCTGCTCGGCCGCGTAGCGCACGAACGAGTTCTCGGGCTGCAGATCGAGGATGTAGAACTTGTTGATGCACGGCGGCACGATCACGAGCGGCCGCTCGGCAACCTGTTCGGTGAGCGGCGCGTACTGGATCAACTGGAACAATTCGTTTTCGAACACCACCGATCCCTTCGACACCGCCACGTTCTTGCCCACTTCGAACGCGTTTTCATCGGTGATGGAGATGCGGCCGCGCTTCAGATCTTCGAGCAGGTTCGCGAAGCCCGTGCGCACGCTCTCACCTTGCGTCTCGATGGCGGTCTTCATCGCCTCGGGGTTGGTCGCGGCGAAGTTCGCGGGGCTCATCGAATCGATGAACTGGCGAGCGTAGAAGCGCAGCTTGTGCTTCTCCTTCTCGCCGACGCCCGCCGCTTCGACCATGTCGTTGAGCAGGCGCGAGTTGAGCAGATACGTTTGCTTGAGGACGCTGTACCACGGGTTCTCGCGCCAGGCATCGGCGCTGAAGCGGCGGTCGCCGCGCTCGGGTTCGACGGCGGGCGTGGGCTTTTGCCCCGTCGCGCTCGCCACCATGCCCATGTAAAGGGCCATCTGCTGCTGCCAGTAATGCGCCTGGGCCTGGGCGAGCGCGAGGGCCGGCAGTTTCGCCGATGACAACGGAGCGGCGGGCGCGTCGGCGGTGTGGCCGGCGGCGCCCGTGTAGGCCTGCAACAGCGTCTGCCCCGATTTGAAAAAGCCCCGGACGAACTCGTCCGGCATGTTGAACGGCGAGGGCATGCGTTTCTCCTGATAATTCTGTCGAAAAGGCTGCGGCGCGGCATGCGCTCAAGCGCGTGCCGCGTTGGCTTGATCGCCTGAAGACGCGCGTGACTAGCCGCGTTGCAGCATCTTCTTGATCTCTTCCATGTGCTCGTTGGCGCGCTGCGTGATGCTCGCCATCGCATCGGCTTGAGATTTGCGCGCGATCTCCGCGAGATCCTTCATGTCGTCGATCGCCTTGACATAGGCGTTGCGAGCGACTTCGCTCTGCTTGGCAGGGTCGGAGATGCCGGAAGTCGCGGCGGCCTGGATGTCCTGCATCGCGCGCGCCAGCATTTCCTGCTGCTTGCGCGCGACGGCCTGCATCGACTCGTAGGCGGTCTTGTTCGCCTCGACGATCGCCTCGATGTCCTTGCGGCGCGACTCGACGATCGCCGACATGTCGACGCCCGGCACCTTGAACTGTTCGAGCATCTTTGTCAGATCGCCGAAGGGGTTGGTTTGGTCAGCCATGATTGTCTCCTGGGGTCGCGGGGGTGGTCGCGAGTTGTGCGCGGATTCTGCGCGAATGATTCGCGGGTGGTGCGCTTGTGTACCGGCATTTCGAGCAACAGTCATGCCGCACGACGCCGCGCGCGCCGGGCATCGCGCGCGCATCGCCGCCGCTCATCACTTTACATCGGCGCTGCATGCCGTGGGTCGGCAAGACGAGCCCTTTTCCGCTGACCAATACCATTAAAGGCGCACCGGCGCCCGTCCGCGTCGCAATGCGGACGGGCGTGCGTTTTATGGGCGCAATCAGTAGCTGCTTGGGTCGGGCGTGAGGAGAATCGTCCGCTCGATCGCCATTTGCCGCAGCAACTGTTCGTGATGCGCGAGCATTTCTTTCAGGAGATCCCCGATCGACAGCATGCCGATCACCTCGCCGCGCTCGACCACGGGCAAATGCCGGATGCGCTTCTCCGTCATCAGTTCCATGCATTGCGGAACGGTGTGCTCCGGGCTGACAGAGAACACGTCGCCGGTGGCGACTTCGCTCACGAGCGTGTCTTTTGACGTCCTGCCGCTCAGCACGACCTTGCGCGCGTAGTCGCGCTCGGAGAAGACGCCCGCGAGCCGTCCCTGATCGATGACGGCGAGCGCGCCGACATCCTTCTCCGCCATTGTCTGCAACGCGGAGAGGACGGTAGCATCGGGCGGCACGAAATACACGCCCGGCGGCTTGCCGGCGAGAATTTCACGGAGCGTCTCGTAGCGCAGCAAGTGGTCGGGTTTCGTGTAAGTCGGCTGCATGATGGACTCCTCGGGCGCTTAAAAGCCCTGCACGGACGGTGCGTCTTTGGACATTAGACCATCGCGTGCGGATTTCCAAACGGCCGCGGATTCATGCCGCGCGCAGCCCGCTCGCCGACACCGCGAGTCCCTTCCCGCTCTCGCGATTGGCGACGGAAAACGCCGCGCGATGGCGCCGTGCGATGTGCGACGCAATCGCGAGCCCCAGCCCGCTGCCCTGCCCTTGCGCGCCCGCGCCACGATAAAACCGGTCGCAGACGCGTTCGATCTCTTCAGCGGCGATGCCCGGCCCGTCGTCGAGGACGGCGAGCGCGATGCCGCCCTGATCCCGCCGCAGCGTCACATCGACGCGGCCGCCTTGCGGCGTGTGACGGATCGCGTTGTCGAGCAGGTTGTTCAGCAGCACGGCGAGCGCGTGCGAATCGCCGACGATCATGAACGCATCGGCGGGACCGGTGGCGTGTTCGAGTTCGAGGCCGAGATCGATCGCCTTCGCCTCAGCCAGCATCGAGAAATCGCCGACGCAGATTTCGCACAGACGCCGAAGGCTCATCGCTTTCATCGACGTTTCGCGCTCGGCGTCCTCGCGCGCCATCGTGAGCAGTTGCTGCGCGAGATGGATGATGCGGTTGAGGCGCCCTTCGATGCGCGCGAGCGTGTCGCCGCTGCCTTGCAGCGAGCCGTCGCGCACGGCGGCCTGCACCTGCAGCTTGAGCGCCGCGAGCGGCGTGCGCAGCTCGTGCGCGGCATCGGCGACGAAAGTACGCTGCGCCTGCGACGCCGCCGCGAGCCGCGCGAGCAGATCGTCGAGGGCCTCGACGAGCGGGCGGATCTCGGTCGGCACGGGCTTTTCAAGCCGCACCGGTTCGAGCGATTCGGCGGCGCGCCCGGCGAGCGCGCGCGAGAGCCAGCCGATCGGCGCGAGTCCGCGCGCGACCACGAACAGCACGAGGGCGACGGTCACTGGCACGAGCACCGCGAGCGGCCAGAGCGTGCGCAGCGCGAGCTTGAGCGCGAGTTCCTCGCGTACGAAGTACGGCTGCGCGACCTGCACGAAGCGATCGGCCTGCTCGACGCCGAACACGCGCCAGCGATAACCCTCGCGATCCACCGAGCGAAAGCCCTCGCCGATGCGCGGCAACGCCGGCTCCTTCAGCGGGTGATAGATGAGCCGGCCAGTCCTGTCCCAGATGTCGATGACGAGCCGGTCGTCCGCGATGCCCTTGAAGTCGTGGCTCGGGCGTTCCGTGCTGTCGGCGGCCGCGATGTTCATCGGCAGCGAGAGCGCGACGGTGCGCAATTCGTAGTCGAAGAGTTCACCCGCTTCGCCGCGCGCCGTCTGGAAGATGCCGAACGCCGCGACCGCGCACGCTGCCGCGAGCCCGAAGATGAGCCAGCCGAGAAGCCAGCGGCGTATCGACGTCATCCGAGCCTCTTCAGCCGATAACCGACGCCACGCACCGTCACCACTTCTTCCGCGCCGATCTTGCGGCGCAGGCTGTGCACGTGGACTTCGATGGTGTTGCTGCCGACTTCCTCGCCCCAGCCGTACAGTTTTTCTTCGAGCTCGGCGCGCCGGAACACGCGCGCGGGCTCTTCGATCAGCGCCTGCAGCAGCGCGAACTCGCGCGGCACGAGATTGAGCGCGACGCCGCTTTTCGTCGCCTCGTGCGCAGCGGGGTCGAGCGTGAGTTCGCCGTGCGTGTAGACCGGATGTTTCTGCCCCGTGCGGCGCCTGAGCAGCGCGCGCACGCGGGCCGCGAGTTCATCGAGGTCGAAGGGCTTCATCAGGTAGTCATCGGCGCCGGCGTCGAGGCCGCGGATGCGGTCATCCACCGCATCGCGCGCGGTCAGGATGATGACCGGCGCCTCGCCGCCCGAGCGGCGGTAGTCGTTCAGCACGTCGATGCCGTCACGCTTCGGCAAGCCAAGGTCGAGCAGCACGAGATCGTAGACGCCGTTGGCAAGCGACAGTTCGGCCGCGCGCCCGTCCTGCGCCCAATCGACCGCATAGCCCGTGCGCCGCAGTGAGCCGAGAACCGTCTCGGCGATCATGTCGTCGTCTTCCACCAAAAGCAGACGCATGTGCGTTCTCCGTCGATTCGTCCTGATGATTTGCGGATTGTGACGCGCGCGAGCTTAAGCGCTACTTAAGCTCGCAACACCCGATGCGACGTGTGCGAAAAGTCACGCAAGCGACCCGCATTCACGCATGAAAAATGCATTTTGTCCGCGCACGCACAGAAGCCTGCCCACCCTTAAGCGTTTCCTAAGGAACGGCCCTGCATTATGACGGCATGAAGCTGGCGGCGCGTTTGCGTCACGAGCGGCAGGGTCAGGGAGCGTGCCATGCAGGTGCCGAATTGGGTTTCGATGCGAGCGAATCTCGTGCTGCTCGCGATCGCCGTCGCCTTCGCCGATGCGGTGTGCCTGCTCGTGGCCGCGCTCTTCGGCCGGCCGGAGGTCATCGGCGCACCGGCTGTGCGCATCGTGGCACTGGGCAGCGCCGTGGTGATCGCGCTCATCGTCAAGCGGACGGCGCGTCGCGCGTTCGATGCCGCCGAATCGACGCGGCATCTGACGTGGACGGTGTGCGCGAGCGAGCCGCTGATCGCCGACGAGTGCCGCCACGACTGGCTCGTGCAATTGCATCTCGAACTGAATGACGGTATGAGGCAACGGCGCGCGCACGCCAAGGGCTAACACATTGCTGCAACGCGTCACCTAAGTGACTTCTAAGTTTCGCCCCGCAGAGTGACTGCGGCACGCTCCGTGATCGATCACCCCCGTGATCTTCCACGGACTCCCACGCGGACGGGCATGGCCTCGGAATCATGACCGTCCCCTTATGGCCTGGCGCAAGCCGGGCCATTTTTTTACGCACCGCGGTGAGCGTGAGCGTGCGTGACGCCTGCCGCTTAAGCATCTCTTAAGCGACGGCGCTGCAGCATTTCGAATCGTAATTGCATCGCGCCTCTACTCGCGCGATACCGTGGGCGAGCGTACGGCGAACGGGAAGCGCACGCGGTAATGATGAGCCCAGCAATAGCAAAAAAAATCGCCCCGGGTGCCGCACAAGTCTGCGCACTCGGGCCCGTGACTCCTTCCCGGCCCGCACATCATGGAAGCCCTTAACTACACGCTGTTCCTGCTGATCAATGCGTCGGCCGATCCGAGTCCGCCTGTCGTCTCGATGGCCGTTTTCTTCGCCGAGTACGCGATCGCGCTCGTGCCGCTCGCGCTCGTCGCCGGCTGGCTGCGCGGCGACGACGCCCGGCGGCGCTTTCTCATCGAAGCGTGCGCGTCGGCGCTGGCCGCGCTCTTCGCCGCGCAGGTGATCGGCGCGCTGTGGCCGCATCCGCGTCCGTTCATGATCGGCCTCGGGACGAACGTGTTGCCGCACGTCGCCGACTCGTCGATGCCGAGCGATCACCTGACCTTCGTCTGGGCCGTCGCCGCGAGCCTCATGTGGCACACCGAAACGCGCCGCATCGGCTCGATCCTCGCGCTCGTCGGCGTGCCGATGGCGTGGGCGCGCATCTACCTTGGCGTGCACTTTCCGTTGGATATGGCGGGCGCGGCCCTCGTCGCGAGCGGCAGCGCGTGGTTCGCCGCGCGCTCGGGTCGCTGGTTCGAAGAACCGTTGCTGCGCGTGGCGACGGCGATCTACCGGCCGGTGTTCGCGCCGCTCATTCGACGCGGCTGGGTATCACCATGATCCGAACAATGAGCTACGCTGGAACCTTGCGACGATGAACAGGCGGAGTGGCGCGATGCGGGTACTGCTGGTCGAAGACGACCGAATGATCGGCGAGGCGGTGGAAGGCGCTTTAAAGGATGCGAGCTACGCCGTCGACTGGGTTACCGACGGACAGACGGCGCTCACGAGTATCGAAACGCAGGTGTACGACGTCGTGCTGCTCGATCTCGGCTTGCCGAAGATGGATGGCATCGATGTGCTGCATTCCGTGCGCGCGTCGATGAACCCGGTGCCGCTCGTCGTGATCACCGCGCGCGATGCGGTGGAGGATCGCGTGCGCGGCCTCGACGGCGGCGCCGACGATTACGTCCTCAAGCCCTTCGAGCTGTCCGAGTTGCTCGCGCGCATGCGCGCGGTCGTGCGGCGTCGAAGCGGGCAGGCCGCGCCCGTGATGACGAACGGCGCGCTCTCGCTCGATCCCGCGACGCGCGAGGCGAGCATCGATGGCCAGTCGACGCGCCTCTCCGCGCGCGAGTTTTCGCTGCTTCAGGCGCTGATGGTGCGCCCCGGCGCGATCCTCTCGCGCGCCGAACTCGAAGACCGCATCTACGGCTGGAACGAGGAAGTGGAGAGCAACGCGGTCGAGTTCATCATCTATTCGCTGCGCAAGAAGCTCGGCAGCGACACGATCAAGAACGTGCGCGGCGTGGGCTGGATGGTGGCGAAAGAGGGGTGACGTACCCGCTCCGGTGCAATTCTCGAACCTCGCGTAACGCATCGTAAGGACCCGCGAAAAGCGCGCTTTTCTCGCGCCATCGGTCGAACCGGCCGCGCGTGAAGATGACGCATCGAATACGCAAGACGCGCATTCGATCCCGTCGATCACTCTTCACGGAACGCCATCATGACCGCCAGCACCCCTATCGGAAACCGCCTGCCGACGACCTCGGCGCACACGCTTCCCATCAAGCGCAGCACTGACACCTCCGGCACCGCGCCGACACAAGACACCGCGAAACCAGCGACGCCCACGCGCTCGCTGCCGCCGCATCTCGGCACGACCATCGACACCACGGCCTGAACGCGTGATGTCGATGCTTACTCGCCATGCCGCGCGCGGCCTACTCGCGTTCTCGATGATCACCGCGACACTATTGCTCGACGGCTGCGCGCTCGCCGCGTTGCCCTGCCGCGTCACGTCGGCAACGCTCAAGATCGTGCCGGTGGTCGGCCACGCGGCGGCATCGCCGTTCGACCTCTGCGCGAACGCCATCGACTGATCCACGACGTTATGAACCCGATTATCATCGCCTGCATGATGACGGCGTGCTCGCTCGCGCCGTCGCTGTCCGTCGCGCAAAAACCGTTCGAATTTCGCGGACTGCCGCTCGGCATCTCGCTCGATGATTTCCGCCGCCATCAGGCCGCACGCGCGACGCCCGAAGGCAGCGTCGCGATCTGCGAGACCGATCCCGAAGCCGCCGCGCTCGGCATGAGCCTGCGCAACGCCGAGAGCCTTTCGATCGCGTGCAAGTGGGCGCATCGCGGCGACGGCGGCTGGCAGGCGTCGCAAGCAGTCGTCGACGGCGCGCCGGCACGCGACCACATCCTGCGCTTTCTCGCGATGCCTGGGGAAGCTTCGCCACGGCTGTACCGCATGTCGTTCGTCGTGGACGCGCGCGTACTCGGCGACTTCGCGGAAGCGCTCGCGTCGAAATATGGCAGGAGCCGCGTCGAGAACCTGCACGGTGAAAGCCGCCGCATCTGGGACAACGCCACGAGTTCGATCACGATCGAGACCAGCGCAGCGGCGAGCAACGGTCGCGTGATTTATCGCCTCGCCGATCACGAGGCTTACTTGCGCACGGTGATGAACGCCTGGCGCTCGGCGACGGCATCGCTCAACGCGCCATGAACCTCTCCGACACCATGATGATCCGACGCAACCGCATGACCGCGATGCTCTGCACATCGCTCGCGCTTTCCGCCTGCTCGACTTCCGAGCGTTCGATCGTCGAGATGCCGACGTTTGCGCCGGCCGTTTCGCAGCCTGTCAACGTGAATACGCAGGGCGCGATCTTCCAGTCGGGCACCACGCTCTCGCTCTATGAGACGCCGCGCGCGCAAAAAGTGGGGAACGTCCTCACGATTCGTCTCGCGGAGAGCTACCAGGGCAGCAATTCCGCCGACGCCGACGCGAGCCGTGCGAGCAGCATCAGCGCAGAAGCCGCCGACAAATCGACTGGTGCGGCCGCGCGGCTTGCGCGGCTGTTCAATGTCGGCTCGGCGAACACGACGTTCAAGGGCGAAGGCAATACGAAGAACGTGAGCGCGATGAGCGGGACGCTCGCGGTATCGGTGATCGGCACGCTGCCGAGCGGCAACCTGATGGTCGCGGGCGACAAGGTAATCGCGATGGGCGGCAACCAGGACCGCCTGCGGCTCTCGGGCATCGTGAACCCGAAGGACATCGAGGCGGGCAATTATGTGCCGTCGAACAAGGTCGCGAATGCGCGCATCGAGCAGGCGGGTGCGGGGATGCTTGCGGATTCAACTACGATGGGGTGGTTGCAGCGGCTCTTTATGAGCGTGCTGACGTTTTAGGGTTGCTGGCGCTTTGGGGGATGTTGGACGCTGGCGCTTGAGGTGGGTTTGTTGAACGCCGTTTGATGCGCTCGTGCTCCTATGGAACTTGCTTTCTTAGCGGTCTATTTGCTCTGCCCCTGTCCGGGGCGGGACTCACTTTCTTTGCTGCTGCAAAGAAAGTAAGCAAAGAAAGCAGCTTCCAACCGCCAAAACTAACAATCCACCACTAGCATTTGATTGGGATTGGCGCTGGAGAGTAAGTGTCGCCCTCACGGCAGACCCCGGCTTGGCTCGCGGACCCACTGTGACAACGCGCACTTCCTCTGAGTGGTATGC
>NZ_FCNW02000023.1 GCF_001544475.1 Caballeronia humi | reverse complement strand
CCGACGATACTGCTCGAAGCCGGCGCCTTGATCTGCTGCCATCGCTAGGGTCTTTTGTCTCATTCAATATAAACGGCCTGCCACCCTGATGCGTTGACCTTTTTCAGCATTGCCTTAGCCTCGTCGGACTCGTTGGCAATGGCATCGCTTACCATCCCAGGGTGGCACGTGAGCGTAAGGCCCGCACCAACTAGCACCGCGCCGGTCCGTACAAAGTCCCTTTTGTTCATCGCAACCTCCGTCGTAGTTGTTACGTGGGTTATCTAATGGCAGTGATCATCCAGAGTAGTGCTGGACAGCATGTGAGTATCCTTCGAGAGACGAAGAACGTGTCCCCCTCACCACAACCAAAGGAGCGTCTGACGCTCGCTCTGAAGATGCCGGTTCTACTGGCGTCGACTTTAATGCGTTTAAGCCATTCGCTCAAGCGGGAAACAAAGAAGCCTTGACGACAGCGAGTCGACACGTAGCAGGTTTCAACAACCATGCTCGACAATCGCACCACGCTTGCGATGTGGCCGGGTTGCCTATGCCTGTGCGCAGTTTACTTCCTCTGGCTCTTCATCCTCTTCGCCGCCTGTTCTTGTTCCGCCCTAGCGTCAAATGATTGGCTGATAGCCAGAAGAAAGTTCATCGACTTAAATCCCCCCACTTCCCCATCGCGTCCTTTGCGAATGCGTTTGTTGTTGTGGTGACCGCAGCATCGCACTCGCGCAGCGCGGTCAGTGCAGAAACCGCCTGCGCACGACAGTGCGGAAGTCAACGAAGCCAATCCTCGTTGCCCACTGCCATCTATGATGATGATTCTGTTAATACCCTTTCGTATAGAGCGTCAGATAGTTACTCACCGACGTTACGCCCGGCACGCCCTTCGCCACTTCCGCGGCCTGCTCGATCTGAGGACCTTCCGACACGCTGCCGGACAATGTCACCACTCCGCCGCGCGCCTTCACGAAAACGTCCGACACGTTGAAGTTCGGCGCTTTCGATAACGCCTTGCGTACATCGCGAGCTAGCTTCTTGTCCGCTGCTGTCGCCCTGCTTGAACTTGCAACCGGACTCGACGCCAGCGGCATAGCGCCGCTGGCTTGCGCGTAAGCATTCCCCGCGAGCGCCACGCATTGCGCGACGACGAGCAGATTGATGACGTTGCATGCTTTCATGATTGCCTCTCCCGTTCGGCCTGCCAGATCGTGAGTCAGACATAGCCAACATCCCTCTTCCAACAAAGCTGCTTGCACGATTAAGAAACTGCTGCACAATTAATCAAGGAGCGGTTCGAGATTTGAGGATTGACAGTACTTATGGCTATCGGGATAGGGTAACCTGCTCCAGCCCGCACCTGCGTCAAACGACTTTGTGGCCTCCGCTTTGGCTGCGCTATCGAGTTCGATGTTCCGCTCATAGACCTGACCGGAATGCTTCCCCATGAAGGTCTTGACTCCAGTGTCGCCGTATTTCACTGGCCATGCAATGACGGCAGATCCGCCGAACAGATTGCCTCACACGACTCAATCATAGGCACCGCCAGGCGCGCGTACCCAAAGTAGTCGTCACTCGCCTACTGCGCGAACTGGATTGACGAACACCCCGCCAACCGGACTCGAGTTGTCATCAGCTTCGGCAAACCAGTACGAACCGTCGTGTTTCCCCGACAAACTTACGATCCTCGAGACATAGGCAAGCACACCCTCGCCGTCGTGGTAGGCCCGCGCATACTCACGCTGCGCATCGTAGCGACGCTCTCAGTAGATTTCTAGGAACGGACCAGACGAAAGTCCCACGAGGTCCCCGACGAGTGGGCCTAAGGTCTCATTGACGGGCCTATAGTTCAGAGATCATATTTCATCTGGGAAGGTTCACGCGCCCGTAGCCTCACCCATGCCAGCGAAACTAACCCATGACCGGCGAGTTCGGTTTATGGACGTTCCAGCGGCGCCCGATGCAATACGAAGCGAAGGGAGAACGCAAGCATGGACTGGAATCGCCGGTACAGCTTAAAGAGCTACCTGAGATCTTCGCTGTGGACGGTGCCGCTCATCGCGGTCGCAGTCTATGCCGTGGTGAAGCCTGTGGCTGAAATGGTGGGCAGGTGGATGATCAGACAGGGAACCCTCGATCCGAAGACCGGCTTTCTCGGACTTTCCATGACAGGGGCGCGGTCGTTGCTCGGTGACATCGTTTCCGCAGACATGGCGTTTCTGGTATTCACGTTCGGTTCGCTGCTCGTCGCAATCCAGGTCGCTGGCGGACAGTACACTCCGCGCATCATCGCGACGACATTGCTGCGCGACAACATCATCCGCGGCATATCGGGGCTATTCGTTTTCACACTGCTGTTCGCCAATAGAACGCTAGGCTGGATGGGCGAGGATGAGGTACACCAGCTTCAAGTGTTCATTGCAGCGTTATTCGGATTCGCTTCCGTCGTCGCTTTCCTTTTCCTTATAGACTACGCCGCGAAGTTCCTGCGTCCCGTCAGCCTCGTGGCGCGCGTCGGGGGGCAAGGGATCGCGGTCATCGAGAGCGTTTACCCCGAGCCGGCCGCTGATCTACCGTCTCCGCCGGAACATGACAAAGGGCGAGGCACTCCTGATCGCGTCGTTCGTCAGCGCGGCAAATCCGGCATTGTTCTGGCCGTAAATCTGGAAATGCTGATCGCGAACGCCCAGCGTGCCGACATCATCATCGTGTTCGTCCCGCAGGTCGGCGATTTCGTCGCGGAGGACGAACCCTTGTTTTATTTGTATGGAAAATCTGGAGCAATCGACGAGCGCAGATTGCGCACACTCGTCGCTTTCGGGACGGAACGCACCATGGAGCAGGACCCGATGTTCGCGTTTCGCATCCTGGTGGACATTGCATTAAAGGCGCTGTCGGCGGCGATCAATGATCCCACCACGGCGGTGCTTGCGATCGATCAGTTACACCGACTCCTGCGCATGGTAGGCAATCGGTCTTTGCACATCGAAGAGATAACGGACAGGTCGGGGCGGGTGCGCGTTATCTTTCGCACGCCCAATTGGCAAGACTTCGTGCATATCAGCTTCCGCGAGATACGACAGTACGGCGCGGGCAGCCTTCAGATCGCGCGGCGTCTGCGCGCAGCGATAGAGAACCTCCTCGAAACCCTTCCGGAGGATCGTCATGGTGCATTGGACGCCGAGTTGGCACTGCTCGATCGCGCGATCGCATTGAAACATCCATTTGCGGAGGACCTGGCGTTGGCCCGTATCCCCGACCTGCAAGGGCTCGGAGGTTCGGCCGCTTCGAAGGCAAACCACTAGCCCTTCCAGAGGCGAACCATGCGCAAGCTTATAGAGGGCATCGTCGAATTTCGCGAGAAAATGCTGCCGCACTATGCGAAGCAGTTCAGCAGACTGGCGCTCGCGCAGACACCTGATGCGCTCTTCATCACGTGCTCGGATAGTCGCGTTGTGCCCGACCTGCTCGTGTCGACCCATCCAGGTGATCTCTTCACGATGCGCAACGTGGGCAACCTGATACCGCCAGCGACCGCAGAGGGGGTTTCTACCGGTGACGTTTCAGAGGCAAGCGCGATCGAGTACGCAGTGCTGGTGTTGAAGGTCGCGAATATCGTCGTGTGCGGGCATTCGGAGTGCGGCGCGATGAAAGCCGTGTCCACACGCAAAGCCAAGCTGCAAACGCCGAACCTCGATAGATGGCTGAAGCACGCCAACGACGCAGCGTTTCGCCTCGAACACGAGGGTCCGCTCGATGACAGGCTGAAACCGCACGATCAGTTGTCACAACTCAACGTACTGGTACAGATCGAGCATCTGATGACTTACCCGATCGTCCGCCAGCAGGTCACAGCTGGGGCGTTGATACTGAGCGGCTGGTGGTTCGACATCGCGACTGGCGACATGTATGCCTACGAGCGCACGAGCCGCTCATTCGAAGTGATCGACCGCGCGGCGGCTGATCGGATCATTGCGCGGCTTGCTGGACCGGCGCGATGAAACTGCGTGAAGCGCCTTTACATGAGATGCATTCTTTTCCAGAGGGACGACATGCAGTCCCACGGAGACCAGGGTGTCGAAAAAACCAAACACTTTCCTTGGAGCCGACGCTGCGGTCCACCCATGCCTGGCGCGATCCATCGCTCGCCCGCCGGGACGCGAGATATGTGAACCTCCAATCGTGCATGATGACCTATTATGAATCTACAGAACATCCCGACAAGCGCCTATAAGCTGCACAACCGTTTTCGTTAAACTCGCAACGGCAACAAGTAAATTGGATGCAGTCCGGCCTCGTAGTATGTTGGGAGGAGCAGCCATGACCCGGTGGATCGACCGACTGTTTCAAACGATCTGCATTTGGTTTCTCGTTGCGCTGATGACACAGGCGAGCGGCGTGCATGCTCAGGGCCAACCGCAGCAGGCGACCTTCAAGCCCGAGGAAATCGAGGCGCTCGTGGCGCCGATCGCCCTGTATCCGGACTCGGTGATGTCCCAGGTCCTGATGGCCTCGACCTATCCGCTCGAAATCGTGCATGCCGCGCGCTGGGTCAAGGCGAATCCGAAAATCAAGGGCGACGCGGCGGTCAAGGCGGTACAGGACCAGCCGTGGGATGTCAGCGTGAAATCGCTGGTCGCGTTTCCGCAGGTACTCGAACCGATGAACGACAAACTCGACTGGACTCAGAAGCTCGGCGACGCGTTCCTCGCGCAGGAAAAGGACGTGCTCGCTGCGGTGCAACGGCTGCGCGCACGCGCTCAAGAATCGGGCAATCTGAAGTCCAATGAACAACAGAAGGTGACCGTGGAAGCCGCGCCGGCTGGCGCCCAGGCTACACAGACCATCGTGCGCATCGAGCCGGCGAACCCGGAGGTGATCTATGTGCCTGCCTACAACCCGACGGTCGTGTATGGCGCATGGAGTTATCCGGCCTATCCTCCGTATTACTGGCCGCCCTCCCCGGCCTATTATCCCGGCGCCGCGCTCGCCACCGGATTTGCCTGGGGCATCGGCCTTGCCGCCGCGGGAGCAATCTTCAGCAACTGCAACTGGGGCGGCGGCGACGTTAATATCAATGTAAACAAGGCCGCCAATATCGATCGCAACTTCGATCGAAGCAAGGTCGAGGGCGGCAAATGGCAACACGACGCGAGCCATCGTCAGGGCGTCGCGTATCGCGACAATGCGTCCCGCGAGAAATTCGCGAAGAACGTCCCTGGCGCCGATTCGCGCGGTGACTTCCGTGGCCGTACCGGCGGCGCGTCTGATCGCGCCGCGGTGGCCGACCGAGCCGGCGCGGGCAACCGCGCGGGCGGCGCGAACAGCGCGGGAGTGGCCGATCGTGCGGGCGCCGCGAACAATGCCGGCATGGGTAACCGCGGCGGCGGCGCGAATGCCGGCGGCATCGGCGATCGCGCGGCGGTATCCGACCGGGCCAGCCCCGGAGGCGCCCGCGACAGCTTCAGTGGCAGCCGCGACAATGCCTTCCAGGGCGTGGGCCGCGGCGGAGCCTCGCAGCAGGACTTCAACCGGGGCCGCTCCAGCGCTCAGGCTTCGGGCTTCAGCAGACCGGGCGGCGGCGGGATGCGGGCAGGTGGCGGCGGACGCAGGCGCTAAGGAGACACCAGCATGAAGGCACGATTATTCTTTCCTGCGGCGCGAACCATCGCCATCGGCAATTCGATTACTGTCGCGCTGACACTTTGTTTCGGCGTGTCCTCTGCATACGCGCAAAAAGACTTCAAGTCGCCGGAAGAGGCGATGACATCATTCGGCAATGCCGTTGCCAATAACGACGAGCCGACGTTGAAGGCTTTGCTCGGCAACGACTTCCGGGAACTGATCCCGCCTGTGGGCGCCGAGATCCGGAGCCGCTTCCTGACGGCCTGGGACGCGTCGCACGCGATTCAAGCCACGGGCGCCGAGCATGCCGACATCGCGGTAGGCAACGACGGCTGGACGTTCCCCATCCCGCTCGTCAAGTCGGCTCAAGGCTGGCACTTCGACACGCGCGCCGGCGTCGAGGAAATGCGTTTGCGCCGCATTGGACGCAACGAGCTTGCCGTCATCCAGACGATGCTGGCGATCTACGACGCGCAACGCGAATACGCGGAGACGGACCACGACGGCAGCGGTGTGCTCGCCTATGCGACAAAGCTATCGAGTTCGCCTGGCAAGCGAGACGGCCTGTACTGGCCGACCGGCTCCGATGACAAGCCGAGCCCACTTGGGCCCGCCTTCATGGCTGCGGGCGCGCGCAACACCGGACAGGCAGGCTACAACGGTTACCACTACAAGCTGCTGACATCACAAGGCTCTCACGCGCCGGGAGGCGCATATGACTATGTCGCCCACGGCAAGCTGTTTGGCGGCTTCGGCGTGATTGCCTGGCCCGTTCGCTATGGGGATACCGGCATCAAGAGCTTCATGGTCAGTCACGCCGGGCAGGTCTACGAGCGCGATCTTGGCCCTGACGGTGCGAAGAAGGCGGCAGCGACGACGTCGTTCGACCCTGGCCCCACGTGGACGAAGGTGTCACCTTGATGCGCATTCTGTACGCCGCTGCCTGCAGCGTCCTTATCGTGCTATCGGCGTGCGCGTATTACCCCGTACCGGCTGCCGGCACCGTGGTGATGACGCCAGCCAGCTACGATCGCTCGTTTTCCGCCGCTGCAGGTGCGATGCGAGACGAAGGACTGACCCTGACTGTCCAGGACCCGGCGAGCGGCAACATCGCTGGACAACTCGGCAACAGCACGGTGACAGCAAACGTGCGCCAGCAATCCGATGGCAGCGTACGGGTGCAGTTCGACGCCCGTGACGCGCAGGATCCGACGTTGCTCGACCGCATTTCGCGCAGCTACGACCGTCGCATGGGGCGATAAGCTGTCGCGCGAGAACGGCACAGCCTGACAGGCGCTAGGAAGGTAGTGGGTCAACCACGAACGCTAGTCGAGTTGTAAAGGATATCTTCTGCGACCCAAGAAACGGCTGTCAGGCGCAAAATTCGTCGCGCCGGACAACCCCGCGGGGATAAGGAAGCCGATCGGCGATGTGATGCCGAAGGGCGCCGCCTGACAGCGCAGCGACGCGGCCCTCCAAGTGACGCGTCGAATAATCTACCGCGTATTAATATCGTTCTGATCCGGTATCAGTAATCCGTTACATCAATGACATTTTGAAGGGATTTCCTTCATTGGATCGCCATGAATGCATCCATGGGACGTGAACCCTGCGCTATTCCTCTCTTCGCCAGCTTGAGGATTTGCACTGCTGCTCGCGGTCGTTACAGACGCATGCGCGCCTTTCACGATGGTGCGTGGCGTACCGTGTGGATCGCTTGCGTATGGTTCGCCGTTTCGAGCCTGGTTCTGTCGACACCAAGCCTCACGCTGGCGGCCGTAACACCGCTATCCGCCGGACTGCAGCGCCTCGTCAACGGCACTACAGGCGCGTCAGAACCGCCTGCATCGACGGCGCAAGCAGCAGCCGAACCGTCGCCTGCCAGTCAGTCCGATCCGGACCGCTCATTGGACAACCTGATTCGCACGCTCGATAGCGACACTCAGCGCAAAGCACTTGTGACGCAGTTGAAGAAGGCGCGCGACACCGCGCAGAGCGTCGAGCCCGATGCATCCACGCAGCCCAAGCGCGATCTGCTTGGCACGATTGCTTCAGGCATCAAGTCGGTCGAGGCTAATCTCAACGAAGGCCGTACGCCCCTGCACTTCTGGTCGAGCCGCTTGAGCACGGCCGCGAATGAATGGAAGACGGTCGTCGCCGGAGAACGGAACGAATCGTTCGGTCAGGTTCTCTTCGGAATGTTCGTTACGCTGTCTGGCTGGGGTGCCTGTACGGCCCTGTTGATCTATGGCGAGCGGCGCATCCGTGCTCGTTATAACTGGCATGTCTCGCCGATGCCGACAGCGACGTCGCTCGAACTGTTGGCATTCGGACTGCGCCAGACGGTGCCGTGGATCGCCGCGTTCCTCGCGGCAGTGCTGTTCGTGGGAACGAAGTCCGATGCACTGGGCTATACGCTTGGGCTCGTAGCGGCCTATTCGATTGTCGCGGGCGCGGTCTTCTCCTCCCTCTGCACGCTCGTGTTCAGGATGTTCGGCACCTCACACCGCCGCGTCGCAAACCAGTTGCTGTCCCCGCGCGCCCGCGCCCTGCTGTTCGTGATCGGCGCATGCGGCGCACTCGGAGACGCTGCTTCGAACCCCGATGTGACGCAACTGCTCGGACCGAATCTGGCCGGACTCGTATCGACTTTCGCAAACGTGACCGTTGCCTGTTCGAGCGTCTATTTCGCTCTCGCGTACCGCCGGCCTGTCGCCCATCTAATTCGCAACCGCGCCTATCAATACAGGCATGGTCACAAACTTGCAACCGAAGCCCTCGACATCCTTGCATCCCTTTGGCACATTCCCATTCTCTTGATCGCAATCGCGTCGATCGTTGCGATGATTGATGGGCGCGGCACGGAGAGAGGGGTGTTGCAGCCTTCGCTTGTCAGTGCGGTATTGCTCGTGCTCACACTGTTCCTGTCGGCACTTCTCTTTCACCTAACGCGCGTACGGAACAACCGGGCCCAACGCCGCACGCCACATCTGATGCGACTGCTGCGCTTCGGCGGCACGCTATTGATTTTTGCGATATGGCTCACCTACATTCGCTTCGAACTGGAATTGTGGAGCGGCCCAGTTGCGCGACTGCTCAAACAAGGCGCGATGACGCCGGGCGTCAAGCATACATTCGTTGCGTTGGCGACGACTGTTTTCGGCGCCTGGTTTGTATGGATTTTGATCGACACCATCATCCTCGAAGCACTGAGCCCGAGAAGTGCCCGCACCAAGGCGCTCGATCCAGGCGTACGCGGACGCACGATATTGCCGCTCGTCCGCAATGCGCTCTTTGTCACGGTTGTCGCAATCGCTGGTATCGTCGTTGCCGCCAATCTCGGCGTCAATCTGACACCGCTGCTTGCGGGCGCGGGCGTGATCGGTCTCGCAGCCGGGTTCGGTGCGAAGTCGCTCGTCACCGATCTGATCACCGGCCTTTTCATCATCGCCGAGGAGACGATCTCTATCGGCGACTGGATCGACATCGACGGTGGCCATGCCGGCACGGTGACGGACCTGACGATCCGCACGGTCCGCTTGCGCGACGGGCAAGGAGCGATACACACCATTCCCTTTTCACAGATCAAGATTGTGAAGAATCTTTCTCGCGACTTCGCCTATGCGGTATTCGAAGTGCGGGCCCCGTTTTCCGTCGACATGGACGAGATCAGGCGCCTCATTGCCGAAGTGGGCGCCGAAATGATGGCCGATTCCCACTTTAAAAACGAGATATTGGGGGCTGTCGAAGTGTGGGGGCTGGAACGTTTTGACGCGAACTGGATGGTCATCAAAGGACAGTTCAAGACGCGGCCGCTACAGCAGTGGAGCGTGACACGTGCGTTCAACGAAAGGCTCAAATGCAAAATGGACACCGCAGGCATCGAAATTCCGATTGCGCAGATGGAAGTTCATACGTTGCAAAAAGAGCTGTCGCCGCCGAAAGACGTCTCAGTTGACAAGAGTCGAGACCTCTTCGACGAAACAATGAAGATTCAACCATAGTCGTTTGTCGGTTTGTCTACGACATGCATATGCGCCTCGCCAGCCCGGCACGCGGGAGTATGCGTTCCCTCAAGAGATAAAAACGACGAGTCGGTGCAACGCGGGTGGGAATGCCTCGTCGAGTGCCTGAATGTTGGCCTGACGCCCATAGGGGCCGTCGGCGTCGTCGTGCCGGAGGAGCTTGTCAATGAAGTTGCGAGCCTGTCAGGAAGCGCCTGCAGCAGGTTGAAAGGATGCGTTGTTCCATGCCAATTTGGTCTAAGATTTAAAAGTCAGAAAACGATTGCTGGCCCGCTCGTCGCCACGGGCCGCCAGTATCGGAGGCGGACTCCATGGGCTTTGTCCTATCAGCCATGATTTTCCTCACGTCGACTGGATTTCTTGTCAACGCTGCGGTGGCGCCAGCCCCGACGGCGGCGATTGCGTCATTCCCCACGCCCGCCTCCAGCGAAGGTAGTGGCTGGCTTCCACAGCTAAGTCACGAATTCTCCGACGAAGGCACCACTCCCTCAGCAAGCTTGAGAGCCACGGTCAACAACGCGCCGGCGGACGAACGAAATAGCACGAATGCACGCGACTGAAGCGCAAGTTCGTCGCAAAGGAACTCGACCGCTCGATCGCACCCATGTCGCGTTGCGCATGGTGAGGCAGCAGGTCGACGGACTTTCTCTCAGACACATGAGGCATGCTGGCATGGGGAAAACGCTAGGTGCGCAAGCGCCCGGTCATTGCGCGGGCGGAAGGGTCTGCAGCACGAGAGGTTTGCGAACAGTACCGTGCTGCTCGGGCGCGCTGCGCAGCCCGCTAGTCGACGAACCTACTTTTCGGCGAACGCCGTGATTTCGGCATGGGTCCAGTTTTGGTTTTTTGCGCTGCTATAGGGACGCTAAACTGACGAAGACTGCTATCAGCATCTCGAACTGGCTGACGGCCCGCAGGAGTGACGCTTCACGAGGGCGACGGCGGTGCGCCCTCCATGCACTCACATCAACGTTCAGCACTTTGCCGCCGTACTCTTCTCGTCGGTGTGCCCGTGCAGTTCAGGCGCCGTCGCGCTGCCGCCGTGCTCGTCGAGATACTTGCACGCACTGACGATATCGCGCGCGAGGATCATGGCCACGTTGTGGTTGATGTGCGGCCGCACCACCACCCGCAGGCTCCTTACCTCCTGTGCATCGGGCGGCATCGAATACGCCGAGAGCACCCAGCCCTTTTCACGCACCTTGTTCGATACGTCGAACTCGTTGAACTTCTTGACCTTCGGGTCGAGCGTGACGGCGACCACCGGTATGCGCTGCGTTTCGTTCATGATCGTGAAGTAACCGCTCTTCACGAGTTCGTCGCGCAGGGCCACGGCATTCGCCAGCGTGTGCGTCATCCCGCGCTTGTAGCCGTCGAAGCCAAGGCGCAAGAACTGGTAGTACTGGACCGCGATCGGCGCGGCGTTGCGGCTGAAGTTAAGCGTCGCTGTCGGCATTTCTCCGCCGAGGTAGTTCACGTAGAAGATCAGGTCCTCGTTGAACACCTTGCGCTCGCGGAATACGACCCAGCCGAGCCCCGGTGGCGTGAGCCCGAACTTGTGCCCCGACGCGTTGATCGACTGCACGCGCGGCAGGCGGAAATCCCACTTGTAGTCAGGATAGAGAAACGGGTTCACGAAGCCGCCGGAAGCGCCGTCGATGTGCATTGGAATCGAGATGCCCGTTTTCTTCTCGTAGGCGTCGAGCCAGTCGTGGATTTCCTGGATGTCGTCATCTTCGCCCGTGAAGGTCTGCCCCGCAATTGCCACCACGGCGATCGTGTTCTCATCGACGTACTGCTCGAGACGCTCGGCGGTGAGGCGATAATTGCCCGGCTTGAGCGGTACGATGCGCGGCTCAACGTCAAAATAGCGCAGGAACTTCTTCCATACGACCTGCACGTTGCCGCCCGTCACCATGTTCGGCCGGGTCGCGTCCTTGCCCGCTTTCTCGCGCGCCTGCCGCCAGTTCCACTTGTGCGCGAGCCCGGCGAGCATGCAGGCTTCCGACGAGCCTATCGTGGCCGTGCCGTATGGTTCGACCCCTTTCGGGCCATTCCACAACTGATGCAGCCACTTCACCATGCGCGTCTCCATTGCGAAGACTTGCGGATACATGTCGTGGTCGATGTAGTTCTTGTACATGTTGCGCTTGGCGACCTCGACCGCTTCCGGCTCCGCAAAGGTCGTCACGAACGACGACATGTTGAGCATCGGATTGGCGTCGGTCCATTCTTCGCTGACTACCAGCGCGGCAGCCGCGCGGGCCGAAATGCCGGACTTCGGAAACTCGTTCTCCGGAATCTCGAAGTTGAATTCGTCGTACGGCGTGACTTTTTCGACAGGTATGGCCATTGTCTTTCTCCTGAGCATGCGGATGGGATAACGCAAGTTGGCTAGAGCGCCTTGTTTTTGTCGACGTTGTTGCCGGACTCGGCGTTATATCGCTCGACATGTTCCCCGAGCAGTTCCCGGATCGCCCGGCCGATCTGCACGCAGTCGCTCTCGTTGAGATTCGCGAGCGATACGCGTCCCGACGGACGCTGCGTGCCGAAGCCGCGTCCCGGCATCAACACGACGCGCGCGTTCTTCGCGAGCTTGCACGGCGACTCCGACGGGCCCGTGTTGTTGATGGTCCAGGCAACGAAATCGCGTCCATACGCGCGCGCCGAGGAATTCGAGATCGAGGATCGTGTAGTAATCGACCTTTGACATCGCTGTCGAAGGCGATGCCGATTATGTGTCACTGGCAGACTAGGCAATCAGCCGGCACGCCGGTATTGGACCATGGTCCAATATGCGCCAGCGAGATACCGTCGTACAAAAACATTGGAAGCCATGCAGCGTCGGCTTGACCGGGAGCCCGACGCAATGACCATCCATCGAAGTACTGTCGAGCATTTTCTCCTGTAACTGCCATTCCAAATTGGCATGAAAATTGTATTTGCTGCTTTGCACAAATACGCCATACTACCCATCACAGAACGTAGCGCACCACGTAAAGCGCTCGGATGGCGGCAGCATGGTGGAGACGGCTGCGGCCACTGCCGCTCGTCGATGGCGAGCCGCGTTAGGCAGTGTGCCCGAAGAAGCGACGAACCGTTGCTGAACCCCGGAGGCGGACGACATGCTGACTTTGGCCGAATTGCAAAGCACGCTGCAAATCGAGTACGAACTGCGGCTCGAATCAATGGACGAGCAGGCGTTACGTACGTTGCTCGCCGATCCGAGCGCACTAAATCCACTGATGCCGGCCCATATGAGTTCGACGGAGGGGCGCCGGATAGCGAAAGCCACGCTTGAGCAACTTGTCGCGCGCAAGCCGCCGAGCGGCGAACCAGTCATTTCGCATAAGGCCGAGCCCCTATGGGCGCAGTGGTTCAAACCGTTCTGGACGCAGCTGCTCTTCGGGGCACGCAAGGGTGAGTGACGACGCTAGGCCAACGCAACCAATGGGCTGGCGCACTAGCGGGGCGCCGTGGCCGGCCGATCCGTTCCCTGACGCCGAGGAGCGATAGCGCAAGAGTTGCTCGGTTCCGATAGCCACACTCCCCGCAGGGCCGCCCCATCGTTGGTTGCTTGATGGATCGACATGCGAACATGCCGGCTTTCCTGCCGTCCATTCGTCACGACGCATTGGCGTGCACGACGTTCTGCAAATCGAACGGCGTGTCTCGCACGCGCTTTCCGGTCAGATTGAACACCGCATTCGCGATCGCGGGCGCAACGGAAGGGCTCGACAGTTCGCCGACCCCGCCCGGCTTGGACGGATCGCCCTGGACGATATGTATCTCGATGTCAGGCATGTCACTCATGCGCATCACGCGATACGTGTCGAAATTCTTCTGCCGGACCCGGCCGTGTTCGATATCGATACGATCGGCCGTGGCGTGTCCGAGTCCCCACATCAATCCACCATACAACTGCTCTTCGACCCCGCCCGGCGAGACCGCCAGGCCGCAATCGGCCACGCACGTCAGTTTCTGAATCACGATGCTGTTACCCTGCCGCGCCACCCGGGCGATCACGGCGACGTAGCTGCCGTAAGCGCGATTGGTCGCGACGCCAAGCGCGGTTCCTGATGGCAACGGCTTGCCCCAGCCTCCCCGCGTGGCGGCCTCGCGCAAGACGGCCGCGTGACGCGGATCTTGCAGGTGCGCGAGGCGGAAATCGACCGGGTCGCGATGTCCCGCGTGCGCGGCTTCATCCATGAACGACTCGACCGCGAACACGTTCGGGATATAGCTTACCGCTCGATACCAGCCGGTCGGCACGCCTGTCTCGTGCCGCACCCAGCCGAGGTCGACATTGGGTGCACCGTAGGCAAACTCGTATTTGCTGATCGCTTCGGTAGTGCTGTAATCCATCCGGTCCGGACGGTCGAAATAACCGGGCTCCCACTGTTCCGGCGACGCCGGCATCACCGCTCGAAGTCGCAGCGCGATCAGATTGCCGCGCGCGTCGAGTGCGGCTTTCGCGTGGTGGTAGCTTGCCGAATGATGGAAGAGCGCGCGCATCTCGTCCTCGCGGCTGTTCATCAGCTTGACGGGCTTGCCGGTCTGCACTGCGAGCCACGTCACTTCGAAGAGCCAATACTTCGATTCACGCGCGCCGAAGCTGCCGCCGGACACCAGCTCATGCAAGACGACCCTGTCGGCCGGAATATTGCCGATGACGCTTGCCGCCTCCTGCGCCGTCGATGGGACTTGCAAGCCGCCCCAGTACTCAATACCGCCGCCCTGCGCCCACGCTGTCACGTTGATCGGTTCCAGCGGATTCTGCGCCTTGTACGGCATCGTGTACGACGCCTCGATCGTGCGTGCGCCCCGCTTCCAAGCCGCGCCTACATCGCCGTTCTGCACAGTCGGCACCACCCGCGCAGCGGGATCGTCGAGCCAGGCGGCCTGACGCGCGGCAAGCGTGCGGCTGTCGAATGTTTCGAACGGACTGTCTTCCCATTCGACCCTCAACGCGGCCTGCCCCTTGTGCGCCGACCAATAGTCGTCGGCCAGCACGGCAACGCCCGCCTGGTTCCCGCCGAGTATGTCGGGCCGTCCGGGTATCTGCAGCACATACCGGACGCCCGGCACGGCGAGCGCCTCCTTGGCATCGACGCTGCGCACGCGCGCGTCGATCACCGGCGCGCGCGTGACGACCGCGACCAGCATCGCCGGCAGCGACACGTCGATGCTGTAGCGAAACGCGCCCGTCGTTTTCTGCGCGGCGCCGCGCTTCTTGTGCAGCTTGCCGATGTACTTGAACTGCGACGGGTCTTTCAACGCGACGTCCTTCGGCGCAGGCAGCCGCGCCGCGCGCTGCGTGAGCGATCCATAGCTGGCGCGCTCGCCATTCGCCTGGCCGACGACGAAGCCGTTGTCGGTCGAACAGGTGGACGGCGCCACGTTCCACTGCGTGGCGGCCGCCGAGATCAGCATCGCGCGCGCGGTGGCGCCCGCCCGTCTCAATCGATCGTATTCGAGCGATACGCTCGTGCTGCCGCCCGTCGAAAACACTTTCCACAGCGGATGAATATAGTCGGCGTAGAACGGATTTTCAGGCGTGATCACCTCCACGCGAAACGGATCGATATCCAGTTCTTCCGCGACCATCGCGGCCAGTGCCGTATGCGTGCCGGTTCCCGAATCATGCTTGTGGACCACCAGCTTGATCGTGTCGTCGGGCAGTACGCGCACCCAGGCATTCGGCGCGAAGCCGTCCGCATGTGCGGCCGATTTGGCACAGGCCTCGGGCAGTTCGAACCCGATCGCGAGACCGGCAACCAGCAACGATGAACCCTGTTTCATGAAGCGCCGCCGTGCTGCACCGTGGGCGGTCGTGTGATTGCGCATTTACGCCTCCCTTGCGGCCGCAACAGCCAGCGCCGCATCACCCGATGCCGCACGCTTGATGGCCTTGCGAATCCGCGCGTAGGTGCCGCACCGACAGATGTTGCCGGACATCGCCGCCGTAATCGTTTCGTCGTTGACGGCCGGCTTGCCCTTGAGAAACGCCGCAGCCTGCATCAGTTGCCCCGATTGGCAATAGCCGCACTGCGGAACGTCCTCGGCAACCCACGCACGTTGCAACGGATGATCGCCATCCTTCGACAAGCCTTCGATCGTGGTGATGTGCCGGCCTGTCACCGCGGCGATCGGCAGCAAACAGGAACGCACCGCTTCTCCTTCCAGATGCACCGTGCATGCGCCGCAAAAGCCGCCGCCACAGCCGAATTTCGTGCCGGTCAATCCGAGCCGGTCACGTAGCACCCACAAGAGCGGCATGTCTTCCGGTACATTGTCGAGCGAGTGCCGCGTGCCGTTGACATGAATTTCGATCATGCGTCGTCTCCTGATTGTGGTTATGCAACGCGCCTCGATAAGTCGCCTCAGCGAGAGCGCGTGCCTGCGATCATTATTGAAAGCACGCGCGCACAGCGCCAGCGACGATTTCTTTTAATCTCCGTAAGCCCGCCTAACACCCATGCTAAAGCGCTACCCTTCGATCCAGTCGATGCAGGCTTTTCTGCAGGCAGCGCGCGCCGGCAGCTTTTCGAGCGCCGCGCGTCAGTTGTCGCTCACGCATAGTGCGATCAGTCAGCAGATTCGCACGCTCGAAGAATTCGTCGGACAACCGCTGTTCGTGCGCGAAGGAGCACGCGTTGTCCTGACCGACGCGGGCGCTCTCTTTGCGAACCAGCTAGGCGATGGCTTCGAGCAGATCGATCGTGCGTTGTCGTCGGTCAAGGAGCGCGCGGTCAGGCAATCGATCACGCTCGACGTCGATCCGGAGCTTGCGCAAAGCTGGCTCGTCGCGCGTTTGCCTGCGCTGCTCGGCGCGTTGAACGGCACGGCGTTGACCATGTTGTCCGCACCGCGTCACGACCGCGGCGCGTTCGAGCGCGCCGATCTTGCGTTGAGGTATGGGTACGGCGAATGGGACGGCTTCGACAACGCGCTGATCTGCGGCGATCGTCTGACTCCCGTGGGCTCGCCCGATCTTCTGCGAACGCGCGGGCTGAACGCGCTGCTCACTGCGGAGGAGATGCTGAGCTTGCCGTTGCTCGGCTACACGAAGCGTTCGTGGATTCCGTGGCTCGCCGCGGCAGGCCTGCCTGCAGTCGAACCGGACGCCGTCGCCGTATTCGACAACGCCGCCGGGTTGATCGCGGCCGCGAGCGCGGGCGTAGGCGTGGGTCTCGCACGTGGCCTTCTTGCCGCCGATGCCATCCGCAGCGGCAAGCTGATCGAGCTCACGCAAGTGGAAATCCCGACGCACTACAACCTTTACGCGGTGTGGCCGCGTGAAAAAGCGACGCGCGTGGCGCCGCTCGTCGAAGCGATGCGCGAACTGGTGCGGCAGACGGTCAACGTTGAGCCGCTGGAGTAGCTGAAGTAGCGGCAGCCCGCACCGTATCGAGGAAAAGCGAAAGCACCGGAGACGGCGCTTCCGCCCGATACCGCGCGTGAAGCGACACCTCGGGACGTGGCGCGCTCAAAGGTACGAATGCCACTCCGCCGCTCGACAGTTGCTGCGCCGACGAAGGCAACAGCGCGATACCGAGCCCCTCGCGCACGAGGCACAGCAGCGTATGCAGCTCGACGACCTCCTGCTCGATGCGCGGCGTGAATCCCGCTTCGACGCAACAGTCACGCAAGAAGCGCGCGAGCTGCGATTGCAGCAAGCCGAACGACAGGAAGCGCTCCGTCTCAAGTTCGCGCAACGCGATCTCCTCGCGGCCAGCGAACGAATGCGAAAGCGGCAATGCCACCAGCGCCGACTCACGCATCACCACCTCGCTGCGAATCTCCGGATCTTCGTGCGATACGCGGAAGAAGCATACATCCAGCCGCCGTTCCTTCAATGCCTGAAGCTGCGCGGCGGGCGTCATTTCATGCAGCGTCCAGCGCACCTGCGGATGCTTGCGCGCGAACTCCCCGAGCGCGCGCGGAAACGGCTCGACCATCGCCGAGCTGATGACGCCGATTTCCAGACTTCCCACTTCGCCACGCCCCGCGCAACGCGTGAGATCGATCGCGCGCTCGAACTGCGCGAAGATCAGCGGCGCCTGCTCCTTCAGTGTTTTCCCTGCCTCCGTGAGTTCGACGCGGTGTTGCGAGCGCAGGAACAACGCCGTTCCCATCTCCTCTTCGAGGATGCGAATCTGCTGGCTCAACGGAGGCTGCGAAATGTGCAGCCGTGCCGCTGCGCGGCCGAAATGGAGTTCGTCCGCGAGCACCGCGAAGTAACGCAATAGCCGCAGGTCCATATCGAAAACGTATCAAGGTCGTGGTTGAAAAATATTGTACAGACCGCTCGTAACTTGTGAGACTTCATCGCAAGCAGCAGTGCACATCAGTGTGACACTCGATGCCGGCGAGGGGAAGACGCAATGACACGCGTCTTGCAAAGGGCCGCATGGGCAAGTCCGCAAGGGCTCCGTTCCATCGATGTGCCTGCCCGCGATCCGGCAACTGGACACGCCAGTTCCCCTCAAGGAGATCGAGACCATGATCATCGACACAAGCTGTTATCCGACCAACCTCGTCGACCTCGCGTGGCGTCACGACGGCGAGCCCTTCTCAGCCGAGCGCCTGATCGAAGTGATGGACGGCCCGTACATCATCAACGGAAAGCCGCGCCGTATCGACAAGGCATTCATCCAACCGCCGCAAGGCAACACCATCTATACGTGGACCGACGGCGAGCGCTCGGGTCGTGAGTCGATCGACGACTACATGGCCTACACCGTGGAATGCGTTCAGAAGTATCCGGAGCGTCTCCTCGGCTGCTTCGTCTATAACCCGCGCTGCGGTCCGGAGAACGGCGCCGATGCGATCGAGTTCTATGCGAAGGAACACGGCTTCAGGATGGTCCAGTTGCAGGCCAACATGCACGCGTATCGCCCCGACCGCGCGCTCGACTGGCTGCGCCCGGCCTTGCGCAAATGCGCGGACCTTGGGCTTCTCGTCAAGCTGCATACCGGCGATGGCCCGTACAGCATTCCCAGCGAGTGGTATCCGCTGATTCGCGAATTCCCGTCGGTGAATTTCATCATGGCGCACTTCGGCGTGCAGACGGGCGGCGTCTATTGCTTCGAGCCGTATCAGATGGCGCTCGATACGCCGAACGTGTATTGCGAATCGAGCTGGTGTCTGCAATCGCGGATCGTCGAATTCGCGAAGGTGCTGCCGACGCACAAGATTCTCTACGGCTCCGACACGCCGCCGAACGAACCTGGCATGTGGCTGCGCCTGCTCGAAGTGTTGTGCTACGAACCGCCGCAAGGGCTGAACCTCGACGAGGACACGCTGGAAGACTATCTCGGCAACAACCTCGCCCGCATGATCGGCATCGAGCCGAGCGCACCGCCGGCAAGCGTGGAAGAAGCGCAAGCCTATTTGAAACAGCACGCCGGCGCCGCGAAAAAATCCGCGCGCCAGGCCGATTACGCAGGAGCCCGCTGATGATCATCGATACCCATCTGCACCCGACCAATCTCGTCGACGAAGCCTGGCGTCACACGGGCGAGCCCTTCACCGGGGAACGCCTGCTCAAGATGATGGACGGACCGTACATCATCAACGGCAAACCGCGCCGCATCGACATGGGCTTCATTCAGCCGCCGCCCGGCAACACCGGCTATCGCGACGGTAACCGTCGCGGCCGGGAAGGCATTCGCGACTACATGTCGTATATCGCCGAGCTCACGCAGAAATATCCGGATCGATTCATCGGCAACTTCACGTACAACCCGCGCTGGGGTCCGGAGAACGGTGCCGCCGAACTCGAATTCCATGTGAAGGAATACGGCTTCAAGATGCTCAAGCTGCACGCGAACATGCACGGCTACCGGCCGGATCGCGCGCTCGACTGGCTGCGTCCGGCGATGAAGAAATGCGCCGAGCTGGGCGTCGTGGTGCTGATTCACACGGGCGACGGGCCCTACACGATTCCGACGCAGTTCTATCCGATCATCCGCGAATTCCCGATGGTGAATTTCATCATCGGTCATTTCGGGATTCAGACCGGCGGCAACTATTCGTTCGAGGCGTTCTGGATGGCGATGGATACGCCGAACGTGTATTGCGAATCGGGATGGTGCTATCAGTCGCGCATCGTCGAGTTCGCTCGTGAATTGCCGCGCAACAAGATCGTGTTCGGCACCGATTCCCCGCCGAACGAGCCGGGTATGTGGCTGCGCGAGCTGGAAATGCTGTGCGGTCCCGCGCCGCAAGGCATGGACCTCGACGAGGACGGTCTCGAAGACTACATGGGGAACAACATCGCGCGGCTGGTGGGCATCGAACCGACCAAACCGCCGAAGGACCTCGCCGAAGCGGAGAAGCGTTTGAAGGCGACTTACGTGAGCGAGATCGTGCAGCCCGCCTGACGCCGTTCGGTTCTTCATTGCAGGCGCGGTCGTGCACGCGCCTGCTCTTCACACGATCCCGTTCCAACGGAGCTCACGATGGCTCGCAATCCGTTTTGCGCCACGCAGGACTTTCATCGCTTCGCGTTCGAGTATCGCGAACGATATCCGGACGACGTGTTGACGCTCGAGCAGCCGGTGTCCGCGGATCAGGACGTGACCGCGCTCGTCCATGAACTCGCCGCCCGCGGGCAGCACCCGATGCTCGTCTGCGAGCAGGTCGATGGCATCGAAACACCGCTCGTCACGAATTTCTTTGCCTCCCGCGAGCGTATCGGACGCTTGTTCGACGCAGACGTCAAGGGACTTTTCGATGCCTATCAACAGCGCGCCAACGCACCGGTCGCGCCGGTCTATCTATCGAATGGTCCTGTGCTGGATGAAGTGACCGAAGGCGATGCCGTCGATCTAGACCGGTTGCCGATGATCCGCCACTTCGACACCGACCGCGGGCCGTATGTCACGAACGCGGTGATCGTCGCGGAAGATCCGGTGACGGGCATCGCCAACCTCAGCTACCACCGTTCGATGCGGCATGCACGCAATGCGCTCGCGACAAGCCTGCATTCGCGCGGCCACCTGTGGCGCATGCTTCAGGCGGCGAAGTCACGCGGCGACACCTTGAAGGTCGCGATGGTCATCGGCGCGCATCCCTTGTTCATGCTCGCGGCGGCGGCACGCGTGCCGTTCGGCGCCGACGAGCGCAACATCGCCGGGGGACTCTTGGGCGCGCCGCTGCAACTGGTGCGCACGCCGCGCTATGGCATCGGTGTGCCTGCCGCCGCGGAATTTGTCTTGGAAGGCACGATCGATCCCGACGCGCACGCCGAGGAAGGCCCGTTCGGCGAGTTCACCGGCTATTCGTCGGACCGATCGACCAACAACGTGCTGCGCGTCGATACGATGATGCGGCGCCGCGACGCGTGGCTCGTCGACGTGGTCGGCGGTCCGTACGCGGAGCATCTGACGCTCGCCCGCCTGCCGCGCGAAGCCGAGATGAGCGAGAAGCTGAAGGCACGCTTTCCTTCCGTCACCGCGCTGCACTATCCGAACTCCGGCACGCACTTTCATTGCTACGTGGCGCTGGACCAGACACGCGACGGTGAAGCGCGCCAGGTCATGCTCGCGCTGCTCGGCTGGGACCCGTACCTCAAGAACGTCGTGGCCGTCGACAGCGATATCGACATCGCCGATGACGCGCAGGTGCTGTGGGCCATCGCCGCGCATTTCCAGCCGCACGAGGACGTCTTCATCGTTGACGGATTGCCGGGCAGTCCGCTCGATCCGTCTTCGTCCGCTGCCGGCACGACGTCGCGCATGGCCATCGACGCGACGCGCGGATCGCACTTCGACGGCATTCGCGCGCGGATCAGCGAACGTGCGTCTCGGCGAGCTGTCGGCATCCTGGCGGACGTCGCCGCAGGAGCAGCACGATGAGCGCGCGCCGAATCGTGGTCGGCATCAGCGGCGCGTCCGGCTTCGTGTATGGAGTGCGGCTCTTGCAGTTGCTGCAAAGGCTCGATGTCGAAACGCATCTGACCGTGTCGCGCAGCGCGCTTTTGACGATGACCCACGAGACCGACTGCAAATTCGCTGAAGTCAGTGCCCTCGCCAGCTTCACCTACCGTTGCGACGACATGGCCGCTGCGATTTCCAGCGGCTCGTTCCGCACGCTCGGCATGATCGTCGCGCCGTGCTCGATGAAGACGCTCGCCGAGATCGCGAGCGGCATCTCATCGAGCCTGATCTCGCGCGCCGCCGACGTCACCCTCAAGGAGCGCCGCCCGCTGGTACTGCTCGCGCGTGAAACGCCTTACACGCTGGCGCATTTGCGCAACATGATCGCCGTGACCGAGATGGGCGGAATCATCGCACCGCCGGTGCCGGCGTTCTATGCGCGCCCGGTTTCACTCGATCAGATGATCGACCACACGCTCGGCCGCGTGCTGGACCTGTTCGGACTCGAAGCCCATACCGTTCAGCGCTGGAAAGAAACTAGCGCCTGATTGCAAAGCAGCACATCCAATCCCAACGACCGGAGACAAGCGATGACGCACGTTCACGCCACCCACAACGAAATTGAAAAAATCCCCGTCACCGTGCTGACCGGATTTCTCGGCGCCGGCAAGACCACGCTCCTGAACTACATCCTGCGCGAGAAGCACGGCCACAAGATCGCGGTGATCGAAAACGAATTTGGCGAGGTCGGTATCGACGGCGGGCTCGTGCTCGAATCGACCGAAGAAATCTATGAAATGACGAACGGCTGCGTGTGCTGCGTCGGTGCCGTGCGCGAGGATCTGGTGCGCATCGTCCGGATGCTGGTCGAGCGGCCGGAACGGCTTGATCACATCATCGTCGAGACGAGCGGGCTCGCTGATCCGTATCCGGTCGCACAAACTTTCTTCCTCGATGATCCGATTGCAAAACAGGTGACGCTGGATGCAGTGGTGACGATGATCGACGCCCGGCATATCGCCTCGCATCTGGACGACCTCGTCCTCGACGGCAGGGACAACCAGGCGGTCGATCAGATCGTCTGCGCGGACCGTCTTGTGATCAACAAGGTCGATCTGGTCACGCCCGCGGAGATCGCTTCGCTCACGGAGCGGCTGCGAGGACTCAACGCCACGGCGGAGATCGTCGAATCGAGCTACGCGCAGGTCGATCTTCGAAAGATCCTCGGCGTGGGCGCCAACGAGTTCGCGCAAACGCTCGTCGCAGCGGACGATACCGGACATGAGCACAGCCGCGACGAACATGCGCACGACGAACCCGATCACGCCGATCATCAGCATGACGAGAGCGTGTCGTCGGTCGGTATCGAAGTCGAAGCGGACATCGAGTTCGATGCGTTGCAGAACTGGCTCGCGGAACTGCGCCAGTCCGACGCCACGAACCTTTTCCGCATGAAGGGCATCCTCGCGGTGCGGGGCCAGTCGCATCGCTACGTGCTGCAAGGCGTGCATGACATCTTCGAATTGCGCGCGGCGCAGCCTTGGGGTTCGGAGCCGCGCTCGTGCCGCATCGTGTTCATCGGGCGCGACCTCGATCGTGCGGCGCTGACTGAGCGCTTCCACACCTGTCTCGCCATGCCGGTCGCGGCCTGACGAAGCAGCGGCGCCGCACGGCGCGCTTTGATCGATAACGATAATCAGGAGACACGCAATGAACACCGGACAACACCCCGTCGATCGGATCTTGCCAAAGCGTCAAATGATCACGCTCGGCTTGCAGCACATGCTCGTGGCTTACATCGGCGCCATCGCCGTTCCACTGATTGTGGCGTCCGCGCTGAAGATGTCGCCAGCGGACACCACCGCCTTGATCAGCACCGCTCTCTTCTGCTCGGGCATCTCTACGGTCCTGCAGACCATCGGCATCTGGAAGTTCGGCGTGCGCCTGCCGATTCTGCAAGGCGTCGCCTTCAGCAGCGTGGGGCCGGTGATCGCGATCGGCATGAGTCCGGGTGTCGGCTTCGCGGGCGTATGCGGCGCGGTGATCGGCGCCGGGGTGTTCACGATGTTCGCCGCGCCGCTCGTCGGACGCTTGCGCCGGTTCTTTCCTCCCGTCGTGACAGGCTGCATCGTCACCGTGATCGGCTTGCAGCTTTTTCCCGTCGCGTATCAGTGGGCGGGCGGTGGAGAAGCCGCGCAGCAGCGCTTCGGCGCACTGCCTTTCTTGAGCGTCGCGTTGTTCGTCGCGCTGGTGATCCTTGCGATCAACCGCTTTGCCAACGCGTTCCTGCGCAATCTGTCGGTACTGATCGGGCTGGTTGCCGGCAGCGTTCTGGGCTGCCTGCTCGGCATGGGCGACTTCTCGAACGTGGCACAGGCGCCGTGGCTCACGATACCGCTGCCGTTTCACTTCGGCACGCCGGTGTTCTCACTCGTGCCCGTGATGACCATGATCGTCGTGATGGTCGTGCAGATGGTCGAGTCGATGGGTCTATTCGTCGCAATCGGCGACATCGTCGAAAAGAACGTGAGCGAGGAGGACGTGGTGCGTGGCATGCGCGCGAACGGTCTCGCGAGCGCGATTGCCGGAATGTTCGCGGCGTTCCCATTCATCGCATTCATGGAGAACGTCGGCCTCGTGATTCTGACGGGTGTGCGCAGCCGCTGGGTGGTCGCGGTGAGCGGTGTGCTCATGTGCATCGTGGCGATGGTGCCGAAGATCGGCGCAGTGGTGGCATCGACGCCCTCCGCCGCGCTCGGCGGCGCCGGGATCGCAATGTTCGGCGTCGTGGTGGCGGCCGGCGTGCAGACGCTGGCGAAGGTGGATTTCGAGCGCAATCGCTACAACGTGCTGATTGTCGGCTTCACGATCGCGACCGCACTGATTCCCGTGATGGCGCCGCAGGTCTTCAAGCACATGCCCGACTGGGCGCAACCCTTCGTACACAGCGGTGTGGTGTTGGCCTGCGTGGTCTCGGTCGTTCTGAACGCCGTGCTCAACGGCGCCCATGAAGAAGACGTCGTACCGGCGCACAGCCTGGCGCGTGAATAAGGAAATGAAATCGTGAGCACAAAACCCGAAGCGTTGCTGATCAAGAACCCCGTCGCGGTGATGAGCGGATTGCGTGGTGATGCCGCGCGGCTGGGCCAGGTGGATCTGCGCATCCGCGATGGCGTGATCCAGGCCATCGCGCCGAATCTGGAGGCGCGCGACGATGAGCGCGTCATCGACGCACGCTCATGCGTCGTTTATCCGGGATGGGTCAACACGCACCATCATCTGTTCCAGAACCTGCTGAAAGCGGTTCCCTCGGGCATCAACGCGGATCTGCAGGAGTGGCTCGCCGCCGTGCCGTATCCGCGTCTTGCGCGGTTCACGCCGGACCTGGCGCGCGTCGCGGCGCGCCTCGGCATGGCCGAACTGCTGCTCTCGGGTGTGACCACGTGCGCCGATCACCACTATCTCTATCACGCTGAAGGCACCACGGAAACCGGCGACCTCCTGTTTGACGAAGCGGCTTCGTTCGGGCTGCGCTTCGTGCTCTGCCGGGGCGGCGCATTGCAGGCGGCGGGCGATCATCCGGGCTTCTCCAAACTTGCGCTGAAACCCGAGACGATCGAGCAGATGCTCGCCGACATCGAACGCCTGAAGTCGCGCTATCACGACGCACGCGCGGCCTCGATGCGCCGTGTCGTGGTCGCGCCCACGACACCGACGTTCTCCCTGCCACCCGAACTGTTGCCCGAAGTCGCGCGCGCGGCGCGCGGCATGGGACTGCGCATGCATACGCATCTCTCGGAAACCACGCGTTACGTCGACTTCTGCAAGGAGCGCTTCAATCAGCTTCCGGTCGAGTTCGTTGCCGATCACGAATGGCTCGGACCCGATGTGTGGTTCGCGCACCTCGTGCATCTTCAGGCGAGCGAGATCACGATGCTCGCTGAAACGGGCAGCGGATGTTCGCACTGTCCGGTCAGCAACGCCCGGCTCGGAAGCGGCATCGCACCCGCGCCACAGATGGTCGCTGCGGGCGTGCCGATGTCCCTTGCCGTGGATGGCGTCGCGTCGAACGAATCCGGCAGCATGACCAACGAAGCTCACTTCGCGTGGCTCGTGCATCGCGCGGCGCAGGGGGCTTCGTCGACTTCGGTCGAAGAGACGATCCACTGGGGTAGCGCTGGGGGCGCAGGCGTGCTGGGCCTCGACGCGGTCGGCACGCTCGAAGTGGGCAAGGCTGCGGACCTCGTGCTCTACGAGGTCGACGACCTGCGTTTCTTCGGCTTTCACGATCTTGCAGTAGCGCCCGTCACGGCAGGCGAACCCACGCGCGTTCGCTACAACGTGGTGAACGGCAGAATCGTTGTAGACGATGGAGTGATTCCCGGCATCGATCTCGATGAACTGCGCCACGACGCCGCCGAGGGCGTCAAGCTGTTGCTGGCCGACTAGGGAGGCGCTGCCATGCGAAGCAAACGAATCAGGCTGGGCATTCTCACGCCCTCCTCCAACACGGCGCTCGAACCGATTACCTCGGCGATGCTCGGCGCGTTGCCGCATGTCAGTGCGCATTTCGCGCGTTTCAAGGTGACGGAAATCAGTCTGTCCGAGCAGGCGCTCGGGCAATTCGACGCGACGCGAATCCTGGAGGCGGCGCGCCAGCTCGCCGACGCGCGGGTGGATGTCATCGCGTGGAGCGGCACGTCGGCGGGCTGGCTCGGGTTCGAGCGCGATGAGGCACTGTGCCGTCAACTGACCGAGGCGACCGGCATTCCCGCGACCACGTCGGTACTGGCGCTCAACGAGATTCTGGCGAAAACGGGTGTCGAGCGCCTTGCTCTGGTGTCGCCCTATACCGACGACGTTCAGGCGCTGATCGTGCGCAACTACGCGAGGCTCGGCATCGAATGCGTCGCTGAACGGCATTTGGACATGCGCGACAACTTCAGCTTTGCCGAAGTTCCGGATGCGTTGTTGGCGAACATGATGCACGAGACCGTCACCGCCAGGCCCGACGCGGTGACGACGTTTTGCACGAATTTGCATGCAGCCCATCTGGCGCACGCTTTCGAAGCCGCGACGGATATCCCCGCTTATGACACTGTGGCGACCGTCGTCTGGAAGGCGCTGCGAATGCTCGACATCGATACCGCGCCGCTGGCGAGCTGGGGCAGCCTGTTCGAGAAGCTGGGGTGAGTGTTCGGCAGGCAAGCCTCTCGCAAACGATCGTGGACTGGGTCGCAGCGTTTAATCGACACCGGAAGCGAAGGTTCCTGATACGGGAGCAAGGCTACCCCCGAAAGTTTTGCGCGAGCACAATTTAAAATGGACTGATGCCTGACATGCCGCCGTCTACTGCAAGATCAGCGCCGGTCATATACCGCGATGCATCCGACGCTAGAAAAAGAATGGCTGCAGCAATTTCATCGGGGTGAGCCGGCCGCTTCATCGGAATGGCATTCGACCATTGCAGCAGTTGCGCTTCGGATATTCCCAATGTATCGAAGATCGGCGTATTCGCAACCCCGGGTGAAATGCTGTTGACGCGTATGTCGTCCTCGACGAATTCGGCGGCAAAGCTCTTTGCGAGCGAAACCACAGCTGCCTTCGACGCGCAATATGCCGAGAAATTCTTCGTGCCTTGATTGGCCGCAAGCGACGCAACAAGGATGATCGATGCAGGGCGACCGAGAAACGGCAGCGACTCGCGCACAGTCGCGTAGACTGCGCCAACATTGTCGTTGAGCACGCTGGAGAATTGCTCCCACGACGTCTCGCGCACGGGTGTTTGCCGGGAAACTCCGGCATTCGCGACCACCACAGTTACGTTGCATTGAAAATGGTCTACTGCGGTCTTGTATAGCCGATGCATGTCTTCCGGACTTGTGGCGTCTGCGACGACTCCCAAAACGTTCTCGCCAAGCTTCTCCGCGGCCTGGCCTAGTCTGTCCGGATTGCGCCCGCTGATCACCACGCGTGCGCCTTCGGACATAAACCGTTCGGCGGTTGCGAACCCAATGCCGCTGCTGCCGCCTGTCACGACAGCCAAAGCATGCTCGAGTAGCATTGCCTCATCCTCGCAAGTTGACGACTAATGCGCGGCCTGCCTGGATCGCGCGTCGTATGGCCTGTACCGTTCAGATCACCTGCAACGAAAACGGCGCCCGCCGCAAAGCGTTGCGCGGCGTCACCGCGTTTCACAGCAATTTCAAGCTCCCCCGCGAGGACAATGACATATTGCCTGGACGGTGGATTGTGCCAACCGAGGAAATAGTCACCGTCGAACTCGTGCAGGAGCTCGCTCTCGCATGCCTGCGGCGATGACAAAGACACGGCGACGCCATTGAAAGATACTGGACTGACCTCAAACGCATGGATGTGCCTGAATTGCGAGTGTCCGTCATCGCCGGTGTATATCTCGATGCATTCCATCGTTTCTCCTTTTTGTTACCGAACAAACGGGGGACTCGGCAATCTCGGAACAATTTCTAGGAAAGAGCTCGATTTCAATTTCAGACACTGCAGAGTGAGGAAACGTCACTTCGCGTAGTATTCGTGAGCGTACGCGTCGACAACCAGCGGGCTGCCTCCATACTGCTCGCAAAAATCTCGAATGCGGGATTGCTGCGCTTTGTACGACGCATCGATTTCGTCAGCCGTGCCGGTCGAAATGTAACGTTTCTCGTCGGGGAAAATCTCCTTGAGAAGGCTTTGAGCGCGCTCATTCAGAACGGTATGTCCATACTGGCGCACGGCCTGATGCAGGCGCGGCCATCGGTTATTGTCCGTGCGCCGAAAAAATCTGACGCCCGAGTCAACCATCAGCAGGACCGCATGACGTGACGGTGCTTCCAGGCCACGCGCGGCCCAGGAAGCCGTGATGTCGTCGATCAACGAGTCGTGAAAGACTTCGAAGCCTTCGGGCGTATTGATGGCGTCCAGCTCGAAATCATCACTTTTGACTCGTTTCACCAGGCGCCCGACCCAGCCCTCATACACGTCCTTGGCGGTGGCCGTCGATTTGATGGGCAACTCACGCCAACCCGGCTTGTCGATGCCGCCAAACGCCTCCTCCGGATGCGTCGCCAACCAGTTTTCGCCTCGCGGAACATAAGTCTCGTACTGGTCAGCAATCTTTTTATTGATCGTCATTGCGGCTCCCCTTCTAATCAAATCATTTGCGCAAATCCGCGACGCGTGCCGGTCGGTGGTCCGGTCGGGCCGACACTGCCGTCATCACCGCTATCGTGAACAGTTCTGTACCAACCGAGTTGAGCGAACTGCCGTGTTTACGCTCCTGCATCCGGCCGAGTGCGGCTTCTCTTTCTACTCGTCAATATTAACGGTTTTAGCCGCTTGCGCGCGCGAGTTCGCGACAGAGGCCAACCCGATAGATTCGACGGTACCCTCCGACCCCTCCTGATCCTTCTCAACTCGATTGCTTACCGACCACCGACGTGCGCGTGGACAATCGGAGCGCGTGTCTTGCGCTGAGCGCCAGCAATGCGCAAGACAGCGCATTGAACAGGAAGAGCCCACTCGGCCCGATGAGCGTCATCAGCGCGGACGCCAGCGTCGGCCCGGTCATTCCGCCGAGAGAAAAGAGCACCAGCAACATTGCCGAAACGCCGACTCGCAGGTGCGACTCCGTACGGTCCTGTACGTGTGACACGATAAGCCCGTACTGCGTGAACGTCACAGCAACATAGGCCAGTGTGGCGCACCATGTGACGATGCGAAAGTCGAAGCAGAACAACACGAGGCTGAGTACCGCCGAGACTGACGCTGTCCAAAGAACCAGACGCCGTCGATCGATGCGGTCGGAAAGGCGCCCCATCGGAAACTGCGGCAACAGGGCGCCAATCAGCGCGACCCCCATGAAAGTCGCGAGCTCCTCCGTCGTGAATCCGGAGCGTTGAAGATAAACAGGCATCAGCGCATAGAAGTTGCTGTAAATGAAGCCGGCAAGAATGCAGCCCGGTATCCCGAGAGGCGCAAGGGCCATCATTTCTCGAAGACTCTCCCCCCAGGTCCGCGCAGGTACGCGATCAAGATTTGTGTCGTTGACCTTCACCGGCCAGCCTTCCATCAGCGTGACCGGCAGCACTGCCGCAGCAAAAAGGGCCGCGGCGATCGAAAACTGCTGCGCCCCGGACCCCGCCCCGACATTCAGCAGAAACTGGCCGCTGCCCACTGCGAGGTAGTTGATGGCCGCGTAGAGGCCGAACACCTGGCCGCGCTTTTCGTTCTCGACCGTGCCGTTGAGCCAGCTTTCGACGGAGGTGTACAACCCCATGAACGCGACGCCCGTAAGAAGGCGCACGCCGCCCAGGACCCACGGCGACTCCGCTGCGCTGAAAGCGAGTGCAAGAATCGACGCTGCCGCCGAGAACGCGACGAACGTCCGATGCTGACCAATGCGATCGATAAGGCGCCGATTGACTACTGCTCCCAATATGAAGCCCGCGTAATAGCTCGATTGGATGAGACCGGTGACGAACGTCGAATAGCCCGCTTGAAGAATGCGCAAGGGGATCAGCGTCTGGAACAGCCCGTTGCCCGCCACGAGCAGCGCGAGACCAAACAGAAGACCGGCCAGTGCGCGCACCGCGCCTGGCGCGCCGGCGCGCCCGTGGTGGCCGGGATTGGCCGCTGCCGAATCCGGCCACGGCGGCGTTTTGCGCCCGAGTAGCGCCGCTTCGTTCAGCGGACCGGTGCGCCCGACTGCCGAAGCGTCGTGCTCCTCGCTTATCTCGCTTCCGTAAATCCCGCTTTCGCGGGTTTCGCCCTCGCGCGCGGGATGGTTTGCGCTGGCGCTCGCTTTCTGGTCTTCGAGATGTGACATGACACCCTTTGGGTTTGCTCAAGCCACGCCATGATGACAGAAGCTGGATTGCGTGATCGGCCCCACCACCGTCTGCTTGTCATCCCGTCGCGCCCGCTTCCAGGGATGAGACGAACCGAAGCACGCTATCGGCTCGACTGGGAGACACCCGTTGGCGGGTTTATCGCGTACACAGGCAGCGGCTCGTTCCGATACCAAAAGAGCGCCTTTGGGACGTCTCCGGAAATATCTGTCGCCGCACGAATCACGCGCAGAGCGTCGCGAAGGAATCGTCCTGACGGTGACCGACAGTAAATAGTTTGTCTCAGGGCTAAATTCCGCTCGATTTCTTCCGATGACCAGGTATATCGCGGAAAACAGTGCCGCGAGTGACAGCGCCAAAAGCGCTCTAACCCGGTAGAGGAAATCATGGATATAAGTCAGATGGCTGCACAGTGCAGAGACCTACAGGCGCGAGCCGCGGCCGCAGAATTATCTCGACGCGATGTAGAAACGGCCGGAATGCTTCGCGCCGAAGCAACTGGCATTGAAAAACAACTTAGGGCTGCCGGTTACGATCTGCACTCGCTCGTGGTGCTTTAAGCATGTGCGGGCGCTCGTAAGCATGTGCGGCTCGCCAGATTCCCCCACGTTTGTCCATCGATTGGAGTATCCGCAGTGGAGTTCCGTTTCTGGGTCTGCCGGCGCGGCGCGCCTGCGATCGCCCTCGTAGTTGCGCGCCTGACTATGGGCTGCGAGGACCGCTTTCACGGTCAAACGGTCACTCCTGCTTCGGGTTGATTTGAAAGCAGCAAGGCACCGCCCTGGGCGTCCTCAAGGGTGGGTTCGTCGCGGTCGGCAATGTGCCCGCCACCGACGACGCGTTCACGCAGGCCTCACAGCAACGCTGCCACAGAATAAATCTCGCGGTCGGGCCCAACGAAGGATTGCACTTCGACCACATGTTGCAGGCGCAGCGCCGCGAACGAAACGATCCAGCGCCCGGCGCACAACCCTGTTTCCAATGCTGAACTCGACAATGCCAGACCGGAGCCGGTTGCCTTGAGGCACGCCTCCTTCCGGGTCCAGCCTCGGAGAAAGGCATTGTTCATGTCTCCCTTTGGCACCCTGGAAAATTCTTCGCGTTCGCGTGGAGAAAAATGAACGCGCGCCATCTCCAACGCGTAAGCAAACTCTCGCGGGCACTCGATGTCGATGCCGACTTCGCCATTGCGGGAGACAACGACAAGTGCGACGTCTTCGCAGTGACTGAGATTGAAATGGATTCCAAATCGGGCATCGATCCGTGGCTTGCCGAATGGACCATAACTCATGACGATATCGCGGGGAGCCAGGCCTGTTTCCATCGCCAGGATTGCTCGCAACGCCACGCGCGCCGCAAGGTAGCGCCGCGCGTGCACCTCATAGACGAAGCGCTGCGCTTTCGCGAGTTCGGAGCTTGCCAGCTGATCCAGTTCAGCCGCCGAGGGTCGTTCCTGCAGCGAAGCTTTCCACACCTGCATGCACCCTTCCATGCAAGGCGCAAGGCGCGTAATGCGGGTCGGGCGGGACGTCAGCATGTGATTTTTGAACGCGACCGCGTCAACTCGCATCGCTTACATGATATTGCCCCGCTGATAACCGCTCTCGCATGAGACTGCGCGCCCGGTGCAGCCGGCTCTTGGCTGCCTCCACCGTGATGCCCAGTTGAGCCGCGGCCTCGGGAGCAGTCCATTCGTTGACGTCGCGCATGATGAGGATCTCGCTGTACGCCGGCGGCAGCGCGGCAATGGCGGCGATGAGATCCTGGCGTAGTTCATCGCGCGCGTGGGCTGCCGGCAGCGATGCTTCGAGTTGCTCGTCGATCGGCTGCGTGTTCTTGAGCGCTCTGAAGGTGCGGAAACATTCGCGTTCAATGATGCGAAAAATCCATGCGGCGAATGCCGACACCGTACGAAGGCCGCCGATGTTCCTGTGCATCTTCCACAAGGCCACCTGAACGGCGTCTTCGGCGTCTTCGCTGGTGGCGCACACTCTTCGCGCAAAGCGCTTGAGGTCCGGCCGCGAGTGCGTAAGCAGCTGATCGAGTGCCGATGAATCACCCTTGCATGCGGCTTCGACTACTACAGGATCTATCTTCATGCCGGACCTCGCAGGCCTGGAAAAATATTTGAATCCTTTTGGCTTCGACACGGCTCTTGCATAGGTGGGCTTCGTCCACCAAACCCTATCGACCCGAAAGGAACGTGTATGTCTACCTTCTTTTTTCAAAAGAACCTGCCGGTGTGGGAGCGCTCCCTGCGGACCATCGTGGGCCTGGCCGTCGTGGTCGGAGCGTTCCTCGTGCCGTTGGAACCGTGGCTCAAATGGGCACTGGCGGCCTCGGGCGCCTCATTCGTCGCAATGGGCTTCATCGGCTTTTGTCCGATGTGCGCCATGGCGGGCCGCAAGCTGAAGAGCTGAACGAGCCCGCGCATTCGCGTCGTGAGGCGGGCATCTCTCAACGGTACGACTGGGCGGCCGAGACGGCCTCGTCCGCCTTCCAGCCGCCTCCGACGGCACGCACCAGTTGAACGCTCGACACCAGCGATTGCGAGCGGTTCTGCAGCATCGCCCTTTCGATCGAGAGGATCGTGCGTTGCGATTCCAGCACGTCGAAGTAGTTGCCCAGGCCTTTGTCGAAGCGGAACCTGGCGACCACCTCGGCGCGACGGGCAGCGTCCAGAGCCTTTTGCCGCTGTTCGAGCGCCGCTTCGTTCGAGGAGACCTCCGTCAGCGCGTCGTCGACTTCCTTGAGCGCCAGGAGCAGCTTGCTCTTGTGCGCCGCCACGGCCTCCTGGTAGCGTGCATCCGCCGCGGCCAGATTCGCCTTGTTCCTGCCGCCATCGAAAATCGGAAGCGAAATGGCGAGCGGCCCGAACGAGAATTGCTGCCCGTTCGTCAGATTGCGAAGCTCCATCGACGCGAAGCCGAAATTGCCCGTCAGCTTGATGGTGGGATAGAACGCGGTCTCGGCGATGTTCCTGTCGGCGATGGTGGCACGGATGTTCTGAGCGGTCGCAGCCAGGTCCGGGCGACGCGCGAGTATGTCCGCCGGCACGCCGGGCGCCATCCTCGGCGGCGCGGGCAGCAGGAAATCGCGCTTGGCGTCCGCGAAGGCAGGCGGCACCGAGAAAGACGCGATCGGGCTCCCGGTCAAGGTCGCCAGGCTGTGCTCGTTGAGGTCACGCCGCTTGCGGGCTTCCTCAAGTTCCGCCGCGGCGGTCGCGACATCGGAGCGCGCCCGGGCCAGTTCCAGTTCTCCAATCAGGCCGCCCTTGTACTGCGACGCCATCACCTGCTCGGTTTCGGAGCGGGTCTGCCGGAATGCCTGCAGGATCGCCAGGTCGAGTTCCGCCGAGCGCATTTGCCAATAGAACTGGACCACCTCGGCGCAGAGGATGAGCATGTAGGAGTCGACTTCGATCTTCGCGAGTTCGACCTTGGTGTTGGCCACCGTGACGGCGTTGGCCACGCGCCCCCAGACGTCCGGTTCCCAGGCCACCGAGGCTCCGACCGCATACTCCCTGCCCTTGATGGACTGCTGTCCCAGCGCCTCGCCAAACGGCGTGAACTGCGACGTGTGCGAGTAGCTGAATCCCGCGTTGGCGTCGACGCGCGGCAGGAAGCCAGCCGACGTGCCCTTGACCTCCTCGCGCGCCGCCCGCAACCTCGCAAATGCGACATCGAGGTTGGGGTTGTTGTGCAGCGTCGTCTCGACCAGGCTGTTCAGGACGTCGTCGTGGTAAACCTTCCACCATTCGCCTTGTACGGAAGCGGCTGCCGGGTCGCCGCCCTTGAAGCGCGCGGGCGTCACGACGGGTCCCTCGATCGGCGTCAACGGGCCCGTGGCGCAACCGGCCTGCAGCAGCAGGACGAAGCAGAGCGGAAGCCAGCGTCTTTTGTTGCTTGCCATCATTTCCCCCCTCCCGCAACAACCCGGTCCGACAGCCAGAGGACCGCGATGGAAGCAGCCAGAACAAGGCTCAACACGAAAAAACAGTCGTTGTACGCCATGACGAACGATTCGCGTCTGACGAGTCTCGCGATTGTCGCAAGCGCCTGGTCGCCTACGCCGGCTGCGTCGCCGGCGTCGCGCGAGAAAGCGGACGACAACAGATCGACACGGGACATGACGCCGTCGGAGAACGCGGTCACCGATTCGCCCAGCCGCACCGAGTGGTACTTTTCGCGCAGCGTGAGCAGGGTCGCCAGGATGGCGGTGCCGACCGCGCCCCCCAGGATTCTCGACATGTTGAAGAGACTCGAGGCGGAGGACATGTTGTGCATTTCCATCCTGACCGTGGCGAAATTGGACAGGGTCAGCACGATCATCGGCTGGCCGAGGCCTCTCAAAACCTGCGAGGCGATCAACTGGTCGCTCATCGTGTCCGCCGTCATGGTGGTGTTCATGAACGATGACATCGCGAAGAGCACCAGGCCCACCGAGCAGATAAGCCGGTTGTCATAGACCTTCGAGAGCCTGGCGACGATGGGCATCATCACCAACTGGGGCAGGCCCATCCACATGATCACCATTCCGATCTGCCGGGAGTTGTAACCCGCAATCTGCGCGAGAAACAGCGGCAACAGGAACGTGGAGCCGTAGAGCGCCATGCCGGTCGTGGCGCCCACGACGGAAGACACACCGAAATTGCGGCGCCCGAACAGCCCGAGGTTCACGAAGGGATTCTTCCGCGACAGCATGAGGAAGATCCATAGGCTCAGGTTCACGAGCGCCGATACGAAGAAGAATTGAACGAAGCGCGAATCGAACCAGTCCCGGGTGTTGCCCTCCTCCAGGAAGATGATGAGCGACACGAGTCCCGTGGCCATGGTCGCGATGGCCAGCCAGTCCGCCTGCTGGAGGATTTGCGGCTTGCTCGCGCCGCGGTCCAGCCCATACGCGAGACCGAGCACCATCAGGACACCCGGCGCCCAGTTGATGAAGAAGATCGAAGGCCAGCCATAGAGATCCGTCAGGATGCCGCCGATCGTCGGGCCGAGCGTCGGCGCGAGCGTGGTGGAGAGCATCATCCAGGCGAGGCCCGTCATGCGCTTCTGTGGCGGCAGCCGCGTCAGCAGCAGGGTCATGGCCATCGGGATCAGGCCACCGCCGGCCAGCCCCTGCAGCATCCGGAACACGATCATGCTCTGGAGGTTCCATGCGAAGCCGCACAAGGTCGAGAAGATCACGAAAAGAACCGAGTTGGCCAGCATGTAGTTGCGCAAGCCGAAAACGGTCATGAAGAAAGTCGTCAACGGGATTACCGTCACCTCGGCCGCCAGATACGCGGTCGACATCCACGAGCCCTCATCCTGCGTCGCGGACAAGGACCCGAAAATTTCCTTCAGCGAGGCATTCGTGATCTGGATGTCCAGGATGGACATGAAGACGCCGAGGATCGCGGCCGCGACCGCTATCCAGGTGCGCCGAAGCGCTGCGTCCGGGGTCTCTGGAGACGCGGAGGCTGGCCTGTCGATGGCGTCAGGCTTCATAGGCCACCCGGGCGCAGGCTGTGCTCCACGACCGGGACATCGGTGCGAACGTATCCGCGCCGCTCGGCTTGCGGCCGCGTCGCATCCCGGGACGATTCAGTTGCCCGGCCGGCGCTCGCGCCGGACTGGTGGCTCCAGCCCCTTTCGAGCACCCGCTTTTCCATCTCGTCGTCTGTCTCGGTCTTCGGTGCCGTCTCGGCCTTTTGGGCCTTCCTGGCAACAACCGTGGCCGGACGGGCGGCGCTCGCGCTGGCTGGCCGTGACCATCCCGTTGCGAGCACCCGTTTTTCCATCTCGTCTGCGGTCTCAGCACGCGTGGCCATGACTGGTGCCATAGGCGCGCTCGTTACCGCGGACAGCCGCGCAGCAGGATGCGCAGCAGGCACAGCGTCTTGAGACTGGGCGTGCGGAGCCTGCCGCTCAGGTGGAGACTTTGCGGTTCTGACGCCGGCGGCCCCTTGCGTCTGCCGCAGATCGATTTCCACCAGGGCGGACATGCCCGGCATGAGTTGATCCTTGAAGGCTCCGACGGACTCAGGATCGAGGACGATCTTGACTGGCACGCGCTGGACGATCTTGGTGAAATTGCCGGTGGCGTTGTCCGGTGGAAGCAAGGCGAAATGAGCACCCGAGGCGGGCGAGAAACTGTCGATACGGCCGACGAAGGTGTGCCCGGGAACGGCGTCGATACGAACCTGAACCCGTTGTCCTTGAGCCAGGCCGGCAAGCTGGGTTTCCTTGAAGTTCGCATTGATCCACACGCTGTCCTGCACGATGGCCAGCACCTGCTGGCCGGACTGGATGCGCGACCCGACTTCCACGTTCTTTTTCCCGATCCGGCCGCTCACGGGCGCATAGATCCTGTTGTAGCCGAGGTTCTGCCGGGCTTCCTGCAAATGGGCGAGCAGGACGTCCCGGTGTGCGAGCAGGGTGGACCTGGACGCGGCGAGCGACGATTGCTTGGCCAGAGCGGCGGTCGCCTGATCCTTCTGCGCGCGCAGTTCCGACGCCGCCACCTCGTTCGCGGCGTTCGCGTTGTCCAGCTCCTGCTTCGACACGGCCTTGATGTTGTCGGTGTACGCCGACTCATAGCGCGAAGCGTCCGCGCGGGCGCGGCGCGCCTGCGCCTCGGCCCGCGCCACCTGAGCGCGGGCCGACGCGGATTCGGCGGCCGACTGCTGCACTTGCGCTTCGACCTGCTTGATGTGAGCGTCGACTTCGCTGAGTTCCGCTAACGCCTGCTGGACCTTGATCTCGTGGTCCGCCTCATCGAGTTCCAGCAGCAGGTCGCCGGCGTTCACCCGCTGGTTGTCACGGACGAACACCACGCGTACCGTGCCCGACACGCGCGGTGAAACGAGCGTGACATCGCCGTCGAGGAAGGCGTTTTCCGTCTCCTGGTAATAGTGGGCATGCCACCACATGCGCCCCGCGACGAGCGCCGCGCCGACGAGGATCGCCCCGATGATCCAGCGTTTCTTCCGCGAGGTCCGTCGTTCGGCGGGCGCAGCGGGCGCGGCGGGCGCGGCCGGTGCCGCGGTTTCGGTGGAAGGGAGGACGAGCGTTGCCGCAGCATGGTTCTCAGCCATCTTGGCCTCCCATCGCGCATTCGAGTGACGGGTCGATGCGCCGGTCCTGATAACCGGCGGATGGCGCAAGAGCCAGGATGTGGGAAACCACGTGAGCCGCGTCGGCGCCCGCGCCGCTCAGAAGACCCGAGCGCTGCTTGTGCAACCACGGCAGGCCGACGAAATACAGGCCCCGCTGCTGCGTCACCCCGCGTGTTTGAACGGGGTAGCCGTCTTCGTCGAAGACCGGAAACTTCACCAGACTGAAGTCGAAGCCATATCCCGTTGCCCAGACGACCGTGTTGATCCCGTGCCGGTCGAGGTCGAGTTCCGCGACCTGCGCGCACGAATATCCGTCCTGCCAATCCGGCACGGCTTCGCGCTCGCACGTCAGCTGGTGCGACTCGATATAGCTGTCGATCCTTTGCAGGAACGCCTTTTCGAATTTGTCCGCGATCGCGAGGTTTCGATGCAGGTCGGGTGCAAGCCGGAGCGTGTTGTCGCTCACGTCGGTCAGGCTGCCGAGGAGAGTCATGCCGTCGCGATGGAACCGGTGCAGGTTGATGTCCCTGCCATCCGACCGGCCGATGATGTGCGGACTTCCCGCGAATTTCATCTTGGGCGATGGAAGCTGGTCAACCGTCTGGTCCGACAGGCCGAGCAGGTCGAGCCACTCCGAGCTGTCCTTGCCGCGATACCGGCGTGGCGCGCGGCCGGACTTCCCCACGCACAGGAACACCTCGTGCCCACTCCTGCGGATCTCGTCGGCAATCTGGCAGCCCGACTGGGAACTGCCTACGACGAGCACCGCGCCGCGCCCCAGCATGCCGGGGTTCCGGTATTCGCTCGAATGCATCTGCCGCACGCGTGGCGGCATCTTCTCCGAGAAAGACGGAATGCGCGGTGTCTGGAACAGGCCCGTGGCCATCACCACATGCCTTGCGCGAAACACACCGGCGCTGGTGCCGATCTCGAAGCCGGCGTCGGAACCCGCCCGGACCGAGTGGACTCGCGTGTTGTACCGGACCGGCAGCCGGTACTTTTGCACGTATTCCTGGAAGCGGGCGGCGATCTCCAGGCGCGGCATGAATCCGTCGGGATCGTCGCCGTCGTATTCCGCGCCGGGAATGCGGACGGTCCAGTTGGGCGTCACCAGCGTGAAGGAATCCCACCGGTGATCAATCCACCGGTGGGCGGGCCGGCTGGCGCTCTCGATCACGAGATGCTCGACGCCATGCAGTCGAAGATGGTAGCTCGCGGCCAGTCCGGCTTGTCCCGCCCCGACGACGAGCGTGTCGATGGTACTTGGGGATGTGGAGGAAACAGTCATGCGAGGCTCCCGCACCCGAGGACGTGCGCCATGATCCGGCGCAGGCTGTCGCCACGGGCGATCGAAAAATGTGTTTCGTCGAGATGAACCTGCCGCGTTGCACCGAGGCTAACGGCAGGGGCGGAAAACGGTACGAGGAACGGGAAACTCGATTGCCTCGTCGCCTTGAACTCAAGCGGCACGACGCTCGTGGTCCCGGGCCGATGCTGGATCAGCGCATCGAAGTTCGCCTTGTGTTCGGCGAGCAACGCCTCGAGATCGGAGACGGATAAGCGGTTGGTCCCGCTTTCGTCCAGCACGGAGCGCAGCGCAGCGATCCCTTGTGAAAGGGGCAGCGTGGCGAGCGCTTCGAGATCCTGCGAGAGCTGCTGTGTCTGCAGCAAGTCTCTCGCGAAAGTCCTCAGGAGGTCGGCGCCGGCAAGCGCCGCGCCCTCCTTCAGCGCGAGTTCGCCGACCCAGCTGTCGATCATGGTCAGGCCGGCCGGGATCACGCCGGCGCTTTCCAGCAGGCCGGCCATCTCGTGTGCGATGACGCCGCCCATCGACCATCCGAACAGATGAACCCGGGCTGCCGCAGGCAGATGCGGCGCCAGTTCCCGTACATAGCTGGCAGCCATGTCGGCAACCGTGCGGGCGCCACCGTCGCCTCGCGACTGGATGCCGATGATGTCCGTGTGCTGCGGCACGAGCTCCGGCAGTTCCCGGTAACACAGGACGTTGCCGCCGACAGGGTGAACGGCGACCAGAACGTCCTGCGGTTCTGCTCGTATCGCCGCACGGCGGATGATCACGACGGCGTCGCGGGCCGAGTTCTTGCCAGGCTTGCGCGAGGGCGCCTGCACCGCCAGTTCGGCGATCAGCCGGGCCTGTGTGGCGATCGTGCCCTGGCGCAGCAAAGACGCGAGCGACAGGGTCTGCCCGAGAGTGGACTCGATCGCGTTGAGCAGCCGCACTGCCATCAGCGAACTGCCGCCAAGGGCGAAGAAATCGTCATCGACGCCCGGCTGTTCGATACCGAGCAGCTCTTCCCACAGCGACGACAGCGCGGCCTCGGTCTCGTCGCGCGGCAGGATCTTCTCCGTGCCCGCGCGCTGCAGCGCGGACGCCTGCTCCTGAAGGACGGCGCGATCGATCTTCCCGTTGGCGGTCACCGGCATCTGGTCGATCTCGACCAGCAGGCCCGGCACCATGTAATGAGGCAGCAGGTCGCCGAGGTGTTGGCGGATCGAGGCTTCGATGGCCGCGCCCTCCTTGGCCGCGAGCGGATCGCGCACGAAGAATGCCAGCAACTGCGGCCGGTTGTGCTCGCCGACGCTCCTCACCAGCGACGCCGCGCTGCGCACGCCGGGGCACCGCTCGAGCATCGCATCGACCTCGCCCAGCTCGATACGGTGCCCGAAAATCTTGACCTGAGTGTCGCTGCGCCCCAGGAATTCGAGACGGCCATCGGCCTGATAGCGGCCGAGATCGCCTGTGCGGTAGAGGCGTTCCCCGGTGGCGGGATGCGTAATGAAGCTGGCACCGGTCCGCTCGGGATCCCTGTAATAGCTCTGCGCGAGGCCGATGCCGCCGATGTACAGGTTTCCGGTGGCCCAGGCGGGCTGCGGCTGCAAGGCGTCGTCCAGCACGTGGAAGCTCTGGTTCGACAGCGGCCAGCCGTAGGGAATGCTGCGCCATTTCGGGTCGACGTGGCCGATGACGAAATAGTTCGACCAGATCGACGCTTCCGTGGCGCCGCCGAGACCGACGAGGGCGGCGCGCGGCGCGACACACGCCACGCGGCCCGGCAAGGACACCGGTATCCAGTCGCCGCTCAGCATGATGAGCCGCAATTTCGACAAGACCTCCGGCGCGCGGGCGACGGAATATTCGAGCTGCATTTCCAGCAGGGCCGGCACGCTGTTCCAGACGGTGACGCCGTGCTGCTCGATACTTTGCGCCCAGTCGGCAGGCGACGGACTGCTGCTGTGAGGCGGCAGTACCAAGGTCGCTCCGCAGCCCAGCGTCGCGAAAATGTCGTAGACGGACAGGTCGAAATTGAACGCGGAGAGGCCGAGGACGCGGTCGCGGTCGTCCAGGCCGAATCGCGCGATGACATCCTGGAGGGTGTTGACCGCCCCGCGATGAGTGATCGCCACCCCCTTGGGCTGGCCGGTCGAACCCGACGTGAAGATGACGTAGGCGAGGTCGTCGGGACCCTGAACGCTGGCCAGGGCGACGGGCATGGCCGGCGCTTCGTCCGGCAACGCGTCCTCGAGCACCCGCAACGGGACGCCCTCGGGCGCGCGCAGGGTCGCGACGGCATCGCGCTCGCACAGCACGACCTTCACGCCGGGCTGGTCGATCAGCCATTGTTTGCGCGACAGTGGCAGGTCGTAGGCCACGGGAAGGTACGCCGCGCCGGCCTGCACGGTGCTCATCGCGGCCGCCACCTGTCGCCAGCCCCGGCGAGCGACAATGGCAACCAGATCGTTGCGAGCCACGCCCCACTGGCGCATTTCGCTCGCCAGCCCCGTGGTCCGGCACAGCAATTCGGCGTAGTCGATGCGCCTGTCGGGCGCGACGATGGCCGTCTGCGCCGGATGCTTGCGGCAGGCTTCGATGAAAAAGTCGTGCAGCAGGCCATCAGGCAATGGTCGCGCGGTGTCGTTCGCCGTGTGACGGGCCGCGAGCGAGGGCGGTTGCAGGGTGGGCGAGCAGGAGGCGGGATCGCCGCACCTTAAAATCTGTTGCAGACAACTCTGGTACGTGGCGAACATGTCCTCGATCACGCCGGGCAGGAAGACGCCATCGACATAGTCCCAGTTCAGGACCATAGCGCCCTCCTCCATGTAGGCCTGATGATCCAGCCAGACCTGTGGCGTGTGCATGCTGCCCTCGCCGCGTAGCCAGCCCAGTTCGGACGGTGCTGCCATCGAGCCTTTCTCCAGGCCGAGGGTGCTGGCGAACACCACAGGCATGGCTGGCAGAACCGACGCCGGCCGGTTCATCTGCCGGATCACGTCGACGCCGGACACGTGGCGGTGCTCGATCTCGCGGAACAACTGCTTTTGCAAGGCGGCAGCCCGTTCGCGAAAACCGCCTTCGGCCGCTGGCACTTCCAGCAGCAAGGTATTGCTGAAGTTGCCGATAACCCGGTCGAATCGAGGGTCGTTGGCCGGACGTCCGGATATCAGCAGGTTGAGCGTGAACGACGGACTGCGCGACCAACGCCGCAGAACGTCCGCGAACACGGTGCACAGCACCGCGTTGAGCGTCGCGCCGAGCATCCTGGCCCGTAGCGCGAACTGCTGGACCTCCCCCGGCTCCAGCCGGACCTGACGACGGCGGAAAATCGATTTGTGGGGAATCTCCCCGTGCTCGCGTATCGGCAGGTCCGGCGCCGGGGGCAGCGTCCCCAGCCGGCGGGTCCAGTAGTCGAGGGATTGCCGGTAGGCGAGGCCGAGCCTGGTCGCGTGCTGCTCCTCGACGTACTCGCGGAAGTCGGCTGCCGGTGCGTCGTGCGGCGCGTCGCCCCGGTAGAGGCGCGTCAAGTCGTGGAAGAACACGGCGAGCGAGCGCCCGTCCAGCGTGAGCAGGCGGAACAGGAAGTGGAGCCGGTAGCCGTCGTGGACATGGTCGACAACACAGACGAACTGGCAACCGCTGTCCATCTCCGGCAGATGCGCGTTGAGCGAGTCCTTCCAGCCGGCCACGCGTGCCTCTTGCTCCGCCACGCCGAGGTGCCGGATGTCGCGCACCGGAACCTGACAACGGGCGGGCATCGGCGCGATGGCCTGCGTGCCGTCCGGGAGGATGCGCGTGCGCAGGGCCGGATGCGTCGCCATCAACTGAAGCAGCGTTTGCTCGAGCTTTTGCAGGTCGAGCAGCGCGGCACGGTAGCCGCGATACAGGCAGGCCGCGGTGCCAAGGAGATAGCCGTTCTGCTCGCCGATCCAGTAGGCCTCCTGCATCGGTGTCAGCGGATACGCTTTGCGCTGGACGCCATCGTTGGAGAGGCACGCGAAATCTTGTCGATACATGGTCAGACCTCCTCCGCAGTATCGATGCTCGACCCCTGAACCTCGCCCGCATCGAGAAAGCGGGACAGTTTTTCCAGACTGGGGTAATGCTCGAAGATTTGCGGCACCGTCAGCTTCACGCCGTGCTGCCGGCTGACAGCGTGCGTGAACTCCATCAGGACGATCGAATCGACACCCAGCTCGATGAACGTCGCCTGGGGATCGACGCGGGCCGCATCGACGTGAATCAGCTTGCCGAGCAGCCGGCTCAGCGCATCCGTGGTGCCGAGACTGGAGTCCGCGGCTGATTCGTGCATCGGGGCTGGCGACGGCGCGCTCAGCGGCGTGAGCGACTCGACCGCCTCCTGTGTGACGACGCTGGAAGCCACGGCGCCGCCCTCCTCTGCACTGCAAGCCAGCAGGAGATGCTGTGGCCACGCCTGCGAAGAGTGGCCCACGCCGGGCACCGCGCTGAAGCCTTCGAAGCCGGCTGCGAGCAAGCAGGCGCGCCACTCGTCGACGGACATGAAAGGCAGATTGCGCGCCTTGCGCCGGTCCTGGTAGTGGCCAAAGCTCTCGATGTGCGCCAGTGTCAGCATCTGGATCGGCGTGTTGACGGTGCCCTCGATGAGCATCAGTGCGCCCCCCGGCACCAGGAGCCTGCGCAACTGATGCAGCGTCTCGTCGATGTGCTTGGCGGCATGAATGGCGTTCGCCGCCAGGATCAGGTCGAAGGAGGCCGGTTCGTAGCCTTGCTCGGCAAAACCCTTGTTGATGTCGAACAAGCCGTACTCGATGAACGGCAAGCCGGCAAAGCGCGCCTTGGCGCGGTCCGTGAAGAAGTGCGAGACATCCGTGAAGTGATAGACCACGCCCGTGGCAGGCAGCACTTTGAGAAGCGCCGCGCTGGTGCCGCCAGTGCCGGCGCCCAGCTCCAGGATGCGCATCGGGCGGCGCTGGCGCGTTGCATGGCGGCCGACCATCGCCCGGAGCGCCTCGACCGCGATGTGGTTCTGCATCCGCGACACCGGGTTGAGCTGGTACAGCGCGTCGGCCACTTTCGATTCGCCGTCCGGGAACAGAAGGTCCAGCGGATTCGTCGTGCCCGTGAGCAGCCCGGCCTGGCTGGTGGCGCACTCCTTTACGTAGTCGACGAGCGGCCGGTAGTCCTCGCTCGTGCTGATTTCCGGGAGAAGGCCGGCAACCTGCGTCTTCAGTTGCATCGCGTCGAAGGGCTCAGGGTTGCGGTACAACCCTTCGCCGACGTTCTGCAAATATCCGGCATTGCCGAGCGCCATCAGCCACTGCCCGAGAAGCGGCAGTCGACTCGCCTTGAGCGCGCACCGCTGAGCGATGTCCTGTGCGCACACGGTCTCTCCCGCCTGGCGGAACACGCCCAGTTCCGCCAGCGTGGCCGCCATGACCAGCGGACAAACCTCCACCATTCGCTTCCAGATGGCCTCGAACTTCGCAAGGGAGGACGACTCGACTGCCATGAAGCTGCCCAAGGCCGCTTCGCCGCATTGAACGACCTGCTCCCAGGCCGGGCGCGCGGCGACCGGCATGCTAGCCGAAGGCGCGGTCGCCGCGCGCTGTTTGAACCAATGAGGGACCTTCTCGAATTCGTAGCCCGGCAAGGACACGACCCTGCGTTCCTTTGCCGCCAGAAGCGGGCGCCAGTCGACCTCGTACCCGGCGCCGGCGATCTGCACGAGGCATTCGACCAGGTCCTCGTGATCGTGGCCGGTTTGGCGGAGCAGAGGCAGCCAGCGCGGCCCTGCGCCGTCCTGGCAAGCCTCGCCGATGCCGCACAGCACTGGCCGCGTGCCGATCTCGATGGCGAGCGCGACGTCCGCGCCGGACAACGCATGCAGCGAGTCGGCGAAGCGGACCGGTTCGCGCAGATGGCGCGCGAAATACTGCCCGGTGAGTTTCCTGCCCGGCGCCCAGATTTCGCCGGTCACGTTGGAAATGAATCCGCTGGAGGGAGTCTGGAATTCGATCGCCTCGGCGGCGTGGACCAAGGCAGGCATCACCGGCTCCATCAGGCGCGAGTGGTAAGGCCGTTCGACGCGAAGCTTGCGGTGCTCGATCGAGTGGCGCTCGTCGAGGTAGGCGCAGAACTGTGTCACCGCTTCGATTGAACCCGCCACCACGCAATGATGCTGGCCGTTGATCGCCGCGAGATCCACCGCGATTCCGCTCTGCAGGATAGTCCGGCTGATTGTCTCCTCGTCGGCGAAAACGGCGGCCATCGCACCCGGGGCGATCTGGTTCCCGCACAGGTCTCCGCGCACCGCGACCAGACCGAGCGCCGCTTCGACACTCATCGCCCCGCTGGTCACGAGCGCGGCGTATTCACCGAGGCTGTGACCGAGCGTTACGTCGGCCCGGATGCCGAGGGACGACAGCGTCTGCCCAAGCGCGTACTGCAGCGCGAAGTGCACGGGCTGCGCAAGCGAAGGGCGCGTGAGGTCGATGTCGGCCCGATGGCCGTAAAGCAAAGTCTCGAGCGTAAAACCGAGCTGGGGCGCGAGGATCGCGTCACAGCGGGCCAACGCTTCGCGGAAGGCCGGCAGCTGCTGGAAGAGTCCCCAGCCCGCGTCTTCCAAGGGAATGCCTTGCCCGGAGTAGACGAAGGCGATTCGCGGCGCGCGGCGGGAACCGTGTTCAGTGACGTTCAGGTCCGAGCCGTCAGCCAAGGCCCGCAGCTTCGCCGCGAGCCCAGCCGCGCTGTCGGCTGCGACAGCGAAGCGGGTGTCCTGCAACGCGCGGCGGCAAGTACTCGTGTAGACGAAATCAAGCCAGTCGCGCTCCGGCAGCGACTCCAGATGTGCAGCAAAACGGGCGGCCAGGCGACGCAACGCCGGTTTGTCCCGTGCGCTCATGACGAAGGGCAGGACGGGCGAAGGTTGCTTCTCCACGAAGGTTTGATCGCTGCCGTGGCTGTCGGGCGGCGCGCATTCGGCATCGCCCACCACCACACACGCGTTCGTGCCAGAAAAGCCGAATGCGTTTACCGATGCGTGACGCCGCGCTCCACGTTGGCGAGGCCACGCCACGCCGGTGCGGGGAATCGCGATTCGAGCTCCGAGATCGATCAGCGGATTGAGGTTCGAGAGGTTCCGCTGCACCGGAATCTGGCCGTGGTGCAGTGCCAACAGCGTCTTGATGATCCCCGCCATGCCGGCGGCCGCTTCGAGGTGGCCAACGTTGGCTTTGGCGGAGCCCAGATGGCACACGCGCTCGTCGCCGCTCCGACCCTGCGCCAGGACGCGCGACAAGGCGCGGCATTCGATGGGGTCGCCAAGCGGGGTGCCCGTGCCGTGCGCCTCGACGTACTGGAGCTCGGACGGGTCGAGTTTCGCTTTTGCGAGCGCGCTGAGCACGAGTGCCTCCTGCGCGCTGCCGCTTGGTGCAGTCAGGCCGTTGCTGCGGCCGTCCTGGTTCAACGTGCTGCCGACGATGGCGCCGTAGATGCGGTCACCGTCGGCGACCGCATCCTGATAGCGCTTGAGCACGAGCGCGCCGCAACCCTCGCTGCGCACGTAGCCGTTCGCCGACGCGTCGAACGTCTTGCATTGTCCGTCGGGCGCCAGCATGCCGGCCTTGATGAGCCCTTCATCCCATTCGCTCGCCAGAAGGACGTTGACCGCCCCGACGATGGCCATGCGGCATTCGGCATCTCGAAGGCTGCGGCAAGCGAGGTGAACGGCGGTAAGCGCCGACGAACAGGCGGTGTCCACGACGAAGGACGGCCCGTGCAAGTCGAGCTGATAGGCGATGCGGTTGGCGATGACCGCCAGCACCGATCCTTGACTGCTGTAGGCATCGAGCTCGGCTTGCGTCAGTTGCAGCAAGCCGTAGTCGAAGGCGGACGCACCGAAGAATACGCCCGTGTCGGTGCCGGCGATGGCATCGGGCTTGATGCCCGCGTCCTCGAGCGCATGCCATGCGACCTGCATTGCAATGCGTTGCTGGGGGTCCATGCAGGCAGCTTCGCGGTTCGTGATCGAGAAGAACGCGTTGTCGAACTCGATCAGGTCGTCGAGGAATCCTCCATGGCGCACCGTGCCGTCGCCATGCCGGCGTGAGGTGATGCCACTGCGGCCTTCCGAGAGCAAGTCCCAGTAGGCGGCGAGATTGCCCGCACCCGGAAAGCGGCACGCCATGCCGACGACCACCACGGAATCCGGGTCGCAGGACGCCAGGGCAGCAGTTTTCGCTTGTGGGCGTTCGCCCTCGATCCTGCGGCTCAGGTAATGAGCAAGTTGCCGGATGCTGGGATGGTCATAGAACTCGGTGGGAGAAACCTCGACGTTGAACCGGCTCGCGAGCTCGGTCGCCAGGCTGGCCGCATCGATCGAGCCCAGCCCGTACTCCGAGAACGGGCGATCGGCACGCACGCTCTGCTGCGATACCTGAGAGATTTCCGCAGCCCGACGCGTCAGGAATGCTTCCACTTCGACTGCGCTCGACGGGCACGCAGCCATCGGGGACTGGACTGGCGCCTTGGCGTCGGGGTCGATTTCCCACTTCGCGACGACCCGCAAGCCGCCCTCGAGAAACGCCCGCTTCGACTGGTTGCGCTGGATCTTGCCGCTCGACGTCTTGGCCGTGGTGCCTGGTTGTATCAAGACTATCGCGTACACCGGCAGGTCGAACGCGGCGCCCACTGCGCGGCGGATGGCGCCGAACATCTCGTCGTACGGTCCGCCCCGGTGGGCACGCGTGAGTTCCTGAACGACAACGATCCGCTCCTCGCCATCGCGCGTGACCGGGAAAACGGCGCAACCGCCTGGTGCAAAGCCAGGGTGCGCGCGCCCGATCTCACGCTCGGCGTCCTGCGGATAGTAATTGTCCCCATGCACGATGATGAGGTCCTTGATTCGGCCGGTTGTGAAGAGGTCGCCTTCGTTGACGAATCCCAAGTCACCGGTTCGCAGGAACTGCTGGCCGCCTCGATCGCCTGCCATGGTCGCGCCCATCGTCCGGGCGGTTTCGTCGGGCCTGTTCCAATAGCCGCTGGAAACGCTCCCGCTATGAACCCAGATCTCGCCGATTTCGTCCGGGGCGCATTCGGTCAGGCGTGCGGGATCGACGATCTTCACCGTGGTGCCGTTCAGCGCCTTGCCGCAGGCCACCATGTCGGCTGCCACTTCGCCCGCCTTGGCGAGCCGGACTTCGTTGCACAACAGCGCTTTGGCCGACAGCGACAGCGCGCGAACAGGCTCGTCCCATGTCTGGCATGTGACGAAGCACGTCGCCTCGGCCAGGCCATACCCCGCAGTCATTGCGTTGGATGGAAAGCCATAGCGGCCGAACTTCTCGTTGAATTTGCTCACGGTTTCGACGCTGACCGGTTCGGCAGCATTGAGTGCCATGCGCCAGGACGAAAGGTCCAGGCCTACGCAGTCATGTTCGGAGATCTTTTGACAGCAGTGCCCGTACATGAAGTTGGGGCCCATGCTGTGCGTGCCCTTGAAATCAGAGATCGCCTTCAGCCAGCGCAGCGGCGTCTGGGCGACGGCGACACCGGGCAACAGGCACGCCGATATCGACCGGTACATCGGGAACAGAATCCCGTAGAGAAGGCCGAGATCATGGAAATGTGGCACCCAGGAGATGATTCGGCTGGCGTCGTCATGGCCAAGCCCGTGGTCCCACTGAATCAGATTGTGCAGAATGTTCTGGTGGGACAGCATTACGCCCTTGGGCATGCCAGTCGAACCCGAGGTGTACTGAAGCACAGCGATCGCAGTCGGCGAAGGCATGTCGATGGCGCGGTCGGGAAAAGCGTCCCACCCTTCGAAAGTGTCGACCTCCAGCCACGTCAGATCACTCCATTTCGGGTTTTGCTCGACGAAGGCGCCCGCATTGCCGATGGTCTTGCCTACGCCAAGCACAATCGACGGCTGACAATCGTCCATGAGAACCGACAGGCGCTTGGCCTTGTTCGTATCGCCTGTCAGCGGGACAGGCGCCACGGGGACCGTCGTCACGTTCGCAATGAGGCACGCCAGGAAGGCCTCAACGAATTCCAGACCGGTGGGAAAAACCAGCAGAGCGCGCTTGCCCGACATGCCTTGCTGCTTCAGCCACTCAGCCAGTCCTTTAGCGCGTTGAAGCAGTTCGTAATGCGTCAATGTACGGTCCACGATCTCGCCATCACGCAAGTACGTGTAGGAAGCGGACGTGTCCGGTGTTGTATTGTCGATGAAAACTTCGAGCAAGGTGCGTCTGGTCATGACTTCTCTCCATACTTCAGCAATTCGTGTACGCGGCGTTTAACAGCTGCACTCGGCCCTTTGCCTTCGGCCCCGAAATCCTGGGCTTGCCGCCGCGGACCGGCGACATTGATCAACTCATTGCCTGGCATTCCCCTAACGCGATTCTGCTAACCATGCTTTTAGTCGGCGAGACCAGCTAGTTTTACTAACTACTCTGGATCGTCATCTTTCTTCGCATGACCGAGTCGCTTGCCAATTAACCAAGGCACAGCACCGAGAGATCATCGATTCGCTTTTGATCGATGCGGCCACGACGCCATGTAAAGGACGACTTGCTTGAAACCGGCGTGGTCGACCTAACCCGTCCGGGCGCATCCCGTCTAGCTGCTCTTTGAGGTCATGCGCTTGCTGTGCCGCCGGACGCTCACACTCAACTCCGAGATAATCTCCGACGCCACTTTTATGATCTGGCTCTGGCTGAATCCTGCTATTGTCATTTCGCGATAAAACGACCTGGCGACGATTCTCGCCATCTCATGCGGGCATTCGCCCAAACCGCCCATTTTGGCGATGCTGGCTATTTCCTTTTGCCAGGGCGAAACATAAATAGTCTGTGTCTCTGATCCCGAATGCCGGCTGTCTGCGCGATGCAAGCCGCTCGTCAAAGTGGCTACAATTTCGAGTAACTCCTCTTCTTCTTTATTTACATCCGGTTTGCGGGCTGCTCTTCCTACTTTCATTACACCCGGCTTACCATCTTCAACCGACATGGGCGAAAGGCTGGTTAGACTCTCCGGTAAAAGCCCAGGACTATTCAAATCCCCGACGCTGCTCCCATTACTGGTATATCCGCGTTGTTTCATCGCTTTAATTTCAAAGCGAAGCTTTTCCATCATGCACGCACTTTCACAAGTGGAATTCAGTCCGGTAATCGCGCGCCCTCTGGATGAGGTCATGTCTGACAAACTCCTAAATGCCGGTGCGCGCCTTTTAGGGCAAGCCTGCGCTAACGCGCAACCGGATTGCTTCGCGAGACTAGCCAGCGATATGCCAAGCGTCGATGATATCGAGCTCGTCTCTCAACATGAGGGACCACCGGTTTGATGGGCAACGCTAAAAGATAAACATAAATCTTTAAGACACTCTCCTTAAAATTAGGAACGCTATCTACGATCCAAGGAGCAACGAGATCGCGTTAGGCTCTCTAAGTGTCTCTTTCTCTGAACTTGAGAACATCATCGAATTACCGGGTAAAACCGTATGTGCGCCGCCCAACGTGCGAGGGCCTTTTCTACAGAGCATAAATTTTGGCATCCATATTTATATAACCGCCATCGATAACGTCAGCATTTAGTCGGATAATCCTATATAAAGTGCTTGCAATTCTCGGTGCCCAACATCGGTGAATAAAACGGGTAACGAAAACGCGAATTTCGATCCGAAAAAATCTGAGTCTGTTCTGTGTCAGTGTGGCGATCAATTTCGTAGTACCTATGCGAAATATGTGCCAGGAGGCGCTCCCTCGGCAAACACATCGTCGTCGCTTGATGCACCGATAATCCCTTCCACTTCTCTTGCGGACCGAGCGCCGCCCGAGGCTTCCACGGCGCGGCTTCGCGAGATGGCTTCCATTCTCCGAGCCATCGAGAGGTCGTTGTCCTGCACGATAGCTGCGCACGAGAGAATGCATGTGAACTGCCATCGAAAGTCAATGTGTTGGCGACCTGCGAACAAATAGCTTGCCGTGTGTTGGATGCAGACAGGTACTCAAGTGCGACATTCGGGGCGATCGTGCTATCGGGCGGTGTCAGGCGCTTCGCTCTTGGGCGCCGCAAGAACGGAAGGCTCGCGGCGCGGCATCTGCTTGATGCGCTCGACGGCAAACGGCCTCCACGCGAATATGAAGTGGTGTTGCAGGCGCGCGCGACAGGTTGGTGCGCATCGCGTTGATTCAGGTCTGGGTCGAGCGCGCCTGCGGTCTTGGCAACTTGAGTTGCGGCGGTTCCAGAACCCGATATGACTCAAGCTCCTCCAAGTCGAGCCGGACATGCACCCGTACTCGCGCTGCTGATTTCCAGCGCAGGGTGATGACCGGGCTGCCATCGGCGGGCGACACGACGCAATCGATATCGAAGCCCAGGTCCGCCTTGAGCCTCGCCTCGGATGACACCAGCTCGTTCGACGCGGCCTGGATAGCCTGCACACGGACAAAGTCGATCGTGCCGGCAATGACGATCTGCGTTTGCAGCTTGTCAATCGTCGTGCCTTCTTTGGCGCGCCACGGGTGGTGCTGAAAGACCGTTGCGGTCGTCGGCTGATCGTGCTCGAAATTTATCGAATCGAACAGCACGCGCTGCATCTGCACGCCGCTGACGGGCGGCGGCAAGCAAAACGACGCGCCCTTCACCGACGCGAGAAGCGTCTCGGCGACAGAGGAAACTTTGCCCTGGAATTCGATCATCTTGCCCCCAGCAGGCTCCGGCGTCGGACTTCACCGCGGCCTTCTATTCAGCATAGTCAATCGCTGTGCGCGTTCAACCCGCAAGATGTATGTCCGCTAAAGGTCCTTCTTCCTCGCAACCGGCGATAACCGAACTAACCTGAGTCCTTTGAACCAAGTTTGATTTGATTTCGAGCTAGTCATGCGGATCGAGAACTTGCGCGATGCCAAAATCAATTTTCATAAGTTGCTGCGGATAAAAAGGGGATGCATCGAATCCCTTTTCCGTCGAACTCGTCGCGTTTGCATGGATTGGTTCTAAGAGACAGCAGCCTGTGGCTACCTGTCCGGCGCAGCCGCCCTTTATCGAAAGGCAGCTTTTCGGGCAACCTCTTTCGGCAAGCATTGGACCGACGCGCCGCATTCCGGCTGTTCGAACCCACGGGCTCGCGAAAATCATCCAACGTCGGCTCTGTACATCCAAGACGACGTTGTCCTGCCCCGCACGTCCACACATTCACGGATCAGGCGCTGTCGCGAGGCACTAGACGCCCGAGCAGGCGACTCCGTCGTTCCCGCTGCCCCAGCCATCGCACGGCCTCGCCCACGACGCCGCGTCGGAACAGCATGACGCACGCCACGAACATCACTCCGGTAACAATGCTGACTGATTCGCCCAGCCGCTCAAACCAACCGAGATGCGTGACGTCCGCGAGCCATGTGCCGAACGCGGCAAGCTTCGTCTCGAGCCCGATGACGATCACCGCGCCGGCCACCGGTCCGAGACGCGTGCCGAGTCCACCCAGCAACGTCATGAGAATGACGGTGCCCGACATCGTCCAGTGCACATCGGAAAGCGTGGCGAAGCCGAGCACGAGCGTCTTCATCGCGCCCGCGAGACCCGCGCAAGCCGCCGAGATGACGAACGCCAGCAGCTTGAAGCGATCGACGTCATAGCCGAGCGAGACCGTGCGCGCCTCGTTCTCCCGCAGCGCGCCAAGGATTCTGCCGAACGGAGAATCGATCACGCGGCCGACGAACGCGAACGCCATCGCACCGACAGCCAGCACGACGTAATAGAGCGTGAGGTCATCGTCGAGCGGAACGGCGCCGAACAGCCGTCCGCGCGGTACGCCCTGCATGCCGTCCTCGCCCCCTGTGAATGGCGCCTGTACGCAAAAGAAGTAGATCATCTGGGCGAGTGCGAGCGTGACCATCGCGAAGTAGATGCCTTTGCGCCGGATCGCGAGCAGCCCCATCCCGAAACCAAGTGCTGCTCCGACGCCCGTGCCGAGCAGCAACGCGAACTCCGGTGGCAGACCATGATCGCGCAACGCGCTGCCTGCAACGTAGGCTGCGACGCCGAAGAAGGCGGCATGACCGAACGACAGCAGGCCCACATAGCCGAGCAGCAGGTTCAGCGACGTGGCGAAGAGCGCGAAGCACATCAGCTTCATCAGAAAGACCGGATAGGCGCCGAGCAACGGCGCGGCGGCTAGCACGGCAAGAACGACGACGAATGCAAAGCGGTTATGCATGTGACACCTCACTTCGATTGACCGAACAGCCCGGCGGGACGCACGAGCAGAACCAAAGCCATGACGGCGAACACGACCGTCGCGGACGCCTCCGGATAGAACAGCTTCGTCACGCTTTCGAGTACGCCGAGCGCAAGGCTCGTCAGCACCGACCCGGCAATCGAGCCCATCCCGCCGATCACCACGATCGCGAACACGGTGATGATCACGCTCTGCCCCATTAATGGCGACACCTGGATGACCGGCGCGGCGAGCACGCCGGCCAAGGCTGCGATCGCGACGCCGAAGCCGTAAGTCAACGAGACCATGCGCGGCACGTCGACGCCGAACGCCGCGACGAGGCGCGGATTCTCGGTCGCCGCGCGCAACAGCGCGCCGAGTTGCGTGCGCTCGATCGCCCACCACGCCGCCCCGCACACGGCGAGCGATGCGATGACGACCCATGCGCGATACGCCGGCAACATCATGAAGCCGAGATCGACGGCCCGCATGAGGCTGTCGGGCGCGGCATACGACATGCCCGACACGCCGTACACCGAGCTCGATAGCCCCTCAAGAATCAGCGTGATGCCGAGCGTGAGCAGCAAGCCGTAAAGATGATCGAGCTTATAGAGGCGACGCAGCATGGAACGCTCGACCAGGACGCCGACGAAACCCACCGTCAGCGGTGCGATGAGGAGCATCAGCCAGTAACTGAAGCCGAAGTAATTCGTGCCCATCCACGCAACGAGCGCGCCAAGCATGAAAAACGCACCGTGCGTGAAATTGATCACATTCAATAAGCCAAAGATGAGGGACAAGCCCAGACTCAGCACCGCATAAAAGCAGCCGTTCATCAAACCGAGCACGAGCTGACCCAATACCGCTGGTAGCGGCATACCGAGGATTTCCATGACGTTTCGCTCCGGTCAGATGTTGAGCAGCGCTTGCAGCGTGGCCGTTTTTTCAGGAAGGCACGCCGACTCGAAGGCGTCGACGATACGTCCGTGTTCCATCACGTAGAAGCGATCGGCGAGCGGTGCGGCGAAGCGGAAGTTCTGCTCGACGAGCAGAATCGTGAAGCCGCGCGATTTGAGCAGCCTGATCACGCGCCCGAGGGTCTGCACGATAACCGGTGCGAGTCCTTCAGAGATTTCATCGAGCAGAAGGATGTCTGCGCCCGTGCGCAGAATCCGCGCGATCGCCAACATCTGCTGCTCGCCGCCCGACAAGCGCGTGCCCTGACTCGCACGACGCTCGGCGAGGTTCGGGAACATCGCGTAGATTTCGTCGAGCGGCATCGGGATGCCCTTCGCATTCGGAAGACGCGGCGGCAACAACAGGTTTTCCTCGCACGACAGCGCCGCGAAGATGCCGCGCTCCTCCGGACAATATCCGACACCGAGCCTCGCCACGCCCTGCGGCTCCTGACCGATCGTCTCGCGGCCGTCGATGCAAACCGAGCCACGGCGCGTATCGGTCAGTCCCATGATCGCCTTCAACGTCGTGCTGCGGCCCGAACCATTGCGGCCGAGGAGCGTGACCACTTCGCCGCGTGCCGCACGCAGGTCGACGCCATGCAGGATGTGCGAATCGCCATACCATGCTTCGAGCCCCGTCACGCGCAGTGCGTCTTCGCATGCCACCGAGTTTTTGTCAGCGTCATCGAGCAGTTCAATGTGCGAGCGATGCATCTTCGGTCCCCATGTACGCTTCCTTAACTTGCGGATTCGCGGAGACAGCCGCGTAGTCCCCTTCGGCCAGGATCTCGCCACGCTGGAGCACCGTGATCGTGTCGGAGATGCTCGACACCATCTTCATGTTGTGCTCAACCATCAGAATCGTTCTTCCTTTCGATACCTTGTCGATGAGCGCCGTCACGCGATCGACATCCTCGTGTCCCATGCCTTGCGTGGGTTCGTCGAGCAGCATCAGCACGGGATCCATCGCGAGCGTCGTCGCGATTTCGAGCGCGCGCTTATGGCCGTACGACAGCTCGACGGTCTTCACATCGGCGTAAGCGGCGAGACCGACGTCTCCCAGCAATTCGAGCGCGCGTTCGCGCAGGCGCTTCACCATCGCGCTGCTCTTCCAGAATCGATACGACACGCCGAGCGGCCGCTGCAACGCGATCGTCACGTTATCTACCGGCGTGAGGTGCGGGAACACCGCGGAAATCTGGAACGACCGGACTACGCCTTGCCGGGCGATCGCCGCGGGCGCTGCACGGGTGATTTCGCGGCCATCGAAGAAAATCTGTCCTGACGTGGGCGTCAGGAATTTCGTCAACAGGTTGAAGCACGTCGTCTTGCCGGCGCCGTTCGGCCCGATCAATGCGTGTATCGTGCCGCGGCGCACCCGCAGATCGATACCATTGACTGCCGTGAAGCCGTTGAACTCCCTGGTTAGACCCCTTGTCTCCAGGATCATGTCTGCATGCGTCATCGCGGATCTCCTTGCCGTCTCCGCGCGTGAGGGCGACGGCCTTATATATTTTGATTGCCGGCCTCAGCCGGCCACCGGCAGCGTCTCTATCTCATAGGCGTGCCGCAGCGCACGCCCGAGGACCGGATCTTCGAGCACCGTCTCGAAGCGCTGCGCCGGGCGAATCCCGCCGATAGCCGCGAGCGTGCCGCATAGCATCGCGGTCCCGTCGACGAACTCGCCGCCGCGTTGCGCGAACTGGCCGAGCAAATCCAGCGGTGAGCGCATCGCGGTCACCTTTCCTTCCTGGTAGAGCACGCGTTCGCCGTCGATCGTCGCGTACGAGCGCAGCAGCAGCTTGTCCCAGTGGCCGGCCACGTCGCTCAAACGCCATAGCGTGTTCGAGCACGGCTTGTCGCACATCTGCTTCGATACCGTGATGCCGTAGGTCTCGACCTGGCGATCCGTATGGTCCGAGGCGACGCCGACATACACTTCGCCGGCGTCCTTCACCAGCACGAATTCCGCTTCGCCGCTGCTCTCCTCGCCCGTGACCTGCATCATTGGCGCGGGACCGAAGCGGTCCACCGCGACGCGGTAGAAAGCTGGTGTATAGGCGGGCCGCCTGATGCCCAGTTCTTCGAGCTCGCGGATGTGCTTTTCCATCGCCTCCAGGTCGCGTCCGGTCCAGCCCGCGATGACGAGCGTATCGATTGAAATAGCGCGCTCGATGCTGCCGTCGCGGTCTTCAATGTTGAATGTGATGGTCTTCATCAACTTCTCCTTTATTTACCGGCGACGATCTTCCCGCTCGCGAGCGGGCAATGGCTCGCGCTGAGCGGCGCATAGGCTTCGTCTGCGGGAATCGTCTGCTTGATCGTGTAGTAATCCCAGGGCTTCTTCGACTGCTCCGGGCTCTTGACCTCGGCGATGTACATGTCGTGCACCATCAGCCCGTCTGCGCGAATCACGCCGTTGGTCGCGAAGAAATCGTTGACGGGCGTCTTGCGCATCTGCGCGAGCACGGCGTCGGATGAATCCGTGTTGCTCGCCTGCACCGCCTTCAGATAGTGCAGCGTCGACGAATAGACGCCCGCCTGGATGAACGTCGGCATGCGGCCAGTCTTCGCGAGGAAGCGCTGCGACCACGCGCGGCTCGCATCGGTCCGGTCCCAGTAGAACGGCGTCGTCAGCATCATTCCCTGCGCGGACTTGAGGCCGAGGCTGTGGACATCGCTGATGAACATCTGCAAGCCAGCGATCTTCTGCTTGCCTGGCGCGTTGATGCCGAACTCGCGGGCGGTCTTGATCGCGTTGACCGTGTCGGCGCCCGCATTGGCGAGCCCGATCACCTTCGCGTGCGACGCCTGCGCCTGCAGCAGGTTCGAAGACAGGTCCGCGGCGTGCATCGGATGCTTCGATTCGCCGATCACCTTGCCTCCCGCCGCATTGAGCGCCGCAGCCGAATCGTTCTTCAGCGATGCGCCGAGCGCGTAGTCGACGGTCAGGAAGTACCACGAGTTATCGCCTGCGCGCGCCATCGCCTTCACGAGACTCGTCGTCAACGCATAGGTGTCGTAGGAGTACTGGATCGTGTACGGCGAGCACGCCTCGTTGCTGAGCTTGGTCGTGCCCGCGCCGCTTGCGATCGCGATCCGGTGCTTCTCCTTCGCCACGTTCGACACCGCGAGCGCGACGGACGACGGCAACAGGTCCTGCACCATATCGACCTGCTGGTTGTCGAACCATTCGCGCGCGACCGTCGCGGCGACATCGGTCTTGTTCTGGTGATCGGCGCTGATCACCTTGACCGGCACACCGAGCACTTTGCCGCCGAAATCGTCGACGGCCATCTGCGCGGCGACGACCGAGCCTTTCCCGCCGATGTCGGAAAAGATCGACGACATGTCGGTGAGCACGCCGATCTTCACCACGCCGTCACTGATGTCGGCGGCGCTGGCCGCTTGAGAGCCGGATGCGCACGCCATCGCAACGGCGGCGGACATTGCGGAGCACGCGAGTTGCCTGAACATGGAAGTCTCCTTGATAGGGTTTAGGAAGAGCGACGGATCACTGCGGACGCACAACCGGCTCGGCACCCATGCTTATTGCGAGCAACTGGCGATCGCTCATGCACCGGCCCATCAACATCAGGCCAACGGGTGCCTGATCCGGTTCGTGACAGGGAATCGACACTGCGCACAGATCGAGCATGTTGGCGATCGACGGATTGCGTAGCAGCAAGCGATTGGTCGCCGTGTAAGCGGGCTCCTCCTCGAGGTCCGCCATGCGCGGCGCGACGATCGGCACGGTCGGGCAGACGATGGCGTCGAAGGGGCGCATTTCGTCGTCGGCTTGCCGGCAAAGCTGGGCCCGCAGCGCACGGTTGCGCAGGTAATCGGCCGTGCTGTGTTCGCTGCCGAGCCGGATGCGAGAGATTACGCGTGGGTCGTATTCGCCGGCATGACGCTTGATCAGTCCGACGTGCCATGCCCATGCTTCAGCCGCGACGAGGCCGCCATGCTGACCGAGGGTCGAAAGGTGCTGCCAACTGTCGAACGACACTTCCCGCACGATCGCGCCCGCCGCCGTCAACCGCGCAATCGCCCGTTCGAACGCGGCTGCTACTCTTACGTCCATGTCGTCGAGCACGATGCTCGTCGGTATGGCCAGCCGTACACCCCGCAGCGAATGCGGCACGAATGCGCCCGGTTCCGTGTCACCAGCCATGATCGAATCGAGCACGGCACAGCTCGCGACGCTCGGAGCGATGGAGCCAATCGAGTCATAACTCGGCGACAGCGGCACCGCGCCTTCTACCGGAATGCGTGCGGCTGTTGGCTTGAAACCGGCGAGGCCGCACAGCGCCGCCGGGATGCGGCACGAACCGCCGGTATCCGAGCCGATCGCGGCAGCGGCCATGCCATCCGTCACCGACACCGCCGCACCCGACGACGAGCCGCCCGGAATGCGCGCCGCGCTTCTGTTGAAAGGGTTCGCGGGCGTGCCGAAGTGCGGATTGATGCCAAGGCCCGAATACGCGAACTCTGTCATGTTGGTGCGGCCGACGAACACCGCGCCCGCCGCGCGCAGTCTGCCGATCGCGACGGCGTCGCGTGTGGCGGCTCGCTCGGGAAGAATCCTGCTGCCGGCCCGTGTGACTTCACCTTGCACGTCGAAGAGATCTTTCACCGAGACCGGGATGCCCGAGAGCGGACCCGCGACGCCATAGCGGCGCAGCGCGTCGCTTGCGGCTGCCTGCGCTGCTGCCGCCGGACTCGGGCCGTGCGGAAAGACGCGCTCACCTTCGCCCGTGCCATCGCCGATACGCTCGACGCACGACGCGAGAAGCGTCGCCGCATGGAGACGGCCGTCGGCGAGTTGGGCGCGCAATGATTCGAGAGCGGGGAGCATGATCAGGCCGGGTCGTAGTAGTGAACTTCGAGGAGCACGCAGCCGCCGTTCGACTTGAACGGGCCATGCCACGCGCCTGGCGGACGCACCGCGTAGGTATAGCCTTCGAATGGCTCGCCGCCCTCGCCTTTCTCGTCGTTGCCGACGGTGAGATCGCCTTCAACGAGAAACACTTCCTCCCAGTAGTCGTGGACGAACGGCTTCGTCGTATGCATCCCTGCGGGCAGGCGCAATAGACGCGTGCGGCTGCCGCGCTTGCTGTCGGTGTCGAGCGCACCGGACAGGATCAGTTCCTGCGCGCCCGAGCCGGGCGCATAGCCTTCCGGCAACTGCCAGCCTTCTGCCATATCGAGTCCATGAAACTCGTCGTGAAGTTTGTTGATAGCCATGCTTCTCTCCTGTGGGGAATGCTGATTTGCGTTCAATCGATGTCAGGCCGCCTGGCGTGTCTTCGCGAGTTCCGCATCGAGCGAATAGGTGGACAGCAGGTTGTCGACGAGACCGGTGGCGCGCCGCCAGTCGTAGCTGCGATACGCGTGACCCTTGGTCACGAACGAAGCGCCCGCATAGAACAGTTCGTACTGGTTGTGCCGCGAGGCGAACTCCGAGCCCACCGCGTCCCATGCAAGCTTGAAGAACTTCACGCGTTCCTCGGCGCTGCAAACGGGCGACTTCTGGGTTTTCTCGATGATGCGGGCGAGGTCCGGATTCTCGAAGTCGTGCAGGCTGGACGGCAGCATGATCATTCCGCCGCCCGCGAGTTCGCGCAGCGTGTTGAGAATCTTCGAATAGAGTTGCTGAGTGAGCACCTGCGAGCTGTAGAGCATGTTGCGGTCGGGTACGTAGTAACCGTTGACCACGCTGCCCTTTGCCTCCATGCCATAGACATACGCCTCGACCATCGACGCTTCCGATGCCAGCTGGCCCAGCGTCTCGCGAACCTGTGGGAACGCGTTGGTGCCGTTGATTTCCGACGTCTTGAGACCGAGACCGACGAGGAAACGCAGTTTCGTCATCAGCCGCACCTGACACTGATAGTTCTGGTAGACGTGCGCCGGCGTCGCATGGAACTGCTTCGCGCACATCGCTACATCGCCGGCGACGAAGATCCGTTCCCACGGCACCTTGACGTCGTCGAAATACAGCACCGCGTCGTTCTCGTCGTAGCGGCTCGACAGCGGATTATCGAACACCGATTGCGCGTGCGCCTCGTAGGACTTGCGCGACATCACCTTCATGCCCCTGGCGTTCATCGGAATTGCAAACGAAAGCGCGTACATCTCGTCGCCTTCACGCAGCGGCTGAATGCAACTGCAGAAGACCTCGTTCGCCATGATGCCGCTCGTCGCGAGCATTTTCGCGCCGCGCACCGTGATGCCTTCCGCATCCTGGTCGACGATGCCCACCGCGAGATACTTGTCCTCCTGCTCATGCGCCGACTTCGACTGATTGGCCTGCGGATTGACGATCACGTATGTCAGGAAGAGATCGTTGTCGCGGGCATATTTGTAGTAGTCGCGCAGCGCGCCTGCGCGGGCCGGATCGTACTGTTCGAACAGGTCGATCCCCATGAACATGCCCGAGATGCACGACGCGACGTGATCCGGCGAGCGGCCCATGAAGCCGAAGTGCAACTCGGTCCACGCCTCGAGTGCGGCGCGCCGCTCGACCAGTTGCTCATAGGACGTCGGCAGTTCCCAGATGCGGCTCACGCGATTGCCGGAATCCGGCGAGACGAAAGTCATCTTCTCGACGTTCTCCGGACGCGCCTGATAGTCGTAGAGACTTGCGTAACTGCGGATCGAATTGCGGAATGCGGGATGCGCGGTGACGTCGCCGACCGCCTTTCCGTCCAGATAGACCTGACGTCCGTCGCGCAATGACGCAATGTGTTGAGTGCCGTTTTTGATCATGATGTTCTCCAGGAATGAATTCGTCTGCCGTTTCAGGCCGACGCTGCGTGAACGCCGTTGAGCGTGTGGTAGCGGCCGCCGAAGAAAATGAGCGGACGTCCTTGCGAGCGTGTCCGATGACGGGTCACGCGGCCGACGAAGATCACGTGGTCGCCGCCGTCGTATTGCGCATACGGTTCGCATTCGAAGGTCGCGAGTGTGTCGGGAAGCAGGACGGGGGTGTCGCATTGGTCCGTCGTGTTGTCGCGCCAGCCCCACTTGTCGCCGTTGCCCTTCGCGAACCGGTTCGACATGTCTTGTTGCGACTCTTCGAGCACGTTGACGGCGTAGCTGTCGGATGCACACAGATCGCCGAGACTCAAGCTGCGGCGGTCTACCGAGAATAGAATCAGCGGCGGATCGAGCGACACCGAATTGAACGAAGCGACGGTCATGCCGATTGGCAGCCCTTCGCGCCTCGGCGCCGTGATAACCGCGACACCCGTCGCGAACATGGATAACGCGCCACGGAACTCGCGCTGCACTTCCGGATCGCCGCTCGGCCGTACGATGCTGACTTTCATCTCGCTCTCCTTCGCGCCGCTCTGCCGGCGACGCCTCCGTCCCGAAAACACAAAGCATCTTTTTTTAGCTTTGTTACATAGCTTTTATTAAATTCCAAACGATGCGGCTGTTCAAGCTATCGTTAACCCTCGGCAAAAAAGCTTTGCATGAAAGACATCCCTACTCGGCGAGTGGGTGTTCCCCCGAACGCGCAAACGTCCGGGCTACACTGCGGGCGACCTTGCAACCCAGTCTTTCACGTCAGGAAAGACACTGCGCTGGAGCACGAACGATGCAATCCGGATCATCCTCACGCCCCATTTACATGGACTACAGCGCGACGACGCCAGTCGATCCGCGCGTGGTCGAGAAAATGGTTCCGTTTCTGTACGAGCACTTCGGCAACCCCGCATCGCGCAGCCACAGCTACGGCTGGAAAGCGGAGGAAGCGGTTGAGACCGCGCGCGGGCACGTGGCCGATCTGCTGCACGCGGACCCGCGTGAAATCATCTGGACGTCGGGCGCGACCGAAGGCAACAACCTCGCGATCAAAGGGGCGGCAAACTTTTACAAGGCGCGCGGCCGTCACATCGTGACGGTGAAAGCCGAGCACAAGGCTGTGCTGGACACCTGCCGCGAGCTGGAGCGACAAGGATTCGAAGTCACGTATCTGGACGTCGGGCAAGACGGACTGCTCGACCTCTCGACGGTCCGCGCGGCACTGCGCGCCGACACCGTCCTCGTGTCCGTCATGATGGTCAACAACGAAACCGGCGTGATACAGCCAATCGCCGCAATCGGGGCGATGTGCGGCGAGAAAGGCATCGTGTTCCATTGCGACGCGGTGCAGGCGGCCGGCAAGATCGTCATCGACGTCGATGATCTCGGTGTCGATTTGCTGACGGTGACCGCGCACAAGGTCTATGGCCCGAAAGGCATCGGCGCGCTGTATGTGCGGCGCAAGCCGCGCGTGCGCATCGAAGCGCAGATGCACGGTGGCGGACACGAACGCGGCATGCGCTCGGGCACGCTGCCGACGCATCAGATCGTCGGGATGGGCGAAGCGTTTCGTCTTGCGAAGGAAGAGATGGAAGTGGAACGCCGGCGCGTCGGCGCATTGCGTGACCGGCTGCTTGCGGGCCTTCTGGAACTGGACGAGGTCTATGTCAACGGCGACCCGACGCGCCGCATTGCGCACAATCTGAACGTCAGCTTCAACTTCGTCGAAGGTGAATCGCTCATCATGGGCATCAAGGGAGTCGCGGTGTCATCGGGGTCGGCATGCACCTCGGCATCGCTGGAACCTTCGTACGTGTTGCGCGCGCTCGGGCGCAGCGATGAACTGGCGCACAGCTCGATTCGCTTCACGCTCGGCCGCTTTACCACCGAGGCGGAAGTCGACGAGGTGATCCTTCAGGTGAAAGAGACGGTGGTCAGGCTGCGTGCGTTGAGTCCGCTGTGGGACATGCACCTCGAAGGCATCGATCTGAACACGATCCAGTGGGCCGCGCACTGATCATGCAGTCGGCCACGGACCTACCCTTTTTCCTGACGTGCGATCAGATGAGACAGATCGAGCGTTGCGCGATCGCCGTTCGCGACGAGCCGGTCGACAACCGAGCACAGCGCCTTGAATTCGGCCTTCGTGACGCCTTCGAACAGCACGTTGTTGATGCGCTGTTGCGTGGCGGCCAGTTCACGGAGCAGCTTTACTCCATTCGATGTCATCGTCAGGCGCATCTTTCGTTTGTCGTCTGGGTCCGACCGCTTGTCGATCAGGCCGAGCTTCTTGAGCTTTCCCGTCTCGATCGTGACGAACGCGCCGCTCAAATGCAGATGGTCCGCGAGCCGGTTCACCGTCACCGACTCGCCGTGCGAAAGATGTGCGACCGAGACGAGCAACGAATACTGGATGCCGGTCAGGCCGATGATTGTCCCAAAGCCGTCGCGCACGGACAGCAGCCGCGCGGCGAACGGAAGAAGACCGTTGATCAGATGGCGGAACTCCTTGTCCGTCCCATCGACGAGGCACGCTGGGTTCGTGATTGTAAGAGCGGATTCATCGACCTGCTTCGGCATGACGCGCAAACTCCCGGATGCTAATGTAGTTACCTTTTAAAACTAATTATACGGCAAAGCCCAGAATCGTCATGCTCGCGCGCGGCGACCTTGAGATTGTCGTCTACTTTATATCCGCCATGTCGTCATCTTCTGTTCAGTCTCTTCTGGAATGCTATATCCGCGCGAAGGATCAGAACCAGCCCGATCTGATCCATGATTGTTTCGCAGCCGACGCCGAAGTGACATTTTCGATTGCGACCGATGCAATCGACTTTCCCCATCGCGTAATCGGCGCCTCCGCGATCGCCAGGACACTGGTAACCGACTTCGGCGAGCGGTTCGACCGATGCCGCACCTACTACGTATGCGCGGCGCCGGAAGCGAATGAGGAAGGCATCTGCACGATGCCGTGGGTCGTGGCGATGCGTCAGAAGGACAACGAGTCTCTGCGGCTCGGCAAGGGGACGTACGCGTGGCGAATCAGCAGCGTGCCTGGGGAAGTGGACAGGATCATCGGGCTGCATATCGCCATCGAGCGCATGGACTTGATCGATGATCCCGGTGCCGTGAAGCTTCGAACGTTGCAGGAATCGCTGACCTATCCCTGGCTACCGCCGACCGCGCTAGCGGAGTGTATGGAACTGTTTCTGGCCAATCATCCGGACCCCGCTGTCCTCGCGTTTTGGCAACCGTCCCGGTATTGAATCAGATACAAACAAGCACGCTTCGCACCCGGCGCGATCGATCACTTTAATGGAATCGCGGCCGTGGTGGACGACCCTTACACATAAAACCACCCCTTTATTCCCGGCTCGCCCGGAAATAAATTTCTCCGTCTGCACGGAAGAAAACGCCATCGCGCGTTGTTCAAGTAAGCATGGACTGCGCGGGAAACTGCACCGCGCGCAACAAGGCTCGACGCGCACAGCGGCTCGGGCAGCGAGGAGAGACCATGCACCGCGCAATCTACGTCATGCAGCAAAGCTTCTTCAATCTCGGCTGCTTCTATCGAGTCGATATCCGCAGCCGCAGCGGCCGGCTGATCGAAAGCCACTACGTCGAGCTTCGCGACATCGCCTGGTGCTAGACACGCGGGTGCAGCAAATCAAATCACCAGAATCAAAGGCGCAAGGAGACCTCCGATGCCGTTCAGCAACAGCCAGCTACCCACTATCGTCCCTTACGACGAATGGCTCAGGGGAACATCGTCGCTCGTGCAGCCGCGCGGCGCAATGCTCAATGCGCTCGACACGCAGATACTCATGTATCAGCGCAATCGCACCATGTATCAGTTTCACCAGCTGTCGACTGCGTTCAAGCATTGGAAGGAAAGCGTCGGGCCCGGTTGCGAGTGGGAGAGGCACCCACGTAATGAATCGCGACTCTTCACGCTGCTCGATCAGGAGTTGCGCGGTCAGGGCGACACCGATGCCGCCTCGGGCGCACAGGACTTCATGACGCCAGCGCTGATCAATTCGCGGCTCGGCGTGCTGTACCTCTTCGGCAACATGACGATCGAGGACAACATTTTTCAGGTTCTGCTCGAAGGCGCTTTCGACGTGACCGTCGGCGGTCTGGGATTCGCGCCGGATTCGAACGAAGCCGCCTCGCGCGCCTCCGATGCATTGGAAAACAGCATCGTGCGAAAGTCCGCGGCAACGGCACTCGATCAAGTGCAGAACCGGATCAGGAAGCACAAGGGCAGCACACTCGTGAACGCCAACCAGCTCACGACGGGAAACGCGCCGCCGCCTTCCGAGGGCGCCGCGCGACGCCTGTATGAATCCATTCACACAAAGATCGAGGAAGCCGCGCGGAAGCTGTGGGACTTGATCCGCGAAAAGATGGTGGACTTCCGTAACGACCCGGGTGGCGTAGCGCTTGACGTGATGCCCGGTTTGATCCGCAAGCTTGTCGACTTCCTGTGCAAGAAGCTGCTCGCGGCGGTCGCGCCGCTGATCGGCGCGGGTCTCGACATTGCGAAGGGTATCGCCAATACCGTCGATAGCAGCATCACGAAGTATCGCGAATGGGTTGCGGGACGCGACGTCCAGTTGCTTGCGGGACACCCCGCGACGATCATCGAGGCCATCAAGCGCGCCATGAAGCTGAGCATCGGCCAGGGCGTGTACGACATGGTCAAGGGCGGCGCGGACCTCGGCCTGCAGATCGCGAGTTCGGGCGCATCGACCATTGTCGGAGCGATCGTGTCGATCCTCGAAACGCTCGCCAAGACGATCTGGAAGATCGTCGAGATCCTGCGCATCCAGCGGTTTTTCAAGCAGGCGGAAGGGCATTGGCACGCGCGTATGCAACGCGACGCGCTGCATACGCAGCCGATCGCCTTCAACAACTGGTTCAAGCGCTATGCAATCCCGATCCCCGTGCTTTCGGTGCTTGCGCTGAACTCGGGCATCTGCGGGGACAAGATGCATTTTCTTGCGATGTTCAAAGACAACGAAGCGGTGATCGGCGAGGCCGAGTTCCAGGCGGGCTGCAAGTACGTCGACGACCTGAAGGTCTGGGGCTCGAATTACCTCGGCGACGCCGGATTCAGCTTCGGTTCCGAGGACAATCTGATCAAGGGACTGCTGGAGTTTGCCGGCAATCACAAGCGGGAACCGACGTGGGATCTGAAAGTACGGCAGGCTGTGCTGGGATTCCTGAACGGCTGAGGCACGGTAGCTCGATTCATCCAGCGCCTTCACCATCGTGAAGGCGCCTGAAGCTGTTCTGGCTGCAGATACGACGCACGTTTCAACGCGCATCGTCCTGTTGCGATTCGGGTTCTACCGTCCCGGCTTGAGCAGCACCGAAAAGCTGACCGGCGCGGCGCTGGCGAGCACATCGAGGTTCATCACCGCGCGCAGCGCTTCGACGCCGTCCTGCAACCCATAATCTTTCAGGTTCACGACGAGCGGCACGCGCGTGCCGACGAGCAGCGCACCGGAGGCGAGTTTCACGACGCGCACGCTCGGCGTCAGCGGCCGGCTCTGCCCGTTAAGGGTGAGCTGACCGATCACGTCCATATCGACGCTTGAGCCGGCGGGCAACGCGTTCAGGCGCCGCGCATCGACTATGCCGGTGAAAACGGCCTTCGGGTTGTCCGCGACCTTGAACAGTATCTCCTTGATCCGCTCGTTCCTGAGGCCGATGTTCGTTTCGACGCTCGCCAGTTCAACGTCGAACACGAGCTTGCCGTCATCGCCGACCGAACCATCGATCTGCCTGAAAGTCTGCACTTCTTCTATCGCCGAGGTGCCGGGCGTGCCCGCCTTGGCCGTCATGAAGGAAAACGTCGACTGGCCGCTGTCGACGTGCCACGCGGCGTGGCTGGACGAGGCGGCCAGCGCGATCGTCAAGGCGACTGCAAGCGAAGTGGGTTTGCGCATCGTGGATACTCCCTGGGTTCAATGGAAATGGATCGGTCGTCGGATCGGACGGGTTCGCGGAACGCTCCGTGATCCCGTCTTGCCGACAACAGCGGGGAACGCGGATTTGTTCCATCGCCCGGAAAATAACTTTCATGGAATAGAAGCCGGGGCACGGCTGTTCTCGTCGCAATCCCCTTCACTTTCGAGGCAGGCGGCGATGAACATCCACCCATCAACGCGATCCGTTCTTGCACGATGGCTGCGCGGCGCGCTGGGCGTCGGCATCAGTGCCGCGTGCCTGTGCGCCGCACCACTCGCGCAGGCTGCCCAGGCGGTGCTGTTGCCCGAAGGACCCGTCACGCTGATTCGTGCCACGTCGGTCTTCGTGGTCGATGCACCGCTTCTCGTCGAACCCGGCGACATCTTCACGACCGGCGTTCATGGAGCCGCGCAACTCGAGGACGGCAGCGGCACGATCGCGCTGCTCGGGTCCCAGACGCGCATCACGGTCGATGCAGCGCCGAGCGGCGCGAAAACCAATATGCTCGACGCGCTTTCGCTGCTCGCGGGCTGGCTCAAGGTTGAACGCGGCACTGCCGCTGCGCCCGGCCAGCTCACGGTCGACACGGTCGTGTTGCGCGCCGCCCTCTCCCACGGAGCGGCCGTGATCCACGCGAACGCGAATGCGGCTTCGCTTTTCGTCGAGACGGGCAGCATCACGCTCGCTCTGCCCGGCATTGCCGACGCGCCGCAGCCGCTGAACGCCGAACGCTACGCACAGCGCGAAAGCGACAAACCACTCGAAACACGAGCGCGTCCCACGCCCGCGTTCGTCGGCGAGATGCCGCTCGCATTTCGCGATCCGCTTGCCTCGATCGCGGCGCGTCCGCAAGTGAAAGCCGCCGCGCCGGTCCAGGGCCGCGTGGTGGCCTACGCGGATATCGCCGACTGGCTCGCCTCGCCGCTCGCCGTGCGCAGCACGTTCGTCGCGCGCTTCCGGCCGCTCGCACGCGCCGAACCGTTCCGCACGCAGATCAGGCGGAATCTGCGCAATCTTCCCGAATGGCGGGCCGTGCTGTGTCCGCCACGGCCCGCGCCGCCGCGCCGGCCGGGCACGCCGCAATGGTCCGAGGTGGCCTCATGAGACTGTCGCTCAGCGTCAAATTCAACCTGGTGTTCCTCGCGATCTTTCTGATCGGCTTTGCGTCGGCCGGCCTCGCCGCGCGAAGTCTTCTGCGACGCTCGGCGGTCGATGAAACGGTGCAGAACGCGCGTGTCCTCATGGAGGCCGCGAGCGCGGCGCAGAACTACACCGCAACCCAGGTCACGCCGCTTCTGCAGACGCAGCTCAAGTACAGCTTCGTGCCGCAGTCGGTGCCGGCGTTCTCCGCCGTCGAGACGCTGATGACGCTGGAAAAGCATCTCGCGGGCTACTCGTATCGCTCGACGATGCTCAATCCGACCAATCCGCGCGACCGCCCCACTGACTGGGAAGCCGACGTCATCCGCCGGCTGCACGACAGGCCCGAGCTAAAGGAAGTGGTCGGCGTGCGCGATACGCCATCGGGTCCGAACCTGTACATCGCTCGCCCGAACCGCATCAACGATGTGGCATGCATGGAATGTCACAGCGTGCCGTCCGCTGCACCGAAGACGCTGATCGACAAATACGGTCCCAACAACGGCTTCAACTGGGCGCTGCACGAAGTGATCGGTGCGGACTTCGTCTCGGTGCCGATGGCGCTTCCCGTCGCGCGCAGCGACGCAGTGCTGCGCACGTTCCTCGTTTCGCTCCTCGTCGTGTTCGTGGCCTTGCTGTTCGCGCTGAATGCAATGGTCCACCTGCTCGTCACGAGGCGCATCCGCGCGCTCTCGCAGGCCGCCGACGAAGTGAGTCTCGGCAAGCTCGACGGCGACGCGTTCGTCGAGCGCGGCCGCGACGAGATCGCCTCGCTCGCGGCCTCGTTCGCGCGCATGAAGACGAGTCTCGTGGAAGCGTTCAAGATGATCGAGGCCTGAAGGAGCGCCCGCGATGGAGCCGCTGCCCGTCACGTCCATCGGCAAGTACCGCATCGACGGCAGGCTCGGCGCCGGCGCAATGGGCGTCGTGTATCGCGCGTTCGATCCGCATATCGAACGGCGGGTCGCGCTCAAGACCATTCGCCGCGAACTGTTCGAAGACGGCGAGCGCGCGAGCCTGATGGCGCGCTTTCGCAACGAGGCGCAGGCGGCAGGACGGCTCGCGCATCCGAATATCGTTAGCGTGTACGACTATGGCGAGACCGACGGCACCGCGTATATCGCGATGGAACTCGTCGAAGGGCGCGGGCTCAGCGGCCTGCTCGAAGCGGGCCGCCCGCTCGACCTCCCTGCTGCGCTCGGCTGGTTCGAGCAGTTGCTTGCCGCGCTCGGCTTTGCGCACGAGCACGGCGTCGTGCATCGCGACATCAAGCCGGCGAACCTGCTTCTTAACGCACACGGCCAGTTGAAGGTCACCGACTTCGGCATCGCGCACATCGAATCGTCGTCGATGACGATGGTGGGTTCCATCGTCGGCACGCCGAGCTACATGTCGCCGGAACAGATAGCGGGTGAACCGGTCGATGGCCGGTCCGATCTTTTTTCCGCCGCAGTCGTGCTGTATCAGATGCTGACAGGACACCGGCCGTTCGTCGGCGCGTCACAGGCCGCGGTGATGCAGCAGGTGCTGCGCGATACGCCGCGCGCGCCATCAGCATGCAACCCGGCGCTGCCCGCCGCGCTCGACGGCGTGATGTTCCGCGCGCTGTCAAAGGATCGCGCGGCGCGTTTTCCGTGCACGGCCGCGTTGCGACAGGCGCTGTTCCGGGCGGTGCATAAAACCGGGACGAGCCATCAGAGCGACGACGATCGCACGGTGCTGATCGCGGTTGCGCCGGAAGCCTCCGAAACCTGCAACGCGCCAGATCCAGCCGCGCTGGCGTCAGGCTCATTGCGCGGCAACGGCGCGCCGCTCGCAGCGTGGCCGGCCGCCGCGCTCGCCAATGTCGAAGCGCGGCTCGCCGCTCAGGTCGGTCCTGTCGCGCGCCTGCTGGTCGCGCGCTGCGCCGCGCGCACGGAGAACTTGCCCGCGCTCGTCGCGCTGCTCGTGCCACATATCCCTTCCGACAAGGGACGCAGGCAGTTCACCGAAGCCTTCGCCGAGGGCACTCGCGCACCCGCCGCGAATCACACAACGTCGGCGGACGTGTCGCGCAGCGGACAGCAGTTGACGGCGGAACAGGTGCAATCCGCCGCGCTGAAACTGGCGGTGTACCTCGGCCCGATCGCGCACATCGTCGCGAAACGGGAAGCGCCGCGCGCAGCCAGCCTGCGCGGGCTGCACGAACGCCTCGCCGACGCCATCCCCGACGAGCACGACCGCGTCCGGTTCCGGCGCGACGTCGGCTTGCAATGACCGGCTGCGAGCAAGCCGCCGCATCGATGGAGACCCGCATGAACTCGAACGTGCCGCCATTGCCCGCACCGACCCGCTTCAGCACCTGCACGGCGATTGGCCTGTCCGATCCGGGGCGCGTGCGCCGCGCGAACGAAGACAGCTTCCTGATCGACACGCGCCGAAGTCTCATCGCCATCGCCGATGGCATGGGCGGTCACGCGTTCGGTGCGCGAGCCAGTTCCACCGCCCTCGAACGCATCGCGGCGAAGCTGGCACTGCCGCGCATGCGCCGCGATGCGACGCTTGCCGGCGATCCGGACGCGACCGTCCACGACGACACGCTCGCGGCGATCCGCGCCGTCATCGATGCACTCGATGACGCGAACACCGTGCTCCACACGCTGAACAGGCGCGAACACATCGCGCCGCATCGTTCGATGGGAACGACCGTGACGGGCCTCTGGCGGCCGCCGGGCGCGGGCCTGCTGATCGCGTTCCAGATAGGCGACAGCCGCCTGTACCGATATCGCGATGGTGCGCTGCTGCAACTGTCGCGTGACCAGACGCTCTATCAGCAGGCACTCGATCTCGGCAGCATCGATCACTTGCCGCCTCGCAACGTCCTGTTGCAGGCGCTCGGGCCGCTGCCTTCGATTGCGCCCGTCGTGGAGGCGCATGCGTGCATGCCCGGCGACCGCTATCTGCTGTGCAGCGACGGGCTGCACGGCGAAGTGCCGCATCACGAGATCGAGGCGGTGCTCGCGCAAATGGGTGCCTCGAACACCGAAGCCGCGATGCACGCGGGATGCAGGCGCCTGATCGATCTGGCGCTCGACGCGGGCGGCAAGGACAACGTCACGGCGGTGATCGCCTGTTTCGACGACGCCTAGATTCCAGCGCCCGGCGACAGCGGGCGATGCCAAGGCCAGCCGTCTGCGCGGCCGTCGAAGAGACCGGCGGCCAATGCCGCGCCCGGCAGGCCGGGACAGCCACGCATCGACGGCAGGAGCGTGTCCGAACCCTCTGTCCACCACACGCTCGTTCCCTGCGCGCAGGCATCGCATGATGTGCTGACGCCGCGTATCGTCGAAACCTCCGGAAGCGCCAGCAAGCCCGCATCGAGACCGGCGAGGCACGACCCTTCATGGAGTGTCGAGAGCGCGAGTTCGACGCACCGCGCGAACCAGTCGCCAGCGGCCGGCAGCCAGGAAGGCAGCGCGCGCGCATCGACCGGGGCGGCGATCGTCAGCGGAAAGTGGCGCCCTACGCTGTCCACACTCGGCATCAGCACGCCTGCCCAGCCGCTCTCCCCCGCTACGCCGCCGCCCAGTGCGAAGCACCACAGCGGCGCCCTCGAATACACGCCGGCCCATTCGCTGCCGAGCGCCGCGCGGCTTGCCAGCATCCCGGCTTGCAGCATCGCGTCCCACGGTTCGACGAACGACGGCGGCAGGCGCCTCACGACGAAATCGCCGTTGCCTCGCAGCTTGCCGAAGCATCCGGCGGTCGAGGACGCTCGCATCAGAGATGATCCGGGCAGCGGAACTGCTCGAGCGGCGCGCGCCGGAACGGATTGACGACGCTGTTCGCATCGAGTTCGAGCACTGCCTTGCGGCCGGCGGAATCGAGCGTAAGTCTGAAGCGGTCCGCCTGTGCGGTCGGCTCCAGACGCCCCGCGTCGATCAGATGGAACAGCGCCCACGGACCGCTCGCCTCGAACGATGCGGCCTGCCCGGCCGCCGCCGGAGTGAACTCCGCGCGCGCCCGGCCGGTGTTCTTGCCGCTCGGCCACTGAAAGAGCGCGGCTGACAGCGCGTCCTGCGTGACGATGAGCGGCTGCCCGTCAAAATCGAGCGTCAGCCGGACGATCGACGGATCGATCGCCAGCGGCTTCACGCCGAAGCGAATCGACATGTCGCGGCTGCCATCGCGGAAGAACGCGTCGCGGATCTGCGCGGCGCGCTGAAACTGCGCCAGCACGTCGCGCGGCATGCCGGCGGGAGCGGCGCCCGCGCGCCATTGCCAGACCGCCGCGCTCGTATCGACCAGGGGCGCGAGGTTCTTCTGAAAGAAGTCGTCGATCAGGCCGCCCGGGCTGAAGAGCTTGCTGAAATCGTCGGCGGCGACGTCGCGCGTGGAAGCCCGCACGAGCGGATAGCGGCCGTCGAGCGCCTTGTGGCACAACTGGCCGGCGCCCGCGCTCCACTGCGCGTTCAGGCGGGCGCGCTCGCCGCCTTCGAGCAACGCGCCGCCCGTCACTGCGAGCGATGCGGCCACCGGCGTGAGCGGCGCGGGCTGCGTCTGGCTCGCGAGCCTGAGCTTGCCGAGCGCGTCACCGGCGGGCGCCGGCTGTCCCATGCGGCGCGCGGCGTCGGCGGCATCGAGGAAGACGGCGGCGTCCTTGAGCGGTGCGAACGCCTGATCGAGCGGTGCGGAATCGCCCGGCTTGCCGGCCAGTTCGTGCAAGGCCTGGAAGTGGATATCGACGGGCGTCACCGGCGCTGCCGCGTCGGCCGTCCTGGCGGGCGCGGCCGGCTGCTCGCTGCCGAGCGCGGCGGCAAGGCGTTTCTTCGCCGCATCGACTGGTCCGGTGCGCGTCGCGGGGCTCTCGTTTACCGGATGATCGACGCTCACATCGGCAAGCGTCGTCTCGCGCGCCGCCGCAACGATCAGTTTTTGCAACGGCGAATCATGCGCGGACAACTGGTTCGCGATGCGCGCGCCATCGGTCAGGCCGGCGAACGGCACGACGCTCACGTCCGCGAGCAGGCCATCCCACGCATGGACATAGTCAGCGAAATAGCGCGCATCGAGTGCAGCGCGCAATTCGGCGATTCCCTCCGGCGTCGGCGCGACGTCATCGCGGCCGAGCACCCATGCGTCTCGTGCGACGTCGGCCAGCGCGGCATCGCGGAACCGGAGGTATTGCGCGTAGCCCGCGCGCGTATAGGCGCCGGCCACGCCAGCCGTGAGCGCGGCACCGCTCGCGCGCGTGAGCAGCAGCGGCGCGTTCGGGCCGGCTGCGGCGCTCACGCTGAACGCGGCCACGTTCGCCTGAGTCAGTTCGCGGTCCACGCGATTGCCGATCCGCTGCGCGAGCGGCAATTCACCGAGGTTCGCGCGCGCCGCCGCGATCAACTCGCGATCGAGCGGCAACGACGGGTCGAAGCGGGATTTATCGAAGAGCGCGGCGAGATGGCCGTCGAGCGCGCGTTTCTGTTCTGCATGGGCATCGCGCTCCAGGTCGCGCGCGGCCCATGCGCGCACGGCGCCGGCGTCGTAGTGCTGCGGATCGCCGAGCATCAGGTAGGTGCGCAACGCCTCGTAACGGTATGCAGGCGCGGTCGCCTCATTGTCCGCACCGCGCCGCAGCGCATCCGTGAGCCGCGCGACGACGAGCGGCAGCAACGCGTCATCGAGCAGCCGCCGATACGTCACCTGCGCCTGCTGGCCGAGCTTGTCGCCCTGATACAGCCACAGCCGCGTGAGCCACGGCACGGGCTTGCCCGCGTCCGCATCGCCGCCCGGCAGCGCGCGCGCCGCGTCGAGCATCGGCAGGAGCGCGCGCGGATCGCCCAGCGCATCGGCGTGGGCCGTGAGCTGTTGCAGATGGCGCATCTGCTGGTCGAACGTCACGACATACGCGCGGTTGCGCTGATAGCTCACCGCCATGCCGGTCAACGCCAGTGCGAGCGTTACGCCGATCAGCGCGAGCGCGCCGCGCTGCAGCCACGCCCGGCAGCGCTCGAGCCGCGGATTCAAACCGGCCAGCCCCGCCTCGCCGATCACCACGTCCTTCAGCAACCGGTTGATGAAGTACGCGCGCCCCGCCGCGTCGCGGTTGAAGGCCACATCGCGGCGCAGCCCGAACGACTGGGCGATCGAGCTGATGGCGCGATCGATCGGCCGGCCGTGCTGCGTGCCGCTCGTAAAGTACACGCCGCGCAAAAGCGGCGCCGTTTCGTAGCGCGTGCCGCGAAACGTATCGTCGAGAAAGCGGCGCAGCGCCGGCTGAAGTCCCGCGAATTGCTGTGGAAACCCGTAGATCAGCGCGCGGCGGTGTACATCGGTCTCGCGCTGCATGCGATGCAGCACGCGTGCCTGCAGCCGGGCGCCGAGCGCATCGAATTCACCGGGGAACACGCCGAGCGCCCGCTCCGCATTCGCCAATTCGTCGAGCGGAAACGTCATGCCCCACACCTGCGTGCGCTCTTCGTGGCCGAGGTCGTCGAAGAATTCGGTGAAGCCCGCGAGCAGGTCACACTTTGTCACCACCAGATAGACCGGAAGGCGCATGCCGAGCCGCTCGGCGAGTTCATCCAGACGCGCGCGGACTACGCGCACGTGCGCATCGCGCGCGGCGTCGTCCTGTCGCACGAGATCGGCCGCCGACAGCGTGACGATGATCCCGTTCAGCGGACGGCGCGGCCGGTACTTGCGCAGCAGGTGCAGGAAGCCCGTCCACGCGGATTCGTCGGCCTGTGCGTCGCTGTCCTGCGTCGTGTAGCGGCCGGCTGTATCGACGAGAACGGCGTCGTCGGTGAACCACCAGTCGCAGTGACGCGTCCCGCCGACGCCGCCGATCGCATCGCCACCCAGCTTGTCGCGCAGCGGAAAGCGCAGTCCTGAGTGCGCGAGCGCCGTCGTCTTGCCCGTGCCCGGCGCGCCGATGAACATGTACCACGGCAACTGATACAGCCACTGGCGGCCGAAGCTGCCTTTCACGCGCGCCCGGCGGAGCATCGCGAGCGCCTGTTCGAAGCGCTCGCGCAAGAGCGCGATCTCGGCGCCGCCCGCGGACTGCGACGGCGCCTGCCCCGCCACCCCGCTCACGAAGCGCAGATTGACGAGCCGCGCGGCCAGCAGGCGGCCCGTCCACACGAGTGCCCAAGTGAGCAGCAGGAAGCCGATCGCGAACCAGCGGCTCGCCTGCGTTTCGAGCGGCGCGCGGCCGTCGAAGGCGAAGAGCGGACCTTCGAACCACAGCGCGAGCGCGAGGGCCGTCACGCCCGCGAGCGTCAGGCCTTGCGGCGTCTTGAACCATCCAGCGATCTTTTTCATGCGAGTTCTCCCCGTCGGGTGATGTGTTCGGAGCGACGCGTCACGACGACGCTCCTGGTGCCAGCAGCGTGATCTCCACGCGACGATTCTTCGCGCGGCCCGCCGGCGTATCGTTGGAGGCGAGCGGCTCGGCGTCGCCGCGACCTTCGGCCCTGAAGCGATCCGCCGTGCCGGTGTTCGCCGCGAGCAGCGCGCGCACGCTCTCGGCGCGCGCCTGCGAGAGATGCCAGTTCGACGGGAAGCGGGCCGAGAGGAGCCGCTGGCCATCGGTGTGGCCGGTCACGACGACCTTGCCCGGCACGGCCTCGAGGGCCTCGGCGATGCGTGTCATCAGCGGTGCATACGCCGGGTCGAGCGTCGCGCTGCCGGAGCCGAAGAGCCCGTCGCCGTTGATCGCGACGACCGTGCGGTCCGCGCCCTCGCGCACGCTCACCCGCCCTTGCGCGATTTCGGGAGCGAGGAACGTCGCGAGTTTCACGGTCGCGGCGGGCATCGGGGCCGCAACCGCTGGGGCGGCAGCAGCCGGATGCGCGCTCACGCGAATCCGGTTCAGCGCATCGAAAACCGGGTCCGACGCGCGATTCAGGCTCACACCGAGGGCGACATGCGTCCCGGCCAGCACGACCCCGGCGAGCGCGGCCGCGACCCACAGCGGCACGAGTTGCGACATCGGCCGGCGGGTACGCTGCACGGGCTGCCAGTGCGGCGACAGTTCCGTCTCGAACGCGCCTCGCTGCACGCGAATCATCCGTTCGAGCCGCTCGCGCACGGAGTCGAGTTGCGTGCGTCCGCCATCGATCAGGCGATAGCGTCCCTCGAATCCGAGCGACAGCATCACGTAAATCAGTTCGAGCACATCGACGTTGCCCGCCGGGTCCTGCGCGAGCCGCTGCAGGATCAGGAAGAAGCGTTCGCCGCCGGATGCCTCATTGTGGAAGGTGACGAGCAGACTTCGGCTCGCCCACACGCCGCTGCCCCACGGCGTGCCGGAGATCGCCTCGTCGATGCAGGTGCACAGGCAATAGCGCGCGGCCGCGAGCCGTTCGGTATCGATGCCGCTCGCCCGTGCGTCGTGCTCGAAGGTCTTCACCATCTGCACGAGTTGTGCGCGCAGTCCGTCGACATCGGCGATCCACGGTCGCATGCGCAACGGCAGCGCCAGTTCGAGCAGCGGGTTCGCGGCGCGCACGAGCGGGTTCAAACCGCTCGCAACCGGAATCACCGGTACCTGCGCCGACGGCGCCGCGCTGTGCGTTCCGCTCGGCGGCTGCGCGCCGCGCCGCCCGCCCGGTTGCGGGATCAGGAGGGTTTCATCCCAGTCGGCGCTGGCCGCCGGCAGTGTCTGGTCGTTCACGGTCTGGTCCTTTGCATGAGGTCGTGCGTGCGTCGCTGGTTTCGTCGCTGGTTTTTCGTCGCTTAAGGACGGATCGCCCAGAACTCGAAGGCAAGCCCGGGGAAATCGCCGGCGACATGCAACGCCACCCCGGCCGAGGTCGCGAACTGCTTCCACAACTCGCTCGTCCGGTCGAGTTCGAAGTAGGTGAAGCCCGCGTGGAACGGCAACTGGCGCGGTGCCACGGGCAGCGCCCGCAACCCGATGCCCGGCAACTGGAGGTTCACCAGGTCGCGAATACGTTCGACGGGACCGAGCTTCGCCTGCGGCGGGAAGCCATTCAGCAGCGCGGCGGGCGCGAGGTCAGCCTTCACCGCGAGCACGAAACTCGCCGAGCGGAACAGGTCGCGATCCGGCACGACCGCGACGCGCAGCCCGTACTTGCGCTCTTCCAGCGCGATCGGCACCGCGTGCGGGTCCATCACCGTGCTGAGCGCGGCGCGCAACGCATCGACGAGCGGCGTGAAGGTTTCGTCGAGCCGCTCGTGCCGGTACGCCGGAAACGCGCCCGGCCGCTTGCCCGGCTGGCAGAAGGTCGCGAGCTCGCCCGCCAGTTGCAGCGCGTGGTGATGCAGGTCGTGCGGATGCAAGCCGGTCGTCGAGGCGAGTCCCGCGAACAGCGGCTCCGCGCGGTTGAGCACTTGCAGCAGCAGAAAGTCGGCGATCTCGGCGGCGCCCGTCGTCGCAGGCTGCGCGAGGCGTGCGGCGAGCGCATCCGCGCGCTGGTGCAACAGGCCGACGAGTTCGTCGACGAACGACGACAGCCTGCGCGTCACGCGGTAGTCGAGGCAGGGCGGCGCGTATTCGGTATCGAGCACGACGCGGTTGTCGGCGCGACGCTCGACGATGCGCGCGATGCCGAGCGTCACATGCGCATGAGCGACGTCCTGCTCGAACGCGAGCCGCAACTGCAGCTTGCCGACCTGCACGAGAGCGGCGCCGGTCGCGCCTTCGTTGCTGTCGAGCACTTCGGTTTCCGCGATGCGGTGACGCGCGAAGCCGTCGTGACGGGTATCGCCCGCTGCGCGCGTCGCCTGCGCGGCCTGTGCGGCTTCCGGGACGCCGTGACGCGCCACCGGCAGCGCGAGCACCACGGTGAGGCCGCGTGCGTCTTCGGGGACGGCGAGCGGCAGCGGCAATTCGTCGTCCGACGGCAGGCGAAAGGGGCTGCCGTCCGGCAGGACGCCCGCGCACGCGGTCAGCGCGATGCGGCCGAGTTTCAGCTGCTCGGCGTCGATCGTCAGTTCCGAGAAGCCAAATGCATAGGGACGCAGCGCCGCGCAGCGCGCATCGATCTGCGCGCGCAACCAGCGGTCGTGCTGCTGGAGATGCTGCGGCTGCAGGAGCATTCCTTCTGACCAGATCACCTTGTTATTCCAGGACATTGCCGTCTCGCTGAGAGTGAGTGAAGGTGTGCGGCTGGCTGCCGGGCCGAAGGCCCGCTTGCCGCTCGTAGGCGTCGTTGAAGGCGCTGCCGCAAAGCGCCTGGAGATCGTCGGCGCTGGCGCGCGCAAGCTCGGTATGCAGCGCGACGAAGCGGTCCCACTGCTTCGCCTTGCGGCGCGCGGACAGCCGGTCGAGCCAGCCGCCGTGCGCCTCGGGTTGGCCAAGGGCTTGCGGATCGAAGCGGCCGAGCAAATGCTGCAGCGCTGCGCGCATGCCCGCGAGGACGGCGAGTTCGTGCCGGCGAATGTCGTCGAATGCGCCTTCCAGCGCGGCCTGCGCCGGCAGGTAACCCGCGCTGCTGCGGCCGTTGAGCATCTGCTGCAGCGCGCTGTCGCCATCGGGGAAAAACTTGAGCGGGTTGTTGTCCCGCTGAAGCAGCAGCGTCGTGTCGACACGAATCTCCCGCTTGAGCACCGAGCGCGACAGCAGCACATCGACGGCGCCGCGCACCGCCGTGCGCAGCATCGCGCCGGCCAGACGCGCGAGGTCCGCCGCGTTGCGCTCGCGCAGCGCGGCTGCGTCGAGGTGGACGCCGAGTCCGTCGAGCAAGGCGGCAAGCGTCGGATCGGCGCAGGCGGCGGGCTGAGGAACCGGCGCGGCTTCGGGCGCCGTGGCGAATGCGATGAGCGGCGCCTGCGGCTGCTGCGGTGAAGTCTGGAGCAGGTCATGCATGGCGGCCGCGACCTCCGCTTGCCGACGCGGCAGCGCCAGCGCCTCGTCGCGCAGCGGATCGTAGTCGTCGGGAATGCCGCCAGCCGGACTGCGTGCGTCCGGCACGAACGCGAACTGCTCCGGAGAAACATGATCGTTCTCCGATCCGATGAACGCGGCGCGTCCATCCGGCTGGCGCGGGTGGCGCGAGCCTTGCCCGAGTGGCGCGCCAAGCGGATCGAACAGTGCGCCGGGCAACGGCGAGCCGGCCAGCACGGCCGCATTCGCGAGCGGATCGCCGGACAACGCGGCTGGCAAGGCACCATCCAACGGATCGAACGCGCGCCCGTCATGGACGCCCGGCGGCGCTTCGAAGCCTGTCTCCACCGGGCGCTCGATGGTCGCGACCTCGATCGCGTACCCGCCGATCTCCAGCCGGTCTCCGTTTGCGATCCGCGCGGGCCGTCCGTTCGCAATCGGCCGGCCGTTGAGCCGGCTCGGATTGCTGCCGAGGTCGGCGAGCCGCCAGCCGTCCTCGCTCCAGTCGACTCGCGCATGCACGCGCGACACTGTTTTCAGCGCGTCCGGCAGCACCATCGTGTTGTCCTGCCCGCGTCCGATCGTGCCGCCCGCGGTATCAAAACCGCACGCGAGCGGCGCGTCAGGCGCGGCTCCCTGGTAAGTCCTGACCGCGAGCGTCATGCGCATCATGTGTCCCTCGTGTGCGCAGGCGCGGGCGCCCGGCGCGTGGTGATTGGCGGGCGTGTTCATCGCGTACCGTCGTCGGCGGGTTGCGGATCGACGGGCGCATCGGGCGACGCGCTGATCGCGCCGGACCCCGCTCCCGCCCCGCCGCAGTTGATCTTCACGAGCGCGCCGTCGATTGTCACCGGCCCCGCCGCGTTGATCGCAATGCCGGCCGGTCCGAGCACGATCGTGTTGCCGCCCGCCTTGAGCGTGAGCAGGGTTCCCGCTTCGATCGTCACGTTGACCGCTCCCTTGATGTCGACGTTCGCGCCAGCCGTGAGCACGAGGTTCGTGCCGGACTTGTGCTGGGTGTCCTGTGCGACATCGAGCGACAGCTTCCCGCCGATGCGTCCGCTGTGATTGCCCGCGAGCGCATCGCTGCGATCGCCGCCGCAGCGGGCGAAATCGTTCTTTTCGACGAGCACGTGCCGTTCATGGCCGACTCGCATCAGCGCGTCGTACTTGACCCATGCGTCGAGGTTGCGCTCGGCATGGAAGAAGAGTTGCTCGGAACCCTTGGTGTCGTCGAAGCGCATTTCGTTGAAGCCGTTGCCGCCTTTCGTCGAATTGCTCTTAAGCGTCGTGCGCGCGCTCTTCGCGGGCAGGTCGAGCGGCGGCATCTGCGCGGCGTTATGGACGCTTCCTGTCACGAGCGGCTGGTCCGGGTCGCCTTCGATGAAATCGACCAGCACTTCCTGACCGATGCGCGGCAGGAAAAACGCGCCCCAGCCCTTGCCTGCCCACGGCTGCGCGACGCGCACCCAGCATCGTTGCAGCGTCCCGCGCGAGCCGGGCGCCGCGAGCTGCTCCCAATGAAACTGCACCTTGATGCGGCCGTATTTGTCGGTATGGATCTCCTCGCCGGACGGACCTACGACCACGGCCGTCTGCGGCCCGGCGACGCGCGCGCGCGGCGTGATCCGTGCGGCGCGAAACGCCGTGGCGCGGCGCTGCGCCGTGAACGCGCAATCGAATACGACGGGCTGAGCGGTGGCGTCGGGCGTCGACAAATACGTGTCCGCGTTCAGTTCGTACTCCGCCGATACGACGAGGTATTCGCCGTTCTGCTCGCGCACCGGATGCTCGGTCAACTGGATCAGTCCGCCCGGCCAGATGCAGCGCGCAGTCGTGCGGCCGCTCACGCGGACGTTGGCGGCCTCGTACGCCTGCACGTGAGCTTTCGCATAACGATCGGCATCGTCGTGGCGCGAGTAGCCGAGCCCGTGTTCCTGCATCGCGAACACGGGCCGATCGAAGGGCTGCGGCCGCAGCGCGCGCGCGACGAGGCCTTGCTGCTCGCTCTGCGTCGGATTTTCGAAGTCGTAGTCGTTCGTTTCGACGATGCCCGTCTGGACCTCGCCGCCCGTCGACCAGGCGTAGACGCATTCGTGCTCGCCGGGCGCCGCGGCGAGCGGCCGGAACGGGAGCGGCCGGCCGTGCGGCGTCGCTGCATGAACCTGCGACGAATCCGTCAGCACCAGCTTGTGCTTGCCGTTCGAGTGTTCCAGGTAGTAATAGATGCCTTCGCGCTCGGCGAGCCGGCTCACGAAGTCGAAGTCGGACTCGCGATACTGCGCGCAGTGTTCGAGGCTCGGATACTGGGCCGCGCACTTGTTCTCGAAGTCGATGTGATAGCCGCTCAGCACCTCGCTTATGATGCCGGGCACCGTCTTCTGATAGAAGAAGCGGCAATGCGACGCGCGCGTGAGGAGCCAGAGGCGGGGCCGCACGGTCGCGCGGTAGAGCGCCGGACGGTTCGGCTTCGTGCTCGCGGGGCGCGCCAGTTCGAACGCCGCGACGATGCCGTTAAACTCGCGCTCGCCGCCTGCCGGCAGTTCGAGAGCGAGCGACAGATCGCTGCCGAGCATCGTCGCGATGTCGAGATCCGAGCGTTCGGCGAGCAGTTCGAGATCCCACTGCGCGAGACGGCCCAGTTCCTCGCGGCCGTGCATCCGGTGCAGCACGAGCGCGTCGGGTCCGAGCGCGCAGGCAATGCGCGCGATGCGGTGGGTGTCGGTCAGCATCATCGCTCGTCTCTCTTCAGGGAATCTGCGTCACGCGCGTGGCGGGATTCGCGATCGCGACCACGCCGCCCCACGAGCACATGCAGGTGGACACGTTGTCGAGCGACGGCTCGTTGCCAAGGAGCACGGCGATCGCGCCGGGCGTCCACGGCGATGCGGTCACGGGCACGCACGGCGCAGGCGACGGCACGCCGAGCGCCGCGGCGGTCGCGGCGGCCACCTGGGGATTCGCGGGCGACGTGCACGCGCCGAACGGCATGATGTTCACGAGCGGGACGTGATCCATGATGTTCGCGGCGAGCGGCCCTTCGCAGAGCAGCCGGTTCGCCGGAAGCACGACCAAAGTCGATGGCGCCGCGCCGAACGAACACTGCAGCGTCGCGCCCATGCAGACTTGTTGCGGCATCGCAAGCTCCTTTGTGTATGGTTTGCGCTCAGTCGAACGCGTAGGTGAATGCGCCGTCGCGCGCGCTGACTTCTACCTTCACGACTTCCCGTCCATCGATCAGGCGCGTCAGGAACTCGGCGCTGATGCGCGGCAGGAGCGTGTTGGTCAGGATCGCGTCGATCATCCGGCCGCCGCTTTCGAACTCGGTGCAGCGGCTCGCGATCTGGCGGACCATCGCGTCGTCGTAGCTGAACGCCACGCGATGCCGTTCGGCGATGCGCCGCTCGATGCGCGCGAGCTGCAGTCGGATCACGGCGTCGAGCATCGCGTCGTCGAGCGGGTAGTACGGAATCACCGCGACGCGTCCGAGCAGCGCCGGCGGGAACACATCGACGAGAGGCGAGCGCAACGCCCGGGCGATCTCCTCGGGCTGCGGGACTGCGTGCGCGCCGTTGCACAGGCGCGTGATGAGTTCGGTGCCGACGTTGGTCGTGAGCAGGATCAGCGTGTTGCGAAAGTCGATCTGGCGGCCTTCGCCGTCTTCCATGCGGCCCTTGTCGAAGACCTGGAAGAAGAGTTCGTGCACGTCCGGATGCGCCTTCTCGAACTCGTCGAGCAACACGACGCTGTAGGGACGCCGCCGCACCGCCTCGGTCAGCACGCCGCCCTCGCCGTAGCCGACATAGCCCGGCGGCGCGCCTTTCAGCGACGACACCGTGTGCGCTTCCTGGTATTCGCTCATGTTCACGGTGATGACGTTTTGCTCGCCGCCGTAGAGCGCCTCGGCGAGGGCGAGCGCGGTTTCGGTCTTGCCGACACCCGAGGTCCCCGCGAGCATGAAGACGCCGACCGGCTTCGCGGGATCGTCGAGACCGGCGCGCGAAGTCTGCACGCGGCGCGCGATCATCTCCATCGCGTGGCGCTGACCGACGATGCGCCGGTTCAGCGTATCGGCGAGCTTCAGCACGCCGGCGATGTCGTCGCGCACCATCCGGCCGACCGGGATGCCCGTCCAGTCCTGCACGACCGAGGCGACGGCGTGACGGTCGACGCCCGGCAGAATCAGCGAGTTCTCGCCTTGTCGCGCGGCGAGTTCGTGCTGGAGCGCGCGAAGCTCGGCAAGATGGCCGCTGCGAGGCGCATCGGCGCAGTCCGCTGCCGGTTCGGCGGCGCCGCATGCGCCCTCCTCCAGGTCGCAACGCAATGCCAGGATCCTCGCAACCAGCGCCCGCTCCGCTTCCCAGCGTGCGGTGAGTTCGGCCAGCCGCGCACGCTCCGCATCGAGCCGCGCAGCTACATCGGCGGCGCGCGCGGCCGTGTCGATGCCGAGCGCCGCTTCCCGCGCGACGATGTCGCCTTCCGTCTGCCACGCTTCGATGCGCCTTCTCGCGTCGTCGAGGGCGGGCGGCAGCGCGTGCTGGCTGACCGCGACGCGTGCGCAGGCGGTATCGAGGAGGCTCACGGCCTTGTCGGGCAACTGGCGCGCCGGAATATAACGATGCGACAGCGTGACTGCCGCTTCGAGCGCTTCGTCGAGCACCTGCACGCCGTGGTGCGCCTGCATCTTGCGTGCGATGCCGCGCATCATCGTGATCGCGCACGCTTCCGACGGCTCCGGCACCTGCACCACCTGAAAGCGCCGCGTGAGCGCCGGGTCCTTCTCGATGTGCTTTTTGTATTCGACCCACGTCGTCGCGGCGATGGTGCGCAGCGTGCCGCGCGCGAGCGCAGGCTTGAGCAGGTTCGCGGCGTCACCCGTGCCGGCCGCGCCCCCCGCGCCGACGAGCGTGTGCGCTTCGTCGATGAAGAGGATCACCGGTTTCTCCGACCCCTGCACTTCCTCGATCACCTGCTTGAGCCGGTTCTCGAACTCGCCCTTCATGCTTGCGCCCGCCTGAAGCAGACCGACGTCGAGCGTGCGCACGACGGCATCGCGCAAGGAAGGCGGCACGTCGCCCGCGACGATCCGCTGCGCAAAACCCTCGACGACCGCTGTTTTTCCGACGCCCGCCTCGCCGGTCAGGATCGGGTTGTTCTGGCGCCGGCGCATCAGGATGTCGATGACCTGGCGGATCTCGTCATCGCGGCCGACGATCGGGTCGAGCTCGCCGGCGCGCGCTTGCGCGGTCAGGTCGATGGTGTAACGGACGAGCGCTTCCTGACGGCCGGGCGATACGGCGTCCGCGTCCTGCGCCGGGTATTCGGCAGGTGCGACAGCCAACGCTTCCGCCGACCCGCCGAGCAGCGCATCGAAACGGCCGGTCAGCGTGTCGAGGCCGATCTTCGCAAACTGGCTTGAGATGGCGATGAGCGCGTTGCGCAGGTTCGGCGTGCGCAGGATGCCGATCATCAGATGCCCGGTGCGCACTTTCGATGCGCCGAACATCAGCGAGCCGAACACCCAGCCGCGTTCGACCGCTTCATCGACTTGCGCGGAGATATCCGAGACCGAGGTCGAACCGCGGGGAAGCCGGTCGAGCGCGGCGGTGATATCTCGGGCAAGGGCCGCCTGATCGAGATCGAAGTGGCGCACGAGGCATTGCAGGTCGGAGTCTTGCGCGAGCAGGATCTGGTGAAACCAGTGCGCGAGCTCGACATAAGGATTGCCGCGCAGCTTGCAGAACACGGTGCCGCTTTCGATCGCGTGGTACGCGAGCGGGTCGAGCTTGCCGAACAGCGCGTGGCGACTGATATCAGCCATGAGAGGTCTCCTTTTGACGGGACGTCTTTGCGCCCTGCGCAATCACGACCCGATGGTTGTCATGAACCGGCGTGCCGCTCGTGAGCCACGTCGACCAGCCAAGACGCGCGCCGGATTCCGATCCGGTGCCTAGGCGCAATGCAGGCACCTCGTCGCGCTTCAGGTGCAGCGCCACGTCCCAGTCGAGCGGATCGCGCACGTAGTTGCGCACCCAGTCGGCGAGTTTCGCGAGGCTCGCGCCACCGGGCAGGAAGCGCTCGAAGTCGCGATAGCCGAGCGGCCCGAGCACGATCCGGAACTTGTGCTGGCAGTCCCACACCCGCGTGCCAACCACGGCCGATACCCCGAGGCGCGCGCCGCCGAGCCGCGTTTGCGCATCGCCGGGAACCGGCATCCAGTAGCCCCGCCAAGGCTCGATCGCCACGTCCACGCGGAAAAACTGCGCGAGGATCAGCCGCAGTCCGCCTGCATGTCGCGTCGGCGCCGCGAGCACGCCCGCGAAGTGCAGCTTGGCGGCGTCCGGCACCGCGTCGCGCTCGTGCAGAGCCGGTGAGCCAATGCCGAACAGGCTGCCGACGTAGTCCGCGAAACGGTCTTCAGCCGGGCGATCGGCGCTGACGACCGGCTGCGCGTCGGCCCATGCGCGGTAGAAGAGCGACAGCATCCGGTGATGGAACAGGTCGAGAAACCGCGCGAGAGTCGGGTCGTTCGCGTTGCGTGCGCGTTCGCGGACGTAAGCGGTCAGATGCGTCGGCAACGGACCGTTCGGGCCGAGCAGCCCGAGGAAATTCACGGAGAGGCGCCCGGGCTGGCCGTCCTCGCCCGGCGTGTAGTCGCCGAGTGTGGACGGGTGGAAAATCAGCTCCGGGTCCTGCGCCAGGCGCACGGCGTCCTCGCGTGCGCCCAGCGAACGGCCGAGGCGCGGCTGTCCCGGATGGGCCTTTTCGATCAAACGCAGCGCCTGAAAAAAATCGAAGCGGCGTGCGTCGCGTTCGAGCGCGCGATCGATGTCTAGAGCGTTGCGCATCGTCCCGTCCTCGCCGGCCACTGCATGATCGGACCGCGCGCGAGCGTCGCGACGACGGTCTCGGCGAACGAATTGATCGACACGTACTGCGCCAGGAACCGGGCAAGCACCGCGCCGAGCAGGAAGGCGCCCGCGCCTTCGAAGGCCGCGTCGTCGAACTGCAGTGTCACCTTCAACCCGCGTCCGAAAACGATCGGCCCCGGCGACGGCATCCGCCGCACAACCGGCGCGGATGCCACGGAGCGCAGGCCCTCGATCTGCCGGTGCGCGGCCGTATCGCCTGCGGGGCAGTACAGCGCCAGCAACTCGCGCAGCGCACGGGCGCCTTGCTGCGGGTCGCTATCGACGAGCGACGCATAGTTCAGCGACAAATGATTCAGGAGCCGCCACGCGGCCGGCCCTTGCGCGAACGACGGCAGCGGGCGGCTCGGGCCCGCCACGCAGCGTACGGCCGAGACGGGCGCCTCGGCGTCGATCGTGAAGTCGGTCGAGCCCATGCCCACCGGCATCGACAGCGGCAAGTCGCGGTTCGTGCACCACGCGGCGACGCCAAGCTGGCGCAGTTCGCCGTGCACCGGCGCGCTCTTCGCATCGACCAGCGCGATGAAGGTCTCGCTGCCGAGGTAGCTGCTGCGCGCGCCGTTTTGCTGCTGCCGCACGGACGGCCGGCGCGCTTCGCGCCGCAACTGGTAGAACGCCCCGCCTTGTTGCGGTGTGTCGAGGTCCTTCGCGCAATGGAACGGGCGGAAAGGCTGCTCGCCAACGGCGCCCGCGCCGTAGCCCGTCACTTCGTCGATCTGATGGATCTCGTAGTCCATCGGCCGGGTCCGGTCGACCACGACGTGATACTCGAACTCGGTCTCGGCGAGCGGGATGCGGTCGGTGCGGCGGCGAAACAGATTGACGGCCGGCGTGCAGTCGAGCGCGAAATGCGATGCATCGACGGATCGTTCGAGCGACGCGTCCGCGCCGTCGAGCAGCACGATCACATCGGCTTCGCGATCGCGGCAGTCACGCAAGGCTTCGCGCAATCCGCCGATCTCGACGAACATGAAGCGCGGCGCGAACGCGAAATATTCCTGCAGGAGTCGGTAGCCGTCGAACGACTGCTGGCCGATGGGCAGCAATGCCTCGTCTTCGCCGAAGCCGAGCGGCTGCAGCGCGGTCTTCGGCAGCACGGCACCCGTCGATGCGCCCTTCGCGCCATGCAGCACTGCCACGCCGACGCAGCCCGCCAGCAGCCGCTCGTGAATCCGTGCGGCCAGGCCGTCGGCGCCGCGCAGATGGAGCGCGAGGCGATCGAATGCAAAGCGGTCGAACGTCAGCGTGCCGGTCGTGCGCAGGCGCAGCCGCAAACCCGCCTTGACGCCGGCAGGCAGTGCGAGGCCCGCGCCGTCGAGCGACCCCGTATGCGTGAAGAACTTCGCTTGCGTGATCTCGATCGGCCAGAGCGTCACAGCGTGGGCCGTGCGGTACTCGCAACGCGTCGAACCCGACTTGTCGAGCATGCTGCGCAACGCTGTGTGACGCGGCACGACGACGCCATCCGCACTCACCGCAAGCTGCGGATTCGAATGGTCGGCCTGCAACTGGACGACCGCCATCGACGGCGTCGGCGCGAGATAGTGCGGATACGCCAGCTCCGTCAGGTGCTGCGTGAAGCGCGGAAACTCGGCGTCGAGCTTCATCTGCACGCGCGCGGCGAGGAAGCTGAAGCCTTCCAGCAGGCGCTCGACATACGGGTCCGCGCAATCGATGCCGTCGAGTCCGAGCCGTCCCGCGATCTTCGGGAACGCAGCCGCGAATTCGCCGCCCATCTCGCGCAGATGCTGCAGCTCCTGGCTGTAGTACTTGAGGAGCGCCGGGTTCATGCTGGCTGCTCCGCGACGTCGGCAACGCGCACTTCGCCCGCTTCGAGGTCCAGCTCCGTGCGCAGGTAGAGCCGCTCCGGGTACGGCTGCGACCACATCTCGGCTTCGATTTCGAAGCGGATCACGTGGCCGCGCGGCGCGCCCTTCGTATCGTCGAGCGCGGTGACGCGCACGGTGTCGCGTGCGAGACGCGGCTCGAAGGCCCAGAGCGCGTCGCGAATCAGCCGCTCGACCGCCGCCGGCGTCAGCGCCGCGACGTTGCGCCCCGCCAGATCCGGCAGACCGTAGTTGAGCACCGATGTCGCGACGTGCGGATAGCCCGACAGGTCCTGCACCGCGTCGAGACCGCTCGCGTTCAGCAGCCAGCCGATATCGCGCTGCACGCTGTCGCGCAATGCGCGCGGCGAGAGCACGCGCCGCTCGCGCGTTTCGTGGCGCGCGTCGGGATCGAGATCGGTGAGCCGGTCCAGCAACGACGGTTGCAGGCGGTCACGCGCGGTGAGTTCGGACATGGGATGCTCCCTTGCAATTGGACTCAGGCGGTCTTGGCGGTCGGCAGCTTCGACACGAGGCGCAACGACACGGTCAGCCCTTCGAGCTGGTAGTGCGGCCGCAGGAAAAACTTCGACGTGTAGTAGCCAGGGTTGCCCTCCACCTCTTCGACGACGACCTGCGCGTCCGCGAGCGGCTTGCGTGCCTTTGTGTCGTCGGAGGAATGGACTGGATCGCCGTCGACGTACTGAAGGATCCAGTTCTGCAGCCAGCGCTGCATGTCCTCGCGCTCCTTGAACGAGCCGAGCTTGTCGCGCACGATGCACTTCAGGTAGTGCGCGAAGCGGCAGCACGCGAAGAGATACGGCAGGCGCGCGGCGAGGTTCGCGTTGGCGGTGGCGTCGGCGTCTTCGTATTCGGCCGGCTTGTGCAGCGACTGCGCACCGATGAATGCGGCGAAATCCGAGTTCTTCTTGTGTACGAGCGGCATGAAACCGCTCTTGGCGAGTTCGGCTTCGCGGCGGTCGCTGATGGCGATTTCGGTCGGACACTTCATGTCGACGCCGCCGTCGTCGGTCGGGAAGGCATGCACCGGCAGCCCTTCCACCGCTCCACCGGACTCGACGCCGCGTATGCGCGAGCACCAGCCGAACGTCTTGAAGGAGCGCGTGATGTTGGTCGCCATCGCGTAGGACGCGTTTGCCCACGCGTACTTGCTGCTGTTCGCGCCTGCCGTGTCTTCCTCGAAATCGAATTCTTCGACCGGGTCGGTTTTCGCGCCGTAGGGAGCGCGTGCGAGAAAGCGCGGCATCGCGAGGCCGATGTAGCGCGAGTCCTCCGATTCGCGCAGCGAACGCCAGGCGGCGTGCTCGGGCGTCTGGAAAATTTTGGTCAGGTCGCGCGGATTGGCGAGTTCCTGCCACGACTCCATCAGGAGCGCGGCCGGATCGGCGCCCGCGATGAACGGCGCGTGCGCGGCCGCCGCGATCTTGCCGATCTGCGTGAGCAGGTCGGTGTCCGGCCCGCTGTGGTCGAAGTAGTAGTCGGCGACCAGCGCGCCGTAGGGCTCGCCGCCGAACTGGCCGTACTCCTCCTCGTAGAGCTTCTTGAAGAGCGGGCTCTGGTCCCACGCGACGCCCTTGTACTTCTTCAGCGTCCTGTGCAGTTCCGCTTTCGACATGTTGAGCACGCGGATCTTCAGGGACTCGTCGGTCTCGGTGTTGTTCACGAGGTAGTGCAGACCGCGCCATGCGCTCTCGACCTTCTGGAACGGCTCGCTGTGCAGGATCAGATTGATCTGCGCGGTGAGCGTCTGGTCGATCTGGGCGATCAAGGCTTCGATCGTCGCGAGGACGTCGCCGCCGATCACGCCGGTGTCGCGCAGCGCCTGCTCGGCAAGCGTGCGAACGGCGTTCTCGACCGCTTCGCGGGCGCGCTCGGATTTCGGCTTGAATTCCTTTTGCAGCAGCGCCGAAAAATCGCTGATAGCGGGTGTGTCCTGTGTGTCGTGCGGGGCGGCGGCGGTGGCCAATTGCTGGATGCTGAGATCGTTCATCGCGTCATGCTCCAGAGGCGGGCGGCTGGTTGTCGATGGCGTCTGCCTGAGGACGCGGTTGCGCCGACAGCGCCTGCATGAGCGCCGGCTCTTCGAGCAGGCGTGCGATCAGCGCTTCGGCGCCGCTCTTGCCGTCCATGTAGGTGAGGAGGTTCGCGAGCTGCGTGCGCGCTTCGAGCAGGCGCCTGAGCGGCTCCACCTTGCGGGCGATGGCGGCCGGCGCGAAGTCGTCCATGCTTTCGAAGGTCAGGTCGACCGCCACGTTGCCTTCGCCCGTCAGGGTGTTCGGCACCTGCACCGCGACGCGCGGGCGGATCGACTTGAGGCGTTCGTCGAAGTTGTCGACATCGATCTCCAGAAACTTGCGCTCGACCGCAGGGGCGAGCGGCTCGGCCGGCTGTCCCGACAAGTCCGCGAGCACGCCCATCACGAAGGGCAGATGCACTTTTTTCTCGGAGCCGTAGACTTCGACGTCGTATTCGATCTGCACCCGCGGCGCACGATTGCGCGCGATGAACTTCTGACTGCTTTCCTTTGCCATCATGTTTCTCCTTTCGGTCCGGAGCTGGCCGCTCGGCCTTGCCCTGATCCCATGTCAATGGGCCGCTGTATCGACCCGGATGCTCCGTGCATCGCCCTACTCGACGCCGCCCAGATGCCTGAATTGACCGGCGCCGTCGGGCGCCACGTCTTCGATGATTTCGATGAAACTCTTGCCGACCAGCCGCCGCGCGCGCTGCAGCAACACCGGCAGCGGGCTCGACGGTTCATGCTCGGCGTAGTACGCGCAGATCGTGTCGAGCGCGTCGGTTACGTCCCGCGCGCTCGCTATCCGTGCCGGGCTTGCAGTACCGGGAATGGCGGCGCGATGCGTCGCCGAACCGGTGACTGCGTCCTCTTCATTCGCACTGACCTGCCCGCTCCCCATTCCTCCCCATGCCGCCACGCGCGCTTCGACGAATTCGGCGATGCGCACGAGCATCCGTGCGAGCGGCCCGAAGTCGAGCGCGCGCGCCGGGCCGACGCGTTCGGTCAGAAGTGCCTCGATTCGTGCCGCCGACGCGATCGATGCATGCAACGCGGCGCGCGTCGCTTCGGCGTCGGCGGCGCCCGATTGCGCGAACGCGGCGTCGATGCCTGCGAGCGTCGGCAGGTCGGCGCCGTCAGACGGCGGCGCCTCGCCCGCGAGCACCTCGATGTCGCGCAGTGCGTAGCCGCGCTGGCCGCGCGGCGCGACGAACGGCACGTCGCGCAGATCGCCCGGCAGGCCGCATCCGTCGACGAGCCCCGAAAGCGCGTTGACGCGCGCGGTCGGGTCGTCCCCGTCGTTTTCATCGAGTTGCGGGTGAACGCTGTCCCAATGCATCTCGACGAGCCCTTCCAGCAGCGCGAGGCCGCTTTCAAGCCCGCTGTACCCCTCGCGAATCAGGCTGGCTCGCGTGTAATGCACGGCCACCCGCAGATCGCGGCTTCGCGCGAGAAGCGTCATCGAGATCGATTGCGCGAGCGCCCAGTCGGGCGGCGTCGCGGCGATCACGGTGCCGCCGTACTGCGCATCGGGCTTGCCCGCTACCGCCTCCTCGAGCGCGCGGAACTCGGCGCTGTACTCCTCGTCTTCTCCGCATGGCAGTTCCGGCGTGATGCTGGTCAGCCAGTGGGCGATGTCGGCTCGATTCATGGCGATGTCCGCAGGTCGTTATCAAGGGCTCGGGTTCGTCGGATGCGTCGCTCACTCCGCGACGTTCTTCGGGATGTTCCATTTGCCGGTGACCGCCCCGCCCTTCTTCGCGCCGTTGTTGTCCTGCGGCTGGTATTCCATGTTGAATTGCGCGAAGTTGAGCGTGATGTTCTCCACCGCCTGATCGCCTCCGCTGAAGCTCACCGAATGGCTGCTGATGAGCACTTCCTTGAGCGTGAGCTTCAGGTATTCCACCGGCTCCTTGCCGCCCGCCTTGCGCAGCGTGAGCACCGAGTCCGCCATGTGCGTGCCCTGGCAGCAGGACTGCAAGATGGTGGGCGAGCTCTTGTCGACGTATTTGCTGATCGTCAAATCTTGGACCGACGCGGTGCCCGTGCCGCCGCCCGTGCCGCTGTGCGTGGTGCCCGTCTGCGAACAGCCCCACGACCAGCTCAGGACCTCGATCTCTTCCGTGTGGCCTGTCGCCAGTGATTCGCCCTTGATGTCGCCCAGCTTGAGAAACATATCTACGGCCATGTCAATCTCCCTAAAAAGCGTGCGTCTCGACGCACAGTTGATTCGCGCCATTCAGATCGCGAAGCTTGTTTGCTCGTTTGCCCGGAGCGCAGGTCGCCCTCCGAGCAATCGGATTTCGAAACAGGTGATGAAATCGGGCCGCGCGGAAGCGGCTTGCTTCAGGCGGTATTCAAGCGCCGGGCCGAGGAATGAGGCGCATCGTGCTCCGGCCCCTTTCCTTGCGCTCCGTGCGGAGCATGGGCGTCTTACAGTCCGCAAGGGATGCTCCACGGAGCCGCATGGATCGTTGGAGGCTTGAGTCCGGACCGTCTATGCTTTGAAAAGGTTCGCGTCCGTTGCACGGCATCCGCCTGAGCACCAAGCCCGCTTCCCGGGCTTTGTCGAGGATGGTCTCCATGATCTCTCTCCCTTTTGGTCGTTTGCGTCGCTTTCGTTTCGCATCCAGTGACCCGAAAACAGCCGGGCGAGCCCGCTTATTCCGCAAAAAAACTCTAAAAAACTTTGGAATAAAGGCGCGACCTGGCTGTTATGTTTTATGAGCGCGCCCATTTCAGGAGCTGCCCCGATGAACGACGACGACCTGCCTGCCGTCCTGCCGACGTTGTTGCCGCGGCTCTGGCGCTTCGCGTTGCGCCTGACGCAGAATCAGCACGACGCCGAGGATCTGGTGCAGCGCGCTTGCGTGCGGGCGCTCGAGCGGCGTGCGCAGTTGCAGCCGGGCACGTCCACACTGAGCTGGCTTTTTTCGATCGCGCATTCGACTTGGATGAACGAACTCCGCGCCCGCTCCATTCGAAACCGCGGCAGCATGGACTGGCAGGACGAGGAAATCGAATCGTTCGCCGATCCCGCAGCGCACAACCCGGAGATAGATTTGCTGCATCGCCAGGTGATCAATGCAGTCGAAGCGCTGCCGGACGCGCAGCGCGTCGTGATGGTGCTCGTCGCGATCGAGGGGCTGAGCTACCGGGAAGCCGCCGATGTGCTCGATGTGCCCATCGGCACCGTCATGAGCCGGCTGTCGCGTGCGCGGTTGACGATCGGCCAGCAATTCAGCGTGCAGTCTTCACCTGCGGCTCGCAAGGGAGAATCAATATGATCAATGTCGATGACGCGCTGCTGATGTCGTACGTCGACGGCGAGCTTCCGCCGGAGCAACGCACGGAAGTCGAAGCCGCGATCGCGCACTCGGACGAACTGTCCGCGAAGGTGGCGCTGCTGCGTGCGTCCTGCCTTCCGTATCGCGCTGCCTACGAGCGGCAAGCGGTTCCGCCTGTGCCGGAAAGCCTCACGCGCCGCATCGAGGAGCTCGTCAGCGTGACGACGCCGCGCCAGCGCGGCAGCGAGCGCAGCATTCGCCGCTGGCCGATGCAATGGGCCGCGGCCGCGTTCGTCGCCGGCGCAATCTGCTCGGGCGTGCTGACGGGGTATCTCAGTGGCGCGAATCCGTTCAGGCCGGGTGTCGATCCGTGGGTGCGCAGCGTCGCGGATTATCAGGTGCTGTACGGTCGTGACACGGTCGCGAACATTAGGGAAGACAAGCTCAGCACGGAGCAGGTGCTCGCGGATATCCGTCAGCGCGACGGCATGCCTGTCAATGTGCCGGATCTGCGTCAGGCGGGGCTGAAGTTCAAGCGTGTGCAGCGGCTCAACTATCATGACCGACCGCTCGTGCAGATGGTTTATCTGCCCGATCGCGGCGATCCCGTTGCGCTCTGCGTGATCGAGGACGGCCAGGGCGATGCGCCCGTGCGTTCACAGCAAGTCGGCGAGATGAAGACGGTGACGTGGCGGGCGAACCGCCTCGCATACGTGCTGCTGGCCAAGGACACGTCGGTCGATCTGCAGAAAATGGCGCAGGGCATTGCGAGCGGCAAGACCTCGCAACTCTACGGCAGACTGCCCGAGGAGGATTCGCGCAGTAGCTGACTGACGGTCCAGGTTCGTGAAATCGTTGAGGCTTGCAATGACCTCCACGAGCGACCGCGATTGATGTGCTGGCACACTTGCGCTGTGCTGGGCCTCCCCCAAGGGCCGAACGCACTGACAGGAGCGCATCTGACACCCCATGCACGAGCGGATGTCAGATGCCGCTTTATCGCAGCGGCGCCTCAGCCGAACGTGCCTGCAAGCTTGTTCCCGTCCGGGCGTCCCAGACCCGTGCACGCATCCCATCCGGCCGACGCGACAAAGTCGCCATTGTTGCCTTGCGTGATATCCGTCAGGCCCGCGGCGGTCTTGTAGAGCTTCGGGTTGAGATATCCCGCTGGACTGTTCTTGCCGGCATTGATACGCGCAACGAGGCCTGCCCACAACGGCGCCACGGCGCTGGTTCCTCCGATCACCATGTCGCTGCCGTCGACGCGCACGTCGTATCCCGTCGCGGGGTCCGCATTTCCCGCGACATCCGGGACGCCCCTCATCTGCAACGCGCCGGTCCCGCCCTTGGCTCGGGCCGCTTGCAGACCCTCTTGCCAGGCAGGCAGCGCGAAGAAGCTGCTCACCCCACCGCCGCTCGCACCGCCATTCGCGCCATCGTTCCAGACCGTCTCCTTGGCGATGGCGCCCTTGCCCGCCTGCACGCTGGTGCCCCCGCATGCGAGCGCATAAGGACTCGAGGCAGGAAAATCGACGTGATCCGCGCCGTCATTGACGCCATCCCCCGAGCCGTTGTCGCCCGACGCGACGCACACCGTGATCCCTAGCGCCGCAGCCGCCTGGAAGGCCTGGTCGAACGCCGTCATCGCCTGCTCCGTCCATGCCGATTCCGGACCGCCCCAACTGATCGAAATCACCGAGGGCTTGCGGATCGTGTCGTGGATCGCGGTGGTCACGGCGTCGAGAAATCCCGCGTCGGTATTGGGCGCGAAATAGACGGCGATATGCGCGCCAGGTGCGATAGCCCCGGCGATCTCGATGTCGAGCATCACCTCGCCGTCCGGTCCGTTCGCGTCGCCAGTTGGGTGATTCTTTCCGTGATCGACGGACACGGTCGTCACCTTCGGCGAAGCGATGCCGAGTTTGGAAAAGTATGCTTTGAGATCGGCGGGCCGGTAGCCTCCGCCAAGTTCGATGATCGCGATGCACTGACCCTGGCCGGTCCCCGCCGGGAAGTCGTACAGCGAAGCGAGTTGAAGCGGTGTAGAGGACGTCGTGCCCGTCCTCGATGATTGCCAATGCACGTTGCCCTGTGGCGGTCGACTGCGAAAATGCGGTCGCGCCTGCGGACGATTGTCGAGTCCGAGCACGGCGTCGACCACTCCGCTCAACTCGTCCGGCAAATGGACGGGCCCCGTGCGGCCGCGGTACGATCCGCCAGCGTGCTCGAACTGCTGCAGATCGACGTCGAATGCGTCATTGAACTGGGCCACAGTGCCCGAGAGAATCACGGTGCGGCGCGCCGCGTGTTCCTCGACGACCGACAGGCCATGCTGACTCGCGAAATTCCGGACGGCGCTCATGTCGTTCGGAGCAGCGCCGAATTGCTGCGCGAAGTCTTCGCGCTGGATGTGTCCATCCGATGCGTTTCCGGCCACGAGTTTGCTTACGCGCGTCCTGAGCGCATCGCTCGAACCACGTCGGACCAGCACGGTGACTTCGAGCCTTTCAGCCGGATCGGCTTTGCCGACGGATTGTGCACCGTCAAACGGCGCTCGCTCGCTACCCATGAGTGGATGTTTGGACATCGCTGAAACCCTCCTGTAAGAGGCCGCCCGGTCAGACCGAATGCCGATGGTTCGTCGGCGGCGAACGTGCATCGGTTACGACAGGCTTGGATCGTTTGATTACGGCCGCCCTTCATCGAAGTGCATCTTCTGGCCGGACGTGACGTTTTATTTCTGATTGAAAGGCTTGGGTCCTTGGAAGAACTGGCGCCTGTTGCCGGCATTGTCAGAAGTCCGCGCTTTCTTTGCCACCCCTCATCGGTGGGCCAGCCTATGTGGGACGCCAGCGCCCCACTGCGCATTGCGATGAAACGTAATTGACCTGGCCAGAACTAGCCGGTATTGGCAACGTCGTGTCGTTGCGCCTGTCGCCAAGGACTTCAGGATTACGCACTTCTCGATCATAGGGCGATATCGATCTTCCCAGAAGGAGCAAGAGATGGTTCGCGAGCGTAGCCGACGAAACGCTTTCGGATCGCACCCTCGTCGCAAGCCGGTCGCCGTCACTACGCGTGCGCATCGTCTGCCTTGACGATGCGCATCCATGGCTTGGGCGAGGCCGCTGCGTTCGCCTGCCCTTACATCGATGACGTCGCTTTCTCCGCCGCCTTCTTCGCCAACAGGTGTTGCGCCTGAAGGTCGCCGCCTCCGGCTTCCTTGGCCGTCTGGGCTGCGGTTTCCGTAGCTTCCGCCAGAGCCTGCCGTGCCGCGCTACTGATGGTTACGGTGGTCGACGATCTTGCCTGTGACACGAGATTGCTCGCCGGTGCGGTGGGCGTGGCGGAGGTCGCGACGCCCTTCGATGGACTGGTGTCCTGCACGGCCATGGTCGGGGTTTGGGTCAATCCTGATACGTTCATGGAAATCCTCATACGCGGTTGATGGCTTGAACTGCATTCGTTCTAACGGCGTATGAGTTTCCGTCTTGAACACTTTAATTTTTGTATATTTGCAGGCGCTTAAGCGTCACATAAGGTATTCGCACGCTGTACGTGATGGCGCGTGGCATGCGATAGCGACGCTAGCCACCAAGTAACGATCGCACGCGCTTGGCCGCTCGAGAAACCCGCGAGAAATGGTCAATACCTCGATGCATGCTGAAGGGCTCGACATGCGCACCCAGGTCTTCGACCACCTCTCTCAGGCCCATTCAGGTCGATGGTCTCGAACGGCCCCATGAATGACCACCGCCAGCCGAGCCCGTTCCGCACGGTCTTGTCGATGTCCTCGCAACTCGCTACGCCGTCCCGCTGCAAAGCCCACGCTTCTCGGAGCAGCGCTGACTGAAGCCGGTTGAGATCGAAGCCTTCGATCTCCTTGCACGCGTGCACACGCTCCGCCCGACTCCGGCCATCAGCTTGTCCACGAATTCGACGGTCTCAGCCGATGTTTGCGTGGACACTAGTTCCAATACAGGCACGAGACAAGGCGGTTTGATCGGATGAGCAATGATCACGCGCGGCGAGATCGTCTATCGCTTTAAAACGCCGACGCCGGAATGCCCGAACTCTAATGCCGATACGTTCATGGAAGTCCTCATAGGCGGTTGATGGTTTGAACAGCGCCGAAATCTTCGGTGCCCTTCAAGCCCCAGCGGCTCGTGACGAGATCATTGCTCGTCATCTGATACGCCTTGCTGCCGCCGGCGTTGTACGTGAAGTTCAATTCTTCGTCGAGCAGGCCGAACAGCGTGATGCTGCTTTGCGCGCACGCCGGCTGACGCGCATAGCAGCGCCGGCCGGGCGTGTCTCGCCCGGCACACTGAGCTTCATTCGTCGCTTCTGCTCGTGGAGCAAGCGAGCATAGGTATAGAAACGCAAAAACCCCACTTTTGGGGTGGGGTTTTTGTTTGAGGCATGAGGAGCCTGACGATTACCTACTTTCAC
>NZ_FCNW02000022.1 GCF_001544475.1 Caballeronia humi | reverse complement strand
CGCCGGGGATGCGTTTCAACGCATCGAGCACGTAGATGTTCGTGTAGTTGGCGATGTAGGTCGAGTCGTAGCGATCGGTCGGCGAATAGATCGTGATGACCATCATGAACGCCGACGACTTCTTCTGCACCTGGATGCCCTGCGCCTGCACCGACTGCGGCAATTGCGGCAACGCGAGGTTCACGCGGTTCTGCACGTCGACCTGCGCGAGCTCGGGGTTGGTGCCGATCTTGAAATAGGCGTTAAGCGTGTAGTTCCCCGTCGATGAACTCGACGAGTTCATGTAGATCATGTTGTCCGCGCCGTTCACCTGCTGCTCGATCGGCGCGCCCACGTTGTTCGCCACCACGTCGCCGGTCGCGCCCGGGTAGGTCGCGGAGATCGTGATCTGCGGCGGCGTGATGTCGGGATACTGCGCGACCGGCAGCCCCAGCATGGCGAGGGCGCCGCCGAGCGTGATCACGATCGAGATGACCGACGCGAAGATCGGCCTGTCGATGCAGTAGTGGGAGATGTTCATTGGGCCCGTCCGCTCAGTGCGTCACGGCGTCATCGGACGAACGCCGCGCGAGACTTTGCGTTTCGCCACCGCCCCGCTGCCGCTCGGCGGGAGCGGCGGCCGCAGCGGCGGGAGCGGACGCGGGTGCGGCCGGCGGCGCATCGGTGATCTTGAGCGGCGTGTCGGCTACGACGCGGATCGCGCCGTCGACCACGATCCGCTCGCCCGGCTGCAGGCCCTGGTTGATGAACCAGTCGTCACCGTGCCACTCGCCCACTTCGACCACGCGTTGACGCGCCTTCGAATCCTTGTCGACTACCCAGACGAAATGGCTCTTCGAGCCCTGCAGCACCGCGCGCTGCGGCACGAGGATCGCGTGCAGACGCACCGCGCCGTAGACTCTCGCGCGCACGAACTGGCCGGGGCGCAGCGTCCCCTTCGGATTGGGCAGCGACGCCCGCACGAGGAACGTGCCGGTCTGTGTATTGAAGGCGGGATTCGTGAAATCGATCTTGCCGCGCGCCGGGAACACGGTACCGTCGGCGAGGATCACCGCGACCTCGAAGTCGCGGTTAGGCGGGAACTTGATGAGGCCCTTCGCTTCCTGATCGCGATACGACAGGATCTCGTTCTCCGAGATGCTGAAGTTCACCCACATTGGATCGAGTTGGTAGACGTAGGTGAGGAGGCCCGTCGCGCTCGCCGTGACGTAGCTGCCGTCCTGCTGGCGCGCGAAGCTCGACAGTCCCGTGAGCGGCGACTTGATCGTGGTGTAGCTCAGATTGAGTTCGGCGGTGCGGACCTGTCCGCGCGCGGCGATCACCGCGGCTTCGGCTTCCTTTTCACTGCCGGTGGCATCGTCGAGGTCCTTCTGGCTTAACGCGTTCTGCGCGACGAGCGGCACTACGCGCGCAAGATTCGCCTTCGCAACCGACAGTCGCGCCATCTGCTGCGACAGCTCGCCGCGCGCTGATTGCAGCGTCGCTTCGAACGGCTTCGTGTCCATCAGGAAGAGCGTCTGCCCGGCCTTCACTAGCGAGCCTTCGGTATACACGCGCTTTTCCAGAAAGCCATCGACGCGTGCCCGGATCTCGACTTCGCGCGAGCTTTGCGTCTGCGCGGTGAACTCGTATTCGACCGGGATATCGCCCTGCTTCACGGTCATCACCGTGACTTCGATCGCTGCGTGCGGCGCCGGGGCCGGTTTCTTGTCGCAGGCTGCAAGCAACGCTAGCGCCGCACCCGTGCATGCGATGCGCAGCCAGGCGCGTGCGCGCCGCGCCTCACTGTTCCCGTTCCCGTTCCGCGAATGTGACATCAGCATGTGACGCTCCCTTACGCTGGCGCTTGGGTTTGTGGTGGTTCAACATCGTTTGATGTTTGATGCGCTTAGGCTTCTATGGAACTTGCCTTCCTCTCGGTCTATTAGCTCTGCCCCTGTCCGGAGCGGGACTCACTTTCTTTGCACAAGGTTTTACGCTGGCGCTTGGGTTTGTAGTTCAACACCGTTTGATGCGCTTAGGCTCCTAGGAAACTTGTTTTCTTTTCGGTCTATTTGCTCTGCCCCTGTCCGGGGCGGGACTCACTTTCTTTGCTGCTGCAAAGAAAGTAAGCAAAGAAAGCAGCTTCCAACCGCCAGTGCTAACGGTCCATCACTCGCATAGGGAGGGGATTGGCGCTGGAGAGTAAGTGTCGCCCTCACGGTGGAACCCGGCTTGGCTCGCGGACCCACTGTGGCAACGCGCAGTACAACGGACCGGTGCAGCAGTCATACATCCGTCCTCGCGCTACGCGCTCAGACGTTGGGTGCACCGCGCAGGGAATCCAAGGTAACAAGAGCGCAAGCACAAGATGGCTTTTGTGAACCCCACGTCGGAGCGAAGCGAGGACGGAGCCAAGCGGAGTGCATACCACTCCGAGGAAGTACGCGTTGTCACAGTGGGTCCGCGAGCCAAGCCCGGTTCCGCCGTGAGGGCGACACTTACTCTCCAGCGCCAATCCGTTGTTACGCGAGTGAGGGTTCGGTAGCACTGGCGGTGGGAAGCTGCTTTCTTTGCTTACTTTCTTTGCAGCAGCAAAGAAAGTGAGTCCCGCCCCGGACAGGGGCAGAGCTAATAGACCGCTAAAAAAGCAAGTTCCATCGAAGCCTGAGCGCATCAAACGGCGTTCAACAAGCCCACCCCCTCACTGCGGCGTGCAGTAACCAAAGACCACCAAAACCTCCTGATTATTAACGAGCGTCATCGACATCGACCCATCCTGGTCGAGCACAACCGTCCAGCCGTAGCCAAGTTCGTTGCCCTGCATCAGCACCTGATCCGAAGTCTTTTCGATAGACCGAATCTCCGTCGAACGCTTCGGACCCGCGATCGTCTTCTTCGCGAAGTTGACGTTCATGAACTGCGGCACGCCGAAACCCGCCGGAAGATCGCGCAGGCACACCTCGCCGGGGTCGCACGCGTGCGCGTCGACGGTGGCGCAGATGAGCGCCTTGCTGCCGTCGAAGTCCGCGCCCGACGCCCACGTCGCCGCGCCCGACAACACCGTGGCCAGCGCAAGCCGCTTCAGTTCGGTCACCCTCATGCCTGCCTCCCGACTCATTGAACGGTATACCCACGGCCCGTCATGCAGGCGCCCACCGCGCGGTTGAACGTCACCATCGCCTCCGACGACTGCTGCTGACTCGCTTGCTGCTGCTCGCCCGAAGCCCGGTTGGCGCGGCGCTGCCGCGAGCCGCCGACGACCGTTCCCGTCACCGCGCCGATCGCCGCGCCCTTGCCCGCGTCGCCCGCGATCGCTCCGATCATCGCGCCGCCCGCCGCCCCGCCGGCCGCGCCGCGCACCCGGCCGCCTTGCTGCTGGGCAGGCGCGGGCTGGCTGGAATGCTGCGCAATCGCGACGGGATCCACGCCGGTGCTCTGCTTGGCCCAGCCCTGGCACGCGGCGAGATCGCTGCTCTGCTGCTGCGGGCTCTGACCTTTCGCCGGATAGACGATAGGTTGCTGCGCGCTGGCGGCAAACGCGATCGCCCACACGGCCAGCGCGACTGGAATTTTCAGCGTTCGTTGCATGGCTCACGCCTCCCGACTGTTCGACTGCTTTCCCGATGTGCTTGACGTTCGCCCGGCCGCGCGCGCCGGGACCCTTGCCCCGGATCGTTTCCATAGTGGTGGGTGAACGGCCAGAGGGCTATTGGACTTTGGTCCCATAGCCATGCCCGTGAAGACGTGTGAGCGCGTAGTCATGGCCCGGCGTCCAGGTTGAGGACCGTGCGCACCGCCTTGATGAGGACTTCGTCGTTGAAGGGCTTCCGCAGGTAAGCCGCCGCACCCGCCGACAGCGCCTGCTGGCGCACGCTGAGTTCGTCGTGGGCCGTGATGAAGATCACCGGGATGCCGCTGCCCGCGAGCCGCTGCTGGACTTCGAGACCGTTGAGGCCCGGCATCTGCACGTCGAGAACAATGCAGGCGGGCCGGTAGGACGGAATCGAATCGAACATCTCCAGGAACTCGTCGCCCGTCTTGAACGTGTCAGCCGCCAGCCCCGCGGAACTCAGGAGCCGCTTGATGGCACGGCGCACCGATTCGTCGTCATCGACGAGTGCGACGAGCGGCTTGACATGGCTCATGGCGAATATTCCCCGTGCAGGCACCGTGGTACGCAACCCGTTCGACGCTTGGGTTTACGTTATGGCAGCGAGGAGACGTCGTATATTGGACTTTGGTCCAATACACGCTTGCGAGGAAGCGAGCGCGTTCAGCCTTGCGGCCGATGGAGCCCGGCTTTGTCATTGATGCGCACGAGTTCGGCGAGCGAATGCGCGCCCATCTTGTCCATCACGCGCGCGCGATGCACCTTGATGGTCTTCTCAGCGGTGCCGAGCTTGCACGCCACCTGTTTGTTCAGGTGACCCTCGACGACCAGCGCAAGCACTTCCCGCTCGCGCGGCGTGAGGCGTTCAAGACGATCGCGGATCGAGTCGATTTCGATACGGTTCGCGCGCGCATCCGACGCGTGGCGCAACGCGTTTTCGATAGCGGAGAGCAAAGCCGTATCGCCGACGGGTTTCACCAGAAAATCGAGCGCGCCGGCCCTCATCGCGCTGACCGTCATCGCGATGTCGCCGTGTCCGCTGATGAAGATGACCGACACCGGCGCGCTCATCGCGTTCAGTTCGCGCTGCAGTTCGAGACCGTTGAGGTCCGGCAGTTCGACGTCGAGCAGCAGGCAGGCGGCGCAATCGTCTGCGTGCGCGCGCGACAGGAATTCCCGCGCCGATTCGAACGCCTCCACGCGGTAACCGGCGGAACGGATCACGCGGGTCAGCGCGCGGCGCACAGAGACGTCGTCATCGACGACGAAGACGACTGGCGTGGCATCGTTCATCGGATTCACCTCAACGAAGCGGCTCGGTGGGAAGCGTGAAATGGAACGTCGCGCCGGCGTCCGCATTGTTCTCGGCCCAGATGCGCCCGCCGTGCATATCGACGATCGTGCGGCTGATCGACAAACCCAGCCCGAGCCCGTCACGCTTCGACGTAAAGAACGGCGTGAAAAGCTTTTCGACGATATCGTCCGCGAGGCCCGGCCCACGATCCCGCACAGCCACTCGCACCGAGCCTTCGTCTTTCACCGACGCCTCGATCACGACCTCGCGATCGGGCACGCCGTGAGACTCCATCGCGTCGAACGCATTGAGCAGCAGATTCAGCACGACCTGCTGCAACTGCACTCGATCGCCGTGAACCGGCGGCAACCCGGGATCGATGTTCAGGAAAACGCGCACGCCGCGCACGATCGCATCGCTGTGCAGCAGCAGCACGACGTCGCCGATCACGTCCGCGAGACTCAGCGGCGCGGCTTCGAGTTCGCCTTTTTTCAGAAGCGCGCGAATCCTTCGGATCACTTCACTTGCGCGTCGATTGTCCGCGACGAGATCGTGGAGAATCTCGCGCACTTCGTCGAGATCGATCGGGTCCATTGCCATGAAGCGCTGCGCTGCCTGCGCGTTGCTGAGCATCGCCGTGAGCGGCTGATTCAGTTCGTGAGCCAGCGAGCCCGCGAGTTCGCCGAGCGTCGAGACGCGCGTGAGATGCGCGAGGTCCTGCCGGTTGCGCTGCAGCTCGTGACGCTCCGTCCGGTCGATGACGACGGTGAGCATCAGCGCTTCCCTGTGCGACGTCAGAGGATTGGTCGTGATCTCGGCGGGGAATTCGGTGCCTTCCTTGCGGCGCGCGAACACATCGCGCGAACCATGCGCTGCGCCAGGCGCGTGGCCCGAAGCCGTATCGATCTGCAACGCCGTATGCGCGCCGTCGCGCAAGCCGGGCACGAGCGCCTCGGCGGACGCTCCGATCAACTCGTCGCGGTTGTAGCCGAAGAGTTTCTCCGATGCCGCATTCGCCTGCACGATTTCGCCATGCCGGTTCGTGACGAGAATCGCGAACGGCAAGAGTTCGAGCGTGCTGGGAAACGGATCGTCGTCGTTCGGGAGTTTTTTCAGCGACTCAGGCCGTGCGTCCTCGCCGTTGCGCCGTGTGCCGAGGCGCGACGTGTATTGCATGAGCCGTGCAGCGGACAGCATCAGATAGGCGCGAATGCGCTTCCTTCTTCCGCCTTGCTGCGTTTTGCGTAATGGTGGATCGAAACGTTGCGCCTCGTTGAATGCCGGAGGCGGAACAGTAGTGACAGAAGAATCCGACGAAGAGACCACTCCAGCGTGAACCACGGTCATGGTGTCGCTCCTGCGCGTTGATCCGCAATATCGGCACGGATTCGTCGCTTCGCCCCTGGGGCCGCCATCTGATGGCGACTCGAATTCGCAACGGATGCCAGCATCCGCGCTTCGGTCGCAGTACTGGCTTCATGCAAAACGCGGCAGGCGACTCGCAACGAACAGATTCGAGGACGTTCCGTGTTTTCGTCGATTACTTACCGGGACGAGAGCCCGTTGTGCGGGGCTGTCGGATTGGGCGCGCAAGGATTACCCGTGCGCGCCGAAGCCCGTGCGCATTGGCACTCCGGTCGTTGCTCGTTGCAACTCGGCTTGGCGAGTGGAGTATCGAGTAAAGACTACGCGCTCGGAAGTCCTTCGTAAACAAAAATCCGACTGCGTTCACGCAAACTTCATAACGGTTTCGCGATGCGTCGAATCCGTGCAATACGCGCATCAATAGGGCTAGGATCGCAGACACAATAATCGAGAGAATCCGGACGATGCCAAGGCACATCCCCGCGCTTCAGCGCACCCGCAAGCCACCCATGCCGCCAGGACGGCGGCGGCTCTTTGTCATCGCCGTGGTGTTGCTGGTCGGGGCGCTCGGCTGGTCGCTCGCGATCGTGCTCAAGCCCGCGATCCAGCGAACGATCGTTATCACGACCGGCGCGGAGGCCGGCATCTATCGCGGCTTCGCGGATCGCTATGCACCAATCCTGAAGCGCGACGGCATCACGCTCGATATTCGCGGCTCCTCTGGTTCGATCGAAAACTACGAGCGGCTAAAGGACCCGAACAGCGAATACGAAGTAGGCTTCATCCAGTCGGGCACCACGAGCCCGAAAGACACCGACGGGCTGCAGACCATCGCCGCCGTCGCGTACGAGCCGATCTGGCTGTTCTATCGCGGCGACGCCACGATCAACCGGCTCGCGCAACTACGTGGCAAGCGCGTCGCGACGGGTGTGCCCGGCAGCGGACTGCTCAACGTCTCGATGGTGCTGCTCGCGCATAGCGGCATCACCGCGAACAACACGACGCTCATTGAAGTCGATGCCACAAACGCGTACAAGGGTCTGCAGAATGGCGAACTCGATGCTGCGTTCTTCATCGGCCGGCCCGACGCGCCGATGCAGAAGACGCTGCTGAACAGTAATCTGAAGCTGATGAGCTTCGCCCAGGCCGATGCGCTCGTGCAGAAGTTCCCGTCGCTCACGAAGGTGGTGTTTCCGCGCGCGTCGACCAGCATCGTCGACGATCTGCCGCAGGCCGACGTCACGCTGCTCGCGGCCACGGCGCTGCTCGTCTCGAAGGACACGCTGCATCCCGCCCTCGTGTATCTGCTGCTCGACGCGGCCAAAACCGTGCACGGCGGCGAGGATTACTTCACGCCGCTCGGCACGTTTCCAAACCTCAACACCGACGAATTCCCCGTGTCCGACGAAAGCGCGCGCTACTTCAAATCCGGTCGCCCTTTCCTTCAGCGGTATCTTCCGTTCTGGCTGGCGAGCTTCGTCGAACGGCGTTTGTTGATTCTCGTGCCGTTCATGGCCGTGCTGCTCGGTTTCCTGCAGGCGCTGCCACGCATGGCGGAATCGCGCATGAAGCACCGGCTCGTGGTGTGGTATCGCGAAATCAAGGCGCTCGAGGACGAAATCTGGAAGACCGCGCAGCCAACGTCGGAGCAGATCGCGCAGTGGCGCGACGAGATCGACAACATCGATGCGCACGCGAGCCAGATCCGCATCCCGCACCGCTACTTCCAGGACATCTACGCGCTCAAGCAGGCGATCGGCCTCGTGCGCGAGCGGATCGATCAGGCGGCGCGCAAGGCGCCGTCTTAAGCGCTGACTTCTGCTTTGACCGGCTTGGCTGCGTAAGCCGCGTCTTCCTCGGCTTCGGCCGATTCCCCGGCCGGACACACTGCAACCAGGATGCTGCACGACACGCGATCGAGCAGCGGCGTGTTGCCCGCGCCCATCCACCAGCGCGCGAGGCCGCTGCGGCATCGATGGCCGACCACCACGAGATCGACCTTGAGGCTCTCTGCAAGATTGGCGATTTCGTCGATCGGATGGCCGAACGCGAAATGTCCCTGCGCTGGGAGCCCACGCTCGGTGAGCCAGTCGACGCCTTCCTGAAGGATGTCGCGGGCAGCGTCTTCGAAACGTCCGCACGCCATGTCGGTGAGAAGCCCAGCGCTTTGGGCGATCGACGAACGCATGTCGACCACGGCCAGCACGTGCGTCTCGGCCTTCAGGTCGAGCGCGAGATTGGCGCCATGACGCAGCGCCTTGCGGCCTTCGCGAGTGCCGTCGTAGCACAACAGGATCTTCTGATAGCTCGCCATGATGGGCCTCCCTGGCCGCATGTGAATCGGTGAAGCGTTGTCTGCATGATGGTGCGTCGCGGCGCGAGCGGCAACGCTGGAAAACGCGTACGTCGCTACGCTTGGGCTCACAGTTCGGGCACACCACTAGCTCGCATCGTGCCAGCGTCGCAGGAGCCTTGCCAGCCAAGGCGCTGGCATTTTCAGCCGACGCTCGAACCCGAATTTCGACGCTGTCACGAAGGCATCACGCGCTCGAGCAGTGCAACGAGTGGCGCTCAAGCGCCGGATTGGTGCAATGAATTACACTAGCTCGCCCGGCTTCTTTCGTGGCCGCATACATCACAGGCTCCGTGCGCCGTCGCACTCAATTTCAATGTCAGCTCTGGAATCCTTCGCAAAATCGCCGGGTTCGCCCGCCATCGACTTCGCCGATGTAAGGAAGCACTACGGCGGCAAGACCGTCGTCGACGGCCTGTCGTTTCACGTCCAGCCCGGCGAATGCTTCGGCCTGCTCGGCCCGAACGGCGCGGGCAAGACGACGACGCTCAAGATGCTCCTCGGCATCACGTCGCCGGATGCGGGCTCGATCAGCCTCGTCGGCGAGCCGATCCCCGAGCGCGCCCGCTTCGCGCGGCGGCGCGTGGGCGTCGTGCCGCAGTTCGACAATCTCGATCCCGATTTCACCGTCCGCGAGAACCTGCTCGTGTTCGGACGCTATTTCGGTATGTCGAGCGGCGAGATCGCGGCGCTCGTGCCGTCGCTGCTCGAATTCGCCCGGCTCGAAAACAAGGCCGATTCGCGCGTGAGCGAACTGTCGGGCGGCATGAAGCGGCGCCTCACGCTCGCGCGCGCACTCGTCAACGATCCCGACGTGCTCGTGATGGACGAGCCGACCACCGGCCTCGATCCACAGGCGCGCCATCTGATCTGGGAGCGGCTGCGGCAACTTCTTTCACGCGGCAAGACGATCCTTCTCACGACGCATTTCATGGAAGAAGCCGAGCGCCTCTGCGATCGCCTCTGCGTGATCGAGGAAGGCCGCAAGATCGCGGAAGGCCGGCCGCACGAGCTGATCGAATCGGTGATCGGCTGCGACGTGATCGAGATCTACGGACCCGATCCACAGGCGCTCGCCGACGAACTCGCGCCGTTCGTCGAGCGCATGGAGATCAGCGGCGAGACGCTTTTTTGCTACGTCGACGATCCGCAGCCGGTGCATCAGCGGGTGAAGGGACGCGCGGGCGTGCGCTACCTGCATCGGCCGGCGAATCTCGAAGACGTTTTTCTGCGCCTGACCGGGCGCGAGATGGTGGACTGACACGATGAGCACTTACGACAATTCCCGCATCGCCGGCAAGGGCGAGCGGCCTCAACGTCACGGCGAAGGCGGCAAGCGCTACCCTTCCGCGATGCCTTCCAGCGCGACCAACTGGATGTCGGTCTGGCGGCGCAACTATCTCGTCTGGAAGAAGCTCGCGATCGCGTCGATGTTCGGCAATCTCGCCGATCCGATGATCTACCTCTTCGGCCTGGGCCTCGGGCTCGGGCTGATGGTCGGGCGCGTCGACGGCGTCTCGTACATCGCGTTTCTCGCGGCCGGGACCGTGGCGTCGAGCGTGATGATGTCGGCGAGTTTCGAGTCGATGTATTCGGGCTTCTCGCGCATGCACGTGCAACGCACGTGGGAGGCGATCATGCACACGCCGCTCACGCTTGGCGACATCGTGCTCGGCGAGGTGATCTGGGCGGCGAGCAAGTCGGTGCTCTCGGGCGTGGCGATCATGCTGGTGGCGGCGGTGTTCGGCTATGCGAGCTTTCCGTCGATGCTGTGGGCGCTGCCGGTCATCGCGCTGACGGGGCTCGCGTTCGCGAGCAGCACGATGATCGTGACGGCGCTCGCGCCGAACTACGACTTCTTCATGTTCTATCAAACGCTCGCCCTCACGCCGATGCTGCTGCTGTCGGGCGTGTTCTTTCCGATCGCGCAGTTGCCGGTGGCGGCGCAGCATATTACGTTGCTGCTGCCGCTCTCGCATGCGGTGGAGTTGATTCGCCCCGCGATGCTCGGACGACCGATGGAGGATGTAGTGCTGCATGTGGGGGTGCTGCTGGTTTATGCGGTTGTGCCGTTTTTTGTATGTGCTGTCTTGTTCAGACGGCGGATGATGAAGTAAAAAGACCGTCCCTTCTGAGAGAGGGGTGGGAATTTTCGTACTAACAAAAATTCTCGCTTTTTTTAATTTTTGTTAGCACAATAATTATGACAATCACGTATGACATCCCAAGCGCGACGAGACGCTGGCGGACCGGGGGCTGGACTTTGCACATGCCGAGGCGGTGTTTGCCGGTCGCACTCTTACACACGCGGACGTGCGCGGACTATGGCGAACCACGCTTCGTTACGGCCAGTCGGCTGCGTGGAAGAATTGTCATGGTGGTCTGGACTCCATGCGGCGCGGCTCGCCGCCTCATCAGCATGAGGAAAGCAAATGAACGCGAAATTAAAAGCTATGAAAAGCAATTGGGTTGACCCCGACGACGCCCCGGAACTTACCGAGGAATGGTTTGAAACCGCGGAGATACGCGAAGGTGACAGGATCATCCGGCGCGGCCGCCCCATGGGTAGCGCCAAAACACCGACTACCGTGCGGCTCGACAACGAAGTGCTCGAAGCGTTCCGCGCTACCGGCCCGCGCTGGCAATCGCGCCTGAACGCGGCGTTGGCCGACTGGCTCAAGACCCACTCGCCGGCTGAGCTCGCGGTGTAACGGCATCCGTGACACTCACACATGCAACGGGCCGCGTCGAACGACGCGGCCCGTTCTCCTTCCGGCAGCAGCAATCGCAATGGCTACTTCACCGGAAACTCCTTATGCCCGCCGAACCCGAACCGCATCGCCGACAGCATCCGTTCCGGAAACGCTTCCATATCGCGTGACCTGAAGCGCGTATAAAGCGCCGCCGACAGCACCTGCGCCGGCACCGCTTCCTCGATAGCCGCCTCGATCGTCCAGCGCCCCTCCCCGCTATCCGCGACTTCGGTTGAGAAATGCTCCAGCGTGCCGTCGTGCGCGAGCGCTCCCGCCGTCAGATCCAGCAGCCACGACGACACCACGCTCCCCCTTCGCCATACTTCCGCGACATCCGCGAGATCGAGGTCGTAGCGCTGCTCAGCCGGAAGTTCCGTCGATGCCTTGTGCTTCAGGATATGAAACCCTTCCGCATAAGCCTGCATCAGCCCGTACTCGATGCCGTTGTGGACCATCTTCACGAAATGCCCCGATCCGACCGGCCCGGTATGCATATACCCCTGCTCGACCCGAGGATCGCGTCCCTCGCGTCCCGGCGTGAGCGGTATATCGCCGCGATGCGGCGCAAGCACGGAGAGAATCGGATCGATGCGCCGCACGACCTCCTCCTCCCCGCCGATCATCATGCAGTACCCGCGCTCCAGACCCCACACGCCGCCCGACGTCCCCACATCCACGTAATGCACGCCCTGCTCGCGAAACTGCGCCGCGCGCCGGATGTCGTCCTTGTAAAAGCTGTTGCCGCCGTCGATCACGACATCGTCCGCGCCGAGGATCTTGTGCAGATCGCCGAGCGTGTCCTCGGTGATCTTGCCCGCCGGCAGCATCAGCCAGATCACGCGCGGCGCGTCGAGTTTCGTGACGAGATCGCCGAGATCGCTCGCGCCCGTCGCGCCTTCCGCGGCGAGCGCCTGCGTGGCGTCCGGATTGTGATCGTAGACGACGCAGCTATGGCCGCCACGCATCAGCCGCCTTCCGATGTTGCCGCCCATCCGTCCCAACCCCACGATGCCGATCTGCATGATGGCTCACTCCTTGCCGTTGATGCCGCTGGATTTGACGCGCTCGATCTGCTTCTTCGCTTCCTCGTACACGCGCTCGGGCGTAAAGCCGAACTTCGTCTTCAGCGCCTTGAGCGGCGCCGATGCCCCGAACGTATGCATCACGATCTGCGAGCCGAGCCGTCCGACGTAGCGATCCCAGCCGAGCGTCGCCGCCTGCTCGACCGCGACGCGCGCGTTCACTTCGGGCGGCAGCACCGAGTCCTTGTACGCGTTGTCCTGCTGCTCGAAGATGTCCCACGACGGCATCGACACCACGCGCGCCGCAATGCCTTCGGCCACGAGCTTCTCGTAGGCCTCCACGCACAGCGACACTTCGCTGCCCGTCGCGAGCAGCAGCACTTCGGGCGTCTTGCCGCCGGGAGTATCGGCGAGCACATAGGCACCGCGCCGCACGCCCTCGGCCGATGCGTACTTCGTGCGGTCGAAGGTCGGCAGCGGCTGGCGCGTGAGGACGATGCACGACGGCGCGTGCGGCTTCGAGAGCGCGACGCGCCACACTTCGCTGACTTCGTTGGCGTCGGCGGGGCGCAAGGTCGAAAGTCCTGGCACGCCGCGCAATGACGCGAGCTGCTCGATCGGCTGATGCGTCGGACCATCTTCGCCGACGCCGATCGAATCGTGCGTGAATACGTAGATGACCGGCACCTCCATGATCGCGGAGAGGCGGATCGGCGGCTTCATGTAGTCGCTGAAAATCAGGAATGTCGACCCATACGGCCGCATGCCGGAGAGCGCGAGGCCATTGACGACGGCGCCCATGCCATGCTCGCGGATGCCGAAATGCAGGTTGCGGCCGGCGTAGCTGCCGGCTTCGAACGAACCGGCACCTTCGAACTTGAGATTGGTTTTGGTCGACGGCGACAGGTCCGCCGCCCCGCCGATCATCCACGGAATGCGCTGCGCGATCGCGTTGATGACCTTGCCCGACGATTCGCGCGTGGCGATGCCCTTCGCGTCCGGCTCGAAGACCGGAATATCGGCGTCCCAGCCTTCGGGCAACTGCGCCGCGTGCATCTGCGTGAACTCCTTCGCGAGCTCGGCATGCTGCTTGCCGAAGTCGTCGAAACGCTTGTGCCACTCGGCGCGGGCCGCCTTGCCGCGCGCGCCCATTACTTCCGCGAAACGTTCCTTGACGCCGTCCGGCACCAGAAACTGCGCGTCCTCCGGCCAGCCGTACGTGCGCTTCGCGAGCTTGATTTCCTCCTCGCCGAGCGGCTCGCCGTGGGCCGCCGACGTGTCCTGCTTGTTCGGCGCGCCCCACGCGATGATGCTCTTCACGACGATCAGTGTCGGCCGGTCGGCGGTCTCTTTCGCCTTGTTGATGGCGGCTTCGAGCGCGGCTTCGTCGTTGGCGCTGTCGACGTGCATCGTGTTCCAGTTGTAGCCCCGGAAACGCGATTCGACGTCGTCGCTGTACGCGAGGTCCGTGTGCCCTTCGATCGTGATGCGGTTGCTGTCGTAGATCCAGATCAGGTTCGAGAGCTTCAGATGCCCCGCAAGCGATGCCGCCTCGTGCGACACGCCTTCCATCATGTCACCATCGCCGCACAGCGCGTAGACGCGGTAATCGAAGAGCGCATTGTCCGGCTGGTTGAAATGCGCCTCGTGCCAGCGTGCGGCCATCGCCATGCCGACGCTGTTCCCAAGGCCCTGGCCGAGCGGGCCGGTCGTCGTCTCGACGCCGGTCGTCATGCGGTATTCCGGGTGGCCCGGCGTGTTGCTGTCGAGCTGGCGGAACTGCTTGATGTCGTCGAGCGAGACGGCGGGGGTATCGGTCGGCTTGCCGTTCTTGTCGACCGATTTCACGCCCGCGAGATGCAGCAGCGAATAAAGCAGCATCGACGCATGCCCGACCGACAGCACGAAACGGTCGCGATTGGGCCACAGGGGATCGTCCGGGTCGTAGCGCAGATGGTTCTGCCACAGATGGTAGGCGACGGGCGCCAGGGCCATCGGCGTGCCGGGGTGGCCGGAATTGGCCTTCTGCACGGCGTCCATCGACAGCGTCCGGATCGTGTTGATGCAGAGTTGATCGAGCTCGGCGGGGGTTTTCGCGGAGGGTTGTGACATGAGCGACGACTCCTTGGAAAGAGCGCGCGCTGGGCACGACAGGCGCCACAGCGGGCAACCAGGACAATCGAGCAAGCGCAGTGCCTTGCCTGCGGCACTGCACCAGAAAAAACCTGAAACGCCCGTCGCGCAAGGCTTCGCGGCGGATGAGCGGGCTTGGCGCCCGCCCTGGCGGCACGGTACTGCGCCGCGCGACCCGCTAATGCTGACACATCGGCGGCCGCGCGGGTTCAATCAAGGGCTTGCAGCCTCATCGATGCTCAAGGCGCGGGATTCGGCTGCTGCTCGTGCAGCGCGTCGATCTCGGCGAGTAATTCGTCGGACAGTTTCACGTCGATGCTGCCGATGTTCTCCTTCAACTGCTCAAGCGTGGTCGCGCCGATCAGCGTGCTCGTCGTGAACGGCCTGCCGTTGACGAACGCAAGCGCGAGCTGCGCGGGCGTCAGGCCATGTCGGCGGGCAAGCGCCGAGTAGGTGTCGATGGCGGATGTCGCCTGCGGCTTGCTGTAGCGTTGGAAGCGTTCGAAAAGCGTGATACGCGCGCCGGCCGGCCGCGCGCCGCCTTCGTACTTGCCCGAGAGCCAGCCGAACGCGAGCGGCGAATACGCGAGCAAGCCGACGTTTTCCTTGTGCGTGAATTCGGAGAGCCCCGTTTCGAACGTGCGGTTCACGAGGCTGTACGGATTCTGGATGCTCACGATGCGCGGCAGCCCGAGTTTCTCCGATGCGCGCAAAAACTGCGCGACGCCCCACGGCGTCTCGTTCGACACGCCCACATGACGAATCTTGCCCGCCTTCACGAGATCGCCGAGCACGCCGAGCGTTTCCTCGATTGGCACGGTGTATTCGTCGTCGATATACGGATACGACGGGCGGCCGAACGTCATCGTGCTGCGGTCGGGCCAGTGCAACTGGTACAAGTCGATATAGTCGGTTTGCAGGCGCTTCAGGCTGCTATCGACGGCTTCGGTCAGGTTCGCGCGGTCGAACTGGTTGCCCGCGCCGCGAATATGCCGCGGATTGTGTGGCTGGCGCGCGGGACCCGCGATCTTGGTCGCGAGCACGATCCTGTCGCGCTCGGCCGGATGCGCCGCGAGCCATGTGCCGATGTATTGCTCGGTGAGCCCCTGCGTTTCGGGACGCGGCGGCACCGGATACATCTCCGCGGCGTCGATCAGGTTCACGCCTTGCGCGAGCGCGTAGTCGATTTGCGCGTGCGCCTCGCTTTCCGTGTTCTGTTCGCCCCACGTCATCGTGCCGAGGCCGATCAGGCTCACGTCGATATCCGTTGTCCCGAGTTTGCGAAACTCCATTGTTCCATTCCCTTGTTCGTTGGCAAAAATCCGGCGAGAACGTCGAAACTACCATAGCCACGCCGGCTTTGCTTCGACGCTAAAATGTCAGGCCGCAAGCGCCTGCCCGAGCCTTGCAAGCGCCTTGCGGCACGCTTCCGAACCCCTCCGAGGAGACCCCAGCCGATGCAGGCCCCCGCCGCCCCCGCGCGTTCCAGTGCGTCGCTGATCGTCACGCTCGTCGCGGCGACCTTCTTCATGGAGAACCTCGACGGCACGATCATCGCGACCGCGCTGCCGCAAATGGCGCGCTCGTTCGGCGTGCATCCCGCCGACATGAGCCTCGGGATCACCGCTTACCTGCTGACGCTCGCCGTCTTCATCCCGATCAGCGGCTGGGCCGCCGACCGCTTCGGCCTGCGCACCGTGTTCGCGAGCGCGATCGCGGTCTTCACGGCGGCTTCCGTGCTGTGCGCGACCACGTCCACATTGCCGGCGTTCGCGGCGGCGCGGGTGCTGCAGGGCATCGGCGGGGCGATGATGGTGCCGGTCGGGCGCCTCGCCGTACTGCGCGCGACACCGAAGGACGGCCTCATGCGCGCGATCGCAATCATCACCTGGCCGGGGCTCGTGGCGCCGGTCGTCGGCCCGCCGCTCGGGGGTTTCATCACGACTTACTCGTCGTGGCGCTGGATTTTCTATCTGAACCTGCCGCTCGGCATCGTCGGTCTCTTCGTCGCGCTGCGCTATCTCGACAACACACGCGAGAACGCGCAGCGACGCTTCGACCTGCCCGGCTTCGCGCTCTGCGGCCTCGCCTGCACGACCCTTCTCTACGCGATGGAACTGATCGGCCGCAGCGACACGCCGTGGGGCTTCACTGGCATGCTGATCGCGGTGGGCGTGGTGTCGGGGTTCATCGCGTGGCTGCATTTGCGGCGCGCAGAGGAGCCGGTCGTCGATCTGACGGCGCTGAAGGTGAAGACGTTCGCCGTCGCGATGGGCGGCGGCTCGCTTTTTCGCATCTCGATCAGCGCGGTGCCGTTCCTGCTGCCGCTGATGTTCCAGGTCGGCTTCGGGATGGACGCGTTTCAGTCCGGCCTGCTGACGCTCGCGGTCTTCGCGGGCAACCTGTCGATGAAGCTCGTCACCACGCCCGTCATGCGCCGCTTCGGCTTTCGCTCGGTGCTGATCGTGAACGGCGTGCTCGCGGCGGTATCGCTCGCGGCGATGAGCCTGCTCTCGCCCGCGACGCCGAAAACCGTGATCGTCGTCGTGCTGTTCCTCTCGGGCCTCGCGCGCTCGCTCCAGTTCACCGCGCTCAACACCCTCAGCTTCGCCGACGTCCCGAAGACGCAAATGAGCGGCGCGTCGGCGTTATCGAGCACGCTGTTCCAGATGACGATGGGTATCGGCGTAGCGGCCGGCGCAATCGCGCTCCGGCTCGCGCAATGGATGCACGGCCACGATTCGCACGCGATGACGCCCGCTGATTTCAGCGTGGCGTTTCTGATTGTCGCGGTGATCGGGCTCGTCGGCGTGGCGGATCTGTTCGGGCTCGCGCGCGATGCGGGCGCCGTCGTGAGCGGGCATCGGCCGGAAAAGACTTGAGCGTTTCCGCCGCGCTCAATGCGTGCCGCGCTTGAGCCAGTCGAGCCAGCCGAGCTGGATCGCCGCGTTCACGAGCACGCCTGTGGTCGCCGCAATCGCCGCGATCATCGTCCAGAACGCCGAGCGGCGCGCGGCTTCGGAAGAATCGCGTGCTTCGGTGGCGGCATCGTTCGCCGCTGTGACCGAGGCGAACATCGCCCGGCGCTGCTCGTCCTGGCGCCCCTCTTCCTTCTGATAAAGCCACGCGCGCTTGGCGAGCGTCTCGGCATCGGCGGGCGACGTCGCCTCGACCTCCGCCCGAATCGACGCCTCGCCCATCGACTCGTAGCGGCGATAGCGCGCTTCGTGATTTTCGTGTTCGTCCATGTGGCCTCGCTCGCGGGTTCCGCACGATTCTCGCCTGCGCGCCGGATCGGCGCCAGCGATCGTGTGTCGGTACGCACGCGACGGTTGTCACAGCGTTGTGTCGGATCGAAGCCGACATTGTCGGTATGAAGGAAGCGTCCTGCCTTGATTGACGGTTCTCGCCCGATGGCACGACTAGTGCAGTGATGTGTCGCGGGCGGACTGACGCCCTCATCGAACGCCAATGGAGAGCACCATGAAGACGCTGAACATCAACGACATTCCCGTCGCCAACGATCTCGACAAGGAAGAAATGGCCGCGATCCAGGGCGGCATGCGCAAGTTGCCGTTCCAGATCAATCACGTCGGCCTGACGCTCGCCGATGGCGAACCGGCCGACGTGTACGTCGACGGCGTGCGCGTCAATTCCGTGACGGACGGCTTCGCGCATTGAACCGCTGGCGGCGCGAGAGCGCCGCCCATCGTTGCTTACTGCCTGACGAGATCGCGCATCGGCTGCAGGAACTCGATCGTGCGTTCGCGCGAAAGCAGCCTCGGCAACGCCGCCTCGTAATCCTGCCGATACGGCAAGCCGAGATGATGCGCACGGAAATACTCGGCGCTGCAAGCCCAAGTCTCATAGATCACGAGCGTCTCCGGCTCGTCCTTCGAGCGGTTCACATACGCGTTGACGAAATCGGGCTCTTCGGCCATCCGCTCGATGATCGCGATGAGCTTCGACTCCAGTTCCTCGCGATGTTCGGGCTTGCCCTGCAGATGCACGATGAACGACGTGTTTTCCTTCATGACGATGCTCCGTTAGTCGGCGTTCAAAGCTGGCTCATGCCGCCGTCGATGATGATCTCCGTCCCGACGATGAAGCCCGATTCCGGCGATGCCAGATGCAGCACCGTCGCCGCGACTTCGCTGCTGCGCCCGAAGCGGCCGAGCGGAATCTGGGCTTGCAGTTGAGCGGCGACATCGTCGGAGAGGCCGAGCTTTTCGTGCAGCGGCGTCGAGACGGGTCCCGGACTCACGACGTTCACGCGCACGCCGCGCGGCAGCAATTCGGCCGAGAGCGTTTTCGCAAAGGTGATGAGCGCCGCCTTGCTCGCCGCATAGACCGATGACGCCGGCATGCCGATATGCGCGTTGATCGATCCGTTCAGCACGATCGATGCGCCTTCGTTCAAAAGCGGCAGCACCGACTGGATCTGGAAGTACGCGCCCTTTACGTTGGTGTTGAAGCTCTCGTCCCAGAGCGCTTCGTCGACGTCGGGAAACGGCGCGAACTTCGCGATGCCCGCGTTGATGAAGAGCGCATCCAGACGGATGCCCTCGGCTGAGAGGCGCGCCGCCAGATCGCGGGCAGCGGCGACGGAGCCGGCATCGTTTGCGATCGCCAGCGCGTTTGCGCCGAGCGTTTCCTTCGCGGCGGCGAGCGTGGCTGCATCGCGGCCCGTGATCACGACGCGCGCGCCTTCGGCCGCGAATGCCTGCGCGGTCGCGAGGCCCATTCCGCTGTTGCCACCGGTAACCAGCACGGTCTTGCCTTCGAATCGGTTCATGACGTTCTCCTGTGAACGTTGGTGAGTGTGTGAAGAGAGTGTGGACCGGCGCGTGCCGATTGCCGTACGACGTTCCCGATGAACACGTTCGATAGCGTCGCACGAGTTTGTATCACGCAATTACTGGGTGGCGCAGCGAACATAACGCCTTGAACACACCAGGAGCCTTACCTAAAGTTAGCTGCGATCTTTCGACGAGCCTTCGTTGGATCGCCTTTTTCATCACATTTAAGGAAGGGTTGAGTTATGGAGAATGCGCAAGTGACTTCCGCCGATGCAGGCGACGAACCGCCCCCCGTCGTGCCCGACCGCCTGCTGCAAATCGGCATGGGTTTCTGGGCATCCAAGACGCTGCTCTCGGCGGTCGAACTCGGCGTGTTCACGCAACTCGCGAGCGGTCCGCGCGATGCCGCCGATCTGTCCGAAGCGCTCGGATTGCATCCGCGCGGCGCGCTCGATTTCCTCGATACGCTCGTCGCGCTGAACCTGCTCCAGCGCGATGACGGGCGCTACAGCAATCCGCCCGACGCTGATCTCTTCCTCGACAAGGCGAAGCCGAGCTATGTCGGCGGCTTGCTGGAGATGGCCAACTCGCGGCTGTATCCGTTCTGGGGATCGCTCACGGATGCGCTGCGCACGGGGTTGCCGCAGAACGAGGTGAAAAGCGGCGGCAATCTCTTCGATGCGATCTACCGCGACGAAGCATCGCTGCGCGGCTTCCTGCAGGCAATGAGCGGCGTGAGTCTCGGCGCGGCGAAAGCGATCGCGCGCAAATTTCCGTGGGGCGACTACCGTACGTTCATCGATATCGGCGCGGCGCAGGGCGCGTTGCCGGTGCAGGTCGCTCTGGCGCATCCGCATCTGACGGGCGGCGGGTTCGATTTGCCGGCGGTGGGTCCCGTTTTCGACGAGTACGTCGCGTCGCACGGATTGCAGGACCGGCTGCGTTTTTATCCAGGCGATTTTTTCAGCGACGCTTGCCCAAGCGCCGATGTGCTCGTGATGGGACACATCCTGCACGACTGGGCACTGCCGCAGAAGCTTGATTTGCTCGCGAAATGCCATGCGGCGCTGCCGAAGGGTGGATCGCTGATCGTGTACGACGCGGTGATCGACGACGAGCGGCGGCAGAATGCGTTCGGCTTGCTGATGAGCTTGAACATGCTCATCGAGACGCCCGGCGGGTTCGATTACACCGGCGCGCAGTGCATCGAATGGATGAAGGAGACGGGGTTCTCGGAGGTGCGCGTGGAACCGTTGGTCGGGGCGGATTCGATGGTGGTTGGGGTGAAGTGAGGAACGCTTGTTATCAGGAAAGCCCCGCGACTGCGGGGCTCGTTTCGCGGATCAGATCACTTCTCTCTCTGTATCGGAGCTTGCGTCACGCTCATGTACGTCGCGAGTTCAGGGGAAGAAAGCGAGAGTACGTTCAATAGCGAGACGCCTAGCTGCCGGGCGAATTCGTCGTCCAGTTTGAAATCGGACTCTTCCAAGAGAATGGGAGCTTCCATCACTTCGGCGGTCAATGCCGATGCCTTTCTTGTTTCGACCACGTGAATCAAAAGTCGCTGGCTGTCCGGTGCGTACGACAGAATGATCGAAGACGGCTTGTGTTTCTGTGTCATCAGTACCCTCTACATTGTTGGAATCGTTCAAAGGCGTTTTCTTTGCAAATCCGATAGCCGTCCATGCCGCTACGAGGAAGGGCTATCGCTCTGCATACGTCCAGGTCTGCCTCGTAAGCCGCGAAGCAATCGCCTTCGTCTGCTTCGCTGACTCCACGCGCGGCTATCTCCACGGCATCGTCTGACAGCATGCTCTGGCCCAACTCGAAAGACTCCGCATCACCAAGTGGTGTCGACTCCGCTTGCGCATGAGTCTCCGACAAATCCGGCAAGCCATATCGACTCACCCATCCCGCCCTGGCGAACATCGGCAGAAAGAGCGCCGGTGCAGCACGGACGGCCGCGTGCATCATCGCCTGATTATTCGCATCGTGCCACGCGTCGCCTTCAGCCGCCGACGTCTCCGGTACGTCGGGCCACGGCTCTTTTTCGATGGGCAGTTCGCCGTAGTCCTCCACGCCCCAAAAACTCGACGGCTCGTGCAACTGCAACGGCGCGACGAGCCCTCCGCCATACGCCGACTCGCGCTCGACAACGTGCACGTCGCCCTTCCACACCGCGCGTCGCAGCGTATCAAGCGTGTGACACGCGTTGCCCTTTCGATAATACGGAAACGACGCAACCAGAAAATCCTCGACGCGCTTGACGATCTCAGCGTCGCGCTCCCACACGTCAGGATAGACCGCATCGAGCATCCTGCGGCCCGCGTCTGCAGCGGCTTTCTTCTCGGGATCGGGGTACGAAAGCGAGCCGATTCGGTAGTCGCTCGCGAGGTCCATCGTATAGCGGAATCCGCCATAGTGCGTCAGCAAAGATGTCATTCGTGTTCCGAAGTAATCGCAACGACGAAAGACTAACGCACCTTCTGCAGGACCTATCCTGAAAATCGCGCAAGGGCCTCATGGCTCAAACGTTATCCTCCACCACCACCGCTGACGCGGAAACGCGAACGAACCGACGGACGGCGGCGGCACCGATGGATTGCCGCTCGATCCGTTGTCGTCGTCGTGGCCGTGGCACGCGGCAAGCGTGCCGGTCGCGGCAAGCGTGCCGGTCGCGGCAACGACGATATAGAACGTGGACAGCGAGAGAAAGCGTCGGCGATCCATGACAATGCCGCTCGATCTTCGGACGCGCCGATGCCTGCGCGGCCCGCATGCCAAGCGGAGCGCGCACGGCGTCGAGGCGCTGGGAATCGGTGGGATGTTCTGGCTGATGCAGCCGACGCTCGGTTCGGCGCTGCGTACGATCGCGAGAATTGCCTTACAAGCTAAAAAGCAGGATCGGAAGTGTCAAGAAAGGATTTCGAACGAACTCAGCCGATGCCGCTGCGCACTGATCGCGCGGCCGGCGGCATCGTGTCCTAGTGATCCTCGGCCATCGCCTTGAGGCGGTCGTTGCCGGCGTCGCGGGCGGCGTCGGCGGTCGCGAAATTCTCTTCCGACACCATCGACCGCTTGACCTCACGCGCGTCGAAATCGACGAGCGAAATCACCCACACGAAACCGCCTCCCTGCTCGGCGGTGTGCACGACCGCGCGCTTGCTCCCGTCGTTCGCTGATCCCATGATGACCTCCCTTCTGAAAGAGATGCGCCCGGATACTGCGGCGAGCCCCAAGCCTAAACCTTTTTGCTGTCGGCGTGAGGGCAGTTTCGTAACGACTTCATGCCTCGAAATCGAGCCCGCCGACGAGCACCGCGAACTCGGCCTGCGAGCGCGTTTCCAGATCGACGTCGCGCGCGCCTTGCCATGCGGCGAGCTTCGCCGGAATCGCATGCAGATAGCGCGCGAAACGCTCCTCGCCGCCGGCATCGAACAGGCGTTCGATCTCCTCGCCGTCCCACGTGAGGTACACGTTCAGCGGGCACTCGTAACCCGGCGGAGAACCGCGCCCATGCGCCACGCGCTCGGCGGCAACGCGCACACGCGTCGGCATGCGACTGCCTTCGTGCGGCATCACTTCAACGCGCACGCCGGCATCGAGCAGGCTCGTGATCCGGCTCGCGATGCGCGGTGCGAATTCGATGTCGAAGCGGCGCGCTTTCTCACTATCCACGGCGGCACTCCGCGACACGCCTTCGCTGCCTCATACCGGCGGCAGGTCCTCCAGCGACTTCTCGATCTGCCCGTCCTGCACACGCGCCTCGATGCCGATGTGCCCCGCCGTGTAGGGCAGCGCCGTCACCTTCGGACCGAGAAACGTCCGGCCGCCTAGCGTGAAGAGCGTGCGGACTTCCTTGCCGCTCTTGATCGCCTCGACGACCTGCGCGACATCGACGATCGTCGTGGGAGTCGTCCAGTCGTTGATGCCCGCGTCGAAGCTGCCCCAGCGAACGTTCGACACGCGGTCGTTGGTCCAGCGCACACCATCGATAGCCAGAGTAGACATGGATGCCTCCATCGCATCGTTGTATCGGGCAATCGTAGCACTTTGTCGCTGCCAGAGCGCTACGTGGAGCGCGCGGAAAAGCATGCCGCGGCGCATCAAATCCCAAGCCTGCCGACGATGAAATCGACAAACGTGGTGAGCTTCGGCGTCGCGCGGCGGTCACGCGGATAGACGAGGTGCGCGGGCGACGGCTCCGGCAAATAGCGTTCGAGCAGCGCAACCAGCGCGCCGCTCGCGAGTTCCTCTTCGACCAGCACGCGCGGCTGCAACACGATCCCGAAGCCCGCGAGCGCCGCCTTCCTGAGCGCCTGCCCGTTGTTCGCCTTGAAGCGCGCGGCCCGCGCCCGATGCTCGCGCGCTTCCGGCTCGTCGCCTTCGAGGCGCCAGCCCGCTTCGCGTCCCGTATGCACGAAACCGAGGCACTCGTGCTCCGCTAAATCACGCGGCGTGTACGGCGTGCCTGCGCGCGCGAGATACGAAGGCGCCGCGCACACCGCCATCTCGTAAGCCTTGAGCGGACGCGCGACGAAGCTCGCATCGGCGAGACTCTCCAGCGTGCCGATGCGCACGGCAGCATCGAACGCTTCGTCGACGAGATCGACAAGCCGGTTCGACAGGTCCAGTTCGACGCTGATCTCCGGGTAGGCCGCGAGAAACTCCGTCACCACCGGCGTCACGAACTGCACGCCGTAAGTAAGCGGCACGGTCACGCGCAGGAGGCCGCGCGGCGTCGAGGTCATTGCTTCGGCGAGCGACTCGGCGGCGGCGACGTCGGCGAGAATGCGCCGGCAGCGCTCGTAATACTCACGGCCGATTTCAGTGAGGCTCTGGCGGCGCGTCGTGCGCACGATGAGCCGCGCGCCGAGCTTCGTTTCGAGCGCCTGCAGGTGCTTGCCGACCATCGCCGCTGAGATGTCGAAGCGCGCGGCGGCTGCGGTCATGTTCCCCGCCTCGACGACTTCCACGAAAACCCGCATGCTCAACAAGGTGTCCACTGCTATTTTTCCCAGACGTATCGGTTGTAAGCAGATGTCGCAACGCGCCATGACGGCCGCGCAATCGTGATACTAATAACGCGTTTTCGGCCGGGCGGTGCGGATCGGCGGCGTCGAGCCCCATGCACCGCGCGCCATTTTCCAATTGACAGAAGGTCTCACGCATGAAAAAAACACTCGTTGCACTGGCGGCTTCCCTCGCTATGAGCGCGGCTTTCGCGCAGTCTTCCGCACCGGCCGCGGCGTCCGCAGCGGCGCCGGCTTCGGCGCCTGGTGCGCAACGCGAGGCGCACGTCGAGCAACGCATCACCGAATTGCATTCCGCGCTCAAGATCACGCCGCAGCAGGAAGACCAGTGGTCGAAGTTCGCCGACATCATGCGCGAGAACGCGCGCACGATGGGTGACCTGTATCGACAGCGCGTGGCGCAGCGCAACACGATGTCCGCACTCGACGACATGAAGCAGTACGGCCAGATCACGCAGGCGAACGCGGACGGCACGAAGCGTCTCGTCGATGCATTCGAGCCGCTTTACGCGAGCCTTTCACCGGAACAGAAAAAACTCGCCGATGCGAACTTCCGCCAGGGCGGGCGCGAACACGGGCATCGCGAGCGGCGTCATCCGCGTGCGGCGGCGCCGGATGCGGCTTCGGTCACGAAGCCCTGAGTTTGCCGATGTTTTGAAAAGCGCCCGCATTGTTCGATGCGGGCGCTTTCATTTGCGCGGTTGAAGTGCAAAATGCGCTGATAGCCGTTACGATCGCGAACCCCGGATTTCCAACGACCTGCCATGACCGCACTCATCACCATCGACCTGAGCACCGACCCCGCCGCATTGCGCGTCGTAAAGGACGAAGCCGTGGCCGTCGAATTCGCGGCGAGCGCGGGCGAACTGATGAGCCTCGAAGGCCCGAACCGCTACCAGTTCGGCGACGCCATCATCACCGGTGCAACGGGCGAACGCTGGGTCGTTTCGCGCGAACGCTTCGACGCGAAGTACGTGCCGGAGCAAAACGTCGTCCACGGTGAACCGGGCGTGTATCGCAACCGGCCGGCCGTCGTGCTCGCGAAAGAGATGCACGACGCGTTTTCCCTCGCCCGCTCGGATGCCGGCGACATCCTCACCGGCGCGGCCGGCGACTGGGTCATGCAATACGCGCCCGGCGACTTCGGCGTCGTCAAGGCCGAGCGTTTCGCGAAAGTTTACAAGCGCGCTGACTGACGCGCGCGCTGATTCACGCGAAGTCCTCGCCCATCTCGATCTCGACCGAACGCGGCACGGTCTTTTTGTTCGCGTACGCCTCCTCCAGCGCGCCCAGTTCCGCTTCCACGTAAGCGCGCAGCACCGCGTAACCGCGCGCGTGCATGCGCACCGGCGTCGCACGATGGCGCGCGAGCGCGACGGAATCGAAGCGCACTTCGATCGTGATTCGGCGCGCCGTCGAGCCGAAACGCATCGCGATGTAGTGAATCACGAGCGAAGTCCGGCCCTCGTCGTCGATGCGCTCGGCGAATTGCGTCTGCTCGGGAAAGAGATCGCTGATGACGTGCGCGAGCATGTCGATGTCGGCGCTCGGGCAGTCGTACTGGTAGTCGTCCATGATCGGTCAGTGTTCGGGATGAAGTGTAGGCGACGCAGCGCCGGGCCGTCCGCCGCCCGTGCGGAAATACCGCAAGAGCGCGCGCACGACGATCAGTCCGAAGACGAGATAGACGGCGTCGGCGGCGAGGAGCGGAATCAGGCGCGCCTGGAAGGCGGCGGCGGGCAGGCTGATCAGCGCGTGCGCCGCGATCATCGCCGGCAGCGTGTAGCGAAAGCGCTCGCGCAGCATCTGCCACATCAGCACCGAGAAGCCGAGCTGAAAGACGAAGGCCGCCGCCCGTTCGACGATAAACAGCGCCGCGTATTGCGGAGACAGATTGCCGAGCACCATATGCAGGCGCATCAGCGATTCGAGCGGCGCGCTGGTGAAGTGCTCGTCGAGCTGGTTGTTGTTCGCAAGCAGCGCGTAGACGATCCACTGCATCTGCACGAACACGCCGACGAGCCACGCCTCCGCCCCGCCATGCCCGATGCCGTATCCGAGCGACGTGCCTGCGTTCGCGAGCGTGTGCGGCTGCCGCGCGATCAGCCACTTCATCGCGATGAAGCGCCCCACTTCCTCGCAGACGCCCGCCGCCAGCGCGCCATACGCGACGAACACAACTGGATTCGCGAGCCAGCCGACGGTCGTTGCGTTCGAGAGCACGAGGCCATGCAGCCCGCGCTCGACGATCATCGAAAAGAACGCGAAGACCGCGATGCCGAGGATCACTTCACGCCGTTCGAAACCGAATCGCGGCTTGAGTTTGCGCAACAACACGACCGGCATCGCGGCAATGAGAAGCGTGGAAATCGTGAGGCATGCGAGCGTCGTTACACTGACCATTCAAATCCTTAAAGTTTGTCGCGGCGCGTCGAGGCGCGCACGACGAGTTCGCCCGGCAACAGGCATTCGCGCGCCGGCATGCGCGCGCCTTCGAGCCGCTCGTGCAGGAACTCGACCGCGCGCCGGCCGATATCGTAAGTCGGCTGGCGAATCGTCGTCATGCCGGCGAGTTCGGCCCATTCGGAATCGTCGATCGACATCAGCGCCGCGCGCTGCTGCCAGTCAGCGCCGTAGCGCTCCTTCAGATGCAGCGCCACGCGCAATGCGACCGGTGCATTCGCCGCGAAAAGCGCGATACGTGTGCCCTTTTCTTCCGACGCTTCAAGTTGCACATCGATCGCGGCGAGTGCAGGCGCTTCGTCCGCGAGATCGAGCACGACGGTCGAGCCCTGCGCCCCGAGCGCGCCGATAGTGTCACGAAACGCCGCTTCGCGCACGCGCCGCGAACTGATGCGCCTGAACGGTTGCACGATGAAGAGCACGTCGTCGAAGCCCTCGTCGACGAGATGGCGCGTCGCGAGCGAAACGGCCGCCGGGTTGTCGAGCCCGACCATATCGGTGACGAGACCTTCGATCGAACGGTCGACCAGCACGACGGGAACGCCGCCGCGCGAAAAAGTCTGCAGCAGTTCTTCCTTCACACCGAGCGCATTCACGATCACGCCTTCGACGCGGTACGTCGTGAGCAGTTGCAGATAGCGGCGCTCCATGTCGATTTCGTTCGCTGCGTGGCAAATCAGCGGCATGTAGCCGAGCGCATGGCACGCGGCCTCGACGCCTTGCAGCACTTCCACCGAATAAGGATTCGTCAGGTCGGCGAGCAGCATGCCGATCAGGCGGTTGCGTCCGCGCTTCAGGCCTCGCGCCATCTGGTTCGGCCGGTAGTCAAGCTTCGCGATAGCGGCTTCGATGCGCTCGCGCAAATCCGGCGAGAGCACGCTCGTCTCGCCGTTCAGATAGCGCGAGATACTGGTCTTGCCCGTGCCCGCTTCGCGCGCGACGTCAGTGATCGTGGCGCGGCGTTCGGCGCTGGCTATCATCGGGTTTGGCTCTTCATGCATATTGCTTTCACCGGGCGTCCTTGATGATCAAAGGCAAAAAAGCGCACCGTGGCGCGCTCTTTGCCGCATTTTGACGCACGCTCAGTCAGCGCTTCAGCACGTCGGGATTGACGATGTTGTTCGTGAGCGTGCCGTCCAGCGCGCCGATCAGGTTCTCCGCCGCGTTACGGCTCATCGCGTGACGCGTCTCGTGCGTCGCCGAGCCGATGTGCGGCAGCGCGACGACGTTCTTCATCGCGAGGAGCGGCGAACCGGCGGGCAGCGGCTCTTGCTCGAACACGTCGAGACCGGCGCCCAGGATCGTGCCATTTTGCAGCGCCTCGATGAGCGCGGCTTCATCGACGGTCGTCCGCGCGATGCGTTGATCAGGATCGCGCTCTTCTTCATCGCCTTCAGTTGCGCCGCGCCGATCATGCCGCGCGTTTCGCCGGTGAGCGGCACTTGCAAGCAGACGAAGTCGGACTGCGCGAGCAGTTCATCGAGTTCGACGCGTTTCGCGCCGTATTCCTGTTCCGCTTGCGCGTTCGGACGGCGATTCGTGTAGAGCACGTTCATGCGAAATCCGAGCGCGGCACGGCGTGCCACGGCCCCGCCGATGCGCCCCAGACCGACGATGCCGAGCGTCTTGCCCTGCACGTCGACGCCGAAGTGCGCATCGCCGATGCTCGCCTTCCAGTTGCCCGCTTTCACCCATTCCGCGAGTTCGACGACGCGCCGCGCGCTTGAGAGGATCAGCGCGAAGACGGTATCGGCGGTGGATTCCGTCAGGACGTCGGGGGTGTGGGTGAGGACGATGCCGCGACGCGTGAGATCGGCGACGTCGAAGTTGTCGTAGCCGACCGAGATGGTCGAAAGTACTCTCAGGTTCGTAGCGCCTTCCAGCATCTGGGGCGTGATTTGTACGCTCGCGCCGATCGCGCCGTTCGCGCTTTTTAGCGCGGCTTGCAGCGCGTCAGTGTCTTTCGGATCTACCGTCACGACTTCGGCGCGGGCCTCAAGGTATGACAGCACGTCGGCGGGCAGTGCCTTGTAGGCGACGATTTTCTTTTGCGTGGACATTTCGATTTTCGTTTCCAGTGGACGCTTGGTGTCTGCTTTTTAACACCGTTTGATGCGCCCGGCCATCAAGCGGTGTCACTCACATTCGAACCCTATCGCGCCGCAAGCTTCCCTGCAGGAGCAGCCACTACTGGCGGCTTGACCGCCAAAGTCAACACCACAGCGCCGAGAAGCGCCACGCTCATGAACACGTACGATGCCCCCGGCGAGCCGGTCGCGCCATTCAGATACCCGACCACATAAGACCCGACGAACGACCCGAGCGCGCCCATGCTGTTGATCAGAGCCATCGCCCCACCGGCGACGTTCTTCGGCAGCAATTCCGGCACGATCGCGAAAAACGGTCCGTACGGCGCATACATCGCAGCCCCAGCGATCACCAGCAACGCATACGAAGCCCAGAAATGGGTCGATCCGAGCAAGTACGATCCGGCGAAAGCCACCGCGCCGATCAAGAGGAACGGCCAGACAAAAAGCTTCCGGCGATCGAGCTTGTCCGATGCCCACGAAGCCGCCAGCATCGCGATCGTCGCGGCAAGATAAGGCGCCGCCGACAGCCATCCCGTCTCGACCATGCCGAACGACGAAGCGTTCTTGAGAATCGAAGGCAGCCACAGCACGAAGCCATACACACCGATGCTCCAGCAGAAATACTGCGCACACAGCTTGATCACCGCAGGCGAACGGAACGCCTCGCCGTAGTTCTTCACCGGCTTGATCGCAGCCTGCTCGGCGCGCAGCGTGGCATCCAGATCCTGTTTTTCCTGATCGGTCAGCCACTTGGCCTGCGCGGGCTTGTCCTGCACGATGAACCACCAGATCACGGCCCAGATCACCGCCGGCAACCCTTCCGCGATGAACATGTTGCGCCAGCCGAACGAATTCACCAGATATCCCGACACCACCGACATCCACAGCACCGTCACCGGATTGCCGAGGATCAGGAACGTGTTGGCCCGCGAGCGCTCGGACTTCGTGAACCAGTTCGCGATGAAGACGAGCATCGCCGGCATCACGGCCGCCTCGACGACCCCGAGCACGAAGCGGATCGCCATCAGCGAGGGAATGTTGCTCACCATGCCCGTGAGGGCCGCGCAGCCGCCCCACAGGATCAGGCTCACAAATACGAGTTTCTTCACGCTGCGCCGCTCGGCGTAGATCGCGCCGGGAATCTGGAAGAAGAAATAGCCGAGGAAGAACAGCGCGCCGATCAGCGACGACAGGCCCTTGCTGATGCCCAGGTCGTGATTGATGCCGGCGGCCGCAGCGAAGCCGTAGTTCGCGCGATCGAGATACGCAAGGCTGTACGTGATGAAGACGATCGGCATGATCGCCCACCAGCGGCGAATCGCCAGCTTGGGGGTAGTCGTGGTTTGCATGTGTGTCTCCGGGAGTCGGTCAGGCAAGGTTGAGCGCGGTTTTAGCCGTCTTTTCCGCTTGAATAGCTTGAGTGTCGGGTGCTTCCAATGCATTCAGTTCGGCGCGCGTCGGCAGCCCTTCGCTGTCGCCGATCACCTGGATCGCCAGCGCGCCGATCCGGTTGCCGCGCTCCAGCGCGTGCCGCAGGTCGCGGCCTTCGAGCAGCGCGCTCACCACGCCGACGGCGAAGCCATCGCCCGCACCGACCGTATCGACGACCTTCGCGACCGGTATCGCCGGGACGATGCCGGCTTCCCCGTCAGCGGTGCGGAAATACGCGCCGTGCGCGCCCAGCTTGACGATCACGCCCTTAGAACCCTGGTCGAGGTAGAAGCGGGCGATGTCCTCCGGCTGCGTGTAGCCGGTGAGCGTGAGCCCTTCGCTGACGCCCGGCAGCACCCAGTCGGCGAGGGCGGCGAGTGCGTTGAGCGACTCGGCCATCGCCTCGCGCGACGGCCAGAGCGTCGGGCGCAGGTTCGGATCGAAGGAAATCGTTTTGCCTGCTGCGCGCATTTCGCGTGCCATATGGAACGCGAGTTCACGGGATGTCGCGGAAATCGCGGGCGCGACGCCCGTCAGGTGCAGGTGGCGCGCGCCGGTCACGTAATCGGCGGCGTAGTCGGCGAGCGACAAATGGCTCGCGGCCGACCCTTTGCGGAAATATTCGACTGCCGGATCGCTCCCGTCGTCGTTCTTCGACTTGAGCTGAAAACCGGTCGGATAGCGCTCGTCGATCGTCACGCAATTCGCGTCGATACCTTCGGCCGCCAGCACGTCGAGCACGTAGCGCCCGAACGAATCCGCGCCGACGCGGCTCATCCAGCCCACCTTGAAGCCGAGCCGCGACAAGCCGATCGCGACGTTCAGGTCCGCGCCCGCGACGCGCTTCGTGAACTGGCCGACCTTCGCGAGATCGCCGGTTTCGGCGGCAACGAACATCGTCATGGCTTCGCCGTAGGTCACGACGTCGAGGGATTGTGCTTGCATGATGGGTCCTTGTTCTCAGTGCTTCGAAATAGCTTTGGAATCGCTTTGGAATGCGTCAGGCGGCCGACAGCCACGCGACTTTCGCCGCGGCATCCGCTTCGAGCGCGGCCGGATCGAAGGGGAATTCGATGCCGCGCGGAACGTCCGCCGGCAGCGCGGACAGCAGCGCGGCGAAGTGAGCGTCATCGGCGGCGGGCGCCACGGCGAAACGGCGCGCGCCCTCGCCCGTCACCGCCTTGCAGTGCACGTAGGTGACGTACGGCGCGAGGCGCGCGGCGGCATCGAGCGGGGTTTCCCCCGCCCACAGCCAGTTGCCGGTGTCGAACGTCATCGTGAGGGCGCGCGGCGCTTCGGGCAGCGCGCTGAACAGTGACGCGAACGCATCGATCGTGCCGCCCGCGCGCAACTGGCCGTTTTCCACGACAACTTGCGCGCCGGATTTCGAAATCGCCGTCAGCGCGTGGTCAAGCGTGACGGCATCCGTCGCTATACCGGTTGAGGTGCCGCCCAGTTGCAGCTTGACGATGCGCGCGTTGAGTGCGGCGGCTTCGTCGAGGGCGAGATCGAGCGCGCCGAGGTCGAGCGCGCCGTCGTCGGCGAAAAGCGTCGCAGGCGCCGAGAACACGGCCCACAGGCCGAGCGCGCGGATCGCGTCGCCGAGCTGGCGCAGCGCGTCGGGCGCAGCGTCGGCATCGTCGGCGAAAAGTTCGCGACGCACTTCGAACCCGTTTGCGCCCGCACGGGCAGCAGCGGCCGCCCAGAAGGCGTGTCCATCGCGACGGATCGCATCGGCGCCGAACGCGCTCGCGACGATCACCACTTCTGTCTTGAATCCCGGTTTGCGCTCGTTCACTTTCGACGTTTTCCGTTCAGTTTCTCCTGATGGAACCGGTTCTGGAACCGGTTCCATCAGGAGTTTTCAAAAAAGACGCCGTGGCGTCCCTGTGAGAACGAATGGTGCGCCCGGTCGTCCCGAGCGCGCCATAGTGGAATTCCCTAGCCCGGATTCGAGTCGTCGAGACACAGGTCCAGAAAGCGTGCCGCTGTCCGCGACGGCGCCGCCGAATGCGGCATCAGGATCGAAAAACGGCGCGTGAGCGGTTCAGGCGCGATGCGCAGACGCCGCAGCGCGTTGTCCTCGTGACGCATCGACATCGCCGATACGAAGCCGATGCCCATCCCCGCCCGCACCGCCTCCTTCACGCCCTCGACGCCCGCGATCTCCAGCGCGACGCGCATCGGCGCGCCCGCGCGGGCGAAGGCGCGCTCGACGATCTGCCGCACGCCCGAGCCGCCCTCGCGCAGCACGAGCGGATGCGCGGATATCGCGTCGAGCGTCGTCAAGCCGTCTGCTGGCGCGAGTGGATGCGCGTTCGGCACGATCGCGACCACCTGGTCCTCGCGCCACGGCGTGACGCCCGTGCCCGGGGGCAAATCGCCGCTCACCGGACCTTCGACCATCGCGATATCGAGCGCGGGGAGCGCCGCGACGATGTCGGACGTATTGCCGTCGATAGTGGTGATCGTGACGTCGGGAAATTTCCGGTGGAATGCGGCGATCAGGTACGGCAGCAGGTAGCTCGCGGGCGTCGTGCTCGCGCCGATGCGCAGCACGCCGCGCTCCAGGCCGCGCAGCGCGTCGCGAAACGCGTGCGCCTGCTGGTAGGTCTCGCGGATGCGCTCGGCGTAATGCGCGAGCTGCTCGCCGGCGGCTGTAAGCCGCACGCCGCGCCCGTCGCGTTGATAAAGCGGTTCGCCGAATTCGTCCTGTAACTGGCGAAGCTGGCCGGAGACCGCCGGCTGCGACAGATGCAGCGCCACGGCGGCGCGGCTGATGTTGCCGAACTCGGCGACGGTCGCAAACGTTATCAGTTGATCGGGGGTCATGGCGGTCAATGTATCGGTTGAGCCGATACTTTACATCCCAAATGACGATTTTTCATATCGATATTCCACGGATAGGATTAGCAGCATCAAACAACCCATTCCGTGCTTCCCATGTCTACCATCGTCGTCAGCAAACTATCAACCCGCGGCCAACTCAACGGCATCCTGTTCGTCGCGCTCTTCGCGGCGGCTGTCACCCGGCTCGCTTCGATGCCGGCCATCGCCGGGCTGGGCGTGAGTCCGCTGATCGTCGGGATCGTGGCGGGCGCGATTTACGGCAACGCGCTGCGCCACGGCATGCCCGAAAGCTGGGCGGCCGGCGTCAACTTCTCCGCGCGCAAGCTGCTGCGCATCGCGGTGGCGTTTTTCGGCTTGCGCGTGAGTCTTCAGGAAATCGCGCAGGTCGGACTCGCGGGCGTTGCCGAGTCGGTGCTGATCGTTGTGAGCACGCTCGCGATCGGCACGTGGGCCGGCATGAAGCTGATGAAGCTCGACCGCGATACTGCCCTGCTCACCGCCGCCGGCAGCGCAATCTGCGGCGCGGCAGCCGTGCTCGCGTTCGAATCGACGCTGCAATCCAAGCCGCACAAGAGTGCGATGGCAGTGGGCAGCGTCGTGCTGTTCGGCACGCTCTCGATGTTCCTCTACCCGCTCGCGATGCACGCTGGCTGGCTGCACCTCGATACGCTCGGCGCCGGGCTTTTCTTCGGCGGCACGATTCACGAAGTGGCACAAGTGGTCGGCGCGGCGAGCAACGTGAGCCCGGAAGCGACGCACATCGCCACGATCGTCAAGATGACGCGCGTCATGCTGCTCGTGCCCGTGCTGCTGGCCATCGGGTTTTGGATTAACCGTTCGCGGGCATCGGCAACCGGCGCTCAAAAGGGCAAGCTCGCCGTGCCCTGGTTCGCGCTCGGCTTTCTCGCCCTCGTGATCGTGAATTCCCTGCACATCCTGCCGGAAGCCGCAACCAGCACGCTCAACACACTCGACACCTTCGCCCTCACGATGGCAATGACCGCCCTCGGCATGGAGACGCGCTTCTCCCAAATCCGCGAGGCAGGTCCGCGTGCACTTGCGACTGGCGCGATCCTGTATGCATGGCTGATCGGCGGCGGATTGGCGATCACGTATGGCGTGCAGCACCTCTTCGGTTAAACCCGCACAAGCCGACAAGCCCCGCCCCCGCGCGGGGCTTTCGCGTTGTATGGCACGGACGATGCTGAACTCGGGGTCTCGAAGCAATGTCGTAGCGAAACCCAAGCGAAGAGGAAAACGCCAATGCCCTACGAACTGTATTACTGGGACGGCCTGCAGGGCCGTGGAGAATTCGTCCGGCTCGCGCTCGAGGATGCAGGCGCGGAATATATCGACGTTGCACGCGGCGCGAAGAAAGACGGCCTGGGCACGGAAGCCATGATGAAAGTCATGAACAGCAAGACCGAGGCGCACATCCCGTTCGCGCCACCGTTCCTGAAGGACGGCGAGCTGATCGTGCCGCATGTCGCGAACATCCTGCTGTATCTCGGCCCGAAGCTCGGCCTGGCTCCAAAGAGCGAAAACCTGCGCTACGTCGCGCATGGCCTGCAACTGACGATCGCGGATGTTGTCGCGGAAGTGCACGACACGCATCACCCGCTCGCCACCGATCTCTACTACGAAGACCAGAAGGACGCCGCGAAGATCCGCTCGCAAAATTTCATCGAAGCGCGCATTCCGAAGTTTTTCGGCTACTTCGAGCGCGTGCTGAGGCAGAACCCCGACGGCGACACGCACATGGTCGGCAAAGCGACGACCTACGTCGATCTCTCGTTGTTCCAGCTCGTCGATGGCCTGCAGTACGCGTTCCCCCGCGCGATGCGAAAATTCGGCAAGCACTATCCGCGTGTGGCGGCGCTGCACGACGCGGTGCTGGAGCGGCCGAACATCGCGCTCTACGTCGATTCGGAGCGGCGCATTCCGTTCAACGAATCGGGCATCTTCAGGCACTATCCCGAACTCGATCAGGACGCGAAGTAACGCGCGTCTCTCTCGAACTCATCTGAAACAAGGAGCCACAAGCATGGTCGATACGATTCCCTCATTCGGTCTCGGCACGTTCCGCGTCGCTGCCGGCAAAACCGCGCAATCGGTGAGGAGCGCGCTGCAGCTCGGCTATCGTCACATCGATACCGCCCAGTACTACGACAACGAAGCCGAAGTCGGCCAGGGCGTGCGCGACTCGGGCATCCCGCGCGAGGACATCTGGGTCACGACGAAAGTCTGGTGGGAGCGCCTGCGCCGCGACGACCTGATCGAGAGCCTCAAAGTGAGCCACGAGAAACTAGGCATCGGCGCGATCGATCTCGTGCTGATCCATTGGCCGTCGCCCGACAGCGTGGTGCCGATCGCCGAGACGCTCGCCGCGTTCCAGGAAGCGCGCTCGCTCGGGCTCTTGCGGCACTACGGCGTGTCCAATTTCCCCGCGCCGTTGCTCGAAGCGGCGGTAAAGGCGCCCGGCGGCAGCGAGATCGTCACGAACCAGATCGAAGTGAGCCCGTTCCTCGCGAATCGCGCGCTCGTCGAGGCGACGCAGAAGCTCGGCGTGAAGGTGACCGCGTACATGCCACTCGGCGAAGGCCGCGCCCACACGGACCCGACGCTCGTCGACATCGCGAAGAAGCACGGCGCGACGCCCGCGCAGGTGACCTTCGCGTGGCTGCTCTCGCGCGGGATCGTGGTGCTGTCGGCATCGACGAATGCTGAGCACCAGGAGATCAACTGGGACGCGCAGAAAGTGAAGCTCGACGCCGACGACATCGCCCGCATCGACGCGCTCGACGAAGGCAAGCGCAACGCGAATCCGCCGTTCGCGCCGAAGTGGTGAGCGCCAGGCCTCATCGATCGATCGACCAAGCCCGGCCTGCGTCGCGCGCCGGGCTTTTTCGCAGCATTGCGAGTGCTATCCTTTCGGCGCTCTGTCCCCTTGGTCTTTTGGTCCCTTAAGTGCTTTCATTCCTGCTCAAGCTGCGCACGCGCGCGCAAACGCTCTTTCGCCTGTCGGATGCCCACACGATGCTCGTCTGGGCCGTGATCGTCGGCGTCGCCGGGGCGTTCGCGACGGCCGCGTTCCGCGAAGGGATCGATGAGCTGCAACGGTTTTTCGGCGGCGAAGCGGGCAGCTTCGTCGATATGGCGAAGCGTCTGCCCTGGCCGGTGCGCGTCGTGCTGCCGGCCATCGGCGGGCTGATCGCGGGCGTGTGTCTCCTGATCGCGCGGCGCCACCAATCGAAGCAGGCGCACGCGGATTACATGGAAGCAGTGACGATCGGCGATGGCGTCGTGCCCGTATGGCAAAGCCTCTGGCGCAGCCTCTCGTCGCTCTTTACGATCGCGTCCGGCGGTTCGATCGGCCGCGAAGGTTCGATGGTGCAGCTTGCGGCGCTCGCGTCTTCGCTGATCGGGCGCTTCGTCCACTTCGATCCGCCGCGTCTGCGCCTGCTCGTCGCGTGCGGGGCGGCGGCCGGGATCACGTCGGCGTACAACGCGCCGATCGCGGGCGCGTTCTTCGTCACCGAGATCGTGCTCGGCTCGATCGCGATGGAGAGCTTCGGGCCGATCGTGGTGTCGTCGGTGGTGGCGAATATCACGATGCGCGAGTTCGCGGGCTATCGGCCGCCGTACGAGATGCCTGTCTTCCCGACGATCACCGGAATCGAAGTGCTGCTGTTCGTGCTGCTCGGCCTCCTGTGCGGCGTGCTCGCGCCGCACTTTTTGCGCTTGCTCGCGGCATCGCGCAAACGCTTCGCGCTGCTGCCGCTTCCTTTGCCGATCCGGCTTGCATTGGGCGGATTGATCGTCGGCGTGATCTCGATCTGGTGGCCCGAAGTCTGGGGCAACGGCTACGAAGTCGTGAACTCGCTGCTGCACGAGCCGTGGACGTGGACCGCCCTCCTCACCGTGCTCGTCTTCAAGATCATCGCGACGGCGGCGACGGCGGGCTCGGGCGCCGTCGGCGGTATCTTCACGCCGACGCTCTTCGTCGGCGCCGTGCTCGGGTGCCTGTTCGGCATCGCCGCGCACACGATCTGGCCGCATTCGACCTCGGCGCCCTACGCCTACGCGATGGTCGGCATGGGCGCGTTCCTCGCCGCCGCCACGCACGCGCCGCTGATGGCGATCCTGATGATCTTCGAGATGACGTTGTCGTATCAGGTCGTGCTGCCGCTGATGCTCTCGTGCGTGGTGGCGTATTTCATCGCGCGCACTTCCGAGCAGACGTCGATGTACGAAGTCACGCTGCGCCGCACGCGCGATGAAAAGGAGCGCATGCGCCTCGCGGCCACGCAGATGCGCGAGCTGGTCAAGCCCGCCGATACGGTCGTCCCGCTCACGGCGAACGTGAAGGAAATGACGCGCGTCTTCCTCGAATATCCTGTGAAGTATCTGTACGTGGTCGATGAAGGCGAGCACTTCCAGGGCGTGGTCGCGCTGAAGGACATCACGTCCGACCTGCTCGACGAGCGCGACACTGAAACCAAGACCGCCGCCGACTATCTGCAGCCGCACTTCGATGTGCTCACGCCCGACATGTCGCTCGGCGAGGCGCTTCAGCACTTCCTCGCGTTCCAGGGCGAACGATTGCCGGTGATCGAGCGGCGCTCGCAGCCGCTCTTGCTCGGCGTCGTGTACAAGACGTCGCTTCTCGACGCATACTTCCGTCTGAACCCGACGACGCGCTGACTTTGCGCTACTGTGCAATTTTGCGGCGCGTGGATGCCTTTTCGTGAGCGGGGGCATCGCATTGAAGACGCTTGGGCACACTTCAGAACTCACGCGAAGTGTGCTCACGGCACACCCGTTCGGACGCGCTCGCGCGTTGTAAGCAGTTAGTCTGACCGCCCGTTTGCGGCCAGAACGATGACGATTGGCACGGCCTTTGCTCGTTGCTTTCTCGCTGCTTACGTCAGGAGGGGTTGAGCGATGAAGACCTCAACGATGTTGTCGATGGCGCTGGTTTCCGTGTCCTGCTATGCGGCGCCGCTGCATACGAGCGACACCGAATCGGCGAGCGCGACCAACGCGATGCGCGCCAATTTGCGCGCGAATGCCGCACCGGTTTCGGCGCCCGCGCCAGACGTGTCGGCGCAGGATCTCGACCACGCGCACTGGCGCCATGTCAAGATTCCGAAGTCGCGCGCGCCGAGCCGCGGCATGGCCAGCACGCCCGTGCAGGTGCAGACCTGACGTTTGACGATTACCGGACCCTTCGAATGACCGACACGCCCAAAAACAACGCATTGAACGACGAGCCGATCAACGATGAAATCGCGCAGGTGTTGCGCGCGGTCGCGTATCCCGCGAACAAGGACGCGATCGTCGATGCCGCGCGCGAAGCCGGCGTGAGCAACGACGTGATCACCGTGTTCGACGCGCTGCCCGAGCAGGATTACGCCGACGCCGATGCCGTCGAGCAGTTGCTCGGCAGCAATGGCGGGCCGGGGATATCGGCTTGATTCGCTGCGAGTGGTCAGTTCAGGACGCGCCAAACACGACCCGTCCGAAGAACCCCGCAAGCACGGCCTCTGCAAAATCCGCTGGCACCGACTGCGGATCAGACGAATAGAAGAACTGGACGCCGTCGCATAGCGCGGTCAGTCCGAGCGACAACTGCTCGGCCGGCATCGGTAATGGCGTGCCGACCCGCTCCGAGAACGCGCGAATGTAATCGGTCGTGGTCTGCCGCAACTCCCGCATGAACGCATTGAATTCGACGCGAAACTTCGGATCGCGGCTCGCGTGCAACTTCGCCTCGACCCACAGCAAGAAGCAATTGTTCTCGCGATAAATCTGGCTGTAGTACTTCAGCACACGCGCTTCCATGTCGGCGCGCGTTGCCTGACCGTCCTCGAAAATCGAGCGCATGCGGCCCATTGTGATTTCATGATCGCGCTTGAGCAGTTCGAGCAGCAACTCCGACTTGCTGCCGAAATTCGAGTAGAACGCGCCGCGCGTATAACCGGCCGCCGCGGCGATGTCTTCGACACTCGACGTGCCGAATCCCTTCTTCATAAAGATCACGACCGCCGCGTCGAGCAGGCGCTGCCGCGTCTGGTCCCGGCTTTGTTCGCGAGTGAGGCGGGTGGGTTTCATGCGGCGGAGTTTAGCACCGAAGACCCCCTCAAAACTCTTTTGATACGTCTTTGCATTCGGATACAACTCTGTATTAGAATTCGACGTGCATCTGCTGGCGTGATCCTGGAAAGCTTGTCGCTGTTGGTTGTCAGCCCGCTCGCCGTATTCCTTCCCGCGCCCCCCGTATCTTGAAAACGTCCGCGTGCATTGCCCGCGCCGCTTCGTCTCGCCCCCGCGCCGAGGTCTTTCGTGAACCGTCTCCATTCCCGCGTGTTGTCGTCGATGCGCCTTCGCGCGCTCCTCGCCGCGCTCTGCGTGATGCCGCTCGCCGCGTGCGGCAAGAAGGAAGCGCCGCCGCCCGCGCCGCGTGCCGTCGTCGCTGTGGCGGCGAGGTCCGACGGCCGGCCGCCGCGCGCCACGCTCCCTGGTCAGATCGAGTCGCGTTATTCGACGCCGCTGTCGTTCCGGGTCGGCGGGAAGATCGTCGAGCGGCGGGTGCGTCTCGGCGATACGGTGAAGGCCGGGCAGATCGTCGCGAAGCTCGATCCCGCCGATCAGTCGAAGAACGCCGCGGCCTCCGCCGCGCAACTCGACGCCGCGCAGCATCAACTGGACTACGCGAAACAGCAACTCGACCGCGACCGCGCGCAGGCCGCCGAAAACCTGATCGCGCCGGCGCAACTGGAGCAGACGCAGAACGCGTATGCATCGGCGCTCGCGCAGCGCAACCAGGCACAGCAACAGGCCGGGCTTTCCGCCGATCAATTGAAATACACGACGCTCATCGCCGATCACGCGGGCGTCATCACGTCCGAACAGGCCGACACGGGCCAGAACGTCACCGCCGGGCAGCCGGTCTACAACCTCGCGTGGAATGGCGACATCGACGTCGTCTGTGACGTGCCCGAGAGCGCGCTGCTGGCGCTGGCGGTCGGCGAACGCGCGCAGATCACGCTCGCGGCGCTGCCGGGCCGCACCTTCGCCGCGCGCGTGCGCGAGCTTTCGCCCGCCGCCGATCAGCAGAGCCGCACGTATCGCGCGAAGCTGACGCTCGAATCGCCGACCCCTGACGTGCGCCTCGGCATGACCGCCGACGTGACGTTCGCGCAATCGTCCGCCTCGCAGACAGCGCGCGCCTCGACGTTCACGCTGCCTTCCACCGCCCTCTTCCACGACGACAAGCAGCCCGCAGTCTGGGTCGTCAAGCCGGATAACGCGCTGGAATTGCGTCGCGTCGATGTCGCGCGCTACGGCGAGCGCACCGTCACCGTCACGCGTGGCCTGAACGCGGGCGAGCGCGTCGTGTGGCAAGGCGTGCATACGGTCTCGGCGGGTGAGAAGGTGCGCGTCGTGGCGCCGCTGCATCCCGAGGACTTCGCGTCATGAGCGCGCCGCAAAACGGGCAGGACAACGACTATCGTCAGGAAGAAGGCCGCTTCAATCTGTCGGCGTGGGCGCTGCGGCATCGCGCGCTCGTGATCTTCCTGATCGCGATGGCGACGATCTTCGGCGTCATCTCGTACACGCGGCTCGCGCAATCGGAAGACCCGCCGTTCACGTTTCGCGTGATGGTGATTCGCACGTTCTGGCCGGGCGCGACCGCGCGGCAAGTGCAGGAGGAAGTCACCGACCGCATCGCGCGCAAGCTGCAGGAAACGCCATCGACCGATTTTCTGCGCAGCTATTCGCGCCCCGGCGAGTCGCTGCTCTTCTTCACGATGAAGGACGGCGCACCGCCCGAGGACGTGCCCGAGGAGTGGTATCAGGTTCGCAAGAAGGTCGGCGACATCGCGGCGACGCTTCCACAAGGCGTGCAGGGGCCGTTTTTCAACGACGAGTTCGGCGACGTCTACACCAACATCTATACGCTCGAAGGCGACGGCTTCTCGCCGGCGCAGTTGCACGACTACGCCGATCAACTGCGCGCGGTGCTTCTGCGCGTGCCGGGCGTCGCGAAGATCGACTACTTTGGCGATCAGGAGGAGCGCATCTACGTCGAGATCGCGAATACGCAACTCACGCGCCTGAACATCTCGCCGCAGCAGATCGCGCAGGCGGTGAACGGCCAGAACGCGGTCGCGCCGGCGGGCACTCTAAACACGCCCGACGATCGCGTGTTCGTGCGCCCGAGCGGCCAGTTCACCGACATGAAAGCGCTCGCCGATACGCTGATCCGCGTGAACGACCGCTCGTTCCGCCTGGGCGACATCGCGACGATCAAGCGCGGCTACGTCGATCCGATCGCCACGCAGATGCGCTCGGGCGGGCAGCCGGTGCTCGGTATCGGCATCACGATGCAGCCGGGGCAGGACGTCGTGCGGCTTGGCAAAGCGCTCGACGCGAAGACCGCCGAGTTGCGCACGCATTTGCCCGCCGGGCTCAAGCTGGCGGAAGTGTCGAGCATGCCGCATGCGGTGTCGCACTCCGTCGACGACTTCCTGGAAGCCGTCGCCGAAGCGGTCGTGATCGTCCTGATCGTGAGCCTCGTGTCGCTCGGCGTGCGCACGGGGATGGTCGTCGTGATCTCGATTCCGGTCGTGCTCGCGGTCACCGCGCTCTTCATGTACTTCTTCGACATCGGCCTGCACAAGATCTCGCTCGGCACGCTGATCCTCGCGCTCGGCCTCCTGGTGGATGACGCGATCATCGCCGTCGAAATGATGGCCGTGAAGCTCGAACAGGGCTGGAACCGCACGCGCGCCGCAGCCTACGCGTACACGAGCACTGCGTTCCCGATGCTCACCGGCACGCTCGTGACCGTCGCCGGCTTCCTGCCGATCGCGCTCGCGAAGTCCAGCACGGGCGAATACACGCGCTCGATCTTCGAGGTGTCGGCGATCGCGCTGATCGCGTCGTGGCTCGCGGCGGTCGTGCTGATTCCGCTGCTCGGCTACAAGCTCTTGCCCGAGCGCAAGCGCGAGGCGCACGAGGCGCATCTGCCCGACGATCATGAGCACGACATCTACGACACGAAGTTCTACGGGCGCCTGCGCGGCTGGGTGACGTGGTGCATCGAGCGGCGGTTCGTCGTGCTGGTGGTGACCGTCGTGCTGTTCGTGATCGCGCTCGCGGGTTTCACGCTCGTGCCGCAGCAGTTCTTTCCGAGTTCGAACCGGCCGGAACTGCTCGTCGACGTGCGGCTGCAGGAAGGCGCTTCCTTCGAAGCCACCCTGCGCGAAGCCAAGCGTCTGGAAAAAGCGCTCGAAGGCCGTGCTGAAATCGATCACGTGGTGAGTTTCGTCGGCACGGGTGCGCCGCGCTTTTATCTACCGCTCGACCAGCAGTTGCCGCAGCCGAATTTCGCGCAGTTCGTCATCACGGCGAAGACGGTGGAGGATCGCGAGAAGTTGTCGCAATGGCTCGAACCGGCGCTGCGCGACAAGTTCCCCGCGATCCGCACGCGCCTCTCGCGGCTGGAGAACGGGCCGCCGGTCGGCTATCCGGTGCAGTTGCGCGTTTCCGGTGACGACATCGCGACGGTGCGCAAGATCGCCGAGCAGGTCGCCGCCGACATGCGCGCCGACGGCCGCACGACCAACGTGCAGTTCGACTGGGACGAGCCGTCCGAGCGCTCGGTACGCTTCGAGGTCGATCAGAAGAAGGCGCGCGAACTCGGCGTCACGTCGCAGGACGTGTCGAGCTTCCTCGCGATGTCGCTCTCGGGATACACCGTCACGCAGTATCGCGAGCGCGACAAGCTGATCGGCGTCGACTTGCGCGCGCCGCTCGCGGAACGCGTCGATCCGTCGCGGCTCGCGACGCTCGCGATGCCCACGCCGAACGGCCCGGTGCCGCTCGGCACGCTCGGGCGCGTCGTCAACGATCTCGAATACGGCGTGATCTGGGAGCGCGACCGGCAGCCGACCATCACCGTGCAGTCGGACGTGAAGGCGGGCGCGCAGGGCATCGACGTCACGAACGCGATCGACAAGAAGCTCGATACGCTGCGCCCGACGCTGCCGGTCGGCTACCGGATCGAGGTCGGCGGGCCGGTCGAGGAAAACGCGAAGGGGCAGACGTCGATCAACGCGCAGATGCCGATCATGGTCATCGTCGTGCTGACGCTGCTCATGATCCAGTTGCAGAGCTTCGCGCGCGTGATGATGGTCGTGCTGACCGCGCCGCTCGGGCTCATCGGCGTGGTCGCGGCGTTGCTCGCGTTCGGCAAGCCGTTCGGCTTCGTCGCGATGCTCGGCGTGATCGCGATGTCGGGGATCATCATGCGCAACTCGGTGATCCTCGTCGATCAGATCGAGCAGGACATCGCCGCCGGCCACAAACGTTTTGATGCGATCGTCGGCGCCACCGTGCGGCGCTTCCGGCCGATCACGCTCACGGCCGCCGCCGCCGTGCTCGCGCTGATCCCGCTCTTGCGCAGCGACTTCTTCGGCCCGATGGCGACCGCGCTGATGGGCGGCATCACGAGCGCGACCGTGCTCACGCTGTTCTATTTGCCGGCGCTCTACGCGGCGTCGTTCCGCGTGAAGGACGACGAGCGCGCGAAACCGGGCGAGGATGCGCCGGAAGGAGTCGAACCATGATGAAGACAGTTGCCTCGCGAGCGGCCGGTTTGGCAACGCTTGCCCTCACCTTCTCGGCGTGCTCGTTCGGTCCGAGCGGCAATCCGCCCGCGATGCCGCAACCCGAGCATTACGGCGCGATTGCGCAGCCGGAGCGGACGGTCACGGCGCAAGGGGCGTCGCAACGGTTCGTCACGGGCGCCAAGCCGGTGCCCGAGTGGTGGAAGCGGTATCGGTCGGACGGGCTGGATGCGCTCGTCGACGAAGGTCTGCGCAACAGTCCGAACCTCGCCGCCGCTGATAAAAGTCTCGCCGCGGCGCGCGAGCAACTGAAAGCGCAGATCGGCTCGTCGCTGCTCCCTTCCATCGATGCCGGCGCGCAGACCTCGCGGCAACGCGGGCTCGGCGTGCCAGACTTCGGCCCGCCGACGGCCCTCTACAACCTCTTCGTCGGCCAGATCCAGGCGCAATACACGTTCGACCTCTTCGGCGCGGCGCGTTATGAGAATGCGTCGCTGGCGGCGCAAGTCGACCAGCAGTCGTTCCAGCTCGATGCCGCCCGCCGCGCGCTCGCCGCGAACATCGTGACGGGCGCGATCGGCGCGGCTGCGTTGCGCGCCGAAATCGACACGACCGAGCGTCTTGTTGCCCTCGCCGATGACGATGCCCGCGATGCGCGCCGTCGTTACGAACTCGGCTCGGCATCGCGTTCGGAGGCGTTGAATGTGGAGCAGAACGCGGCGTCGCTTGCCGCGTCGTTGCCGGGCTTGCGCGCGCAATGGCTCGCGACGCGCCATGCGCTGGCCGTGCTGCTCGGTCGCACGCCGGACCAGGCGCCCGACGATCTCGACTTCGCGAGCCTCGCCGTGCCGGAAGACGTGCCGGTCGTGGTGCCGTCGGAGTTGCTCGCGACGCGCCCCGACATCCGGGCCGCCGATGCCGCCGTCAAGGCGGCCGCCGCGCAGGTCGGCGTGGCGACGGCGCAGTTGTTCCCGAGCTTGTCGTTGTCGGCGTCGATGGGCAAGGGCGGCTTCAGCTGGCCGACGGCGCTTTCCGGCGCGGGAGCGTTGTGGAGCATCGGCGCGTCGCTGTCGCAGCCGATTTTTCACGGCGGCGCCCTGCTCGCCCAGCGGCGCGCGGCGCTCGACACCTACGACGCCGCCGTGCTCCAGTACAAGCAGACGGTGCTCGCGGCGTTCCAGAACGTCGCGAACACGCTGGCGGCGCTCGAACAGGACACTCAGGCGCTCGCCTCGAGCGATACCGCGAGCCGCGCGTCGCAAGGCGCCTTCGACGATGCCGCCGCCCGCGTGCGCCTCGGCGCGATCCCGCCGCGCGCGGCTCGCGCAAGCGAGCAGCAGTACCGCAATGCGCAGTTGAACACGATCAGGTATGCGAGCGCGCGGCTTTCGGATACGGCATCGCTCTTTCAGGCGATGGGGTCGCCGGTGGGTGTTGCGCAGACGGTATCGAAATCGGAATAAGCCGCGTAGGCGAGCATCCTGTGTAATCGCTCGGAACTAGGAAACATCGTTGTAGCCGCTGCGGCTGAATGGGCCTGCGATCAGTGCGACGTTCCGCTTCTGAGCATCGCGAAAGTTGTCCCCAGCCGATGGGGACCAGTCTGTTGAAAAGGTTCTGACAACGACCGTAAGCGCCTGATCCATAAGGCAATATTGGTGACGCTCGAAAGCGATGCATCGACGTTCAGTGAGGGATAAGTTATCCCCTTCGAATGTTGAGAGGGCTGTGGACAAGCTTGGGGCTAGTAGCCTATGCCGTTGATTCACTTCGGTAAAACGAGGGCGGCGCGGTTTGGAGCAACGGCGTACGCGCTTTAAAGGACGCTGGGTTGTCCGCAGATATTGCGACTTTAGCCGTAGATGAATCACACCCCCATGATGCAGAGGCCCGCCACATAAGGCCTTGCAGGCGGTGTGTGGGAAAAATTTCGTTCCCACCGCCCCGGAATTGGACGACGCATCGCCCATGTTGTACGGTCGGCCACGCCCTACAATCAGTTGGGCGTTGTGAGTCCAACGCGCCCCTCTCGCTACCCTCAACTCCCCTTATACTGCGCCGCGCTAGCAGGCGTCGGCGACAAAGCCTTCGGCGCCGCAGCCTTGGGCGCCGAAGCCCCACCCTGATCCGCCGGCATATAAGAAGGCGCCGCCTTCGCCTTCTGCTGCTGCCCTGCGGGCGGCGCATTCGGCGCGGTACGAATATCCGCAAGCATCTGCTGACACGGAAGCGGTTTGTTGTTACTCGGCGCGATCAGCGGAATCAGCGCGGCGAACGGGTTGATCAGCCCGAGCCCGACCGCCGCCGCGCCGCGCACCGCGAGCGCACCCGCACTCACCCCCACATGCGGGTCCTTGAACGTCCCCTTCACATACAGCGGCGAGCGCAGCGAAAAAATCCGCAAGCCCTTCGTATGCGGATGAATACCGAGATCCATCGCTTCGGTCTTCAGGTCGATGGTGCCATCGACGTTGATCACGGCGTCGTCGGTATCGAGGGCGAACACGCGCGAGTCCAGCACGCCATCGGTCACCACGAAGTCCGCCGCCGCGCAGTTGATCTTCACGTCGCGCTTGCCCCACAGTTTTTCGTAGACCACGTTCGCCACGTTCAGCCCGGCCGCTTCCATGTACAAGCGGCTCACGGTGCCATCGGTGATCAACGCCTTCACTTCCCCATTCGATGTCGCCGCAAGCGCCGCCGGCGAATTGCCCGTCGCCGAAAGCGCCGCGTCGCCGTTCACTTCGCCGAGCGCCGACTGCATCGTCTTCACGTTCGGAAAGAGCTGCTTCAACTTCAGGTGACGCGCCTGCGTCGAGATGCGGCCCTTGAGCGGCATCGCGCTGCCGTCGAGGTGGATATTCGACGCAAGCGACCCGCCCGCCACGCCAAATTTCAGCGGCTCCAGCGACAGCACGCCGTCCTTCATGATCACGTGCGTATAAAGATCGGTGATCGGCAGGTCCGGGTCCTTGATGATGCGGCGGCCGGTGAACTTCACATCGGTATCGATCGCCTTCCAGCGGTCGGTCTTGAATTCTTCCGTCGGCAGCGCTTTGCTCGACGGCTGTTTCTTTTCCTCGCCGCGCTTCGCCTTGCTCGCGTTGGAGTCGGCACCGATGATCGGCGCGAGATCGGAGAATTGCAGCAGTCGCGACACCAGTTCGCCCGAGAGCAACGGCCGCGGCTTCCGGCCCGCGTACACCAGCGAGCCGTTGATGTCGCTACCGCCCACGCGCCCGGTGAAATTCTCGTACTTGAAGACGCTGCCCTCTTTCCGGAACTGACCGACGAGCCGCCCTTCGGTCGCATATGGCGGCGTCTCGGGCAGCGTCACGCCGGTGATCGGATAGAGATGCGCCATGCTGACGCCCTGCAGCCACAGCCGCAGATCGAGCGCGGCGAGATGCGCCGGATCGGTCACGGTCCCGACGAGCGCGATATGCGTATCGCCGATCCGCACATCCGCCTGCACGGGGAACGGGCGCGCTGCGTCCTGCACGGCCAGCACGCCGCCGACCTTGCCCTCGCCCGACACGGCCGTCTTGTTATACGTGCCCTTCAACGTCCAGCCGATGCCGTACGGCGGCACCGGCGGCTTCGGCCCTTCCTTGGTCGTGATGCTGTTGGCCGCCGACGTGCTCGCCGGATTCGCTTTCTCGCCGCTCGCGGCCGCAGCGGCGGACGCAGCCGATGCCGCCGATGCCTCCGATGCCGCCGCAGCGGTCGCCTGTTTGTCGAGCTTTTGGGCACCGCTCTTGCCCACCATTTCCGCCGACGATTTCCGCGACGCCTCCTCCTGCTGCTTCATGACCTCGCCGATCGGCACGGCCTGCCCGAGCGTATCGACGACAGCCTGCATATCGGCTTTCGTGACTTCATCGGCATAGGCGATATTGCCTTTGGCGAACGCGATGTCGTGCAGCCGCAGATTCCACGTCGACGGCTCGGTCGATTGCTTGAACTTGAACGTCCAGTTGTTGCGGTTATCCTTCAGGCGCTCCAGATCGACCGCGGGATTGACCAGGTTGATGCTCGGAATCACGATGTCGTGGGCGAGCAGCGGCAAGAGCGCTACCTGAAAATTGATCTCGTCGAGCGTCGCGAAGTAGGGTTGCTTCGCCCACTCGGGATTCGCCACGGTGATTTTCTGCGCGGTAAAGCGTGGCCATGGCACCCAGCGTTTCCAGCCGGTCTCGGTGACTGGCCGCTGCCAGCCGAGTTTCAGATCGCCGGTGATGTGAAATTGCCGGCCGATGGCTTGCGAAACCTTGTCGTCGACCCACGGACGCGCGCGGTTCCAGTCGAAAGTCAGGAAAACGACGACAAGCACCGCGACCAGCAGCGCCAAAATGCCAAAAAACCACGCGACGATTTTTCCGATTTTCCTGCCTTGAACCATGACAGCTCCGACGTTATTTCTCATTGGGCTACGCGCAGCACGTAGCGTGCCCGGCAATACGTGGCGTACTTGCACAGCCGATTCGACGTAAGATCCCTCACCTCACCCGATCCATGATTCCGATGCCCGACTCTTTCGCATCGTCCTCGACACGCGGCGCGCTGGTCGCCGCCTCCGGCATCGAGCGCCGCGACCCGGCGCGCCACACGACCCTGCTTTTCGCAACCGATTTCACGCTGCACGAAGGCGACCGTGCCGTCATCACCGGTCCGTCCGGGTCGGGAAAGAGCGTTTTCCTGCGCGCGCTGGCGCTGCTCGATCCCGTCGATGCCGGCCGAATTCTCTGGCGTGGCAACCCGATCGCGCGGGCAGGCGTGCCGGCTTACCGGCGACGCGTCGCGTATATCGCGCAACGACCCGCGATGCTCGACGGCTCGGTCGAGGACAATCTGCGCTATCCGTTCGGGCTCAAGATCTATCGCGATGTGCATTTCGATCGCGCGGCGGTGGCGCGGCTCGCGTCGGCGGCGAGCCGTGGAGAAGATTTCCTCGACAAGCGCGCGAGCGATCTGTCGGGCGGCGAGGCGCAGATCGCCGCGCTGATCCGCGTATTGCAGCTCGCACCCGACGTGCTGCTGCTCGACGAGCCGACCGCCTCGCTCGATCCCGCGTCGGCGCGCGAAATCGAGGCGCTCGTCGACGCATGGTTCGCCGAGCACGCGGGGCGCGCGAGCATCTGGGTCTCGCACGATCCCGAGCAGGCGCGGCGCGTAGGCGCGCGGCAACTCGCAATGGTCGCCGGAAAACTGACCGAGGGCACGCCATGAACGGTTATCAGAATCTGAGCCTCGTCGATATCGGATTCGCGGCGGCGCTGATCGTCGTCAATGGGGCGCTGTCTGTGGCGCTCAAGCTCGATCTGGAACGCAAGCTCGCGTGGGCGGCGGTGCGCACAGTCGTGCAGTTGCTGCTGATCGGCTATGTGCTCGGCTGGGTCTTCGAATTCGACCGCTGGTATGTCGTGCTGCCGCTGATGGTCGTAATGACGCTGATCGCGGGATTTTCGGCGTCGAATCGCGGACGACGAACGTACGCGGGGCAGCGCGTGGACAGCATCGCGTCGATCTGGGCGAGCGCGTGGATCGTCGGGGCGTTTGGGCTCTTCGTCGTGATTCGCATCCACCCGTGGTACGAGCCGCAATACGCGATTCCGATCCTCGGCATGATTCTCGGCAATACGCTGACGGGCGTGTCGCTCGGGATCGAGCGGATGACGGAGGAACTGACGGCCGGACGCGGCGCGGTGGAAATGTCACTGGCGCTCGGCGCGACGCGCTGGGAGGCGGCGCAGGGGCCCGCTCGGCAGGCCGTGCGCGCAGGCATGATTCCGACGCTCAACCAAATGGCGGTCGTCGGGCTCGTCAGCTTGCCGGGGATGATGACGGGGCAAGTGCTCGCGGGGCAATCGCCGTTGCAGGCGGTGAGGTATCAGATCGTGATCATGTTTCTGATCGCGGCGGCGTCGGCGCTGGGGACGGTCGGGGCGGTGGTGATGACTTATCGGCGGCTGTTTTCGCCAGAGCATCGGTTTTTGGCGGGGAAGCTGGTGGAGCGGGCGAAATAGAACAGGAACGGCAAAAGTATGTCGAATGTCGCTCACACTACGAGCTGAAACATCGACGATGAAAAGATGAAAACGACTGGGAACGAAGAGAAAATGCGCAGCGAAAACAATGCGCCCGAATGGCGCCGCCCGACGAAAAACCCCCGCGAAGGCTGGGCCGGAGCCAGCGAAGCCATCGCGCGCGAAGGCGATGACACGCTCTTTTTGGACGAATGTCCCAATGACAACGACGCCGAACTCACGTGGTAAGCGGGCAAGACCACGTCGGCCCACAGCCCTTTACTCCCCCCGATAAGCGCTCTCCAGCCCCGCAATATCAAGCTTCACCATCTTCAGCATCGCCTGCATGACCCGTGTCGATTTCGCCGGGTCTTCGTCCTGCAGCATCTTCCCGAGCGACACCGGCACGATCTGCCACGACACGCCGAAGCGGTCCGTCACCCATCCGCACTGCTGCGGCTGGCCGCCCTCGACGAGCTTCTCCCAGTACCCATCGACTTCATCCTGCGTCTCGCATTTCACAAAAAACGAAATAGCCGGCGAAAAAGTGAACGCCGGCCCGCCGTTGAGCGCCATGAATTCCACGCCGTCCAGCTCGAACGATACGGACAGCACGCTCCCCTTCTCCCTCGGCCCCGCTTCGCCATAACGCATCACATCGCCGATGCGTGAATGGCGAAACACGCCGGTGTAGAACTGCGCGGCCTCTTCGGCGCGCCCGTCGAACCAGAGGCAGTTGGCGATCTTTTGCATGGCAGTTCCTCAACGGATATGCGTCGGCAGCTTACTGAAACATCTTCGACATCGCTTCCTGCATCTCGGCGGGCGTCACGTCGCGCTTGTGCGTCGCGACCGACCAGCGATGTCCGAACGGGTCCTCGACCTGCCCGTAGCGGTCGCCCCAGAACATGTCGGCGACGGACATCGTCACTGTCGCCCCGGCGGCGACGGCCTGCGCGACGGCGGCATCGACGTCCTCGACGTACATGTGGATCGTCACCGGCGACCCCTTCAGCGACTTCGGCCCGAGCGCGCCGCAATCCGGCATTTCATCGACGAGCATCAGCGTCGAATCGCCGATCTTGACCGACGCGTGCATCAGCTTGCCGTTAGGCGCGGGCAACCGGACCAGTTCGACGGCATTGAACGCCTTGACATAGAACGCGATGGCCTCGGCCGCCCCCGCGCACACGAGGTGCGGGGTCAGCGTGTGCATGTCTGCGGGGATCGGCTTGACGGCGGGTGTGGACATGACGGCAACTCCTGTAGAGAAAGGTCGGAAATAGTCGGGATGCGCCCCAGTGCGTTGCCAGGCGCTCCAACACTACGACGTTCCATTCTCCGCAAAATCGACAACCCCGCGACGCCTCCCGCACAAAATTCCACGAGACGGGGCCGGATCACTCGTCGGCGGGCTTTTTTGCGAGCGTATAGATCAGCGCTTCGAGGCGCGCGAAGTTGACGGGCTTCGTCAGGTGATCGTCAAAGCCGGCTTCTCGGCAGCGCCGGATGTCCTCGTCCATGCCGTAGCCGGTGATCGCAACCGACGGCCGCCCCGGCTGCAATCCTTGCCACGCGCGCGCGATATCGAGCCCGCTGCCGTCGGGCAAGCCGATGTCGCTGACGAGCAGGTCGAACGGATCGTTCTTCGCGAACGCAAGCGCCTCGGCGACGGTCGTCGCGACCGACACCTTGTGGCCGAGCACTTCGAGCACCTCCGCCATCGCCGACGACGTGTACTCGTTGTCCTCGACGAGCAGCACGTTCAGCGACCGCACGATATCGTCCGTCTGCGTGGTGGCGTGCGGCGAGCTTTCGTACTCGGGTTCCGCTTTCGCGAGCGGCAGTGTCAGCGTGAAGCGCGCGCCCTTGTCGCGCCCTTCGCTTTGCGCCGTCAGCGTGCCACCGTGCTTCTGCGCGAGCGTGCTGGCGATCGCGAGGCCGAGGCCCAGGCCGCCGAACGCGCGCGTGATCGAATCGTCGGCTTGTTCGAACGCCGAGAAGATGCGCGGCAACGCCTCCGCACTGATGCCGATGCCGCTGTCCTCGACAGCCACTGCAATCGTCGATGCATCAGGGTTCCACGTCCGCACTTCGATTCGTCCGTCGGCCGGCGTGAACTTGACCGCGTTCTTCATCAGGTTCCAGACGATCTGCTGCAGGCGCGCGGCATCGCCGAGCACGAGCGACGCCGCCGCCTCGAAGCGCGTCTCGAGCGCAAGCCCCTTCACTCGCAGGTCGGAGATGGACATGTCGAGCGCGCTCGTCATCAGCGTATCGAGCGCGACGTTCGTGAAATTGAGACTCAGCTTGCCGCGCGCGATGCTCGTCAAATCGAGCAGATCGTCGATCAGACGGGCCTCCAGCTCGACGTTGCGGCGGATCAAATCAAGCGTCGGATGCGCGTCTTCCGGCAACTGGCGCTTCATTTCGAGCAGCCGCACGGCGGCGAGGATCGGCGTGAGCGGCGTGCGCAGTTCGTGCGACAGCACCGCGAGAAAATGGTCCTTCGCGCGGTTCGCGGTCTCAGCCTGCTCCTTCGCGAGCCGCAGCGCGTCGGCGGCCATGTGGGCGTCGGTCGCGTCGCGGATGATCTTCGAATAACCGATCAGTTCGAGATGCTCGGTGCGGATCGCCGTTGTCACGCCCGAAGCGAAGAACGAATGGCCGTCCTTACGCCAGAGCCAGCGGTCGTCGCTCGCGCTGCCCTCGCGGCGCGCGGTGGCGAGTTCCTCTTCGAAGACGCCGCCGTCGCGATCTTCCGGGCTCAGGAACACACTCGCCGAGCGGCCGACGACGTCCTGTGCCGGATAACCCAGAATCCGCTCCGACGCCGCGTTCCACGTGCGGATGCAGCCTTCCTGATCGAGTGTGATGACGGCGTAGTCCTTCAGCGCGTCGACGAGCAGCCGAAAGTGCGTCTCCGTTTCGCGCAGCACGCGTTCAACCGCGATGCGCTGCTGACGCTCCGCGCTTTCGCGCAGAGCACGCCGCACGACGGCCGGCAACCGCTGCAAGCGTTGCTTCAACACGTAATCGGTCGCGCCGCGCTTGAGCATCTCGACCGCGTGCTCTTCGCCGAGCAGCCCCGACACGAAGATGAACGGCGTATCGGGCGCGCGTTCGATCGCGATCGTCAGCGCTTCGATGCCGGAAAAGGTCGGCATGACGAAGTCGGCGAGGATCACGTCGAACGTCTTGGATTCCAGTTGCGCCACGAATTCGGCTTCGTCGTAGACAACCTGCGCATCGACCGCGTAGTCGGCGCGTTCAAGCTGGGCGAGCGTCAGCTCCGCATCGAGCGTGTTGTCTTCGACAAGAAGCAGGTGCAAAGGCTGCATGGTCTAGACGGCCTGGCAGGAAAAAGCTCGCGCGAAAGCGCAGTCGATGATCACCGGCATGCGCGTCATTCGTTCACCGGCGGGCGGCGAAAGCGCATCGAGCCCGGCGGCGGTTCGTTGAGTACGGCCCAGAATACGCCCAGATCGGCGATCGCTTCGACGAATTCCGAAAACTCGACGGGTTTGACCACATAGGCGTTCACGCCGAGCTCATAGCTGCGCACGAGATCCTGCTCTTCCCGCGACGACGTCAGCATGACGACGGGGATGCTCTTCAGCGTGCCATTCGAGCGGATGATTTCGAGCACTTCGAGGCCGTCGATCTTCGGCAGCTTCAGGTCGAGCAGGATCACAGCCGGGTTGCCCGGCACGCGAGCGGTCCAGTTGCCTTCGCTCAAAAGGTAATCGATGGCTTCCTGACCGTCGCGCGCGATGATCACTTCGTTCGCAAGCTGGCTCTTGTCGAGCGCGACGAGCGTGAGCTCGAGGTCGTTCGGGTTGTCTTCGACGAGAAGGATGGGTTTAAGCATGGTCCGGTTTTGACGATGGTTCGGATGCGGCGCGCGGCTTGCGCCGCGCGCCCGTTACTTTCTTGAACACGAGTGGTAGCGAGAAATAGAACGTGGCGCCCTCGCCAACGCTCCCTTCGGCCCAGGTCCGGCCGTCGTGCCGCTCGATGATGCGGCGCACGTTGGCAAGTCCGATGCCGGTGCCGTCGAATTCTTCGGCGCGATGCAGCCGCTGGAACACGCCGAATAGCTTGCCGACGTATTTCATGTCGAAGCCGACGCCGTTATCGCGCACGCCGACGATGGTTTCGGTTGCCGTTGTGTCCGCGAATATCTCAATTTTCGCCGATTCTCGCGTGCGCGTATATTTCACCGCGTTCGAGAGCAGGTTCCGCAGCGCGAGTTGCAGGAACGTGGCGTCGGCGGTGACGCTCGGCAAATCGCCGATCACCCACTCGACGTCGCGCCCGGCGGTATCCGGCGCGAACTCGCCGACGACCGACTTCAGCAACTGGTTCATGTCGACGGTGCCGGGGCGCAGCGCCGCGCGGCCCATCTGCGAGAACATCAGCAGGTCGTCGACGAGCGTGCCAGCGAAGCGCGCCGACTGCAGCATGTTATTCAGAAAGCGCAGGCTCCGGTCCGACATGCGCTCGCCTTCCTGCTCACGCAAGAGGTCGCCGTAGCCCGCGATGTGCCGCAACGGCGCGCGCAGGTCGTGCGAGACCGAATACGAGAACGCTTCGAGTTCCTTGTTCGCGCGCGCGAGTTCCGTCGCGAACTGCGCGCGTTCCTCCGCGTGCCGGAGCACGACGTTGAGCATCGCCGCGCGAAATTCACTCGCGATCTCGATTTCGACCGGCCGCCACGCTGGCGACAGATTGCGCACGGTTTCCACCCACGGGCTGAAGTCGGTGCGCGGCGCGTTCGCACCGTCGGCGGCGCGCAGCTTGATCGGCTCGCCCGCCCATTCGATCGTGCGGATCACCTCGGGCCGGAACCACAGCAAATAATTGCGGAAGATCTGCGAGACCGGAACGGCCAGCACGCCGCACGCGGTCTCGGTGTGCTCGGCGGCGCGCGGCCAGGCTTGCGGGAGCGCGTCGGTCGCGTAGATGCCCGTCGTGCTCTCGGCGAGCCACAGCGTGAGCGCGCGGATCGTGTCCTCGTCGGGCGTGGCGCCGAAGAGCGTCACCTTGTCGTCGACGACGATCGCCGCACCCGTCGCCGACGCGAAGCCTTGCATGTCGTCGGGCGCGGCGCGCAGGCCTTCGACGAAGTCGTCGTGCTCGCCCATCGCGCTGATCAGATGCGACACCGTGCGGCGCAGGCTGAGCAGATAGTTGGCCTCGGCACGCTCTTCCTTCGCCTCGATCTGCAGCGACAGGATATGCCCCAGATGCTCGACCGCCATCCGTACTTCGAACGGCACGAGGCGAGGGTCGTGATCGTGGCAGGAAATCAGGCCCCACAAGTGCCCGCGCACGACGATCGACACCGACATCGACGCATGCGTGCCCATGTTGCGCATGTATTCGAGATGGACGGGCGAAAAGCTGCGCAGCGTCGCGTAGCTGAGATCGGTCGGGCGGCCGGTGACGGGGTTCACCGCCGGCACGAGGCGCGCAGGCGTGTAGTCGACATTCGCGACCAGCCGGATGCGGTTGCGCAGATACAGCGCGCGCGCCTGTCGCGGGATGTCGGACGCCGGGAACCACTGGTTCAGGAACGACGCGTAGCTGTCGTCGCGCTCTTCGGCCAGCACGTTGCTGCGGCCCTCTTCGTCGAATCGATACAGCATCACGCGCCCGAAACCCGTGATCGCGCGCACTTCCTGCACGGCGAGGCGCGCGAGCTCGGCGACGGTCGCGACGTCCTGCAGGCTGCGCGTGAAGGTGCGCACGAGCGGATACATCGCGGCGAAGATGTCGTCGTGCAGATGGCGCGCGACTTCCAGCTCGACGATCAGATTGCCGTCATGCCGATGCAGCGTGACGTCGAATTCTGCATCGCTTTCGACGGCGGCCGCGTCGTGCAGCGGATTCTCGACGACGCCCAGATAGAGCGGCGCCGCTTCGAGTTCCGCCGTCGATGCCGCTTGCGCAAGGCGCTCGGCGCTTGATTGGCCGAGCAGCACGCCGATCGGCTGGCCGAGCAGCGCCTCGACCGGCTGGCCGGTGAGCGTCGCGAGGTTGTCGCTCGCCTGGAGGATGTGGAGGTCGTCGGAGACCGTCAGCAGATAGCCGTGCGGCTGGATGCCGCCGGGGATGTGGATCGGCTCGGCGTCGCAGTCGCCGTTCGCGACCCCCGATTCGAGCGTGCGGCGGCGCGCTTCTCCATCGGGCAGCGGTGCGAAGGCGGGACGGCCCTTCGATGGCGCAGGCGAATCCGTGCTCATGCGAGCGCTCCCGGCGCGACACGCGCGCCAGCGAGCCACGCGTGCAGGCCATCGAAGGTCTCGACGGCGGCAGCGACGGCGTCATCGTATTGACCGGCGGAGACGGTCGCGGCGGCCGTCTCGCGGAACGCTTTCCACATGCTGCCCGTGCGCGGGCCATAGCCGTCGAAATAGGCGTTGCCCCGGCCGTGCGTCAGGCCGAAGAGGCCCGCGACGTGCGGCGCGATGAAGCGGCCGCCGAGCGTCGAACCTTCCATCACGTACATCGAGCCGAAGACGCGGGCGGTCGTATCGAGTGCGGGGAGCGTTGCGCTTTCTTTCGCGAGCGGCACGGCGGCGGCGCGATGCTGATCGCCCGTCAGGACGGCAAGGTCGTCGGCGAGCCAGGCGGCCTTGCGGCGCGCGTCGAAAAACGCCTGCAGATGCGCGGGCAGTCGCGCGCCCACCGCGTCCTCCCACACGGCGACGTAGCCGAAAAAACGTTCGAGCAGCGCGACGTATTCCTCGCGCGACCAGTCGTTGCGCATCAGGTCGAGCGCGTTTTCGAGCCGCGTGTGGCACGCGGCGGTTTCATCCTTCAGACGGAGCAGGAGATCGTGTTGCATGTTCCATTCGGTTTCGATGCCTTGGGCTGACATCGGGTTTTGTCCACTACATCTCACGCTGGACATGAAGCACTTTTGCCATGAGACAGGCGCGGTAGCGCAGAGATTTCCGACTGCCGATTTCCTGCAAAGCGCCGCCCATCGCAGCAGTCTTACGTTTTCGTAACACCACTCATCGCCGATTCATTCTACGCAACGGTCGCGCCCTTTGCCACGCACTCACGAATTGTCCGGGTCAACCGGCTCGCTCTTGTCGTCGCTGTTCACGTTCGCATGCTCGTCGCGCTGGGTGCTCTTCTGGTACTCGTCGCCGCCGCGCCGGTCCGTATCGACCAGTCCGCGCTCCACATCGCGATGCGCCTGCTCACCCACGCTGCGCGTGCCCTCCTCGTTCTGCGACTCGACGCTCTGATCCGCTTCGTGCGGCAAAGGTGTGTCGTCCTCGGGCTTTTGTTGATCGGTTGTCGATTGCTTCATGTGAGCCTCCACTTTTGTATTTACTTGCCCGCGCCATCGAGGCCCAGGCGCTTTTTCATCGCGACGGTCAGGCGCTGCCGCTTCTTGCCGTAACCTGCCCACGGATCAGCGCCGAGCGCGTCGAGCCGTTCGTGGACGTTGCGGATGTTCCACTGATCGCCGCTTTTGATTTCATCGAGTTCGTTCCAGTCAATCGTCACCGAAGCGCCCATCCCCGGCCGCGCTCGCAGCGAGAACGCGGCGACTGTGCTTGAGCCCCGGTTGTTGCGCAGATAGTCGACGAAAATCTTGCCCTTGCGGTTCTGCATCCCCATCTTCGCGGAGAAGAGCTTCGGCAGCGTGTTCGCCATGTGCTGCGCGACGGCCTGCGAAAAGCCCTTCACCTCGTCCCAGCCGGCCTGCTTCGCGATCGGCACGACCACGTGAAAGCCCTTGCCGCCACTCGTCTTGCAGAACGACTCCAGCCCGAGCTCGGCGAGCAGTTCCTTCGTGAGCCGCGCCGCCTCGATCATGCGCGGCCAGCCGACGCCCTCGCCCGGATCGAGATCGAAGACCATGCGGTCGGGCTTCTCGATATCGACTGCGACGGCGTTCCACGTGTGCAATTCGACGGTGCCCATCTGCGCCGTACCGACGAGCGCCCCGGCCGATTCGATCGTCAGGAGCGGCGGATGCCCGGGATCGACGTCGGGATGCTGCGTGATGTGCGGGATCGCGAGCCGCGCGCTGTGCTTCTGGAAAAAGAGTTCGCCAGCAATGTCGTCGGGGGCGCGCACGAGCGAGACGGGGCGGTCCTTTAGATGCGGCAACATCCATTCGGCGACCGACTCGTAATATTCGACGATATCGATCTTGCGGATGCCGCTCGTTTTGTCGAGCACACGCTCCGGGTGGCTGATCTTCACGCCCGCGACGGTGGTGGTGTCCTTCCCGGCCGCTTTCTTCGCGGCGGTTTTGGCAGCGGCGCCGGTTTTCTTCGCCGCTTTCTGCGCCTGCTCCGCTTCGACCTTCTGCGCCGACTTCGGCTCTTCCTTGACGATCTGCCGCGCCGGCTTGTCGTCACGCAGACTCACGAACGATGCTTGCCGCACGATGCGCTCCTTGGTCCATTCAGCGAAATTGCATTCCGCGACGAGTTCCGGCTTCACCCAGTGCACGGGCGTACGGCTGCGCTCGATCGGCTCGCGCGCGAACGGCATCTTCGCGGTCTCGCGCTTGTCGAGTTCCTTCTTGATGTCGCGCAGCGTCGATTGGTCGAAGCCTGTACCAACGCGACCGGCATATTGCAGCTTGCCCGTCTCATCGTGGACGCCGAGCAGAAGCGCGCCGAAATGCCCGCGACTGCCCGCCGGCTCCGAATAGCCGCCGATCACGAATTCCTGGCGCCGCCGGCACTTGAGCTTGATCCACGAATTGCTGCGGCCCGACACGTAGGTGCTGTCCTGACGCTTGCCGATGATCCCTTCCAGCGCCATGTCGCACGCGCTTTTGAGCAGATCGTCGGCCTTGAACGCGAAGTCCTGTGAGAAGCGCAGCACCGGATCGTCGACGGGTTCGATGAGCGCTTTCAGGATCGCGCGCCGCTGCACGAGCGGCACGTGGCGCAGGTCATAGCCGTTGAGAAACGGTACGTCGAACCAGTAGACGACGATGTCCTGCGGCCGTCCCACATCGAACGCGTTTTGCAGCGCCTGAAAATCCGGCAAACCGCGATCGTCGAGCACGACTGCCTCGCCGTCGAGCCACGCACTCTCGATATCGAGCTGCTCCAGCGACTTGACCTGCTTGCCGAATTTCGCGGTCCAGTCGTTGCCGTTGCGCGTCCACATCTGCACCGCTTTCGATGCCGCCGCCGACCGGTCGATGCGCGCCAGCACGCGATAGCCGTCGAACTTGATCTCGTAGGTCCAGTCGCCGCTGGGCGGTGCGGCATCGACGAGGGTGGCGAGCTGCGGCTTGAACGTCGCGGGGAGCCTGGCCTGGACCGCCCCTTCGACCGACGGTTCGTGCGACAGCGTGCGCAGTGACGCCGTGTTGCGATTGGCGACGATGTCGGGGCGATCGTCTTTCGTCGGCTTCTTTACCGAAGACGTTTTCTTCGCCGCCGTCTTGCGCTCCGTGCGCTCGACGACCTCGCCACGCTTGTTGCGCGCGCCGAGCGAATCGGTCAGCACGCTGCCCGGGCGTTTGAGCAGGACGTCGTAATCGGTTTCGTTGCGGGCGTCTTCATCGCGTTCCTTGATCAGGAGCCATTGTTCCTTGTCGCCGTTGCCGCGCATATGGCTCTTCACGAGCGTGAAACCGCCGTGCAGCTTTTCGCCGTCGAGCCGGAACTTCAGCTTGCCCTTCGCGTACGATTCGGCCGCTTCTTCGATCGTGCCCGTCTGCGGTTCCCACGTACCGCGATCCCACACGATCACGCTGCCCGCGCCGTAATTGCCCTCGGGAATCACGCCTTCGAACGAACCATAGTCAAGCGGATGGTCCTCGACGTGAACGGCCAACCGCTTCACCGACGGATCGAGGCTCGGACCTTTCGGCACGGCCCACGACTTGAGCGTGCCATCGAGTTCGAGACGGAAGTCGTAGTGCAGACGGCGCGCGTCGTGCTCCTGAATCACGAACGAGAGCGCGTGGGCTTTCGCCTTCGATGCCCTGGCCTTCGCAGCGTTCTTTCTAGCCGCCTTCTTCGACGCGACCGCGCCCGACGGCTCGGACGTCTCGTCGAAGCGGCGCATGCGCTGGTAGGTTTCGAGTTTTCCTGGCATTGGTCGGTTGCGCTCGTTCAGGTGCTATGCGCGCTTGCGGCGTGTTGCGGTCTTCCGGGCGGGGCGCGCGGGAGTCTTTGCTTCCTCGTCATCGTCTGCTGCGGCCGCCGCGCTGCGCTTCGTCGCGGGCTTGCCTTGTTTAAGACTGCGCTTGAGCAAATCGGACAGATCCAGAATCTCCGCCGACGACTTGCCCTCGCCCTTGTCCTCCACTTCCGCCACTTCGGCCGTCTTGCCTTCGTGCACCTTCCGGTCGACGAGCGCCATGATGTCTTCGCGGAACGTGTCGTGATACTTGGCCGGGTCCCAACTGTCGCTCATGTCTTCGATCAGGCGCTTCGCCATGTCCAGTTCCTTGGGCGTGACGCCGGCCTTTTTGGTGTCCTCGGGCGGGAACTTGAACTGGTCGAAGTCGCGCACTTCGTCGGCCCAGCGCAGCGTGTTCAGCGCGAGCGCAGGACCAACCGGGATCAGTGCGGCGAGATGCTGCTTGTTGTGCAGCACGACGCTCGCGATGCCGATCTTGCCCGTGTCCTTCAGCGCGTCGCGCAGGAGCGCATACACTTTTTCGCCCTTGCGGTCTGGCGCGAGGTAGTAAGGCGTATCGAGCGAGAGGAACGAGATTTCCGGGGCCTCGATGAATGCGAGAATCTCGACCGTCTGCGTCGATTCAGGATTGGCCGAGCGGATTTCCGCGTCGGTCATCACGACGTATTTGCCTTTCTCGTATTCGAAGCCTCGGACGATGTTATCGCGCGTGACTTCCTTGCCGGTGTTCTTGTTGACCTGCTTGTAACCGATGGGGTCCATCGACCGCTTGTCGAGCAGATTGAAGCCGACTTTCTCAGACTGCGTCGCCGGATAGAGTTGCACGGGCACGTGGACCAGCCCGAAGCTGATCGCGCCTTTCCAGATCATGTGCGGCATCGCGATTCCTCGCTCGAACCTGTGTCGGTGCGCGTTGGGTTGTCGTGAAGGGCTGCAATCGGGCAGCCCGGGGCGTTCGGAACCCCGCACGAAACGTGCCAGAGAATGAGGGTCGTGGAGGCGCGGTGGGCTGCGCGGAAATGGCTGTCAGGCTGTAATGATTGCCGTTTTTCAGGCAATTTCGTCCGATGCCTCGCTGCTTGGTGACTTTGCCGGTCTTTCCGAAGGTTACTCGGAGAGGATTAAAAAACAGACCGTTAGTTGCATATAAAAAGCAAAAAAGACCTCCCCGAAGGAAGGCCCGATCTGCTCTGGTTATTTGCGACTCGCGCTGACGGTCAGTTGTGTGCCGTCGCTGAGCGTGACCATCTTGGAACCGCCTGTCGTCGGCATCGTGAAGCGCACGATCTGCGAAAGACGCGTCTCGACCGGACATTGCAACGCCTTGCCGCCCACCGTGACCTTGCTTGTCCCCTTCGGCGCGCGCGCCTGGAAGCTGAGTTGAACGTTTGCCGAACCGTTATCAGCGACCACCGATGCGAAGCGGATCTGCACCTGCCGCACCGCCGCGCCTTCCGCGTTGCGCGCGAGACTCGACACGTTCGGGCAATCGTCGGGGACCGGCTGCGCGCCGCCGGGCGCCGCGCTCTGCCAGGTGAAGTCGTCCGTCTGGCCGGAGCGGATCGTGCGCGTTTCCTGTTCGTTGCCAAACGTTTTCGACGCCATCTTCACGGTGTATTTGATCGGTCCGTCGTTGGCGGCTTCTTCCTGGACCTTGATGCCGGGCGTGGCGAACGCCGATGTGGAAAGAAAAACGCCGCACACCGCGAGCGCCGCGAAACCGGCTCGAGAGCGACAAACGTTCAGACGACGATTCATGCCGGCACCTCCGAAGTGGGTCGTCACGCGAGACGGGTCTGCGCCAAATCGCGCTGCCCGTAGCCGTGAGCCGAACCAGTCTAGCGCGGCGCACGCCTGGCGGCCCTAGGGATAACCCGCGTCGGCCGTCAGGCATATGAAAAGCGCTGATGCCGGTCAAAAACCCGTCAAAACGAGCTTGCCGATCGCACGCCCGTCCTCCAGCAGGCGATGCGCCTCGCGCAGGTTCGCGGCCTCGATGCGTCCGAGGTCGCGGCCGAGCGTCGTCCTGAGCGTGCCTGCGTCGATCAGCCGCGCCACTTCCGACAACAGCTTGTGCTGCTCGATCATGTCCGGCGTGCCGAACATCGAGCGCGTGAACATGAATTCCCAGTGGAACGCGGCGCTTTTCGCCTTCAGGAGCCCGATGTCGAGCGGCTCGCTGTTTTCCACGATCGAACAGATGTGGCCCTGCGGCTTGATGACCGCGGCGGCGGCTGGGAAATGCTTGTCGGAGTCGTTGAAGATCAGCACGTAGTCGACTTGCTCGTGGCCGATCGCTTTCAGTTGCTGCGGGATGTCGTCGAAATGGTTGACGATGTGGTCCGCGCCCAGATCCGCCGCCCATTTCGCCGACTCCGGACGCGACGCGCTCGCGATCACCCTCAGCTTCGCGACCTTCTTCGCGAGCTGGATGCCGATCGACCCCACCCCGCCCGCGCCACCGACGATCAGTACCGACTTGCCCTCGTCCGCGCCTTCCGGCGAGACGCCGAGGCGTTCGAACAGCGCTTCCCACGCGGTGATGGTCGTGAGCGGAAGCGCGGCCGCGCAGGTGAAATCGAGCGATTTCGGCTTCGCGCCGACGATCCGCTCGTCGACGAGATGGAACTCGCTGTTCGCGCCCTGCCGCGTGATGCTGCCCGCGTAGTAGACGGCGTCGCCCGGCTTGAACAGCGTCGCGTCCGGGCCGGCCGCTTCGACGATGCCCGCCGCGTCCCAGCCGAGCACGCGCGGCGTCTTTTCGACAGTGTCCTTCGGCGCGCGAACCTTGGTATCGACCGGGTTCACGGCGATTGCCTCGATTTTCACGAGCAGGTCTCGGCCGGTGGGCACGGGTTTGTCGAGTTCGATGTCGATCAGCGATTCGGGGTTCGAGATCGGGAGATAGCGCGTCAGGGCGATGGCTTTCATGGTGGCTCCGATAGATGTTCTGGAGTCGATCCTAAGCCGATCTTTCCTCTTTGAAAACCGTCATAATCGCTGAAACATTATTCGGCAAAACAAGAAAATGACAGTCCCCGGCGATACTTCCCGCCTCGATCTCCTCGACGTCGCGCTATTCGTGCGCGCGGCTGCGCTGGCGAACGTATCGTCGGCGGGGCGCGAGTTCGGGTTGTCCGCGGCGGCGGCGAGCGCACGGCTCGCCGCGCTCGAACGCACGCTCGGCGCGCGCCTTCTGCATCGCACGACGCGCCGCGTGAGCATGACGCAGGAAGGCGAAATCTTCGCCGCGCATGCGCGGCAACTGCTCGATGCCGCCGATGCCGCCCGCGCATCGGTCGGACGTGCGCTCGCCGAGCCGCACGGACGACTGCGCGTGACGATGCCGTCGTCGCTTGGGCGGCAGCACGTTTCGCCGCTGATTCCCGCGTTTTTGCGACAGTTTCCGGGCGTGTCGCTCGAATTGCGGCTGACGGACCAGCTCGTCGATCTCGTCGACGAAGGCATCGACCTCGCGATCCGCATCGGCGCGCTGAAGGATTCGACGCTCGTTGCCCGCAAGCTCGCGACCAACCGGCGCGTGCTCTGCGCGTCGCCGGCGTATCTGGCCGCGCATGGCACGCCGCGCCATCCGGCCGATCTCGCGCAGCATGAATGCGTGATCCTCGCCGATCAGCGCAACTGGGCCTTCGTCACGCCAGCGGGCACGATCGACGTGCGCGTTTCGGGGCGGCTCGTGACGGACAACGGCGAGGTGATCCGCGATGCGCTCGCGGCGGGCTTCGGCATCGGCCTCAAGTCGACGTGGAGCGTCGCGCCATTGATCGCGAGCGGTGAACTCGTGACCGTGCTCGACGACTATCCGCTCGCGGAAACCGTCGCGATCTGGGCGGTGTATCCGAGCCGCGCGTTCGTGCCGCCGAAGACGCTCGCGTTCATCGACTTCCTGACCGGGCGCTTCGGCGAGCCGCCTTATTGGGATGTCGATCCGGCGCGTGTGATGCGTTGAATCCGGTCAAACGAGCGCAACAGGAACGCTGACGAATCCGCGAAAGCGCGCCCGCGCCGCGCGCTTCGGCTCGCCGGCCACGCGATATTCCGGAAAGCGTTCAATAAACCGCCCGATCGCAATGCGCGCCTCCAGCCGCGCGAGCGACAACCCCGCGCACTGGTGAATCCCGAAGCCGAACGCGAGATGCCGGTTCGGCTCGCGGCCGATATCGAAGCGATCCGGCTCGGGAAACTGCGCAGGATCGCGATTGGCCGCGCCGATGCACAGTGTCACCGGCGTCCCGCGCGCGACGGGCGTGTCGCCGATCGACGTATCCGCGGCCGCGATCCGGTTGCCGAGCTGGTTCGAACTCTCGAAGCGCAGGCACTCCTCGATCGCGCTGTCCAGAAGCGCCGGCTCGCGCCGCAGCCGCTCGCGTTCGCCGGGCCAAGCCGCGAGCAGCACGAGACCGTTGCCGATCAGGTTCGTCGTCGTCTCGTGGCCCGCGTTCAGGATGAAGATGCAGTTGTGCAGCAGTTCGGCTTCATCGAGACGCTCGCCGTCGGCTTCGCCCTGGATCAGGCGCGTGAGCACGTCGTGTTGCGGATCGCCGGGACGCGCCCGGCGCTTTTTCACCAGCACCTTCAGATATTCGATGAATTCGCTCACCGCGCGATTGCCGCGCGCTTCCTGATCCGCCGTCAGCGAGGGCTCCAGCGCGCCGAGAATCGCGAGCGACCAGTCGCGCAGCGGTTCGCGCTCGTCGTGCGGCACGTCGAGCAGGTTGCCGATCACTTCGACCGGAATCGCCGACGCGAAACCGTCGATCAGGTCGAACTGGCCGCGTTCCTGTGCGCGATCCAGCAGGCCGTCGACGAGCGCGATCAAACCCGGCTCCATCGCCGCGATCGCGCGCGCCGTCAACGCGCCCGCGATCAGCTTGCGCACGCGCGTGTGGCGCGGGGCGTCGTTGAAGACGAGGCTCGTCGTGTGATGCGCGTAGAGCGGCGTCGATGGGCCGTACTTCGGGCCGAACTCGACGGTCTTGTCGGAACTGAACGCCTTCGCGTCGCGATACACGGCCTGGATGTCGCGATAGCGCGTGAGGAAGAGCGAACCGTCCGGCATGCGCTTCACCGGTTCGTGCGTGCGCAGCGCGTCGTAGACCGGATACGGATCGGCGTAGAACGAGGCGTCGAGGCGGCGCAGGTCGAATGCCCGAGCGAGTTCGACAGCGGGTGCGGCGGAATTCATCGATGTCTCCGGTTCGATCGTTTTTGCGCATCATAGCGGCCGTGCGCGCAGGTCCGCCATCGGTCCGCACCATTACAATGGATGGTCTCGCCTCCACGCATTTTTACAGCGCTCTCCATGAACCTCGTCGTCCAAAGCCCTTCCCCGATCGCCGACGCGCATCTCAAGCCGCTCGCCGCCCTCGCCCGCTCGACGCAAACCGCGCGCGCCGACGACACGCTCGTGCGCTTCATCGGCGCCGATCCGCTGCAGCGCCCCGACATCGACGCGTACTGCGGCACGCACGCGCTCGACTACGCGTTCGTCGCGCCAGGCGCGGGTCTTGCGGATTTCGGCCTCGTCGCGATGGACATGGATTCGACGCTGATCACGATCGAATGTATCGATGAAATTGCGGACTTTTGCGGACTGAAGGCGGAAGTCGCGGCGATCACGGAAGCGTCGATGCGCGGCGAGATCAAGGACTTCAACGAAAGCCTGACGCGCCGCGTCGCGCTGTTGAAAGGCCTCGACGCGAACGCTCTGGAACGCGTTTATGAGGAACGGCTGCACCTGTCGCCGGGTGCGGAGACGATGCTCGCGGGAGCGCGCGCGGCCGGGTTGAAGACGCTGCTCGTCTCAGGCGGCTTCACGTTCTTCACCGAGAAGCTGAAAGCGCGCCTCGGCCTCGATTTCACGCGCGCAAATACGCTCGAAATCGTCGACGGGAAGCTGACCGGAAAGGTGATCGGCGAGATCGTGAACGCCGAGGTCAAGGCGCGAACGCTGCGCGAAACGTGCGCGACGATCGGCATCGATCCGCAACGCGCCATCGCGATGGGCGACGGCTCCAACGACCTGAAGATGATGGCGGAAGCAGGGTTGTCGGTGGCGTTTCGGGCGAAGCCGGTGGTGCGGGAGGCGGCAAGCGTGGCGTTCAACTTCGTCGGGCTGGACGGCCTGCTACGTTTGTTCTGACGCCTCCCTCATATTGAACGCGCTTTTAAGCGAACGCCTTCCCCATCGCCCGTTCGATATCGCCGCGCAAATCGGCCTCATCCTCCAGTCCGACGAAGAACCGCACCAGCACGCCCTCGTGCGGCCACTTCACCGCGGTGCGCATCGCGCCGATCTTGTAAGGCATCGCGAGGCTGTGCGAGCCGCCCCAGCTCCAGCCAATGTCAAACAACTCCAGCGCTTCCACGAACGCATCGACCTGTTGCGCGCTGTAGCGCTTGTCGAACACGAACGAGAAGAGCCCGCCCGCGCCGCCCTTGAAATCGCGCGCGTAAAACTCGTGCCCCAAACAATCGTCGATGGCCGGATGCAGCACCGCCGCGACTTCCGGACGCGTCTTCAGCCACTGCGCCAGCGCCAGCGCGGTGCGGTCGTGCGCGGCGTAGCGCAGGGTCATCGAAGGCAGGCTGCGCAAGACGAGCGAGCAGTCATCCGACGACACGCCGATCCCCAGACGCATCCGCGCGCGCTTCAACTTCATGTGCAACTCGCGCTCGACGGTGATCGTCGCGCCCATCAAAATGTCGCTGCCGCCCGACTGGTACTTCGAGAGCGCCTGCACCGAGATATCGACACCATGCTCGAACGGTTTGAACGCGAGCCCCGCCGAATACGTGTTGTCCATTGCCGTGACGATGCCGCGCGCGCGGGCCACCGCCGCGATCGCGGGCACGTCCTGCACTTCCATCGTCACCGAGCCGGGCGCCTCGACCCAGATCAGCTTCGTGTTGCTCTTGATCAGGTCCGCGATACCCGCGCCGATCATCGGATCGTAGTAGGTCACTTCGATGCCGTAGTCGGCGACGAGCCAGTCCGCGTGCTCGCGATTCGGCGAATACGCGTTATCCGGCACGAGCACGTGGTCGCCCGATTTCACGAAACCGAAGTACACGTTCGATATCGCCGACAACCCCGACGGCTGCAACAGCGCGTGTTCGCCGCCCTCGATCGCGGCGATGCGCTGGGCGAGCGTGATCGTCGTGGGCGTGCCGTGCAGGCCGTAGCGCCACTGCGAGTCGTCGCTCCAGACAAGCTGGCGCATCGCGGCGAGGTTCGGAAAGACGATCGTCGATGCGCGCGTGACGGGCACCGGGAACGCTTCGAAACCAGGAGTCAGGTTGTCGTCGGGATGAACGATGCGGGTCTGTTGTCCGTGCTTCGGTGCCTTGTTGCTGGAGTCGGTCATGGCGTGATGGATTCTGATTACTAGGAGAAAAAACGCCATCGAACAAAGTTCGATGGCGTGTCACGTTTCATTCGATGCAACGCTGCACTGCGCGCCGGTTATTCGCCGATGATCACGTTGCTCGTGCCGCCGACGGCATTGCGCGGCGGAGCTTTCACCGCCGGGGGCGCAGGTTCCAGCGAAGGCGCAGCGGCTTTCGGCTCGCGGTTGGCCGGCACCGTCACGCCCGCCACCGCCGGGCGCAGGTCGAACGGCTGCGGGTCGGAATCGTCGGCATTCATGCGCTCGCCCGAGACACTGCCGTCCGACGCGAACTTGCCGATCCAGTTGCCGGTGATGTGCGTGCCGTCGTTCGATTCCTCGATTTCGAGCGCGTCGCCGTCGCGATCACCCGCGACCAGGATCACCGACGGACTGCCCACGAACTTGTATTCGCCATGAATCCCCGACGCCTCGTCGGTTTTCGCGCCGAGCTTCATCTCGACCTGACGGCCGCCGAGCGTGCCCACATAGCGCGGAAAGCGCGCGTATTCCGGGTTCGGCGCGAGCGGCTTGACGGGCGGCAGCGCGAGCGCGGCGATCGCCTTGTTCGCGCCGATCACGTCGTCGGTTTTTTCGGTGGCGGCCGAAGATGAGCCTCCCGGCGGCATCGGCGAGTTGCAGCCCGCGAGGAGCGATAACGCCGCAAGCGCCGCTATCACGCCTAGTCTTGCCTGACCGATTGCCACCGTGTGCTTCTGCATCATCCGTTTGTTTCCTTGGCTCAAATGCGCTCGAAGATCGCCGCAATGCCCTGTCCGCCGCCGATGCACATCGTCACCAGCGCATAGCGCCCGCCGATGCGCTGCAACTCATACAACGCCTTGACCGTGATCAAGGCGCCGGTCGCGCCGATCGGATGGCCGAGCGAGATGCCCGAGCCGTTCGGATTGACCTTCGACGGATCGAGCTGCAATTCGTTCGTGACCGCGCACGCCTGCGCGGCGAAAGCCTCGTTGGCTTCGATCACGTCGAGGTCGGCGACGGTCAGCCCCGCGCGCTCCAGCGCCTTCTTCGACGCCGGCACCGGGCCGATGCCCATGAACTTCGGATCGACGCCCGCGTGCGCGTAAGCGACCAGGCGCGCGAGCGGCTTCGCGCCGCGCTTTTCCGCGACGCTGCGCTCCATCAGCACGACAGCCGCCGCCGCGTCGTTGATGCCCGACGCGTTGCCCGCCGTCACCGTGCCGTTTTCCTTCGCGAACACGGTCTTGAGTTTCGAGAAATCATCGATAGTCGCGTTCAGGCGGACGTGTTCGTCCTGATCGAAGACGGTGTCACCCTTCTTCGAGGCGATCGTGATCGGCAGGATCTGGTCCTTGAAATAGCCTTCCTTGATTGCGTTCGCCGCGCGCCGGTGCGATTCCAGCGCGAGGGCGTCCTGTGCTTCGCGCGTGATGCCGTACTTGCCCGCGACGTTTTCCGCCGTCACGCCCATGTGGATCTTGTCGAACGGATCGTTGAGCGCGCCGAGCATCATGTCGATGACGCGCGCGTCGCCCATGCGCTGGCCGAAGCGCGCCGACGGCATGATGTAAGGCGCGCGGCTCATGCTTTCCGCGCCGCCGCCGATCGCGATATCGGCGTCACCGAGCAGGATCGACTGCGCCGCCGAGACGATCGCCTGCAATCCCGAGCCACACAGGCGGTTGACGGTCAGCGCGGGCGCGTGCTGCGCGACGCCGCCGTTCAGCGCCGCGACGCGCGCGAGGTACATGTCCTTCGGCTCCGTATGGACGACGTTGCCGAACACCACGTGCCCGACGTCCTCGCCCGACACGTTCGCGCGCGACAGCGCCTCACGCACGACGCGCGCGCCGAGATCGGTCGGGGCGAAGTCTTTCAACGCGCCGCCGAAGTCACCGATTGCCGTCCGCACACCGCTCACCACCACGACTTCACGTTGCATTTTTGTCTCCATCATTGGTTTCTGATACTAATCATCTTATCACTCGGCCAGCGCCCGTTCGACCGTCGCGCGATCGGGAATCGGAGCCACAGCGCCGAAGCCCTGCGTCGACAGCCCGGCCGCCACGTTGGCGTAGCGCGCGGCCGCGAACGGATCGTCGCCCGCGACGATCCGCGCGATGAACGCTCCGCCGAAGCAATCGCCCGCGCCAGTGGCATCGACGGCCTGCACCACGCGGCCCGGCACGACGCGCCGCTCGTCCGGCGTCGCGATATACGCGCCCTCCTTGCCGAGCTTCAGCGCCACGACCTTCGGCCCGAGCTCGAGCAGGAAATCGACGATGGCGTCCTTGTCCGTCAAGCCCGTGAGATCGGTCACGTCGTCCCAGCTCGGCAGGCAGATGTCGGTCGCGCGGATCGCTTCGAGCATCACCGCGCGCGCCCGCGCGAGCGGCCACAGCTTCAGCCGCAGATTGGTATCGAAGCTCACCTTCACGCCGTGGCTGCGCGCGTGATCGATGGCGGCGAACGCCGCGTCGCACGCCGACACGCCGATCGCGAGACTGATACCCGACAGATGCACGACCTTCGCCGCGGCGATTCCCTCGAGCGGCAAGTCTGACGCGGCGTAACGGCTCGCCGCCGAGCCCGCGCGCAGGTAGTCGAAACGATGGCCGTTCGCGCCGTGCGAGACAAAATAAACGCCGGTGGGCGCGTTGTTGTCGATTCGAACCGTCGACGTATCGACGCGCTCCGTGCGCCAGAGGTCGAGCAGCAACTGCCCGAACTGGTCGTTGCCGACCGCCGACACGAACCCCGCCGACGCGCCCTGTCGCGACGCCGCGATCAGGAAGTTCGACACGTCGCCGCCGAAGCCTTGCAGGTAAGTCGGCTCGCCAGCCGTCGACTGATTGAATTCGATCATCGCCTCGCCGAGCGCGAGGACTTGCGGCGTGTCGGACATGGTTACACCTCACCCCAGAGATCGTGGCCGTCGGCGCCGGAGATTTTCACCGACACGAAATCGCCCGCCTTGTAACGCTTCGACGCCTTCGTCGCCGGCGCGATGTACACCACACCGTCAATTTCCGGCGCGTCCGCCGCCGTGCGCCCGACGCCGCCTTCGGCGCTCACTTCGTCAACAAGCACTTTCAGCGTCTTGCCGACCTTGCGCTTCATGCGCGCCGCCGACAGTTCCTCCGCCAGTTCCATGAAGCGCGCGCGGCGCTCTTCGCGGACTTCGTCGGGGAGCGCGCCGTCGAGTTCATTGGCGGTCGCACCTTCGACCGGCGAGTACGCGAAACAGCCCACGCGATCGAGGTCCGCCACGCGGATGAAGTCGAGCAGCGTCTGGAACTGCTCTTCCGTCTCGCCGGGGAAGCCCGCGATGAACGTGCTGCGGATCGTCAGGTCGGGGCACATCTTGCGCCACGCCTGCACGCGCTCGAGCACCTTCTCGGCGTTCGCCGGGCGCTTCATGCGCTTGAGCACTTCCGGATGCGCGTGCTGGAACGGCACGTCGAGATACGGGAGGACGTGACCCTTCAGCGCGCCTTCGGCCATCATCGGAATGATTTCGTCGACGCTTGGATACGGATACACGTAGTGCAGGCGCACCCACGCGCCGTATTGCGCGGCGAGTTCACCGAGCGCGCCGACGAGGTCGGTCATGCGCGTCTTGATCGGCTTGCCGTTCCAGAAGCCGGTGCGGTACTTGACGTCGACGCCGTACGCGCTCGTGTCTTGCGAGATGACGAGCAGTTCCTTCACGCCCGACTTGAAGAGATTCTCGGCTTCGAGCATGACGTCGGCGACCGGGCGCGAGACGAGATCGCCGCGCATCGACGGGATGATGCAGAACGTGCAGCGGTGATTGCACCCTTCCGAAATCTTCAGATACGCGTAGTGGCGCGGCGTGAGCTTGATGCCGGCGGCCGGGACGAGGTCGGTGAACGGATCGTGCGGCTTGGGCAGATGCGTGTGGACCGCGTTCATCACTTCGTTGGTCGCGTGCGGGCCGGTGACGGCCAGCACCTTCGGATGCACTTCCTCGATGAGGCCCGTGCCGCTCGCGCTCTTCTTCGCGCCGAGGCAACCGGTCACGATGACCTTGCCGTTTTCGCTCAGCGCCTCGCCGATGGCGTCGAGGCTTTCCTGCACGGCTTCGTCGATGAAACCGCACGTGTTGACGACGACGAGATCGGCGCCGTCGTAGGTGCCGGAGATTTCGTAGCCTTCGGCGCGCAGCTGCGTGATGATCTGCTCGGAATCGACGAGGGCCTTAGGGCAACCGAGCGAGACGAAGCCGACCTTGGGGGCGGCCGTCGACGGCGTGATGGGGGAGGAAGTCTGCGGCATGGGGGATGGTCCGGCGGATCGCGGTAACGTAACCCCATATTGTACTGCGTGGCTGGATTCGGGCGCCTGCGCCGATCCGTCGCGCAACCTGCGGTGCCTGAAGCGCTGCTCGCCGGCTGATCGGCGCCATGCCGACCGCCTGATCGTCGTCGCCCAGCACCGCCCGCAATGCAAGGTCGATCCTTATTTTTCTGGATTCGGGCTCAGGACCGGACGACAAGGAGCCTGGCCCGGTTTTGACACCGGGCGGCTCCTGTCGATCACGCGCGAAGCTTTACTTCATCACCACTTTCACATCGAAGTACTTGGCGGCGAGCTTGTCGATCGTGCCATCGTCCTTCAGTTCCTTCAGCGCCCGGTTGAGCGACTCCTTCAGCGCCTTGTCGTTCTTGCGCACGCCGAACCCCACGCCCGCGCCGAGCAGCTTCTCATCCGACACAGCCGGCCCCGCGAATGCGAACCCCGCGCCCTGCGGCATCTTCAGAAAGCCCTTCGACGCCGCCTCGGCATCTTGGAACGCCGCATCCAGCCGGCCCGACGCGAGGTCCGCATAGATTTGATCCTGCGCCTGATACGACTGCACATCGACGCCCGCCGGCGCCCACTTGGCCTTCGCGTAGGTCTCCTGGATCGACCCTTGCAGCACGCCGACATGCTTGCCCTTCAAACCATCGACGGTCGGCTGGATGGTGCTGCCCTTCTTCGCGATCAACTGGTTCGGGATCGTGTAGATCGGATCGGTGAAATCGATTGCGGTCTTGCGCTTGTCGGTGATCGTCATGTCCGAGTTGATGCCGTCGAACTTGCGCGCCTGCAGCGCCGGGATCAGGCCGTCGAACGAGTTTTCGATCCACACGCACTTCACCTTCAGCTTCGCGCAGACGGCATTGCCGACGTCGATATCGAAGCCGATCAGTTCGCCGCTCGGTGACTTCGACTCGAACGGCGCATACGACGCCTCGACGCCGAAGCGCATTTCCTTCATGTCGGCGGCGTGCGCGCCGAATGCCGCGCTGGCAGCGAACGCCAGGACAGCGGCCTTGTGATTCAGCCCAAACAGATGCTTCAACTCGGTTTCCTCCAGTGATTATTGCGTCTCGTCCGCGGTCTTCTTGCGACCGTGCACGGAGCATCACAGCGCAAAAATCGCGGCTCAAATGCGCCGCGCCGCGATGGTGCATCGCAACAGACGAGGGGGCGGCGATTGTAGCGCGTGGCTGCAGGCATGCAGCTGCGCAACGTTGGGGATCAGGCGGCAAAAACTGGCAAGCGCGTGTCGCTCACGCGCAAGTGAAAGCGTGGCTCAAGCGAGGGAGGCCAGCGTATCCGCGGTCGTATCGACGACGAGCAAACCCGCGCGCAAACCCGGCTTCACCTTCGGATTCGGGAACACGATGCGCTCCTCGTCGTGCGTCACGCGATAGCGATAATCGCCGTCGCGCGCGAGTTCGGTGCCGCGTGCGAAGGGCGTGAAATTCGGCACATCGCTCGCGACGTCCAGGACGAACTGGTCGCTCTGCTTGTCGATCTGGCCGACGACCGTAAACACGCGGATCGGCCGCTCCGCATCGGCTGTGCCCTCCCCCGCGATCAACCGGCGCAACGCCCGATCCGATGCGGCAAAGCGCGCGAGATCGTTCTGTCCGAACGGCCGCACCTTGCCGAGCTCCAGCGTGCACGACAACGCGCCCGCGCGCTCGGCGGTGAAATGCGTGAATGTGTTCGATTTCTCGCGATGCAGCAGTACGGCTTCGAGATGCGCGTCGCGCAGCCAGTCGAACATCGCGCGGGCGAGCGGCGCGCCCGTGTGCGGCAAGAGTGCGAACTGCTCGAACACCGATGCGCGAATCGCCGTGTGCATGTCGATGTGCCATTTCGGATGCGTGACATCAGTGAAGAACGCGAGCGACGCCGCTTCGAGTTCGGCGGCGCGCGGCGCTTCGCGGCTCGACGGCAGCGCCAGGTGACGGCCGTTGAAGAGGCGGTTGAGGTCGTCGTCAAGATAGCGATCGGCGATCCGCATCGCCGCGATATTGCCGAGAATCACGAGCACGCGCGCGGTGAGCTTCGCCGCGCCGCTCGCGATGTCCGCGACGAGCGTCGAGAGGATTTCGATCGGGGCGGTTTCGTCGCCGTGCACGCCTGCGGAGGCGATCACGCTGTGCGTCGCGTCGTGTTGCGGTTCCAGGCAGAGGATGCCCTCTCCGAGCCACGTCCAGCGCACGCCCGAAGGCGCGACACCTTCGCTCAACGCGGGACGCCTTCCGTCGAGCACGAACGTGAGGAAATCGGCGAGCATGGCGCCCTCAGCGCTGGAAATCATAGATCGAACCGAGGCGGAGGATCGTCGTCAACTCGTCGAGCGCCGTGCGCGACTGGTCGAGCAGTTGCGGGTCCGCGAGATCGGCGGGCGCGAGCTGGTCGCGATAGTGCGTATCGATCCACGCGTCGAGGCGCGCAAAGAGCGTGTCGTTCATCCACACGCCCGCGTTGACGGCCGCGCGTTCGGCGTCGTTCAGCACGACGCGCAAACGCAAACACGCCGGGCCGCCGCCGTTCTTCATGCTCTCGCGCAAATCGAAGACGAGCACTTCGTCGATCGGCGTCGAGCGCGTGGCAAGCGAATCGAGATACTTCGCGACGCGCGCATTCTCGCGGCATTCCTGCGGCACGACGAGCACCTGGCGGCCATCGGCGCCAGTCAGCAACTGGCTGTTGAACAAATACGACGAGACCGCATCCGCGACGCTCACTTCGTCTTCCGGCACTTCGATCGCGGTGAACTTCGCGCCCTGCGCGTCGAGCTTCGAGCGCAGTTCATCGTAGACCTTCGGCTGGTCGAGGAACGCGCGCTGATGGCAGAACAGCGTCTCACGATTGCCGACCGCGATCACGTCGTTGTGAAAGACGCCGGCATCGATCACGTCGGGAAGTTGCTGCGCGAAGACGGTCGAGCGTTCGCCCAGTCCGTGCAGGCGCGCCACTGCGCGGCTCGCTTCGAGCGTCTGTCTTGCCGGATAGCGCTGCGGCTGCGGACCCTGACCATATTCGCTACGGCCATACACAAAAAATTCGACGCCCCGCGCCCCGTACTCGCTGCAGAAACGCGTGTGGTTCGCGGCGCCTTCGTCACCGAGCGCCGGCGTGCCCGGCAACGCATGATGAATGCGAAAGCGCGCTTCGTCAGCGAAGATAGCGCAGAGCGAGCGGCGCGTCTCGCCGTGCTCGATCGCGCGATGCAGCTTGCTCGCGAGATTGGCCGGCGTGAAGTGCACGCGCTCGTCCGACGTATCCGCCGAAGGGCTCACGGTCGCCGCGTTGGCGGTCCACATCGCGGATGCCGAACTCGCCGCCGCGAGCAGTTCGGGCGCCTCGCGCGCGGCGCGTTCGATCACGCTCGTGTCGCTGCCGGTGAAACCCAGTTCTCGCAGCAACTTCAGCGATGGCCGTTCCAGCGGCGGCAGCACGCCCTGATGAAAACCGAGATCCGCGAGCTGCTTCATCTTGCGCAAGCCCTGCTTCGCCGCGGCCTTCGGATTCGCCACCGACTTCTCGTTGTTGCGCGACGCGACATTGCCGAACGACAGCCCCGCGTAGTTGTGCGTCGGGCCGACGAGCCCGTCGAAGTTCGCTTCGAATGCTTGCATCGTGAATCCTTGCCAGTCCGTGGTCTTCAGAATGTGAGGCCGGGCGAGACGCTCGCGGGCATCTGCAATTGCGCGCTTTCGACGGAAGCCATCGGATACGAGCAGTAGTCGGCTGCGTAGTATGCGCTCGGCCGCTGATTCCCCGAGCGTCCGATGCCACCGAACGGCGCCGCCGACGACGCGCCATTGGTCGGCCGGTTCCAGTTGACGATGCCCGCGCGGATCGTGCGCTGGAAGTGCAGCCAGGCGGCTTCGTCGTCGGCGAGGAGACCGGCGGAGAGGCCGTAAGCGGTATCGTTCGCGCGCTCGATGGCTTCGTCGAACGACTTGTAGCGCGTGACCTGCACCATCGGGCCGAAGTGCTCCTCGTCGGGGACGTCGCGTGCGTTCGTCACGTCGAGGATCGCGGGCGAGACGAGGCCGAGACGCGCGTCGCGCTGTTTCATCTCAAGCACGGCCACCGCGCCTTGCTCGATCAGTTGCGCCTGCGCCGCGACGAGCTTCGCCGCCGCACGCGCCGAAACCACCGCGCCCATGAACGGCTGCGGATCGGCATCGAATGCGCCATACTGGATGTTCGACGTCACTTCCGTGAAGCGTGCCATGAAGCGCTCGCCGAACGCATCGTCTGGAACGAAGAGGCGTCGTGCGCACGTGCAGCGCTGCCCCGCCGACAGATACGCCGACTGGATCGTGTGATGCACGGCCGCATCGATGTCCTCGACCTGCGCGACGACGAGCGGATTGTTGCCGCCCATCTCCAGCGCGAGCACGATCTCCGGGCGTCCGCCGAATTGCTTGTGCAGCAGCGTGCCGGTGTCCGAGCTGCCGGTGAAGAAGAGACCGTCGATCTGCCGGTGATTCGCGAGCGCGACGCCCGTGTCCTTCTCCCCCTGCACGAGGTTCAGCACGCCGGCGGGCAGTCCGGCCTGCATCCACAGGTCGACCGTCGCGGCGGCCACGCCCGGCGCCAGTTCCGACGGCTTGAACACGACCGCGTTGCCCGCGATCAGCGCGGGCACGATGTGGCCGTTCGGCAAGTGACCGGGAAAATTGTACGGCCCGAACACGGCCACGACACCATGCGGACGATGCCTCAGCACCGCGACGCCATCGGCCATCGGCGCGCGCTTTTCGCCGGTGCGTTCGTTGTACGACTGCACGGATATCTCGACCTTCGCGGCCATCGTCGCCACTTCGGTGCGCGCTTCCCACAGCGGCTTGCCGGTCTCGCGGCCGATCGTGCTGGCCAGCGCTTCCTTGTTGTCGTTGAGCAGCGTGGCGAACTTCCGCGCGATGCCGACGCGTTCGTCGAACGGCAGTGCCGACCACGCGACAAACGCGCGGCGCGCGGCGGACACAGCGCGGTCGACGTCGGATGCATCGGCGCTCTTGCCTTCCCACACGCGTTCATCGGTCGCGGGATTGTGCGAGGCGAACGGCGCGCCACGGCCTTCGATCCACGCGCCATCGATATACAGCTGATTCGAGAGTTTCATATGCTTGGGTCCAGGTTACTTCACGCGCGGTTGCGACGCGAGCACGCGCACCATGTCGCCTTCTTTCACACGCAGCGCGGCGGCTTCGTCGGCGGTGAGCAGGAACGTACCGTCCTCCGGCACACCCATCGTCGCACCGACGCGAAAATCGTCGAGCGATGTGTTAGATACGAGGCTGCGCGCCTCCGTTTCCGGCGTCCGTTCGCCGAGCCGCACCGTAACCAGCACGCTTTCGCGCACCGTGCGCAAGTCGGCGACCTGGCATTCGAGCACGGGACCCGCATCGAAGATATCGACGTGGTTCTCGTAGCGCAGCCCCTCGGCTTCGAGCATCTTGCGCGCGGGCGCCGTGTCCTTGTGCGTCACGCCGACCGCCTTCTGCGCCTCTTCAGGCAACAGGTCGAGATACACCGGATAGCGCGGCATCAACTCGGCGAGGAACGACTTCTTGCCGTGCGAGCTGAGATAGTCGGCTTCGTTGAAACCGATCTGGTAAAAGTGCGAGCCGACCGCGTTCCAGAACGGCGATTCGATGCGCTCGTCGAAATGGCCGCGCAATTCCGCGCACAGCCGCTGCGGAAAGCGCTCGCGAAACTGCGCGATGAACATGAAGCGCGAGCGCGACAGCAAGCCGCCCACTCCCGCCGTGCGATAACGCGGGCTGAGGAAGAGCGAACACACTTCGGCGTAACCCGTCAGGTCGTGCGAGATGTTGAGCAGCGACATCTTCGTCCACACGCCCAAATCCTTGCTCGCATGCACGACCGTCGATACGCGATAGTTGTAGAACGGCTGTTCGAGCCCGACTTCTGTTTCGATGCCGCAGACGCCCGCGACATCGCCCGTCGCCGTGTCTTCCATCACGAAGAAGTAGCCTGCTTCGTACGGCTCGGCGGTGCCCGCCAGCGTGCGGCGCGCGCGTTCGACGCGAGCGGTCAGCGCATCGCGGTCGGGCTTGAAGGTGGTGAGTCCGGGGCCGGTCTCGTGGGCGAGCGCGACAAGCGCATCGACGTCCCCGGGCTGCACGCAGCGCACGACGATCATTGCAATTCTCCCGAGGCCAGATGCAACGGCACGCAGCGCACCGTATCCTTTTCGTTGACGCCGAGCGCCTCGCGCATCGGCGCGGTGAGCGTCGCGCCATCGGCACGCGTGGGCGGCAGGGTCGCGAGCGCGCAGCGAAACGAATGCGCGCCGCCCGCCGCCACCAGATACTGCATGCCCGACGGCGCCGCGCCTTCGTATACCGTGCGCATCTCGTTGGTCGTGACCGACGCGCTGCGCTCCACCGCGATGGTCAGTACCGGGCCGGCATCGAAGATATCGACGAAACGATCCGGCTCGAAGCCTTCCTCCAGATGGATGTCATAGGCGAGCAGCGCGCCTTCGGCCGGTTCGCCCAGCACGCGCTGCGCTTCGGCGGGCAGAAGCGGCACGTAGAGCGGATAGCTCGGCATCACTTCCGCGATGAACGTGCGGCTGCGTCCGCCCGACTCCAGTTCGACCTGCTCGAAGTCGCGCCCGAAGAACTTGCGCCCGACCGCTTCCCAGAACGGCGAGACGCCCGCGTCGTCGGTGACGCCGAGCATCAGCGAGAACACTTCGTTCGAGAAGCGCTTGCGGTTCGCCGCGATGTACAGCATGCGCGCGCGCGAGAGCAGATGCGCCGCCGCGTCCTGGCTGGCTTCGTCGCGCAGGGCGGGATCGATGTAGAAGCCCGTCAGACGGCTCTTGCCCGTCAGTTCATGCGACATCGTGAGCGCGTGGATCTTGCGGTTCACCTTGAGTTCGCGTGAGGCGTGAATCAGCGCGTCGTTACGAAACGCGTAGAACGGCTCCGAATACCCCGCCGATGCCACGATGCTCGACGTGCCATGCAGCGTGCCCGTCTCCGAATCTTCAAGCACGAAGAGATAGAACTCCTCGCCCGGAAAATCGACTTCCGCGCGAAACGAATCCTCGGAGAGCGCGACGCGCGTTTCGAGCGCGCGGCGGTCGCGCGGCAGCGAGTGCAGCACGGGGTGCGCCGCGCGTGCCATCCGTTCGAGCGCGTCGAGATCGGAGAGTCTTGCCGGTCGGACGAATAGCATCATCGGTTCCAGTGTCTTGAGGTTGCTCTACTTGAATCAGCGCGCCGTTTCAGCGACGCCGACCACTTCGCCGATCGCCTTCTCGATACGCGTGAAACCTTCGTCGAGATCGGCCATCGGCATGACGAGCGACGGCGCGAAGCGCAGCACGTTCGGTCCCGCGATCAGCATGATCACGCCGTTCGCGGCCGCCGCGTTCAGCACGTCCTTCGCGCGATCCTTGAAGGCATCGGTCAGTTCGGCGCCGATCAAGAGGCCCTTGCCGCGGATTTCCTTGAAAATCGAGAAACGCTCGTTGATGCGCGCGAGATGCGCCTTGATCGCCTCACTGCGCTCTGCTACGCCCGCGAGCAGCTTCGGGTCGCTGATCAGCTCGACCACCTTCTCCGCGATCGATGCGCCCAGCGGATTGCCGCCGTAAGTCGTGCCGTGTACGCCGACCTTGAAGTGCGCGGCGATGTCGTTCGTCGTCAGCATCGCGCCGATCGGAAAGCCGTTGCCGAGCGCCTTCGCGGTGGTGAGGATGTCGGGCGTGACGCCGTACTGCATGTACGCGTAGAGCGAACCGGTGCGGCCGACGCCCGTCTGCACTTCATCGAAAATCAGCAGCGCGCCGTGCTGGTCGCACGCTTCGCGCAAGCCTTGAAGAAACGCGGGATCGGCGGGCAGCACGCCACCTTCGCCCTGGATCGGCTCGACGATCACCGCGCACGTCTTCTCGCCGATCGCTTCACGCGCCTGCGCGAGATCGTTGTACAGCAAGTGGCGGATGCCTTGCGGCTGCGGGCCGAAGCCTTCCGCATACTTCGGCTGGCCGCCGACGCTCACGGTAAAGAACGTGCGCCCGTGGAACGACTGCGTGAACGAGATGATCTCGATCTTGTCCGGACCGAACTTCTCGATCGCGTAACGGCGCGCGAGTTTCAGCGCGGCTTCGTTCGCTTCGGCGCCGGAGTTCGCGAAAAAGGCGCGATCGGCGAAGGTCAGGTCGGTCAGGCGTTTCGCGAGACGCAACACCGGCGCGTTCGTGTAGCCATTGCCGATATGCCAGAGCTTTTCGCCCTGCTCGTGCAGCACTTTCAGCAGTTCGGGATGCGCGTGGCCGAGCGCGGTGACGGCGATGCCGCCGGCGAAGTCGACATAGTCACGGCCATCGGTGTCCCAGACACGCGAGCCGAGGCCGCGATCGGGCACGAAATTCGCCGGAGCGAAGACGGGGACCATCACTTCGTCAAAAGTGCCGCGCGTTACGTTGATATCGGTCATGAGCTACTCCTTTGTCTGGTTCGTGCTGCTGCTGCGTTACTGTCGATATTAGGTAATGTCGCGGGTTTCGTCTTGCGCGTTCGCGACATGGTTTGTGGAGTTACCAGCGTCAGCGAGACTCCAGCAACGCCCCGCCGCGCGGCTCGTCACTTCCCTGACCGCGATGTTTCTCGATCCAGTTCCGGCGTTCCTCGCGCGGCGTGACGCCGAACCGGTCGCGATAAGCGTTCGAAAAATGCGCCGCCGATGAAAACCCGCACGCGAGGCTGATCTGCACGACCGATTTGCTCGTGCGCTGCAATTGAGTGCGCGCCTTGGTCAAGCGCAAGTTGAGGTAATACTTCGACGGCATCGCGCCGAGATACTGGCGGAACAGGCGCTCCAGTTGCCGCCGCGAAATTCCGACTAGGCCCGCGATTTCATCGGTCGCGAGCGGGTCTTCGATATTCGCTTCCATCAACTGCAACGCGTCGTTGAGACGCGGATGCCGCTCACCCGGCGCCGTCACGAACGGAATGCGCTGACGCTCCTCGCCCGCGCGCAACACGCCGATCCCAAGCGAATCCGCGATCCGCTCCGACAGGTCGCGCCCGTGATCGCGCGCGATCATCGCGAGCATGAAATCGACGGTGGCCTGCCCGCCCGCGCAGGTCGCGCGGTCGCGATCGATCTCGAAGATCTGCTGCGTGACGATGGACCGCTCGAACTGCTCGGCGAATTGCTGGAACGTCTCCCAATTCACCGCGACGCGATACGCGCTCAGTTGCCCCGCCATCGCGAGCCACCACACGCCGTGGTGAATGCCCGTGACGAGCGGCGTGCGCGTCGCGACGCGCGCGAGGCTCGCGAGAAAGAGCCGGTAGTCGGCGAATTGCTGGTAGCGCTCCGAGACGACGATCAGCCAGTCGCACTGGATGGCGTCGCCGAACGCGGCGTCGGCGGGAAGCTGCGCGCCGCCCGCGAGCGGCACGGGACGGCCGTCCCAGGAACAGATGGTCCAGTCGTAGAGCAAATGGCCGTCGATTTCGTTCGCGAGATGCAGGCTGTCGACGATCGGACCGATGCCGCTCATCGAACACGGCGGCAACGCGACGATCGCAACCGTGATTGGCTTCGACGAGGCGCCCGGATTGACGCTCACCGGCTTATTTCAGGCTGCCGGAGAGGAACTGCTTGAGCCGTTCGCTTTTCGGCGAAGTGAGAACCTCGGCAGGGGCGCCTTCTTCCTCGGTGCGCCCCTGATGCAGGAACATCACGTGATTCGACACATTGCGCGCGAAGCCCATTTCGTGCGTCACGACGATCATCGTGCGCCCTTCTTCCGCGAGCTTCTGCATCACCTTCAGCACTTCGCCGACGAGTTCCGGATCGAGCGCGGACGTGGGTTCGTCGAAGAGCATGACGTCGGGATGCATCGCGAGCGCGCGGGCGATCGCGACGCGCTGCTGCTGTCCGCCCGATAGGTGCGACGGGTACTGCTTCTCCATCCGCGGCGCGAGACCGACTTTCTCCAGATAGGTGCGCGCGCGGTCCTCGGCTTCCTTCTTCGAGAGACCGAGCACGTGCATCGGCGCTTCCATCACGTTCTCGATGGCCGTCATGTGCGACCACAAGTTGAAATGCTGGAACACCATCGCGAGCTTGGTGCGCACGCGCTGCAACTGCTTGTGATCCGCGACGTCGAGGTTGCCCGCGCGGTCGGCCTTCGTGCGCACGGGTTCGCCGTCGACGATGATCTGCCCCGCGTTCGGCCGCTCCAGAAAATTGATGCAGCGCAGGAACGTGCTCTTGCCCGATCCGCTCGCGCCGATGATGCTGATCACGTCGCCCGCTTTGGCGGCAAGCGAAACGCCCTTGAGCACTTCGTTGTCGCCGTAGCGCTTGTGGATGTCTGCTGCCACGAGTTTCGTCGCGGCGTCTTTGGCGGTTGGCTCCAACTCGTTCTCCCGGGTGATGACTGGTGAAAGCAATGTGATTCTAGCCGCAGATCAGCGGCGGCCGGCGCCCAGATAGCCGAGCCAGCGCTTCTCGGCGCGCCTGAACGCGGCGACCAGCGCGAACGATATCGCGAGATACATCAGCGCGGCGATCCCGAACGATTCGAACGATTGATACGTCGCCGAATTCGCGTCGCGCGCGACTTTCAGGATGTCGGGCACGGTCGCCGTGAACGCGACGGTCGTCGCGTGCAGCATCAGGATGACCTCGTTGCTGTAGAGAGGCAAGGCGCGACGCAGCGCGGACGGCAGGATCACGCGGCGGTACATCGTGAAGGTGCCCATGCCGTAGGCGCGGGCCGCTTCCACTTCGCCGTGCGGGATCGCCCGGATCGCGCCGGCGAAGATCTCGGTCGTGTAGGCGCAGGTATTGAGCGCGAACGCGAGGACCGCGCAGTTCATGCCGCTGCGGAAAAACGCTTCCAGCAGCGAATGCGTGCGCACGAATTCGAGGCTGTACATGCCGGTGTAGAGCAGCAGCAGTTGCACGTAGAGCGGCGTGCCGCGAAATACATACGTATAGAGGCGCACCGGCGTCGAGAGCCAGCGGTTTTTCGACACCCGCGCGCATGCGAGCGGCACGGCGGCGGCGAACCCGATTGCGATCGATGCCACCAGCAGCCACAGCGTGATGACGAGGCCCGACGCGCGCATGCCGTCGGAGTAGAGAAACGGGCGCCAGTATTCGGCGAGGATCTGGATCATGGTCGGCGCTCCTGGCTCAGAGTTCGGCGTGCCGCACGCCGATCGAATAGCGGCGTTCGAGCAGCATCAGCACGACGTTCGATACCGTCGTGATCGCAAGGTAGGCGAGCGCGGCGACGAGGATGAAGAGGAACATGTTGAAGGTGCCCTTGCCCGCGTCCTGCGCGGCCTTGACGATGTCGGCGAGACCGATGATCGACACGAGCGCCGTCGCCTTCACGAGCACCTGCCAGTTGTTGCCGATGCCCGGCAGCGCGAAACGCATCATCTGCGGGAACAGGATGCGGCCGAACACGCGCATGCCGCTCATGCCGTAGGCGCTGCCCGCTTCCAGTTGTCCGCGCGGCACGGCAAGGAACGCGCCGCGAAACGTCTCGGTGAAATACGCGCCGTAAATGAAGCCGAGCGTCAGCACGCCCGCCGTGAACGGATCGATGTCGAATTGTTCGAGGCCGAAGGCATCGGTGAGATTGTTGACCGCGATCTGGATGCTGTAAAAGAGCAGCAGCATCAGCACGAGATCGGGGACCGAGCGGATCAGCGTCGTGTAGGCGGTCGCGACGATGCGCAACGGCGCATGCCGCGACAGTTTCGCCAACGCGCCGAGCAACCCGAGCACGACCGATACCGCGAGGGATAACACCGCGAGCGCGATGGTCTGTTTAGCGCCCGCCAGGAGCAACGGGCCGTAGCCGTATAGGAACACGTGCGTCTCCGTCTGATTTCGAATCGGCATCGCCTGAAGTCTTTGGAACTTCAGCGATCGGCGCCGATAGTCGCAAGCGAAAATCAATTGCTCAAATGCGACGGGACGGTTTTATTGCGGTGCAGCACGGCATGCGCGATACGGCGGGCGGGCGCAACGCGTTATCCGGCAAGGCACGGCCCGTGAGGCAGTCATGAAAACCCGCAGACGCCGCGCGTACGGAATCCGCAGGTTTTAGGTCGCTTTTTCGATAGAACTCAATCTCCCTTCACTGGCCCGGCGGCGCGCACGAGTTGCACTACGTGGCCGTTCGCGACCGCGATCTCGGGGCTGTCCTGCAACAGCGGCAGGTATTTTTCGGCGAAAGCGGGGTCGCGCGTCTTCGCTGAAAACATCGCGACTACCGCCGAGGCCACTTCGATGCGTCCTTCAGGCGTGGCTTCCTTGTCATCGAGGACGTCGTCGAGGGCGGCGATCACCGTGGAGAGCGGCGCGAGCCAGCGATACGCGCTGCCGTTGATCACGATCTGCAGGAATTCCCCGGGCGACACCGGCCCGAACTCGGCCTCGTGCTTCGCGCGCAGGTCGGTGAGCACGCTCCGGTGGAGCGCGAGCAAGGGATGGCGCACGTCGTTAAGAAAAGTCGTGGCGGATTGGTCGTTCATGGGGGCGCTCGTGGAAGTGGATCGGCGGCGTAAAGCGTACACGCGTTGCGTCCGGGGCGCTCTAACCCTTGCGCGTCTTGCCGAGATACCGGATGAACTCCGCCGCGGTAAGCGGCGGCGAGAACAGCCACCCCTGGCCGAACTGCGCGCCCCGCGCGTGCAGATAAGCCGCCTGCTCCTCGCGCTCGATGCCCTCGGCGATCACCTGCACCTGCAGCGTCGCCGCCATCTCGATGATGTGCGACGCCACGCTGCTCGACGCCGCGTCCTGCCCGATCGTATCGACGAACGACTTGTCGATCTTCAGCGCATCGACGTGAAAGTTCTGCAGGTGCGAGAGGCTGGAATAGCCGGTGCCGAAATCGTCGATATAGACCGGGTGGCCCGCGTCGCGAAAAGCCTTGATCACTTCCTTCGCGGCTTCGGCGTCGAGAAAGCCGCGCTCGGTCGCCTCGATGCGGATCTGTTCCGGCCGCACCTTCTGACGCGCGACCGACGGCTTCAGGTTGTCGAGAAAGCGCGGCGTCGTGAGGTCGGCGGCGCTCAGGTTGATCGAGACGTAATACTCGGGGTAACGCTTCAGAAATTCGCCGAGTTCGAGCAGCACGGTATCGAGCACCTGATCGGTGATCGCCTGGATCAGTCCGCGATGCTCGGCGAGCGGAATGAAATGATCCGGCCGCACGATGCGGTTATGGTGCTTCCAGCGCACGAGCGCCTCGGCGCCGACGCAGCGGCGCGTCGCAAGATCGACGATCGGCTGGTACGCGACGATGAACTGGTGACGCCGCACCGCGTCGCTCAGTTGCCCGCGCGGCGACATGTGACGCACGATGAAGAACGCCGCCCAGCCCGCGAGCGCGACGCCCGCCGCGACGCCGCCGAGAATCCACCCCCACGGCAGGCTGCGCAGACGCTCGGGAAGCGCCTCGCGCGGCGCGCTCACGACGACCGCGATCGGCATCGTCATCGAGCGGCGCACGACATAGGGCGGGTCGCCGTCGGCGGCGGGATCGGGCGGCTGGCGATACAGCGCGAGCATCGCGGACGGATCGCTGGTCGGCGTCGTCGCGATGACGCGACTCGCCTCCGTGTTGATCACCCCGAGGCCGCTGACTTTCATGACGCCCTTCCCGCCGACATACGCCGACGGGTCCGCCGCGACGTAATAGCCGTCGCGTCCGAACACGAGCGATTCGTCGCCGCTCGGCATATGCAACAGGCCGAACCACGCGATGAGGCCGTCGTGGCCGCGCCAGTCGGGCGGCGGGAGCGCGCGGCCGCCGAGGGCGTCGAGCGCGACGGCGCCGAGCATCGACGAACATTGCCAGCGGCCGCTGTGATCGAAGGCGCCCGCGTCGCGCACGGCGCGGTGTTCGAGCGCGATGCGCCGCAGTTCCTGGAGATAGCCGGCGGAGCACGGCTGGTCGGACACGCGCGCGATTTCGCCGAGCGCGCTCGACAGATGGCGCGTGACGTCTTCGGCCCGCACGAGCGCGGCATCGGCGACGCGGTTGAGGCGCTCGGCTTCCTGGCTGCGCATGGTGCGCTGGGCGAACAGCAAGCCGAGTGCGGCCGGCACGAGTGCCGCGGCCAGCACGATGACGGCGAGAAACACCACCAGGCCCGAGCGTCTGAGTTTTTTCATTGCATGTTGTCGCCCTGCGCCGCCCGACGTGGCAAGAATTCTCCGCGACGCAATTGCCATCCCGATCCCCGCCGCCTTTTTAGCCGCTCGGGATGTGACTCCCTTGGCGGACCGCCAGCGGACCAGTTCAAACGACCTAGTGTAGAGGCCCGCGCCCGCGCGATTCAATGGTTTCTTTTAGCGAAAGTGCGCGCGTTTGGTGGGCTGCCGCACGGCCGGCGCACGCTTTTTCGAGCGTCGGCGAGCGGTGTTGCGCCGTGCGAAAATCCGGAGGCTTTGAGCACGCTTTCCTGTCCCACGATTCAGGATTCGATCGATGAACACACGCATTGCATTTGAGACGCGCGAGCCTTCGATTCGCGACGCGACGCCGGCCGATTTCGACGCGATCGCCCGCATCTACGCGCACTATGTCGAAAACGCGCTCGCGACCTTCGAGGAAGTCGCGCCCGGCGCTGATGAAATGCGCTCGCGCCATGCTGCGGTCGTCGCGGCGCGATTGCCGTATCTCGTTGCCGAAGTCGACGGCGTGGTCGTCGGGTATGCGTACGCGACGGCTTATCGGGCGCGCTCGGCGTATCGGCACACGATCGAAGACTCGGTCTATATCGCCGATGGCAAGCATGGGCGCGGCATCGGGCTCGCGCTTTTGACGGCGCTCGTCGAGCGGTGCGAAGCCGGGCCGTGGCGACAGTTGATCGCGGTGATCGGCAACAGCGGCAATGCGGGGTCGATCGCGTTGCATGCGCGGTTGGGATTCGAGCATATTGGCGTGCTGCGCAAGGTCGGGTTCAAGCATGGGAAATGGGTCGATACCGTTTTGATGCAGCGCGGGCTGGGGGATGCCGGCGGGGGTTGAGGGCGCGTTTGAGTTTGCCGGTAACATGGCGGGTTGATCGGCCGCGGGTCCGTCTGTTCTGGCGACGTGTGCTGACCGGCTGGGCGGGAACTGTCGGGTCGACCGGCGCGAGCGGCAGGCGATCCAGCTCGCTGAGCTTGCCGTTTCCGCTGAGCTTGCTGGTTTTACCGAGCCTTACGGTTCAGTTGAGCCTAACGAGCATTCCGAGCCGCAAGTACTGCTGCCCGGCCAAGCCTGCAAATCGGCCGCCGTACCACGCCGCCCTTTGAATTCACCCCCAACGCCCCACCCGCCTTGCCGACTTACACGCTAGCCGCCCCCGTCACTGCCGAGATCGACATCCGCAAGAGCCGGTTCATCGCGCTCGCGATTCCCGTCGCGGACCGCGACGCCGCGATGCGCGAGCTCGACGCCCTGCGCGCCGCCCACCCGAGCGCCACACACGTCTGCTGGGCGCTGCTCGCGGGCGGCCAGTCGGGCATGTCCGACGACGGAGAGCCTTCCGGCACGGCCGGCCGGCCGATACTGGAAGTGCTGCGCCATCACGAAGTCGACGGCGTACTGGCCGCCGTCGTGCGTTATTACGGCGGCATCAAGCTCGGCGCGGGCGGCCTCGTGCGCGCCTACACCGACGCGATCGCCACCGCGATGCAGCTCGCCGAGCGCATCGAGCGGATCGAGCGCGGCGCGCTGACAATCGAAGTCGATTACGCCGACGAAGCGCGCGTGCGCCGCTGGATCGAGCAGCAAGGCTGTGAGCTGGTCGAGCACGCCTACGACATGACGGTCCGCCTCGTGATCGGAATGCCGCTCGCGTCGCGCGAAGCAGCCGCCGTCGGGCTGCGCGACCTGACGCACGGCCGCGCAACGATCACGCTCGACGAGTGAGGCGCAGATGACGTCGCGCCGCTTTACGCTACGCCTGGAACCGCTCGGACGCACGATCGACGTCGATGAGGACGCGTCGCTGATGGAATCCGCCGCGCGCGCCGGCATCCGCCTCCCCGCATCGTGCCGCAACGGCACCTGCCGCGCGTGCATGTGCCGGCTGGTTGCGGGCGAAGTGCGCTACCGGATCGAATGGCCCGGCCTCACCGCCGAGGAAAAACGCGACGGCTGGGTGTTGCCGTGCGTGGCAACGCCCGCATCCGACGTAACACTCGACCAGCCCGCTGCGACAGCCGAAACACCGGCCGCACGACGCACTCCTTCGCGCGGCTTCTGACGCGGGTAATTCAGGATTTTTCGTCTCCATTCAACGACATACGATGTCAATCCCGAGCCGTACCGAGCGTCCTGCGTCCGATGACGGTTCAGTTCGGCTCTCAAAAAGTGTACAATTGCGCTTTGTCCTATTTTCTGGCAGGGCCAGATCAACCGAGAACTCAATGACTAAAGTACTGTTGAAAGAGAACGAGCCTTTCGACGTCGCGATGCGCCGTTTTCGCCGTACCGTCGAACGCACGGGCCTGATTCAGGAACTCAAATCGCGCATGGCTTATGAAAAGCCGACCACCGAGCGCAAGCGCAAGAAAGCTGCTGCTGTCGCTCGTCTGCGCAAGCAGATCCGTCGCGCCCAGTTGCCGAAGAAGTTTTATTGATGCAAGGCGCCTGATCGCCGTCCTGGATCGAGGCCAGCAGCAGCAAATGGTGGTTTGAGGTTTTGGTTTCAAGATGATCTCCCCGCTGATTTGCCGTGCGCCGCCCTCTTCGGGTTCATCGAGCGATTCGCGCCGATTGTCCATGCCCGGCCTGCCGCCGTAACCAGGCGCCCGCCGCGATGGATCAAGAATGCAAAAAGCCTGCATGACTCACGTGTCATGCAGGCTTTTCGTGTTTGTGGCGCTGTGAGTTTCTGGAACGGGCGTGACACGCGTCACAGAATCAAGCGCGGATAAGCAAAAAGCCCGACTCGATGAGCCGGGCTTTTTGCTTTGAATCTTGGTTGCGGGGGTAGGATTTGAACCTACGACCTTCGGGTTATGAGCCCGACGAGCTGCCAGACTGCTCCACCCCGCGTCTGAAGAATTAAATTATAGCTGAAAAGTGAGGTCGGGCGCAAACGAAACTTCACACCCGCGCAAACATCACGATCTCAGGACGCCAACGCCGGATTGCCGAGCGCGAAGCGTTGATCGTCGTCGCGCGCGGCATCGACGCAGGGTTGATGTTCGCGCGACAGCCGGCCCAACATCGGCAGCAGCACGACGGCGACGAACGCCCCGCCCGCTGCGAGCCAGCCAGGGCCGAAGAACAATTGCGTGTACATCGGTAGGGATTGAAGCGGATCGAGGTTGCCTGACGACATGCGCGCCAGATTCGCGACGACGCTCCCCAGGAACTGCGACACGCCCGTCGCGACGAAATAAGCGCCCATCATGAAGCCGCTCATGCGCGCGGTGCCCAAAATCGGATTGGGCACGTTGAAACACAAAGATCGAACGTTGATTGCGGCGGATATTCGCCGCGCGCGAAAGGCGCGATTATCTCAAGCCGCGGTTGAACGGCCGCGCGCCGCGCGCAAAACAAGATTTTCGACCTTGCGTAAAGATCACGTAACCAGTGCCTCAGCGGCGGCAAAGCCTTCGCGTGCGGGGCGAGGAGACAGCGACCACGATGGCGCAGTCTGGAGGTATTTGACTTCCATTGACTTTCTGACCTCGGCGAAACCGGCAGCGGGCGCACGGTAGCGACTTTCGGGGAACAGGCAGAGCATTGCTCCACATTGCAATTACATTCAGTAAATCACAAGATCAATGCGATTGACCGGCAGCGGCATTTTGTTTTGGATTATCTGCGGGGCCACTCGGGGAATGCCACTACGCGTTCCGATTATTGCTTATACCCTATAAGCCATGATTATACAAAAATAAAACCAGATTAACTCGCCGGACGCCTCACGAATGCCAGCATTACGCCGAAACCGATCATCAGCGTGCCGCTCACGCGATTGAACCATTTGAATCCGCGCGCGCCGTTTGTCACCGAGCCGAGTCGTGCGCCGAGCGCCGCATAAATCGCGATCGCAACCAGTTCGAGCAACAGAAATGTCGCGCCGAGCACGGCGAAACTCATCGCATAGGCCGAGCGGTCGACGAATTGCGGGAAAAACGCCGTGAACACGAGAATCGCCTTCGGATTGCCCGCCGCGACCCAGAATTCCTGCTTCGCGAGCCTGCCGAGTTTGCGCGGCGCGCCGTCGCTCTTCGCGTCCGCGCTATTCGAGGCGACGAGCGCCGGCCCCGAGCGGATCAGCTTCACGCCGATCCAAACGAGGTACGCCGCGCCTGCGAACTTGATCACGGTGAAAAGCGTCTGAGAGGCGAGCAGCAACGCGCCGAGCCCGAGCCCCGCGATCGCGATCATGATGGCAAACGCGACGAGCCGTCCCAACGACGCGAGCACCGACATGCGCACGCCGTCGCGCGCGCCGTTCGAAAGCGACAGCACGTTGTTCGGCCCGAAGGCCATGTTGATCGCGAAGCACGCGGGCACGAAAAGCGAAAAGGTCTGCAGCGACATGGCGTCACCTTCATCCGTGACAAAAACAGAACATAACGCTAGCAGATTCGCGCCCTTGCGTGCCCCAGAAGCAGCGTTAGAACCGGTGCCGGATGCCCGTCGCGATCATCAACTGATTGCGACCGCTCGACGGATCGTTGGTATTGATCACCGCCGGCGCGCCCGACGACGCCCGCTGATAAATCGATTCGAGATAGATGTCGGTGCGCTTCGAGAGCAGGTAGTCGGCCTGCACGGCGCCCTGGTGCCAGTGCGCGCCGTTGCCGTTGGTATAGACGTACATGCCCGCGAGCTGGATCGACGGCGTCAACTGGTACACGCCGTTGATTTCGTAGTTGTTCAGCGCGATCGACGAGGCCGCTTCGCCCGTGTCGGCATTGGTCACGCCCGAGTTGATCGAGCGCGAGAAGGCGCCCGCCAGCGTGAATTCGCCGATCACATAGCTCATGCCGACGCCGAACGTGTTCTGCCGCTCTACGTTCGCCGCGAAGACGGTGTTGTCGGCGCCGGGCAGGGTGAGCGAATCGTAGGCGCCTGTCGTCGTGTTGCCGCGGCCGTTGTTGTGCAGATACGCGGCGCCGGCGGTGAACGGGCCGATCGCGTAGTTCGCGCCGACGCTGTACGCGCGGTTGTTCGCGAACTGCCCCGCCGCGTTCGAAAATGCATACAGGCCGCCGAAGCTGAAGCCGCCGTAGTTTTCGCTCGTGTACTTCACCGAGTTGGCGGCGAGGAACGAGTTGTTGGCGTTGTCGTTGTCGAGGACGTGCGCGAACGCCGTCCCGCCCGTGCCGCCCGTCAGCGTGAAGGGCGCGAAATAGTCGTGGATCGAATCGTATTGATGGCCGAACGTCAGCGTGCCGAGCGTCTCCGTACCGAGGCCGACATAGTACGGGTGATCGTTGAAGCCCTCGCCCGTCGCGACCGAATATCCGCGCTCCAGGCGGAAGATCGCCTTCGCGCCGCCGCCGAGGTCTTCGGTACCCTGCAGGCCCCAGTAGCTGCCGTCGATGACGCCGGAGGTCAGCCGGTACTGCGAATGGTCCCCGACGTTGTTGACATAGGCGAGACCGGCGTCGAGTTCGCCGTACAGCGTGACCGAGCTTTGCGCGGTTGCCGCTCCGCTGGCAAGTGCGAGCGATGTCGCGAAGAAGAAGTGCCGATGGCGGGCGTTCGTGCTGATTGGCATTGCCGTTCCTCCAGTTCGTTGTATGCGATCCCATGGGACTAGCTGCCCGAATGATAGTCATTTTCATTTGCAAAATGAATAATTCCTTACGCCCGTCGGCTAAATCAACGCTTTCCATACAAACTGATTACATAAAGAACGATCGTTTGTGGAATATCGCGATTCGAATGTTCAGTACGCATCAAATAACTCAGAACAATTTCCTACAAAATAACCAGCGACTGTGCATTTCACTTTACGCTGACATTTCCAATAATCAGGTGATTCGCTCCCGTAGGTAAAAAAACCATGAAAAACGATTCCGTCTCGCTCGATCTGCCCCACGATTCCCGCAAGATCCCCTGCCCGGCCGTGGTCCCGCTCTCGTCGATCCTTCCTGAAGAACCGCTCCTGATGATGGGCGCCGGCCCCGTTCCGATCCCCGATGCGGTCGCGAAGGCGAACGGCGTCGTCATCAATCACCTGGGCTCGACCATGGCGACCGTCATCGGCCAAGTGAAGTCGATGGCGCGCTACGTGTTCCAGACGCAGTCGAAATGGGTGATGGGCGTGGCTGGCCCGGGGTCGGCGGCGATGGAAATGGCGGTCACGAACCTCGCCTGGCAGGGCACGCGCGTGCTGTGCGTGTGCAATGGCTTCTTCAGCGAACGGATGGCGGAGATGGCGCGGCGCGTGGGAGCGAACGTCGAGTTGCTGAAGATCGAGAGCGGCCGCGCCGCCAATGCCGACGAAGTCGCGGCGGCGATCGCGCGCTTTCGGCCGGAAATCGTGACGATCGTGCAGGGCGAGACGTCGAACACGGTGTGGAACCGCAACCTCGCGCCGATCGCGGCCCTGGCGCGCGAAGCGGGCGCGCTGGTCGTCGTCGATGCGGTCTGCACGCTCAGCACGATGCCGCTGCCGATGGACGAATGGGGCATCGACGCGGTGATTACCGGCGGCCAGAAAGGGTTGTCGTCGATTCCGGGCGTTTCGCTGCTCGCCTTCTCCGACGCCGCCTGGCAGCGCATCAAGTCCCGTCCCGCGCCGCCCGTGCACTGGTGTCTCGACGCATCGCTCGCGGAGAATTTCTGGCACAACGCGTCGTATCACTACACGGCGCCGGTTTCGGGCGTGCTCGCGTTGCACGAGGCGCTGCGGCTCGTCTGCGCGGAGACGCTGGAGCGGCGTTTCGCGCGTCACCTGAAATGCTCGAACGCGCTGCAGGCCGGTATCGAGGCAATGTCGCTGAAGCTTTACGTGGCGCGTGAGAGCCGGCTGAACTCGGTCGTCGGGATCGAATTGCCGAACGGTCTCTCCGGCGCCGATGTCTGCGCGCATATCTCGCGGCATCATCATGTGGAGATCGCCGGGTCGTTCGGCGCGCCGATCGTGCGGATCGGGCAGATGGGCGAGCAATGTCGCGAGCATCACCTCTTCCGCACGGTCCACGCGCTCGGGCGCACGATGCTGTGTCTGGGCGTCGCGGTCGACCTGCCGGCGGGCGTCGCGGCGCTCGAGCGGTCGCTGGCGGCGGCGTGATTTGAACGTCATGGATATCTCGACCACCAAAGCGATCGTCACCGGTCACACGCGCGGGCTCGGCGAGGCGATCGCCGACGCACTTTTGACGCGCGGCATCGGCGTGCTCGCGATCGCGCGCACGAAGAACGCTGCGCTCGCCGCGCGACATCCGGGCAAACTCGACGAAGTGGAACTCGATCTCGCCGATCTCGCGCGCGTCGAATACTGGCTCGCCGGCGATGCGTTGCAGCGTTTCGTCGCGGGCGCTCAGACGGTTTTGCTCATCAACAACGCGGGCATGCTGCAGCCGGTCGGCACGCTCGAGCAGCAGGACGCCGGCGCAATCGCGCGCGCGGTTAGCCTGAACGTCGCGGCGCCGCTCATGTTTGCAAGCGCCTTCGCGGCCGCGAGCGCAGCTGCGCGGGATCGCCGCATCGTGCATGTTTCGAGCGGCGCGGCGCGCAACGCGTACCCCGGCTGGAGCATCTACTGCGCGACGAAGGCCGCGCTCGACCACCACGCGCGCGCCGTCGCGCTGGACGGCAACCGCGCGCTCTCGATTGCGAGCGTCGCGCCGGGTGTCGTCGATACGGACATGCAAGGGGAAATTCGCGCGACCGGGCTCGAACGTTTCCCGCTGCGCGAAAAATTCGACACGCTCAAGCGCGATGGCTTGCTCGCGACGCCCGCGCAGGCGGCGGAGAAGCTGGTGGATTACGCGCTGAGCGAGACGTTCGGCGCGGCGCCCGTGGTGGATGTGCGCGAGCTTCCCTGACGTGACAGCGCATCCGCGCTCACGTTCTTTGCTCGCGGAATCCAGTGCAGACGAACATCACCGATGGCGTCGATCAGGCGTCGCGCGTGCCCCGCGTGCGACGCGAGCGCGAGTGCGCCAGGGCTGCTCTTGACATCATCGATGACGACCCGGCTGTCGCCATAAATCACGAGCGTCTCCGCTTTCCGATGCAGCGCGGCTTCGAGAACGGAAATCAGCGCGAGATATTCGGCCTTGCTGCTGTCGCCCTGCCCCGCCGCCGCGCTGATTTCGAGCACGTCGCCGTGCGGACTTTTTAGCAACGCTCCAATTCCGATACGCCCCGGATTCGGCAGCGCGGAGCCGTCGAACCAGGCGAGCCACGCGCCGGGCGGATGGTCGTGGTGGTGCTTCGGCTTGAGCGCCCGCGCGGGCCGCTTCTCGCGCGCCTTCGATGCTTCATGCGCCTTCGCCCTCGCCAGCCGCCGCGCATGAACCAACTCGCCGAGCGACTGCGCGCCAGCGGCTTTTTCGAGCGTTTTCACGAGCGCGTCGTGGGCGGAAATCGATGCGCCCTTCGACAAGCGGCGGCTCAGCGCCCGCTCCTTCTTGTACGCGATGGACAGCAATTCCTCGAAATCGAACATAAGCACGCGCCGAATGGACGAACGACGAGCTTAGCAAAAAACCCGGCGGCGCCCGGTCGGCGAGCGGCGCGGACTGCGCCTGCGTTCGTGAGCGCCGGCGGTGCTGCGGTCGTGGCGTACGACGGGCGTTAAAAGACACTGACGGTCGGCGCAGCCCCGGCGCCCGTCAAGCCTGGCGGTTGCGACGCGGCGAAAAGCGGCATCGCAGGCATTGCGATCCGCGCGCGAACCACCGCGACGCGCGATTGCGGCGCCAATCACGTCAGGCCGGGCCGGGCGTCGGCGGAATCTTGCGCGGCAAGCGTCCCGCCGCGATCCGATGCGGCGGCGCCACGCACACGCGCTCAGATGAAACATGACCCGGTCCGTTCGAAGCAGAAATAGCGCGTCGCGGCGGTATCGACGGGACGGTGCGCCGTCATCACCGCGATGCCGCCGTGCTCCACGTGCTCCTCGATGCACGCCGCGATGAGCCGCGCCGATTCGGAATCGAGCGCGGCGGCGGGTTCGTCGAGCAGCCACAACGGCTTGGGTTCGAGCAGCAAGCGCGCGATCGCGATGCGCCGCTGCTGCCCTAGCGACAGCGCACCCGCGAGCCGGTCGGCGCAGGCGGCGAGCCCGAGACGTCCGAGCACGCAGTAGGCGGTGTGTGCATCGGTCGTATCACACGCGACGGCGGCGCCCAGGCGCGCCGCGAACCGCAGGTTCTCGACCACGGTGAGATCACGGCTCAAAGCGTTCGCGTGGCCGACGTAGGCGAACGAGTGGCGCCATTCCCACGCGCGTTTACGCGTGTCGCCGCCGTGCCAGCGGATTGTTCCGGCTGCCGGACGCAGCAGGCCCGCGAGCACGCGCAGGAGCGTGGTCTTGCCACTGCCGTCGGGGCCTTGAATCTGGAGTACCTGGCCTGCATCGGCGTTGAAACTGACATCGCTGAAAACCGTCTCGCCGCCGCGCGAGAACGCCAGGTCGGATACGGTGAGCATCGATGCCGCGTCGCGCTCGGGTTCATCCATTGTCTTTCCTTTTGGCTGGGTTTTATCGCGCGGGGATTTACGTGACTCGTGTCTGCGCGTCCGGAAATCATTGGCTGACCGGTTCGATTTTCCAATCGCATCCGGTTAAATGGTTTGAGAATATTCAAGAAGACCGTCAGCGAGTAGAAAGAATCGTCGCGAACGTTGTCCGGATGGGCTCGGACAAAATACGAGCATAAATCCAATAGATTAATTGTTGTCGCGCTAAAGCGATTCGTCAAGAATTTGTTTATCGACAAATCCCGTTATCGGATTTATCGATGTGGATATCCGGCATTCCCATTGGCGAAATTATGCCGTGCGACCTCCTTGGTTATCGTGAATAAAAAATCGGGTTTATTTCCGAATGCGAGACGGCCGATCGAATCACGACGATTATTGTCGCGGGTCGTCGTGGAACGGGCGTTGCTTGAATGGAATCATGCGGACAGCGCGTCCGTCATTTCATCGAGGAGCACATCATGAACATCCCGGCATCCCCCACTTCGGACGAAGCGAACATCGTCGGCAAGGGTGCAGCGACAGCCGATGGCCCCGGCCCCGACGTCATGGCGGCGAGCACGATCGATGGCAACACCGTGCTCAGCAGCGATGGCGACGACGTCGGATCGATCAAGGAAATCATGCTGGACGTGAGGCGTGGGCGCGTCGCGTATGCGGTGTTGTCGAGCGGTGGCTTTCTCGGCATCGGCGACAAGCTGCTCGCGATCCCGTGGAGCGCCCTCACGCTCGATACCGACCACAAGGTTTTCCGGCTCGCGGCTACCTCGGAACAGGTGCGGAATTCGCCGGGATTCGACAAGAACGCCTGGCCGTCGATGGTCGACAAGCAGTGGGCGAGCTCCGTACACCAGCACTACGGACGCGAGCCGTACTGGACCGATGACCCGAGCAAAAATGGCGCGATACCGCCTGAAGGCATCGACGCGCCGGAAGCCGGCGGCGTGAAGCTGTGAAGCGTGGAATACCGGCGGCGGTTTACTTGCCGATATTAGCGTGGCCGAATCGAAGGTCGGCGAAATCGGTGTCGCCCATGAGCGCGGTCAGCACGTCGTTCGCGAAATCTTCCACCGCGATGTGCCATTCGGTCGAGCCGACCGGAAAATCGTTGGGGCTCGCTTTGCCTTGCGCCCTTCGAATAGCGCCGACGCTCAAACTCAATGCCCGGGCGCGCTGAAAATGCGGATCGTCGGACTCGAAGAGGGGATCGTTGTCTTTTTCCATAAATGCTATTTCGGCACGGCCCCGCGAAACTTTAGCGAGACACGCGAAAAATTTCTGAAGCCGGAAGTATACGGGATGTGTGTGCGGCTCGCTTTTTATTGCCGCACGCGCGTTCGCTATTACGGATGCAACGCGCATGCGCGACTATCAAAATCTCGCGGGAAATTCCGGCATAAAGGCGTATGAAATCCGTCGCAATGCGATCGTCATTCGCTTCAATGGCGGCGCTACGTATCTCTATGACTACGACACGCCGGGACGCATTCACGTTGATGAAATGAAACGGCTCGCGATTGGCGGACGCGGCTTGAGCACGTATATCGCGCGCTTCGGCGGCGAATACGCGCGCAAGCTGGATTAACGGCGTGCGCGGTTACAAGAGAATTTGCACTTCCTGGCCCGGCGCACACATGAAAACAGCCGCTCGAGCGGCTGTCTGATGGGCAATGACTGAATTTGTCGCCAAGGGCCGGCCCATTCAACAGTCGGTCAGGCATTACCTGATCGCCTGCCGATGATCGGAAAAAATACCGAAACGATTGTTGCCGCAACACGCAAACGGGTTCCGCTCGAATTCACTCCCGCTCGCCTGAACCCAAAATTACTTCTTCTCCGTTGACGGCGGCACCGTCGGCGTCGGGAACGGGAACGTGTTGAACATCGTCTTCGCCTGCGACTGCATCTGTTCCTGCATCTGCACGAACATGTTCTTCGACTGCTCGATGTAGCTCGTCATCATGCCCTGCATCATCGGCGCCTGCATGTTCATGAACTGCGACCACACTTCCGGATTGAGCGCGTTGCCGTCGTAGAGGCCCTTGCTCTGGTCGGTGAGCTTCTGCTGGATATCGATGAACGCCTGGATGTTCTTCTCCAGGTACGTGCCCATCATGCCCTGCATGGCGTGGCCGTAGAAGCGGATGATCTGCGAAAGCATCACCGACGAGAACATCGGCAAACCGCCGCTCTCCTCTTCCAGAATGATCTGCAAGAGGATGCTGCGCGTCAGGTCGTCATTGGACTTCGCGTCCATGACCTTGAAGTCTTCCTGGTCGAGCACGAGCTGCTTCACGTCGGAAAGCGTGATGTAGGTGCTCGTTTCCGTATCGTACAGCCGACGGTTTGGATACTTTTTGATGAGTCGTTCGGCGGGTTTCTTTGTAGTAGTAGTGGTCATTTAACGCCTTTAAACGCAAAACCTTACTGCGGTGGCAGCAAACGTGTCTTGCGTTGACGCAAAAGAGCGTTGCCGCCGGTTCGTGTCCGGCAAGTGGCGGCGCGCACGGTTCCAGGCCGCGCGCGCCGCCGCCCGTCAACCCATATGCAGACCGCCGTTCAGCGAGAAGTCCGCACCGGTCGAGAAGCCCGACTCTTCCGATGCCAGCCACGCCACGATCGAGCCGATTTCTTCGGGACGGCCGAGGCGGCGCACCGGAATCGTCGCGACGATCTTCTCGAGCACTTCCGGACGGATCGCCTTCACCATGTCCGTGCCGATGTAGCCCGGCGACACGGTGTTCACCGTCACGCCCTTGGTCGCCACTTCCTGCGCAAGCGACATCGTGAAGCCGTGGATGCCGGCCTTCGCGGTCGAATAGTTCGTCTGGCCGAACTGCCCTTTCTGGCCGTTCACCGACGAAATATTGATGATCCGCCCGAAGCCGCGCTCGACCATTCCGTCGACCACCTGCTTCGTCACGTTGAAGAGGCTCGTCAGGTTGGTGTCGATGACGGCCGTCCAGTCCTCGTGCGTCATTTTGCGGAACACGACATCGCGCGTGATGCCGGCGTTGTTCACCAGAATATCGACTTCGCCGACTTCGGCCTTGACCTTGTCGAACGCGTTCTTGGTCGATTCCCAGTCGCCGACGTTGCCTTCCGACGCGATGAAGTCGTAGCCGTTCGCCTTCTGGTCCTCCAGCCACTTCACGCGGCGCGGAGAGTTCGGGCCGCAGCCCACGACGACCGTATAGCCGTCCTTATGCAGACGCTGGCTGATGCTCGTGCCAATGCCACCCAT
>NZ_FCNW02000021.1 GCF_001544475.1 Caballeronia humi | reverse complement strand
GCGGGCAGTTTCAGCGACAACGTTTCCGAACCGCCATCGACTTCACGCGACACCGTGGCTTTGCCATCGGCGACCACGACTTTCGAGGCAAACGTCGCTTGCGGCAGGCCAGCTAGAGCAGCGAGCATCTGACCGGTTTGGTTCGAGTCGTCATCAATCGCTTGCTTGCCGAGGATGACGAGTTGCGGCTGCTCCTTATCCACCAGCGCCTTCAGGATCTTCGCGACCGCCAGCGGCTGCAATTCCTCAGTCGATTCGACGAGAATCGCGCGATCGGCGCCAATCGCCATCGCGGTACGCAGCGTTTCCTGACATTGCGTCACGCCGCAGGAGACCGCGACGACTTCAGTCGCCACCCCCGCCTCACGCAAACGCACCGCTTCCTCGACAGCAATCTCATCGAACGGGTTCATCGACATCTTCACGTTCGCGATATCGACGCCGCTGCCGTCCGATTTCACGCGCACTTTCACGTTGTAGTCGACCACTCTTTTCACTGGCACCAGTACCTTCACGCTTTATCCTTTGGCAGCGATACGCCGCGCACGATCGATGATGGGTTTGTCGACGAGCTTGCCATCGACGGCGAAAGCACCCGGCGGGTTCTGCGCGAGCTTGTCGAGCACGCGCTGCGCCCACGCCTTGTCCGCTTCGCTCGGCGCGAAGCCACTGTTCACCGCGTCGACCTGTTTCGGATGAATGCACAGCTTGCCGCCGAAGCCAAAGCTGCGCCCCAGCGCGACGTCTTCAACGATGCGCGCGGCGTCGTCGATGGCGAGCGTCACGCCGTCCACGGGCGCCGGCAACCCCGCATGACGCGACTCGAGGACGAACGCCGAGCGCACTGTATCGAGCTCGCGCCCCATGCCTTCGATGCCCGCGTCGACGCAATAGTCGAACGAACCGAAGGCAAGCCGCGCAACCGGTTTTGCATTCGCGATATCCCGCATCTGCACGACGCCCGCGACGCTCTCGATTAGCGCCACCAGCGCCACACCGGTGCTGCATCGCGCGGCGATATCGTCGAGTTGCTGCGCGCTTTCCGCCTTCGGCACCATCACGTTGACAAGCGCTGCTTCACGCAACATCGCGACATCGTCGTCGTGCCATACGGTGCCGAAAGCATTGACACGCACCATCACGCGCGCCTTGTCGCCCTCGCTCAACTCCGATGCCAGCCAGCGCGCAAGCCCCTCGCGCGCGGCAACTTTGGCATCGGGCGACACGGCGTCTTCCAGATCGATCACCACCTGATGAGCGGCGCTTGCGAGCGCCTTGGCGAAGCGTTCGGGCCGGTCGCCGGGCACGAACAGATAACTGCGCAAAACCATGCGTGTCTCCTTCCTCGATTCAAGCGGAGTTCCAGCCGCGCTGGAACGTCTCCGAGTACGTGTAGCGGTCGGCGGGATGGATATTGATCGAGCCTTCCACCATGTCGCCGCGCCGGTTGAGATAACGGCGGCACACCCAGAGCGCCGGCGAACGCGCCTTCGCGTTGAGAAGCCGCGCGACCGCTGGCGGCATGGCGATCGCGCGGATCTCCTGCTGCACCTGCGCGATCTGCTCGCCGAACTGCCGCTCGATCATCGTGAAGAGCGGCGTGTGCAACTCGTCCATGTCGACCTTGAGCGAGCGGAACGCGGGATGAATATAGGCATCGGTATGGCAGATCGGATCGACGCTATCCGGCGAACGGCGCAGACTCCTCACATGCAGCCAGGTCTCGCCGGGGTTGGCGCGGAGCAACTCGCACACGGCATCGTCGACGAGCGGTTCCGTCTCCTTCGACAAGATCTCGAGAACCGTATCGGCCGTATAGCGCTGCAGGTCGCTCAACTGCTGCATCACCTGCGTATAAGCGCCTTCCGACTTCAACGCCTTCACGGTCGTGCCGACGCCCGGTTGACGCACCACCATGCCGAGCTGCACGAGTTGCTTCACGGCCTCCCGCACCGTCGAGCGGCTCGCGCCGAACTGCTCGCAGAGTTCGAACTCGGTCGGGATCGTCGAGCCGACGGGATAGCGGCCGTTCTGGATTTCGTTGACGAGCGTCTGCGCCAGTTGCATGTAACGCGGCTGCTGACCGAGTACGGTGACCATCGATGTGCCTGAACGTGAAGAGGTGGACGGACGCATGCTCCCGCCGACCTCCCGTGCCTGGCTCACTGCGTTTTGCATGCAAGCCTCATTGCACCACGGCCTGGTCACGGAGCGCAGCGATTCTGCCAGCATCGTAACCGAGTTCCGTGAGCAGCCGGTCTGTATCGCGCCCCAGTTCGGGCGCCGCCTGCATCGGCAACCGATCGCTCACGCGCACCGGCGCCGCCACGCCGCGAATGCCGCCGAACTGCGGGTGCTCGGCCGTCACCACGCTGTCGCGCTCCGCGACGAACGGGTTGTCGAGCGCCTGCTTCACGTCGTACACAGGCGCGGCGGGCACGCGTCCGCCCAGTCGCGCGAGCCATTCTTCCGTGGTGGCCGTCGAGAGCGCGGCGTCGAGTTCCTTTTCCAGTACGTCCCGGTTCGCAAGCCGCGCCTTGAAGTTGCAGAAGCGCTCATCGGTGATCCACGACGGCTTGTCGAGCACTTCGGCTAGCACGCCCCAGAACTTTTCCTTGTTGCACATCAGGAAGATCCAGCCGTCCTTCGTCTTGTACAACTGGCTCGGCGTCAACGACGGATGCGCCGAACGTCGATCGCGACCGGTCACGACGTCGCCGTTCAGATACCACGTCGCGACGTACGCGAGGTTATGCAGCGCGACGTCGAAAAGGCTCACGTCCACGTCGCGCCCCTGTCCCGTCGCGCGCGCCTCGACGATGCCCGCGAGCAGCGCCATCGCGGCGGTCGTGCCGGTCATCAAATCGATGATCGAAAGGCCGAAGCGCGCGGGCGGGCTTTCAGGGTCGCCGGTCATCGAGAGATAGCCGGCTTCCGCCTGCATCAGGTAGTCGTAGCCGGGCCACGAGGCGCGGCTGCCGGTACGCCCGTACGCGGACAAATGGCCGCATACGATAGCCGGGTTCACCTCCCGCAACTGGTCGTAGGTCAGGCCGAGTTTCGCGGGCAAATCGCCGCGCAGGTTGTTGAATACCGCGTCGCTCGTTGCAACGAGATCGCGCAGCACCTGCCGCGCTTCTTCCTTCTTCAGGTCTAGCGTGAAGCTCGACTTGTTCCGGTTGAATGCCTCGAAGAAGTGGCTGTCGCCTTCGCCGAAGAAGTGCGGGCCGACAAGCCGCGCGACGTCCCCGCCTTCGCGGAAATTCTCGATCTTGATGATCTCCGCGCCAAGGTCCGCGAGATGCTGGGTCGCGAACGGGCCCGCGCCATATTGTTCGACGGCGACGATGCGTACGCCTGAGAGCGGCAGACTCATACGGGGTTCCTCTCGATCAGTTGCTTGGCGATGATGATGCGTTGCATCTCGTTGGTGCCCTCGCCGATGACGAGTAGCGGCGCATCGCGATAGAGACGCTCGACGTTGAATTCCTTCGAGTACCCGTACGCGCCGTGGATACGCATCGCTTCGGTGGCGTTTTCGAGGCCCGCTTCGGTCGCGAAGTATTTCGCCATGCCTGCTTCCATGTCGCAGCGTTCGCCGCGATCGAAGGCGCGCGCGGCGGCGTCGGTGAGCAGGCGCGCGGCGTGCACGCGCGTCGCCATTTCGCCGAGCTTGAGCGCGATCGCCTGGTGCTCGCAGATCGGCTTGCCGAAGGTCTTGCGCTGCTGCGAATACGACACGGATTCATCGAGCGCCGCCTGCGCGATGCCGACGCCGCGCGCCGCCACGTTGATGCGCCCGAGTTCCAGTCCGTTCAGAATCTGCTTGAAACCGCGCCCTTCGACACCGCCGATCAGCCGCGACACCGGCACCCGAAAATCGGTGAAGGTCAGCTCGCACGTATCGATGCCCTTGTAGCCGAGCTTCGGCAGCTTGCGGCTCACTTCGAATCCCGGTCCTTTTTCGATAAGAAGCAGGCTCATGCCGCGATGCCGCGGTTCGGCTTTCGGGTCGGTCTTGACCAGGAGCGCGAGCGTGTTGCCGTAGAGACTGTTGGTGATCCACGTCTTGTTGCCGTTCACTACATACTCGTCGCCTTCGCGGCGCGCAGTGGTGCGGATTGCCTGGAGGTCGGTGCCGCAATCGGGCTCGGTGAGACCGATGCCGCCGCGCAGTTCGCCCGTCGCCATGCGCGGCAGGAATTCGCGCTTCTGCTCTTCGGTGCCGTTGCGCTGCACGGTCATCGCCATGATGACGTGCGAATTGATGATGCCGCTCACCGACATCCACACCGCCGCCATGCGGTCGATGATCTTTGCGTAGGTCGAGGTGGAAAGACCGAGGCCGCCGTATTCCGGGGCGATCAGACAGCCGAAGAGGCCCATCTCCTTCATCTTCTCGACGATCTCGTGCGGATACTCGTCCGCTGCTTCCAGTGCGTGCACGTAGGGTTTGACTTCGGACTTCAGGAAGCGCTCGAGCATGTCGAGGATGAGCGCCTCGTTCTCTTCTGCATCCTGCGCGTGATCGATATCGACGGTTGCCATCTGAACTCCTCAGTCGGGTTGACGCAGAATGTCTGCGAGCGTTGCGACGCTCGTTTGCTCGAGTCCGAGCACGGCGTCGCGTACCTGGTCGGCGCGCTCGCGCGACACGACGCGCAGTGCGTTTTCATAGAACTTTTCGACGATGCCGTCGTTGGTCATCGGACGGTCCGCCGAGCCGCGGTTGATCGCCTCGCGATGCGCCAGCCGCCGGCCGTCGCGCGTGTGAACGATCACCTCGCCCGTGTAATGACGCGGGAACGTCGTCTCCGTATCGACTTCGTAATCGACGCGCTTCGTGAGGGAAAGCACGGCCGGATCGGCAAGCGCGGCGGCGTCGAGATCGTCGAGCGTGAAGCGGCCTTTCAGCAGCCCCGTCGCGACGATGTAGGGAATGCTGAACTGCGCGTCGTAGCTGTTCGCCGGATGCTTCTTGTTGGCCACCGGCTCGCACACCACGTCGACCACCGGGCCAGGCACGCGCACGACGACCTTCTCGATCGCGTCCGCTGCGAGACCATGCTCGCGAAAGAGCGCGATGGCGGCATCGGAGGCGGCGTGGGTGAAGTGGCATGCGGGGATCGGCTTCAGCGCGACCTGTTCGATTTCCCACGTGTCGCCGAGGCCCGCCGTCGCGATCGAGAGATCGGGCGTCGCGCCATTGGCGAGGTAGAGCGAATAGAGACCGTAGCGGCCTTCGTACGCAGCCTCGGGGCCGATGTATCCGTGCTTGGCGAGCGTCGCCGCCGTGGTCCCGCTCGATGCCGCCCAGCCTGGGTGGAGACGCTTGGTCCACGCGCCGTCTTCGAGGAACTCGAGGCTGCCAGCGCACATCGAGAGCACGATGCCCTGCGCATGCATCGCCGCGCCTTGCGATAGGCCCAACAGCCTTGCCGCCGCAAGCGAACAGCCGAACGCGCCGACGAGCCCCGTCGGATGAAAGCCCACCTTGTGGAAGCCACTCTGCGCGACCGATCCGACGCGCGTCGAGACTTCCATCGCGACCACATATGCAGCGAGCATGTCGGCGCCGCTCGTCTGTTCGCGCTCGGCGAGACCGAAGGCGCACGGCAGCGCGCTCGCCGTCGAATGGATCACGCCGCGTGAATGCGTGTCGTCGAAATCAAGGCCGTGTACGAGCAGGCCGTTGAGCAGCATCGCATCACGCAGCGCCAGCTTCCCGGACCGGCCGAACACGGTCGCTTTGCCCTCGCCGAGATCGCGCATCGCGGCGAGCGTGACGCCAGCGTAGTCGAATGTCGAAGTGGCGAACGCGAGGCCGATGCCATCGAGGATCAGATGCCTGGCACGCTCGCGAACGACCGACGGAACGTCGTCGATGCGGAGCTTCAGGGCGAAGTCCGCGAGGGTCGCGGAAATGCGCGCGTCTTCAGAGTGTGCGTTCATCGTGCTACGTCTCCGTTTTGAAGCGCAAAGAGTTCATCGTCGATCACGGAATCCGGCGACACCGCTTCGAGCGAGTATTGGTTGGCATCGACGCCGAGTGTCAGGATCGCGATCACGAGCAGCAGCAGTACGCCCGACACCATCACGAGCACCCCCAGCACGCCGAACTGTGCATACAGCAGGACCGCGCCGTACGACGTGAAGATCGATGCGAGCCGTCCGCACACACCGGCCGTGCCCGTGCCGCGCAAACGCAACGAGGTCGGGAAGAGTTCGGGCACGTAGCTGAAGAGACCGAGCGTCACGATCACGTAGATGCACGTGACGAGCGTGAATCCGACACAGGCGATCGCCGCGTTCGCCACCATGTGCGAATAGACGAAGCCGAGCACGATGGTCGCAAGGCTGAACGCAACGAGGCCCTTGGCGCGCCCCATGCGATCGGCGCAGAAAAAGCCGAGCAGTGCGCCTGCCGGAGCGCCGAAGGACATCAGCATCGTGAACCCGAGCGAGGTCACAACGTCGCGGCCTTCCTTGACGAAGAAGGTCGGCAACCATGCGACGAAGCCGTACACCGCCACGTTCACCGCAACCACCGTGATGGCCGCCGTCACGGTCCGGCCGATCATGCCCCGGCGCAGCAGAGCGCGGAACGGCTGCGCCGGCACTTCGAGGTTCTGCGTGCGGGAGCATGGCGGGAGCGCACCGTGTTGTGCTTCGACTTCGCGCTCAATCGCGCTGACCGTTTCCTCTGCTTCCTTCAGACGGCCGACCGACTCTAGCCAGCGCGGCGATTCGGGCATCGAATGACGCAGCACCCAGACGATCACCGCGCCGATGCCCGCGATGCCGAACATCCAGCGCCAGCCGAGCGCGGGGATCACGACATAACCGACGCTCGTAGCGATCAGCAGGCCCGAGTTGATCATCAGCGCGAGAAGTGCGGTCCAGCGTCCACGATGCGCGGGCGGGATGAACTCGCACAACGTGCCGGCTGCAACCACGAGCTCGGCGCCAAGGCCGATGCCCATCACGAAGCGCAATCCGATGAGCCAGTAGATGGACGGTGCGAAGGCCGCGGCAATCGACGTAAGTCCGAAGAGCGCGAGGTTGATCTGGTACGACGAACGGCGGCCGAAGCGGTCGCCGAGATAACCTGAAAAGCCCGCACCGATCAGCATGCCGAAGAAGCCGGCCGATACGAAGATGCCGTTCAGTTGCAGCGTCGAGAAGCCCTGCTTCACCATCGCGGCCGATACGCCGGCGGCGAGATAGACGTCGAATGCATCGAGTGCCGCGCCCGCGCCGGTGAGTCCGAGGATCTTCCAGTGAAACCGCGCCATCGGCAGTCTGTCTAGCCGCGCGCCTGCGCTAACGTTCTGGTTCACAGATGTCTCCAATACTGTGAGATGAGATCGAATCGCTGCCCGTGTCTATGCCGGGTCGGTATCCGTTCGAGCGTGCGCCGGCCTCTTTGCCGGTCGCGCGTTGCGTCAGTCGCCGGTGCCGTGGCCGCGTTTTGCGATCAGTGCCGTACGCACGAAATCCATGACGGGCGAACCGTCCTGCTTGAACGCCCGAGTATGGACCGTGACGATGCCTTGCGTCGGACGCGACTTCGATTCGCGCTTGTCCAGCACTTCGGATTCGGCGTAGAGCGTGTCGCCGCAAAAGACGGGGCCGGTCAGCTTGATTTCTTTCCAGCCGAGATTGGCGATGGCCTTGCCGCTGACGTCGTTCACAGACATGCCGAGGACGATCGCGACCGTCAGGCCGCTATTGACGAGCAGTTGGCCGAATTCGCTTTTTGCGGCGTGCGCGGCGTCGCAGTGCATCGGGTGGAAGTTCATCGTGAGCAGCGAGAACTGGATATTGTCCGATTCGGTGATCGTGCGGCCCGGCCGGTGCTCGTAGATGTCGCCGACGGTGAAGTCCTCCAGATAACGCCCATAGCTCGCGCGATAACGCTGTCCGCCCATGCTCTCTGCCCGCATCATGTCCGTCTCCTGTATTGCTTGGTTGTTTGTACGGACAAAGTATCTGCCTGGGCGGTTCCTGATGTCAAGGTGGGTGGGGTAAACACTGGCGTTTCGTCGCGGCGGACGTTCGTGCGCCGGTCTGTTCTGTACCGGCGCAATTCGGACGCTTCACGATTCGCGTGACTCAATGACCGGAATAAATCGAATGTCCCAGGGCGCTCATTTGCGCCGGGGCCGAACTTGACGCCGTGCCGTCCGCTGCTCCGCCGTAGGAAGTTGCAGCGGGATTCGACGTCTGCACCCTGGCTTCGGCGGCCTGGATCTTCGCCGGGTAGTACGGGTCGTTCATGCTCGGACGATAGCCGGCGTTCTCCAGTTGAACGAGCTCGGACTTGACCTGCGCGCGGGTAACCGGCTGGTCCGTGCTCTGCGCGAAGGAACTCAAGGGCGATGCGAGTACAAGTGCAGCAGCGATGAAGCAAGCGAACGATTTCATGATGTTGACCTCTTTGGTTGGTTTCAGATCGGCTTCGCCCTGCGCGAGTGAAGCCAAAAATCATCTCGTCTTTCGATGACGATCAGACAGGTTCATTCTGCGTTGCGACGTATGGCGCCATGCTGACGCTGCGGTTACGAAATTGATATCTGCGACTGCGGCAACGCTGTTAAATGACGCGCGCGTCATGTGGATGCCGCAAGGGGGTCACGAAGTGACGAATGTCGGTCGTTCACGGCGGACGCATGAACCTGTTGACTGCCGCTCCCCCGCCTCCCCCTTCGGACGAAGGCGCCGGACGAACGGGCTGGGGCAATGGTCGACTCCGAGGCCTGCACCCACGTTCGCACTGGACGGGAGTCCTGCGCCGGTGCACCGGTATAAGGGCACGTCGCCGCGCGCGTAGTTAGACGGGGACCGCGCGTGCTTGCCCTCGGCGATGCGGTCAGGATCATGCGGCGGCGAAGCTGCCTTGCGAATCGGCGCGAATCGAACTCTGGGACGCGGCGCCGCACGGCTTGCAGGTGACCGTCGCGCTGGCGGTGCCTTGTCACTAACCGGAGCTTGAGCACTTGTGTCGCTGCTTGACCGACAACGCAAAGCAAGGACGGTATCGCGCGCGAGCGCGACTTGTGCAAGCGAACACAGCATCAGCGCCACAAACGTCTTCGTCAGCAATCGGTTACTGCGCGCGAAGGTATGTTTCGATGGCTACGGCGTTCACTGTCCGATCTCCTGCCACCGCAGGATCGGATGCGTACCGCCTACGGGAATCACCCAGGTTCCGGACGGGCTGAAGTCCCAGGTCGGCCCGAAACTCGACGCCATGCTCATTTGAGCGGTCGTCAACCCATTCGCGGCTGGCACTGGCGTGCCTCTGAGCACGCCCTCGGTCGCGCCGGATATCTGCGCGTTCCAGAAGACGTCGTTAGCGATCGTGCCGTCGTTGTTGCTGGCAATCCCGCCTACGACTTGCGGAAACGTATGCGGAACTGCGGCGGATGCGGCAAAGGATTCACTGATTGTGCCTTGATTGTCGTTCGCGATGCCGCCGACGTCGGGCGACGCGGAGCTTCCGGTCCAATAGGATTGCGTGATCGTGCCGTTGTTGGTGCTGACGAGGCCGCCCCCGTAGGAACGGCCTGCTCCGCCAAAATTGCCCGTCGAGAACGACTGGACGATCAACCCGTTGTTGATAACGGCGAGGCCGGCGCTCGCATCTGCCCCGCCAGCACTCACGCTGCTCGACGAACGCTCGATGGTGCCGTCGTTCTGTCCCACCAAACCGGCTGGGGCTGGTCCGGCAAAAGCCTGCTGCGCCGCCCCGGACGTATGCGAATTGCTGATGAGGCCCTGGTTCAAGCCCGCAAGAATGCCGACCGGCCCGGGCACGGCGGCATTTGAATACGCGTTCTCCACGCTCAGATTGCGCACGACGCCTGTCGTGCCGATCGCGTTGAACAATCCGGGATTAGTTTGCGCGTCCTCGGTGGCGCGAAGAATCACGTTGCTTATCACGTGGCCCATGCCGTCGAATTGTCCGGTGAACGCGGCATTCGCAGGACCGCCGATCCCTCTGAATTCATCCGTGGACACCGAAAAATCGATGTCCTTGCCGAGCGCATACACCCCTGAAAGATGGTTCGACACGTTCTCCAGATCCGCTCTGGAATTGACGAGCTGATAAGCGGTGAACTGCGAACGCAGGCCGCTGAAAGGTGCCGGATTCCACACGGCGTTGCGCTTCACCGTTCCAGCCCTGTAGATGCCGTTCGAATCGTAAAGCGCTGCAACGACGCCTGTTCCGCGCGACCAGTCGATGGTGCCGCGATTGATGACGCTTCCACCGTTGTTGCTCCCTTTCGAATCTGCTCGCAGGGTGAGATTGCCCGTGCCTGTATTGCCGATCGTCGTCATCGGGCCGATGTGGATCGTGCGCCGCGCGTCGAGCGTGAGCGATGCGCCGCCGGTCCATCGAAGCGTCGAGACCATGCTGATGTCGCCGGTCGCGGCGGTGGTATCGATCTTCACCGACGTCCCGCCTGACAGTACCTGCGCAAACACTGCGGCACTGAGCGGACCGGCGGTATAGGCCGGCGTGGTGAGGTTCCATTGCGCGGCATCGATGGTCACATTGTCGAAGTGAAATGCGGCGCCGTTCATATCGACGGTGCCGCCGCTGCCATCGGCGTTGGCAGCGACGATGTCGCCATGCGCGTGCACGGCGCCGCCATCTGCGACGAGCCATACGTGGCCATCGCGGACGGCGGTGCCAGTTGCGCGCAGTTCGCTATGGCGTCCAGCGAGGGCAAAGACGTTGCCGTCGGCGGCCTGCAGGCTGATCTGGGCAGCTTTGATCGTTCCGGAGTTGTAGACGCTCGCATGGCTGCCGCTTTGAACGAATACTTGAGGTCCGCCGGTGTTGTCGTGGAGGAGCACCTGCCTTCCAGCGGCAAGCTCGACTGTACCTTTAGGCGCATCGATCTCGCCGCGATTCTCGACGCGATTGCGCGAAATCAAAAAGACATCGCCACCGCTCGAACTGATCTTGCCGAGATTCAGCACGACGCCGTTGCCGATTGCCTTGAGTGTCAGGTCGTCACCGGCCATGAACGCGTTGGCGTCGACTGCGAGCGTGGAGGCTACGAAGCGGCCGCCGCTCGATACCACGCCACGCAAACCAACGACGACGCCTTGCGGGTTGATCAGATAGACGCTCCCCGTTGCGCTGAGTGTGCCGTCGATCAATGAAATACTTCGGCCCGCCACGCGATTCAGCGTCGCCCCGCTGCCATTGTCGACAACGACGCGATTGCCGCTGCCGATCGAAAAGCTGCTCCAGTCGATGACCCCGCGCGACGACGTCTGCGATACAAGGATCGACGTGGCTCGCGTGTCGATCAAACCGAGTCCCGCAGAAAAATGTCCGCCTTGGGGAAGCGGTCCCGCTGCGAAGACGCTCGAAGCGCATGACGCGCTCACGATAGCGGCAGTGACCTGCACCAGCAAGAAGGCGCTTTGTGTCAGGACCGTCCGCTTTCTGTTGCACGCCGTCAAGACAGCGGCAAGACGAAAGTCACCTGCGTGATCTGCTTCAATCGTGAACATTGTCCACCTCGACGCAACAGTCTCGTTGCACGTCGCATGCATTGCTGATGTTGAGAGGCGTTGAAAACCTCAGCAATCGATGATGCGCCGCATGCCCGTCGAAGGTCAACAGACTTGAAGCCAGGAAATCACACCTTCTGTCCTTTGCGTCCCGCCCGCGCCTTCTGCGGCCCGGGCGGCGAAGCCAGGCCCGCTACGGCTTCCCCCGACTGAATCAAAAACTCCCGAAACGCGTTCGCAACCTGAGGCAAACGCCGCTCCGACATATGCACGACATGCCACGCCCGCTCGATCGGCGTCGAAGGCACAGGAAGCCTCACGAGCAATCCCGCCTGCATCTCGAGCGCGCACGCGTGCAGCGAAAGAAACGCCACGCCGAGTCCGGCTTCGACGAGCTGCTTGATCGCCTCGTTGCTCGACAGCTCCGACGCCGCGTGCAGCTTCAACCCGGCCTCCTTGAATAGCCCTTCGATCGCGACCCGCGTCCCCGATCCGCGCTCCCTGACGAGCAGGTTCGCCGATTCGAGATCGCTCAGGCTCAGACGCTTCGCGCGCATCAGCGGATGCGACGGCGCGGCGATGAACGCCATCGGGTGCTTTGCAAACGGCGCAGCGCTCGTGCGCAACTCGCGCGGTTGCCGTCCCATGATCGCGAGGTCGATCTCGTTCGTCGCGAGCATGCGCACGATGTCGTCGCGATTGCCTATGCGAAATTGCAGCTTCACACCCGGTCGTTCCTTCGTGAATCTGACGAGCAGCGGCGGAACGAGGTACTCCGCCGTCGTGATGGCGCCGATGCGTAAAGTGCCGCCGAGTTCGCCACGCAGCGCCGCCACTTCCTCACCGGCCTCGTTCCAGAGGCTCAGGATCTCGTTCGCGTAGCGCGCCATCACCTCGCCTGCTGCGGTCAGTTGCACCTCGCGCCCCACCCTGCGCAGAAGCGGTGTTCCTGCCGCCTCGCCCAGCAGAGACATCTGCAGCGACACCGCCGGCTGCGTGAGATGCAGCTCCAGCGCGGCTCCCGAGATGCTGCCGACGCGGGCGACGGTCTGTAGTGTGCGCAACTGGCGGAAGGTCGTCGTCTTTAACATTGGTATTAGTGAAAACTTATGAGTCGGTGATAAATACTCAATAGCGCAAATATTTTAGCGAACTTATATTTTTCCCACGACGTCGTCAAGCGCGCCCCGGCCCGCCGCGACACACAGGCTTTCAACGACTCCGAGAGGCAAGAGAATGGCAATCGACGCTATCGTGGCAAACATGGACCCGGTGTGGACCCGCACGAGCGAAGAAGCGAAGCCTGTAGCGAAACACGAGCTCAGGCGCTTCCTTCAAGGCGTGCGGGACGACGGCTACCCGCTTCTGCTGATGAGCGAACTCAACGCCGCGAGCCTGAATCACGCCATCGGCGAAACGCTGGGCGACGACGGCATCACGTATTTCTCGGCAATCCTGTCATCGAGCGCATGCGGGACGCGCTATGCGGTGGCGCTTCATACGCTCGCGACGCCTGCGCATCGCGTCGTCGCGGTCGGCGCGGATGAACGCGGACTCGAAGAGGCGCGCAGCTCGGGCATCACGCGCTGCGTGCCCCTCTCCGATGCCTTGCGCCGCGGGTCCGCGCCGTTCAATTGATTGAAGCGTTTTCGGGAGAACCACCATGTTGAATCGTTACGCGCAACACCAGGTCGATTCGCCCCATCGTATCGTGATCGTGGGCGGCGGTGCCGCCGGGCTCGAACTCGCGACGCGGCTCGGAAACAGCGTCGGCAAGCGCCGCCAGGCCGAAGTGATCCTCATCGACCGTTTCCCGACCCACTTCTGGAAGCCGCTCCTTCACGAGGTCGCGTCAGGCCAGATCGACGCGTCGAGCCATCAGATCGACTACGCCTCGCACGCAAAATGGAACCACTTCCGGTTTGAACAAGGCGCGCTGTCGAGCATCGAGCCCGATAGCCGCGAGATCGTCATCGACGAAACTGCCGACATCGACGGCCGCGCGATTTTGCCGCGCAGGACGCTCCGCTTCGATTCGCTCGTGCTTGCGCTTGGCAGCGTCACGAACTTCTTCTCGATTCCTGGAGCCGAGCAGCATGCGCTGACGCTGGAGACGGTGGAGCAGGCGGAAACGTTCAGGCGGCGTCTGCTGTCGAGCCTGCTGCGCTCGGGGCAGGCACAGCAAACGACACCAGTCTCGGTGACGGTGATCGGCGGCGGGGCGACCGGCGTCGAGCTGGCCGCTGCGCTGCGCGGCTCGGCCGAGATGGTGCGCGACTACCACCTGGCTTCGCTCGACCCAACCGACGATATCCGCATTCGTTTGCTCGAAGGCGCGCCGCGTGTGCTGCCCGCGCTGCCCGAACGGATCTCGACGCGCGCTCAGGAAATGCTGGCGGGCCTGGGCGTCGAGGTGCGGCTCGGTTGCCGCGTGAAATCGGTCGATGCCCAAGCGGTTTCGACGGCGGATGGCGAAACGCTCGCAAGCGACATCACCATCTGGGCGGCCGGCGTGGAAGGACCGCCGATTCTGCGCACGTTGCAAGGGCTGCCGCTGAACCGGCTGGGACAGGTGATCGTCGATGGGGAACTGCGGGTGGAGTTCGGCTCAGGCATCTACGCAATGGGTGACTGCGCGGCGTGCGCCGCGTCGAAGGGCGACGCGCTCGTGCCGCCGCGCGCACAGGCGGCTTATCAGCAGGCCGTCTATCTCGCCGATGCACTTGCGCGACGTCTCGATGATCGCAGCGTGCCACTCTTCTCCTATCGCGATCAGGGAACGCTGATCTCCTTCGGACGTGCGGGTGCGGCGGGGGCGTTGATGAGCGAGTTGTTGCGAAGGCCGCTGTTCATCGATGGATGGTTCGCGGCGCCGTGCTACCGGCATCTTTATCGCAGACACATCGTCGGCCTCACGGGCATCAAGCGCGCGGTGATGTATGCAGCGAGTCAATGGCTGAGGGAGCGCGTGCGGCCAACGGTGAAGTTGAACTGACGTTAGTGGCGCATCAATTGGGAGCACGCGGGAAACCGCGTGCTCCCATCTCAGTGCGCCACCACGGCCCTCGCACGCTCGACTTTCCCCATTGACAACATGCTGATGCCCGCGACGATCGTCGGGATGCCGACGAGCGCGAACACCGTCGGCAGGCCCCAGCCGAGCGCCAGCATCCAGCCGCCGCCCATCGAACCGAGCACCGAGCCGATGCGGCCGATTCCCGATGCCCAGCTTACGCCCGTCGCGCGGCTCGCCGTCGGATAGAAACCTGCAGCCAGCGCATTCGCGCCGACCTGCGCGCCCGACACGCAAAAGCCCGCGCCAAATACGGCGACGATCAGGACCGCCGTATTCCCGGTGCTGCTGCCGATCAGCGCCGTGAACACCGCCGCCAACGCATACGTCAGGCCGAGCACGCGTTGCGGATTGAAGCGGTCCATCAACTGGCCGAGCGCGATCGCGCCGGCCGTGCCGCCCACCTGGAACATCGCGGTCACAAGGGACGCCTTCTTGAGCGTCATGCCGGTGCTGCTGATGAGCGTCGGCAGCCAGCTCGAAAGCAGGTAGATCACCAGCAGGCTCATGAAGAACGCGAGCCAAAGCAGAAGTGTTCCGCGACGCAGTTCAGGATCGAACAGATGCTTGACCGGAAATCCCGTTTGCGCTTTCTCCGGCACGGTGAATCGCGCGTTCGTCAGATCCATCGACGGCGCGATCCGCTGCAACGTGCGACGTACCTGTTCCGGCTTTTTGCCCTTCATCACCAGAAAGCGGGCCGACTCAGGCAGGCACCACGCCAGCACAGGAACCAGCAGCAGCGGCAGCACGCCGCCGATCACGAGCACCGCGCGCCAGCCAAAGTCCGCCACCACATGAGCGGCGGCCACCCCACCGAGCGCAGAGCCCAGCGTAAAGCCGCAGAACATCGTGGTGACGAGCACCGAGCGATGCTTCTCCGGCGCGTACTCGGAACTGAGCGTCACCGAGTTGGGCATGGCGCCGCCCAGACCCAGTCCGGTGAGAAAGCGCAGCACGACCAGCATCTCGACCGAATTCGAGTAGGCGGAGGCGAGGCTCGCCAGCCCGAAGAACAACGCGCAGACCATCAGGATGGTCCTGCGCCCGAAGCGGTCGGCGAGCGGGCCGAACAGGAACGCGCCCGCCATCAGCCCGGCGAGCCCCGCGCCGAACACCGGCGCGAGATGCGCGGGCGTCAGGCCCCATTCGGCGCGAATCGCCGGTGCGATAAAGCCGATCGCGGCGGTATCGAAACCATCGACCGCGACGATTAGAAAGCACAGCAGCAGCGTGACGACCTGCATCGCTGACAGCCTGTGTGCGTTGATGAAACCCTGGACGTCGATCGTCTGCTGCGTGCTCATGACTTGTCTCCTGAATATTTATGTGGATCGTCGCCGGTCAGAACCGCTGCTCACGAAAGAAGCCGAGCTTCTCCTGCGCGACGCGATCGGAATACGAGAACAGCACCAGATCGTCGTTTGCATGCAGTGTGTAGCTCATCCAGCCCGGTACGACCACCACGTCGTGCGGTGAGAGATCGAAACGCTCATCGCCAATCTGCAAGCGGCCCCGCCCTTCGACCACGACGAACACCGCGCTGTCGCTCGACCGGTAGCCGCGTGTGGCGAAACCCTTCGGCAACAGACGGATCGTGGTCGCCATCGTCGGCATGGCCCAGCCGCCGTCGACCGGGTTGACATAGCGCATCAGGTAGCCCGCGTGTGCATCGGGTTCGCTGCCGCGTGTGAGCGTGTGCAGCGCCTCGCGGGTGCGCGCATACGGGTAGTTGAATACCGGCGAATTCAGTGAGCCAGACTGATAACCGACCGGCAGCAGGCCGCTGCCGTAGCGCGCGAGCGCGTCGCCGGCGGGGCGGCTTACCGGCGCTTCATCGGACGGATAGTCTTCGCGGAACGTGCTGTTGAAGAGCGCGACGAGCGGAATGTCGAGACCATCGAGCCAGACCATCGGCGCGTTCGTCTCGTTACCGTGATGGTGGAATGTCCACGACGGCGTGATCACGAAGTCGCCTGGCTCCATCAGCGTCTTCTCGCCATCGACGGCGGTGTACGCGCCGCTACCCTCGATGATGAAACGCAGCGCACTTTGCGTGTGCCGATGCGCGGGCGCGACCTCGCCCGGCATGATCAACTGCAGCCCGGCATATAGCGAGTTGGTGATCTGCGAGCTGCCTTGCAGGCCCGGATTCTCAAGGATCAGCACGCGACGCTCGGCTTCCTTCGCCGAGATGTGCTCGGCGGATTCGAGCACATAGGGCCGCACGTCCTCGTAACGCCACTGATGCGCGACGCACGCGGGCGCCGGCGCTTCGGGCACGAGCGACTTGAGGCGGGTCCACAGCGGCGCGAGACTTTGGGTATCGGCGCGGCCGTAGAAAGCTTCGCGTTGAGTTTGAATGGTGGACATCGAACGACTCCTTGATTCAGGCCACGAAATCGGGCTGGCGGTTCGGCGCGGCATCGGCGAAGGCCGCGAGCCGCAGACAGTGTTCGTTGATACGCAGGATGCGCGGGTACGCCGACAGATCGACGTTCATGCGCTGCGCATTGGCGACTTGCGGCACGAGGCAGCAGTCGGCGAGGGTCGGCGTTTCGCCCACGCAGAAGCCGCCTTGTGCAGGGAGCCAGGCTTCGAGCGCGTCGAAGCCCTGCTCGATCCAGTTCAGGTACCACTGCTGCTTCTGCGCCTCGCTCAGTTCGAGCGGACCTGTCAGGTACTTCAGGACGCGCAGGTTGTTGAGCGGATGAATATCGCAAGCGATCAGCGAAGCGATCTCCAGCACGCGCGTACGCTCGGGACCGTCGGCAGGAATCAACTGCGGCGTCGGTCGAAGACGCTCCAGATAATCGATGATCGCGAGCGACTGCGTGACGCGCACCGCGCCGTGCTCCAGCGTCGGTACGAGTCCAGCCGGATTCAGCGCCTTGTACTCGATGCCGTTCTGCGCGCCGGTGCGGATATTGACCCCGACGTGCTCCCATTCCAGTCCCTTCAACCCCAGCGCGATCCGCACGCGATACGACGCCGAGCTGTTGAAGAAGCCATGTAGCTTGAGATGGCTCATGATCAGACGACCCGCACGCTCAGTTCGCCGAGCCCGTCGATGCCGCCGCGCATCACGTTGCCGCGCTGCACGCCCGCGACACCTTCCGGCGTGCCCGTGAAAATGAGGTCGCCCGGCTTCAGTTCGAAATACGTCGAGAGGTTCGCGACGATTTCCGGCACCGACCAGATCAGCTTCGCGATATCGCTGCGTTGACGGTCCACGCCATCGACCTCGACCCACACCGCGCCCTGCGTCGGATGACCGATCTTCGACGCCGGCACGAGCGGCCCGATCGGCGCCGACTGGTCGAATGCCTTGCCGAGTTCCCACGGACGGCCCTTGTCGCGCAGCTTGAGTTGCAGATCGCGCCGCGTCATGTCGAGGCCGACCGCGTAGCCCCAAACGTGCTCGTTGGCCTTGTCGACCGGAATATCGCGCCCGCCCTTGCCGATCGCGGCAACCAGTTCGATCTCGTGGTGATACTCGGTGGTCTGCGGCGGATACGGCACCTCGACCGTCTGCCCGTCGGGCACTACGACGATCGTGTTATCGGGCTTGCAGAAGAAGAACGGCGGTTCGCGGTCGGGATCGAAGCCCATCTCGCGCGCATGCGCCGCATAGTTGCGGCCGACGCAGTAGATGCGGCGCACGGGAAACAGATCGTCGCTGCCCGCGACGGGAATGGCGACTTGTGCTTCGGGATCGATAACGTAGCTCATGGTGATGCTCCAGTCAGTGGTCGGTTGTGTGTTCAGGATTGGGCGAGGCAGGTCTCGGCGGTCCAGCCGTAGAGCCATTCGAGCGCGTCGTAGAAACGCTCGTCGCTGCGGCCCTTCCAAAGTTCGTTGCGCACGAGGCGCTCGACGCCCTTCGCGTGGAAGATGCGTCCCATCTCGCGCGCGGAGAGGACGACCCGTGCGGTGCGCGCGACGCGCGAACGCTGGTACAGGTCGAACGCCTTGGTGAAATCGTTGTCGTTGACGCGCAGCGCTTCGCCGAGCGTCACCGCGTCTTCCATCGCCATGCAGGCGCCCTGCGCGAGGTATTGCAGCGTCGGATGAGCGGCGTCGCCGAGGAGCGCGATGCGTCCGTAGGTCCATTGGGCAATCGGATCGCGGTCGGCGGTCGCCCAGCGCTTCCAGCTCTTGGGCAGGTCGATCAGTTGCCGGGCGCGCGGGCAGATGTCGCTGAAATAGGACTGGACTTCCTCGCGGCTGCCTTCGCGCACGCTCCACTCTTCGACTTCGCGGCTGTGGAAGGTCACGACGACGTTGTATTGCTCGCCGCCGCGCAACGGGTAGTGCACGAGGTGGCAGTTCGGCCCCACCCAGACGGCGGCGGCGTTCCATTGCAGATCGGCGGGAAAGTCCTTTTTGTCGACCACCGCGCGATACACCACGTGACCCGATACGCGCGCGTCGTCGCCCACGTACTGCTGGCGCACCGCGGACTTCACGCCATCGGCGCCGATCAAAGCCACGCCACGGTGCGCGTCACCGTTCGAATCGAACACGGTGACGCCGTCGCGGGTCTGCTCGATGTGCGCGACCTGCGTCGAGGTCAGGAACTCGATGCGATCGCTTTCCTGCGCGCCTTCGAGGAGCGCGCCGTGCACGTCGGCGCGGTGAATCACGGCGTAGGGATTGCCGAAACGCGCACGAAACGCCTCGCCCACCGAAACGCGCGCGACGGTCGATTCGTCGAGCGCATCCATCATGACCATTTCGTCGGTGTAGACCGCCCGGGCGCGCGCCCGCTCGCCGATGCCGAGCGCATCGAACGCGGCGAAGGCGTTCGGCCCGAGCTGGATGCCCGCACCGATTTCGCCGATCGCGGGCGCCTGTTCGAGCACCTTCACGGCAAAGCCCCGGCGCACGAGCGCAAGCGCGGCAGCCAGGCCGCCGATGCCGCCACCGGCGACGAGAACAGGCAATGAAGAAGTCGAGGCGTTCATGGTTGTCTCCTGTTAGAACGCATACTGATCGTCAGCACACTGATGAATAGTATAGGGACGAAATACGCTATGATCTCTTTGTGTTTACCCGTATCTGGAACGAGCCATGACCCGACGGAATCGCGAGCCTCATCTGGACGAATTGCCCGGCCATTACATCCGGCGGCTGCAGCAGATGGCCGTCGCGGTTTTTGCAGAGGAAACCGCCGCGTTCGGCATTACGCCGGTGCAATACGCGGCGATGCAGGCGGTGCATGACCAGCCGCAGATGGATCAGCGTTCCCTATCGCGCAACATTGGTTTCGATACGTCGACGATCGGCGGCGTGATCGACCGGCTGGAAAAGCGGGGCTTGATGCAGCGCAATGCGTCGGAGGACGATCGCCGGGTGCGGCTGTTGACGCTGACCGACGATGGCGAAGCGTTGCTGAGGGAGGTGCAGCCCGCGATGCTGCGGGCTCAGGTGCGCATGCTCGCGCCGCTGTCGGAGACCGACCGGCGGCGCTTCATGAAGATGCTGAAGATACTGGTGGGAGACGTGGAAGATCGGCCGGTTGCGCGCCCGGATTCCGGGGACGACGTGCGCTGAAACGCGGACGTCGATCAGGACGCGCTTTGCGAATCCCCGTCGATCGGGATCATTTGCCCGGAGATCGATCGCCCGGCGTCCGACGCGAGGAAAACCGCCAGCGCGGCGATATCGGCGGGATCGACGAAGCGTTTGATCGACTGGTTCGCCAGCGCCGCCGCTTCTTCCTCGGCGACGCTGCGACCGCTGACCGACGCCCGTCCCTCGAAGACCTGCTGCAGGCGCGGGCCCGCCACGGCGCCCGGCAGGATCGCATTGACGCGGATGCCGAATTCACCCAGCTCGCGGGACAGCGTTTTGGTGAAGCCGATGAGCCCCCACTTCGTCGTCGCGTAGGCGCTGCGATTCGGGTAGCCGAAGCGCCCAGCCAGCGACGACATCACGACGATCGAACCCGCCGCTGATTTCTTCAGATACGGGATGGCGAGCTGCGTCACGGCGAACGTGCCCGTGAGATTCACGCGCAGGACGCTCTCCCACGTATCGGGATCGAGGTCCGCCACGCTGGCTGAGGGTCCCGCGATGCCCGCGTTGTTTACAAGCACGTCGAGACCGCCGAGCGCGGCAATCGCCTCGTGCACCATGCGTGCGACCGAGCCGCGATCGGCCATGTCGCACACTCCGGTCGTGACGTCGGGCAACTGCTCACGCAATAGCCCCAAAGCGGCCGCGCTGATGTCGCAGACGAAAACCTTCGCTCCCGCCGATGAGAAAGCTTCTGCGATCGCACGGCCTATACCGCCCGCACCCGCCGTGATGAGTACGCGTTTGCCTTGCATGGTCGACATGGAATCTCCTGTGGATCAGAATGGCGGTCGCCGTTCAGGCGCAGGCTGCGCGGATGTAATCGGGCACCGGGACCGCTTTCAGCCGGCCGTCCGCGCTTCGCACGCACAGCGCGCGCGTTTCCTGTCCCTCGCAGATCAGCGTCTCGCCGCGCATGATGCGATGCTGCTGGATAAAGACCTTGCCGCGCCACGCTTCGATCCGCGTATGGACGTCGAGCCTTTCGCCATGCGTCGCCGAGGTATGAAAACGCGTATGAATCTCCAGCAGCGGCGGTCCGATGCACTGCTGCGGGTCCGTCAACTCGTGCCACGCTGGCAATCCGCATTGTCGGAAGAAGTGGTGCGCGGCGGCGTCCATCCAGCGCGAGAAGTTCGGAAAGAAGACGATGCCTGCGGGATCGCAGTCGCCGAAGTGCACATCGACGCTGTAGACGATTTCCTTGCTCATGGGTCTATGCTCCAGTTTCCAATGTCGTCATTATTCGGGTATTGCGCCGGTGAGACTGTCAATCCGGCGACACTCCAGCTCGACGCTCATACGTACAAAGTCAGGAGACAACGATGACTCGTCCGATGCGGACGGCCGCCCCATCGCTCACCCTTGACGACATGCTGGCGCAGTCGCCCTGGTTCGCTTCCATCGACGAAGCCGCGCAGAGCAAGGTGCGCGCCGAGACGTCGGAGCGTGCCGCGGCGATGGGTCAATTTCTCGGCCGACACGGCGAGCGCCAGCACGTCTGGTTCGGGGTGCTCGAAGGCCTGATCAAGTGGTCGATCACCGCGCACGACGGCCGCACGGTCACGCTGGGTGGACAACTAGTGGGAAGCTGGTTCGGAGAAGGCACGCTGATTCGCAAGGCGCCGCGCCAGTCGGATCTCATCGCGCTGCGCGACAGCCGCGTCGCGCAGATCCCGCTCGCCACCTTCGACTGGCTGCGCAGCACTCAACCTTCCTTCAACGAGTTCCTGCTGGTGCAGGTGAACGAACGCCTGCACTGGTTCATGGGCAACGCCGTCGCGCACGGGCTGCTCGATACCGACAATCTCGTGGCACGGGCGCTGGTCGGCATGGTGCATCCGCTGCCGAATCCACGCGGCGAGCGCTATCTGCAACTGTCGCAGGAAGAACTCGCCAACCTGGCCGCCGTCTCCCGGCAAACCTGCAACAAGGCCATGATGCATTTCAAGGAAGCCGGCCTCATACGCACCGAATACGGCGGCCTCGTCGTGCTCGATCTGCCGGGGCTGCAGGCGCTTGCGCAATAGCCGCCGCGCCGACACTTCGACCTAGCGTTTGCCCTGTCCGCAACTGTCGTGGCAGCGACAGTGATTTAAGCGTGCGCCACAAATAATGCGTGTCATACGACAAAGGGAGACACGCAATGAACCGCGCACGTTCGCTGCCCGCAGTGGGCCCGGAGACCAGCCGAAATCCGGCACGCTCGGCCGAAGACATCGTTTTTCGCAAGATCAGCTGGCGCGTGATGCCGATCGTGTTGATCGCCTACGTCTTCGCGTTTCTCGATCGCATCAACATCGGCTACGCACAGTTGCAGATGAAGCATGACCTCGCCTTCTCCGATGCCGTCTACGGGCTCGGCGCCGGTATCTTCTTCGTCACCTATCTGCTGTTCGAGGTGCCGAGCAACCTGCTGCTCGAAAAGATCGGCGCGCGTCTGTCGTTCCTGCGCATCATGGTGCTGTGGGGGCTTACGTCCGCCGCGACTGCGTTCGTCACCGAGCCGTGGCAGTTCTACGGCATCCGGCTCCTGCTGGGCATGTTCGAAGCAGGTTTCTTCCCCGGCATCATCCTGTATCTGACGTATTGGTATCCGAGCCAGCGACGCGGCCGCGTGACAGGACTCTTCCTCTTCGGCATGCCGATCACGGGCGTGCTGGGCGGCCCGCTCTCGGGGACCATCATGAGCGGCATGGAGGGTCTGGGCGGCATGCACGGCTGGCAATGGCTCTTCCTCGTCGAAGGCCTGCCGACCGTGCTGCTCGGTTTCGCGCTCTATCGCATGCTGCCGGACAAGCCGGGCCGCGCGCCCTGGCTGAACGACGCGGAGAAAGCGCTGGTGCAATCCGTTCTCGATGCCGATCACCACGGCGACGCCAAGGCTACCCATCACGGCAGGCTCGCCGCAGCGCTCACCGACGCCAAAACCTACGTGCTCGCCTTCGTCTATTTCTGCTGCGCCTGTGCCGTGTACACGGTCACGTTCTGGCTGCCGACGATGATCAAAGGCCTCGGCATCGCGCCAATCAACACCATCGGCTGGTACACGGCCGTGCCCTATGCGTTCGGTGCGCTCGGCGTGCTCGTCATCAGCCGCAGCTCGGATTATTTCAAGGAGCGTCGCTGGCACGTGGGAGGGACGCTGGTTATCGGCGCCATGGCGCTGGCCTCGACTTCCTTCCTCGGTACGGATGTCGTCGCAGTGATGGCCCTCTTGTGCATTGCCGCTTTCTTCATCTTCGGCGGCGGGTCGCTCTTCTGGTCGATCCCCCCGACCTATCTTTCCCGCGAGGCGGCGGCGGCCGGCATCGCGGTGATCAGCTCACTCGGCATCCTGGGCGGCTTCGTCAGCCCGACGCTGATCGGCTGGATCAAGGGCGCGACCGGCAGCATCCAGATGGGGCTCTTCGCGTTGACGGCCCTCGTCATCGTCGGCGGCCTGACGATCCTGCTCGGCCTGCCGAAGAGCGCAGTGCGAGTGGGCCCGAGCGCGCACTGAACCCCGGTCAAACTTATCTATCTTCGGAGAACACCAGCATGAGCAAGCCCAAAGTCATCGTGACCGTCGCCCCGACCGGCGGCATGGCCAGCAAGAAAATGAACCCGAACCTGCCGACACAGCCGCAGGAAATCGCCGACGATACCTACCGCTGCTACAACGCAGGCGCGAGCGTCGTAGCCGTGCACGCACGACGCCCGGACGACGAAGCCACCTGCGACCCCGCTATCTATAGCCACATCAACCGGCTGATTCGCGACAAATGCGACATCATCCTGAACAACTCGACCGGCGGCGGCATCAACGGCGACATGGTGCGCGAGCTCGACAACGGCCTGTGGGAGATCCAGTGGGAAGAACGCCTGAAGGGCATGCAGGGCGACGGCGTCGAAATGTGCACGCTCGATGCGCAGACCGTGATCGCGAGCTTCGGCGGCAAGGAAATTCTCGTCGCCACGCCACCCTCGCGCATCCGGCAGATCGCCGAGATGATGAAGGAGCGAGGCATCAAGCCTGAATGGGAGGTGTTCGGCCTTGCCGACATTGTCCAGGATGTGCAGCGCGCCATCAACGAGGGGCTCGACGACGCGCCGCACTTCATCAACATCGTCATCGGCGCGAATGCGTTTCAGGGCGCACTGCCGTACACGCCGCGACTGTTGCAGACGATGGTTGATCACCTGCCCCGCAACTCCGTGTTCAACGTGAGCGCGATCGGCGCGGCGCAATTGCCCGCCGCGATGAATTCGCTCTTGCTGGGCGGCCACGTGCGCGTTGGGCTGGAGGACAATCTGTACTACAGGCAGGGCGAGTTGGCGACCAACGTGCGACTGGTCGAGCGGCTCGTGCGTCTGGTGCGCGAAATGGGCTATGAACCGGCCACGCCCACCGAGGCGCGCGAGATCATCGGACTGCGGCCCCTGCGCGAAACGATCCACACGGCCTGTCTGGAGGCGTAAACGATGACAAAGCGAGCCTGCAACATAGCGGTTGTCGGCACCGGCGTGATCGGCGCAGGCTGGGCGACGCATTTCCTGGCGCACGGCTTCGCGGTCACAGCGACGGACCCCGGCGAGGGAGCGCAGACGCGACTGCGCGGCTGGATCGACGACAGTTGGCCCGCAGTCGAACGACTAGGCCTCGCCGATGGCGCCTCGCGCGATAACCTCACCTTCACGACCGACCTGAGCGCTGCGGTCCGCCATGCCGACTTCATTCAGGAGAGCGGTCCCGAGCGCCTGGACGTCAAGCACGCGCTGATCGCTGACATCGAATCGGCCGCGAAGGTGGATGCGATCATCGCGTCGTCGTCGTCGGGGCTGTCGGTCAGCGAAATTCAAAGGGGCGCGAAACATCCTGAACGGATCGTTCTGGGACATCCGTTCAATCCGTCGCACATCATTCCGTTGGTCGAGGTCGGCGGTGGCACGCTGACTTCGACCGAGAACGTAGCGAAGGCGATGGCGTTCTATGCCTCGACGGGCAAGAAGACCATTCGCATCAACAAGGAAGTCAAAGGACACATCGCTAACCGTCTGCAAGTGGCGCTGTGGCAGGAAGCCATCAGCCTGGTACAGCGCGGGGTCGCTTCCGTGAAGGACGTCGACGCGGCGATCGCCTACGGTCCGGGCTTGCGCTGGGCGTTGCTCGGACCGTTTCTCAACCTGCATGCTTCCGGCGGCGCGGGTGGCATCACGCATGTGCTGAGGCATCTCGGCCCGGCCCAGCGCGAGTGGGCTCGCGATCTCGGCACGTATCCCGAGAACGATGATTACATCGAGCCGATTGCGAAAGGTGTCGATGCGGAACTGGAGCCGTACGATTTCCCCGAGATGCTTCGACAGCGCGATGATCTGCTGCTTCAATTGCTGGAGGCAAAGCGCAAGCTTTCACAGATTCCGTAGCGTCGCGAGCTTCGTTACAGTCCATAAGCATGAATCTTGTGGTCGAAACCTGCGACGAACAGCCGCCCGTTGACGACCGTCGGCGAGGCGAAGATCCCACCGGTCACGCGATCTGCAACGGGAAGACTCGCGGTGCTCCAAAGCTGCTGGCCGCTGCGCGCATCGACTGCGAAGACTTCGCTTGCAACGCCCGAGACGTAATAGACGACCCCGTTCGCCGCCACGGGCGGAATCGGCGGCGTGATCGAGTTGCCGCGAACCCGCAAGTTCCAGACGCGTGCGATCGAACAATCCGAGTGAACGGACAGCGCCACCAGTCCGTTCGCGACCGATCCCGAACTGACGTAGATCTGATTCAACACCGGATCGAATGCAGGGATGCCGTTGAAGCTCCCGCCCGTCTGGCCGATCAGGAATGAATTGATCGGCCCGTTCGCCAGCGCGTTGCGATTGTAGACGTACATCATCCCGCTCTTCTGAAGCGCAGCCAGCATCGGCGGGCAGTTGGGCGTCTGGAACAGGAGCGGCGTGGCGCCGAAATCCACGTCGCGGCTTCCCGGCGGCGGAGGCGCGGGCGCGTCCGCGGCATCGACCACAAGACTGGGCGTCAGCCTGACGACATGCTCGGAATAAGGCAAATTCTCCGGATCGGAAAACGAGTTTCCGGTCGCCGTGTAGAGCCACAAGCCATTCGGCGTCACGGAGATGCCGCCCGGCCCCCAGATGCCGCCTCCATCGGGTCCGGTCGCGCCACTCGGAAACCATCTCTGCAGGATCTCGAAGTTGGTGGTCGATACACGTATCACCTGACCGTGATAGGGCCTCACATCACATCGGCTGGCGGTGGCGACATAAAGATCGGAGCCGTTGAGCGTCGGGCTGCCATACACGAACGTTCTCGGCGATCCGTTTGCAGGATCGAGCAATTGCACCCAGGGCAGGACATCGGCCCCGGTGGCCAGATCCAGCGCATGCAAAAAACCGAAACCCGTCACCACGTACAGGCGATTGGTCGCGCGGTCGATGGTCGGTGTGCCGATCGTGCCCAGCAAGCGATTGGAGGCGTTGAAGTCGGCGCAGTCGGTCTGCACGGTGGGCGCCTGGACGCTCCAGATGACCGCGCCCGTCGCGGCGTTCAATGCAACGATCCGGCCGAGCCACGTCGCCGCGTACACCACGTCGGTCGGTACGCCGTTGACGAGGACGCCAGTAGCCAGCGTCGGCTGCGTCGTAATCGGGCCGCCGATGTCGGTCGCCCAGTGCGACCGCAGCTGGGCGACACTACCCACGCCGAGCACGCGTTCGGCCGCGTTGTAACCGATGCGTTGCTTGTTCATGCCGAAGGTCGGCCAGTCCGTGGCGACTTGCGCGTGGGCGCATATCGACGTGAATGACGTAAACGTTGCAAAGGCCGCAGGGATGAGCATCGAGACAGCCCGACGCACGAAGGACGTTGTGTTCATGTGGCACCTCGGAAACGAAGACGACTCGCGGGATCGGCAAGCGCACAGGAAACGATCGAAGGCTTGAAGAGAGAGCAACAATGACGCGCGTTGACACAGGCCGCAGCCCGTTAGTGATTGGGCGGCCAGAATGCTTTATGTGATGAGTACACGTGACGTCACGAGGCTGGGGTCGTGAACGTCAGACTGTGTTATAGCAGGTCTTTCTGGAAGCCTACTGGTTGATTACCCTGTGAAAGCGGACATTCATTCTCGCGTTTTGCCATGCCATTTCGGCCTCGCGACTTGGCTGATACCCCGGCAAGAGGCCTTCTATGGGCTTCGCGGCTTTGCTTCTTCCTGGCCGATTTCGCATGAATCCAATAAGCTCTGTCGCGATAGCGTGTGCGATGACAGTGCGTGATCGGCGGCTTTGTTATCGCTGCATACGTAACTGCGCTTACGGCGGTATTCAAGCGAGCGGCTGCGTGACGCCGACTTCAGCGTCGTAATCGACACTGCACGCCTCCCTGAACGAAGAGGCGAGGCACAGCCACAGCCGCGAGCTGTCAGGAAGACGCTAAGAAACGGCCCGATACCGCCTGCACGTCAGCGAGAAGAAGTTGAGCAGTTCGAGCGCGCGGGCGCGTTCCATGACGCATACGCGCCGCTATGCAGATTCGTCAGCGTCGACGAGTTCGGCGATCTCGTGTACTTCCAGCGTGCGTCCATGCCGCGTCTTGACGCCATGACCCCACGCCTGCACATGCGCGCCGGGACTCAAATAATCAATGAGTTCGGCGGCCGCGTGCGGTGGCATGCGCAACGACGTGCCGTCGTCGAGCAGCGCGCCACGCAATTCGCCCTTCGGTCCATAGAGCGACAGCACGACCTCGCCCTGCACGTCCATCGGACGGCCTTCCGGTTTCTCGTGTTTCGGTGCGTCGTGATTCGGACCTTCATCGAGAATCTCGACACCCTGCTTCGACATCAGCGACACAGCCGCGATCAGGTCCGCGTCGCGCGGCTTCACGCCTCGTACGCGGATCGTGTCGCCAGGTGCGATGTGTTTCGCGACTTGCTTCGAGAGATGAGGCGGAAAGTGAACTTGCCGCTCGTGGTCGAGGACCAGGCCGTCGAGTTCGCCATGCTTGTTGAGCAGAAACTGTGTGACGCGGCCACGCGTTTCAGGCAGGCAGGCGGGATCGATCCAATGCATGTCGTAACTCCGTTGTAGAAATGGTTAGCGATAAAACTATTCAGTCGATGGCCGTGCCGTAAAGCGACGTGAGCTTGCCCGGCGTGCCGAATGAAGTCGCCTGCAGCGCGGCGCCGTAGCGGTTGCGCGTGCCATAGCCGCGCGCGGCGACTGTCGCGCCCGGTCGCAGCAGTTCCGGAAACTGCGACGCGACAGGCGGCGTCAGCTTGACCACCGTGCCATCGGCGAGCAACACGCCATCGGGTTCGCCGCGCGGCGCGGTCGTCACGCGCAGCACGCGGCCGCTGGCATCGAGCTTGACGAGGCCGGCGCCGCGCAACGACTTCGGCAGACGCGGGGTATCGGCGGGAGGTGGCTGGTCGACGACGGTTCGGCCGTTCGTCGCGTTGGCGATCTGCTGGGCGCGCAGGCTGCCACCCGGCGTCGCGTACCCGGTCGCCTGGACGCTGTCGCCGGGCGCCACCGTCGCCGCGACTTGAGCGCCGAGATGGGGCGGGAAGTTGATCAGCGCATCGTCGGCGAGGAGCAGGCCGTCGATGTCACCTTCGGGGTTGATCGTGTAGCGCTTCACGACGCCTGTCTTGCTCGCGATGACCGCGTCCGAGGGCAATTTGCGCGGACGCGCCGCGCGCGGTGGTGGTGACGGCGCAGTGTTCGTCAAAGCAGGCGGCGGCGGTGGTCCGGGATTTTGCGCAGCGCATCCCACGGCGCCCGCGACGAGTAACAGTGCGACGGCGCAACGGGTAACAGAGACGGTTGCATGCATGGTTTGCTCCTCGTGTCCGCAAGGACGATGCGGTCACTAGGGCAAATCACATGCCATGCGCGAAAGCGTTGTGCGACGGGCCTTGGCGGTCTTGAGACAGATGCAGGTGTCCGTCTGCCTGACAGCGGGTGTCAGGAAACTGGACACTCTCTTCAGCTCAAGCCGTAGGCCGCGAGCTTCGTGTAGAGCGATTGCCGGCTGATGCCGAGCCTGCGTGCCGCCTCCGCGCGATTCCCCGACGATGCGGCAAGCGCCCGCTCGATCGCCGCGCGTTCGAGTCGCTCGACGGCTTCGGGCAGCGGCAAGTCCAGAAGGGCGTGGTTGAACGCGGGCGCCACAGCAAGGGTTTCGAGGAACGCGAGATCATCCTCCGTCACGAGCGCGCCGCGCGCGAGCGCCTGCACGCGCTCCATCGCGTTCTTGAGTTCGCGCACGTTGCCCGGCCACGCGTGAGCCAGCAGCTTCCTTTCGGCGCCCGCACTCAATAAGCGCGCCGCGCTTCCCGCCGACGCCAGAAAGTGCCGCGCGAGCGGCAGGATATCGACAGGCCGGTCGCGCAATGGCGGCAGGTGGACCGGAATCACGTTGAGCCGGTAGAACAGGTCCTCGCGAAAGGTCCGCGCGATGACTTCGGCTTGCAATTCGCGATGCGTCGCGGTGACGATCCGCACGTCGATATCGACAGGACGGTTTGAGCCGAGCGGCATCACCGAGCGCTCCTGGATCGCGCGCAGGAGTTTGGCCTGCATCGCGAGCGGCATGTCGCCGATTTCATCGAGAAAGAGCGTGCCGCGCCGTGCTTCGACGAAGCGCCCCGCCCGCTCGGACACCGCGCCCGTGAACGCGCCCTTTGCGTGGCCGAACAACTCGCTTTCGAGCAATTCAGCCGGAATCGCCGCGCAATTGATCGCGACGAACGGACCGTCACGGCGTTTCGACGCGTCGTGCAATACGCGCGCCGCCACTTCCTTGCCGGTGCCGGTCTCGCCGGTGATGAGCACCGTTGAATCGGTGGCGGCGGCGCGGCCGATCTGCTTCTGCACTTCGCGCAGCGCATCGCTTGTGCCGATCAAACGTGGCTCGCCGGTGTCGTCCGCGACGCGCGACGTGGCGCCGGGCTTTCCGGGCTCGCTGCTTTCGGCGATCTTGGCGAGCAGCGTGCTGATCGCATCGCGCCCGACCGGCTTCGTCAGATGCTCGAACGCGCCGAGGCGCATCGCGTGGATCGTGTTGTCGCTCGTGGCGAAGGCGGTCAGCACGACGACGGGCAGCGCGTTCCGATCCGGCATCTCGCGCAGCCGTTCCAGCACGTCGATGCCGCTCATGTCGGTCATGCGGAAGTCGAGAAACACGCAATCGACCGGTGCATCCGACGCGAGGAGGCGCAGCGCATCGCGGCCGTTCGACGCTTCCATCGTCTCGTGGCCAAGATCAGCCAGCGTTTCAGCGAGGCTTTCGCGGAAGGCGTCATCATCGTCGACGATCAGGATGCGTGTCATGGGATCTCGATCACAAAGCGCGCGCCGGGTTCGTTCGCATCGCCGGATGCGGCGCAGTACGCGCGGCCGCCATGCGCCGTCGCGATCTCGCGCACGACGGCGAGGCCGAGTCCTGAACCCGTCGCGTGGCCGGTCACGAAGGGCTCGAAAATACGCTCGCGTTCGGACGGCGGCACGCCGGGGCCATCGTCGGCGACTTCAATTGTGAGGCCTGCAGCGCTACGTGTGGCGCTCAGCGTGACGTGCCCGCCGTGCGGCGTGTGACGTATCGCATTGAGCAGAAGATTGTCGAGCGCGCGGGCGAGTTGCTGCGCGTCGAAACGCGCCGTGCATTGCGGCGCTGCGCCCAAGTCGAGCGTCACGCCCGCACGTTGCGCTGCATCGCGGTTCGCGTCGATGCGGCGGGCGAGCCATGTGTCGAGTACGATTTCCTGCGCGTCGATACGAATCGGTTGAGTCAGCGCGAGCAGCCCGGAAAGCTGCGATTCCACCCGCCCGATCTGTTCGAGAATCGCGCTCAGCGCGCGCGTGCGGCGCTCTGCGTCTCCGGCGAGCGCGTTCTCGGCCTTCAGCCGCATCGCGCCCACCGGATTGCGGATCTCATGCGCTATTTGCGCCGCCAGTTGCCCGAGCATCGCGAAGCGCTCGGCGTGGGCGAGCCGCGCATTCAGACCGGCCGCTTCGTGTTGCAGCGCGGCCGTGCGTGCGACGTGCGCGTTGAAAGCGGCGACGATCTTGTCGAGGTCCGGTTCACCGGTCGAATCGATCGGGTCGAGCGTACCGGCGTTCTGCGCAAGACTTTCCTCGATACGCGACAGATTCGCCCGCCAGCGCCGCAGCACGATGCCAAGCGCGATTGCGATCGCGACGATCACCGCCAGCAGCACCGCCAGCCCCGTGATCAGCGTGCGACCGTAAGGCCCGAGCGGCGGATGCGTGCGCGTGAGCGTCCAGGCGAGCAGCGCGGGACGATGTGGCACCTCGCACGCGGCGACGATCACCGCGTCCTCATCGCTGACGACAAACTCGGTCGTCGCGGCGTGCGTCGATGTGACTTGACGCAGTGTGCGCAGGATCAGCGGCGTTTCGGCTTCGGGCACATCGCGTTTGATGCCGCTGCCGCGATAAGTCGGGAACGCGTATGCGGCAAACGTGCCCCGCGCGTTCTCCGATGGTTGCCAGAAACCGCCTTCGACGCCCTGCATCTGCGCGAGAACGACATCGAGGATCGCATGCATCAGCTCGATATTCGGCGGCGTTTCGGCTGCGCCGTCGACGGAAGCATCGTAGCGCGACGCTACCGCTTCGCAGCCCGCGAGACTCTGCGCGCGTGCGAGTTCGAGCTGCCGGCCGCCGTTCGCCTGCGCCATGAACCACACGAGCCCGATCAGGAGCGCGCACATGACGGCGACCAGCGCCCAGAACACGGCGAGCTGGCTTGCGAACGAAAGGCGCCGGAAAGGCATGGGCATGGAGTCGGTTAGCGGCAAGACCGGTGATGTAGCAAGAATCCTGCCGCAACCTGCCCGACAACTTCAACTGAACTCGGACCGAAGTTTCTGCTTCAAGTGGAGCAAGTCGTTTTGTCTTGTCCTCAACGAGTTTTCCAGTCGGTTGGCACGCACCATCAATTGCGCGATGGAATCGCGGCCCTGCTCGGCGGCATCACTCGATAGCTGAAGGATGCGCTTGCGGATCGCCTTTCCCAGCGCAGCGTGAAGGCGCTGGTAGTCCACACCGACGACGTGTTCCTCGAATCGGGCATCTGCGTCGAGTTTGATTTCTGCGAGCGAGGCGTCGGGTTCCATGCAGTAGTCGGACAATAGCGTGTTGGCCTCACGCGTAAACGACGCAATAATAGACCGCGACAAACTCCCGCAAATTGCGGCCACATCGCGTTTGGCCGAATGCTTGTCGAGCAATTCCGGCAACGTCGGTATAACGCTGCGCCACACGGCGCTGGAGATTTGCTCTTGATGTCGTTCGAGTGCATCGAGAGCGGTTTCCGATGATGCACGCAACACCGAGATCAACGACAGCACATCGCCGCACAACACGCCCATCACGTTTTCTTCCAGATGATGTAGAAGCACTTCGGCCCGCTTGCGCCGCTTGTACGCCAGTGTCGGTTCTGCGATCGCTAGCAGCGCAGCGTATAGCCGCTCGAATCCCGCCTCGGCCATTGCAGCTCGCGTTTGTCCTTGCTCGCGTGCCAGGTACGAGGAGATCGACACCGGCGCTTTCAGAAGCTCGGAGGGAACGTCCATCCCCAAGAGCTTTTCTTCCGCGCGCGCCTTGACGTCGGCCTCCTGCTCGGCGCGGTTCTGCGCAGTCTTGTTGCGCAGAACCTTGCGGATCTCACCATCGATCTCGTCTTCTTCGTACACGTCGCTACGGGTCACGATCGGCAACAGCGGCTTGTTGCGGTGCAGTTCGCGGCCGAGTTCGTCCAGTTCCTGCACTTGTCCCGGCGACGTGGAGCTGGTGAGCCACAACACGCCATCGGCGCTGTCGGTGAAGCGTTGGGTCAGCGCGGCGTTTTCCGGCGTCACCGAATGCAAGCCGGGCGTGTCCACGAGCACGAGGTTTCCTGCAAGGCGCACCCCTTGCAGCCGCACCGTCGTCTCGGTCACGCCTTCCTTGAAGCGTTCATTCGTCTCGACGATGCGCCCGCCATCGAGATGGAAATACGCCACCGTCTTGCCGTAAGAGGCAAACCGTTCCGCAAGGAAATTGCAGAACGAGCTCTTGCCGGCGTTGAATTTGCCAAACACCAGCAGCAAGGCTTTGTCATCGAAGGATTCAGCCAGCGATCGAGCGTGTTCGAGGTTCGCCCAATGCTGGGTCCACCTTGGGGCGCTTTCTTTCAATACCGCATTGATGGCTTCGGCCTGCACAGCCAGTGCGCTGTGTTCTTTCAATCCTGAGTGAGCCAGGCGATTGTGGTGCAGGTCAGAAGTCAACCGCTCGAACCAGTCTTCCAGCAGGCGCAGCATCTTCTCGACATCGTGCGCGATGAACTCGAATGCATCGACCTCGGCGATGAAGCCTTGTTCATTGGTCACGTCCGCTTTCATGCGCTCTCTTCCAGTGCGCGCAAGGCAGCCGACGCCTTTTCCGAAGCGACGATCGCCGATTCGTTTTGCGCGATTCGCGCCGCCAACGCCTTGCGGTCGGCTGAGATCTCGAAGTAGTGAGTGAACTCGCGCTGCATGCGCGTCCGGCCCAATGCGTCGCAGAACATCCTGCGCAAGTCCTTGCGAAACTTGACCGACACACCCATGACCGCGACCATCACCGTGTTAAGCGCGCGCGCCACGGTTTGCTGTTCCGAAGGCAGTTCGATGACTCCCTGCCCGGCGAGAAAGCCATCAATTTCGATGCATGCGCGCGAGTAGGCGATTTGTATGTGCGCGCGTTCAAGTTTTCCAGCGGTGATCGCATATGCGTCGCTGGCGGAATCCGGCACGATGGCATGGTCTGTACCGAGCGTATTCAACATTAGCTCGATGTCGCCGCTTACCTTTTCGATAACGGTCTTGAGTCCTTGATCGAAGTCCAGACGTTGTCGTGTCTGCGTTCCAAGTAAAGCTTCGCGCGACGCTTGTTGCTCGGCGTTTAGCGCTTTCAATTGATCGCGCATTTCGCCGAATAGCAGCGCGGTTTCATACGCACGCGCTTTCGGCACTCCGGCGAGCGCTGCGTCTAAAGTAGAACGCAGCGAAGGGATGCCGCTCCTTTCGAGCAGCAGCTTTTTACTCTCTTCCAACCCCTTCCGATAGCGCGTCGACGAAACTGCATTCAATGCGATGCCCGGTACTTGCGCGCCAATCGCGTTCCTTACCTTCTGCAGTTCGCTGTCGTCCGCCAATTGATCGATCTGCGAAAGCACGAGCAAGGTGCACCGTTTAGTCCGCTCGGCGTCTGCGCGCAGTTCGGCCAGCAACGCCAGTTCCTTCGCGTCCAGTTCGCCTTCCTTCGCGGCATGCACGAACAGGCGAACGTCGGCATGCAACCACGCAGCATGCAACGCATGGCGATCGTCTTCGGTGCCGACGTCCGCATCCAGTCCCGGCGCGTCCAGCCAGCGCACGCCGTCGTGCACGCTGTCCGACAGTTTCACCGTCTCGCGCTTGTCGGCTACAGCGAACGTGTTGTTCCCGATCAACTCATTGAGCAGGCGGCTCTTGCCGTGGTTGTATTTACCGATGACGGTAACGATGGGTTTGCCGCGCTTGAGCAGGATCTGCAGTCGCGCCATATCGTCGGTGCGATCTGGCAGCACGGAAACGAGCGACGTGACAAGGCCGTCTTCAGGCATGCGTTAGCTCCGCGGTTAATCGGCCGTTACAGCTACAGCCTTGATCTCGACGATATAGCCCGCCGAACCACCGAGCATATGCGCGCCCACCGCCGTCCACGCGGGAAGCGGGTCTGTCGTGAAGTAGCGGTCACGCACCTGCATGAACAACGGCAGGTCGCGCATGTCGGTGTGAAACGTGGTCAAGTCCACCACGTCGCTTAGCGTTGCACCTGCGGCTTCCAGCACCAGCTTGAGGTTCTCGAATGCCTGCACGATCTGCGCTTCGCGGCCTTCGACCAATTGCATGGACAGGTCACGACCAATCTGCCCGGACACGTAAATCGTATTGCCGGCCTTGACCGCGGGCGCGTAGTGAATCTTCTCGTACACCGCTTCCATTCCGGCAGGGACGATGGCTTTGCGTTCGTTCATGAAAAGCGTCTCCTTCGATACATCATGGCTCAGCCCAAATCCCCGCCAGCAACCGGCAACACGGTCCCTGTGATATACCCCGCCTCGTCCGACGCGAGGAACAGAATCGGTGCGACCTGTTCGTCGATGCTGCCATAGCGCTTGAGAAACGTCGACTCAGTAACCTGCTTTACCGCTTCGCCCATCCACGCCTTTTCTTGCTCGCTGTCGCCGGCGGTATTGCGCGGCACGCGTCGTGGAGGCGCATCTGTCCCGCCCGGCGCCGTGGCGACCACGCGGATGTTGTGCTCAGCGTATTCCATCGCGAGCGACTGCGTCATCGCGTTGACACCGCCCTTCGCCGCCGAATACGGCACACGACGTATCCCGCGTGTGGCGTTGGAGGAAATGTTGACGATGGTTCCACCACCACGCTCGATCAGATGCGGCAACACCGCGTGGCACGCATACAGGGTCGGCATCAGCGAACGACGAATTTCCGCATCGATCTGTGCAGGTTCGAACTCGCCGAACGGACGCATGCGAATCGCGCCGCCGACACCGTTGATCAGGATGTCGATGCCGCCGAACTCGCGCACCGCAAAATCCATCGTGGACTTCGCGCCTTCATACGTTTCGAGGTCGGCGACGAATCCCGCCGTGTCCGCGTCCTTCGCTTCGGCGGCCACTTCGGAAACGAAGTCCGCGCGATCGACGAACAGCACTCTGGCGCCCTCGGCCGCCGCACGCAACGCTACACTGCGGCCGATGCCCTGCGCCGCGCCGGTCACGATGATGACCTTGCCGGCAAATCGTTGTGTGCTCATGCGGCCCTCGGCGCGACGTTGGGCGTGAACTTCTCGTAGTGGAAGCTGTTCGGCTTCACGCCGGTGTCGTCGAAGTGCTTGCGCACAGCATCGACCATCGGCGGCGGCCCGCACAGATATACGTCTACGTCGCCGTCATTCAGTGCGTCGGCGGGGATGTGTTGCGTGACCCAACCCTTGCGCGGATGGCTCGACTCCGCTTCGGCCACGACCGTGGAGTAGCTGAAGTTCGGCAGCTTCGCCGTGTACGCTTCGATTGCCTCGACCTGCACCAGATCGAGGTCTCGCGTCACGCCGTAAATCAGGTGGACCTTCTGATCCGATTCGGTGCGTACCAGCACTTCCAGCATCGACAGGAAGGGCGCCAAGCCCGTACCGCCCGCGAGGAACAGCAACGGCCGCTCCACGGCGCGCAGATAGAAGCTCCCGAGCGGCCCGATCAGTTCGAGCTTGTGGCCCGGTTGGGCGGCGTCGAGCCAAGTACTCATCACGCCACCGGGAATGCGCTTGATCAGAAAACTGATCTTCGACTGACCCGGCCCGGACGAGAACGAATACGAACGATGCTGGCCACTGCCAGGCACATCGATATTGACATACTGACCCGGCAGGAATACGGGTGCGTTCGCATCCACGTCCAATTCGAGCACGACGGCCGCGTCGTTATGCGGTTCCACCTTCGATACTGTCGCGGCGAACTTGCTCTGCTCCGTCTTGCACGCGGTGGACGACGCGGGCACCGAAATCACGCAATCGCTTGTCGGCACCATCTGACACGTGAGGACGAGGCCGCTATCTTTCTCGTCTTCGCTCAGCGCCTCTTCGATGTACTCGTCGCCGAGGTCGTAGCGGCCGCTCTCGGCGCGGCACTTGCAAGTGCCGCAGACGCCGTCGGAGCAATCCATCGGCAAGTTGATCTTCGCGCGGAACGCCGCATCGAGCACCTTTTGACCCGGCTTGCATTCGACGAAACGCGTTACGCCGTCTTCGAAATTCAGTGCAATTTTGTAGCTGGACATGTTGTCTCCTACCTTCAATTTCCTGCCGACATTCGACGTTACACGTGGTAGACGTCGAGCACCTGGCGGATATAGTCGTTCTTCAGCGCGATACGTTTGCTGGCAATCAGCAAGGCATCATCGACCCTTCGCAACGTGACGAACATCGTGCCGAAAAATTGATCGGTCATCTTGTAGCGATGGCTGAGCGTGTTGAAGTTGTAGCGCACGTCCACTTCGTTATCGCGTTGCGCCAGCACTTCCACGTTGGTCACGTTGTGGCTCGTGCGCGGCTCAGGCATCGAAGCGCCGCTGCGCTCGGTCTTGATGCGAAACACACGATCTTCCAGGCCGCCACGGTCCGGGTAGTACATCAACGAGATCTGGCTCTCATGGTCGTCGGTGAGTTGATCGTCGTCGTCCCACGCCGGCATCCAGTAGGTGACGTCCTCGGCATAGCAGGCGAGCCATTCGTCCCATTGGCGGTCATCGAGCAGACGCGCCTCGCGGTACAGGACCGCGCAGATTTTTTGATAGTCGAAGCTCATGCCAGTGCCTCCGTTTGTTCCTTTTTCAGCGCGTCGCGCATCACGTTCACCCAGTATTCGTGCTGAACTACGAAGAGACCTTCGTCTTCGCTACGCTCACCCGAGATGAGCGGCTTGATACCCATGTTCTTGGCGTTCGCGTCCGGCCCTTCGACCCACAGCGGCGCGCCGCGCGAAAGATCGTTCCACAGCGCGGTAGTGCCGGCATAACCAACCTGACACGCGCGGAACTCTTCGAGGTCGTCAGCCGTGCCCATTCCCGAGACGTTGAAGAAGTCTTCGTATTGACGGATGCGGGTCGCTCGGTCCGTTGCGTTCTCGCCCTTCGGCGCGAAGCAGAAAATGGAGACCTCAGTCTTGTCCACGCCGAGCGGACGTATCACGCGAATCTGCGTGCTGAACTGGTCCATCAGGAACACGTTCGGATACAGGCACAGGTTGCGAGTCTGGTTGACGATGAAATCCGCTTTCACTTCACCAACACGCGCCTTGATTTCATCGCGGTATTGATACACCGGTCGCACTTCCGGGTTCATCGTTTTGGTCCACAACAGGATGTGGCCGTGGTCGAACCCGTACACGCCCGCTACCGACTTGCTCCAGCTATTGGCATCAACCGCCTTCGTGCCGTCGACCTTGCGACGGTCCATCGTCGCGGCGTAGTTCCAGTGAACGGTGCTGACGTGATACCCGTCGCAGCCGTTTTCCATCTGCATCTTCCAGTTGCCGTCGTAGATGTACGAGGAATTTCCGCGCAGCACTTCGAGCCCTTCCGGCGCCTGATCGACGATCTGGTCGATGATCACCTTGGTTTCGCCGAGGTAGTCTTCCAGCGGCAAGACGTCTGCGTTGAGGCTGCCGAAGAGGAAGCCGCGATAGCTCTGAAAGCGCGCGACTTTTCTCAGGTCATGCGAACCGTGCGTATTGAATTGCACCGGATATTCAGTGGTCTTCACGTCCTTCACTTTCAGCAGCTTGCCCGTGTTGGAAAAACTCCAGCCATGAAACGGGCAGGTGAAGCTGCCCTTGTTGCCATGCTTTTTGCGGCACAGCATCGCACCCTTGTGGGCGCAGGCGTTGATGACCGCGTGCAGTTCGCCGGTCTTGTCGCGCGTGATGACGATGGGCTGACGGCCGATCCACGTCGTGTAGTAATCGTTGTTGTTCGGAATCTGGCTTTCATGCGCCAGATACACCCAGTTGCTTTCGAAGATGTGCTTCATCTCCAGTTCGTACAGGTCGACGTTCGTGAAGATATCGCGGCGGCAACGGAAGACGCCAGCTTCCTTGTCATCTTGGACGGCGGTATTCAGCAGTTCATCCAGTTGCGTGGCTTTGTTGGTAATGACGGACATGTGTGCTCTCCATGCGTGCTCCAGACGATGGAGCGCTAGCAGTGGTATCGAAGGATTCTTGCGAAGAATTGAGCGGCGGCAGGGTCGCTGATTAGCCGCCGCGTCGGGCGATTACGCCGTGGCCGAAGCACGCAGACGGTGGACGAGCTGGTTGTCCTTGCCCTGGACCAGCGGAGTCAACTCGATGTTGAACTCGATGTCCTTGTATGTATCGTCTTTCATGCCGAGCGCCGTGCCGCCCGTCTTTTCGACGACATGCGGAATCAGGTCTTCACGGGTGGCGTAGGCGAAGTCGTCCCAGATCAGCGGGTCGCCTTCGATGTTGATCTGCGTCGTCAGCTTGCGGTACTTGTCGGTGGTGACGAAGAAGTGCACGTGCGCCGGACGGTTGCCGTGGCGGGCGAGCGTGTTCAGCAGCTGCTGCGTCGCGCCGTGCGGCGGGCAGCCGTAACCCACCGGCATGAGCGTGCGAAATTCGTACTTGCCATCCGCGCCTGTCTTGACCGCTCCGCGCAGATTGAAGTCGCTTTGCGCGCCGGTGGGGTCGAAGTGCGAATAGAAGCCTTTCGAGTTGGCGTGCCAGCATTCGACGAGTGCATCGGCAACGGGCTTGCCGTCAGGGCCGGTTACGGTGCCGCGAATCACCAGCGGGCCGGACTCGGCATCAGGATCGAGGTCGATCTTCGATACGCCTACGCGCTCCGGCGCACCGGCCACGTAAAGCGGGCCTTCGATCGTGCGCGGCGTGCCGCCGTTGATGTCGGCTTCGCGGTCCTCGGCGTCCATGCGGATGTCGAGGTATTTTTCCAGGCCGAGGCCGGCGGCGAGCAACGCGGCTTCGCCGTCCTGGCCGAGCTTGTTGAAGTAATGGACGCCGGCCCAGATTTCATCGGGCGTCATGTCGAGGTCGTCGATCGCCTTGAACAAATCGCCCAGGAGCCGCTGGACAATCTGCTTGGCGCGAGGATTGCCGTCCTGGCTGCCCAGATTGGCGGCGGCTTTCAGCAAGTCCTGCACTTCCTTCGTATCGAACACTTTCACGCTCATGATCGTCTGCTCCTGAATCTCTTTTCTGGTGGGGTTAACCCTTGATTCGACACCGGTATCGCTATGTTTAGAAGGTATAATCCGGTGCTGAAACTGAGTGTGAATGAAGAATAATGGACGCCTGAACGGCCAGTCCAACACTGATTTAGTATCGGGCCATATCCAGGAGGTATCGAGATGGAGTTGCGGCATCTGCGCTATTTCGTAGCTGTAGCCGAGGAACGCAATTTCACGCGCGCAGCCCAGCGGCTGCACATCGCACAGCCTCCTCTGAGCCGTCAGATACAACAACTGGAAGAGACCCTCGGCGTTCAGCTACTGGAGCGCAGTTCGCGCCCGCTGAAGCTCACGGAGACGGGCAAGTTCTTCTATTCCCATGCCGCGCAGCTGCTCGCGCAGACAGCCGAGCTTGAATCGATGACGAGGCGCGTGGGCACCATCGAGCGCAGTCTTTCAGTCGGTTTCGTCGGTTCGACGCTTTACGGGATGCTGCCGAAAATCATCCGGCGCTTCCGCGACGAGAACACTACCGTCGAGTTGAGCCTCCACGAAATGTCGACGATGGATCAGATCAGGGCGCTAAAGGATGGTCGTATCGACGTAGGATTTGGCCGTATCCGGCATGAGGACGCGAACATCCGCCGCGTGATTCTTCGCGAGGAGAAGATGATCGTCGCGCTTCCGGAGGGCCATCCGCTTTCGCTTGCGAAACCCATCCTCGCGCTTCGCGATCTGCTTAACGAGACGCTTATCGTTTTCCCTAAGGCACCGCGGCCCAGCTATGCGGACCAGGTGCTTGCGGCGTTCAAGGACCGCGCGCTCGAGCCGCGCAAGATATATGAAGTCCGTGAATTGCAGATTGCGCTGGGTCTCGTGGCAGCGGGAGAAGGCATCTCGATTGTTCCGAGCAGCGTGTACGGCCTGAAGCGCGACGACGTGAGCTATAAGGAGCTGGACGACCCGACGCTCGTCTCGCCGATCATCATGAGCATGCGCATGCTCGACGAATCGCGCGACATTCGGGAGATGCTCGAACTCATCTATCGGCTGTACGACGAGGAAAACATCGCCTATGTGCCCCGCACCGACCGGGGCTGATCACGCCGGATATACCCCCGGAGTATGGCACTAGACGTTATCGGTCTTGGACAAGGGTTTATTGGGCGCGCAATACTTCAGCAACCCCACCACTCCGCCCTTTAAGGTATGAACGCCCAAATCACCTCCGTCGAAGCGATTCTGGTTGACCTCCCGACCATTCGCGCGCATCAGCTAGCCATGGCGACGATGCAGCAACAAACTCTCGTCATCGTCCGCCTTCGTTCAAGCGATGGCATCGAAGGGATTGGCGAAGCCACCACGATTGGCGGCCTGTCTTACGGCGAGGAAAGCCCCGAAGGCATCAAGCTGACCATCGATACCTACCTTGCGCCCGCGCTCGCCGGTCTCGATGCCACGAACATCAACGCCGCGATGGCGAAGCTGAACAAGATCGCGCGCGGCAATCGCTTCGCCAAGAGCGCGCTCGAAACGGCGTTGCTCGATGCACAGGGCAAGCGCCTCGGTGTTTCAGTCGCGACGCTGCTCGGGGGATCGGTGCGCAAGACGCTGCCGGTTCTCTGGACGCTCGCGAGCGGCGACACGCAGCGCGACATCGAAGAAGCGGAGATGCTGCTCGCCGAACGTCGGCACAACACGTTCAAGCTCAAGATCGGGCGTCGCAGCGTGCGCGACGACGTGGCGCACGTGTCCGCGATCAAGCGCGCGCTCGGGGATCGCGCGAAGGTGACCGTGGACGTCAACCAGGCGTGGAACGAAGCGGATGCCGCGACCGGCATCGCCGCACTCGAAGCGGCAGGCATCGACCTGATCGAGCAGCCGACGCCGCGCGAGCAACGCGGCGCGCTGGCGCGGCTCGCCGCGCGCTTTGTCGTGCCGATCATGGCCGACGAAGCCGTCACGGGGCCCGAAGATGCGATCGAACTCGTGCGCGGCGCATGTGCCGATGTCTTCGCGCTGAAGATCGCGAAGTCGGGCGGGATCTACGGGATGTTGCGCACGGCCGCCGTCGCCGATGCAGCGGGCGTCGCGCTGTATGGCGGCACGATGCTCGAAGGGAGCATCGGCTCGATCGCTTCGGCGCATGGCTTTAGCGCGTTGCCGCAACTCGCTTGGGGCACGGAGCTGTTCGGGCCGCTATTGCTTAAAGATGACATCGTCACGGCGCGTCCGCAATATCGCGACTTCGATCTGCACCTGCCGAGCGGCGCGGGCCTTGGGCTCGCCATCGATGAAGACAAGCTCGCGTTCTATCGCCGCGACAAGGCATCGGTTTGATATCCAGCTTTAACGATTATTTCGAGGAGACAACATGCTTTATCTGGTGAGAATGGATGTTCATTTGCCGCATGACATGCCCGCGCCCATCGCGGAGGAAATCAAGGCGCGCGAGAAGGCCTATTCGCAAGACCTGCAGCGGCAAGGCAAGTGGCAGCAATTGCATCGTGTGGTCGGCGAGTATGCGAACTACAGCGTGTTCGATGTCGATTCGCATGACGAGCTGCATACGCTGCTGTCCGGCCTTCCGCTCTTTCCTTATATGACGATGCAGGTGACGCCGCTTGCGCGCCACCCTTCGTCGATTCGCTGACGCGATTAGCGGGCCGCGTTCGGCGCGACAGCGGCATTCCGTTGCCTGCGCCGATAAACGGTATCGCGCGACGCGAGCCAGTAGTACAGCGGTGACGTGAGCAGCAGCCCGATGACCCAGGAGAGATCGGCGCCGTCGAGATACTTGGGCACGGGACCCGCATACATCGGCGTGTTCATGAACGGAATCTGCACGGCGATACCGATCGCGTAAGCCATCAGCGCTTGTGGATTGAAGCGGCCGTAGATGCCGCCGTCCACTTTGAAAATCGACTGGATGTCGTATTTCCCTTTGTGGATCACATAAAAGTCGATCAGGTTGATGGCCGTCCACGGCACGAGCACGACGAGCAAAGCGAGCACGAGATCGACCAGGTTGCCGACGAAATTCGTCGAAGCGCCGATCGCTCCGTAGCAACACGCCATCAGAATGACGACGGAGAGCACTGCTCGCGCCTTGGCCGTCGGAATCCAGCGATAAGCGAAGGTTTGCAGCGACGTGATGACCGCGAGCACCGCGCCGTACAGATTCAACGCGTTATGGCTGATCACGCTCAGCAGGAAAAGCACGAGCATCGGCAGCCCGAGCGGACCGGTCGCCAGCTTGACGGCGTCCATTGCGTCAGCGCCCGGCGGGACCGCGAGCACCGCGACCGCGCCGAAGACGAACGCGAGCGTCGAGCCGATTGTGCAGCCAAGATAGGTCGCCCAGAACGTCGATGCGACGCGCACGCTGGCTGGCAGGTAACGCGAATAATCGGAGACGTAGGGCGCGAAAGCAATCTGCCAGAGTGCGGACAGCGAGACGGTCGCGAGCCAGCCGGCGAAGTTGAAGCCGCCGCGCGTGAAGAAGTCGTCCGTTGCGATATGCGTGAGGATGTAGCCGAAACCGATGCAGATGCCGATCCCAAGCACCCAGGTTCCGACGCGGTTCAGAATATGAATGAACCGGTATCCGATAATCCCGATCAGCCCCGATCCCACCGCGCCGATCACGATACCCACCGGCACCGATACGGAGTTTTCGATGCCGTGAAGCGACTTCCCGGCAAGCACGATATTCGAAGCAAAGAAGCCGACATACATCACGCCCGCGATCACGGTGACGAGCAGTGCGCCCCATGAGCCGAACTGCGCGCGGCTCTGGATCATCTGCGGGATGCCCATCTGCGGTCCCTGCGCCGAATGCAAGGCCATCAGCACGCCACCGACAACCTGACCCACGATGATCGCCACGATTCCCCACACCAGATTCAAATGGAAGATCTGGACGCCGAGCGCGCCGGTCACGATCGGCAATGGCGCAATATTCCCGCCGAACCACAGCGTGAACAGATCGCGCACCTTTCCATGACGATCTTCAGGTGGCACATAGCCGATGGTGTGCTTCTCGATCAACGGTGAAGCATTGCGTTCTTGAGTATTCAACTTCGTCTCCTGTTTTGCGCGGACGAGCGCGCTCGTTGTACGGTCGGGCCGTACTTGGGGCAATCAAAGGTAGATGCTCCTACGCGGCGTCTTTCAGGACGGCTTGGAGAGGTAATCGGCGAGGCGAGCCAGCAGGGCATCGCAGTTGTTCAACTGCTCGATGGTGACGAATTCGTCCGGCTTGTGCCCCTGGTCCATGCTTCCGGGTCCGCACACCACCGTGGGAATGCCGGCCTGATCGAAGAGTCCGCCCTCGGTACCAAAGGCGACCGTACCGAACTCCGCGGAGCCAGCGAGTAACGCGAGCAAACGTGCGGCTTCGCTGTCGGGCGGCGTGGCCAATCCCGGATATGCGCTGAGCGCTTGCAGGCGTATGCCGGCATCGGACTTCACCGCACGCATCTTTGGCAGCAACTCGACTTCGGCGAAGGTCTGTAGTTCGTCGGTCACCCGATTCGCATCGAAGCCCGGAAGCGCGCGCACCTCGAAATCGAACTGGCATTCCGCGGGCACGATGTTGAGCGCTCGCCCTCCTTCTATCACGCCAGTCTGCACGGTCGAGAACGGCGGATCGAAACGCTCATCGTGATATGCAGGCCGCGCCAACTGCTCGCCGATCTCCTCCAGTCGGTTGATCAGTCGCGCTGCATACTGGATCGCGTTGACACCATAAGGCGCGTAAGCGGAGTGGCACGCGGCGCCTTTGACATGGCATCGCATCGCCAGCTTGCCCTTGTGACCTAGCACCGGTTTGAGTTCGGTCGGCTCGCCGATCAGGCACAAGACGGGCTTCAACCGACGCTTTTCAAGCTCGGCCAGCATCGGCCGCACACCGAGGCATCCGACTTCCTCGTCATACGAGAAGGCGAGATGCACCGGCAGCCTCAGCGATCGCTCGATAAAGCGTGGTACCGCCGCCAGCACCGAAGCGATGAAGCCCTTCATGTCCGCCGTGCCGCGGCCGTATAGCCGCCCGTCTTTCTCGGTGAGCGTGAACGGATCAAAGGTCCAATCCTGTCCATCGACAGGGACCACATCGGTGTGGCCTGAAAGCACGATACCGCTTCGGTCACTGGGACCGATGGTCGCGAACAGATTGGCCTTCGTGCGCTCAACGTTGTAAAACAGCTCGCTCTCGACGCCAAGGTCAGCCAGATATTGCCGAATGAAATCGATCAGTTCGAGGTTCGAATGCCGGCTGACTGTCGCGAAGCCGATCAGCCGTTCGAGCAGATCGCGGCTCGACATCTCATTCATTGCCGGGCACTCCATAGCTGGGCGCGGCTGTCGGATTCAAAGCGCGGGTCACGTAGTCCTGCATCTGCGGACGATACGCTTGCCAGAGGCTATCAAGCTGACCGATGGGGTCATCGTCGGCCCAGTCGACCCGCAGATCGACGATCGGCCAGATAGGGTCGCCCGCAATCTTCAGCGCCGCCGAATGCACCGGCCCCGCTTCGCCACCGGCCGTCATTGCGGCGTGCATGGCCGCGAGCAGCCGGTCGGCAAGCGAGCCTTGCGTATTCTGAAAGGCCGGAACCATCGCTTCGATGACGTGAGTCCCCGCCAGCATGTTGCCCGCTGCGACGCACTGCTCTCCCGCCACAGCGGTGTAGATCCCAAGCGCTTCCTTGCCGCTGAAGAATGCGGTGCGTCCATTCGTATCGATGACCGTCACCTGACGATATTCGCTATAGTCGTTCGCACCGAGCGCATGGTCCAGCGCCGATTGCGGATCGAACTGCTTCGTTTCGAGCAGGTCGAGAATCTGCGGACCGAGCGCAGGCAGCGTAACGTTCTGCGTCGCCACCGCCCCAACACCCGCACGCACCCACGGGCATCGTGCGCCCACGGCGATACTCGATGAACTGATCGCGATTCCAAGCTGCCCGGATTCCTGACAACGTCCGATGATGGAGAATGTCATGCGCTGCTCCTTAGGCCTGAGGCGACGTCCAGCCATCCGGGATGACTGCGATCACATCGATCTCCATCAACCATTGCGGTTGTCCCAAAGCGCCCACGACAAGGCCGGTCGAAATCGGAAACACGCCCTTGAGCCACTTGCCGACTTCCTGATACACCGGCTCGCGATAACGCGGGTCGGTCAGGTAGGTCGTGGTCTTGACAATATGAGTCATGTCGCTGCCCGCTTCCTCCAGCAGTTGCTTAAGGTTCTTCATCGCCTGCTCGGCCTGGGCGCGCGGATCGCCGAGACCGACGAGATTGCCTTCAAAATCCGTACCGACCTGACCGCGCACATACACGGTATTACCGGCGCGCACAGCCTGACAAAGATCGTTGTCCAGCGTCTGGTTCGGGTACGTGTCCTTCGTGTTGAACATGCGAATGCGGGTGTGCGTAGGCTGGGTCATTGATCTACCTCGATGCTAAAAAGAAATGAGTTAAGCGCAAACGTTGTGAACGCATGGTGCGCTCTCGGTGCAACGGTCCTCTGCACGACGCTGCGAGGCATCGCGATATTCGAGGTACTTGCGCTGCGTGACGATATGGTCGGCGATATGCCTGGCATCGTGCCAGACACCCCAGATGAAAGCGGAGCCTCGGCGCGACAACCAGGGCAGGCCCAGAAAATAGATGCCGGGCTCTTTGGACACGCCTCGCTGATGCCTGGGCTTGCCCTTCTCGTCGAACGTGTCGACATCGAGCCAGTTGAAATCCACCGCATAGCCGGTTGCCCAGATGATCGACGTCACGCCCGCTTTGGCGAGATCGAGTTCGCTGAGCGGATGCGTCATGCATTCCGGATCGGCGGGAATGATGCGGGCTTCTGGATCGTCCGGAAGGTCGAGACCGTTGCGGGCGACATAAGCATCAGCCGCATTCAATAGCGTCAGGTAGTTCTCGTCGCCGCGCGCAATGTTCTCGGCGAGATCGGCTTCGAACGTCACGACGCCGTCATCGAATGATTTTGTCAGACCAACGAGCGTGATGCCTTGATGCGCAAGCCGCCGGAAGTCCACGGTCTGGCCGCCGCGCGCCCCGCTCACTGCGATGGTGACGTGCTCCCTGCCCGGTCTCATGACCTCTGCATCCCATTCGCCGAGCACGCCCAGCCACCAGCAAAAATCGCGGCCGCGATACGCGCGCGGCGGACGATCGTGCGCGCCCACCGAGAGATATACCTGCTTGCCCGCACGCTGCAATTCATCGGCGATTTGCACGCCCGACGAACCCGCGCCGACGACCAGCACGCCGCCTTCGGGCAACTGCGCGGGATTGTGATAGTCGGCGGAATGAATCTGCGTGATATTGCCGCCTTTAGGAGCAATCGGCGGAATCACGGGCCGTTGAAAAGGCCCGGTCGCGACGACCACACGGTTAGCCTCGATCGTGCCTTCCGATGTATCGATCGTAAAACCCTGCCGCCCCGCGTTACGCACGACCTTCTTCACTTCGACGCCAGTGCGGATCGGAGCGTCGAACTTACGTGCATACGCGACGAAGTAATCCGCCACCTGATCCTTGGAGGCGAACCCGTCCTGGTCGACATCGTCGAATTCGAGATTCGGGAATCGATCGTGCCAGGCAGGGCCGTTAGCGACGAGCGAGTCCCATCGCCCTGTGCGCCAGCGCTCGGCTATACGATCGCGTTCCAGAACAAGATGCGGCACGCCGAGCTTGCTCAGGTGCTCGCTCATGGCAATGCCGGCCTGGCCGGCGCCGACGATGAGCGTATCGATTGAGGTTCTTTCCACTGTCATGGCTATATCCTTCTGAAAGGCGTTTTTAGCAATTGGCTTAAGCGTGATAAGTCGCCGCAGGCCGTTCGTCATGGGGAAAATTTACGCCCTCAAACAGAATCCGAAAAACATATTTAAAAAATGCATTGCATCGAATTAGGCTATGCAAGCGATTTTGAGCGCGTCACAATGCGCGCATTCAAGGCCTGAACATGGAGCGTTTCCGATGGAAAGCCACCCTTTGCGCTACTCGCTGCGTCAGTTGCGCTATTTCGTGGTGACCGCCGAAGTGCTCTCTTTCACGGCGGCCGCCAAGCGTCTGCACATCTCGCAACCGTCGATTTCAACAGCGCTCGCGGACCTCGAAGTCTCGTTCGGCGTGCAACTCTTCATACGACATCACGCGAGCGGCCTATCACTCACGCAAGCCGGCCGCGACCTGCTCGGGCAAGCGCGCAATCTGCTGAAGATCGCCGAAGAATTGCAAATGGCCGCCAAGGAAATGGACGGCGGCGTGACGGGTTCCATCGCGTTGGGATGTCTGGTCTCGCTTGCGCCGCCATTGATGCCGGGTCTCATCAGCCGGTTCACGGCCGAGCACGCGGGCATTTCGTTTCGCACCGTAGAGGCGCATCAGGACGGCTTGCTACGCGGTCTGCACGACGGTTCGCTCGACATCGCCCTGACCTACAGTCTCGATCTGACCGAGGAAATCGCCTTTACGCCGCTGCTTTCGTTACCGCCTTACGCGATTCTGCCGAAGACGCACCGGCTCGCCCGCGCGCGCAAGGTATCGCTCGCCGATTTGCTTCACGAGCCTTATGTGATGCTGGATCTGCCGCATAGCCGCGAGTATTTCGCCGCGCTTTTCGATGCCGTGGGCACGCGGCCGGTTCCCGCATTTCGCTCGTCGCAGCCGGAGGTGGTGCGCGGCATGGTGGCTAACGGACTCGGCTTCAGCATCCTCAACTTTCCGCTGAAGTCGAATCGCACCGTGGATGGCGAAGACTTCGTGATTAAGCACTTCAAGGACAGCGTCAACGCCACGACGCTGGGGATCGCGCAATCGCGCACGATGAAGCCGCGACAAGTGGTGCATCGCTTTTCAGCGTTCTGCGAGACCTATATTCGACGACTGCATCTCGACACGTAAAAGCGCTGAAGACTCGCAAGCTGTATAGGCAAAAGCTTTGCTTTGTATCCGAAAACAATATTTTAACTGGCAATTTGGCTTGATAGATTGATGTCCATGATGAGCGTAACGCGGCAAGCCTCAAGCACTTGGCGCGCTCCCGAAGGAATGGATCATGGAGGGCTTCATGGCAGACGCGGCACGAACGACAGCGGTAGAAGCGCTGGTGAACGACCTGCAAACCGGATGCGAACGGCCATTCAGCGATGCCCGCTCGATGCCGCCGGGCGTCTATACGTCGCCTGAATTTCTGGCGCTCGAAGAAAGCACGATCTTTCAGCGTGAGTGGCAATGCGTGGGTCGCGCGAGCGCACTTGCCGCGCCGGGCGACTATCTCACCGCGCAGATCGCGGGACAACCCGTGGTCGTGTTGCTTGACGAGACGAATACGATCCGCGCGATGTCCAATGTGTGCCTGCATCGGATGTCGGTGCTGCTCGAAGGACGCGGCAACGTCCGCCGGATCGTGTGTCCGTATCACGCGTGGAATTACAACCTCGACGGCGGGCTGCGCGGCGCACCGATGATGGATCGGCAGTCAGGCTTCTGCAAGGAAAGCTATGCGCTGCCGAAGGTGCGCTGCGAAGTGTGGCAAGGCTGGATCTACGTGACGCTCGATACGAATGCGCCGCCCGTCGCCACGCAACTCGCCGAACTGGACATGCTGATCCGCGATTACGGCATGGCCGATTACATAGAAACCTTCTATGAAGAGCACGTCTGGGACACCAACTGGAAGATCCTCGCCGAGAACTTCATGGAGAGCTATCACTTGCCGATGCTGCATCGCGCGACGGTTGGTCCGCACTCGCGGCTCGACGAGATGGAATGTCCGCCCGGGCTCGCTGCGTTCAACTATCACTGGATCACGAAGGAAGCGTCGCTGCCCATCGGCAACGCGCATCCCGACAATCAGCGCTTGCAGGGCCACTGGCGTAAGACGACCGCGCTTCTCGCGATCTATCCAACGCATCTCGTCACGCTGACGCCCGGTTACTTCTGGTATCTCGTGCTGCAGCCGCAAGGCACCGGCCGCGTGCATATCCGCTTCGGCGGCGGCCTTGCGCCCGAGTTCATCGCCGATCCCAAGGCGAACGATTACATGGCGACGCTTAAGGCGCTCCTCGACGAAGTCAATGCCGAGGACAAGCGTGGCGTGCAGGCGGTCTATCGCGGGGTACAGGCGCCGCTCGCGAAGCCCGGCCATCTGAGCCATCTCGAACGGCCGAACTACGACTTCGCGCGCTATCTCGCGCAGAAAGTGTCGCGGCCATAAAGAACCATCGACAGGGTGCCATCACGATGTCAAACCAGTCCTTCATTTCGTTCTCGGGCGTGAGTAAGTCGTACGACGGCACGCACTATGTCGTCGAAGACTTGAACCTCGACGTTCGCAAGGGCGAGTTCCTGTCGCTGCTCGGACCATCCGGCTCGGGCAAGACGACGACTCTCATGATGCTGGCGGGCTTCGAATCGCCGACGCAGGGCGAGATCCGCCTCGACGGCCGGCGTCTCGACGACAAGCCGCCGCATCTGCGCGACATCGGCATGGTGTTTCAGAACTACGCGCTCTTCCCGCATCTGACGATCGCGGAGAACGTGGCCTTTCCGCTTTCGGTGCGGCGCGTGAGCAGGACCGACCAGAAGGCGCGCGTCAAGCGTGCGCTCGAAATGGTGGAGTTGCCGCATCTTGCGAACCGGCGTCCTTCGCAATTGTCGGGTGGACAGCAGCAGCGCGTCGCGCTTGCACGTGCGCTCGTGTTCGAGCCGAGCGTCGTGCTGATGGACGAGCCGCTCGGCGCGCTCGACAAGCGCCTGCGCGAGACCATGCAGTACGAGATCATGCGGCTGCATCGCGAGCTTTCGCTGACCATCGTCTACGTGACGCACGATCAGGCCGAGGCGCTGACGATGTCGGACCGCGTGGCCGTGTTCTCCGATGGCCGCATCCAGCAGGCCGCCACGCCCACCGAACTCTATGAAAACGCGCAGAACGCTTTCGTCGCGAACTTCGTCGGCGAGAACAACGGCTTGAAGGGACGCGTCGTCAACGCAAGCGAGGACTGGGCGACGCTCGCGCTATCGGACGGCAGCGTGATTCGCGGACGCTGCGAACTCGGCCTCTCCGCAGGCGACGAAGCGATGCTCGCGCTGCGCCCCGAGCGCGCGCATATCCCGAGCGCGGAAGGCACGCACGTCGATGAACATAGCAACGTGGTCCACGCGCGCGTCGAGGAACTCGTTTATTGCGGCGACCATCATCGCGTGCATCTGAAGCTTGGTTCGCGCGATGACATCGTCGTGAAGCTGCCCAATACGCAACGCCACGCGTTGCCCTCGCCCGGCAGCGCGATCGACATCGCCTGGCGCCACGACGATTGCAAGATCCTCGCGATGAACGCTTCACGTAGCGCGTCCGCGCTCAATTCCGTCACACCGGCGTAACTTCCTCTCACACACACACGCTACCGCAGGAGCCTACCGACATGCGCACCAATATCAAAGTCCAATGCGCCGCACTCGCCGTACTCGCGCTCGCCAACGTCCACGCTCAGGCAGCGGAGACGCTCTCCGTCGTGACCTTCGGCGGCGCCTACGAGGCGGCCGCAAAGAAGGCCTACTTCGATCCGTTCACGCAAGCGACCGGCGTCACCTTCTCGACCGAATCGTATGACGGCGGTCTCGCGAAACTCTCCGCGATGGAACAGGCGAAGAACACGACGTGGGATCTGATCGACCTCGAAACGAACGATGCGATCACGGCCTGCGACGAAGGTCTGCTCAAGAAGTTCGACAAGAAGCTGCTCGGCAAAACGAGCGATTTCATTCCCGGTTCGATCAGCGATTGTGCGGTGGCGAGCATGGTGTGGTCGACCGTCTACGCCTACGACGCAAGCAAGATGAAAACCGCGCCGACCACCGTCAACGACTTCTTCGACCTGGAGAAATTTCCCGGCAAGCGCGGGCTTCGCAAGTCGCCGAAGGTATCGATGGAGTGGGCGCTGATCGCGGACGGCGTCGATCCGAAGGATGTCTACAAGGTGCTCGGCACGCCGGCCGGTGTCGACCGCGCGTTCAAGAAGCTCGATACGATCAAGAAGAACATCGTGTGGTGGGAAGCGGGTGCGCAGGCGCCGCAACTGCTCGCCGATGGCGCGGTAGTGATGACGCAGGTCTACAACGGCCGCATCGACGACGCCGCGAAGAAAGACAACAAGCCGTTCAAGGCCGTGTGGGACGCGCAGGTGTACGACTTCGAGTGGTGGGCGATTCCCGCGGGCGCGAAACACGCGGACACGGCGACGAAATTCATCGTAGCGGCGTCGCAACCGAAGAGCTATGCGGATCTCTCGAAGTACATCGCGTACGCGCCGCCGCGCAAGGACGCGATCCCGCTCGTCGACAAGCAGCGCCTCGCCGACCTGCCAACCGCGCCCGCCAACTTCAAGCGCGCGGTGCAGATCAACGCGAACTTCTGGGCCGACAACGCGGACCAGATCAACAAGCGTTTTCAGGTCTGGCTGACGCAATAACGCCACCGTTCGACGAGAGCCCACCTTGACCGCGACCAGCACCATGCCCACTTCGGCCCATGCCGCGGCCCCGGGCTCTCCGACGAGAGCCGGCGGCCGCGAGTCGTTTCAAAAGGCACGCCGCCGTGCGTCGATGCAGGCGCTGCTGCTTGCACTGCCGCTGATCGTGTTCCTGCTGTCCACGTTCATTGCGCCGATCGCGCTGCTGCTCGCGCGCAGCGTGCAAAACCGCGAAGTGCCCGAAAGCATGCCCGCGCTCACGCGCGCGCTCGATGCCTGGGACGGGCGTGGCGTACCGGACGAGCGTACGTTCGCCCTGCTCGCCTCGGGACTCAGGCAGGCGCAGCAGAGCGGACAGCTCGGCACCGTTGCGCGTCGTCTGAACTTTGCCCAGCCCGAGTTTCGCAGCCTCCTGATGCGCACGGCGCGCGGCCTGCCGACAGATGCGCCCCCGGCATGGAAGCCCGCGTTGATCGAGCTCGACGAGCGCTGGAATTCGCCCGAGATATGGAGATTGCTGAAGCGCGCTGCCGCAACGCCGACACCCGATTACGTACTCGCAGCCGTCGATGCCCAGGTGACGCCCGCGGGCTCCATCGCATCCGTGCCGGAGAACGCCTCGGTCTATCGCCCGGCATTCGTGCGCACGATATCGATCAGCGCCACCGTGACGCTGCTTTGTCTCGTGCTCGGCTATCCGGTTGCGTGGCTGCTCGCCAACCTGCCCGCAAAAAGCAGCAACCGCCTGATGCTTTTCGTGATCGTGCCGTTCTGGACGTCGCTACTCGTGCGCACGACCGCATGGTACGTGCTGCTGCAACCGGGCGGCGTGATCAACAGCGTGCTGTCGGGACTCGGGCTCGTGAGCCATCCGTTGCCGCTCGTCTTCAACCGCACCGGCGTGCTGATCGGCATGACGCATATTCTCTTGCCATACATGATCCTCGCAATCTATTCGGTCATGAAAAGCGTCTCCCCCGTCTATATGCGTGCGGCGCAATCGCTAGGCGCGCATCCGTTCACGGCGTTCTATCGCATCTACGTGCCGCAGACACTTCCGGGTGTCGGCGCGGGGTGCTTTCTCGTCTTCGTGCTCGCGCTGGGTTATTACATCACGCCCGCGTTGCTCGGCGGCGCAGGCGACGAGATGATCAGCCAGCTCATCGCGATACAAACGAACACGCAGCTCAACTGGGGGCTTGCGGGCGCGCTCTCGGCGTACCTCGTGATCTTCACGGCGGTTTTCTATTTTCTGTTCAACCGGATCGTGGGCATCGACCGGTTGCGTTTCGGCTGAACGGAGGCACGCATGCAAGACAAACGCAACAGGGTGCTGACCGAACGCATCGCCGCGCGCTGGGTGCGCGTGCATACGGCACTCGTGCTGTTCTTCCTGATCGCGCCGATCCTCGCGATCATCCCGCTGTCGTTCAATTCGGGATCGTATTTCTCGTATCCGTTGCAGGGCTTTTCGATGCGCTGGTACGAGCAGGCGTTGACGAGCCCGGACTGGCAGCGCTCGCTCGCGAACAGCATCGGTATCGGCGCGGCATCGACGCTGATCGCTACCTGCCTCGGCACGCTCGCCGCGCTCGGCCTGAGCCGCACGCAGTTTCCGCTTCGTTCGCTGATCATGCCGATCATCATCTCGCCGATGATCGTGCCGATCGTGGTCGTCGCTGCGGGTTTCTATCTGATCTTTGCGCCGCTCGGTCTCGTGAACTCGTATCCGGGCGTGGTGCTCGCGCATGCGGCGCTCGGCACGCCGTTTGTCGTGATCACCGTGACGGCGTCGCTGCTGTCGTTCGATCAGAGTCTGTTGCGCGCCGCGTCCGGTCTCGGCGCGACGCCGTGGGTCACGTTCCGCCGCGTGACCTTGCCGCTCATCACGCCCGCGGTCGCGACGGGCAGCGTCTTCGCCTTCGCGACCTCGTTCGACGAAGTGATCGTCATTCTGTTTATCGGCGGGCCGGATCAGCGAACCGTGCCGCGGCAGATGTGGAGCGGCATCCGCGATTCCATCGATCCTTCGATCCTCGCGGTCGCGACGATGCTGATCGTGTTCGCCGTGTTGCTGTTCGCGAGCATCAACTGGCTGCGCGGGCGCGCGGCGGCGGCCAGTCAGGCGGTGGTCTGAACCCGCTCATCGCGCGCGCGAACGCCGCACGCCAGTCGATGCGCGCACGACCAGCTCAGGCGGCGGCGCCAATACCATTTCCGGCGCCTGCGAGGGCTGCTGGATCAGTCGGATCAGCCGCTCGATGGACAGCTCCGCGATCGCCGTTGTATTGATCGCGACGGTCGTCAGCGCCGGATGCACCTGATGGGCTAATTGAATGTCCGTGATGCCGATCACGGATACGTCACCCGGAATCGCGCGGCCCATCGACATCAACGCCTGCCCCGCGCCGATCGCGAGCAAGTCGTTGGTGGCGAAGATCGCCGTCAGGCTGGGCTTGCTCGCCATCAGGCGCATGCACGCCGCATAGCCCGAATCGATTGAATCGCGCACCACCAGTTCCGCGCTCGTGTCCGTTTCGACACCCGCCTCGCGCAACGCCGCCCTGAACCCGTTCGAGCGTGCGTCCTGCAAACCTCCGCAGCCATCCCCGACCAGCATGCCGATTTCGCGATGCCCAAGCTCCAGCAGATGCCCGGCGGCCAGCGCCCCCGCACGCGCGAAGTCCACCGCGATGCACGGCAAGGCGGGCGGCGCCTCGGGATGCTCCCACATCGCCAGCAGGATCGGCGCGCTGTGCATTGCCGAGATGCACAGTTCGTTGATCGCGATGTCGGTGTTCATCACGAGCACGCCGTCGGCGAGGGTCCCCGCGATCTGGTTCAGATACGCGCGGCCGATCTCGGCATCGTCGTCGGTGTTGCAGACCATCAGGAAGTGCCCCGCCTTGCGCGCGGCGCGCTCGGCGGCGAGCACGAACTCCGGATAGAACGGGTTCGAGAGGTTCGAGAGCATCAGCGCCAGCGTCGACGATCGTCCTTCCGCAAGCGCGCGTGCGTTGAGGTTCGGCCGATAACCGAGTTCGGAGATTGCCTTCAGGACGCGTTCGGCCGTTTCCGGGCGCACCTTCTCGCGGTTGCGCAGCACGTTGGACACGGTTGCGGCCGTGACCCGCGCGCGCTTGGCGACTTCTGTGAGAGTGACCATCAATATCCCAATAAAAGGGAATGTGTTTCAAATGTTGCGCCAGCGGCGCGCTGTTGCTAACTTTGCGGAAACAGAAAAGGAGACGCCGTCGTGACTACATTTTCCAGCCATCAATTTAAGCGATTAAATGCCCACTACGCAAGGGCTCGCCATTTCTTTTTTCCGCAAATTTAATCGCTTAAATTCTGGAGGCCGCATGGCTACTGTGACGCTTTCTGACGTGCAGAAATCGTATGGCGAACACGCGCCTGTGATTCGCCGTCTCAGTCTCGATATTGCCCGCCACGAGTTCTGTGTCTTTCTTGGACCGTCGGGTTGTGGCAAGTCGACGCTGCTGCGGATCATCGCCGGACTGGAGGACATGAGCGAGGGCGAGTTGCGCATCGACGGCCGCGTGATGAACGAAGTGCCGTCGGCGGAGCGCGGCGTCGCGATGGTTTTCCAGAGTTATGCGCTCTTTCCTCACATGACGGTGTTCGAGAACATCGCGTTCGGGCTGAAGCTCGCGAAAACCCCGAAAGACGTCATCGACCGGAAGGTGCGCGAGGCCGCCCGCGTCCTGCAACTCGAAACGCTGCTTGACCGTCGTCCGAAGGCGTTGTCCGGCGGGCAGCGCCAGCGTGTCGCGATCGGCCGGGCAATCGTGCGTGAGCCGGGCGTGTTCCTCTTCGACGAACCGCTCTCCAACCTCGACGCGGCGTTGCGCGGCCAGACGCGGATCGAGATCGCGCGGCTGCATCAGCGGTTCCCGAATTCGAGCGTCGTCTACGTGACGCACGATCAGGTCGAAGCGATGACACTCGCCGACAAGATCGTGCTGCTGCACGCAGGCGCCGATGCCGAGCGCTTCGGCAGCATCGCGCAGATCGGCGCGCCGCTCACGCTCTATCACCATCCGAAGTCGCGCTTCGTCGCGGGCTTCATTGGCTCGCCGCGCATGAACTTCGTCGATGCGGCCGTCGAATCGATCGGCGCGGGCAGCGTGACGGTGAAGCTGGCGAAGAGCGGCGAGACGCTCGTCGCTCACGTCGAGGGCGAGCGGCTGCAACGCGGCCAGCCCGTCACGCTCGGCATCCGCCCGGAACATCTGCGCATGGAAGGCGACGGCCAGTCGATCCAGTGCGTGACGGCCCTCACCGAGCGCCTCGGCGAACACAGCTACGTGCACGCGGATCACGCGGACGGCGTGCTCGTCGCGAAGGCCCCCGGCGACGCCACGATCGGACCCGGCGAACGCCTCGCGCTGCACGTGCCCGCCGACGCCTGCCATCTGTTCGATGCGGACGGCGTCGCGCTCAGGCGCGCCGCGCCCGAACCGGCGCGCATCGCCGCTTGAACGAATTCCAACCCCGCCGCAGAGCGGGTCAAATCGACCGGCGGCAGCGCGCTGCCGGGCAAAGCAAATCCAGGAGACATAGATGAACGCAAACCGCTTTCGCCGTCTGGCTCGTCTGTCGGCCGCCGCCGCCGTGCTGGCCACGGTGTTCATAAGCGCCGCAGCCGATGCCGGCACGCTCAACGTCAACGTATCGGCGCGCGGCAACCAGCGCTCGACATGGCAGGACGCCTTCGACAAGTTCAAGAAGGCCAATCCCGACGTCGACCTCAAGGTGACCTATATCACCGAGGAAGCGTACAAGGTGCAGATGAGCGGCTGGCTCGCCACCGATCCGCCCGACGTCGTCTCGTGGCACAACGGCGAACGCATGGCGTACTACGCGCAGCGCGGCCTGCTCGAAGACCTGTCGGCGGACTGGAGCAAGAACGGCTGGACGCAGCAGTATGCGTCAGTGAAAGATGCATCGACGTACAAGGGCAAGCAGTACGCCGCACCGCTCGGCTACGACGCGTACGGCTTCTTCTATCGCAAGGACCTGTTCGACAAGGCCGGCGTGAAGAGCGATCCGAAGACCTGGGACGAATTTCTCGATGCCTGCAAGAAGCTGAAGGCAAGCGGCGTCGCACCGATCGCGGTCGCCGCGCGCGATAGCTGGACGCTCGCCGCCTGGTTCGACTATCTCGATCTCCGCATCAACGGCAACGCGTTCCACCAGCAACTGATGTCGGGCGAAATCCCGTACACCGACGCACGCGTGAAGAAGGTCTACACCGCGTGGAAGACGCTGATCGACGATCACTATTACATCGACAACGCGCTGTCGTACGACCTCGACTCGATCGCGCCTTTCCTCGTGAACGGCAAGGCCGCGATGATGCTGATGGGCACCTTCTTCTCGGCGAGCATCCCCGCGCAAGTCAGGCCGCAAACGGGCTTCTTCCCGTTCCCCGTGATCGACGCGAAGGTGCCGATGGCCGAGGACGGGCCCGTCAACGTGTTGCTGATCCCGGCGAAAGCGAAGAACAAGGCCGATGCCCGCAAGCTGCTCGCGTTCATGGAGCAGCCGGAGATCAACGCCGATCTCGCACGCGGCTGGGGTCAACTGCCGTCGAACAACAAATCGGCCGAACCGGAAGACGCGATTTCGAAGGTTGGGTTCCAGATCCTCGCGAACACGAAAGGCGGGATCGCCCAGTTCTACGATCGCGACATGACGAAGGAAATGGCCGACGAAGGCATGAAGGCGATGCAGCAGTTCTATAGCGATCCGTCGCAACTCGACACCGTGCTCGCACGCCTCGAAGCGACCCGCAAGCGCATCTATCACAAGTAAGCGCGTGGGGCGCCGGCGCTATCCGCCGGCGCTCGTCTTCGATTCCCGCAGAGGCCAGACCATGTCTCATTCCTTAGCGCGCCGCCTGCCGGCGGCAAAGCAGCGGCGCGCGTCGTCGACGCGACGCCATCAAAATCGAGCGGCACTTTTCTTCCTGCTGCCGGGTGTCGCGCTCTTCAGCCTGTGCGTGATCTATTCGATCATCAGCAGCATTTCGCTCAGCTTCTACAACTGGGACGGCATGACGCCGAAGACCTTCGTCGGCTTCGACAACTACATCGAACTGTTTCACTCCGACACGTTCTATACGGCGCTGAAAAACAACCTGCTCTGGCTCGCGTTCTTCCTGCTCGCGCCCCCGCTCGGCCTGCTGTTCGCGCTCTATCTGAACCAGCAGATGCGCGGCATGCGTCTTGTGAAGTCGCTGTTCTTCGCGCCGTTCGTGCTGTCCGGTGTCGTGGTCGGACTCGTGTTCAGCTGGTTCTACGATCCGACGTTCGGCCTCCTGCGACTGATTACCGGTCATGGCATTCCCGTGCTCGGCGATCCGCACTCGGTCACGTTCGGCATCATCTTCGCCGCACTCTGGCCGCAGACGCCGTTCTGCATGGTGCTGTATCTCACGGGCCTCACCGCGATCAATCCGGAAGTGGTCGAGGCCGCGCGCATGGAAGGCGCGAAGGGCGTGCGTCTTCTGTGGCACGTGATCCTGCCGCAGTTGCGCCCCGCGACGTTCATGGCCGTCGTGCTCACGGTGATCGGCGCGCTGCGCAGCTTCGACCTGATCGCGGTGATGAGCGGCGGCGGTCCGTTCGACAGCTCCACCGTGCTGGCCTATTACATGTACGACCAGGCGATCAAGTACTACCGCGAAGGCTATTCGGCGGCGATTGCCGTGGTGCTTTTCGCGATCATGCTCGTCTACATCGTGTTCCACCTGCGCCGCATGCTGCGCGAAGAACGCTGAATTACAGGGAGTCCATTCATGTATCCGCTTCCCGTCGAACGGTGGAAACCGCTCAATCGCACGCTGTACAAGCTCTCGTTGCCGATCGCGCTCGTGATCTGGCTGCTACCCATGCTCGCCGTGCTGCTGACCTCGATCCGCTCATCCGATGAACTGAGCCACGGTGACTACTGGACCTGGCCCAGGCATTTCGCGCTGATTGACAACTACGGCGCCGCGCTCACGCAGACGCCGATGCTGCACTACTTCGCGAACAGCGTGCTGATCACGGTGCCTTCCGTGCTCGGCGCGATCGTGCTCGCTTCGATGGCGGGCTTCGCGCTCGCGACCTATCGTTTCCCCGGCAATACGGCCGTGCTGTTCGCATTCGTCGCGGGCAACTTCGTGCCGATCCAGATCCTGATGATCCCGGTTCGCGACATGGCGCTCAAGTTCGGCCTCTTCAACACGGTGTGGGCGATGGTGATCTTTCACGTGTCGTTCCAGACGGGGTTTTGCGCCCTCTTCCTGCGCAATTTCATCAAGCAGTTGCCGTTCGAACTGATCGAGGCGGCGCGCGTGGAAGGTGCAAGCGAATGGACGGTGTACTGGCAAATCGTGCTGCCGCTGATCCGGCCGGCGCTCGCGGCGCTCGGCATCCTCGTCTTTACGTTCGTCTGGAACGACTACTTCTGGGCACTGTGCCTCACGCAAGGCGACGAAGCCGCGCCGATCACGGTAGGCGTCGCCGCACTCAAGGGGCAATGGACGACCGCCTGGAACCTCGTCGCCGCAGGCTCCGTGCTTGCCGCGCTGCCTTCGGTGCTGATGTTCTTCGCGATGCAAAAGCACTTCGTCGCCGGCCTGACCTTCGGCGCGAGCAAGGGCTGAACGCCCCCTTACTTTCACTTACGAGCGAGACTTTTAATGCAACTCGGTGTTTGCTACTACCCGGAACAATGGCCCCGCTCGATGTGGGCCGACGACGCGCAACGCATGGCCGAACTCGGCATCACACACGTGCGGATAGCGGAATTTGCATGGAGCCGGATGGAACCGCGCGCGGGCCAGTATGTGTGGGGCTGGCTCGACGAAGCCATCGAAACGCTCGCTGGGGCCGGACTCAAGCTCGTGCTCGGCACGCCGACCGCGTCCCCGCCAAAGTGGCTGATCGATGCGCATCCGGACGTGCTGCCCGTGCGCGCCGATGGCACGCGCTGGAACTTCGGCTCGCGCCGTCACTACGACATTTCGAGCGAGACGTATCGGCGGGAATGCGTGCGCATCGTCAGCGCGATGGCGGAGCGCTACGGGCGGCATCCGTCGATCGTAGCGTGGCAGACCGACAATGAACTCGGCTGCCATGACACCGTGCCGAGCTACTCGCCGGCCGCACTGAAGCGCTTCCAGGCGTGGCTCGAACGCCGTCATGAAACCGTCGATCGGTTGAACGAGGCGTGGGGCAACGTCTTCTGGAGCATGGAGTACCCGTCCTTTGATGCGATCGGCTTGCCGAACCTCACGCCCACCGACGCAAACCCGATCCACCTGCTCGACTTCAGGCGCTTCATGTCGGACGAAGTGGCGAGCTTTCATCGCGAGCAGATCGACGTCCTGCGCCGTTTCGCGCCGAACGCGGACATGCTGCACAACTTCATGGGCTTCTTCACCACCTTCGATCACTATCGCTTCGCCGCGAATAAGAGCATCGACGTCGCGGCCTGGGACAGCTATCCGATCGCGCGCACCGAATCGATTGCGCTGCCTGAGGAGCAGAAGGCGCGTTACGCGCGTACCTCGCATCCGGATGTATCCGCGTTTGATCACGACCGGTATCGCGGCATCGGCGGCGGGCGCTTCTGGGTGATGGAGCAGCAGGCGGGGCCTGTAAATTGGGCGCCGTTCAATCCGGTCCCCGCGCCCGGCATGGTGCGGCTCTGGGCTTTCGAAGCGTTTGCGCACGGTGCGGAACTCGTGTCGTATTTCCGCTGGCGCCAGTGCCCGTATGCACAGGAGCAGATGCATTCGGGGCTTCATCTGCCGAACAACGAGTTGTCCCCGGGCGGTATCGAAGTGCGGCGCGCTGCGGCAGAAATAGCGGCGTCCGATGTGCTTAAAGACTTGCCGGCCGCCGCGCCCGCGCAGGTCGCGGTCGTGTTTGACTACGAAACGCAGTGGATGTTCGAGATCCAGCGGCATGGCACGGCCTTCGACTATCAGACGCTCGCCTTCGACTACTACGAGGCGCTGCGCGAGCTCGGGATCGATGTCGATATTGTTTCGGCAAAGGCGGATCTCTCCGGCTACAAGCTGGTGGTGGTACCGAGCATCGCCGTGATCGACGATGCACTCGTCCGGCAGATCGAAAGCAGTTCCGCGCAGTGGGTCTTCGGCCCGCGTAGCGGCTCGAAGACCGGCGCGTTCTCGATTCCCGGCAATCTTCCGCCAGGCGCCTTGCAGCACGTGCTGCCGATGCAGGTGCTCGAAGTCGAATCGTTGCGGCCGACGTTGCAGCCTTCGCTATGGATGAGCGGGGAAAGCGGCATCGCGTTGCATTGGCGCGAGCACGTTCGCGCGAACGGTGAAGCGCAAGTAGAAGCGCGTTTCGCGGACGGGTGGCCTGCGATCGTGAGTCATGGCCGCGTTCGCTACGTGGCCGCGTGGCTCACGCATTCGCTGCATCGCACGCTGCTGCGACAGGCGGCAGGCGATGCGGGTGTCGCTGTGCAGGCGTTGCCGGAAGGACTGCGCACGCGTCGTCGCGGCGAGGTAACGTTCGCGTTCAATTTCAGCGCGACGACGCAATACGCGCCGGCGCCGTCGAATGCGAGGTTCGTGCTCGGCGAAGCTCTGCTTTCGACAGGTGACGTGTGCGCCTGGACCGAAGCGTGAGCCCTGGCTGCACCCGTCACACGAGCCTGTAAAACGCGACTCGAATCATTTCCCACAGCTTCGCGATGCGGCGCGCGCGCTCAGTATCCGGGGGAGGCATGTCGGCATGGTGTGGGCTATATTCCTGCGCCGGCCGACGTTGCGAGACTAGCAGTCCGATGTACATGGCGATCCTCCGGGCGTGAGCGTCGGAAGCTGGCGGAAACGTCTGCCTTGCCCCAACGTTGACTGGATGACGGCGGAAACGCGAGAGGTAGAAGGCACTCCGCGCTTTCCGACGTTTCCGTAGTGTGCCCAGCCGGTTCAGCCTCGCAAACCCGCATGAAGGCTACACGCGAACGTAGGAAGGGTTTACCGCTAGCGTCCGGCGCTCAAAGCTGCGGGTCGAGCAGCGCGACAGTGCGCTCGATGAGCTTCTCGATCAGCGGCCGGCGATTCCAGTCATCGAGCGTGATGCGCTTCGACCGTTTGATGTCGTCGGCGAAGATGGCAATCTGCGCCTTGGCGAAATCGCGATCGTAGATGTTCAGGTTCGCTTCGTCGTTGAGCTTGAACGAGCGGTTGTCGAAATTGGTCGATCCCACCGAGACCAGCAATTCATCGACGATCAGCAGCTTGCAGTGAAACATCGTCGGCTGGTATTCGTGAATCTCCACGCCAGCCTTCAGCAGGTCACCCCAGCCCGCGCGCGACGCTTCGCGCACCGTGTGCGTGTCGATGTGCTTGCCCGGCGTCACGATCTGCACCTTCACGCCGCGGCGCGTCGCCTCGACAATCGCATTGATCGTGAGCTTGTCCGGCACGAAATACGCGCTCGCCAGATGAATCGTGTGCGTCGCCGCGGTGATCGCCATCAGATACATGAGCTGCATGTCGTCGCTGCCGCCCGAGGGCGAACTGCTGAACATGTGCGCGACGCCGTCGCCCGCCGGAGCGATCTCCGGAAAGTAATCGGGTCCGTGCAGCACGTCGCCGGTCGCCTTGATCCAGTTGTCCATGAAGACGGCCTGCATGTGCCCGGCGACCGGGCCTTCCACCCGAAAATGCGTATCGCGCCAGTGTTTTTCGTCCTGGGCGTGGCCGGTCCACTCCTCCGCGATGCCGACGCCCCCCGTGAATCCGGTATGTCCGTCGATCACGAGCAGTTTGCGGTGCGTGCGATCGTTCATCCGGCCGAGGCCGGAGATGCGGGGCTTGTGATACTGGATCACGTCGGCGCCGGCTTCGCGCAGCATCTGCAGATAACGCTTGTCCATCTTCGACGATCCAACCCAGTCGAGCAGCACGTGCACCGCGACGCCCGAACGTGCCTTGTCTGCAAGCGCGGCGGCGAACTGCTCGCCGATCTCGCCTGACCAGTAAATGAACGTTTCGAACGTGATGGTTTTCTGCGCAGAGCGAATGCCCGCAAGCATCGACGGGAAGATTTCGTCGCCGTTCAGGAGCACCTCGAAGCGATTGCCGGAAACGACGGGCGGACCGAGCAGCAGGCTCATCGAGCGGGGGAACTGCGGGTCGTCGCTTGCGTAGAGGCGCTCGATGTTGTGCTCGATCTGCTTCTCGCCGCTGATCAGATTCGCGGCGATCAGTACGATGACAAGCGTGACAAGCGCAGTGATGACGATGGTCAGCATGCTCGTTCCTGTGCCTTGCTGGTGATGTTGGAGGGCGCAACGTCGACTTGGGCGGTGTGGAGCAGCATGTTTCGCGCCTGGAAGCGTCTGCTGCATCTTATCGCGGCGTTTTCCGACGGCGCAGCCTCAGCCCTGCCATCCGAACGCTTCGACGCGGGTGATCGGCTGCTGGGTGGTTACCACGGCTTGAATCGAACCGGGCATCGGGAGTTCGAGGCTATGCCATACGTCTTTGGAAACGGTCGGCATTGCGAGTCCGCATCGCTTTGCTCGTTCGAGGCTTATCCGGTGCGCATCCTCGATCGGATCGTCGTGTGGTGGCGGTGAAAGCGTGAGCGCGGGCGACGTATCCATTTGCAGCGGGTTGACCAGCCCGACACCCACCGGTGTCCCGCTGGCTGCGATCACGGTCCAGATGCCAGCCTGCCTGTAATCCACGGCGAGCGGCCTTCCATGAGGCGGATGAGTGACGACGAGACGGTCGTCAGGGAACTCGTCGAAAACAATCCCTCCGGGCTCGCAGACGAGCATCTGCGACACCACCAGCCGCAATGCGGCCCTGGCAAGGCCGAATCGCTTGCTGTGGGTCGCGTAGGGACGCGCCTTGATGCGGGTGCGCTCCGCACTGGAGAGCCATTGACCTATGTTGGTCGCGGAGATCTGCCGCCAGGCGCCGGGGAGTCGCCAGATGAAAAGCTCGTGGGCCGCGGGAATGCGGGCGCCGCCCACATGCGATTGAGCGAGCGGATGCACTCTCCATTCGACGGACTCGCTTGCCGGGCGCGTCGGTGTATCGGGGCGTGTGGTCATTCGAATGATGGATCGGAGCCGGCGACCGCCGATGCTGTGGGAGGTGGCGCGGCGCGAGCCTGGTATGTCGTCGCTGGCGATGTGCGCGCCTTGCTGTAAGCGCGATGAAATTTTTGGGCGCCGTCGTTGGGAGTCTGCGCGATGAGACTTAGGTGAAACACAGGGGCCGGGTCTCTGTCCGCGATTCGGCGCTGGTGCGACAAACTTGGCGCGGGCATTGCCCATCGCGTGAAGCCGGGCACCACGTGGCATCTGGACGAAGTGTTTGTGACCTTGCGCGGCGAGCCTTCTCTGTTGTGGCGGGCCGTTGATCAGCACGGTGCCGAACCCGATATCCTGCTGCAGAAGCGTCGCGACAAGGCCGCAGCTAAGGTGTGCGATTCACAGACATCGCGATTGCTTCTTCAGCAGGCTCATGCCCTGGCAAACCATGCCCGTCCACGAAAGAATCAGCAGCGCAAAAAGCGAAACGATGTCTGTGAATCGCGCAGCTAAAGTCGAGTACCCAGCCGCCTCGGGACTTGCGTAATTCGCCCCGCCAGAACCGCCATCACCCTCCACGGTACATCGCATCGATGCTGTCGGCAGGAGCACGTCGGCCGGATTGCGTCCTGACCGATTCGTCCCCTCCGACATCGCCATGATTCCCGCTCGCGGCTTTCGCGTGAGCCCGATGAGCGGTCTGAACCGGTTGCGATGCTGGCGCACTTCCATCGACCCTATCAGGGTGATCACCATAATCGCCCGCGAAGACGGGCATTGGCAGCGCCAAAGCGCTTGCAGCCAGGAGAGCAGAGATAGATATCGTTTTCATGATGACTCCAGGAGGGCGGTTGAATATCGGGCCTTAAGCGCGTTGACAGAGACGCTTAAGCGAACAACACGATCTTGGAACCCACGATGAACTGTTGATGGTTTTAAAGCGGTCGTCGTTGCCCCGTGGCATTAGTGCACTGGCTATGCCAATTCCGGTCGACGACCACCTCTAATCCAGACTAAAACTTTGAAAATAAAGGACATCGAGCAGAAGGATTGCGTCCGGCCAAAAAAGCAGAATCGGGACAAGTGCCGGGTGGAAAACAACGCTTGCAAATGCCGCTGTATGCGGCGACCCAACAGTCCGAATGAAGACCAAACGCGGCGGTTTTCCCCCTTATGCCGGCGAACACCGCAGAAGGACGCCACCCGCTATCGACGCGTCGGTGCACCTACCCCGCGAAAATCCGGCAAAAACACCACGACGAGCATGACGAGAGCCCCCAACGCAGCACACCAGCGGACATCCACCGTCGAGCCAACCCGCTCCGCAAACCGCGAATCGAGCAACGCATCCCCCAGCGCCTCCGCTGTCGGCAAAGCCCGATACTCCAGCCCCGTCTGCCCACCAAGCGTCTTCAAATACCCGCCTCGCAGCGCCGACAGTTCCTCATGACTCACTTCGCCCCGTTGCGCGGACGACATCGCGCTCGTCTGCACGACGTCGCTTGCGAGCCAGAACCCCGCGGGCCGGCCGTCGCTATCGGTTTTCGGAATCGGCGCTGGCTGATCGCCACCGACACCGATCAGCCACCCGCGAACTTCTCCCGGTGTAATCCCCGGCATCGACGTATCGGACAGCGGCCGCGGAGGCGCCTCTTGTCCGTCGGTCACGAAAACCACCGCTACGTGGTCCCCCATCTGCTTCGCCTGGTGGATCGCCGAAAACAGTCCCCCGTTCGCGATACGGCTCGCGTTGGCCCAACGCATTCGTCCGTCGATTCCGTCGAGCGATGTCGCGAGCGCATCGTAGTGTTCGCATACTTCCAGCGGTTCCAGCAACAGCAGCGATCGTGTGCCAGTGAACACGCTCCATCCGACTCTCGACCCACACGGCATCCGCCGCAACGCTCGACGCATCGCCTCGCGCGCATAGACGAGGCGGCTCGTGCGCACGCCGTCCAGCATCACGTCCTCGACATTCATGCTTTGCGTGATGTCGAAGGTCACGACGTAATCGAAGCGGTCGCGTATCAACCGCACGCCGGGCATCCATAGCGCGGCCGCAAGCAATACGAGCGCGACAGCAAGCGCCCATTGCCGAAGCGCTGCCGTGACGGTCACGGCAAATCCCCAAGCGCGACGTCCGGCACCTTGATCATGCGGCGTACCTCGTAAGGTTCGCGTCCGTCGTCGAAAGCCTGCGCGCTCTCAGGTTGCAGCCACAGCGCGCGTTCGAGGTTATAGCGTGCGTCCCAGTCGTCGGGTTTCGCGCGGAGCAACTCGCGATAACGATTCTTCGCAAGCTCGACAAGCGGCGCCGACGCGATCGGATTGCCCGCGCCCACGGCGATCGCTTCGCGCAGATACATGTTCGCAAGATCAAATAGCGCGGCCCGCCCGATCTCGTCAGGATCGGCGCTAGTGATGAGCCCTTCGTAGAGCTTCGCTGCCGCGTCTCGCTGCCCTGCCTTCGATAGAGCAACCGCTTGCGCAAGCTTCACACGTGGCGATTGACCGACGACACCCGACGCAGCACCCGCACGCATCACAGCCGCATTGCTCCGTTGTGCATCGACGAGACGCCAGCCTTCGAATCCAGCCCAGGCGGCGCAACAAAGCACAGCCGCCGCGAACCCCGCATGAACGACGCGCCGCCTCATGACCAACTCCGCAACAATGCAAATCGCAACGCAAACAGCAGCGCACAGCCGGCCAACGCCAGAGCAAAAAACGACGTACCGCGGCTTCTCTCGGGCACACGCTCGACGTACGAAACCGGAAAATTCTGCTGCGCATCGATTTCTGCCATCGCCGCCGCCATCGCGCTCGAATCGTCGGTCTGGTAAAGCCGATAAGGCGTCTTCAGCGACTGAAAATAGCGATGCAATTCGACCTCCTCGGACGACTCGTCGGCCGGTGTGATCGCGTTCAGATCGGTGCTGTTCGCGCTGCTGCGCAGATAGATGAAATACACCGTGATGCGTTCGCGCGCGAGCCCCATCGCGATACGCGAGCGCATCGGCGCATCGATATGCGCGCCGCCATCCGAGACGAGGATGATCACGCGATTGCCGTTGTAGTCGCGCCGTTCGAACTGGCCGATGGCCGCGAGCAGCCCGCGATCGAGCCGCGTATCCGGCATCCCCCGTCCGATGCCGGTGCTGGCCACGGCGCTCCGGATCGCCTCCTTGTCGCGGGTAAGCGGCAAGACGAGAAGCGGGCTCGTGCCGAACATCATGAACCCGACGCGGTCGCTGCCGCGTTTCTCGATGAAGCGCGTGAGCACCTCTCGCGCCGACGCGTTCTTCGACTCGCCGCCCGCCATCGCGCCCGCCGCATAGACGCTCTTCGGCGGAACGAACGCATCCATGCTCGAACTCCGGTCCATCAGCACCATGATCTCGGCGCCTCGCGCGACACGCGTCACCGCTTTTTCCGTCTCGCGGGGATCGGCGAGTCCGATCACGATCAACAGCATCGTGACCACCGCGAGCACACGCAGTGCGATGCCGGCGGCATGACCCAGCCGGTCACGCGGCAACCATGCGACGTGCGAGTACAGCAGCGTGTCGCTGCTGCGCGGTGCGAGCGGTAACAACGCAAGCGGAAGCAGCGCAAGCATCCACGGCGAGGCGAAACCGAACGAGGCGGTCATCGTCGATGGCGCCTTTCGAGGCGGCGCAAATCGCGGCACAAGTCCAGCAGCCGATACCGCTCGCGCGCCGGCGCGAGGGCGTAAAACCGCTCGCCGGAGTGCGCGTAGAAGCGTTCGAGCTGCGCGCGCATCGGTTCAAGATATGGCGCGCGGACGAATAGAGCGTCGAGCGTGCCCGGATGGAGAGCTTGACCGGCGACATCGTTCAGTGCGCGATGGACTTGGCGCCAAGCGTCGGAATCGTGATCGACCTGGGCCGGATCGAATCGCTTCAGCACATGCCACGCACGCGCGAAAGGCATCTGGCAGGCATCGAGACGATTGCGCCACAACCACCATCCGAGCCACGCGAACGCGACAAACGCCAGTGCCGCTAGCGACACAGTCAAGCGCCTCTGCAGCGGTGCCGTCGGCAGCAGCGAGGGCTGCCGGTCAGGCTGCAATGGTTGCAGCGCGCCTTGTGCGAAGGCGCTGCGAGGCGTCAGCGGCGCCACGCTCACCGGCCATGCGGCAACGCTAAGTGCCGCGCCGCCGGACGCGCTATTGATCAGCGTCACAGCAGGCAACGCGATTGCAGTGAGCGTCTGCGGCGCGTTGATCACCTGATATTCGAGCACGAGCCATCGGTTCCCGGCGCCGTCCGTTTCGATCGCAGCCGCGCGTCGCGTGAGCCACGCCCCGGTGCGCTCCAGCGGCGGCAACGCAGACGGTTCGAACGGTCGACCGCCCGCGCGCAGCAAGACGCGCTGCGTCATCACGTCGCCGAGCACGTAGCCGAAACTGCGCGGCTGCTCGGTCGTCGCGACGGCCGATTGCTGCGCGAACGCGTGAGGCAGAAGCGCCATCAAGGCAATCACGATGACCCATCGCGCGATCATCCGGCCATCTCCAGGAAGTATCGCGACAGCGCCTCCGGATCGAACGTTCCGCTCAGATACAGCGGACGCACGCCGTGCGCGCGGCACAACTCATCGATCTGCGCGCGCCGATGCTGGACCGCATCGCGCCATTGCATGCGCAGCGCGGGGCGCATCCACAACGCGCGCCGCTCCTGCGACTCCGCATCGCGCACCATCAGGAGCGCGTTGCGCGATGGCGCTTCCAGTTCGACCGGATCCCACACGACGAGCGGCACGACGAGCGCGGGAGCCATTAGCTCGAACGAACCGCGCAAGGTATCGAGTGGCCAGTGAAAGTCGGATACGACGAACACGATTCCTTCGCGGCCGCCAAGTCGTTCCGCCGCGTGCCGCAGTCCAGCCGCACCGCTGCCGCCGCGTCGCGCTGCCAGCCTGCTCCCTTCATGCAACAACGCGCGCATCGCCGCGCCCGCGCCTCGATGACGACGCGGAGGCATCATCAGTTCATCGCGCAACGCAGTATCAAATGCGAGCATGCCAACCGGGTCGCCCACGCGAAACGCACTGCGTCCCAGCGAATCGACGAAATCGCCGGCAATGTCGAGCTTGGTGCGCGCCGAGCCGAACCTCATCGATGCCGATACGTCCACCAGCGCATGCACCGTTACTGCCGAGCGCTGCCGATGCAGCCGCACGAGCCACTCGCGCCCCGGATGCCGCAAGCTGGCGCGCAGATCGAGGCGACGCGGATCGGGGTGATCGAAGAGGCGTGCGTGGGTCGCGAAGGCCTGTCCGCCGCCGATGCTCGAACCGTGATGCGATCCCGGACGATAGCCGTGCACCTGCGACGGCATCCGATAGTGGAATTCCTGAGCCGGGCTCATCGCGCAGCCGCCGCGTCAGGGCGCGGCCACGCGCAGCATGATCGCCTGCGCGAGCGCGTCGGCGAGTTCCGCGCGGCGCAGTTCATAGATCGGCGTGAAGAACACGCGATGACCGAGCGCCGCCGGCAACACCGCGTGAATGTCCTCCGGGATCAGGTGCGTGCGTCCCGCAAGCCACGCGACCACGCGCGCGGCGCGCACCAGCGCGCTCATTCCGCGCGGACTCGCGCCGGCCAGTACGAGCCGGTCCATATCGACGTCGTCGAGCACGATGCCGTATTGCGACGGCCGTTCGGTCGCTTCCCAGAGTTGCAGCACGTATCGTTCGATGGTTTCACTCGCGCGCACGCTGCGCTGGATCGACGCCGCCGCCGCGTTCAACTCGCGCCACGCGAACATCCCGTCAGGCACCTGTTCCAGCACCGTATCGACGTCATGGAAATGCGGATCGAAGACGAGGCGGCTGCGGATCGCGGGCTCGGGTGGCGTCGTCATGTTCAGCTCGAACATGAAGCGGTCGCGCGCGGCGGACGCCAGCTCGAAGGTCTCTTCCTTCTCGACCTTGTTGCGATCCGCGAACACTGTCATGTGCGGAAAGTGATGCTCGCGATTGAACGCGGACACGGAACGCTCCGCCATTGCGCGCAGCAGGAGCGATTGCACCTGCGGCCGCGCGCGGTTGATCTCGTTGAAGAAGAACGTCGTGAGGCGCTCGCCATGACGCAGCAGCGGGCCGGGATCGATGCGCGGCGCGCCCTCGGCATCGACATAGGTGTGATAGATGAGATCGCCTGGCATCAGGTCGATGGTGCCCTCGACGCGCTCGAACTCGCCGCCGATCGCCCGGGCGAACGCACGCAGCAGTGTGGTCTTCCCGACGCCGACGTCGCCTTCGAGCAGCACATGTCCGCGCGCGAAGAGCGCCACGGTGATGAGGCGCGTCACCTGCGGCTGGCCGATGACCGCCTGCGCAACCGCCGCTTCGAGCTGCAGCGCGTTGCTGCGCCAGTCCTGCAACGCTTCGTCAGACAACATCGGGCTTCTCCCTGTCAGCGGCCAAGCTGACAGGCAAGTGTCATGCCAGTCGATGCGGCCGGCGTGAGAAGCCCGTCGCGCGCGCCAGGAAAGCACAGAGTGTCACGTAATCGCAAACTTAACGGTGACACACTCTGAAACCCGCCTCACGCATGCCCGCGAAACCTCGCGCACATCCTGAACGCATCCTCCGAAAGCGGGATTTGCCTGGCGCGGCAATAGCGCGTCGTCAGCTTCAGCAGTTCCTTGATATCCCGTCCGCTCGCGTTCGGATACGCAGCCGTCAGCATGTCGATCAGGCCGTCATCGAGGTCCGCGCCCAGTTGCCCGGCGAGCAGTTTCCACAGACGGATCGCATCGGCCGCGGGCGGAATCTCGTACTGAATTTTCGCGATACAGCGCGACAGGATCGCATCGTCGACATCGTCGATGCGGTTGGTCGTCATGAACAGCAGGCCGTTGAAGTACTCCAGCGTGCGCAGGAATTCCGCCACGATCGCGTTGTGCTCAAGATCGTTGTCGCGGCGTCGGATATAAACGTCGGCTTCGTCGAGCAGCAGGATCGCGTCCCAGCGCACCGCGCGCTGCAGGATGCCCGACAGCGTCGCGCCGACCGACGCCGCCGTCGTCCCGAGCTGCCCCGAATGCACGCGATACAGCGGCTTGCCGACCACCTCCGAATAGACCTCGGCGGTCAGCGTCTTGCCGAGACCGGGCGCGCCCTGGCAAAGGATCGTCGTGCCGCCCGACTTGCCCGCGACGAAGTCCTGCACGAGCACCTCGCTCTTCGACGTGAGGATGTCGATCAGGTCGCGATGGTGGACCGGCAGCACCAGCTTGTCGCGCAGTTCGGCCTGATAGCGATACTCGGCGACGTGCGCCACATGCGCCCAGACAGGCCGATGCCACTCCAGATGAAACAGGCAGAGGTAGCAATGCAGCGGGATCGCGTCGAAGCCGCTCTCGATGTTCGCCGCACGCCAGAAGCCGGCGTCGGCCGTCAACTGGAAGCGGCGCTCGAGCGTCTCCTCGTCGTTGACGCACTTCGCGCTCACGCCATCGACGATGCGCGTCAGTTCGGCGACGCCCTTTGCATCGATCGTGAAAGCCGCCTTCGATACGACGAACTGCCCGCCGAAGCGCGGCTGAAACCTCACGAAGCGCTCTGCCTGCCGTTCGTATTCGCGCTTGAACTCCGCGCATTCCTTGTAGAAGCCGAACTCCGCGAGCAACTCCGGAATCGTGCGATCGACGATGTCGTGACGGTAGATCACGAGCGAGGTCGTCATGCCCGCGTGGCGCATGTGCGGGTCGGCGCGCGGCGAGTTGGCCGCCTGCATCGTGTTCGCCAGCATGTCGATGACGACATACGGCGCGCCCTGATCCGGCTCGACGTATCGCATGCGGTGCACGAGCCACGGCAGCAGCGTGGCGTCTTTCGCGCGGCAATAGAGCCAGCCGTCGATCGCATCGCGCGCGAGATACGCAATGAGGCCCGGCACCACATGCTCCAGCGACGGAATCGTCCGGGCCTGCGGCGCGTTGTGGATGTTGTCGAGCGCGAGCATCTGGAACATCAGCGCACTCTCGTTGTTCGCGCGGCTCAGCGAGTAGAGCGTGTTGAGCGACCTCGAATCGAACAGCGCGCTCGACACCATCATCCTGCCGTGACACGCGCCATGCTCATGCAGTTGCCGTGCGAGCGGCGAGCCCGATTCGATCATCGCGAGGAGCGGATGAACCAGCGATTCCGGTATTTCAAAATCCATTCATGCACTCCCGCTAGTCGAGGAAGAACTGGATTGCCATGCTCACGATAGCCGGCTGGATCGCATGCGGCCCGTTGAACTCGATGTAGCGCACGTTGTAGCCCGCTGCCTTCAGCTTCTGCACGTTCACGCGCGCGCTCGTCTCGACAGGCAGTTGCTCGTCGCTCAAGCCGTGCGCGATGAAGACCTTCGGCGCGCCCTCCTGCGTGAAGACCGACATGAAACCGCCCGATAGCGCGATCACGTGACTCGCGATGTCCCCGTTGGTAATGCCGATCGAGAGCGCATAGCTCGCTCCGTCCGAGAATCCGGCAAACGCCAGATGATCCGGCGCTACCGAATAACGCGACGTCACTTCCACGAGCGCCCGCTGCAACCGCTCCAGATCCGGGCCGCTGCCGCCTACCACGATATCCCAGGTCGGATACATCGAGTGCGACGCAAGAATCAGGAATTTCTCGCGCTCGGCGTGTTCTTCGATGAACGGCAGCACTTTTTCCGGGAAACCGCCCGCGCCATGAAACATCACGAAAAGCGGCACCGGCCGATTCGTATCGAGTGCGGATGGAACGTAGAGCACGGCGTCGCGCTCATCGGCGATGCCGAGACGGTTGCGGCCCGGCGGCAGCGGGCTTTTGACCGGATCGGCGGGAGTGAAGGAAAGTCGGCCGAGTAGCGATGGATCGAACATTGAGGCCCTGATTGAAGTCCGCTGAAGCGTTGATATTTAATATATCACGATGATCGCACTAGGGGGAAGAGACCTCGAACCCCCATATGCCATCGACCCTTCACATGAAAAGCATAGTCGAATCGCTTCGTTGGATCGGGTCGCAGTGGATGCTTCAATGCATCGATCGCGAAGCAGTCTTCCGCGAACGACTCCCCACAAAATCGACCCAAACGGAGATCCGCATGACCGGCACAGCCACTCTTTCGCATCCGTCCACGGCACAACGATCGCCCGAGCAACCGCAATTGCAGGTTCGTCCGGTAGGCGGGCGCATCGGTGCCGAAGTACGCGGCGTGGCGCTTGACGCCAAACTCGACGACGCCACCATCGGCGCCATCAACGCCGCGCTGCTTGAGCACAAGGTGCTGTTCTTCCGCGGCCAGTCGCACCTCGACGACGCCGCTCAGGAAGCCTTCGCCGCGCGCTTCGGCGAGACCGTCGCGCATCCGACGGTGGCATCGGTGGCAAGCGGCAGCCGTCTGCTCGAACTCGACTCGAAGCACGGCACGCGCGCGAACTCGTGGCACACCGACGTCACGTTCGTCGATGCGTATCCGAAGATTTCGATCCTGCGCGGCGTCGTGATTCCCCCGGCCGGCGGCGACACGGTGTGGGCCAATACGGTCGCCGCCTACCAGCACCTGCCGGAGCCGCTGCGCAACCTTGCCGATACGCTCTGGGCCGTGCATTCGAACGCTTACGACTACGCCGCGACCCGCGCGACGCCCGCCACCGACGCGGAACTCGAATATCGCAAGGCGTTCACCTCGACGCTCTACGAGACCGAACATCCGGTCGTGCGCGTGCATCCGGAGACGGGCGAGCGCAGCCTCGTGCTCGGGCATTTCGTGCAGCGCTTCGTCGGGCTGTCGCAGCATGATTCCGATCGCCTGCTCGAACTCTTCCAGGACCACGTTACGCGTCTCGAGAACACCGTGCGCTGGCGCTGGACGCAAGGCGACGTCGCGATCTGGGACAACCGCGCAACGCAGCACTATGCCGTCGCCGATTACGCCGATGCGCACCGCGTCGTGCGCCGCGCGACGGTGAGCGGCGACGTGCCGGTCAGCATCGACGGCCGCACGAGCCGCACAGTCTCGCGTTCGACGCGCACGTAACAACCTTTGCCTCTATTTCCGCTCAAACGATGAAACTGCGACTCCTACTCAAAAAACTGACGATCACGTTCGGCATCCTCGCGAGCGCGAGCGCGTTCGCCGCCGCGCCCGATGTCGTGAAGATCGGCGTGGCGCAACAGGGCACGGGCGATCCGCCGGTCTTCGGCGGTTCGCCTGCCGCGACCGCGCTCCTGCAGCATCGCGTCGAGGACGCGTTCAAGGCCGACGGCACGAAGGTCGAATGGATCTTCTTCAAGGGCGCCGGTCCCGCCGTGAACGAGGCGCTTGCGAACAAGCAGATCGACTTCGCCTATCAGGGCGATTTGCCCTCCGTGCTCGGCCGCGCGAACGGGCTGAAAACGCGCTTGCTGCTGGCGTCGAACGTGCGCGCGGGTGTCTATCTCGCGGTGCCGCCCGATTCCGACATCAAGAGCGTGAAGGACCTGAAGGGCAAGCGCGTCGGCATCTTCCGGGGGACGAACCTGCAGCTCGTCGCGGACAACGTCCTCAAGGAAAACGGCCTCACCGAACGCGATCTGCGCGTGATCAATCTCGATTCGGCGGCATCGCAGGCGGCGCTGGCATCGAAGGGCGTGGATGCCGTCTTCCTCGACTACAACCTGTTCAAGCTTCAACGGCAAGGGCTCGCGAAGATCGTCTATGCATCGCGCGACGGTGGATTGCAGTTGACGCGTCAGGCGCATTTGCTCGTGCTGGAAGACTTCGAGCGCGCGCATCCCGATGCCGTGCAGATAGTGGTGACGTCGGTCGTGCGGGCGTCGCAATGGTCGTCTGATGAAGCGAATCGCGCCGCGCTCTTCGACCTGTGGGCGAAGAGCGGCGTGCCCGCGGAATCGTGGCAGTCCGAGTATGCGAACCAGCAGTTGAAAGACCGCAGTTCGCCCCTGATCGATCCGTTTCTGGTCGCGCGTTACCAGGCCGTCGCCGATGATGCATTGCGCCTGAACCTGATCCGTCAGCCGGTCAGCGTGAACGGCTGGTTCGAGCCGAAGTACCTCGACGAAGCACTCAAGACGCTCAAGCTCCAGACCTACTGGCCGCGCTTCGATGCATCGGGCAAGCCGATCGCATCCTGACTCCGGAGCTTCGATCATGTCGAACGGTTTCGCTCGTATTCTCCATCCTGCTGTCGATGTCGATGGAATCGACGCTCGCGCTTCGCTTACCAACGCGGGACGCTCCTTCGGCTGGATCGCGTTGCCTTGGCTCCTGCCCGCGCTGTGCGCCGCGCTCTGGACGCTCGGCTCGCACTACGGCTGGATCTCGGCGCAAGTGCTGCCGCCGCCGTCGCTCGTCTTCGATACGCTCGCCGCGATGATCCGCAACGGCGAACTGTGGATGCACGTCGGCGCGAGCCTGTCGCGGGTGGCGGTCGGGTTCGGCGCCGGTGTGCTGCTCGGTCTGATTCTCGGCGGCGTGCTCGGGCTCTCACGCACGGCGGAGGCTTACGTCTTGCCCGCGTTCAACGCAATCGTGCAAGTGCCGGTGCTCGGCTGGCTGCCGTTCCTCATGATCGTCGTGGGAATCGGCGAGCCGCTCAAGTACATCCTGATCGCTCACGCGGCGCTCGTGCCGGTCACGCTCGGTACGCTGCAGGGCTTCCGGCAAACACCAAATGCGTTCAACGAAGTGGCCCGAGTGTTCCGCTACACGCGCTCACAGACGATTTTCTCGGTGATCCTTCCGTCTGCGATCCCCGTGATCGGCACCAGCGTGCGGCTCGCGTTCACGAAGGCGTGGCTCACGCTCGTCGTGGCGGAACTCGTGGCATCGTCGGAAGGGCTCGGCTACCTGATCGTCTACGGACGCCAGTTGTTCCAGCTCGACCTCGTGCTGGCGTCGGTACTCGTGGTCGGAGCGATCGGTTATCTGGCCGACCGCTTTCTGACGGTCGTCGAAGCGCGGCTGCAACGCGGTAACGCGGCATGACGGGGCACGCAATGGCCGATACCTCACTCGAACTCGAAGCCGGGCGCAATCTCGCCGCCGATCAATCTTCCGGCCGATGGCGCGGATGGGTCCTGCCGCTCGTCGCGCTTGCCGCGTGGTGGTACGTGTCGCGCAACGCGAGCAGTACGCGCGGCATCATGGTGTCGCCCGCGCAGGTGCTGCACACGGCGATCGATCAGGTGGAGAGCGGCGCGTTATGGCGCGCGCTGTCTGCATCGCTCGCGCGCGAACTGACCGGCTTCACGATCGGTTCCGTCGCAGGGCTCGCGCTCGGAGCGCTGCTCGGCGTCTCGAAGATCGCGAACCGCGCGATCGGTCCGAGCTTCAACACGTTCAAGCAGGTATCGCTTTTCGCGTGGATTCCACTGATCTCCGTGTGGTTCGGCCTCGGCGACGTCGCGAAGGTCGTGTTCCTCTCGCTCGCGGCGCTCGTACCGGTCGTGGTCCATACGAGCGACGGTATCCGTGCCGTGTCGCCCGCCTTGCTCGACGTGGCGCGCGTGTTTCGCTACAACAAATGGCAGACAGTCACGCGTGTCGTGTTGCCCGCCGCGCTGCCTTCGGTCTTCACCGGCATCTATCTCGCGCTGATCTATTCGTGGCTCGCGACGCTCGGTGCCGAGTATCTGCTCGTCGCGGGCAGCGGGATCGGCAACACGCTTGTCGATGGCAGCGAGCAGTTCCGCATGGATCTCGTGGTGCTCGGCGTCATCGTGATCGGCGTGACGGGCTGGGCGCTCAATGCGTTCGCGCGCGCCATCCAGCGCCGCTGGTTCACTCATGCGCGCGATGCGCGTCAAACGAAATAGGAGCTTCAACGTGTCGACCGTGATCCAGGATTCGGACAGCAGGCTCGACCTGCGCCAGGTCACCAAACGCTTTGCAGGCGATGCTGCCGCGCGCCCGGTGCTCGACGGCATCGACTTGTCGGTTGCGAGCGGCGAGTTCGTGAGCATCGTCGGCGCGAGCGGTTGCGGCAAGTCGACGCTGCTGCGCCTGATCGCCGGACTCGACGACGAGTTCGACGGCGAAATCGACTTCGCCGGCGAGCAAGTACGCACAACCGATCTCGCGCGCGGCATCGTGTTTCAGGACCATCGGCTCTTTCCGTGGCTCGATGTCGAGCAGAACATCGCTGTTGCGCTGAAGAACGCGCCGCTGTCGCGCGAAGAGAAGCGGCGCGCGGTGGCAGAGCATGTCGCGCTCGTCGGATTGTGCGGCTATGAGCATCATTTTCCGCATCAGTTGTCGGGCGGGATGGCGCAACGCGTCGCGATTGCGCGCGGGCTCGTGAACCGCCCTCGCCTTCTGTTGCTCGACGAACCGTTCGGCGCGCTCGATGCACTCACGCGCGCACGCTTGCAGCGCGAATTACAGCGCATCTGGGAACACGAGCGGATCACGATGGTGCTCGTCACGCACGACGTGGATGAAGCCGTGTTCCTTGCCGATCGCGTTGTCGTGATGCGGGCGCGGCCTGGGCGTATCGGCAAGGTGATCGATGTCGGGCTCACGAGGCCGCGCGATCGCAGCGATACGCGCTTCGTCGCGTTGCGCGATGAGATTCTCGGCGAGCTGGGGCAGTTGCATGGCGATGCCGTTTAGCCAATAGCGTTACCGATCAACGAAAGCCTTCCGATCAAAGACACGATGAGCCACAACGAACAGCAAGAAAAGCCGAAGCGGCAAATGCATCTGGGCGCGTTCCTGATGGAGACCGGGCATCACATCGCCGCGTGGCGTCATCCCGATGCCGAGGCCGACGGCGGCCTCAACTTTGCGCACTACGCGCGACTCGCACAGATCGCCGAGCAGGCGAAGTTCGACGCGATCTTTTTCGCCGATGGCGTCAGCGTCCGCGACAACCATCTCCCGTCGCTCTCGCGCACCGCACGCGCCGATCACTTCGAACCGCTGACGCTGCTATCGGCGCTCTCGGTCGTCACGCGCAACATCGGACTGGTCGCGACCGTATCGACGACGTTCAACGAACCGTACAACCTCGCGCGCAAATTCGCGTCGCTCGATCAGCTGAGCGGCGGACGCTCGGGATGGAATCTCGTCACGTCGAGCACGGAATCGGAAGCGCAGAACTTCAACTTCGAGCAGCATCCGGATCACGCCGTGCGCTATGAACGGGCGCGCGAATTCTACGACGTGGTCGCGGGCCTCTGGGATAGCTGGGAAGACGACGCCTTCGTGCGCGACAAAGAAAGCGGCGTCTACTTCGATCCCGACAAGCTGCATGTGCTCAACCATCGCGGCAAGCACTTCAAGGTGCGCGGGCCGCTCAACGTCGCACGTTCTCCGCAGGGCTGGCCGGTCGTCGTGCAGGCGGGCGCGTCGGAGGCGGGCAAGGAACTCGCGGCGCAGACGGCCGAAGTCGTGTTCGTCGCGCACCAGACGCTGGACGAAGCGCAGGCGTTTTATCGCGACGTCAAGGGTCGGCTCGCGCGATACGGCAGGCAGCCGGATCATCTGAAGATCATGCCCGGCATCTTCCCGGTAATCGGCAGGACCGAAGCCGAAGCACGAGAGAAGTTCGAAGCCTTGCAGGACCTGATCCATCCGACCGTGGGTTTGTCGCTGCTGTCGAACATGTCGGGCGGGGTCGATCTCTCGCAGTATCCCGTCGATGGACCGTTGCCGGACCTACCGGAAACCAACGGCGGCAAGAGCCGGCAGCGGCTTCTGTTCGACCTCGCTAGGCGCGAAAACCTGACGATACGCGATCTGTATCTGCGCATCGCGGGGGCGCGCGGTCACCAGCAGGTCGTGGGCACGCCGGAGAGCATTGCCGACCGGTTGCAGCAATGGTTCGAAGAAGGCGCCGCGGACGGCTTCAACATCATGTCGCCGTGGCTGCCGGGAGGCTTGATCGAATTCGCCGATCTCGTCGTGCCGGAACTGCAGCGACGCGGGCTGTTCCGCACCGAATACGAAGGCTCGACGTTGCGCGCAAATCTCGGCTTGCCGCGGCCGGTGAATCGCTACGCGGTAGCCGCGCAAACGCGCAGGGTCGCGGGAAGCTAGCGAGTCAGGCGCTCACACGCTCGACGATGCCCATATAGTGATCGAGCGAAGGCGTCGCTTTTTGAGGCTGCTTCGCAAGATCGTCCCAGCGGCGCAGCAGGAGCGCTTCTTTTGCGAAGGGCTTGCGCATGAACGTATCGGCGTCTTCGGCACTGAATACGCCGCCCTGCAACGCGAGGCTGCGCACGGAATCCGCCGACAGTTGCTGAAAGTATCCCGCATCGATCGCGCACAGGCACCGCTTCGCATCGACGTGCAAGCGAATCGGTTCGAGCACGGCATCGCTGAAAAGCGGCCGCAGGAACGGCAGCGCGAAATACTGATGCAGGTCATCGATACCGCGCTCGCTCGGCGTCTCGCCCTGGCGATTCAGCAGATGCCCCAGATCGTGCAGCAGCGACGCGGCGACGAGCGTCTCGTCAACGCCCGCTTCCTCCGCGAGCGCCGCCGTCTGCAATGCATGTTGAAGCTGGGTCACGGGTTCGCCGCTGTAGGACGTGTTGCCGAAAGTGTCGAAGAGATGCCGGATATCGGCGATCGTCAGTGCCATGTGTTATTCCCAGGGAAGCGAAAACGTCTTGAGATTCGTGAAGCTTTTCATCGCTTCCTGAACGCCTTCCTTGTAGCCGAGCCCCGAGTCCTTGATGCCGCCGAACGGCGTCAGTTCGATGCGATACCCCGGCACTTCCCACACGTTCACCGTGCCCACGTGCAGTTCGTTCACGAAGCGCGTGATCAGGTCCGCGCGGTCCGTGCACACGCCCGACGACAAGCCGAACGCCGTGCCGTTGCTGATGCGGATGGCGTCGTCGATGGTATCGAATTCGATGATCGGCGAAACCGGGCCGAAGGTTTCCTCGCGCACGAGCGTCATCGAAGGATCGACGCGATCGAGTACGGTCGGTGAATAAAGCGCACCGTTGCGACGATTGCCGCAGAGCAGACGCGCGCCCTTCGATACCGCGTCGTTCACGCGCGTTTCGAAAAGCTGGGCGGCGGCGGCATCGATCACGGTGCCCATGGGGTTATCGGTGTCGAAGGGATCGCCGTAGCGCCAGGCGAGCGTCTTTTCGACGACGAGTTCCTTGAAGCGCGACGCGATGCCCTTCTGCACGAGCATGCGTTTCACCGCCGTGCAGCGCTGGCCCGAGTTCTTGTACGAGCCTTGCACGGCGAGCGTGGCGGCGCGTTCCACGTCGGCGTCGTCGAGCACGATCAGCGGATCGTTGCCGCCGAGTTCAAGCACCACGCGTCGATACCCCGCCCTTGCCGCGATCGCCTTGCCGATCGCGACGCCGCCCGTGAACGTGATGAGCGCGGCGTGGCGATGCGTGACGAGTTCGTCCGCGATCTCGCGCGGATCGCCGGTCAGGACCTGCAGCATCGGCGCGGGCAAGCCGGCTTCGTAGAGCACGTCGGCGAGGTAATACGCGGATAGCGGAACCTTCTCCGACGGCTTCAGAATCACGCGATTGTTCGTCGCGATCGCGGGCGCGAGCTTGTGCGCGACCTGGTTCATCGGATGATTGAAAGGCGTGATCGCAACGATCACACCCGGAAGCGGCTCGCGCTGCGAAAACACGCGACGCGCCTTGCCGTGCGGCGTGAGATCGCACGAGAAGCTTTGCGCATCGTCGCGCAAGCTCTCCATTGCGGCGAACCGGAGCACGTCGGCGACGCGCCCGATTTCATAGCGCGAGTCCTGTTTCGACAAGCCCGATTCGAGCGAGATCAAATCGGATGCTTCCTCGGTCCGTTCGCGCAGCAGCGCCGCCGTGCGTTCGAGAATCTGCGCGCGTTCATGGCGCGTCAGTGTCGGCCGATAGTTCGCGGCGTAGTCGAACGCTTCGCGCACGTCGTCGACGCTGGCCATCGGCACCGTGCCGACACGCGTGTTCGTGTACGGATCGATTACGTCGAGCGTGCGCGCGCGCGCCGCACGTTCACCCTTCAGGCGCAGCTTTTCCACGCGCAGCGCCTGCTGTTCCATCGTCGCGATAGCGTTCATGATTCAAGCACCAGATGGTTCAATGCGATATCGAAGACATCGAAATTGCGCAGCCGTTTTTCCGCTAGCCGCGACTCGATGCCATCAGTCGCGCGGTTGAACAAGAGCGGCACTTCCTGCTCGGCCACGCCGCCGTGAGAACGCAGCGGCACGGTGAGACCCGAGAGGTCGTGCTCAGCGCGGCGCGTGCCGAGCACTGTGTTGCGTCCGCTCACGACGACGAGATCGCCCACGCGATCGCGCGGCAACTCGAAACGCTCGCACGCAGCCGCGTTATCGAGCACGAGATCGACGCCCGGCAATTGCGCGAGGCGCGCGGCGAGCGCCGTTGCATCGACCGTACGCGGCAGATAAACCGTCGCGAACGAACCGAGCGCGCCGTGATGAACCACGTACGGATCGGTGATCGACAGGATCACTCGTGCGTTCGGCACATCGGGAGTCGCGTCGAGCCAGTCCTGCAGATACAGCACGTTCGGCTCGCCGGTTACGGGATCGTGCTTCGCGTTCATGCCGTGGTCAGCGGTCAGTCCGATCACCGCGCCGAGAGCGTCGAGGCGCGCGAGGTAGCCGTCCATCATCGCGTAGAACGCGTTCGCGCCCTCCGTGCCCGGCGCCCATTTGTGCTGCACGTAATCGGTCGTGGAGAGATACATGAGGTCGAGTTCGTGCGTCTCGGCAAGCCGCACCCCTGCTGCGAACACGAACTCGGACAGCGCCGCGCTGTACACGTCCGGCAGCGGCTGGCCAACGAGTTCCATCACTTCGCCGATGCCGTTCTCGGCGACCGTCGCCGTGTCCGCTTTCTCGGCGGAGAAGCAGATGCCGTCGAGCTGCCAGCCGAGCAGGCGCCGCAGCTTGTCCTTCGCCGTCACCACGGCCACCTTCGCGCCGCGCTCCGCGGCCGCCGCGAGGACCGTGCCCGCCCGCAGGTAGACCGGGTCGTTCATCATCACTTCGGCGCCCTTGCCGCCGTTCGCGTCGCGGTCGAAGAAATAGTTGCCACAGATGCCGTGCACCGAAGGCGGCACACCCGTCACGATGGACAGGTTGTTCGGGTTGGTGAACGACGGCACCACGCAGTCGGCGCGAAAGGCGGAGCCCGAGCGCAGCATGCTGCCGATAAACGGCGCGACGCCGGCCGCAACGGCCGCTTCGAGATAGTCGAATTCGCAGCCGTCGACGCAGATCACGACAGTTAGCGCGCGCGGACGCTGGTACTCGCGGCCATTCACTTCGATAAACGTTTCGGTTGATGTCGACATGATTTCCTTCCGTGATGAGCCAGCGTGGCTCCATATTTTGCTGCACGTTGCCACAATATGCCACATTTTTTGACGTGGCAAAACATCCCGCATGAACGGGATGCCCGGCACAAAACCACACACTCAGACGCTGCGCCGCTTCGGCGCCTTCACCGCGATCAGCAGCAAAGCCGCAAGAGACACCGCGAGCAGGATCAGCGAAAGCGCCGATGCTGGCAGGTAATAGCCACGGTTCACCTGCCCGACGACCACGATCGGCACGGTCGCGAAGCCCGGTGGATACACGGTCAACGTAGCGCCCAGTTCGCCCAGCGACAACGCGAATCCCAGCGCCAAACTCGCGCGGATCGCGGGCACGAGCTGTGGCAGGACCACGCGTCCGAGCACCATCGCGGGCGGTGCGCCGAGACTCGCGGCGGCTTCGCGCAGGACCGTGAGTTCGGGGCGCAGCGCGGCGGCGGCGCACCGGTAGCAGAACGGCAGCACGAGCGCGAGCTGCACGAGCACGACGATTGCCGCCGACCCGGAGATGTCCAGCGGCTTCTTGTGATACGCGATCAGCACGGCGAGCCCGAGCACGACGCTCGGCACGCCGTTGGGCATCATCGCGATGGTGTCGACCCACGCGCCCACGCCGCGCCGGTCGCGTCCTTCGAGCGCCAGCGCGAGCCAGAGGCCCAGCACCGTACCCAGCACCGCGACGCCGAAGCCGACCGAGAGGCTCGTCGTCAGCGCGTCGAAGTCGCTGGAGCCGAGGCGTTCAAACCAGCGCAGGCTGAAGCCATCGGGGAGGATCGTGCCCGACCAGTGGGATGCCACGCTCGACAAAGCCACGACGATCACCGGCAGCACGAAGAGCCAGAAGCACAACAACGCGGCGAAACCCATGAAGGCCCACGCGCCGATCCGCCTGAGCGTGCGCGACTTCGGAGCGCTCGCGCCGAGCGTCAATTCAGTTGCCATTGCGGCCTCCGTTACGCCGGTTGATCCGCCGATACAGCGCATAGAGCGAGAGCGACATCGCCAGCATCACGACCGCGCCCGCAGCCGCGGCTGACAAATCGAGATCGACCGTCGCGGAGCTATAGATCGCGGTCGGCAGCGTGATCAGGTGCGCGCTGCCGAGCACGAGCAGGATGCCGAATTCGTTCAGCGTGAGCAGGAAGCAAAGGATCGTGCCCGCCGCGATACCCGGCCACGCGAGCGGCAGGATCACCTTGAAGGCGACCATCCGGCCGTTCGCGCCGAGGCTGCTTGCGGCTTCGATGAGACGCGTATCGAGCGTGGCGAACGACGCGAGCGTCGGGCGCACGACAAACGGCGCATAAAACACGACCTCCGCGAGAATCACGCCGCCGATGCCGAACAGGAAGTCGAGCGGCGGGTGCTGCAGATTAAAGAGCCGCTGCAATCCGATGCTCACCGACCCCTGCGACCCGTATAGAAAGATCAGCGTGAACGCGACCAGAAATGACGGAAACGCGACGAACAATTCGAGGAAACGCGTGACGAGCTTTGCGCCCGGGAAAGGCTTGAAGAACAGCATCGACGCGAGTAGCACGCCGAGCAGCGAGGCGAGTGTCGCGCTCGCGAACAGGATGCCGAGCGTCTTGCCGATCACACCGCTCGTCTCCGGATTGCCGAAGAACGCGGTGTATGCGTGCAGGCTGAAGCCGTGCGCATCGGTCACGCTGAGCGTGAGGAGCCGCAGGAGCGGATAGATCACGAGCGGGCCGAGCACCACGACCAGGATGAACCACAGGTGCCATTGCGCGAGCCGCCCGCGCCGCCGTTTCGCGACGGCGTGCGCGGCATCGTCGATGCGGAGTTCACTCGTCGATAAGGACGACATCGTCAACCTCGTGGCGTAGGGAAACACGAGCGCCCTTCTCGGGCATAGGGCCGTGGGCGCGCTGCATCGTGACGAGCACGGGTGCATCCGGCATCGCATCGAGCATGATCGACACCGACAACGCCGCGCCATACCACTCCACCGACGCGATCGTGCCGTGCAGGCGCGCCGCGCCGAGCGGCACGATCGACAGGCACTCGGGACGGATGCACGCCACGCGGTCACGCACGGCGTGACGCGCATCGCCGACCGGGTACATCACCGATGGCGGCAACAGGTTCGCCGCGCCGAGATAGCGCGCGACGAAGGCGTCCTTCGGGTTGTCGTAGAGTTCACGCGGCGTGCCCAGTTGTGCGATACGGCCATCGCGCATCAAAAGCGTGCGGTCCGAGAGCACGAGCGCGTCGTCCTGATCGTGCGTCACGCAGACGATCGTCAGGTTCGGCAAGCGCTCATGCAGCGCCTTCAACTCGCTGCGCACGGAGGCGCGCAAATTGGCATCGAGCGCCGAGAGCGGCTCGTCAAGCAGCAGGACGTCAGGCTCGATCACGAGCGCGCGCGCCAGCGCCACGCGCTGCTGCATCCCGCCCGACAACTGCGCCGGCATCACGTGGCCCGCGTCGCCGAGTTGCACCAGCTTGAGCGCATCGGCGACGCGTCGTGCGATTTCGCCCGCTTTCAGGCGGCGGGCCCGCAAGCCGAACGCGACGTTGTCGAACACCGAGAGATGCGGAAAAAGCGCGTAGCTCTGGAACAGCAAGCCGAGGTTGCGCTTGAAGGGCGGCACATGCGTCAGGTCGCGTCCTGCGATCGTCAGCCTGCCCGCGAGGCCGTCCGCCTGAACGAAGCCCGCGATGAAACGCAGCAGCGTCGTCTTGCCGCAGCCGCTGCGGCCGAGCACCGTCAGCAACTCGCCGCGTTCGATGGTCAGCGACAGATCGTCGAGCACGGTGCGCGCGCCGAAGCGCACGCTCAGGTTCTCGATGCGCACGCCGCCCGATTCGTGCCGTTGGGCAGGCGCTGCGGCGTCGAGCGTGGCCGGAGCCAGCGTCAGGGTGTTCACGGTTCGCGTCCTCTTTGCATTGCAGTGGAAGGCTTACGACTTCGGCTTGACCACTTCGACTTCCTTGCCCGAGTTGCCGATCACGTCGCTCTTCCAGCGCGTCGTCCAGGTCGCCTTCTTGTCCATCACATGGTTCCAGTCGACCGGAATCAGCTTCACGCCCGCGATGGCCTGCTTGACCGCCTCGCCGTTCTTGCCGGCGAGTGGCACGTCGGTGCGCCCCGGAATGCCGTAGATATCCGGCACCTTCGCCTGCACTTCCTTCGACATCAGATAGTCGACGAGCTTCTCGCCCGCCGCCTGATTCGGACCGCCCTTGATCAGCCCGATGGCGTACGGCAACTGGAACGTCGTCGGCGCGTCACCCGCTTTCGCCGAGAGGAAGACCGGCTTGAGCGAGAGGCCGCCATTAGCTGCATCGTCGAGATCCATCTGCAGGTCGCCGTTCGCGAACGCGATCTCGTTGCGCGAGAGCAGGACGTCGAGATAACCCGTGCCCTTCGTGTGGAATTTCGCGCTCTTCTCCAGTTCCTTCAGGTACTCGAACGCCTTGTCTTCGCCCATCAGCGCGCTCGTCAGGATGATGACGGCCATACCGTCGCCAGCGGTCGCCGGGTTCGAATACGCGATCTTGCCGCTGAAGTCCGGATGCAGCAGGTCCGCGAATGTCTTGGGCGTGGTCTTCGTGACTTCGGGGTTGATCGCGAACGAGAAGTAGTTGTTCACGAACGTCGCCCATGCGCCGTCCGGGGCCTTCGCAATCGCGGGCACGTTCTTGTAGTTGACGCTCTGATACGTGCGCAGCAAGCCGTTTTGCGAGGCCTGCTGGATGAACGGCGGCAGCGTGACGATCACGTCGGCTTTAGGCGAATCCTTCTCGACGGTCGCACGATTCACGACTTCGCCGCTGCCTGCCGTGACGATGTTGACCTTCACGCCTTCCTTCTTCTCGAAGGCCGGCAGGACATCCTTGTAGAGGTTTTCGAGGCCGTCGGCGGTGTAAAGCACGACGGCATCGGCGGCTTGCGCAGGCAGCGCCGCGAAGCTCGTGAACGCGGCCACGGCGAGCGCCGACAGCACACGCTGCGCGAACTCGTTCGATGTGAAAAGGCGATTGCTTGTCATGTTGCCAGTTCTCCGGAAAGGCGGATTCATCCAGTTTCGTGAGGATGGACACACGTTTGTTCGTTTCGCGCGGCGCCCGCAACGGGTTCGCCAGCAGCGCAACCGAAGCATCACAGAACTTCGTGACAAAGCCATGACGATGCAACATTTCTCCCACAATAAACACATTTCGCCACTTTTTGGCTTATGCTTTTTCAGATGCGCCGGACGGTTCAAGTCTCGGCGAAGTCACTGAACATCGAACGGAGGAAACGTGATCCACGGAAATGGCCCGGTCTTGCTGACCCCTGGCCCGCTCACCACGTCGGCCGCGACCCGCGAAGCGATGCTTTACGACTGGGGATCGTGGGACGAGGCCTTCAACCGGATGACGAAGAGCATCTGCCGCGATCTGCTCGCGATAGTCTCCGGTCACGACGATTTCGTCTGCGTGCCGATGCAGGGCAGCGGCACGTTTGCCGTGGAGGCCGCGCTAGGCTCACTCGTGCCGCACGATGCCGTCGTGCTCGTGCCGAACAACGGCGCATATTGCGCGCGCATGCTGAAAATTCTGGAGCGGCTTGGCATCGCTGCCGTCGAGTTGAAGTTCCACGACGACGAGCCCGCGAGCGTTGCGCGCATCCAGGCGATGTTCGAGCGCGATCCGCGCATCACCCATGTCGCGCAGGTGCATCTGGAGACGAGCGCAGGTCTGCTGAATCCGCTCGACGAAATCGCGGCGCTGTGCGCACAGCACGGCAAGCGCCTGATCGTCGATGCGATGAGTTCATTCGGCGCGCTGCCGATCGATGTATCGAAGGGCGGCATCGACGCGCTGATTTCCGCGAGCGGCAAATGCCTCGAAGGCGTGCCGGGCATGGGCTTCGTGATCGTGCGGCGGTCGTTGCTGGAAGCGTCGGCAGGTATCGCGCGATCGCTTGCGCTCGATATTCACGATCAGTACGCGTACATGCTGAAGACGACACAATGGCGCTTCACGCCGCCGACGCATGTCGTCGCCGCATTGCGCGCGGCGCTCGATCAGTTCTTTGCAGAAGGCGGCCAGCCGGAGCGTGGGACGCGCTATCGAAGCAACTGCGCCGCGCTGATCGACGGCATGACGGCGCTCGGCTTCGAGCCGTATCTCGATGCCGACGTGCAAGCGCCCGTGATCGTCACGTTTCACGCGCCGCGCGATACGTCCTACGATTTCAAGCGCTTCTACGAAGCCGTGCGCGATGCGGGCTATGTGCTCTATCCGGGCAAGCTCACGGACGTGGAGACGTTTCGCGTGGGATGCATCGGCGCGATCGATGCCGATGACATACGCGGTGCCGTCGCGGCGATCGGGCGCGCGTTGCAGACGCTGAACGTCTCTGTAGCGACGTGATGGTCAGGCTTCACGTGCTGTCAGGCGATCAGCAATTCCGGACCGCGAGCCGCAATCGCACGGCGCAGTGCCTTGTCGGGCGCGAGCTCCGTGATGAGATAGCGCGCCTTGTCGAAATCGCGGATACGAACCGGCGTGACGTGGCCGAACTTCGAATGATCCGCGACGATCGCCGCCGCGCTCGCCGCCACGATCATGCGGCTGCGCACTTCAGCCGCGAGGCGCGAGTAGTCGGTCAGGAAGGCGTCCGGCGTGATCGCGCCCGCGCCGACGAATGCGAAATCCGCGTGATATTGCGAGAGCTGGTGCACGGTATCGAGGCCGAAGACCGCGTCTTCCTGATCGGACAGTTCGCCGCCGAGCAGCGTGACCTTGTTGTCGTTGCGGCGTCCGAGCAAGAGCGCGATACGCCAGTCGTTGGTGTACACCGTCAGCCGGTGACGGTCGCCGAGCGCGCGCGCGACGGCTTGCGTCGTGCTGCCCGAATCGATGATGACGGATGCGCCGTCCGGCACCAGTTGCGCCGCGCGCTCGCCGATTGCGCGCTTGGCGGCGGTGTTCGCGGCATCACGCACGTCGAGGTCCGGCTCGCGACGTTCGTTCGACAGCGCGCCGCCGTGCGTGGTCGCTATCAGTCCGCGTTCGGCGAGCGCGTTGAGATCGCGCCGGATGGTTTCGCGCGATACGTCGAGCGCGCGCACGAGTTCGGCGACCGACAGCGCGCCGTTCTTCGACAGTTCCGACAGGATGTATTGATGGCGTTGTTCGGCGAGCATCGCGTGCGGCCGGCGATGCCGGCGATGAACATGGGGACAATCGATCGGGCCGCTCTACCGGTCCGATCGGACGAGACCGCGCGTATTGTAGTACGCGCCACGCTTCTACACGGATGACCATGACTCACTCTCACTTTCATACGGACGTGGCGATCGTCGGGGCCGGAATCCTCGGGCTTTCGCATGCGTATGCGTTCGCCAGGCGCGGTTTGCGCGTGACCGTGTTCGAGCGTAGCGGCACACCGCTTGGCGCATCGGTGCGCAACTTCGGCATGGTGCTCGTGACCGGACAGCCGCCCGGCGCGATGCACGCGCTTGCGCGGGCATCGCGGGAGATATGGCTCGGCTGGGGCGCGAGCGCGGGGTTTCATGTGCGGCGTTCAGGCTCGCTGATGTTCGCGCGTAGCGACGCCGAAGCGCGTGTGATGGAGGCGTTTGCTGCGACTCGCGCTGAGTATGCAGCCGAGCTGCTGTCGCGCCCGGCGCTCGATGATCTCTACGATGGACGCTTCGCCAGGCATCGCGCGGCGCTGCATGGGCGCGACGATCTGCAAGTGTTTTCGCGCGCGGCAGTGCCTTCGATCATCGACTACTTGCGGCACGCGCACGGCGTGGAGTTTCGCTTCGGGACGCTGGCGCGGAACATCGACGGTGCGCTTGTCGACACCACTGCGGGCGTGTGGCGGGCGGAACATGTGGTGGTGTGCGCGGGGCACGACTACCTTTCGCTCCTCGCTCCGCAGCTTGCCGCGCTCAAGCCGCGTGTATGCCGGTTGCAGATGCTGCGGGTGCGGCCTGCTGCGCCTTTTGCGCTCGATCACGCGGTGTTGACTGGCCTGAGTTGCCTGCACTACGGTGCGTTCTCTGATCTTCCTGAAGTTGAGGTGCTACGCGAGGAAGTGGCGACGCGTCATCCCGCGCTGCTCGAGCACGGCGTCCACTTGCTCGTGAGTCCGACGCCGGACGGTGATTTGATCGTTGGCGATTCGCACGATTACGCCGACGATCCTTCGCCCTTCAATTCTTCCGCGATCGATGAGATGCTGCTTTCGCTTGCCGAGGAAACGCTGGGTGGCGAATTGCAAGTCGTCGAGCGGTGGCAAGGCGTGTATGGCGCGCGCACCAAGGCTTTCGAGGCACCATTTTCAGTGCTGCGCGTGGCGCCGAATGTCACGGGCGTGTTCATGCATGCCGGCGTCGGGATGAGTGTCGCGCCTGCGCTGGGGGAAAGGGTGACGAGTCATTTAATCGAAGGTAAACCGATGACCCTTCAAGCGATATAAATCATTTAAAGCGCGTAGATGCCCTGCCGCAGGATCAATCTTGCACTCGTTGTACGATCCTGTGGCATCCCTCCACAAACTGTATATACTGTTTCCGCCAACAAGATCAGGAGAAACAGATGGAGACGACCGCCAGCAAGACACCGGTGAAGAAGACGCTTCAATCCACGAGACGTGCCGCGGCCAAAACTGCGGTGAAGGCCGAACCGGCCGCCAGGACGAAAGCGAAGGCACCTGCCGCAAAACCGGCAAAGAAAAGCGAACCAAAACTCGCCGTCAAAGCCGACGCATCGGTTGAAGCGAAAGCCAAGCGCCAGAAGAAGGAAAAAGTCGTACGCGACAGCTTCACCATGCCCAAGTCCGAGTACGCGAAGCTCGCATCGCTGAAGCAAAAGTGCCTTGACAACGGCGTTCGCGTGAAAAAAAGCGAACTGCTGCGTGCCGCGCTCGCGATGCTCGACGGCGTTCCCCCGAAGCGCCTGCTCGCCGCGGTCAACGGCCTCGAAGCGGTCAAGACGGGACGCCCGTCGAACGCGTGAGCCGCGCTGTCACATGGGTGACATCAAAGACGTCTATGGTTTCGGGCGGGACAATCCGGCCCCAAAGCACGACGATCACAATCAAGACATCGGGTCGTGCCGAACTCGTGCAACTTCGAGACGATGACTGTGACTTTCGCTCCAACGCCTGGCGCAACGAGCCCGCGCACACCGCTGTCCGCCCCGCCCCGGCATGCGGCACGCACCCGCCGTTCGATGTCGTTCATGCTCCGCGACCAGCCCGTCGCCGATGCGTTCGTCATGCTGACCGCGCCCCTCGCGAGCGAAGCGCTGCACCAGACCGAGCAATTGGGATCGGATACTGACGCACATGGCTTGCGTGCGCTATGTACGACGTTGCGTCGCTTGCGCGCAATCTGGTGGGCCTTCGAGCCGCTGCTCGATGAACGCGAGGCGCGCGTGGTCAGGAAGCGCTTCAAGCGGATCGCCGATATCGCCCGCGAACCGCACGATCTCGAAGCGGCGTGCGGCCTGCTTTCTCGCGCGCGCAAGACCGGCTCGCGCGTCGCGCCAGTTATGCGGACGATCAGCAGGGAGCGGCGCGATGCGTCGATGTCGAGTTGCGACGCGATCCGCAACGCGGGCATCGACGTGATGCTCAGGCGCGCGCTCGCCGATGCACGTCGAAGCCTCGAAGCGCGGGTCGTGAACCAGACGCTCGAAGAATTTGCTCGGGCGCGCGTCTCGCTCGCCGGCGATGCGCTCAGGAAGAAGGAACGGCGCGCCGTGAAGATGAAGCGCATGGACGTGAAGGCGCTGCGCAGCATCGAGGAAGCCGCTACGCGTTTTCAGTGCATGATCGAAGTGTTTTCGCCCGTTCTCGAACGCGGACATCGGCACACGATGGAAAATCTGTGCGCCGCGCAAGCCGCACTCGGCCAACTCGACAGCGTGATCGCGAGCGAAGCGGTGGTGCGCCGCGTCGCCGCCCGCTCGACGGACAAGGACGCGGTGCAGGAAGCGGTCCGCTGGCTGAACAAGGAAAAGAAAGTGGAATCGCAGGCGGCGGTGAAGATACTTCGCGCGCTGGCCGCGTGACTGGCGCGAAAAGCCTTGGAGCGACCAAGGCATTAACAAGGCCTCCCGCCATCAGGTTGCATGCCCTGTTGCGCGCATAGAGGACGAGAATCGAAAACGCCGTCTCGCTCATGCGCGGCCCCGAAACTATTCGGCAAGTATTTAATGCGCAGTCAGCACGAACCCTATTCGGCAAGTGACTTGCCTGACGCGTCCTTGATCTTCGCGCGCCACTGCGAGCGAATCTCGGTGACGACGGATGCGGGCAACGTGATGTAGTCGAGACTCTGCGCGGCCTGCTCGCCGTTCTTGAACGCCCAGTCGAAGAACTTCAGCGTCTCCCGGCCTTGTTCCGGCTTGTCCTGTTTCGCATGCAGCAGGACGAAGGTCGCCCCGACGACGGGCCATGCCTCCTTGCCCGGCTCGTTGGTGAGGATCTGATAGAAAGACTTGGACCAGTCGGCGCCAGCGGCGGCCGCCTTGAACGTGTCGGTGCTCGGCTGAACGACCGTGCCGGCCGCATTCTTCATCGCTGCATACGTCATGCGGTTCTGCTTGACGTACGCCCATTCGACGTAGCCAATCGCCCCCGGTATGCGCTGCACGAAGGCGGCGACGCCGTCGTTGCCCTTGCCGCCCATGCCCGTCGGCCAGTTGACGGTCGCGCCCTCGCCGGCCTTCGCCTTCCATTCGGGGTTCACTTGCGAAAGGTAGTGCGTCCAGATGAAACTCGTCCCCGATCCGTCCGCGCGACGCACCACGGCAATATCCGCATCGGACAGCTTTTTGTTGGGATTCAACGCGGCGATGGCCGGGTCGTTCCACTTCCTGATCTTGTTGAGGTAGATGTCGCCGAGCACCTGGCCCGAGAGCGTGATCTCGCCTGGCTTGACTCCCGGCAGGTTGACCACAGGCACGACCCCGCCGACGACGGTCGGAAACTGGAAGAGTCCGTCCTTCGCCAGTTCGTCATCCTTGAGCGGCGCGTCGGAGCCGGCGAAGTCGACGGTCTTCGCGATCACCTGCTTCACACCGCCCGACGAACCGATCCCCTGATAGTTGACCCTGCCGCCGCCAGCGGACTTCTGATAGGCATCGGCCCATTTGTTGTAAATCGGCGCCGCGAACGTACTGCCCGCGCCGGTGATGTCCGCGGCGTGCGCCACCCCGGCGACGAGCAAGCCAGTCAGGCCAATCATTGCGAATCCGGACGTATGCATAGCCCCTCCCGAAGCGACGTATGCAATTTGTAAAAAGCTAGACCCGTCTGATGACAAATCGGTGAACGTGGCATCGCGTTCGGGCGATCTTCAAGCGCCTGACGAACTGTCCGGTAAAAACCCTGATTTACAAAAACATTACATCCCGTACCGTGAGTCAGTAGCAATCTCTCCGTTAGCCTGAGGAGAATCGGATATGGAAGGGGACAATTCGCCGACGCCGCAAGGCAAAGCGCCCGACAGCGAAAGCGCCGACGACCCGAGCGTGCTCAGCCATCCGCGCTACGCGCAGATGTTTCCTCTTCTGACGGAAGCCGAAATCGGCCGGGTGCGGCGCTTCGGTGATCCGTCGCGTTATGCCAGGGGCGAATTGCTCTATCGCGCGGGGGACCGCTGCCCCGGCATGTTCGTCCTGCTTTCGGGCAAGGTGCGGATCGTCGGACGCGATGGCCTGGGCCACGAGCGGATCATCCACACCTACACGCGCCGGGGCGATTTCACGTCCGACGTCACGCAGCTTTCCGCCAAGCCTGCTGTCGTGGATGCGCACGTCATCGAGGAGGTCGAGGCGATACTGCTGCGGCCCGACGAACTCAGCGCGATGATGATCAGCGAAGCCGATCTCGGCGAAAAGATCATGCGCGCGCTGATCCTGCGGCGCGTGCTCGTGATCGAACGCGGCCAAGGCGTCGTGCTGGTCGGCGCGTCGGGAAACGCACGGCTCCTCGCGCTGCAGAATTTTCTGCGCCGCAACGCCTTTCCGAACATGACGCTCGATGCGAACCTCGACGCCGAAGCCGTCGCCTTGCTCGAACGCCTGACGCCGCAACCGGACGACTTCCCGCTCGTCGTCTGTCCGAACGGCGCCGTGCTGCGCAATCCCGACGAAGGCCAGCTCGCGTCCTGTCTCGGCTTGATCCCCGAGTTCGATCCGGCGCACGTCTACGACGTGGCGATCGTCGGCGCCGGGCCGGCCGGGCTCGCGACGGCGGTCTACGCGGCATCGGAAGGGCTGTCGGTTGCGGCGCTCGACTGCAGCGCGCCCGGCGGACAAGCGAGCACGAGCGCGCGTATCGAGAACTACCTGGGCTTTCCGACTGGCATCACAGGCCACGCGCTCGCGGGCCGCGCGTTCGTGCAGGCGCAAAAGTTCGGGGCGCACATCGGCATCCCGTGCGAGGTCAAGGCGCTGTATTGCGATGCGCAGCCCCTTGCCGTCGAGCTTGCCGACAGGAAACGCATCACGGCGCGCACGGTAGTCATCGCGAGCGGTGCGGAGTATCGGCGGCCGGACGTGGACGGCCTCGCGCGCTTCGAAGGCGCTGGCGTCTACTACTGGGCCACGCCGATCGAAGCGCGGCTATGCCGCAAGGAGCCGGTACTGCTGGTCGGCGGCGGTAATTCGGCGGGACAGGCGGTGGTGTTCCTCGCGTCGCACGCGGAGCACGTGCATGTGTTCATTCGCGGGGCAAGCCTCGAGCACAGCATGTCGCATTACCTGATCGAGCGCATCGTTGCGCTGCCGAACGTGACGCTGCATCGGCGTATCGAACTGGGTGCGCTCGAAGGCGAGGCGCGTCTGGAACGCGTGCATTATCGCGATGCAGACGGCGTCGAGAGAAGCATGGCGACGCATCATCTGTTCGTGTTCATCGGCGCGCAGCCGAACACGGGCTGGCTCAGGACGTGCGGCGTGACGCTCGACGATAAAGGCTTCGTGCTGACGGGCGCCGATGTCGCGGCGCTGCCGTTGCAGACGAGCGTTCCGGGCGTGTTCGCGATTGGCGACGTCCGCTCGGGATCGACGAAGCGAGTCGCTTCGGCTGTCGGTGAAGGCGCGGCGGTCGTCGCGCAGATTCATGGTTTGCTGGCTACAAGCCGATAGAAACCACTAAACCACGTTCGCCCTCACGCGGCCGACCATCGCCTCCGATAAACCCGCGGCAAGCAATCCGATGCGGTTGGTCAACGCGCCGCGCGTGGTTTCGATTTGCACTTCTGGCGTCGGGACGACTCGTTCAGTCGATGCCGAAGCGGAGCCTTTCGTTTCGCCATTTGCCGACTGAGCTCGACGCTGGTCGCGCGGGCGTCCTGCCGCAGATCATTGGCCTAACAACAGATTCCTAGCGAATCTATCAGCGACTCCGATACTTCCCATCCCAAATCACGATTTTTCATATCGATATTCCACGGATAGGATTAGCAGCATCCAACAACCTATTCCGTGCTTCCCATGTTCCTTCGCCCTCTCGATGGCAATGACCGCCCTTGGCATGGAAACGCGCTTCTCGCAAATTCGCGAGGCTAGTCCGCGTGCGCTGGCAACTGGCGCGATCCTGTATGCATGGCTGTTTGCGGCGGGCTGGCAATTACCTATGGCGTGCAGCACCTGTTCGGCTGAACGATTCGAGAGGCGCACGCTCAAGCGTTGAAGCACACTCACGAAGGGGCAACAGATGGAACACGGCGCTCGCACACAAGACGAAAAGCTGGAAGTCAAGACCACGACCTGCTACATGTGCGCGTGCCGCTGCGGCATCCGCGTGCACTTGCGCGAAGGCGAAGTTCGCTACATCGACGGCAACCCGAATCACCCGCTCAATCAGGGCGTGATCTGCGCGAAAGGCGCGTCGGGGATCATGAAGCAGTACTCGCCCGCGCGCCTCACGCAGCCGCTAATGCGCAAGCCCGACGCCGAGCGCGGCACCGCGCAATTCGAGCCGGTCTCGTGGGAAACCGCCTTCGCCACACTCGAAAACCGTCTCGCCCACCTGCGCGCGACCGACCCGAAGAAGTTTGCGCTCTTCACCGGCCGCGACCAGATGCAGGCGCTTACCGGCCTCTTCGCGAAGCAGTTCGGCACGCCCAATTACGCGGCACACGGCGGTTTCTGCTCGGCGAACATGGCGGCGGGCATGATCTATACGATTGGCGGATCGTTCTGGGAATTCGGCGGCCCCGATCTCGACAGCGCCAAGCTCTTCTTCATGATCGGCACGGCGGAAGATCATCATTCGAATCCGCTCAAGATCGCCCTCTCGAAGTTCAAGCGCGCGGGCGGGCGCTTCATCGCGATCAATCCGGTTCGCACCGGCTACGCGGCGATCGCCGATGAATGGGTGCCGATCCGACCCGGCACCGATGGCGCGCTCTTCATGGCGCTGATCCACGAACTGATCGCCGCCGATGCCTGGGATCACGAGTTCGTTGCGCGCTACACGAACGCGGCCGAACTGCTCGACATGAACGAAGCGAGCGACACATTCGGGCTCTTCGTGCGCGATCCTGAAACGTCCGAAGGCAACCCGCTCTTCCCGCAGAACCACTTGTGGTGGGATCGCGCGACGAATCGCGCGGTGCCGCATCACGCCCACGACGCCGACCCCGCGCTCGACGGCCGCTACACGCTCGACGACGGCACGCCCGTCACGCCGTCGTTCGCGTTGCTGCGCGAACGCGTGGCCGATTGCACGCCCGAATGGGCCGCCGACATCACCGGCATCCCCACCGCGACGATCCGGCGCCTCGCCGCCGAGATGGCGCAAGTGAGCCGCGACCACAAGATCACGCTGCCGATCCGCTGGACCGATGCATGGGGCAAGACGCACGAGACCGTCACGGGCAACCCGGTCGCCTTCCACGCGATGCGCGGACTCGCCGCGCATTCGAACGGCTTCCAGTCGATCCGCGCGCTCGCCGTGCTGATGTCGCTGCTCGGCACGATCGACCGGCCGGGGGGCTTCCGGCACAAGTCACCGTTTCCGCGCGCGGTGCCGCCGTCGGCGAAACCGCCGAATCATCCTGACGCGGTCAAGCCGAACACGCCGCTCGCGAGCGGTCCGCTCGGCTGGCCGGCCGCGCCCGAAGACCTCTTCATCGACGATGCGGGCGGCCCGGTTCGCATCGACAAGGCGTTCTCGTGGGAATACCCGCTCGCGGTCCACGGCGTGATGCACAGCGTCATCACGAACGCGTGGCGCGGCGACCCCTACCCCATCGACACCCTGATGATCTTCATGGCGAACATGGCGTGGAATTCGTCGATGAACACGGTCGAAGTGCGCAAGATGCTCGCCGACAAGCGCGGTAACGGCGAGTACAAGATCCCGTTCATCGTCGTGTGCGATGCGTTCCAGTCGGAAATGACCGCCTTCGCCGACCTGATCCTGCCCGACACGACCTATCTCGAACGCCATGACGCGATGTCGATGCTCGATCGTCCGATCTCCGAATTCGACGGTCCGGTCGATTCGGTCCGCGTGCCGGTCGTGCCGCCGACGGGCGAATGCAAACCGTTCCAGGAAGTGTTGATCGAGCTCGCGAGCCGCCTGAAGCTGCCCGCGTTCACGACGCCCGAGGGCACGCGCAAGTATCGCGATTATCCGGAGTTCATCGTCAATCATCAAACGTCGCCGGGCTCGGGCGTGGGCTTTCTGATCGGCTGGCGCGGCAAGGACGGCAAGGACGCGCTCGTCGGCGAGCCGAATCCGAACCAGTGGGAGCAATACGCGAAGAACGATTGCGTCTTTCACTACACGCTGCCCGAAACCTTGCAGTACATGCGCAACTGCAACGGACCGTATCTCGACTGGGCGGTCAAAAAAGGCTTTCGCAAGTTCAATGAGCCGATCCTGATCCAGCTCTACTCCGATGTGATGCAGAAGTTCCGCCTCGCCGCGCAGGGTCGCACGAAGGGACGCCAGCCGCCTGATCATCTGCGTGCGCGCGTCGAGCATTATTTCGATCCGCTGCCGTTCTGGTATCCGCCGCTCGAACGCGATTCAACCGATCTCGCGCGCTTCCCGCTCGCGGCCGTCACGCAGCGGCCGATGGCCATGTATCACTCATGGGATTCGCAGAATGCGTGGCTGCGGCAGATTCACGGCGAAAACCATCTGTACATGAATCCCCTGATGGCGCGCGAGAACGGTATCGAGGACGGCGGCTGGATTTATGTCGAATCGCAGTGGGGCAAGGTGCGCTGCATGGCGCGCTACAGCGAGACCGTCGAGCCCGGCACGGTGTGGACGTGGAACGCGATCGGCAAGGCGGCGGGCGCGTGGAATCTCGGTCCCGATGCGAACGAATCGCAGCGCGGCTTCCTGCTCAATCACCTGATCACCGACGAACTGCCGGGCGCGACACCCACCGCTTCGCGCCTGTCGAATTCCGATCCGGTCACGGGCCAGGCGGCATGGTACGACGTGCGCGTGCGCGTCTACCCGGCCGAAGCCGACGCGGACCACACGCTCCCGCAATTCGCACCGATGCGCGCCGCGCCCGGCATGACGGGCGTGATCCAGCGCGTCGTGCAGACCTACTTCGCGGGTCGCGGGGAATTCGCCGCGCGCCTGCGCAACAGCATCAAGAACACCTGACAGGAGCCGCACATGACCCAGATGGCGCTCGTGATCGACCTGAACGTCTGCGTGGGATGCCACGCGTGCGTGACGAGCTGCAAGGAATGGAACACGTCGGGCGAGGCGGGCAGTCTCTCCGACTCGCGTCCCTACGACGCCGATCCTTCCGGCACTTTCTTCAACCGCGTGCAGACCTACGAGGCGGGCGAATTCCCGCTCGCCGACACCATCCACTTCCCGAAGTCGTGCCTGCACTGCGAGGACCCGCCGTGCGTGCCCGTGTGTCCGACGGGCGCGAGCTACAAGCGCAAGGAGGACGGCCTCGTGCTCGTCGATTTCGACAAGTGCATCGGCTGCAAGTACTGCGCGTGGGCGTGTCCGTACGGCGCGCGCGAACTCGACGAAGCGCGCCAGGAGATGACCAAGTGCACGCTCTGCGCCGATCGCATCAATAACGAGGCGCTGCCCGAGCGCGATCGCAAGCCCGCGTGCGTGCTCGCTTGCCCGACCTCGGCGCGGCTCTTCGGCGATATTCACGACCCGGACTCGGTCGTATCGAAGGCGATACGCGAGCGCGGCGGATACCAGTTGATGCCCGAGTGGGACACGAAGCCCGCGAACCACTATCTGCCGCGGCAGCCGGTCACGTCGTGCGGTAGCGGTGCGTGCTCCTGTCAGCCGCAGGATGCGCAACCCGAACGCGGCGAACTGCATCTCGCCTCGCTGGCGGTGCGCGTGTGATTCCCTACATCGACTTCATCGACTTTCGGAGCAGCCAATGAAACCCGCATTCTCGGTCGTATTCTTAACGACGTTGAGCGGCGCCGCGCAGGGCCTTTTTATCGCGCTCGTCGGCGTCGAAGCCGCGCTGCGTTTCGGCATCGTCGCGGCGCCGACGCAGACGTTCTTCGTCGTCGGCGCGGCAGTGTCGGTCGTGCTCGGCGTGCTTGGGCTCATCGCTTCGTTCTTCCACCTCGGACATCCCGAGCGCGCGTGGCGCGCCATCGCGATGTGGCGCACGTCGTGGCTCTCGCGCGAATGCCTGTGCCTGCCCGCGTTCCTTTCCTGCGCGTTCGCGTACGGTGTCGCGCATTGGTTCGCGTCGCCATGGTCGCTCGCGATCGGCGCGCTCGGCGTGGTTGCGAGCGGCGCGCTCTTCGTGTGCACCGCGATGATCTATGCGTGCCTGCGCTTTCTGCAGGAATGGGCGACGCCGCTCACGATGGTCAACTTCGTGCTGCTCGGCTGCGCGTCCGGCTTTACGCTCGCGACCGTGTGCGCGGCCTGGCTCGCGCCATCACTCACCGTCGGACTCGCGACGTGCGCCTGCATTCTGACGCTTGCTGGCTGTGCGAGTCGCGTGGCGTCGCTCGTGCGCAATGCTCGCCTGCGTCCGAAATCGACGGTGCAAAGCGCGACCGGCATCAAGGGCCCGAACGTCGTGCAGAAATCGCGTGGCTTCACGGCCGGCGCGTTCAATCTGCGTGAATTCTTCCACGGGAAGACTCCCGGCGCGTTGCGCCGCATCAAGTGGACGTTTCTTGCCGGCGCCTTCGGCGTGCCGATCGTGCTGATGGTGATGATGATGGGGACGGGCGTGTCGTCGATCGGGCTGGTTTGTGCCGCTTTCGTTACGCAATACGCGGGGCTGGTCGCGGAACGATGGTTCTTCTTCGCCGAGGCCCGGCATCCGCAGAATCTGTATTACGCGCAGGCTTCGTGAGCCAGCCTTCGGGCGGCGTATGAACTCTCGAAGCGGCTGACTCGCGGCTGCGATTTGCATTCCGGCCGCCGCCTCGGAATCAGGCGGCTTGCGTCGATATGCCCGTTATGCCCATCGTTTGCAGCATGTCGCGTACCGCTTCGAGCGCGCCGCGCATCTCGCGCTCGCCGATCCGGCCAATGCAGCCGATTCGAAATGAATCGGCGACCGTCAGCTT
>NZ_FCNW02000020.1 GCF_001544475.1 Caballeronia humi | reverse complement strand
GCGCCTGAAAGAAGCATTGAGCCTCGCGCATGGGCCCGAGGAACCCTTCGATCAGCCCGCCGACCTGCCGGGCTGAATCGTTGCGCTCATCTCAATGCGCGGCGACGGAATCGAGCCCCGTCGACGTCACCTCTGGCTGCACGGCAGGCGACGCGAGATAGTCGAGCAGCGCTTTCGCTTCCTTCGGATGCTGTGCGCCAACCGGTATTCCCGCCGCGAAGCGCGTGACGGACTGCATCGATTCCGGAATCTTGCCGACGTACGCGGCGCCCTTCACTGGAAGCAACTCGCTCACCTGCTGGAAGCCCACTTCGTAGTCGCCCGTCGCGACCACGGACGCCACCGGGATCTTCGGGATCATCTTCGCCTTGGCCTTCACCTGCTCCTCTATGCCGAGCCGCTTGAACAACTCGCGCTCGATATAGACGCCGCTCGCGCTATCCGAATACGCGATCGACCGGGCGTGCAGCAAGGTTTCCTTGAGCGCCGCCTCGGACCCGATGTCGGGCTTCGGCGCACCGTCGCGCACGACCATGCCGATGCGTGAATCCGCGAGTTCGACGCGGGAATCGGGAATCACCTTGCCCTCTTTGATCAGGTCGTCGAGTGCGTAGCCGACCATGATCACCACGTCGGCAGGCTCGCCGCGCTGAAGACGGTTCGGAATGGCCTCCGGCGATTTGCCCATCGACGGGCCAAGCGCGGTATCGAGCGTATCGCCGGTCGATGCCGCGAACTTCGGGCCAAGCAGCTTGTATGCCGCGGTGAAGCCGCCCGAACTCATCACATGCAGATCGGCGGCCTGTACATTCGCCGCGACGGCCGCGCTGCCGACGAGCGCGGCGGTACAGAATTTCAGAAGAATGGATTTCATGTTCGAAAGGATGCGATGTTTCAGGACCCCGCATGCAGCGGAACGGGACGGCGCCGATACAGTGCCAGCGTCGCACCGAGTCCGCACACCGCGGCGAAGCTCATCCAGTAGCCGGGCGCGGCCTTGTCGCCGGTCATGTGAATGAGCGCGGTCGAGATAACGGGCGTAAAGCCGCCGAAAACCGCCGTCGCGAGGCTGTAGGCGAGCGAGAATCCGGCGACGCGCACTTCGACCGGCATCACCTCGGTCAACGCGACGACCATCGCGCCGTTGTACATGCCGTACATGAACGAGAGCCACAACAGTACGAGCAGCATGTTGATGAAGCTCGGCGCGTGGGCGAGCAGCGACAGCGCGGGGTAGGCGGTTGCGATCGCGAGGATCGTCATCGCGAGGAGAAGCGGACGGCGTCCGATCCGGTCCGAGAGCGCGCCGCCGATCGGCAGCCAGATGAAGTTTGAGATGCCCACGCACAGCGTGACGAGCAGGCTGTCGGCGGTGCTCAGATGCAGGACCGTCTTGCCAAAGGTCGGCGCGTAGACCGTAATCAGGTAGAAGCTCGTCGTGGTCATCGCGACCAGAAGCACGCCGGCGATCACGACAGTCCAGTTCTGCACGAGCGTTGCAAACACTTCCTTCATGCTCGGACGATGCTGACGCTGCTTGAATTCCTGCGTTTCCTCGAGATTGCGCCGAAGAATGAAGATGAAAGGCACGATCATGCAGCCGACGAAGAACGGCACGCGCCATCCCCACGCGGCGATCGCCGCCGTGTCGAGCCATTGATTCAGCGCGAAGCCGAGCGCCGCTGCCACCACGATCGCCACTTGCTGGCTGGCGGATTGCCAGCTCGTGAAGAAGCCCTTGCGTCCGGGCGTCGCCATCTCGGCAAGATAGACCGATACGCCGCCCAATTCCGCACCCGCCGAGAAACCCTGGAGCAAGCGACCGATCAGAACCAGCAACGGCGCGAAGAGTCCGATGGTCGCGTAGCCGGGGACGAACGCGATCAGGATGGTGCCGCTCGCCATGATCGACAGGGTGACGATCAGGCCCTTGCGTCGGCCGACATCATCGATATACGCGCCGAGGATGATCGCGCCCAGCGGCCGCATCAGGAAGCCGGCGCCGAACACCGCGAACGTCATCATCAGCGAAGCGAACTCGCTCGCCGCCGGGAAAAAGACCGCGGCGATCTGCGTCGCGTAGAAGCCGAACAGAAAGAAGTCGAACTGCTCCAGGAAGTTACCCGCCGTCACGCGTAGTACGGCGGATGCCTTCGATTGCCCGGGGGCCAGGGTGGTTGAGGAGGGATGCATCGAGGTGTCTCCAGAAATTTTGAACTTGCGGTGTTCAGGCGATTTATTGTTTGTCGAATACTCGCCCGAACGGTGCGAAACGATAAGTGCTATTTTCGGAACGATTGATGTGCGCTGGTTATCAGTCCCGGTCAAGCATTCACGCCACGAAGCGGCACTGGGAAGCGGGCGTGCGCGTGTCCATGTTGCGTCCGCGATTCAGGTGATCGTCGATTTCCGCCGCGCATCCGAGCATGCGGGGATAAAGGAAGATCGTGAACGCGGCGGTTTCCAGATCGGACTCGGCCAGATCGCCGCGTCGCAAGGGTTGCCACAGCATTTTGAGCAGCAACGCCGCGATCACCGCATCGACGTTCACGCAGTACACGTTGCGTGACACGCCGGCATCGAACAGCGCCTGCACGAGCTCGCGATAGAACGCATGGAACGCGTTGTATTCCCCGCGTTGCTCGCACAGGTTTGCGATAAACACCTCGCGCGGGTCGTGGTTGACGGGCCTGTCCTTGAACACCGGATGATTGACCCCTGGCAGCTTCGCTATGTCCAGGCTGCCCGCGCTTTTTTGCCGCGCCTTGTATTGCGCGTAACGCTCAACCGACCGCGCGGCCAACGAGCGCAGATCGACGCCGTGTTCAGCGTCCGACGGATCGCCGAGCGAAGTGTCGCGGAACGCTTCGATCAGGAAGGCAATCCCCTCGTACCCGTTGCCGCCATGCGTAAAGCCGGTATGCGAAAGGAAGCCGACGAGCGCCTTGTTGAGCTGCACGCGCTCGGGGCTTTCCGGACCGTCAGCCGATACCGCGCCTTTCGCGCCTTGCGCCGAGATGGCTCCCGGACCGTTGGTGAGCAGCAGTCCGGCGAGCGTCTTGAAGGCGAACAGATCGTCGGGGCCGGGTTCGAGATCGAGCAGTGCCGCAAAGCAAATCTCGGTGAGGCTGCGTTCGTTCAGGAGCGATTCGGTGGTGAAGCCGCAGAATCCTTCCGGGGCGTGACGAGATGCATCCGCCGAAGCGCCGATCAAACGTCCGAACAGCATGGTCCACCAGGGCAAGCTCTCGGCGGTCACGCGCGACACACGCTTGCGCATGAGCGGGCCCCACGCCAAAGTCGTGGTGATCGCGGCGAGGACGGCGTCCGCCGTCGGGTGCGCCGGCTGCGACGCCAGCCAGCGGATCAACACCGATCTGGCGCCACGCTTTGCAAGTCCCGCGAGCATCGCTTCGGCGCGCGGATCACGGGCATCGGCGAAGAGCGGCTCGCAGCCGGTGGTGTCGATCTGGCCGGTGTCGAAGCTTTCATCGAGCGCGTTCGTGAGGCCCGCAGCCGCGAAGTGATCGATCAGCCATTTGGCGGCATTACGCGCCGCGCGCTGACGATTCGGCCCGACGATCGATGCCGCAGCCGCCAAAATCGCGTTGGGGGCGTTGCCCGCCTCGCGCGCCGCCTGGGCCGCGACGAGTTCCGGCGTTCCATGCAGATTGACCGATGCCGCGATCGCCACGTTGATCAGCTTCTCGTCGTTCTCGCCGCCGGATTCGTGCAGCAGGGCAAGGTTCACGTTCGCTTCGAGTGAGCGCGTCGCGGCGTCGAGCATCGAGGTTCCGTGCAGGCTGCTGACTTGCGTTTTCGCATCCATTTGCGACGCGCCCGATGCGTCCTTGAGCGTCTGACGTGGCGTTATCGCCCCGATCTGGCTGTTGACCTGCAAGACCTGCTCGTCGTACGGGGCGACCGCGCCGACCACGGGAATCGCAAGCTCTGACGGAAGTCCGATACCCTGATCGGAGCCGAACCACGGCTTGAGCGCAAGGCTGCCTTCGGGCTCGAAGTCGGGCATCGTCGCGTTGGCGCGCATGACGGCGGTCAGCGCCGCCGGGATATGCGCGATGTTCGTGACGACCGCGCCCTTGGCCGAGCAGCATGGATTGTCGGGGCTGAAGAGCTGGTCGACGCCGACCTTCTCCATGAACCAGCGTTCCTTCGCTTGCGCGTCGTCGGAACCACCAGCCATCGCGCCCGCATGACCGACCGCGCGCGTCAGCCGGCTTTTCCACCGACCCACCACGCAGGCCACGACCGGCTTCGTGAAGGTCGCATCGGCTTCGTAATAGCCGCCCGGTTCGCAATAGAGCACGGCGGCCTTGCTGCGCGAATCGTTGGCGAGTGCGAATGCAAATTCCGGCGCGGCGTAGTGAATGTAGACGTCCTTGCCGCTCGAAATGACAGTCGACGTGCCCCAGCCGCTCATGCGCAGGTACTGCGCGATCGTCGTGCTGAAGCCGCCGGAGTTGGAGAAGATAGCGATCGAACCTTTGCGCAGCGAATCGTCCGGATTGTCGCCCCCGAGCGCTCCGCCGATCCTCACGCGATTCCACGAGTCCGCGACGCCCAGCCCGTTCGCCCCGAAGATGTCGATGCCCGCTTGCTGACCCATCGCGCGGATTTCGCGGGCGTCATGCACGGCGATCTTCTCGGTGATGATGAAAATCTTCTTGAGGTCGGGATTGACGCGGATCAGTTCGGCGACGCCGTCACGGGCAGCCGATGGCGGCAGATACACCACGCCGCAATTGAAACGGTGCCCTGCCTCCAGCCCTTCGCGGACGTTGTTGTACACCGGGATATCGCCGATCGATGTCGCGAGCGTTTGCCCGCCCTTCCCCGGCGCAGTGCCGAAGACGATATTGCCGCCCGAGAAGTCATGGCTGACCGGCGTTACGTCCGACGATTCGCCGCCGAGGATGTTGAGGATGCACACGCGATCGTCGCGGGTGGCAATCTGCGCGAGCGAGTTGACGCCGACGAAATACTTGAACGGGTTGCTGTGTTGTTTGTGCATGTCGCTCTCCTCAAGCCTGAGCCGTTTCGGTTTTCATCGTGGTCGCGCCGATCCGTGCTGCCACTTCGGCCCGGCCACCCTCGCGCATCCACGCGTCCGCCTTGCGTGCGTACTGGATGACTTCGCTGATGTCGGAGTCGAATCCGAAAAGTCTGTAAGGCAGGCCGAGCGAGTCGCAGGTGTCTCTCAACGCCGCCATGCCTCGCACGAGGTTCGGCCCGCCCCGGCCCAGCACCACGTAGAGCGGCGTCGGTCCATGCTCGCTGAAGTGTTCGCGAAGGGCATCGGCCATCGCGCGCAGCGTCTCGAAGATGTCGGTGTTGTTCGACTTGCCCCCGATGATGAAAAGCACGTTCGACTGCTTGAGCCAGTGTTTGAAGCAGATACGGGCGACTTCCTTCATCTTCGCGTAGGGCGGATTGCCCCCGAAATCCGACGAGATGATCGCGGCGTCGCCGAGCATTTCGGTGACCAGCGAGTTGGCACCGCCGCCGAACGTCGGCGCGAGGATCGTTCCCTTGTCGTTGATCACGTACACATCGCTTTGGCCCTGATGCGTGCGCAACTGATTGATCTCCTGCTCGAAGTCGGAGTAGTCGGCGGCGAACAGGTGTTGCGGCAATCCAAGACGCGTCCAGCGCGGATCGTCGCGATCGAAGCCGCACTTGAAGTCGCAGGCGACCGGTGTCAGCCGTCCATTCTTGTCCTCGCGCATCCGGATCGGATTGAGCTCCAGCGTCGTCATGCCGAAGTCGTGAAAGAGCTCCCAGAGTTTCGGCAACTGCTGCACGAGCGGAGAAATGATCTCCTTCGGCGCGCCGATCTCGCTCAGCGCGTTCGCCACGACGAACGCCTTGAGGCCCGTCAACGCATCGAAAGGCACCATCGCCACATGCTTCGGATCGACCTCTTCGATGTCCATGCCGCCCTTGTGCGAGAGCGTCATCGTCGGAGCACGAAAGCGGGTGGAATCGGTGATCGAGAAATAGACTTCATGCTCGGCTGGCACGCCGGCCTCGAATGTCACGCCATTCGCCTTCGCTTTCAGGTGGCCGACGGTGTGCTCGGCAAAGTACAACCGCTCTTTTTCGATCAATGCAGTCTTGAGATCGGTGGCGCGGCCGAGCAAGCCCGCCTTGCCCTTCTTTCCGACTCCGCCCTTGAAGACGGGCTTGATGAAAATCTGGCGATGACGATCGATCAAGGTCTTGATCTCCTCTTCGCTGGCGCTCGGGCCCAGGATTTCGCTCGCCGGGAATCCGACGAATTGAAGCAGGCGCGCGCCGTGCAACATACCGGTGATTTGCATGAAGTTTGTCTCCTGAAGGGCATTGCGATAGAAAAGAAACGAGTGTTCGGGCGTGACAACGCGGCCGCTGCGCCGCGGGCGCTCGGATCGCGATGTCTGGTATGCGTTGAGGCTGGACCGCGAGGCCGGGCGGCCTCGAGTGGCAATCGCTAGCCGCTTCGAATGCGTCTTGCGTCGTGCATGGCTTGTCTCCGATGCGTTTTACTTGCGTTCCAATTTGGCTGGAATCTTGAGTACAGATACTCACGCAAATAAATTGACGCGATAAGTGCATTTTTTAAAAGCATTGATGTGCGCACGTTATCAATTCCCGGATATTTGACGGTCGGCGCGAAATTCACTTCACACGCCAGCAGCTAATCAATGCACGGGATCGAGCAAAAGCATCCGTGAAATGATCGGTTTGCGTTGAGCACGCACGCGTCGAAGATGAATCTCCACCTTTCAGGCACGCCACGCTCATGTCCGTCACCTCTGCTTCCACCGCCGCGCCGGCGCTCATGCGTCGATTCGCGAGGCGCCCCGTATGAGCACGCTGCCAACGCCCCGGCGAAATGGCCACGCGAACTTGCGCGTGTTCAAGACGCGCGCCGCAAGCAGCAAGCGTCAGGTTTCGACCAGGGAACTCACGCGCCTCATCTTCCCGCTCGCATTGCTGCTGATCTGGCAGTTCGCGGCAACGGCGGGATGGATCGATTCTCACGTGCTCGAAGCGCCGCTCGATGTGGCCGCCGCCCTCGTCGATCTCGCCCGCAGCGGCGTCTTGTGGGACAGCCTCGTCGCATCATTGCAGCGCGCGGTCGCAGGCTTTCTGATCGGCGGCGGAATCGGCCTCGTGCTAGGTCTCGTGGCCGGCTTGTCGCGCATCGGCGAGCGCACCTACGACGCGCTCCTGCAGATGCTGCGGATGATTCCTTTCCTCGCGCTGATTCCGTTGTTCGTGATCTGGTTCGGCGTCGACGAGAAGCCGAAGATCCTGCTCATTGCCATCGCGTGCGTGTTTCCGGTGTACCTGAACACGTTTTCCGGCGTGCGCCATGTCGATGCGAAACTCGTCGAAGCCGCGCAGGTCTTCGGCGTGTCGCGCGCGGCGATCGCGCTGCAGATCGTGTTGCCGCTCGCGATGCCTTCGATTCTCGTCGGGGTCCGCTACGCGATGGGCACCGCGCTGCTCGCACTCGTCGCGGCCGAGCAGGTCAACGCGACTTCCGGCATCGGCTATCTCGCGCTCAACCCGCGCGCCGCGCTGCGCACCGACATCATCCTGGGCGTCGTGCTCGTCTACTCGTTGCTCGGCCTCACGATCGATGCGCTGCTGCGCGCCGCCGAACGCATCGCGCTGCCCTGGCGTCGCACACTTAACGAAGAGCGCCGCCGATGACACGCGACACCACCGCACGCGAGCCCGATCTCGCGGTTTCCATTCGCCAGGCCAGCAAGCATTTCGGCGAGCGCGCGATCTTCGAGCGTCTCGATCTGACGATACGGCGCCGCGAATTCGTCGCGCTGCTCGGCGCATCCGGCTCCGGCAAGACGACGCTGCTGCGCACCCTGCTCGACCTCGATTCTCTCGATGCCGGCGAGGGTTTCGTGGCCACGCCGCGCGCGGCCGTGTTTCAGGAGCCGCGCCTCATTCCGTCGCAGCGGGTCTGGCAGAACGTGCTGATGGGCGTACCGAGAACATCGCGCGCTCGCGAGCTCGCCATCGCGACACTTGCCGAAGTGGGCCTCACGCGCCACGTCGATGCCTGGCCCGCGACGCTCTCAGGCGGCGAGGCGCAACGCGTCGCGCTGGCTCGCGCATTGATCCGCGACCCGGCGTTGCTGTTGCTCGATGAGCCCTTCGCTGCGCTCGACGCGCTCACCCGCCTGCGCATGCAGGACCTCGTTCGCCAGCTCGTCGCGCGGCATGGCCCCGGTGTGCTGCTCGTCACGCATGACGTGGAAGAAGCCGTGCGCCTCGCCAGCCGCATCGTCGTGCTGCGCGATGCGCGTCTCACGCTCGATGTCACGGTCAGCGATGCAGCAGGGCAGCGCGATTCGTCGCATCCAGAAGGCGCCGCGCTGCGTGATCGTCTCTATGCCGAGCTCGGCGTGCGGCGCACGGCGATCAGCCCTAGCGCCGTCGCCGCGTGAACTTCCAACCAATCTCAACTCGAAGACGCCTCATGTCCATTGCCCGCCCTTTGCTTCATTCGCTCTTCGCTTTGATCGGCGTCACCGCTTGCGTCGCTTCATCGTCCTACGCCGCGCAGCCCGTCCTGCGCGTAGGCATCTTTCAGGACGTGACGCGCGAAGCCATCGAGGCGACCGATTTCCTGAAAGGCACACCGTATCGCATCGAATGGGCGCGTCTGAACGGCGCGGGGCCGACCGTGCAGGCGTTAGGCGGCAACGCGATCGACATCAGCTGGGGCCTGAGCGATACGGCCGCGCCGAAGGCATCGTCGGAGGATCGCCGCAACTGGACCGCTGAAACCGCCCCGATCAAGCTCATCGGGCTGCTCGCCCCGGTCGACAGCAAGCGCTACTCGCCGATGCTCGTGATTGCGAGCAAGGCATCCGGCGTCACGAAGATCAGCGACTTGCGCGGCAGGACGTATGCGTTCAACGAGGGCGGCAACGCGAACGCAGTCGGCCTCCTCGCCCTCGACAAGGCCGGCCTCAACGTGAAGGACGTGAAGCTGCGCCTGCTCACGTACGACGCCACCGCGCCCGCCGTTGTCGCGGGCGCTGTCGATGCGGCGCCGGCCACCCGCTCCCGGGTCGCGGACGCGCTCGCGAGCGGCGCGGTACGCGAGCTCGCGACCGAGAACGAAGTGGGCTTTCCGGGCTTCGTGTCCGTCACGGCGCGCACGGGCGCGCTGAAAGACCCGCAATTGAGCGAGGCGATCGGCGATTTCATGACGCGCCTCGCGCGCTACCTGAACTGGGCAGCCACGCACGACGCCGAAACAGCCGCCGCCTACGCCAAAGCCCAGCAGCTCACGCCGGATCAGGCGCTATTCGCGGCAAAAAGCGGCGCCTATCGTCTCGTTCCGGTGAAACACGACGGCGCGCCCTTCAAGGCCGAAGTCGAAGCGACCAAAAAACTCGGCGAGATCGGGTTCTATCCGCGCCCGGTCGATTTCTCGACGGTCGTCGACGACCGCTACACCGCGCAGATCGAGGCGGGCAATCGCTGACCTGATCCATCATTCATCGGAGCACTGTATGAGCAAGCTGTTTGAAGACCGCGTCTTCTGGATCACTGGCGCATTCGGCGCGCTGGGCGCGGCCACCGCAAGAAGGCTCGCACTCGCGGGAGCGAACGTGATCGCGTCCTCGCGCAACGTCGATACGCAGCTTTTTGCGGATTGGCCGCACGTCGTGCCGCTGTCGGTCGACGTCGCCGATGACCGCAGCGTACGCTCGGCCTTCGCGCAGATCGAAGAGCGCTTCGGCCGTCTCGATGGCCTCGTGACCAGCACGAACGTCGCTGCATTCGGCGACTTCCTCGACCTCACCGACGACGACTGGCAGCGCGTCATCGACGCCAAGCTGCTCGGCTCGGTGCGTCCGATACGCGCCGCGTTGCCGCGCTTCATCGCTCAGGGGCACGGCGCGATCGTCGCGATCTCCGGACGCGGCGGTATCGCGCCGCCGCCCAATCACTTTCCCGGCTCGAGCGTCAATGCAGCGCTCGACCTGCTGGTTCAGGGCCTCGGGCGCAGGTACGGTCCGCTCGGCGTACGGGTGAACGCGGTCGCGCCGGGCCCGATCCGCTCGCCGCGTTTCGATTCGATGGCCACCACGCAGGCGGCGACCGAGCCGACGCGCCTCACCGCGCTCGACGGCCCCGGCACGCCCGAAGACGTCGCGGCCGCGGTCGCGTATCTGCTCTCCGACGACGCGCGCTTCGTGACCGGCACGCGGCTCTATGTCGACGGCGGCGGCCCCCCTTACGCGTGATTCGCGCGCCCGCTTCGTCTTCCAAACTCAACTCAAAGGACTCACCGTTCATGTCCCGCCTCGTCTCTCCGGCGCAATTGCGCACGCTCATCGGTCAACGCACGGAACTCGCCCTGCTCGACGTCCGCGAGGAAGGCGTCACTGCGCGAAAGCGCCTCTTCTACTCGTCGATTGCGCCGGTCGGCCGCCTGGGTCTCGTGATCGAGCGTCTTGTGCCGCGACGGACCACGCCCATCGTGCTTGTCGACACACAGGGCGAGCACACGGTGCGCGCCGCCGCGCTGCTCGGGCGCTGGGGATACACCGACGTGTCGATCCTCGAAGGCGGCGTCGATGGCTGGGAACGAGCCGGCTTCGAGGTGTTCAGCGGCACCAATGTGCCCGGCAAGGCGTTCGGCGAATTGATCGAGCACCGGCTCCATACGCCCAACGTCGACGCGGTGACGCTCAAGGCTCGCCAGGATGCGGGCGACGATCTCGTCGTGCTCGATTCGCGTCCGTTCGGCGAATTCAACGCGATGAACATTCCGGGCGGCGTCGATTGCGCGGGCGCGGAACTCGTTTATCGGGCGCTCGCTGCGGCACCCTCGCCGGACACGCTGATCGTCGTCAATTGCGCGGGCCGCACGCGCAGCATTCTCGGCGCGCAATCGCTCATCAACGCGGGCGTGCCGAATCCCGTCGCGGCGCTGACGGGCGGCTCGATGTCGTGGCTGCTCGCGGGATTCGAACTCGAGCATGGCGAGATTCGCACCGCGCCGCGCCCGGATGCGGCGACGCTTGCCACGGCGCGCGAACTCGCCGCCGCCGCCGCGCGCAAAGCCGAGGTGCCGGTGATCGACGGCGCGACGCTCGCCCTGTTCGAACGCGAGAGTGGCGAGCGCACGCTGTATCGCTTCGACGTGCGTGATCCGCTCGAATACGAAGCGGGCCATCCGGCGGGCTGGCGCTCGGCGCCGGGAGGGCAACTCGTGCAGGCGACCGATGAATACGTGGGCGCGCTGCACGCCCGCGTGGTCCTGCGCGATGACGACGGCGTGCGCGCCCGCATGACCGCATCGTGGCTCAGGCAACTGGGCTATCTCGACGTGCATGTGCTCGACGACGCAGCAAGCGCCGCGCTTACTGCCGATACATACGAAGCCGGACCCGAGCCATTGAACATCCGTCCGCACGGCGCGCGCACGCACTGGATCGAGCCGGATGCGCTGTCGCGCGCGGTCGGCGAAGGCAAAGCGCAAACGATCGATATCGACAGCAGCGTCGCCTTCAGGCGCAATCATGTACCGGACGCGCGCTTCATCGCCGCGAGCGAACTGCGCGCGCGTCTCAACGGCTTTCCGCGCGACCAACAGATCGTGCTGACCTCCGAAGACGGCGTACTCGCCGGACTCGTCGCGGCGGAACTCGCGGCGCATCGTCCGGATATCGCCGCGCTGATCGGTGGCACGCGCCGCTGGATCGCGCTCGGGCTGCCGCTGGAATCGGGCGATGCCAACAACCTCACCGGCGACGACGATGCCTGGTACAGCCCGTACCACGCCGAACCCGGCCGCGTTGCCGAGCAGATGAACGCGTATCTCACGTGGGAACTCGAACTCGTCGAGCAAGTGGAGCGCGATGCGATCGCGTCGATCAATGTGCTCGACTTCGAAACCGCGACGGCGGAGCGCAGCCTCGAGCGTTTGAGCGAACCGAGCAGTACCGCCGCATGAACTCGATCGTCCTGCCCGCATTCGACGGCGCGTCGAGCCCCGCCGACATCCCCGGCAGCCCGCTTCACGCCGCGTTCGCGCAGCCGCTGATGCTGGGGCTGTTCCTGCCGATTCAAAACGGCGGCTGGTCCATCTCGACGCTGCCGCGTTCCACCGACTGGCGCTTCGACTACAACGCACGTTTGACGCGCACGGTGGAGGCGCTCGGCTTCGATCTCGTCTTCGGCCTCGCGCAATGGCTCGGCAAGGACGGGCATGGCGGCACGCTCAAGTATCGCGAGCAATCGCTCGATGCGTTCATCGCGACGAGCGCACTCGCCGCGATCACCGAGCGCATCCTGCTGATCTCCACCGTGCACGTGCTCTACGGACCGTGGCACCCGCTGCACCTCGCCAAGTTCGGCGCAACGCTCGACCATATCTCCAACGGCCGTTGGGGCCTCAACCTCGTGACGGGACACGTCGAAACCGAATGGGCGATGTTCGGCCAGCCGATGATCGCGCACGACGAGCGCTACGAGCGCGCCGCCGAGTTCGTCAGCGTGCTCGACACCTTGTGGCGCAGCAACGCGAATCTGAACATCCGGACGCCGCACTGGAATCTGCACGACGCGTTCGTGAGCCCGCGCCCACGCTATCACCGCCCGGTGCTCGTGAACGCGACGGGGTCGGCTGCGGGCATCGAGTATGCCGTGCGCCATTCCGACCTCGTCTTCATCACGAGTCCGGCGGGCGCGCATTTCGACGACGCCATCGAAGCGCTGCCCGCGCATACGGCCAGGATTCGCGAAGCAGCGCAGCGCATTGGTCGGCGCGTGCGCACGCTCATCAATCCGACCATCGTGTGCCGGCCGACCGAGCGCGAAGCGCGCGATTACCACGATGCGATCGTCGCGCATGCCGACGAGGGCGCGCTCGACGGATTCGTCGGTCAGGCTGCGCGTAGCGATGCAAAGGCGTGGGCGAAGCACAAGCGCGAGCAGCGCATTCTCGGCGGCAATCTGCATCTGATCGGCTCGCCCGAGCAGATCGTCGAACAGTTGCTCGCGTTGAAGCGCGCCGGATGCGACGGCGTGCAGCTCACGTTCTTCGATTTCGAGCCCGATCTCGCCTACTTCGGCGAAGCCGTCCTGCCGCTGCTCGTCGAAGCGGGCTTGCGGCATCCCGCACCGGCACCGACACATCAACCGATTCTCCAGACAACGCCATGACCCAGCCACGCCAGTTGCATCTGAACACCAACATTACGGGCGTCGGGCGCCATCCGGCCGGCTGGCGCAAGCTCGACAACCCGCGCGCGATCATCGACCTGAACTTCTTCAAGGAGATCGCGGCCATCGCCGAACGCGGCAAACTCGACGCCGTCTTCCTCTCCGATCTGCTCGCGCTGCGCAATCACGCCGAAACGCCTTCGCAGGCGCTGGAGCCGACCGTCCTGCTCACCGCGCTCGCGGGCGCGACGCAACACATCGGGCTGATCGGCACGGCCTCGACCACGTTCAACGATCCGTTCAATCTCGCGCGCCGCTTCGCGTCCGTCGATCACATAAGCGGCGGGCGCGTCGCGTTCAACGCCGTGACGACCTACGACGGTTCCGCCGCCGCCAATTTCAGCCACGACGTGCCGCTCTCGACCGAGGAACGCTACGCGCGTGCGCAGGAATTCGTGGAAGTCGTGACCAAGCTCTGGGATAGCTGGGAGGACGACGCCTTCGTCGCCGACCAGGCGACCGGGCGCTACGCCGATCCCTCGCGCGTGCATGCCATCGAGCATCGCGGGACGTACTTCTCCGTGCGCGGACCGCTGACGGTTCCGCGCAGTCCGCAAGGGCGGCCCGTGCTCGTGCAGGCCGGGTCGTCGGAAGGCGGCCGCGCGCTCGCCGCCCGTTTCGCCGATGCAGTCTTTACGTCGCAAACCACGTTGCCAACCGCGCAGAGCTTCTACGCTGAGATGAAGGAACGCGTGCGGCGGTATGGACGCAATCCCGATCATTTTCTGCTGCTGCCGGGCCTGTATCCGGTTGTCGGCGGCACCGAGCGTGAAGCGCGCGAGCGCAAGGCCGAACTCGACGCCCTGCTCGACACCGACCGCGAGGTCGCGCGTCTCGCGGGTCAGCTCGGGCTTGCGCCGGACGATCTGCGCATCGATGCGCCGCTGCCTTACGAGCGCATCGAGAAGGTCGCGCGTTCGGACATTTCGCGCGGTTTTGTCGATTCGACGGTCGCGCTCGCGAAGAGCGAAAACCTCACCGTGCGCGATCTGCTCGATCGCAATCCGGGTGCGCACCGGATCATCGTCGGCACGCCGGAACAGATTGCGGACGACATCGCGCGTTGGTTCGACGAACGCGGCGCAGACGGCTTCAACCTGAACGCCGATGTCTTTCCTTCGGGGCTCGCCGCTTTTGTCGATCACGTCGTTCCGCTCTTGCAGCGTAAGGGCATTTTCAGGCGTGAGTATGAGGGCTCGACACTGCGCGAGCACCTTGGCCTGCCGCGCCCCGAGAGTCAATACGTCCGCGCGCATCAGGCCGCGTAAGGCGATTCAATCAACACGGGAGGACCATGACCATCATTCTGGAGCGCCCGGGCGCCATGCAAACCGCCATCATTCCCTCGGACGAAGAAGCGCTCGATGTTGCACGCCGCCTCGCACGCGAGTTCGAAGCGGACGCACCGAACCGGGATCGCGAGCGTCGCCTGCCGCGCGCCGAAGTGGAGGTGTTCAGCCAGTCGGGGCTGTGGGGCATCAGCGTGCCGCGCGAGTTCGGCGGCGCTGATGTCTCGGTGCGCACCATTGCGGACGTCTTCGAATCGATCTCGGCGGCGGACCCGTCGCTTGGGCAGATTCCGCAGAATCATTTCGCCACGCTTGAACGATTGCGCTACGACGGTACGCCGGCACAGCAGGAATTCTTCTTTTCGCGCGCGCTCGCCGGTGAACGTTTCGGCAACGCCACCGCCGAGCCGGGCGACCGTCTGCCGTCCGGGCACGAGACACGCATACGGCGCAAGGACCGCGGCTTCGTGCTGTCGGGTCACAAGGTCTACTCGACCGGCGCGCTCTTTGCGCACTGGATACCGGTGGCCGCACGCGACGACGAGGGCTTGCCCGTGACCGCGTTCGTCCCGCGTCATGCGCGCGGGGTCGAAGTCATCGACGACTGGTCGGGCTTCGGCCAGCGTACGACGGCAAGCGGACAGGTGCGGCTGACCGGTGTCGAACTCGACGCGCTGCAGATCGTGCCGCGCGGGTGGCATGCAAGGATCGATACCGCCAATGCCGTGTCGCAACTCGCGCACGCCGCGATCGATCTGGGCATCGGCCGGGCTGCGCTCGACGATACGAAGCGCTTTCTACGCGAGCTGTCGCATCCCGCGCGCGGTAGTGCCGCAACGCATGCCACCGACGATCCTTTTACGCTGCGCGACATCGGCGCGTTGACGATCGATCATCACGCCGCGCAAGCTTTGACCGCGCGTGCCGCGACGCTCATCGATTCAGCGCGCGGCGATGCTTCACGCGAGGCCGTGGCCGCCGCCATCGTCGCGACGGCGGAAGCCAAGGTCCTCACGACCAATTTCGCCCTGACCGCCGCGAACAAGCTCTTCGAGCTCGCGGGCACGCAATCGACGCTCGAAGCACACAACCTCGACCGCCACTGGCGCAACGCGCGCACTCACACGCTGCACGACAGCGTCCGCTGGAAGTATCACGCGGTGGGGCAATACGCGTTGAATGACTTGCTCTGCGATCCTTTCACCTACGCGCATCCCTATTCGCCGGTCGCCGGTTGAGACACAAAGGGCGTGCATCGCGCACGCCCTCGCCACTTCATTGAAGCCGGTCAGCGCGCAGCTACGGCCTGCCCGTCGTAGACCGGATTGAACTCCAGATCGACCTTGATCTCATTCTTGATGTCACCCGAGCGATAAAGCGTATCGGCGATGCGCTGCTCGCGCGCCACGAGCGACTTGTCGAGCGGATAGAACACCGAGCGCCCGTTCTCGGCCGAAAACTTTGCGCGCGCGGGGCTCTGCTTCATTTTCTCCAGATAGATCTTCTCGACGGCCGGCACGTTCTGCGCCCACCACGCCCACGAGTTCTTGAGACGCCCGAGGAAGTCACCGAGCGCGCGGCTCTTCGCCGGATCGCGCAAGACGTCGGTGCGTGCGGTGAACACCGACAGCGCGGGAATATCCAGTTCGTCGCTCTTGATCACGATACGCGCATCGCCCTTGTCGACTGCCTCTTTCACCGGGCCGTATCCACCTGAATAGACCGCGACCTGTCCCGCATTGAACGCGGAGGCGGACACGTTGCCGTCGCCGAACTTGACGCTCTGGATGTCCTTCGGCTTCAGCCCGGCCTTGTTATACGACAGCACGTATTGCAAGTAATTGAAGCCGCCGAAGTTGTAGCCCCACGTCTTGCCGCGCAGATCGGTGAGGCTCTTCACCTCGGCCTCCTTGCGCACCACGGTGACAATCGGCGGATAGCTGCTGTCCGGATTGCGCCATCCCGCGATGATCTGCAGCGGCGCGGTCTCGGGCGTCCACGGCACGCGCGCGTTGCCCTGCTCGATGATGAGCGACGTATCGCCCATCAGGCCCACGTCGAGCACCTTCGAATAGAGCGCCGACAGTTGCGCCGCCGGGCCGGTGAGCACAGCCCACTTGACTTTATAAGGCGCGCCGTCAAGCACGTGCGACGCCTCGACGATGAGCGGCCACGCGGCGTCCTGCGTGCCGATCTGCAAGGTAAGCGGCTCCTCTTCTGCGAAGGCGCCGCTCGAGCCCGCCGATACGAACAGGCTCGCCACGATTAGAGCGGTAAAGCGTTTTCTGGTGCGCATGTGTGTTCGATGAGTGAAGGAAATCGTCATGCCGCGTCTCTCGACGCAGTCTGGAAAGCGTCCGCCTGGCCCACGCCGAGCGCGGCGAGCAGCCGCGTTCTGAGCGCGACGGCGGCTTCGTCGCCGCGGGAGCGCGGCCGCGGCAGATCGACGGCAATGTCGGCGCTGATCTCGCCCTGCGACAGCACGACGATGCGGTCCGAAAGCAGAATCGCCTCGTCGATGTCGTGCGTGACCAGCACGACAGCGGGCGTGTGCGCGCGCCAGAGCCGCGCCACGAGTTCGTACATGCGGATTCGCGTGAGCGCGTCGAGCGCGGCGAACGGTTCGTCGAGCAGGAGCAGCTTCGGCTCGCGCACGAGCGCGCGCGCCAGTGCGACACGCTGCGCCTCGCCGCCCGAGAGCGTCTTCGGCCAGCCGTCCGCCTGACGCGAGAGGCCAACCTCCTCCAGCGCCGCGAGCGCCGACGGTTTCGTCGCACGCAGCCGCTCGTGGCCAATCACGACGTTTTCCCACACACGCTTGGCGAGCACGAGGCGCGGCTCCTGGAACACGACCGAGCGCGCCCCAGCCACGCGCACGCGGCCGCTGTCGGCTTGATCAAGTCCAGCGAGGATGCGCAGGAGCGTCGTCTTGCCGGCTCCCGACGCGCCGAGCATCGAGACGAACTGGCCGCGCTTCACACTGAGCGAAACGTCCTTGAGCACGGCGCGTCCGGAAAACACGCGGCTCACCGCGTTTAGTTCGAGCGCGGTTTTGCGCTCGCCGTGACGGGTCTTCAATGCGTCGATATCAGGCGAGTTCAAAGCGCGGCCTCCAGGGCAAGGCGAGATGTTCGAGCGCGCGCATGATGAGGTCCGTCGCGATGCCGAGCGCCGCGTACACGAGAATGCCCGCGATGATGATGTCCGCGCGCTGGTTCTGGTTCGCGTTCACAAGGATGTAGCCGATGCCGTTCTGCGCGTTGATCTGCTCGGCGACGACGAGCGCGAGCAACGCCACGGCGGACGAGTAGCGCACGCCGACGAGGATCGAAGGCAAAGCCGTCGGCAGGATGATGCGCAGCGCCACTTGCCGGCTCGACAGCCCGAACACCTTCGCCGCTTCGAGCAGCTTCGGATCGACGCCGCGTACGCCCGCGTATGTATTGAGATACATCGGGAAGATCGTGGCGGCGAGGATGACCGCGACCTTCGCGCCCTCGCCGATGCCGAACCATGTGATGAAAAGCGGAATGAGCGCGATGAACGGAATGGTGCGCAGCATTTGCAGCGGTGCATCGACGATCTCTTCACCCACACGCCACAAGCCCGCGAAGAGACCCGCGAAGAGTCCGATGCCACCGCCGATCGCAAGCCCTGTCGCCGCGCGCAGCAGCGACACGCCGATCGCGTTCTGAAGCTCGCCATCGGCGATCAGTTCCTTCAGCGCCGCGAGGATGACGGTGGGCGGCGGCAAGGTCTCGGGTGCCACGAGCTTGAGCGACGAAGCGAGTTGCCACAGCACCACCAGCGCGACCGGCACGCCGACGCGCAAGGCGCGCGATCGCAGGAGTGACCATTGCAGCGCGGTGTTGTTCGCGGCGGCGCGAGTCGGCAGATCCACGAGAGCGGGGGTGTCGCTTGAGCGCGGGGCTGTCCGTTCTGGCGGCGTGGCCGGGTCGAGCCCGATCACGGCGGAGGGAAAGCGAGGGACGTTCATGGGCGTTCGTCGAGGATGAGTGGAACGAACGATGGTACGGTCGCGCGCCTGGGCCTCCAACAAACGGTTTTCCAGATGCTAAGCGCTGCCAGCGTGATTTGAAATCCCGATCGAATGAAATCGATAGCGAAAACCGTTATGCGCTGCATTGCTTATCAGATTCACTTGGTTGGCGAATCAAGACGGCTTGAATAGTGTGTGCAGATTGCGGTGCACCGATCAACAACTGGACAACCGAGCGTCAATGGGACATATCGAATCGAACCTGTCTGCCGGTCGCGGACGTGGCGAACATACTCAGGCCGTCAGACCTGCTTCAACGGCTCTGCGCGAACTCGTTTCGGCAATCGAAGAAGGCGCGCATGCGCGTGCGAACGGCGACGCGGATACTCGCGACGCGATCGCGCTCATGCGCGAGGCGCGTCTCGGCGTGTATCGCCTGTCTGTGGCGGAAGGCGGAGGCGGTGCCACGTTGCCGCAGCTCTTCGAGCTCGTGTTCGATCTCGCACAAGCCGACTCGAACATTCCGCACATCCTGCGCAACCACTTTGCCTTCGTGGAGCGCGCGCTGCGCACGCCGAATCAAGCCCCCTACTCGCGCTGGCTCGACTCCGTCAAGGAAGGCGCGCTATACGGCCTCGGCGCGAGCGAACTCGGCAAGCAGAACATCGGGGACGGAGATGGCGCCACTTCGCTCGCCCCCCAAGGCGACGGCTTCGTGCTCGACGGTGTCAAGTACTACAGCACGGGCAATCTCTACGCGGACTACATCGTCGTCAACGCGAAAGCGCAGGACGGACGATTCGTCGCGGCGCGCGTCGCAGTGGGGCAAAAAGGCGTGGACGTGCGCGACGACTGGGACGGCATCGGCCAGCGCCTGACGGCGAGCGGTACAACCGTCTATGACCACGTCGAGGTGTCGCGCGACGACGTGCTCTATTACGACGACGAATTCAAGGTCCCGTGGCAGGCCACTTTCTCGCAGCTGTGGCTGACGACGATCATCGCGGGCATTTTGCGCCGCGTGGTGAAGGACGCCGTGGCGCTGCTCAAGCGTCGCGATCGCAACTATTACCACGCGGTCAACGCCCGCCCGGCCGACGACCCGCTGTTGCAGCAGATCGTCGGGCGTCTCGACAGCGCGGCCTACGTCGCGGAATCGAGCGTGCTGCGTGCCGCCGATGCGTTGGGCCGCGCCTACGATTCCGCGCTTGCCGGCACGCCCGACGAGGCGCTCTTTCTCGAAGCGGCATTGAATGCGGCGCGCTCGAAAGTGCTGATCGACGAACTCGCACTCGACGCCGCGACGAGGCTCTTCGACGTGGGCGGCGCATCGGCGGGCAAGCAGAGCGCGGCGCTCGACCGGCACTGGCGCAACATCCGCACGATCGCCTCGCATAATCCGGTCGCGTACAAGGCACGCGTGCTCGGCGAACATGCGCTGCACGGAACGCCTTTACCGAAGGCCGCGTTTTTCTGAAAGCCTGCTTCCCGGCGCGTGATGCGAGCCTCGCTTCACGCGCTGCGGCGATATCCCTCATATCCTTAGCGCAATTCGTGCTTTCCCGTGGACACTCTTGCTCGGTAGCATGTTCTTCCTTAACGAGCGCAGAACGGGCGCGCCGCAGTTTCCCTCTTTCAAATCCCTGGAGTGTTGATCTTGTCTCGAACCCCTTCATCGCAGAGGCCGCTGGTCGTCGGTATCGGCGGCACGACGCGACCTGCGTCATCCACGGAGCGCGCGCTCGCTTTCGCATTGAAAGGCGCGCAGGAAAGCGGCGCGCGCGTGCAATTGTTCGGCGGCGCATTCCTCTACAGCTTGCCGCACTACGCACCTGAAACGGGCCACTTGACCGACGAGCAACGCGAGCTCATTGAAGCCGTGCGCAACGCGGACGCGCTCATCGTCGCGTCGCCCGGGTATCACGGCGGCATCTCGGGGCTGGTGAAGAACGCACTCGACACACTCGAAGAACTTCGGCTCGACGAGCGCCCTTATCTCGATGGCCGCGCGGTCGGCAGCATCGTGACCGCGTATGGCTGGCAGGCGGCGGGCACGGTGCTCACGTCGCTGCGCTCGATCGTGCATGCGCTGCGCGGCTGGCCAACGCCCTTCGGGGCCGCGGTCAACACGCTTGAAACACGCTTCGAAACGCCCGATACGTGTTCGGACCCGAAGGTCGTCGAGCAGCTTTACACCGTGGGCCGGCAGGCGGCGAGCTTTGCGCTCGCGTTCGGCGCGAACCGTACGGATGCATATCACGAAGCGCAACCGCGCGTGGCGGTTGCGCAGAACTGACTTGTTAGTCAGCCTGCCGATTCGACATCGGTCTCGCGATAAATCCGATGTTCGTATTGCGCGGTGTCGAAATCTGCTGGAACGCCGGAATTCATTCGCGCCTCCTGTGCATCGAGATCTTCGAGGAACAGGTCCTGGCTGATCCGACGGATCACGGCGGGAATGTCGCGCTTCATGCACGGCACGTCGCCGACGGGCACGCCACGGCTCACGAAGCCGGCCGGGTTGAAGACGTGCACGTTTTTCGGAAACGGCGCCGCGCCCGGAGACTTTTCCAGATATTCGAGCGCGTCGCCGAGATAAGGATGGGCGCCGAGCGCATCGTCGCGTTCATCGGACGCCGGGACGTAGCAGTCTCGACATAGCAGCACATGATCGGCGATTTGCGCGAGTTCGGGCCGCGCATGGAGATCGACGGCATAGCCTGTGCCAGCAATCACGAAATCGAAGTCGAACGACGTGTCTCCTGCGCGCGCTCGAACGCGACCGTCGACAACGGCGGCGTCATGCCACGGCGCGCCGAGATGCAGATGAAAGTTGGAAAAGCGCGTCGCGCGCTGCACGGCATCGGCGGGCGCCGTCGAACCCGCGCGCCGGAAGCGCAACGCCTGCCGCCAGCGCACCGCATTGGGCAGCGCGGGATAGTTGTCGTAAGCGCCCGGATAAGCACGCGCGCGGCTCACCGGCACCGCGGGCAGTTCGGCGCGTCGCACGAACAGATGCACGTCGGCGGCGCCCGCTTCGAGCGCCGTCGCAGCGGCATCAAACGCCGAGGCCGCGCCGCCTATCACCGCCACCGACTTGCCGGTGAGCGACGCGAAATCGATCGCATCGGACGTGTGGGCAAGATGCGACGAAGGCAACGACGTAAGCGGCGGCACGATATTGGGTTTGCCGTTGCCCGCGAATCCATTGCCGAGGATGATCTTGCGCGCGGTCTCCACGCGATGCTCGACGCCCCTTGCCGTGCGAATCGTCAGATGCAGCGCGAAGTGCATGCCCTTCGGTTCGATCAGCGTGAGCGTCGTGCCGTATCGAATCGGTATGCCGAGAAAGTGCCGGTACCACGCGAGATACTCGGCCCATTGCCCACGTCCGATGCGCTCGATGTCCGCATACGACGCCTCGCCGAAACGCGCTTCGTACCATGCCTGAAAGCTTAGTCCGGGCAAGCCCGCTTCCGGCCCCGCGAGCGACTTCGGCGTGCGCAGCACGTTCATCCTTGCATACGTCGTCCAGCTTCCCGCGCGCGTTTCATCGGGCGCGGCATCGATCACGCTCACGCGGCCGATGCCCGCGCGCCGCAGTCCGAACGCAAACGCTGAACCGGTCTGCCCGCCGCCGATGATCAGGACGTTGTGATCGATGCCAGGACGGCCGATCACCCAGTCCTCTGGGTCGGGGCCGATGAGGCGCAGCGTTTCGCGCGCGTGATCGTCGTGATGAAGCGGTCGTGTCATAAAAGGCTTCCAGAGCAAGGACCATCAAGTATCGATCGCGCACCGCCCGTCGCAAACGAACGATTCGTGCTTTCGAATTTCACGAAGCGTGAGGTCGACGACCAAATGACATCTGCTGCAAAGGTCGTGAGCGCCCCTTCGATATCGATATGCGATTAAGTCGCTTCGAATCGACAAGGGACCGGTTCATCATGATGAATTCAAGTTCAACCATCCCCGGCGAGCCGATGTCTGTCTCGCCCAGCACTTCGACCCATCCATGCGCACGCTTTCGTCAGTCCTTCGCGGACTGGTTTTGTCCGCCGCTTTGTCCGGCGCTTTCATCGACCCTTCACTCGCGGCGAGCACGGCTCCCGCAGTCGATCGCGACACCGTCGTGATCGGCGTCGAAAAGGAGTTCTACAACCTCGATGGGCTGGTCGCCGTGAGTGGCGATTCGCTGCGCTACGGCTGGCAAATCTACGACACGCTCTACGGATTCGACACCAAGGGCAATCTCGTGCCGCGTCTCGCCACGAGCGTCAAGGTATCCGACGATGCGCGCGTATTCACCTACAAGCTGCGTCCCAATGTGAAGTTCCACAACGGCGCGACGCTCACGTCGCGCGACGTGAAGGCATCGCTCGAACACGTGCTCGATCCGCGCAGCAAGAGCACGCGCCGGCCGTTCTTCGCGCCGGTCATCGATACCATCGAGACGCCCGACGACCTCACCGTCGTATTCAAGCTGAAGACGCCCGATGGCGCGTTCGCGAACAAGGTCGCGGGCTACCTGTACATCGTCCCCGCCGACTATCTCGCGAGCCTGCCGAATCCGGATGCGTTCGCGCAGAAGCCGATCTCGCTCGGACCGTACAAGTTCAAATCGCTCGCGCCGGGAGGAAGCGAGCTGGTGCTTGAACGTTTCGACGACTACTGGGGCGAAAAGGCGCGCGTGAAGACGCTGATCTTCCGCGCGATCACGGAGCCTGCGAGCCGCGTCAATGCGGTGCTGCGCGGTGAAGTCGATCTTTCCGTGGCGTTGCCTTTCTCCGACTATCAGCGGCTCAAGAAGGAAACCGGACTCGATGTGATCGAGAGCCGTGTGGCCTCGCCGGTCTATGTGCGCGTCTATACGAACGACAAGGCCTCGCCCTTCTCCAACATCAAGGTGCGTCAGGCGCTGAGTTACGCAATCGACACCAAGGCGATCATCAAGAGCGTGCTGTACGGCGTGGGCGAACCGCTCGGCACGATGATCTCCAACTATTACCCGTATGGCGCGGACCGCACGATCCAGCCGTACCCATACGATCCCGCCAAGGCGAAGGCGCTGCTCGCGGAAGCGGGCTATCCGAAGGGCTTCGAGACCACGCTCAACATTCAGGGTGACATGCCTCAGGGCGTGGCCGAGGCGCTCGCCGCCTACTGGGGACAAGTCGGCGTGAAGGTCAAACTCAATCGCCTGACCTATGCGACCTTCCAGCGCCTGAACAACACGCATACGTCCGGGCCGCTTGCGTTGAGCCAATTCACGAATGCGCTGTACGACCCGGTGCATCCGGTGAGCGGCGCGTTCGCATCGAACGGAAGCTGGTCCGACTATTCGAACCCTAAGATCGATGCGCTGCTCGCCGACGTCTCCAAGGTGAGCGACACGACCAAACGCGGCGAAGTCTTCCAGCAGATCGGCCGCGAGTTGCACGACGACGCCGCCGCCTTCTTCATCTCCGAGTTCACCTATGTGTACGCGAAGAAGAAGACGCTGCAATGGCAGCCGCAGCAAGGCGGCGGGTTCCTGAATTTCCGCAGCATCCAGTGGGCGCCGCAGAACGTCGCCGGGAACTGATCGATGCTCGTTTATGCCCTGCGCCGCTTCGGTTCAGCCCTGATCACGGTCTGGCTGATGTCGGTCCTGATCTTCGTGCTGGTGCGCATGGTGGGCGACCCCGCCTATCTGCTGATGCCGCCCGAGGCGACCGAGGTGGACCGGCAGCTCTTTCGCGAGCAGCTTGGTCTCGCCGATCCCGTACCGCTGCAATATGCGCGCTTCCTCGGCGGCATTCTGCACGGTGACATGGGCAACTCGTTCCACTTCGGCGCGCCCGCGCTTTCGATGGCGCTCGGTCGATTGGGTTCCAGCCTCATGCTCGTGGGGATTTCACTCACGCTGGCGCTTGTGGTCGGGCTGTTGCTCGGCGTTGCGTCGGCGGTGCGGCGCGGTTCGTGGATCGATCGCGCGGGGTCGCTCTTCGCCGTGCTCGGGCAGGCCGCGCCGCCGTTTTTTGTCGCGCTGCTGCTGATCCGTCTTTTCTCCGTGCAATGGGGCTGGCTGCCGACTGGCGGGCACGGCACGTGGAAGCATCTGATCCTGCCCGTGACCGCGCTCGCGTGGTATTCGGCGGCGGGCATCGCGCGTCTCACGCGGGCGAACATGCTGACCGTGCTCGAGGCCGATTACATCCGCATGGCGCGCATCAAGGGGCTGCCCGAGCGCGTCGTGATCGGCACGCATGCGCTCAGGAACGCGGCGCTCCCCATCGTCGCATTCACGGCTTCGCAGTTCGGCGTGTTGATCGGCGGCGCAGTGGCAATCGAAACGGTGTTTTCGTGGCCCGGTTTCGGCAGCCTGATGGTCGAGGCCATCAGCACGCTCGACTTTACCGTCGTGCAGGCGGCCGTGATCGTGTCCGTGCTGCTGTTCGTTTCGATCAATCTCGCCGTCGATGTGCTCTATGCGCTCATCGATCCACGCATCCGGTATCGGTCATGAGCGTTCGCTTTCTCTCCTTCGACGGTGGGCACGCCGGGTCCCGCATGAGCGTGACGTTCATGTCCGGCGTGCTCGCTGCGATCGTCGCGGGATCTGCGTTCGCGCCCTGGCTGTCGAGCGTCGATCCCAACGCGATCGATCTGTCGGCCACGTTTCAGGCGCCCGGCTGGCATCACTGGTTCGGCACGGACCAGATGGGCCGCGACGTCTTCACGCGCACGCTCTTCGGTGGCCGCATATCCCTTTCGATCGCGTTCTGCGCCGTGCTGCTCGCGGGCTTCTTCGGCGCGCTGGCGGGTCTCCTGTCGGCGTATCTCGGCGGACGCTTCGATGCCACGCTGATGCGCATCGTCGATGCCCAGTATGCGCTGCCGCCAGTGTTCCTCGCGATGCTGATCGTCGGCATCTGCGGGCCGAGCATCACGAACATCGTCATCGTCGTGACGCTCGCGAACTGGGGACGCTTCGCGCGCATCATCCGCGCCGAGGCGCTCAGCCTGCGCGAGCGCGACTTCATCCTGATCGCGAAGCTGGCGGGCGCGTCGCCCCTATATGTCGCGTTGCGCCACCTGTTGCCCAACGTGCGCAATACCTTCGTCGTGCTGCTGACGCTCGACGTCGGCCTCGTGATTTTCATGGAAGCGGCGCTGAGCTTCGTCGGTCTCGGCGTGCAGCCGCCCGATCCTTCGTGGGGCGGCATGATCGCCGAGGGCCGCAATTATCTCGATACCGCGTGGTGGCTCTCCGCGCTGCCGGGTCTTGTGCTCATCGCTACCGTTTTGTGCAGCAACCGCATCGGCGAGTTCTTGCAGCGCGGCGATGGCGTCGACGGAGATTGGCGATGAATGGTCCGGTGCTGGAAATTGATGATCTCGTGGTCGAAGCACGGTCTTCCGACAAGCAAGTACGTATCGTGGACGGCGTGAGCTTTGCCGTACACGCGGGCCGCACGCTGGGTCTCGTCGGTGAGTCGGGTTCCGGCAAGAGCGTGACGTGCCTCTCTCTTTTGGGCCTGCCGCCGCGCGGCGTGAGCGTGACCGGGGGCCGCATCCTGTTTGACGGTTGCGACCTGCGCGGCAGGACGCCCGCCGAGCTGAATGCGTTGCGCGGCCGCGAGATCGGCATGATCCTGCAGGACCCGATGACCTCGCTCAATCCGCTTCTGACGATCGGACGGCAGATCACCGAAATGTTCCGCTATCGCGACGGCATCAAAAGCCGAGAAGAACGCGAGGCGCGCGCGATCGACCTGCTGCAGCAAGTGCGCATTCCCGCGCCCGAGAGCCGCCTGAACAGCTACCCGCATCAGTTCAGCGGCGGCATGCGTCAGCGCGTGGCGATCGCGATGAACCTCGCGTGCAATCCGCGCCTGCTGATCGCGGACGAGCCGACTACCGCGCTCGACATCACCGTGCGTCTGCAAATTCTCGATCTGCTGCGCGAAGTGCAGACCGAGCGCGGCACGGCGATCGTGCTCGTCACGCATGACCTGCATCTGGTGCGCCGCTATTGCGACGATGTCGCCGTGATGTACGCAGGGCGCATCGTGGAGCAAGGTCCGGTCGAACAAGTCTTCGCGCGCCCTCGGCATCCCTATACGAAGGGGCTGCTCGGCGCGGTGCCGCGTCTTTTCAGCGCGCAGCGCCGGCTGACGGTGATCCCGGGGCAGCCGCCGCTGCCTGGCAGCATCGCAGAAGGATGCCGCTTCGCGCCGCGCTGTCCACGCGCGCAAGCCGATTGCCTGAGCGCGTATCCCGCGACGCGCGATATCGATACGAATCGCACCGTCGCGTGCTGGCATCCGGAGCCAGAAGAGATGGCGCCGGAACCGCTTCTCGCGACGGAGGCTTCATGAGCACGGCGATCCGCGTGACGGACCTCGCTCGCACATTTCCCGTGCGCGGCGGCCTGTTCTCGCAGCCAAGGATGCTGCGCGCCGTGGAGAACGCGTCCTTCGCGTTGCCGAGCGGCGGCACGTTCGGGCTGGTCGGCGAATCGGGATCGGGTAAATCGACGCTCGCGAAAATCGTTCTCGGCGCAGATCAACCGACGCGCGGCGAAGTGCGCTTCGGCGATCGCGTATTCGGCAAAGAGACGCGCGATAGCGACAGGCGCTGGCGCCAGCGTGCCGTGCAGGCGGTGCTGCAGGACCCGTTCGGCTCGCTCGATCCGCAGATGAACATCGGCGATATCGTGCTCGAACCGTTGCGCATCCAGCGCCGTGGATTCGCCCGCGACGCGCTGGAAAAACGCCTCGACGAACTGCTCGCGCAAGTCGGCCTGCCCGCCGAATTCAAGCGCCGCCGCCCGGGCGAACTGAGCGGCGGCCAGCGTCAACGCGTCGCTATCGCGCGCGCGCTCGTGCTGGAGCCGGAGATCCTCGTGCTTGACGAGCCAGTCTCGGCACTCGACGTATCGATCCAGGCGCAAGTGCTCAACCTCCTGAAGGACCTTCAGGACGCGCTCGGTCTTTCCTATCTGCTGATCTCGCATGATCTGGCCGTCGTCGCGTTCATGAGCAGCCATATCGGCGTGCTCTATCTCGGGCGCTTCATGGAGCAAGGCACGCGCGAGGATATCGTCCAGCGCGCGGGCCATCCCTACACGCATGCGCTCATCGCCGCGTGCGAACCGGATGCGCTCGACGTTCAGGCGATCGGTGGCGAGATTCCGTCGCCGCTTGCACCGCCCGCCGGATGCGTCTTCCATACGCGCTGCCCTTGCGCGCGCGATGTCTGCCGCGAGGACGCTCCACCCGTGCACCGGCTCTCCGCGACGCACCACGTCACGTGCCACTTTCCCCTCACATCGAAGGCCTAAAGGATTTGCGCCATGTCGAAGGAAATCCGCATCAACGCGTTCCTGGCCTTCGCGCCGACGCATCTGTCGCCCGGACTATGGGCGCACCCGCAAGACCGCGCGCTCGACTACAACTCGCTGACACTCTGGACCGATCTGGCGCGCACGGCCGAACGCGGCGGCTATGACGCCCTCTTCTTCGCCGACGGCATCAGCCAGTACGACGTCTACGGCGGATCGAATGCGGCCGGCGTGCGCTGGGGCTTGCAGTTTCCGCGCCTCGATCCGCTCCTGCTGGTCTCTGCGATGGCGCAAGTCACCGAGCATCTCGGCTTCGCCGTCACGAGCAGCGTGAGCTACGAAGCGCCGTTCCTGTTCGCGCGGCGCATGTCTACGCTCGATCATCTGACGCGCGGACGCATCGGCTGGAACATCGTGACGAGTTTCGGGCAGAGCGGCTCGCGCGCGATCGGCCAGCAGGACGCGCGTCCGCACGACGAGCGCTACGACCTCGCCGATGAATACATGGAGATCGTCTATCGGCTATGGGAGGAAAGCTGGGAGGATGGCGCGGCCGTGCGCGACACGCAAGCGCGCGTGTTCGCGGACCCGCAACGCGTGCATGAGATCCGGCACGAGGGCAAGTTCTTCTCGATGCAGGGCACGCACTACGCCGAGCCTTCGCCACAGCGCACGCCTTTGCTGTATCAGGCGGGCACGTCGAATCGCGGCAAGGACTTCGCCGCGCGCCACGCCGAATGCGTATTCCTGAGCTCGCCCACCGCGCATCTCGTCGAACGCGATGTCGTCGAGATTCGCGAGCGTGCCGCGGCGCTCGGACGCGACCCGGCGAAGGTGCTGTTCTTCGCGCTCGCGACCGTGATCGTCGCGCCGACCTCGGAAGAAGCGCAGGCGAAATGGGAAGACATCCAGCGTCACGTGAGTCTCGAAGGCGCGCTCGCACTCTTCTCGCGCTGGAGCGGCATCGACCTGTCGAAGTACAGCCCCGATGATCCGCTGCGCTACGTGAAAAGCGAAGGCATGCAATCGGCGATCGAAGCGTTCACCGTCGCTGATCCTGAACGCGTGTGGACTATCGGCGAGCTGGCGATTTTCAATGCGATCGGTGGCAAGGGGCCCGTGTTCATCGGCTCGCCGACCGAAGTGGCCGACGCACTGGAGCGCTGGAAGTCGGAGACGGGTATCGACGGCTTCAATCTCAGTCACGCGCTGTTGCCCGGCACGCACGAGGATTTCGTCGATCTCGTCGTGCCCGAGTTGCGGCGTCGCGGAGTTTATAAACCCGCGTACCGCGCAGGCACGTTGCGAGAGAAGCTCTACGGCGAAGGCGCAGCGCACCTCACCGCGCCGCATCCCGCCGCCCTGCATCGCGCGGCTCATCAACCCACTGATTCGCGCGCCGCGCCCATCGAGGACGAAACTCATGCTTGATACCGCTTACGAGACCATCACCGTTCACCCGCTCACGCGCCATATCGGCGCGCAGATCGGCGGAATCGATCTGACGCGTCCGCTTTCCGCACAACAAGTAGCCGACGTACGCCGCGCGCTGCTCGCGCATCAGGTCATCTTCTTCCGCGACCAGCCGATCAGCCTCGATCAGCATCTTGCGCTCGGCCGCTACTTCGGCGCGCTGCACGTGCATCCGAACAGCCCCGGCCCCGACGGCTATCCGGAGATCCTGCAGATTCACAGCGATGCGACCACGAAACGCATCGCGGGCGATCGCTGGCATTCCGACGTCTCGTGCGACGAGGAACCGCCGCTCGGCAGCATCCTGCATCTGCATACCCTGCCCTCGCACGGCGGCGACACGCTCTTTTCCAGCTCGTATGCGGTGTACGAATCACTGTCGCCGGGCTTCAGGACTTATCTGGAAGGACTGACTGCCACGCACGACGGCGAGCCGACCTACCGGCAACGCAACCGTCTGCGCGGCATCGACGATGCGGGCAAGACGTTTCCCAAATCTTCGCATCCGGTGGTCCGTACGCATCCGGAGACCGGGCGCAAGGGCGTCTTCGTCAGCTCGAACTTCACGACCCATATCGACGGCGTGCCGGAAGCGGAAAGCGAAGGTATCCTTCGCCTGCTGTACGAACGCTTCGCCTCGCCCGAGTTTCAGGTGCGTTTCAAATGGGAGCCGCATTCGATCGCCTTCTGGGACAACCGCGCGGTCCAGCATCTCGCCGTGTGGGACTACTACCCGGAAGTGCGCTCGGGCTACCGCGTGACGATCAGCGGAGACAAGCCGTACCTATGACTTTCGCCGCATCGAATCCGAAGAAGGAGATCCGCGTCAACGCGTTTTCCCTGCATAGTTTGGTGCATCACTCGCCGGGCATGTGGCGGCATCCGCGCGACCGTTCGCTCGAGTACAACACGCTCGATTACTGGGTCGATCTCGCGAAGACGCTGGAACGCGGCCTGATCGACTCGCTCTTCATGGCCGACAGCATCGGCGTGAACGACGTGCACGGCGGCAACCTCGACACCGCGTTGCGTCATGGCGCGCAGGTGCCCAAACAGGACCCGCTCATGTCGCTCTCGGCGATGGCCTACGCCACGCGCGATCTCGGCTTGTGCGTGACGAGCAACGCCAATCACGAGCCGCCCTACGTGTTCGCGCGGCGCATGTCGACGCTCGATCATCTGACGCGCGGGCGCATCGGCTGGAATATCGTCACGGGGTTTGCCAGGAGCAGCGTGAAGGTGCTCGGCAAGGATCAAGTCGCCTCGCGCGACGAGCGCTACGACATCGCCGACGAATACATGGACGTCGTCTACAAGCTCTGGGAAAGCAGCTGGGAAGACGGCGCGAGCGTGCGCGACACGGCCACCGGCGTGTTCGCCGATCCCTCGAAGGTGCATCGCGTCGATCACGAGGGCAAGTACTTCAGGGTGCAGGGCATCCATATGACCGAGCCTTCGCCGCAGCGCACGCCGGTGCTGTTTCAAGCGGGATCGTCGGCTCGCGGGCAGCGCTTCGCGGGACGTCACGCGGAAGGCATCTACCTGAGCGGGCCGAGCAAGAAGGTGCTCACGCCCGTCGTCGCCGGAACGCGTGCCGAAGCGGTGAAGGCCGGGCGGGATGCGCGCGACATCCAGTTCTTCACGATGGCGACGATCATCACGGGCCGCACTACGCGCGAGGCGCGCGACAAATACGAGGACTATCGCCGCTACGTGACGCCGGAGGCGGCGCTCGCGATGTTCTCGGGCTGGACCGGCATCGACTTCTCGACCTACGACCCCGACGAACCGATCCGCTACATGCAACTCGACGCGGGCACCTCCTCGGCGCTGGAGGGCTTCACGCGGCTCGATCCCGAGCGCATCTGGACGGTGCGTGAACTCGCGCTGCACAACGCGATCGGCGGACGCGGACCGGTTTTCATCGGCGCGCCAAACGAAGTGGCTGATGCGCTCGAAGACTGGGTCGACGAGACCGATATTGACGGCTTCAACCTGAGCTATGCGGTCACGCCTGAAGCCTACGAGGACTTCGCCGAACTCATCGTCCCTGAGTTGCAGGCGCGCGGACGATACAAGACGCGCTATGCAACCGGCACCTTGCGCGAAAAGCTCGGCGGGCGCAGCGGCCTTCTGAACGAGCGCCACCCCGGCGCGGCCTTTCGCCGATAACCCTCCACACCCCTACGAAACACACCATGAGCATCTCCAGACAACTTTCCGATGCGCTCGCTGCCCTGCCCGCGCTGGCCGAAGAAATCGGCGTGGATGCCGCAGAACGCGAGATTCGCCGGGAACTGCCATTCACCGCCTTCGACGCGTTCCGGCGTTCCGGGCTCGGCGCGCTGCGCATTCCTGTCGAACGCGGCGGGCTCGGCGGCACGCTCGAAGATGCCATTCACGTGGTCACGACGCTGGCTGCTGCCGAATCGAACGTTGCGCACGCGCTGCGCGTACATTTCGACGTGGTCGAATCGATGCGTCTTGCGCCGCTTACGCCGTTTCACGACCGGCAAGTGCGCCGCATCGTCGAGGGTGCGCTGTTCGGTGGCGCGTCCGGCGAACAGGGCACGGCGCGGGCGGGCGAGATCGAAACCGTCCTGCGGCGTGAGGGCGATCATTTCCGCGTAACGGGCAAGAAGTACTACACGACAGGCACCGCTTACGCGGATTTCGTGCGCACGAACCTCGTGAACGAAGATGGCAAAGGCGTGACCGCGATCATCCCCGTGCGCGCCGAAGGACTCCAGGTGCTCGACGACTGGGACGGCATGGGCCAGCGCATGACGGCGAGCGGCAGCGTGGTCTTCGACAACGTCAGGGTCGATCCGAATGAAGTGATCGAGAAGGGCTATTCGTCGCTCGTCGGGCGGCATGGCGGCGCATATCGGCAACTGCATCTGGTGGCGGTGGCGGCGGGCATCGTGCGCAATGTCGTCGCCGATGCCCGCAAGTACGTGACGGCGCACGGCCGTCCGGTGCTGCACTCTACCGCGCCGACGGCCCGCGAGGACGTGTTCATTCAGCAGGTCGTGGGCGAACTGTCCGCGCTCAGTCATACGATCGACGTGCTCGTGCGCGACAACGCGCGCGTGCTCGGCGTTTCGTCCGATGCGATTCTGCATGGCGATCCGGCGGCGGACGAGCTCGTGCTGCAAGGGGCGCTCGCGACGGCGCGCACCCAGGTCGTCGTTGGCAAGCTGGCGCTGCAGGCGGGCGAGCGTCTCTTCGACGCGGGCGGCGCATCGGCGACGTCGCGAAAACATAACTTCGACCGGCACTGGCGCAATCTGCGCACGATCTTCAGTCACAACCCGCTGCATCACAAGGCAAAGGTCGTCGGCGACTATGTGCTCAATGGGGTGAAGACGCATTTGGTGGAAGGACGCACCTTCTAGGCGAATCCCGTTGCGCGCGCGGCATGGAAGACCCGCAGGCGGCACCGGTGACTGCTGCGTCGGATTTCGTGAAGCACGGCGACCCGCTTGACGGCGGACGACGCGTAAATCGCGTCTTCGTTGGATTCGCGTGCTCGTTCGCGCGGGTCTGAGTCGGCCCCGCTCACCTCGCTCTGAAACTCGCTGCCGGTGGGCATTGGCTGCACACTCAAGCGTTGAGCGACTCGATGGCCGCTGGCAAGGGAACCCGATTTAGATCAGCACCCAGCGGTCGCCGCCTCATCCCTGGCAGCGCCACGCCACGCATCGACATCAGGCGCGATGTCGGATGGACGACGATTTCGTCACCAGGGTTCGCAGTTCAAGCCTTGAAGGCCGTCCGAACTGTGTGTTATTGGCCCCTGCTCTTACCAGTGCGCGTTTTGTTGAATACATATCCCGAAAAGCTATCTCTAAGGTCCGGGTACTTTTCGATCATGGCTTCCGCGAGATCAGTCGATGGGCCGATACCCAGCCTGCGCAACGTGAGCTTTCCGCCCGGGCTCGACTTGTAAGTGCGCCTCCAATCCTCGCGTTGCTTCGGCGTTGCGCCCAGATACACCTCCCAGCCACGACGAACTTCATCGACGATACGGTTCTGGGCATGGACATCCTGGGCCGCGATTTGCAACGCCATACGGGACTCGGCCTGCGCCTTCGCTTCGGCCTCCCGCTGGTCGGTGAAGGCCAACCCTTGCTGGACTTGCACCATCTGACGCTCAGCATCCGAGACGATCCAGCCTTCTTTCAACGCCTTCATGAAAAAGCCCGCTGGGCTCTTTGACACCTTCCCCAGTTTCAGACTAAAGCGTGTACGCTCGACCGCCTGCTCCAGGCGCTCGTCGGAGTAGGTATCCCTGTCCGATGCGATCTGATTGAACTGTGCGCTGGATAGGCCGATCTCCCGCTTCAAGGTTTGATAGAGCGCCTGTGCCTGTTCGTGCGAATGCAGCAAGCGCTCAGCCATCTCCTTGCGCTCGACGCGGAACCGCATGCGCCCAATTTTGCGGGAGCCGGGTTCGTTTCGCGTCTCGTACGATAGCGAGAGGTCGGACACTTCGTTGATCTGGTCCACGGCGGGGGCGAGCCAATCCCGTTTGAAGTACTTGAATTCCAGCGCCTTCGCGCCCATCGATCCCTGCCACTCCCGGAGTTCATCCAGCGTGAACCAATCGGTCACGCCCTCGCTGGCGTAAGGAAGGAGGTGGTCGTACATCACGCGCGCATAGCTAAGGGTAAAGAGCGATGTTATGCGCAGGCTTAGCCAGTGAGACTTGCCAGGGCCGCGAATGATCCCGATGACGTCGGGTGGTACTCGGAATTGGAAACGCCCACCTACGTACGAGATGCGCCCGATCAATTGAACTGATCCGAACGGCTTGGACCCGTCGGCCTCGGGCTCTGCGGTAGCCTGAATGAGCGCCCGTTGCGCCTCTGTAATGACCTGTTCCAGGTGTGCGTTGTTCCGACTCGAATACCGCATGAGCCACTTGAAGTAATCCAACTCGACGTCGTACAGGTCGTGAACCTTTTCTTCCTGCGCGACGATAAAGTAGGCTGCGTCGATCAGGCGCCGAGCCGCCACGCCGAGGTCGACAATACGAATTAAGACATTCTTGCGGGCGAAACCGATGTCGGTTCGGGCAGCTTCTACAGGGAGGCCTTCAGCGCTCGCGTCGTCGAATAGGGCCAACGCCAGTTGCCTCGACGTGGCGACCTGCCCTGCTCTCGTCATCCCGCCTCCTAGACCCGCTACAGTTTTGTTTTGTTGAGCACGTACGGTACCCACCGCAAAGTGAGCTGTCAACACAGATCACCTCACCTTGATCCGGCCGCGACACAGAACACCTCACCTTAGTCGCTCTGGAATCACAATTCCCCTCACCTTTCCTGCCCAAACACCTCACTTCCAGCGCCAAATCACCTCACTTTCGCGTGGTAAACACATCACTTTTCTTCTCAATCAACATCACCTGCAACACAGAACACCTCACTTTTCAGCGATAACTATCTGATTTATATAGCAACATCGCTGCGCTGTTAGTGGTGGGTTGGTTTTTTTATTAGATAACAAACAACGGATTAGTAGTCATCCGAGTTTTGAGCATTGGAACCGGCGATGTGGAAAGCGAGGTAGCTCGCCGTTAAGATCCGTTTTCGTTGCTATGGATTGCCCGAAACTAACCTGCCACGGCGGTAAATATAGAGCGGGACGATCGTTCACTACGATTTCTATGGTGAGGTCTTTTGTGATGGAAGGTGGGCTTGGAGGGAGTTCGAACTGCCTGCTTGTTCCGCACAGCCTGCAAAACGCCACCTTCGACGGCGCGAGTATCCATGCAAGTAATTGATTGTAAAGGACTTTGGTGCGGGAGAGATGGACGCAATATCAGCGCACCATATCTGTTGGCTATTCTCTGGCTGGCCGAGTATTCTACGGTTTGGAGCAAAGTCTCACCAAAACCGTTGAAACAACGCTGAGTGTCGATAAATTGCCTCACCGTGCACACATAAAGGAAAACGCGAATGAACCTAAGTGAACTCCCCGGGATTAACCGAAGGGTGAAACTCTCAAACTTGGGAGAGTTCGCCGAACGCTTGTCGGTTATGACAAACGAACTTCGCGACCAGATCCTCGCACCGAGGCCCAGGAAGAATGCACCCGTCTTTACGATAGGCGAGCTATCGGAAATGTGTGGCCTAGACCGTCAAAAAATAAACTATCTGGCAACAAAGGAAGGCAGCGAGTTGCCACCCGGCGAAGCGCACGGGACCGGGCGCGCCCGGATTTTTTCTTTGAAAGACGCTCGAGCGTGGGTGCAACAAGTATCCGACATTTACCAGACTCCGCTCGTCACCGGCACGCGCGAGCACCGGGGTCGTGTTTTGATTACAGCCAATTTCAAAGGCGGGTCATGCAAGACGACAACGTCCATGTGTATTGGCCAAGGCTTGAGCCTGCGTGGTCGGAAAGTTCTGATGATCGACCTCGACCCGCAGGCATCGCTGTCGGAACTGTGTGGGTTGTACGCGGAGAAAGACGTGACGTGGGAGGATACCGTCCTGCCGTTCATTTACGATCCTGCGCTTGAGGGGGGGCTCGCATCAAAGGTGCAAAGCACTTATTGGGACGGGCTCGATGTTATTCCGGCCCATAATTATTTGCACGACGCCGAATTTCATCTTCCCACGGCGCAGAAGACGCAGGAGAACTTCGAGTTTTGGTCTGTGCTGCGCAAGGGCATCGAGCCGTTGCGCGCACAATATGACTACATCATCCTCGACACCGCGCCTTCGCTTTCTTATATGACGCTCAATGGTCTGATGGCGGCCGATTCAATGGTCATGCCGCTCGTCCCCGAGAGTCTCGATTTCATTTCGTCAGTATCGTTTTGGTCGTTGTTCGCGGAAGTGGCGAACGGCTTTGTCGAGCACGAGGTCGATAAAACTTACGACTTCGTTTCAGTGCTGCTCTCAAGAGTGGATTACGGGACGACTTCTTCGGCGCCGGTCGTTCGCTCCTGGTCCCAACGCGCCTATGGCGACTGGCTGCATACGATCGAGATTCCGGCGAGTTCCGTCATGAGCAACGGCGCCTTGGCGTTCTCGACAGTTTTCGACCTGTCGCGCGCGGAGACAGTGGCGAAAACCTTAGCGCGGGTGAAACAACCCATGGTCGACTACTGTAAGTGGATCGACGAACAATACGTTGCCCAATGGAGGGCCGGACAATGAGCAGCCTTCGCGACCGCATGATGAGCAAGACCGCTGAGGTACGAGCAGCGAAAGATATTCAGCTCGATCCGCAACAGGAGAAGTCTGTCAGTCCGCGAACGGCGCCTGGAATGGCTGCCGCCCTAGCGACTGCGCAACAGCGAATCGTACAACTCGAGAAAGCTGGCTCCGCGTCGGAGGCCATGGTCTCCGAGATCGTTCCGAATCCGTGGCAACCTCGACAGGTCTTTAACGATGCGAAGCTTGCGCAGCTTGCGGAGTCCATCCGCGAAGCCGGGCTCGTCCAGCCGATTGTGGTCCGCCGCGCTGGCGCGGTCTATCAAATTGTCGCCGGCGAGCGCCGCTGGCGTGCGCACAAGATGATCGGTAAAGACACTATTAAGACGTTGGTTGTTGATCTCTCCGATGAAGAGATGGCAATGCTCGCCCTCGTCGAGAATGTTGCTCGTGAAGATTTGTGCGATTACGAAATCTCGCGGTCGATCCGGCGGACTGAAAAGGAATTTCCGAATCGAAAGCGGATGGCGGAGGCGCTGGGAATTTCGCGCTCTGAACTCTATCGCTATCTGTCTTTTGGCGAACTCCCTGAATTCGTCGTTCAGGACTTGGACGTACAGCCGCGGCTGCTAGGCGCCACGGCTGCGGAGAGCGTTGTCTCTGCACTTCGCGGACAAAACGACGGTGCGCTTGGCACTGCAAGAGGCCTGTGGTCGCAAGTAGTGTCTGGCGATCTCGATCAGCTAAAGCTCGGAAAAGCGATCAAACACGCCTTGGCCGGGGACGGCAAGACCATCGCAGGCGTTAGTGATCGCAATATCGACAAGATATTTGCAGGGGGTGCCCACGCTGGTTCGATCACAAAAGACTCGGTTGGACTGACGGTCAAAATCAAGGCCGGAATGCTCACTGCGGATAAAGAAAAGCAGATTCGAGAACTGGTCGCGCGACTGTTTTCAGACGGTGAAGAATCTTGACTGCGGACGCGACGGTCTGATTCGAATGATCTCGCGCCAGCGGGTTCATCTGCGAGTGTCCCGAGTTGGGACACTTCATTCGTATTCCGCGCCTCGTTTGATGTAGTTGCCCAGAGTGTCCCGAGTTGGGACACTCTGGGCAACTAGTCATCCCGCGACGACATTCCATAGCGACGTGCGTAATCGCAGTCGACATCTCACGCGTAAGGCGTCAGCTGACGCAAAGTCAAATTAGTCAAGACGCGGTGTCCCGACCTTCAGCAAGAAATATCCGCCGCAACAGGCGAGTTCTCGATCCAATCGTTGGCATTTCCTGAGTAATTAAATCGACGTGCAACCGAGTGATGCTGATATAACGACACGTCTCAGCAAACCATCATTTTTCGGGCGCCGTTCAGTAGATGAGAGCAACGACCCGTTATTGATCGCTGCGTACGGCCTGTGCACCCCAGAGCGAATTTGAGCGCGTGGAGAGTCGCCGAACTGTGCCAGGAATGAAGAGAATCAAAAAAATAAATTCAGGTTATCTGGCCCAGCGGAGCAAGGGCGCCGACGCCCTAACGTGCGTCGCCCCTAGTCATCACCTTCAGGTTTCAAGTACATCAGACGGACGACGAATCTCGCCGCGCGTCTACCCTGCTGGTGGCTAGACGACAGGGTTCTCTCCACGTCCTGGAGTGGAGGTAACGCTCGGAGTTCGATCGGAAGCGAACGAAAAGCCGACATTTGGCGAGTATGCGGCGCCGCGCAAACAGGTCCGTCCAACTTCTCGAGTGGCCTTCGGACGTCTGCCTCCGCACCCCATTGCGATGGGTTATTACGACGCACTTGGGTGCGCCTACTTGAACGCGGTTGCATGACAGCCAAGTGAATAGCTTTGCGCAACGTGCTTTCCTCACTCATGGACTCGCATTGGCTATCCAGCCGCGGACCGAATCGATGAGTTGATTGGCCGCCCGCCGCCCCTCGCAGGGACGCGATGCTATGCGCACACGTAGTGTTTGTCCCGCAGCCGCTTCGGCACGCTGAGCAGGCTGATGGAACGCTGACTAGATGTCAGCCACCAAATACGAGTGGGGTCGACGCCGCGCAATCGGTACACCGACATGCAACGACGAGGGATGGCATCCGTGGAACATCATAAAGTTTTACATCAGTTAACAAAAATGTTTAAAATCAACAGTTTATACGACGATTCGCAAGTTGTTTCACGGTAAAAAGCTGTGTAGTGGCAAAGAATTCGTCATTAAAGAAGATGCGGCCCGTCTAGCCGATTTTTGCGCGGAAGCTGTAGGGCGCAACACACCTTCTGTAGCGTCCGATACGTTCCAACCTTTGCATCAAGATCGGCGAGCAATTCAAAACGCTTTCGAAAAGGTTGAGTCGCTCTGAATGCGCCGAGGCCGAATCATCAGATTGAGAGCGGGCACGCCGGGATCCCTCTCGCTGGAAAATGGGAATCGGCGGTGCCGACACATCGCCAGGCGGAACCTGCTTGAGGAAAAGCCTATTCATGCTAGTGCCGGGCCCTCCTTCGAACTCGTGGTCTCGATGCGCCATAAATCAATGCCCGTAATGGGAGACGTCGATTAGCTTCTTGACACGGTCTTGTTCATGAGCCAAGGAATCCAGGGAAGTCTGGTCGAGGCGCGTGACGCACGCTCTGCGAGGGCTGAGCACAGAGACGCGCAGTCAGGCCGAAGGTGCAAATCTTATTCCGAGTCGGTGTGGAAGTTCCCGTGCTGCTAATCAGCGCAACCGCCCACGCGGTCGGGCGAAATCAACATTTCTCTGCGTGGTCGCTTGTCGGAAAAAAGTATGAAAACAGATCGTCCGAAATCGGGACGTGATCCATTCGATTATCGTCCAGGCCGGCTCCTCAATCCCACGAAAACTGGCGGACGCCGCTAGTGAGGCTTCGAGCATTTCTGCTTCCGCTTGGAATGCCGAGCCTCAATCCAAAATAAACCGTGCGCAAGCGGGAATAGTCGTTCGCCAGATTGCCGACTTTTTGCTGAATATTGGCGCCAGGATAGAAGCGTCTCCAACACAGACAGCACCTTTCACCGTCTACAGCATAGATGGGCACTCGCAGGGAAGCAGAAGCATGCACAGCACAGTTTGGACAAGCGCAAGTGCAAGGTGGTCTGTCGAGTCGCTAAACACGATTCGTACGCTTTCGCGAAATCGTTGCATCCGAGGCGCTGTGTCATTTGCGAGCGACGTTCAGGCAATCGGCGAACAACTGACGGTCACCAGGTTCGGACGATTTCGCAAATCTTCAGAAGTCGGCGCCTGAAAACGGTCTCCGTAAAAGGCGCCGATTCGGGAATGCCATAGACGTGACGCATGTCGCCGCGTCGTTCGACGTTTTGTTGCTGCTTGTTCAAGGTATCTGTTGGACAGGCTATAGGGCTCAATTGGCTGATGAGCAAAATCGCCGGACGCTCATCCAAGAATCGATATACTGAATTTGTCCAGCTTAGTCAAAAAGTTAAAACCAACGCGGCACACAGATCCGTTTGTCGAGGGCGCTGTTGCCAATCCGGTGATCGTCGGTGGTGAATCCTCCCGAATGACAAAACGTGCGCCACCGCGACCCGATGTCCTAGCCGCGGTTTTCGGCAAAGGGAAGGGCGCTACTCAACGTTTCCGGTATAGCCGCTATGCGTTAGCTCCCTGCAGCCAGCCGCCGAAAGCGATGCCGCCGCGCACGCGGCGAAGGTGATTACACAAGGAGCGAGGGCTGCCTCCCATCGTCAGTGAATGTGACGGTGATGAATGTCGGGAAAATGCGCATGCGCGTGCGTAAGAGGCGCGTGTCGATGAGGGTGAGTGTGTGGCTCCCTTCCGTCCCATTCGAAGTCGTGAGTGTGCTGATGATGCTCGTCATGCCGATGTCGATGGTTGTGAGCAAGTGCCTCGTGGATGTGCGTATGCTCATGCCTCTCGCGAATGTGTAGCCAGATCCCCAGGCCCATGAGCGCTGCTGCAATACAGAAAGGCAGCGGCGGCCACTCGGGCCAGAGAACGAGAGATAGCCCCACGCCGAATATGGGTGCAACGGAAAAATATGCCCCGGTCCTCGCGGTACCGAGGTTTCGAAGCGCGACGACAAAGAGAACCAGGCTCACGCCATAGCCAGCAAAGCCGGTAAGCATGGCCGCCGCCGCTCTCCCGGCACTTGGGAGATGCGCACCGAGGAGCAACGCGATACACAGATTGACGCAGCCGGCGACAAGACCTTTCAGGCAGGCGATGACCATCGCGTCGTTCGCTGACACCTTTCGCGTCAGATTGTTGTCAACTGCCCACGCAAGGCAGGCTGCGACGATCAGCAGCGCTCCCGGCGAGACGCCAGCGTCGCCAGGCTGCCACGAAAGCACGATTCCACCGGTCACGATCGCGACCATCCCGAGGAATATCTGCACGTCGACATTCTCGCGGAACACCACCCAGGCGATCACCGCCGTCAATACGCCTTCGAGGTTCAGCAGAAGGGAACTGCTTGCCGCTGGCGTCGTACTCAGGCCGAGCATCAGCAGCGCGGGGCCGGCAACGCCGCCTGCGGCTATCGCGCCGATGAGCCAGGGTATTTCAGCCCTCTGGATACGACTTTCGTTTTGTTTCGCAGCCTCCGTTCGGCGTGTACGTCGAATGAGTATTGCGATGGCCAGTCCAAGGCCGCTGCCAAGATAGAACAAGCCCGCGACCATGAAAGCCGAGAGCGTTCCTAGCAGTGTTTTGGCGAGCGGCGTCGTCGCGCCGAATAGCGCGGCTGCGAGAAGAGCTGTAAAAGCAGCTTGGTGACGGCTATACATTGCGAGGAAGCTCCATATCGTTGGATCGCTTCGTTGGCCCTGTGCAGCAAATCGAGCGTCATTCAATAAGATACTGCCGCAAGCTTACGGAATACGATGCGTTCAAAAGCGTCAGAAGTTGACACGGTATCGTCCTGACCGCGCGACGTTGCACTTCCCATCCTTGCCTTGCCGGGTCGTTTCGCAGACCGGCGCTTGGCCCAAAGTTCCGAGGCAAGTCCGACGCCGCGCTCAGCCGGATCTCACCAAGCTTGGCCGAAGCCCGTTGCCGCCTGCAGTCTGGAAGCAGTGTCGGACAACGCGAGCGCTGTCATCGTCAATAATTGAACCGGAAGTGTTCTTACACTGCTCTCGTTTGAATTGCACTGCATTGAATGGAGTTGTTGATATGCCTGAAACGGTTTCCGATCTGCGTTCGTTTTCGTTCGTTCTTGCGGTACCAAACCTCGAGCGAAGTGCATCATACTTTCGTGACGCACTCGGCTTTCGCCTTGAGTGGCCCGAAGGATCTGGTTGGCAACTCGCGTCGAGGGGCGCTGTGCGCATCATGATGGGTCATTGCCCGGACGCAATGGCACCGTCTGCAACCGGAGATCACAGCTATTTTGGCTACGTCAAGGTAAACGACGCGGATGCACTTCACGACGAATTCGTGAGTCGTGGTGCCATCATCCTTCAACCTCCTGCCGACAAACCACATGGTATGCGAGAGTTTCTAGTCGGTACGCCTGATGGGCACCGGATGATGATCGGGCAGGAGCTCGCGCGACCGTAAATTTGAATCAGGAAAACATGCGACCATCGTTCAATCGAATATTGCTTTATGTGAAGGACGTGCAAACCACTTGTGCTTTCTACACGCGACACTTCGGGTTCCAATGCAAGCTCCAACCCGATGATCAAATAGCCGAGTTGATTTCACCGCATGGAGGCGTCATTCTCATGGTGCATAAGGCAGCGAAGAGCGTGAAGACGGGTCAAGTCACAGTCAAGCTTGTTTTCGACATCGAGGACATCGAGGCTTTCAAAGCCCAGTGCGCGACACAGGGTCTCGAGTTCGGTTCGTCCCGTCAAGCGGACGGTTATAGATTCGCCAATGCGAAGGACCCGGACGGCAACTCGATATCCATATCGAGCCGAAGCTTCGCGACTGGCTAATAGACGCCTTTCACGACCCAAAAACCTCGGAGACTTGCCACGGTTTGACCTGACGCGGTTATCCTGTGTGCAACAGATAGTGAGATTCGCGGCGCCCAGGACGTGCGCGCTTGCACCTGACGAAGTGAGACATCGGAGGACCTCGCATCATGTCAGAAACGACGGATGTGCTGATCATCGGAGCCGGCCCCGTCGGCATGCTGCTCGCGACTGAGTTGCGCCGCAGCGGCATCGATGCTCGCGTGATCGAGACACGCGCCGGCCGTGCGTTCTTCGTCAAGGCGCTGGGCGTCACGGCGCGCACACTCGAAGTCTTCGAGGACCTTGACATTGCACGCGAGGCGATTGATGCGGGCGTGTGGCTCACGGGCGCCGAGACGTTCCAGGACGGCGAGCCCGCCTTCCGTGTCGAAGTGCCGCGCGAAGGATTGCCGTATGGCGCGCTATCGCTCGCCCAGTACGAGACCGAACGCATTCTGGAAACGACGCTCGCGCGACACGGCGGACACGTGGAATACGGCTCGACCCTCGTGAGCTTCAGGGAAGACGTCGACGGCGTCAGTGCGCAACTGCAAGACGCCGCAGGCCAGACGCGTGAGCTGCGCTGCCGCTGGCTCGTCGGCTGCGACGGGGCGCGGAGCACTGTCCGGCGTCATCTGAACCTGGGCTTCGAAGGCGATCAGTTCCCGCAGACCTTCATGCTCGCCGATCTCGACGTCGACTGGAATCTGCCGCGCGGCCCGATGTATCGCTTCAACGTGATGGGCGCGAGTACGCAGGACGCTACTGCGCTCGCTGCATTGCCCGTGCGAGGATCGGTGCGCCGCTATCGTTTCTCGATGGTACTGCCGTCCGCCGACGCCACGCGGCTCGCGCAGATCACAGCGCCTGAATTCGACGAGATCCAGCGTATCGTGTTGCCCATTTTGCCGAAAGAAACGCGCTTGTCTTCGATGCGCTGGTCGTCGGTCTATCGGGTGAGTCATCGCATTGCGGAGGCGTATGCGCGCGGGCGCGTCTTTCTGGCGGGCGATGCCGCGCACATTCATCCACCCGTGGGCGGGCTCGGGATGAACACCGGCTTGCAGGATGCGCACAACCTCGCATGGAAACTGGCGCTCGCGGCGCGCGGCTTGGCGGGCGTTGGGCTTCTGGCGAGTTACGAGGCAGAGCGGCGCCCGGTCGGGCTGGATGTCGTCGAGTCGACTAGCCGCGCGCTCAACACGGTGCTCGCACACGGCGAGATCAAGCCCGCCATGCGCGAGACGCAACTGCTCGTCGGCTATCGCGACAGCCAGATCGTCACGGACACATGCCCGGAACTCGCGGCTGAATTGCCGGCGCCAGGCGATCGCGTACCGGAGGTCGGCGGCTTGCGGCAGGGTTTCGTCGGACACGCGCAACGCCTGCAAGCACACATCGGGCGAGGACGCCACGTACTCATCGGTTTCATCGATGAAGATGCGGACGGCGCGCGCGTCGCCGCATTCAGTGCTGCCGCCGAAGCGTTGCGCGCAGCCTTCGATACGGCGGCGGGCGCGGCGTTGATCGCCGGCGTGACCAAGTCATTTGGCGACAACGAGGATTTCCCCATCCTGACCGATTCCGCCGGCGAGTTCGCTACCGCTTTCGGCGCGCGCAACGGAATGATATGGGTCGTGAGGCCCGACGGTCACATCGGCTACCGGAGCGCGAACTGCTCGGTCCCGGAAATGATTCGCTGGCTCACGCAAGCGCTCGCGCGAGGCTGAAGGGCAACAAATCGACGCACACGTTGTTCGAGCAGTTCGCACGGCTCGCTCGTGCGAGCGATCGCGATGGATGTTCAGACGCGTTGCGCCATGAATAAGGATTGACGATCAGCGCGCTTGCGCATCCATCGAGTCTTGCGCAGCGTAACGCTGGTCGGATCGCGATCGTCAACGGAGGCACTGACGGCTTCATCCCGGAGCGTTCATGCAGGCCGTCAACAGGCCGCCCGCCAGCTTGACGAGCTCACGCTTTCGTCCAGTTCGGCCAGGGTCATCGGCGCGGCGATACTGGATATATCATGACCGTGTGTGCGCCGAACGCGAACATGCACATTCCTCCGACGATCAGCGAGTGGTTCCCGGCGCTGCTCGACGGACCTTCGCCTATGGCGCGAAAGTTGACGTGAGGTCGAGCCATGCAACTTCAAACGGGTAACCTGTTCAGCGTCGAAGCGAAGCGCGGCGACGAAGAGCGGATCGACATGCTCATCACGGGGCAGCGCCTGAACGTGGAGCGGATCGTGTCGATGGGGCATGCGAGTCCTGAAGGGTTCTGGTACGACGACTCGCGCGCCGAATGGGTCGTGCTGCTGTCGGGTTCGGCCGCGCTCGAGTTCGAAGAAGACGCGACGATGCACGACATGCGTCCCGGCGACTACGTGCTGATCGACCCGCATTGCCGGCATCGGGTTGCGTCGACGCATGCCGAAGAGCAAACCGTCTGGCTTGCGATCTATCACGAACGCTGAATGGAGTGCCGGTTCATCGCTGCGTCCACGCACATACAACGACTAGTCCGGAATCTGCGCACCACGCCATATCTGACACTGCTGACGGACGACTTCATGCAACGAATCGTGCGCGCCATAGATACGGCGTAGCCGCATGGCATCGCTCAAACCGGAAGTCACCGTACGCCTGACGATATCCAGGCCTTCCTCCGCGCCCAGAACTTGCGCATGGCTCGCGATCGCGTCCAAGGTGGCAAGAATTTCGCCTCTGATCGGGCCGCGACTCCCCGTCTCCGGGTTCACGCATGTTCCATCCAACCCGTAGCGGCAGGCCATGAACCGGTTCGCCCGGTACACGTCGTAATCCTGCTCGCTTAGGCGCAAAGGCTGCTCGACCAGCAGATACCGCGAAAGCGCCTGGATGTAAGCGGCAATCGCGGCCGCCCATTCGACGCGTAGCGGCGTGTCCATCACACGTACTTCGACGGTGCCATACCCTGGGCTCGGACGAATGTCCCAGTAAAAGTCCTTCAAGCTTTTGACGAGACCCGTATTGGTCATGCGATCAAAATAGTGTTCGAATTCAGACCACTCGGTCACGAACGGCGCTCGCCCCGACAAGGGAAATGGGGCGATTGAGTTTAGACGGGCGCACTGGAAATTCGTGTCGGTTCGCTGAACAAACGGAGACGAAGCAGCCAGGGCTATGAAGTGCGGGACGTAACGCGAAAGCGAATGCAGGAGAACGAGCGCCGAGTCAGCGTCCGGGCAGCCTACATGCACGTGCTGCCCAAAGATCGTGAATTGCTGGTAGAGCGCCCCGTACAGCCCCATCAGGTACTCGGAACGTTCGCGTCCGTCGGAGCGCTGGTCGTACCAATTCTGGAAGAAATTCGTGCCTCCGCCGCAGACGCCGACATTCAGAAAGTCGGCGGCCCGTACCAGCGTATCGCGAAGGGTCAGCAATTCGCTCTTCGCCTGATCGAAATTCCTGCAAATGCCGGTCGACAACTCGATCATTCCCTCTGTCGTCTCCGGATTGATTGCCCCTGCAAACGTCTCCTCTCTCACTCGATTCAGCAATTCCGTTGTTGCCTTCGTCAGATTGTAGTCGTGGGTATTGACGACTTGGATTTCGAGTTCGACTCCAATCGTGAACGAATCGGATGATGCAAATGGCTGCAGCATGGGATGTCCTCTTGCACGACGGTAGAGACCCAAAGGAGCGATCTCATTCTACGCGCCCTGGTTTGTGTCAATCGGGCCCGCTTTGCGGACGCGCGTACCAATCTCAGCCTGCCGATGAAGCGTTCGCCCTACATCGGCGACCCTGCATGCACGCCGTCGCGGGCGTTCAGAGCGTCAACCTGAAGCTGCGCGCGAGCAGCCCTGGCAGCTGCATGCCACCGGTCGAGCGCTCACCCCATGTCCAGTCGTTCAGGAGCAACTCGGGCGTGGCGCCGAGGTGCTCAAGTTCGCTTCCGAGCAGCCGGTAGAGGCTGTCGTCGAAGCGCATTGCCTCGACGGGCGCGACGATCTCCCCGCGCTCCACCCAGAACGTCGCGAAGCGCGTCATGCCGGTCAGCCGGCAATCCATCCGGTCGGAAAAGTTCACGTACCACAGGTTGCCGATGTAAAGCCCGGTGTCCAGCGCCGCGAGCACGTCGGCGTCGGCGAGATCGCCGCCTTGCATCGAAAGCGAGACCGGCATTTCGCTCGCGAGCGCGCCATTGGGGCGCAACCCGTATTCGCGGGCCGTGCGCGCGCTCGTGAGCTGCTGCGCGCTGCGGCCCGCCTCGACGAGCGGCACGGTCTCGCGCTGGAAGCCGTCTTCGCTGAAGCGCGGCGCGATGCCGAGATCAAGGTCCTCGGTCAGCATGACGCGCGGGTCCAGCGATATTTCCCCGCGATTGAGTCGATAGAGTTCGCTGCGCGCCGTCGCTTGCTGGCGGGCCGAGAACGCCGTGAAGGAAGCCGTGCCGATCAATTCGACGAGCGCGGCTGGCGCCAGCCACGCGCGATAGAGCCCCGGGTCCAGTGCGCGCGGCGTGCGAGCGAGCACTGGTATGCGCGCGGCGGCCGCTTCGAGTTTCGTCGCGAAGGTCTCGTCGCTCCATTCCTCGCCCGCGTAGCTGGACTTGAGCGCGCGCCCGCTGGCGTCGTACAGGGACCAACTGAAATTGAAGTTGTCGACCGCGTACCAGCCGCGGCTGCCGCTCGACGAAGCAAAGCCGCGCGCCATCGATCCACCTGCATAAAAGCCGACGAAGTCGAGCCCGGCTGCGCCTCTTTCGACCGCGCTCAAGAGCGATTCGATATCCGGCAGCGTACCGCGGCGCCGCGTGGTCTGCGTCCACGCCGAGGTATCGACGAGCAAATGAGGATCGGGGCTCGCGTCGCGCAGCGCCTCGCGCAGTGCGGCGAGCGCTTCGGCGATGGCCTCGCCATCCGCCTGCGCGTCGCCGCACACCGTGAGCGTCGAATAGGCCTGGCGTTCGTCTTCGATGAGCCGCACGGTCAGCGTGCCCTGCGACACGTGGCCGATCTGGCGCACCTTGCCTGCATTGAAGCGCACGAAGTCCGATTCTTCGGCGGCAAGCGTCGTCAACGCCGTTTCGCCTGCGGCGAGCCGGTGCTCGATGGCATCGGCAAGCATCGTGAAGTGGTGCTGCCAGTCGATCGTCCCGGCCGTCATCGCGTGCCTCCGAAGACATCCACGTCGCTGAACACGCACGCGGGCGACGCATGGCCCACGCGCACGATCTGCATCGGCTCGCCCTTGCCGCACATCGCGGTGCCGAACACGCCGCGCGTGTCCTCGTTGCCGACAGCGGCAAGGCTCTGCCAGAACGTTGCCGATATGCCCCGGTAGCCCGGTTGCCTCACCACCTGCGAGAGCTGGCCGTTCTCGATCAACTGCCCGAATTCGCAGCCGAACTGGAACTTGTTGCGATGATCGTCGATGGACCACGACGTATTCGTGCGCATGAGGATGCCGCGTTCGATGCCGGCGATCATCTCATCCAGTGAACTCGCGCCCGGCTCGATATTGAGGTTCGCCATGCGGTCGATGGGCGGGCGGTTCCAGCTCGATGCCCGCGAATTCGCGACGCCCGCGAGCCCCGCGCGCTGCTGCGAGAGCGTGCCACCGAGCGCGCGCTCGAGCACGCCGTCGCGGATCAGGTAGTGCTTGCGTGCTGCGGCGCCGTCGTCGTCGAACGCATAGGCAGCGGCTTCGCCGGGCAAGGCGGGATCGAACGTGACGTTCAGGAGCGACGAGCCGTATCGATAGGTGCCGAAGAATGCCGGCTTCACGAAGCTCGATCCGGCGAAGTTGCGCTCGTCGCCGAGAATGCGATCGAGTTCGAGCGGATGCCCGATCGATTCGTGGATCTGCAGCATCATCTGGTCGGGCATGAGGAGAAGGTCGCGCGCGCCGCTCGGACAGTTCGGTGCGGCGAGAAGCATGAGCGCTTCGCGCGAGAGCCGGTCGCCCGCGCCATCGAAGTCGAAATGGCCGAGTATCTCGACGCCGCCTTGCGCGATCGTCCCGTAGTCGCCGCCGAGCGTGCGGACCTGCGTATCGCCGTCAGCGTGCGCTACGACCGTGAATTGCGGCATCACGAACCTGAAGCGCTGCTCGATGCGCACGCCGTCGCTGGTGATCAGGATCTGATCGCTTTCCGTGACCTGCACGGACGCGATGCGCTCGACGATGCGCGCGTCGATCCGTGCCGCCGCGCATTCGTGTGCGAGCCGCGCGAGCCATTCCGGCCGTGTCGGCAGCGCCGTCGTCGTGCCCGGCGACTCGTACACGCCGCTTTGCGACGGCCGCGCGGCGTGCCGGTGATCAACGAGTGAGAGACGCGTGCTCGACCCGGCGCGACGCGTGGCGATGTCGAGCGCCGCCTGCAGGCCCGCGGCGGACAGGTCGGGCGTCGCTGCGTACCCCGCGCCGGCGCCGCGCCATGCGGTGAGCATCGCGCCGCGGTCGCGCACGCGGCGCACGGGCTGGGCGACGTCGTTGCGCACCTGATGATCGTCGGTGCGTTCGTCGACGAAGCGCACCGAGTAGAAGTCCGCCGCGCTTGCCAGCGTGCTGACATGATCGATGGTCATATCGGTTCGCATGTGTACGTGTCTCTCATATGCGATTCGCGAACCGCGTGGCGAGCGCGGCCCTGAAGCGGTCGGCGATTCTGGCGAAGCCGGCGCCAGTCGGGTGCAGTTCGTTGGCCCAGTCGCCCGGCGCGAGCGTGCCCTGCGTTTCGACCAGCACCATGTCGTGGGCGGGGACGCTCGCGAGCCGCTGCAGCATCGCGCGGAACTCGACGAGGATCGTCTTCACGATCAGCGTGCCGGGCGCAAGGCCCGACCAGCCACGATCAACGAGAGAAGGGCGCAGCCACGGCCCCGCGAGATGGCAGGCCGAGACGCCGGAGGGAATCGCAAAGTCGTACGCGTGCACGAAAATCGGCGCGTGAGGCGCGAACTGGTCGCGGATACGGATCAGGTCGAGATAGGCGCTCTCGACCACGCCGAAGATGTTGCCGAGGCGCTGGGCATCGACGCCCTGCGCAGGGTTGTTGCCGACTGCGCTCGCGTCGTTGAGCCAGAAGCGGAACTGGTCGCCGACCACGTCGTTGCCGCCGCCGGAGAAGAGCAGGGCGTCGATCGGTCCGTTGGCCGGGTCCTGTAACTGGGCGATGAGGCGTTTGCGCTTGGTCACGCCGAGGAGCGTCGTGGTGGCGTCGCTGTAGTGCGCGAGCTTGAGGATCATCGGGGCGGGGTCGCCTGTGTCCCTGAGCGCCTGCAAAACATCCGTGGCGTGGAGCGGGTCCGGGAGCGGATAGTCGAACCAGGAGTCGCCGTCGCCGATCAGGATGAGCGGAGCGGGCGCGCTGGCGGGCTGAGCGTGCAGCGCTTTCGCCTGCAGTACGTCGTGCTGGTGTGTCTTGACGCGCGCCTTCAGATCCTGCTCGATCTGTTCCTGCCAGCGCTCGTATTGGTTGTTCGCCGGACCTGTCATGGTGTCTCCGTTGCGCCTGCAGGGAGTGCGCCGATGCACGCGCGTTCACGGAGTCATTGTACTTGCACGGGCGACCGGTCGAATCGGTGCAGCGTGCATCACTTCTGGTCGTTTGCGAGCGGCGAGCCGTTCAATCGCCCGGATAGGGTCTGGGGGTCGTGCCCCAGGGCAGCTGAATGGTGTCCCGATCCAACACAACGAGATCTTGCCTGTTGGCATCTTTCAGTTGCTCAACAGCATTGGAGGCGCTCGTGGATCACATCACCCCGTGCGAGCAGCAAATGTCAGATTCCCACCGGGAAACCCTTGCAGCCTGCGCAGAGTTCATCACTTAACTAGTTAGCGAGGCGATTCGCTTTTCGCCAACGCGCCGCAGCATTGGCGCCATCCCCGCTGGATAGATCATCGAGGCACATAAACCAGCGTCAGTGTCACAGTGCAGCAACCAATTGAATACTGAGCCGCTAGTATTGATGGAATGCTCCTTTAGGGAACGCCGCGTTCACGTTCTCCTCTAGACGCCGGTGAACCCAGACTGCCGTGCAAAGCGCTCAACGAGCGTACGGTCGGCGCAAACCGATTGCGCCAAGTCAGAGCCGTTCGCTTCGGTCTCGACAGGAGGCAACCATGTCACAAGGTTCCGAGGCGTCGCGGGTTTCCCGGCGCGATATTTTATGCACGTGCGGAGCGGCGATGTTCAGCTCGCTCCTCGCCGGTGCGCCTGGCAGTATCAAGTCTGCCCGCGCGGCCGCGCTGAACACACCTGTGCCCGAAGTGGATCGTCTCGCGGTGCGAGTCGTCACAGATAGCTATCACCTGGCTATCGCACCGAATATGAAGGTGGGGGAGGTGGAGGTCGTGCGCTTCGGTATGCCTCCGGCAGGTAAATCCCTGCTTGAGGAATTCGGATTGGCGATGCACCTCGAATCGAAACGGGGCGATGAGACGAGAAACGTCCTGCTAGATTTTGGATTCACCCCGGAGGCGTTGAACAACAATATCGCCATGCTCGGGATTTCGCCTCGATCTGTCGATGCACTGATCCTGAGCCATGGCCACTACGACCACTTCGGCGGGTTAGTCGGCTTTCTCAAACAGAATCGGGGGAAACTCCGCGCGAATCTTCCTCTCTACGTAGGCGGCGAAGAAACCTTCTGCACTCGCGAATGGACCGCCGGTAAAGTGGAAGACTTTGGCTATCTCGATCGAAATGCGCTGCTCGGCGCTGGAGTGAAGATCGTCTTCGCGCCAAATCCCTCTGTCGTGGCGGATCATGCTTTCACCGCCGGCACGATTCCGACTACATCGTTCGAAAAAGTACTGGCACCGACGCGCATGACGGTCGGCGTCAAAGACGGTATCGGTTGCTATCCCGACAAACTCCCCGCGGAAAAGCAAACTGCCAAGGTCGTGCCCGACGACTTTCAGCATGAACTGGCTACTTGCTTCAGCGTCAAGAATCGCGGTTTGGTCGTGATCACGTCTTGCAGCCATCGCGGTGTCGTGAATTCGGTAAAGCGGGCTGTCGAAGTGTCCGGCATCGACAAGGTGCATGCGGTGATGGGCGGATTCCATCTGGCGCCGCACAAGGTGGACTACGTACGCGAAACCGTAGCGGCCCTGAAAGAAATCAATCCCGATGTCGTCATTCCGATGCATTGCACCGGAGAGACCTTCATCGAGGTGATGCAGAAGGAAATGCCCGATAAATTCGTTCGATCTTACGCGGGCAGTCTGTACATCTTTGGAACATGAGCGCGATGCCCGCTGCGCACCAAGGATCGAACGGACCGGCTCGACCAGCGCCGACAGATGAAACGAATGCTCATAAAGCGTCCCGAGACCAAGCAGGCAAGGACCAGGTGAATACATCGTGTTCAAACGGTCTGATTGACGTGCGTTCCAGGCATGCCGATGACGGACTCACCGCGCCTAGCTCCCGGGTGCGTCGTTGAACGCAGCGGCGGTGCCTGGCACGCCCTGCGTCCGGCTGCTGCGTTCGAGTTCTTCTTTCAGCGCTGCGGTCTTGGATGCGCTCGCAACCGGCCGGGTCGATGGCGTCAGTGCGGGAAGGATGAAATCGTTCACCATGTGACGGTACTGGTTGAGATACGTCGCATCACGCAAGCCCCCATCCGTCGGCAGGAGGCTCGTCATCACGACGACCGCATGCTGCGCGGGCAGTACGGTGATGAATTGGCCCTTGAAGCCCATCGCGCCGAATTCCGGCTGTCCTTTCTCGACGACGTGCTGAATCCAGCAGTAGTAGCCGTAGTCGGCGGCGGCCGGCGAGGGCGACTTCATCTGCCTTATCCATGCTTGCGGGACGATCTGCTTGCCTTGCCAGCGACCGTCGTCGAGCATCAGCATGCCGATCTTCGCCATGTCTATTGCGCGCAGACGCAGACCCCAGCCGCCCGCGACTGCGCCCGTCTCGTCGACGCCCGTCCAGCGGTAGTGCGACATGCCGAGCGGCTTGAAGAGTTTCGCTTCGGCGAAACGGTCCTCACGTTCGTGCGCGGCGACGCTGACTGCCGTGCCGGCCAATACCGGATTCACGTCGATGTAATCGAAGTCCGTACCGGGCGCCTTCGCGGCGCGGGCCGTCACCGCGACGCGCAACCGGTCTGGCGCGCCGTAGTAGAGCGGATCGGTGCCTTCGCGCGTTTGATAGCTGAGGCCGCTCGACATCGACATCAGGTGGCGCAGCTCGATGTCCTGCTTGTCTGCGAGTTGCGACGCGAGATCGGGCCGCGCTTTCGCGATCAACGGCGCAACTCTGGTGGTCGGGCTCAGCTTGCCCTGCCCCTCCAGCACACCGACGAGCAATGACGTAATAGTCTTCGTGACCGAATAGAGCTCGTAGTTGTTGTCGCGCGTGAGGCCGTCCCCATAGCGCTCGAACACGATCTTGCCGTCCTTCACGACGACGAGGCTGCGCACGTCCATCTTGCCGGCGCGCAACCACTCGGACAGGTGCACGAGCGGCGCAGAATCGACGCCGACCGATTCGGGCACAACCGTGGGCATGTCTTTCGACGAGTCGCCAGCGGCATGCGCGGCGACGCACAATAATGACGCCGCCACCGAAGTCAGGATCAGTTTCATTTTTTGCACCTCAGTCGAGATTGGGTTTGCCTGCGGCGAGAAACCGTCCGCGTCCCGCTTGGGCGTTCAGAAGCCTGCCGTCCTCCACGAGCAGTTCGCCGCGAGAGAAGCAATGGCGCGGCCAGCCGATCACTTCGATGCCTTCATAGGGCGTGTAGTCGACGGCGTGATGCAACGAGGCATTGGCGATCGTCACGCGCTTCTCCGGATCCCACACGACAATGTCCGCATCCGCTCCGACCGCAATCGTGCCTTTTCTCGGATAGAGGCCATAGAGTTTCGCGGGCTTGAGCGAGGTCAGTTCCACGAACTGATGCAGCGAGATGCGTCCTTCTTTCACGCCTCGGAAGAGCAGAGGCAAGCGAGTCTCGAGCCCGGGAATGCCGTTCGGAATGTGTTCGAACGACACTTCCTTGCCGCCCGGTTTTTTTCCTTGAGGATCGTCGTACGAGAAGGGCGCGTGATCGGACGACACCAGCGAGAACACGCCCTGACGCAATGCCTTCCACACCGCGTTCTGATTCGCGGGATCGCGCGGCGGCGGGCTGCATACGCACTTCGCACCTTCGTATTCGCCGCAGCCGAGATCGTCGGCCGTCAGATACATGTACTGCGGGCACGTCTCCGCGAGGATCGGCAGGCCGCGCGACTGCCCCCAACGGATTTGCTCGATCGCATCGGCGCCCGATACGTGCACGATGAGAATCGGCACGTCGACCAGTTCCGCGAACGCGATCGCGCGATGCGTCGCCTCGCGCTCGACCACGGCGGGCCGCGCGAGCGCGTGTGCGTGCGGTGCCTGAATGCCCCTGCCCAGCAGCCGCTCGGTGAGCCAGCCGATGCAGTCCGAGTTCTCTGCATGGACCATTACGAGCGCGCCATGTTCGCGGGCGACCGTGAGTACGTCGAGCATCTGGCGATCGTTCAGCTTGAGGTCGTCGTAAGTCATGTAGACCTTGAACGACGTGTAGCCGCTGGCAATCAGACGCGGCAGCTCTTCTGCGAGCACATGCGGCGTGGGATCGGCGACGATCAGGTGAAAACCGTAGTCGATGAGCGCGCGGCCCTCCGCCCGGCGATGGTAATCGTCCACCGCCGCCTGCAGCGATTGCCCCTTCGCCTGCGCGGCAAACGGAATCACCGTGGTCGTGCCGCCGCAAAGCGCCGAGCGCGTTCCGGTGAGAAAGTCGTCGGCCATGCGCAAGCCGTCGGGCATCGGCTGATCGAGATGGCAGTGGCCGTCGACGCCGCCCGGCAGCACCAGCATGCCGCTTGCATCCAGTTCGCGCGGCGCTTCGGGCAAGCCTTGTCCGAGCATGGCCACGCGACCGTCGCGAATGCCGATGTCGCAGGTGAAGCGGTCCGACGCGGTGACGACGTCGGCGTGACGGATCACGAAATCCAGATCGTTGTGCATGGCCTCGTTCCTTTAGATGACTTCGCTGAAAAGACGGCCCCAGCCTTTCACGCGGCGCGTGTCGTAATCGGCGAGCTGCAGCGATTTCCAGACGACCGTGGTGATGGTGTCGTAGATCGGAATGCCCGTTTCTTCTTCCAGCTCGGGCACGAGATGCGCGGCATTCAGATTCGTGCAGAAGATCGAGATCGCGCGCGGCTTGTCTTTTGCGACTTCGCGCACCATGCGGCGGATTTCATCGGGCTGCACTTCGGAAAACGAGAAATTCACCTTCAGGTTCAGATGCCGCTCGGCGATGCAGTTCAGGCCCTCGCTGCGGTAGTTGGCGATGATCTTTTCCTGCACGTCGTCGAGATACGGCGTGACGAGTCCGAATTCATGAGCGTCGGTCTTCTTCAGGATCTCGTTGAGCGCGAGCACGGAGGTCGTCGCCGGAATGCCGGTCGCCTCCGTGATGCGACGGCAGAGGCGCTCGTCGGCTTCGAAGCCGAGCCAGCCCGACGACGTCCCGTTCCACGCGATCACGTCGACCTTGGCATCGGCGAGCAGTTCGGCTGCCTGCAGGATCTTCGAATCGTCGAACTGGCCGAGCGCCTGGTCGCTCAAGGAAATCTCCGTGACCGGAAAGCGCGCGAAGTGCGCCGAGACGTCGGGGAGCCCCGCGACCATCGCGCTCGTCAGCGGTTCGAGCGACGTGTTGGACGAAGGCGTGAGCATGCCGAGCAGAGTGCGTTTTTTCATCGTGATGTCTCTAATGTGAAATTGAGCGAAGCGTTGTTGCGTGAGTCCCGTTCATACCGGAATCTTCTTTTCGTAATCGATGGCGCTGGAGCATACGAGCAGGCCGATCCCGGCTGCCGCGAAGAACATCAGCGCGAGGAAATAGGAGCCGGTGAATTGCACGATCGCACCGACGATGATCGGCACCGCGATGCCGCCGATGTTGCCGCCGAGATTCATGACGCCGCCGAGAAAGCCGATCTTGTTGCGTGTGCCGATGGACGACGGAATGCACCAGTACAAACCGCACCAGCGAAGGAAGAAGAGCGTGGTGGAGAGCAGGGCGACGACCACCACCGGATTGGTCACGTAGGCGACCGAGAAGATCGAAACCGTCGCGATGATCGCCGCGATGCTGAACAGCGTGCGCATCACGACATTGGGGCGTCCGCCCGCGGCCTTCCACTTGTCGGCGATCCAGCCGCCGAGCAGTTCGCCGACGAAGCCGCTGAAAAAGATGATGAAGCTCGAACCGCCCATCTGCTTGATGTCGAAGCCATGGACCATATGCAAGTAGTTCGGCATCCACGTGAGCAAGCCGTAGAACACGCTGTTGAAGCACATCCAGCCGAGGAACATGCACCACACCGAGCGGTACTTGAAGAAATCGCTCGAGCGGCCTGAGAGCGACGGCGGTTCGAGCGCGGCGTCGCGTGCGTGCGACTCCTCGATGTATTCGGCTTCGAGTTCGTTCACGCCGGGATGCTCGCGCGGCGTATTGCGAATGTAGAACCACGCGAGGATGCCCGCCAGCACCGTGCCGATGCCCGCCACCGCGAAGGCGATACGCCACGAGCCGAGCATCGCGATCAGTCCCGTGATGATGATGGCGCCGAGCGCCGCACCGAGCGGCGCGCCGCCGTCGAGCAGCGTGGCACCGCGGCCGCGCTCGGTCTGCGTCATCCAGATGGCGTTGAGCTTGCCGCCCGCCGGATAGATGGGCGCCTCCGACGCGCCGAGCCCGAGACGCGTGAGCAGCAGGCCCGGCGCGCTCGTGCAGACGGCGGCAATCGCCTGGAAGAAGCCCCAGAAAACGGTTGCTATGGCGATCACGATGCGCGGCTTGAAGCGGTCCGCGAGCATGCCGCCCGGGATCTGCATGACCGCGTAGGTCCAGAAGAAGGAGCTGAGGATCAGCCCTTCCATGGCCGGGCCGATGTTGAACTCCTTTGAAATCAGCGGCATCGCGACGGAGAGCGACGCGCGGTCGATGTAGTTGATCGCGATGAGGCTCAGCATGACGACGAAAATCTTCCAGCGGACGGTGGACCTTCCCACCGCCATTGCGGCAACACCGGATGTTGAAGACATGAACGGGCTCCAGGATAGACGGATGTTTTCGTGACGTCGCGCAACGTGAAGCAGAGTATAGGATTAGAAATTTATAATTACAAACAGTGTAAACGCTTGGTTTTATTGAAAAATAGACTGCACGATGGCGGTGCAGGGTTTTCACCAAGTTCGTGATAAGCTTGCACTGCGATGAACCAGACCACTAGAAGCCCTCTCCTTTTGCGCACCCGCGGCATGGCTGCGGAGATCGCCGCGCGCCTGCGCGTCATGATCGACGAGGGCGAATTGCCGCCCGGCGCCCGAATCGACGAAAAGGAGTTGAGCGCCGCGTTCGACGTATCGAAGACACCTCTTCGTGAGGCGTTGAAGGTGCTGACTTCGGAAGGGCGCGTCACGCATAGGCAGTACATCGGTTATCGCGTGGCCGAGATCGATCTCGACGATCTCGTCGCTACGTTCGAGATGCTGCACGGGCTGGAAACCATGGCGGGCGAGCTGCTACAACAGCGTGTGACGAACTCGCAGGTTTCGGCGATCGCGGCGAAACACCGGCGCATGGTCGAATGTCACGAGGCGGGCAAGCGCGTGGAGTATTTCAGGCTCAATCAGCAGATCCATCAGATGATCGTCGACGCTGCGGCGAATCCGGTGCTCGCGGCCATTTATTCGACGCTGATGTCGAAGGTGCATCGCGCGCGCGGCGCGGCCAATGCCGATACGCTGCGCTGGGCCGAATCCGCGAGCGAGCATGAGGCCATTCTGGCTGCGCTCGAAGACGCTGAGCGTCGCGACTTGCCGCGCATATTGCGCGAGCATTCGGAGAACACGGCGCGCGAAGTGCTCGCCGTATTGATGCGCGCGCGAGGCGATGCGCCTGCCGGAGATCTGGCGCGCAAGGAAGTGTCGATCTAGGCACCCTGGCCGTTGCGGGCACTCATGAAGCGTCTGAATCGCCAGCGTGAGGCGACACCGATCCCATCACATTAGAGTCAGGCGCCCCGGCGCGTGATTGCGCTCACTCGTGCGCAAGTGCCGCGGGAGCAAGCCGGCGATCTGGAAAAGGAGATAGATCGTCACCCGAGCAAACCCTGCACGCGATTGACGATTGCCTCGATACTGAAGGGTTTGGTGATCATTTGCATGCCTTCGTCGAGCAACTCGCCTTGTGCGGAAGCCAGTTCGGTATAGCCCGTCGTGAACAGCACGCGCAACGCAGGGCGCTTCGATCGTGCGGCATCGACCATCTGGCGACCGTTCATGCCGGGCAGGCCGACATCGGAAATCAGCAGGTCGATCCGCGTGTCGGACATCAGTGCCTTGAGCCCGGACGGACCGTCGAACGCGTGCAGCACAGTGAAGTTCAGCTCGCTCAGGACTTCGATCACGAGCTCTCTTACATCCGGATCGTCTTCGACGACGAGGATGGTCGCGGTCGATTTCGTTTCGGGCAGACCTGCGTCTTGCGAGGGACCCTCTATGGCAGCCTGCTCCAGTTGACCGTCCCGCTCGGGCAGGAAAAGCCGGACGGTCGTGCCCGTACCCGTTTCGCTTTCGAGTGCAGCGAAGCCGCCCGATTGCCCCGCGAAGCCATACACCATCGATAGTCCCAGGCCCGTGCCCTGGCCGAGCGGCTTGGTGGTAAAGAATGGCTCGAACGCTTGTCTCAGCACGTCGGGAGGCATGCCTGCGCCCGTGTCGCTTACCGCAATGCAAACGTACATGCCCGCTGGAACGTCGTGTCGAGTGGCCGCCTGCTCTTCGTCGACCCGCTCGCGCGAGGTTTCGATCGTCAGCGTGCCGCCGCCTTCGTGCATCGCGTCGCGTGCATTGATCGAGAGATTCAAGAGCGCGCTTTCGAGCTGGTTTGCGTCGCAACGGGTCCAGCAAGGCTGCGAGTCCAGCTTGAACCCGATACCAATGGATTCACCCATGGTTCTGCGCAGCAGCTCTTCGAGGCCCTGAACCAGTTCATTGACGTCGACGAAGTTCGGGTCGAGCGGCTGCCTGCGCGCAAACGCGAGCAGGCGTCGCGTGAGTCCGGCGGCGCGCTGGGCCGAAGACATCGCCATGTCGATATAGCGGTCGAGCGTGTTCGTCCGACCCAGCTCGACGAGGCGCCGGATCAATTCGAGCGGCCCGGTGATGCCCTGCAGCAGATTGTTGAAGTCATGCGCGAGACCGCCCGTCAATTGCCCGACGGCTTCCATCTTCAGGCTTTGGCGCAGTTGGTCTTCGAGCCGCCGCTGCTGCGTCATGTCGATGCCGACGCCCGTGCGGCGCACCGGGTTGTTGCTTTTATCGAAGTACGTGTGGCCGCGCGACAGTACCCATCGGGTAGAGCCGTCGGGATGAGCGATGCGATATTCGAGTTCCAGGTCGCCGCTGCGCTCGAGGCCGCCTTCCATCGTCGCTCGCAAGGCGGCGCGGTCGCCTTCATGGACGTTCGCGAGGAATGCCGTGCGTGCGATGCCATTGAGCGCCACTGTCGCATCGATGCCATACAGTTCCGAGATGGCCCCGTCGCAGAAGAAGCGATCGGTTGCCACATCGTAGGTCCATACCCCGACGCCACTCACCGCGGAGAGCGCGAGCCTGGCGAAGTCCATGGAATCGCTCAGAGCGAGTTCGTGTTCGCGTTCGCGCGTGACGTCGCGAGCGACGCAGAACAACCGGTTGTCGAACGGCTCGGCGCGCCAACTAAGAATGCGGTAGTCACCGGCGCGGGTTCGATAGCGGTTCTCGAACGTGAGCGTGGTTTTGCCTGCAGCGAGGCGTTTGACCTCGTCGCGCGTCTTTTGCCGATCGTCAGGGTGTTCGAGCCACTCGGATGTTTTTCCGAGAATTTCGTCCGCTTCCCAGCCGAGCACGGTGGTCCAGGCGGGATTCACGCTTGTCCAGACGCCGCGCGTATCGGCGATGCCGAGCATGTCGTGGCTTACCTGCCAGAACAGGTCGCGCTCACGTGCGCCGAGGGCGGCGTATGCGTTCGATGCTGTTGACTGGTGGGAAGCGTGAAGAGCGACGAGTTCGTTTCGCAGGCGCTCGTTCTCTGTCTGAAGCAAACGTTCTCGAGCGGAATAGTTGGGGTCGGAGATCATTCTTGACAGGATAAGGCGTAGCGGCGGGCGTTGCACGCAAGGTCTCGAGTTATGCGGCTTGCTAAAACGCCGTAAAGAAGGTTCTATCCGCGGCGCTGGCCGGCGCGGAAGTGGTTTTGGAGGCGGTAGGCGGCGAGAGCGGAACGCCCAAGAGTCTGGGCGGACATCCGGAGACGCGTATCCTCGGCGAGACTTTTTACGCGGCGGTCCCGTTTCTCCTTGGGCCTTACTTTGCCAGGCTCTTCGTCGCGCCTGTCTCGCCCGGGCTGACGGCGCTGCCCGATGCGCCGTTTGATGTGAATGGCAACCCAATGGTCTGCGCGACGCGGTGGACGAGTTCTTTGCCAACAACGACGCCGCCCGGGAAGTCCGGGTTCAAATTGCCACCGGCATCGGGGAAGATGCCTCGGCGCAATGGCCCCGAAGACGCAAGCGCGTACGTGACGGTTGCGCGCATCGGAGTCGCGCCTCAAGCTGCCTGGAGCGAGGCGCCCGGTAGCGATCGAAGGCGGCATGGCGCTCATTCCCTGGCATTGTCTGCAGGCGCACCGGCCGCCGGGCGGGGTGATGCGTTCGCGCAAGCCGTCATATGAAATATCGGATGGGTTTCGCGGCGAGCACAACGGATGTACGGCGCATGAGCCGCGCGCTTCCGTAAGGTTGGGCGACTCCCCCATCGCCGACCCAATCAGTCGGCCAGCGTGAAGGTGATGTCCTGAGCGCCCGACCACAAGACCAGCTTTCCAAAGTCTGCAAGGTGCTCGTGGCCTTCGAGCAGGGTGAAGAAATGATTCCCGGCAAGCTGGCCCATCTTGCTTGCGAAAATCGAACTGCCGTAGACAAACAGGAACTCGGTTTCGCTGAATCCACCTGGATAGAGCAGAATGTCTCCCCGCGAGGCGTGGCTCGTATGGTTTTCGAAACCTAACCCGGTATCGAAATCGCCCAACGGAATCCACACCGCTTCACCGCTCCAGCGCGAATGGATTACCTTGTTCTTGAAAGGCAGCAATTCGAGAAAGCGCTGACAGGTCAGCGGGGCCTTCTCTTCTTCAAGCCGCCCGATAAAGTGGAACGGTCCGGCTTCTACGTTGATTCTCGTCATGTCGCCTCCCGAATTCGGTAACAGTGCCGCTTTCATGCAAGAGAAAGACAGATGCGTGAAGCGGCCATCGAGGAAGAGTCATTCGCCCCCGTCGCCGGAGACTATCAAAGTTCGAACATGAAATTCAAGAGGCGAGCGGGTGCTTTCCGATGGAGCGGGCGTACTGTATTCCGGTGCAGCGCGCCGAATGTCACCGGCGCGGCGATGCGCAACAGGCACGTTTTCTCCAGGCCACGCGGCGCGCGGTTCGCGCGGGCAGATCGAGGCGACGACCGACAGGTTTCAAAGCCCGGGTTCAGTCCGTCTCAGTCATCGGACCGGGGACGATGAGGCGCGCCGGAACAGGCGACCGCGCGAGTCGCGACACGGCGTAGTAAAGCACGCCCGGCACGACGATGCCCACGATCCACGACACGTCCACGCCGCCGAGCGCGTCGACCCACGGACCCGTGTAGAAGCCCGTAGCGACGAACGGCATCTGTACGAGCACGCCAACCGCATAGACCACGATGCCGGCGACGTTCCATCGTCCGTAGCGTCCGTTGATGTCGAAGAGGGCGGGCACGTCGTAGCGCTCGCGCGTGACCCAGTAATAATCGACGAGGTTGATCGCGCTCCACGGTGTGAAGAACACGAGCAGAAACAGCAGGAAGGAGGAGAACGCCTTCAGGAACGAGTGCTGTCCGGCGAGCGCGAGTCCGCTCGAAGCGGCGACGCTGAGCAGCACGAAGACGAGACGCGTGCGGGCCGATATCTCACGCTGTCCGCCGAACCCGGTGACGATCGTCGCGACCGACATCACGCTGCCGTAGGCGTTGAGCGTGGTGATCGTCAGTTTCCCGAGCGCGATCGTGAAATAGAGCACGGCGGCAATCGCGCCGGTCGCGCCGAGTCCGACAATGAACGAGACCTCGTGCCCGGAGAAGTGATCGCCCGCGAGCGCGGCGGCCAGCACGCCGAAGGTCATCGAAACCTGCGCGCCGATCACCGTGCCGCTGAATACGGCGAAGAAGGTCTTGAGCGCGGAGGTCGACTTCGGCAGATAGCGCGAATAGTCCGCAACATAGGGTCCATACGCGATCTGCCACGAAGCGGACAGCGAGATGGCAAGGAGGAAGGACGCGACGGTGAAGTGCCGGTTCGCGAGCAGGGCGTCAAGCGCGTGGCCGTGGAGCAGGCTCGCGAAAAGATACAGAAACGCAAGCGTTCCGACGATGCTCGACAAGCGGCCCATCGCATGGATGATGCGGTAGCCGAGGCCGGTGAGCAGCACGACCAGTGCCGAGAAGATGAGGATCGACGTGGTGTTGTCCGTGTGCAGTAGTTCGGCGATCGCCTGTCCGGCGAGTACCGTGCCGCCCGCGGAGAAGCCGATGTACATCACGCAGACGAGCACCAGCGGAATGATCGCGCCATACAGGCCGAACTGCACGCGGCTGGAGATCATCTGCGGCAGGCCGAGTTGCGGACCCTGCGCGCCGTGCAATGCCATCACGGCGCCGCCGATGATCTGGCCGATCAGGAGCCCGATCAGCGACCAGAACACGTCGCCGCCGAGCACGACTGCGAGCGCGCCGACGACGACCGCCGTGACCTGAAGATTCGCGCCTAACCACAGCGTGAACTGGCTGAACAGATTGCCGTGGCGCTCGGAGTCGGGGATATAGTCGATTGAGCGGCGCTCGATCAGCGAGTCTTTGACGGCGAATGTCGTGGTTTCATGTTCCATGCTCGTCTCCTGAGCGGTGAGGAACTGCTATGAAAAGGATGATGCCGAGGTTTGCTACCTTCATGCCGCGTCGACGAAAAACTCCGTCAAGCAAATAGCGAGCGCGCGATGACGGTGCGCTGAATCTCCGATGAACCCTCGTAAATCCGCAGGATTCGCGCGTCGCGCACGAGGCGTTCGATTCTCATCTCGCGCGTGAAACCGTAGCCGCCGTGAACCTGCAGCGCGGAGTCGGTGACGAACGCGGCCATTTCAGTGGCGTAAAGCTTGGCCATCGACGCCAGCTCCGTGAACGGCTCGCCGACGGCGCGCCGCGCGGCAGCCTGAAGCGTCAGCAGCCAGGCCGCTTCGAGCTGCGTCTTCATATCGGCGAACATCCACTGCAGACCTTGTTTGTTCGCGAGCGGTTCACCACCGACATGACGCTGCTTCGCCCAGTCGACCGCGTCGCCGAACGCGGCTTCCGCGATTCCGAGGGCGGTCGCCGCGACGTCGAGGCGGCTGTTGTCGAGCACCTTCATTGCAGTGCGAAAGCCGCTGCCTTCCTCGCCGAGCCGGTTCGCGGCCGGCACGATGCAGTCGAGCGCGACCTCGTGCGCCGGCGCGCCGCGGATGCCCATCAACTTCTCGGCGGCCGATACGGTCACGCCGGGTGTGTCGCGATCGACCACGAACGCGCTGATTCCGCGCGTGCCTTGTTCGGCCGACGTTTTCGCATACACGACGATGAACTGCGCCGCGTCGGCGTTGGAGATGAAGTGCTTGACGCCGCGAATGTGATAGTTATCGCCGTCGCGCACGGCTTGCGTCGTCATGCCGGCCGGGTTCGAGCCTGCCTGCGGTTCCGTCAGTGCGAACGCGCCGAGCTTCGCGCCCGTCGCGGCTTCCGGCAAATAGCGGTCGCGCAAGGCATCCGAGCCGCCGATCAGAATGGAGTCGGTGGCCAGGTAGTGCGCGCCGATCATCGACGCCGTGGCCGCACACGCCTTCGCGATTTCAGCAAGCGCGAGAATGATCGCAGCCGGTGATGCGCCGACGCCGTTCCAGCGCTCGGGCAGGTTCATGCCCATCACGCCGAGTTCGGCGAGCGCGCCTACATAGCGCGTCGTCGAAACTTCCTCGCGGTCGACTTGCGCGGCATGCGGCGCAAGTTCGGACTGCGCGAAGCGGCGAATCGCATCGGCGATTTCGAGGTCGGCGTCGGTGACGCCCAGTCGCTTAGACATGGTCCTTCTCCTGAACGAATTCGGATTTCGTATCGCCTTCGCCGATGCGCACGACGCCAGCCGCAGCGAGCGAGGCGATCGCTGATGTGTCGAGGCGGAGCAGGTCTTCGAGGACCGTCGAGGTGTGTTCGCCGATGCGCGGTGCGCGCGTCGTGCGGGTTGTCGCGTAGGCCGAGAACTTGACCGGCTGAGCGGGAACGCGCACCGTCGAGCCATCGGCCGCGACGGTGTCGACGAGCAGGCCCCGCGTGCGGGCATGCTCGCTGTCGAGAGCCTGCTGAACGTTCTGGATCGGCGCGGCGGGAACGCCCGCGTCGCTCAGCGTCGCATTGACCTCGGCGACCGAACGCGTCGCCGCCCATTGCTCGATGCGCACGCGCAGTTCGCCTTCGTGCGAGCAGCGCGACGTGTCGCTCGCAAAGCGCGGATCGTCGGCGAGTTCGGGATGGTTGATCGCATCGGCAAGGCGGCCGAACAGCTTGTTGTTGAGCACCGCGACGACGAAGTGACCGTCCGACGCCCGATACGCCCCGAACGGCGCCGAGCTTGGATGACGATTGCCGACGCGCTGCTGCGTGACGCCCGTGGTGGCGTAACGCGCGACGAGCGTGGCGGTGAGGCTCAACGTGGCGTCGAACATCGACACATCGACGTGCGTGCCCTTCCCGGTGCGATCGCGCGCGACGAGCGCGGCCAGCACGCCCCACGACGCGAAGATGCCGCTGACGACGTCCGACACGGAGTCGCCGACCAGGGTCGGCTCGCCGTCGGGGGCGCCCGTGGCGTCCATCAATCCGCACAGCGCCTGCAGGATGATGTCGTACGCGGGCCGGTGCGACTCGGGACCGGTCTGCCCGAAGCCCGACACGCTCGCGTAGACGAGCTTCGGATGCCGCGCCGACAAGGTCTCGTATCCGATCCCGAGCCGATCTGCGACGCCGGGACGGAAGTTCTCGACGACGACATCCGCCTGCGCGCACAGCGATTGCGCGAGCATTTGCCCGTCAGCCGTCTTCAGATCGATGACGACGCTGCGCTTGTTGCGGTTCATCGCGCTGAACAAACCGCTCTCGCCCCGTGCGAACGGACCGATTGCGCGGTAGTCGTCGCCGTCCGGCGATTCGATCTTGATGACGTCGGCGCCGAGATCACCGAGCAGCGCCGAACACAGCGGCCCGGCGAGCACCCGGGAAAAATCGATCACGCGTATGCCGTCGAGCGGCAGCCTGGACACAGTCATGGCATCGTCTCCTGAAGGGGCGGCCAAGGCAGCCGATGTCATGATTCTGGTCGCGCCGGGCAATTAGATAAAATATCGGAATAAATTAGGCCCTATAGGATTTTCGTATGGCTTTGTCGATAAGGCTGTTACGCTATTTCGTCGCGGCCGCGGAACTGGGCGGCACGACCGCCGCGGCGAACCAGCTCAACGTGTCGCAGCCCTCCATCTCGGTCGCAATCCGCGAACTCGAAGCGCTGTTCGACGATCCATTGTTCACGCGCGGCGCCGGCACGCGCATGGCGCTCACGCATTTCGGCGAGCGCAAACTCGCGGAAGCGCGGCAACTGCTGGCATCGGCGTCGGCGTTCGCAACCGACGACGTCGGCGATGAAGAGAGTGGCGAGGTGCAGATCGGCGTCTTTCGCACCATCGCGCCTGTCTATCTGCCGCGCGCGCTGGAGCTTGCGCAAGAGCGTCATCCTCGGCTGTCGGTTCGGTTCGTAGAAGGAGATCTGGCGCAGCTCGAAGCATGGTTGCAGAAAAGACAGATCGACTTCGCGCTGATGTACGACGTGGGGCTCCCCGACGACATCGAGCGGGAACAACTTGCCCAACTGCGGCCATACGGGCTCGTGCCCGCAGGCTCACGGCTCGCGAAGCGCAAGCGGGCCCTGTCGCTGCGCGATCTCGCGGCAGAACCTTTCATCCTGATCGACTTGCCGCAAAGCCGTGATTTCCTGATGACGCCGTTCTGGCAATGCGGGTTGTCGCCGAACGTCCGCTATCGGGCCGCGTCGATCGAACTGGTGCGGGCGATGGTCGCGAGCGGACTCGGCGTGTCGCTGCTGATTACGCAAAGCCCGGCGGGCACGCAATCGCCGCTTGTGGTCGAGTGCCCGATTCAGGAGTCGACCGTGATTCAGCCGCTAGTGATTGCAAGACCTGCGCGGGCGGCGCACACGCGGGCGTCGGAATGGATGTCGGCGTGCGTGCGCGATGCGGTCGCCGAATCGATGCGCGCGCGGGCAGGGCGCTAATCGGGAAGCCTGCGATGCAATCGTAAGTTCAATTGTCCGGCGCACCTCTCCATGTCCTCCTCCGACACCTGAAGATGCGTGCATGAGTGTCAGGGAATTGGACAGCACGCGTCTGGTTCCTTGACACTGCGCCGCACTTCATCACGCTGATCCTTGAGCAGCGGGGCTTTCGATCGATGGCATGGCCCTTGCAGAACAATCCACGCCAAGTGAAGGAGTGGATCATGCCATCGACATTGACGAACCTAAGCCATCGCAACGCCCGCGTCCTGAGCGCAATGAATCTCGCCGTGCTCCTGGCGATCAGCACGGGTTGCGCTGCGCAGACTCAGCCCGAGACACCGCCCGTCGCGCCTGCGCCGCCAGTCGCGGCTGGGGGCTTGCCGCCTGCGCCGCCAGGAGACGCACCTTTGCCGCCGCCGAGCGCTGGCCCGGCTCCCATAGTCGAGGAGGGAACGGCTGTCACCGCGCAAGCCAGAGTGTCGCGTTTTCTCATCAACCCGGAAGGCGATGTCGACGGCTTTCTGACCAGCGACGGCGCGCTCGTGCGCTTCCCACCGCACATGAGCGCGCAGCTCACGTCAGCGGTGCATCCGGGCGACAACGTGCAGGTCAGCGGCTGGCGCGATGCGGGCGGCGATCTCAAGGCCCAGCGCATCATCGATGCGAGAAGCGGCCAGCAACTCTTCGATCAGCCGCCGCTGCCAGGCGCTCAGCCGTTGCCGCGTGAACTGCGTGGCGCGGGGCTTTCTCGACTGAACGTGCAGGGACAAATCGTGCGCATCACCACCGCTCCGCGCGGCGAGCCTGACGGCGTGATCCTCGTGGATGGCACCGTCATCAAACTCACGCCTCCCGTGGCGCAGCAGTTTCCGAGTCTCGTCCAGACGGGTGCGCGCGTCTCCGCGCAAGGCTACGGCACGCGCAACCAGTACGGTACTGCGCTCCAGGCGACGGCATTCGGTTCGCCGGGCAACCTGACCCGGCTCTATGACCGCGCTCCGCCGAGCCCATGAGCGCCTCGACTGCATCGAAGTGAACGGATTCGCCGAACTCATGGACGCACCGGTCGCCGCCTGACGCAGCACGGCGGCGCACTCTGGGAGAAAAAAGACATGCTGAGCTGGGTGCATTTCGGGGACCTTCATGCTTCGTCCGACGACGACTACGAGAGCCTCAACCACTTCAAGGCGATGGTCGGACGGGTGAACCAGTGCCTGTCGGACCGGATCGACTTTGGGTTCCTGCCCGGCGACAACGCCAATAACGGCACGCCCGAGCAGTTCGGGCGGATTTTCGGCATCGCCCGCGAGCTGAAGCTGCCGCTCTATGCGATTCCCGGCGACCACGACTTCGAGCCGGGTCATCTGGACGCGTTCAACGCTTTTGCGACCGCGCCGCTGCCCATGTCGCGCGTCGTGAAAGGACATCGTTGCATCTTCCTGGATGTCGTGACCGCGGGGCGCGGCGGGCCGGATTTCCGGCTGTCGGCGGCAGACCGGAAATGGCTCGACGATGAACTCGACCGCTCGGCGTCGGATCGTGCGCCGCCGGTCGTGTTCATGCACGCGTATCCGGGCGATGTCGCCGGTGGCGAATCGCTGGCGCATGCTTTCGCGCACGCCAACGTCGCCATCGTCGATACAGGACACACGCACTACAACGAACTTCTCAACGACGGCTATGTGATCTATGCCGCCACCCGTTCGACCGGACAGATCGAAGAAGACGAGGGTCAGCCCGGGTTCTCCGTAGTCGCGGTGGACGGCGGAGCGGTGAGCTGGAAGTTTCATCGCCTCGATGCTGAGCTTCCCTTCGTCATGATTACGCAGCCGTGCGACTGGCGTCTCTATCGAAGACGCTTCGCACTGAACGCCGCGCAAGCGAAACCGCAGATACGCGCGCTCGTGTCCGATGACGACATCGTCTCCGTCTCGGCCGATCTGGACGGGATTCAGATCGCACTCGCGCCCGACGCTGAAGACAAAGGAATCTGGCAGGCGCCGTTGCCATCGATTGCGGCATCTGACCGGCTGCGTCTGACCGTGACCGCAACGACCGCCGACGGCCGGACCGGCCACGATTCGATCGAACTGCCGGCCTTGAGCGCTGTCACCAGTTGTTCGCCGCGAACTGGTCCGTTGGGTTCGGACGCTCACGCGGTGAACGCATGGCCGGAGCACGGCATCCTCGGCTCGCAACTGGGGCCCAACAAGAACGGACGACACTGGTGATCGACCCATGAACCCCCTTTACGCGCTCGAAGGACTGAACTTCTTCATGGCCGATGTGCAGGCCGGCATCGGCCCATTTCTGGGCGTCTTTCTGCAGGCACAGGGCTGGCATCCGCAGGCGATCGGAACAGTGATGACGCTCGGCGGCATCGCGGGCATGCTCGCGACCTCGCCAGCAGGCGCGCTCGTGGATGCGACGCATCACAAGCGCGGCCTGATCGTGGCAGCCGGCGTGCTGACGACGCTCGCCTCGCTCGTGCTGTGGGTGTCGCATAGCTACTGGATGGTTGCCGCATCGCAGGTCTTCACTGCGGTGACGGGCGCGGCGCTCGGTCCGGCGCTGGCGGGCGTGACACTCGGCATCGTGCGCGAACGCGGGTTCGACCGGCAATTCGGGCGGAATCAGGTGGCGAACCACGCGGGCAATGTCGTGGGTGCGGGACTCTCGGGGTGGCTCGGGTGGCGCTACGGATTCGGCGCGGTGTTCGCGCTCGCGGGCGTGTTCGGCGTGATGACCGTGATCTTCACGCTGCTGATACCGCGCAATTCAATCGATCACGAAAGCGCGCGCGGACTCGGCGCTTCTTCGTCATCGTCGTCTTCAGAGCGCGAGCACGCGAGCGGGTTTCGTGTACTGCTGACCTGCAGGCCACTCCTCCTGCTTGCCGCCGCGCTAGCGATGTTCCATCTTGGCAATGCGGCGATGCTTCCGCTCTACGGCCTCGCCGTGGTCGCCGCACATAAGGGCGATCCGAGTGCCTTCACCGCGCAGACCATCGTGGTTGCGCAACTCGTGATGGTCGCGGCAGCATTCTTCGCGAATCGGCTCATCCAGCGCATGGGTTATTGGGGCGTCATCTTGATTACGTTTCTTGCGCTGCCGCTACGCGGTCTGGTCGCGGCGATGTTTATCGGCGAGTGGGGCGTGTGGCCCGTGCAGGCGCTCGATGGCATAGGCGCGGGGCTACAGAGCGTCGCGGTCCCGGCGCTCGTCGTGCGGCTGCTGCAGGGTACCGGGCGGGTCAATGTCGGGCAGGGCGTGGTGATGACGGTGCAGGGCGTCGGCGCAGCGCTCAGTCCCGCGCTGGGTGGCGTGCTCGCGCAGCACTTCGGTTATGCCACCGCGTTCCTCGTGCTGGGAGCCGTGTCTACCGGTTCGCTCGCGCTCTGGATTTTCTTCGGCGCGGCGCTCAAGAAAGCGTGCGGCATTCATCGCGACGTTACCAACGATCCGTCTCTCGCCACATGAATCCTATTTTTCTCTCCTGGAGCATCGGACTCGCCGCTACGGCGGGCGTCATTCTGCGGCCGTTCAGATGGCCCGAGGCGATCTGGGCCGTATCGGGCGCCCTGCTGCTCGTCGCCCTCGGACTCGTGCCTGTGAATCTCGCGTGGCAGGCGGTCGGAAAGGGCGCGGACGTGTACCTGTTCCTCATCGGCATGATGCTGCTCTCCGAACTCGGCCGTCGCGAAGGCCTGTTCGACTGGATCGCGGTGCTCGCCGTGAATTATGCGAAGGGTTCGCCGCGCAAGCTCTTTCTGCTGGTGTATCTGGTCGGTGTCGTGGTGACGACTTTCCTCTCGAACGATGCCGCCGCCGTCGTGCTCACACCCGCCGTGTTCGCCGCCGCGAAGAAGGCGGATACCAAGCCGCTGCCGCTCTTGTACGTGTGCGCGTTCATCGCCAACGCGGCGAGCTTCGTGTTGCCGATATCGAATCCCGCCAATCTCGTGCTCTACGCGAATCACACGCCTGCGCTGGCTCTGTGGGTAGCGCGGTTCGCCTTGCCCTCGGTGCTGTCGATCGTCGCGACGTTTTTTATGCTGCGCTGGACTCAACGTAGCGAACTCGATGGCGTGTGCGCCAGCGATCTGCCCGTCGACAAACTCAGCACGAACGGCAAGGTGACACTCGCGGGCATCGGCGTGACGGCGATCGCGTTGCTCACCGTCTCCGCCTTCGACATGCAACTCGGCTTGCCGACTGCCATCCTTGGCATCCTCACGGCGCTGGTCGTGCTGGTGAAGGAGCGTCAATCTCCGGTCGAACTCGTCAGCGAAATCTCGTGGAGCGTGCTGCCGCTCGTCGCGGGCCTCTTCGTGCTCGTGGAGATGCTTGCGCACACGGGTGTCATCACGGCCCTTTCGCATCTGCTCGCCTTGGCGGCGCAGCAGAATCAATCAATCACCGCCGCGGTGTCAGGGGTCGTCATCGCTTTGAGCAGTAATGCGATCAACAACCTCCCGGCGGGGCTCATCGCGAGCGCAACCGCGTTGCAGGCGCACAGTCCAGAGCGCGTGATCGACGCGTTGCTGATCGGCGTGGACCTTGGACCGAACCTGTCGATTACAGGCTCGCTCGCGACGATTCTCTGGCTCTCGTCCATTCGACGTGAAGGCGAGGAGGTGAGCTTCATGCAGTTCTTCAAGGTCGGCGTGGTTGTCATGCTGCCCGCGCTCATGCTGGCGCTGGGTGCGCGGCTTCTCATCGGAAATTAGACAAGAGCAAACGGAGGAGAAAAATGAGCAGCGCGTGGATATATCCGTTCATCATCGTCGGCGGCATCCTGCAAGCCGCGGGCGCACCCATCAACGGTCAGCTCAAAGGTTCGCTCCTCAATCCGTGGCTTGCGTCGAGCGTTTCGTTTCTCCTGGTGACGTTCCTCGCCATCGCGTTGTTCTGCGTTCAGCCGACCCCGCTGCCCACGCTCGACGACTTGCGCAGCATGAAGTGGTGGGCGCCACTCGGAGGCATTGTCGGCGCGGTGGCCGTCTTTGCTGGTCTGACACTTGTGCAGAAAGTCGGCGTCGGCACGCTCAACGGACTGACCATCTGCGCGAACCTCGTCGCGTCGGTCGCGATCGACCACTTCGGTTTGATTGGCGTGGCGGAGCACCCCATCACCTGGCTGCGCTTGCTCGGCACCTTGTTGATGGTGGCAGGCGTCGCGCTCGTTATGCGTTTCTGAGCACTTGCGATGAATCCGTGGCGTGGCTGGCAACACTACTGCAAGTCATTTGACTGGCGTGTTTTGCCTCTTGTTGCGTTGACAGTAGTCGCCGCGGCCACCTCGTATGGCTACCATCGAATCTTGCTTGCGCAGCGCGACTGGATCGAGCACACCTACCAGGTCATGTCGGCCCTGGAGATGACACTACAGCTCATGACAGATGCCGAAACCGGGCAGCGCGGCTACATTCTCACGGGCGACAAGACGTACCTCGAACCGTATTCCCGAGCTGTAAAGCAAGTACACGTACTACCTGATCAGATCCGTAATCTGGTAACCGACAGTCATGTTCAACTCGTTCGGGTTGACGAACTCGAACAAGTGTTGAACGACAAGCTCGAAGAACTCGCTGAGACCTTGCGAATCAAGGAAGAAAACGGATCGGACTGGGCGCGAGACAACATCTTGCGTAACGATGGCCGGGAAAGTATGGACAAGATAAGAACGTTGATCGCACAAATGCGCCAGGCTGAGGCAGAACTGCTTGTGCAACGCACGAACCGCGCGTCTCGAACGGAGAGAATGATGCTGGCGGTGACAATCGTGCTGACCATACTTTCGATAGCGGCTCGGATTGCCCTTTACTTCCTACGAGAACGCGTTACGGGGGTGACCTAGGTATCATGAACCACCGCTGTCAGGTTAACGCGCCGTTTTTTCGGTTGGCGTAAAGGGCGCGTCTTCGAATCAATCCGTCTTCAGAGGAAGGGGTTCAATTGTCATCCCGTCGACTTGAGCAAGCCCGCCGCTTGCTGGCGTTGGCTCAAACTGGCCTGCATTACGCAGGTGGGGCGTTTGACGAGGAGCGCTACAAGGAGATTGCTGCCATTGCTCATGACCAGCTCGCAGAGCTCGCCGAAATGGATGCCGGGAAGGTCGCTGAACTCTTCGTTCACGAAGCCGGTTATGCGAATCCGAAACTCGACGTCCGATGCGCGGTTTTCAACGCCGCAGGAGAGATTCTGCTCGTGCGCGAGGCCAGCGAGGGCCTTTGGTCGTTACCGGGAGGATGGGCGGATATCGGCGCATCACCGGCTGAGAACGCAGTGAGGGAAGTGCGTGAAGAAAGCGGATATACGGTCCGGATAAGCCGACTGCTTGCGGTGTGGGACATGACCAGGCATCAACATCCACCATCTGTCTTTCATATATGGAAGCTCGTTTTCCTGGGCGATATCGTGACGCCAGGCGATGTCGTTGGCGTAGAGACCGACGGTGCCGAATTTTTCAACATCAACGCGTTGCCTCCACTTTCCGTAGCCCGCATATTGGCCGAACAAATCCGCCGACTCGACGAGCTTCGCCGGATTGGGGGCATCGATTTCGACTGACGGCAATACCCATTCAAATGCCAGCAGCGACGCAAGCCGTTCGTAAAATGACTCGAGACAGAAACGCTTGCCTGCTCGCGCGGCAAGCCGCTGATTTCACTGCGGAGCCGCCTGGCAACCGCAGGAGTTGCGTATCGTGAAGGCGGGCTCCAGCCGGATGATCGCGGTTTTTGCGGTCGTGAAGTCCATTCTCTTTTTTAGCAAGGTTGCCGCCGTCGAGCCTATTTCGTGGCACGGCTGAACCATGGCAGTCAGGCGCGGCTCGAACGCGTTGGCCCAATCGAAATCATCGAAGCCCGCTACGGCGACATCCGCCGACACGCGCATTCCGCATCGACGTGCTGCGAGCATGATGCCGATTGTCGTAAGGTTATTGCCGCCGATCAAAGCGGTGACGGGGTTGGCCGATGTGAGCAGATGCGCGGCGGCATCGGTGGCCGTGGCAAGGTCGGTATGGCCAATGGAGATGCGTTCTTCATGGACCGCAAGTCCGTGGCTGCGCAAACCGTCGCGGAAACCTTCCGCACGCTCCAGCGCGGTCGTGAAGTTGGCTTGGCCGGCGAGGAAGCCGATCCGCTCGTGTCCATGATGGATCATGTGCGTGACCAGCGTGGCGAGGGACTGCCGGTTCTCGACGCCGACGCCATCGAGGTCGACATCGGGGAGCCGGTCGACCATGACCGAGGGGATGCGATGTTCGCACAGGTACATCAACGCGCTGTTATTGCACCCGCACGACGGCGCGATGATGATCCCATCGACTCGCCGCTTGTGAAGCGCGGCCACGATCTCGAGTTCCCGGTTGGGATCGTCCTGCGTGTTCGCGAGAAGAACCATCATGCCGAGCTTCGCGCATTCCTCCTCGATGGCGTTGATGACGTCGGCAAAGTACCGGTTTCTCGTGGACGAAATAGCGAGGCCGATCGTGCTCGTGGTCGATCGTGCCAAGGCTCGCGCCACCGTGTTGGGCGTGTAACCGAGCGCGCGAACGGCCTCGTTGACCGCCCGGGTCGTGTCGACGCTGACGAACCGTGTGCGATTGAGAACATGGGAAACGGTGGACGTCGCGACCCCGGCAAGCCGCGCGACATCAGCAATGGTTGCCACTGCGACCCCGGCACGGTCCGGAGTACGTGTAGTTGAAATACATTCGTAATCCTTTGGTAAGCAGTTTTGAATGACGTCATGCGTGGGGGCAATCTCGCTGCTTTCAGCATATGAGGGTAAACGACCCAAGGCAAGCGCTTGCGCAAGCGCTTGCCTGTGCCTAAGCTTCACTCGCGAAGAGAGAGGAAAGTCTCGCGCATCGCGCATCCGTGACTGTGGCGCTGCAGTTTGCTCAGGGTCATCGTGCAGCCGCAGCGCGCTGCTCAGGCCAACGCGAAAAAAGCTAGTTAGGAAGGGGAAATTCAGGCTCGACAGGACCGCAGGCAACGCGTTGCCCGGAGCATCTCCCCGGCAACGCCCGGCAATACCAGCACACGAGGCGTACGAACATGAGCAAGTCCACTGCGGCAACTACGGGCGCGAAACCCCGGCCCGGATTCGCCGGGAATCTCCTGCGGTCACGGGAGACGGGCATCATCGGTGCGCTGCTGATCATGGTCATAGCGCTGTCGATCTTTGCGCCCGACTTCGCGAGCGTCGACAACCTGCTCAACGACGCGCGCAACCTCGCGTTCATCGGGATCGTGGTGCTCGGCCAGGCCGCGGTGATGATCACCGGCGGCATCGACCTGTCGGTGGGCAGCGTGTGGGGACTTGCCGCCGTCGCGTCGGCCGCGATGATGCACGCGGGCATGGGCGTCGTGCCGGCCTGCGCGCTCACGCTACTGATCGCGGCATCCGTCGGCCTGTTCAACGGTTTCTGCGTGACCAAGCTGCGCATGCTGCCCTTCGTGCCGACGCTCGCGACCATGAGCATTGCGCGCGCGCTCGCGCTCATCATCACGCGTGGCAAGGCAATCGACGGGTTCCGCCCCGACGGCGACGCCTTTTTCGCGCTCGGCGGCGGCGATTTCCTGGGACTGCCGGTTCCCTTCCTGATCTTCGTGGCGCTGTCGATCATCGCCGCGATCGTGCTGAAGCGCAGCGTCTTCGGCCGCCAGCTCTACGCGGTCGGCGGCAACGAGCGCGCCGCGATGCTGACCGGCCTCAACGTCGACCGGCTGAAGATGAGCGTCTATGTCATGTCTTCGGTGCTTGCCGGGCTCGCGGGCATCATCGAGGTCAGCTACCTCTCGTCCGCGATTTCGAACCAGGGGCTGGGCAAGGAACTGAGCGTCATCGCGGCTGCCGTCATCGGCGGCACCGCGCTCAGTGGCGGCGAGGGCACCGTGATCGGCGTCTTCATCGGCACGGTGATCCTCGAGGTGCTTCGCAACGGGCTTGTCCTGCTCGGCACCGATGCCTATTGGCAAGGGGTCTTCGTCGGTTCCGTGATCGTCCTTGCCGTGTTCATCGACCAGCTCAGAAAGGGCGTCTGGCGACGTCGCTGAGTGTTTTGCCCATAACGACCCTCTGGAGAAAACAATGACACGCATTGTGCTCGGCGCCGTGACCGCCGCCGTTCTGTTCGGACTTGCGGTGGCTCCCCACGCACAGGCCGCCGACAAGAAAGTATTCGCCGTCGTCCCGAAAGCGCTCGGTGTGCCGTTCTACGCCGACGCGGAAAAAGGCTGCAAGGAAGAGGCCGCCAAAATCGGCGCCGAGTGTCTCTTCACCGGCCCGGCCCAGCTCGACGACGCCGAACAGGGACGCATCGTGCGCGACCTGATTACCAAGAAGGTCGCGGGTATTGCGATCGCGCCGAACAATCCGGATTCGATCAGCGGCGTCATCAGCGCCGCGATGGCGAAGAACATCCCGGTCGTGACCTTCGACTCCGACGCGCCGAAGACGAAGCGTGTCGCCTTCATCGGCACCAACAACGAAGCGGGGGGCGAGTCCGGCGGCGAGGCATTCGCCAAGGCGCTGCCGAAGGGCGGGAACTATGCGGTGATCACGGGCGGTTTGTCGGCCGCCAACCTCAACGATCGCATCAAGGGCTTCAAGTCGAAGCTCGGCCCCAACTTCAAGGAAGTGTCCGGATCGCCCTTCCCTTGCAATGACGATTCGAGTACCGCCATTCAGCTGATCCAGGACATCCTCGCCAAGAACCCCAATATCGACGGCATTTTCTTCGCGGGCGGCTGGCCGATGTTCGCGCCGGAGGCCTACATGCGCGCGCTGAAGAACAAGGCGGCGGACCTCAAGGGCGGCAAGTTCGTCATCGTCTCGTTCGATACGTTGCCGACGCAGATCAAGCTCCTGAAAGACGGCTATGCGACAACGCTCATCGGTCAGCGGCCGACGAAGATGGGTTCGGAATCCGTCGATCAGTTGAACAAGATACTGAAGGGCGAGAAGGTGCCGCCGGTCACGGATACCGGTGTGGACATCGTGAATTCGTCGAACGTGGACAAATTTACGGCCGGCAAGTAACCCTCGCGCGGGACCGCGCCTGCGAGGACCGTCCCGCGTATTCCTTGCAACGAGTGCCGCCATGACCGTGCTTTTGAGCGTTGAACATGTTTCAAAGACCTATCCGGGCGTCAAGGCGTTGCAGGATGTCTCCTTCGAAGTCGAGGCGGGGACCGTGCACGCGGTCATGGGCGAGAACGGCGCCGGCAAGTCGACCTTGATGCAGGTGATCGCGGGCGCGCATTCGCCGACCTCCGGGCGACTGGTATTCGACGGCCACGAGCTACAACTCTCCGGCACGCGCGACGCCGCGCGCCAGGGCATTTCGATCGTGTTCCAGGAACTGATGCTCGCGCCGAACATGACGGTGGCGGAGAACATCTTCCTCGGCGCGGAGCCGCGCGTGGCGCGCGTGCTGGTGGATCGCGGCGTGCTGATCGCGAAGGCGCGCGCGGCGATGGAACGGCTCGGCATCACGCTCGATCCCGACACGCGCCTTGGCGACCTGACGATCGCGCAGCAGCAACTGATCGAGATCTGCAAGGCGCTGATCCACGAGCCCCGTCTTTTGATTCTCGACGAACCCACGTCGAGTCTGTCCGAAGCTGATTCGCTGACGCTCTTCAAGGTCGTGCACGACCTGCGCGCGCGAGGCGTCACGATCCTCTATATCTCGCATCGCATGCGCGAAGTGTTCGACAATTGCGATGCCGTGACCGTGCTGCGCGACGGCAAGCATGTGCGCACAGCGCGGCTCACGGACACTTCTCCGGACGAAGTAGTGCGCCTGATGGTGGGGCGCGATCTAGCCGAAGTGCGGCGCATCCGGCCCGAGCACGGCGACCAGCCGATTGTCCTGGCGGTGGAGGGCCTGGGCGACGACGAACGCTACCGAGACGTGTCCTTCGCGTTGCGGCGGGGCGAGATCGTGGGTCTCGCGGGACTGGTCGGGGCCGGCCGCTCCGAGGTTGCGATGGGCATCTTCGGCGCGCCACCACCGACGGCCGGAACCGTGTCGGTCGAAGGCAAGCCGGTCAACGTAAGGAAGCCGCGCGACGCCATGAAGCTCGGCATCGGACTGGTTCCCGAGGACCGCAAGGACCAGGGGCTCGTGCTCGGGATGTCGGTGGGCAGCAACCTGTCGCTCGCCGCGCTCGGTCTTGGCCGGCTCTCGACCGCGAGCGTCATTCGGCCGATGCGCGAGTCGCGCATGATCGAGGGCTACGTGGGGCGTTTCCAGATCAAGACACCGTCGGTCGAGCAACTCGTCGGCCTGCTGAGCGGCGGTAACCAGCAGAAAGTGGTGCTCGCGAAATGGCTGGCGTCGAAACCGCGTGTGCTGATCGTGGATGAACCCACGCGCGGCGTCGATGTCGGAACGAAAGCGGAGATCTACGCGCTCATGCGCGAGCTTGCGCATGGAGGCCTCGCGATCCTGGTGATCTCGAGCGACTTGCCCGAGATACTGACGATCTCGGACCGCATTCTCGTCATGCGCGCGGGCCATCTTGCAGGAGAGATCAGCTTCGATGACGCCTCCGAGGAGCGCATCATGTCACTCGCCGCGCTCGAACATGCCGACCCGGCGCATCCCGAGGTCAAGCCAACGGGGTTCGTTGCGTAGCAGCCGAATGGTTCCACAAGTGGCGGATAGATGGCTTTTGCCTCCGACATCGTACCTACTCTGATGCGGTGCATTTCGAAGGCGCCCGGCTATCGCGATGTGATCCGTGCAAGCGGAAGCCTCTCTCGAACGGATCAAACCGCCTGAAGCAGATACCGCGCCCCCCGCTTTTCACGTATCCCGCTTCGTGCTTGCCTGCATCGAATGGGCACAATCTTTGCCCTCCTGCAACGCGTCGCGCCGACGAGCGATTGTCCGAGGCCGCACACTGCCTTCGATACAGCTAATTCCATCCCGGGTCGCTTCTGTCGTATCCTGTTCAGACCTTCCCATCCGCAATTGCACGCGTAGTGAATGGAGGCCTCGAGATGAACAGAAAGAATTCCGCAGCCATCTGGATTCTGATCGCGATGCTGGTGGGCATCGGAATCGGCTACATGATCTACTCGAGCTTTCCGGACAGAAAGGTGGCTACCGAGATCGCGGGCTACATTTCGCTCGTGTCGGACGTGTTTCTGCGTCTCATCAAGATGGTGATTGGCCCGCTCGTCTTTTCGACGCTGGTCGTCGGGATTGCGCATATGGGGGACGCGGCCTCGGTCGGACGCGTGTTCGCCAAGGCGCTTGGCTGGTTTGTCACGGCGTCGCTGGTCTCGCTGCTCCTTGGACTTTTCATGTCCAATCTGCTGCGGCCCGGCGAGAACCTCGGACTGCCGCTCCCCGACATCGGCGCGTCGGCGAACCTCGCGACCTCCAAGTTCACGCTGAAGGACTTCGTTGGCCACATGGTCCCCAGGTCCTTCGCCGAGGCGATGACCAACAACGAGGTCCTGCAGATCGTGGTGTTCTCGATGTTCTTCGGCGTCGCGCTCGCCGCGCTGGGGGACAAGGCGAAGATTCTCGTAGGCGCGATCGACCAGCTTTCGCACGTCATGCTCAAGATCACCGGTTACGTGATGAAGCTCGCCCCGCTGGCAGTAATGGCGGCGATGGCCTCTACCGTGGCGGTCAACGGGTTGACGATCCTGCTCAAGTTCGCGGTCTTCATGGGAGACTTCTATCTCAGCCTGTTCCTGTTGTGGGGGTTGCTCGCGGCGGCCGGCTTCCTGTTCCTCGGGCCGCGCGTACTCAAACTGCTGGCGCTGATTCGCGAGGCGTTCATGCTTTCATTCGCGACCGCGAGTTCCGAGGCCGCGTATCCGAAGATCCTCGATGCGCTCGACCGCTTCGGCGTGAAGCGCAAGATCTCCAGCTTCGTCATGCCGATGGGGTACTCGTTCAACCTCGACGGCTCCATGATGTATTGCACCTTTGCGACGCTGTTCATCGCCCAGGCATACAACATCCACCTCTCGCTGGGTACGCAGTTGACGATGCTGCTCGTCCTGATGCTGACGTCCAAAGGAATGGCCGGCGTGCCGCGTGCTTCGCTGGTGGTGATCGCCGCCACGCTCAACCAGTTCGGCATCCCCGAGGCCGGGCTGCTGCTGATCCTGGGCGTGGACACGTTCCTCGACATGGGCCGTTCGGCCACGAACGCGGTGGGTAACTCAATCGCGAGCGCGGTGGTCGCCAAGTGGGAAGGGGAATTGTTGTCGGAAGCCGACGCCGAGGCCAACGCGGCACGCCTCGATACCGAACTCGACGCTACGATCGCCCACCCGGCCGAAAGCTGACAGGGGCCGAGCCATGAAGACGCCGCGATTCTGGTGGATGCTGGCCATCGCAGGGCTGCTGGTTGCCGGTGCCGCAGCGCGGGCAGAGGACGCGCAGCCGTCCCGCTCGACTCCCGACAGCTTCTCGCCGGCTGCACTGACCGGCACGCTGTCCAAAGCGCGAAATTCCGGCATCATCGCGCTGGGCTACCGCGATGCCTCCGTCCCGTTTTCGTATCTTAATGCGCGCAACGAGCCGATCGGCTATTCGATCGAACTGTGCAAGTCACTGGTGTCGGCGATCGAGACCGCGGTCAACCGGACGCTGACCATCCGCTGGGTGCCTGTCACCTCCGACAACCGCATTGACGCGGTGGTTAGCGGGCGGGTCGATCTGGAATGCGGCTCTACCACCAGCAACCTGGAGCGTCAGAAGCGCGTAGCTTTCTCGCCGATCTTTTTCGTGGCCGGCACAAAAGTGATGGTGAAAAAAGGCTCGACGGTCGGGTCGTTTCGAGACCTCGCGGGCAAGAAGGTCGCCGTGACCGCCGGGACCACGAACGAGAACGCGCTGCGGGCCCTGGACCGGCGGTTCAAGCTCGGGATTCAGTTGCAGGTGGTGCCTGACCACGCGCAGGGCTTTGCCGAGGTGGCGGACGGCCAGGCCGACGCGTTCGCCACCGATGACGTCCTGCTGTATGGCCTGATCGCGGAGCATGCCAGCGCGGGGGCGGAGTATCGCGTCGTTGGCGATTATCTCTCGTACGACCCGTACGGAATCATGTTCCGCAAGGACGACCCGCAGCTTGCGCAGGTCGTGAAGGATACATTCCAGGAGCTTGCGGCGGATGGAGAAATCGATCGCCAATATACGCGCTGGTTCCTGCGCCGTCTGCCGTCGGGCACCAGCCTCAACCTACCGATGAGTGCGCAGCTTCAGGCCATCATTGAAACGATGGCCGGCGGCGAGGCGCAGTGAGCGCCGCGCTCGCGGCGCTGCGCGTTCGCTCGCTGACCGGACACCCGATGCATGGGCGTTCGTTCCACGCTTGCAGCCGCTGACCGATTGCGCAAACGCCGTTCGCAGCGGCGTGTAATTCGGCCAACAGCGCCTCTCCGGTCCACGAGGGACGCACGTCGCTTCGTTCGGCTTCGTGTACGAGTTCGCAAAGACGTTCGTCTACACCGAGCGCGCGGGCACGAGCGACGCCCCGGTGGTGAGGCCGATCGCGGAGGCGCCGACGCGCTCGCACGCGTTGCGTAACGCCTGCGCCAGATGATGGAAGAAGCGCGCGGGTTCGTCGTCGTCGGAATCGAGCGAGAGCCACGCCACGAAGGCGCCGCTCGCGGTCAGCGGGTCGATCCACGTGAGCGCAAGAGATGTCTTGCCAAAGCCGGCCGGCGCCTTGATGACAGTGAGGCGTTTGTCTTGCGCTCTTCCGGCGAGCGAGACGAGCCGTGGCCGATCGATCAAGCCGGCGGGCAGGCGCGGCGGAAGCACCTTCGTCGCGAGGAAGAGGGGCGCGCTTCTTGAGGGCGTCGCTTCTGTCACGTGCATCGGCTGCTCCTGGCTGCTCTTGACGTCCGGGTCGCCCCCGGGCGCGATTCGCTGTCTACAAGACGGGGACATTGCGCTGCGTCCCGCTGAGACACCATGGTCGAAATGATACGCCCACCCCACTTGAGCGAGTGTTCGAAACTTATGCAGGCCGGATCTCCTCGCGCTGCCGCCCGAGATGACGCAGATCGAGGGCGGGATCAGACGCCGTCAGCAGCGGCAACATGACAGTTTCGTAATTTCGCCCTGATCCGATCGCGTAACATCCTCCATTCCGATAGCTGGAAACGAGGCGGCACTCATGCGAATCCTGGTCGTAGAAGACGAACTGAAAGCAGGCGCCTACATCAAAAAGGGGCTTGAGGAAGCGGGCTATCTCGTTGACGTCGTGTCCGACGGCGCGGAAGGGCTGATACTCGCGAAGGAAGAGAACTACGACGTGATCGTGCTCGACGTCATGTTGCCCAGCATGGACGGCTGGACCGTCGTGCGGGAATTGCGCGCGACGAAAACAACGCCGGTCCTCTTCCTCACCGCGCGCGACGACGTCACCGACCGCGTGCGCGGACTCGAACTCGGCGCCGACGATTATCTGGTCAAGCCGTTCGCGTTCGTCGAGTTGCTCGCGAGAGTGCGGTCACTCGCGCGCCGCGGACCGCCGCGCGAAACCGATCTGATCACGGTGGGCGATCTGGAGATCGACGTGACGCGCCGCAAGGTGCGCCGCGCGGGCAAGCGCATCGACCTCACGCCGCGCGAATTCGCGCTGCTGCAATTGCTGGCGCGGCGGCACGGCGAAGTACTAAGCCGCACGCAGATCGCGTCATACGTCTGGGACATGAACTTCGACAGCGACACGAACGTCGTGGAAGTCGCGATCCGCCGACTGCGCGCGAAAATCGACGACGACTTCGAGGTCAAGCTGATCCAGACGGTGCGCGGCGTCGGCTACGTGATCAACGTGCCAGAGACGGACTGATGCGCTCCCGCTCGCTGACGACGACGCTCGCGCTCGCGTTCGCCGCCACCACGCTCGCCGTGTTCGCACTGGTCGGCAGTTTCGTGTACTACGGTCTGGAGCGCCAGGTGCGCGTACAGGACGATCTCGACATCGTGCTTGCGGCTCGGCACACGCGCAGGCTGCTCGATGAACTGCACGACTTCGCGGATATCTACACGTATCGTGAGCGGCTCGAAAGCCAGGTGCTGGGCAACGAGGCGCTGTCGATCAGGATCGTGGATCGCTCGGCCCGGCTCCTGCTCGAGCACAATCTCGATGCGGACATCGCACGCGTGCCACTGCCAACCGAGCGCGTGCCCGCGATGGACAAGATCACACCGAATTCGATCGCCGCCTTCACGACAAAGAATGGCGACCCAGTGCGAAGCCTCGCAGCCGACGCACAACTGAAGGACGGCTCGATTGCCACCGTTGTCATCACGCGCAACATGCGCGACCGGTGGCTGCTCCTCGATCACTACCGCGACCGCCTCTGGATGGTGGGGATCGCCGGCGTGCTGCTCACATTTGGCATTGGCTACGTCGTGGTGCGCAATGCGCTGAAGCCGCTGCGCGACATTGCGCGAAGTGCGGGCGCGGTGACCGTTGACCGGCTCGACACGCGCATCGCCGTGAAGCAGGTTCCGAGCGAATTGGAGCCGCTTGTGACGTCGCTGAATTCGATGTTTGCGGGCCTCGAGCGCAGCTTCCAGCGGCTTTCGCAATTCACGGCCGATCTCGCGCATGACATGCGCACGCCGCTCGCCAATATGCGTGGGGCAACCGAAGTTGCGCTCGCAAGGCCACGCTCAGGCGACGAATATCAAATGCTTCTCGCCTCGAACCTGGAGGAATGCGACCGTCTTTCCCGAATGATCGAGAACGTGTTGTTTCTCGCGCGCGCGCAGCATCCGCAATTCGCGCGCAATGCGCGCGAGTTCGATGTCGGCGAGGAGTTGCAGCACATCGCGGAATACTTCGAAGGACTCGCGGAGGAGGCCGGCGTGCATCTTTGTGTGCAGGGTTCCGGGCTTCTCAAAGCGGATGTCGAGCTGTTCAGGCGCGCGGTGAGCAACCTGCTTGCCAATGCCGTGCGTTACACCCCGCGCGACGCATCGATCACGCTCGGCGCGCATCCAACCTCGGATGCGCTGCTCGTGACCGTGGAAAACGAAGGGCCGCCGATCGATCCCGCGTTACTCGAGCGCATCTTCGATCGCTTCTATCGCGGCGATCCGTCACGTACGAGCGGTAGTACTTCGAGCGGATCGTCCGGGCTGGGGCTCGCCATCGTGAAGACGATCATGGAACTGCATGGCGGCAGCGTGCATGCGCAAAGCGATGCACGCTGCACGCGATTCGTTCTGACGTTCCCACTTCCCCGATGAATCGCCGTATCGCAAGATAACGATCTTGTAACGTAACGGTCAGCATCGCGCCAGCGTCCGCCGCCGAAAATAGACACAACGCCACTGAATCAATGAGCGGCGTTCTCTACTTTCGACAAGGTGACCTGACATGAAAAAGACTCTGTGCACTCTACTGGCGGCTGCGATTCTCGCGCCTTTCGCATCGTTCGCGCATGCTGCGGACGGACAACTCACCCGTGCACAAGTGCGCGCGGACCTGGTGCAAATGGAAGCAGCGGGCTATCGGCCGAGCACGCATGACGCCGACTATCCGAGTGCGATTCAATCGGCTGAAGCGAAGGTGCAGGCGATGAACGAGCGAAGCGTTGCGCAAGACAACGCAAGGAACGCCGCGCAGGTTGTGCATGCTGCGCAGTAACAGAATGCTGACGAGGGCGCTTGTGGGCCTGATGCTGTGTTCGCTCGCACAGGTCGTGCTCGCGCGCGATCATGGTCCCCGCTTCGCGTCATCGGGGAGGCAGGGTCACACATGCTCGCGCTCCGGTCAGTGAGAAATTCCCGCGAGCGTGACAGTGACTTGCAAGCCGTGCGGCGCCGCGTCTCCGAGTTCGACCTCCGCGCCGATGCGCGCAGCAATACTCCGCACGATCGACAGTCCGAGCCCCGACCCGTTCTGCACGTTACCGATCACGCGATAGAACGGGTCGAAGACGCGCTCGCGTTCTTCACGGGCGATGCCCGGTCCGCTATCGACGATGCGCACCACCGCCTGGTCATCGACCGCGCACACCGACAGATCAATGCGGCCGCCCTCGGGCGTATAGCGGATCGCGTTATCGACGAGATTCCTGAGCAGTATCCGTAGATCCACTTCGGGTACGCGCACCGTGACATCGTCCTTGCTCGTCACGCCCATATCGATGCGCTTCGCTTCTGCGAGCGGCATCGACTCTTCGAGGACATGGCGGAATACGTGCTGGATGGAGAGCGTGTGCGTCGGGCCGCTCGCCTGATCCTGCACGCGCGCGAGCGTCAGCAACTGCTCGATCAGCACGCGTGCTCTCGTGAGGCCACGTTTCAACGCCGCAAGCCGTTCGCGTGCCTGCGGCGGCATTTCTGTCGCTTCGAGCCGTTCTGCCTGCAGCGATAGTGCGGTAAGCGGCGAGCGCAACTCGTGAGCGGCATCGGCGACGAAGCGGCGTTGCAAAGCCACCGTTTGGCCGATGCGCCCGAGCAACCGGTTGATCGCCACCACGAACGGCACGATTTCGCTCGGAAGCCCGGCATCGGGCAGTTCCGACAGGTCGTGTTCCGTGCGATGGTCGAGGCTCGAAGAGAGCGCCGTGAGCGGCATGAACATGCGCCGCACGAGGAAGCCGAGCATGAAGATCAATACAGGCACGAGCATGACGAAGGGCATGATCGTCGCGAGTGCGCTGTTCCGCGCAATCTCGTCGCGCCCTGCAGTCTGCTGACCGACCACGACACGCGTATCAGCATCGAGCGTCTTGACGACGATGCGCCACGGCGTGCCCGCGACGTTCACGGTCTGAATACCGTCGGGGAGTGCCGCCGGGAGCGTGAGCGGCGCGCGCGTGGCGAGTGTTTGCACGATGAGCTTCGCTTCATGATCGGTGCCCGGCACGCTTGCGAGCGCCTCGTGCTCCATCGCGGCGAGACTGCGCGGCGTGACGAGTGCGGAGACTTGCGCCAGTTGACCGTCCTGCAGTTCGTTGGCTTCGCGAAACGCGGTTTCGAACGCGATCACGCCGGCCACCGCCGCAATGCCGGCGATGAGCAGCGAGAGCCACGCGGACAACCGGAAGCGAAGCGAACGCATCGATCAACTCACGCTTTCCCGCCGACGCGATCCATGACGGCCAGCAAGTCCCCGAGCGACTGCTTGCATGCCACGGCGTCCGGCTTGCTGGCGCGCAGGGCTTCGAGCGCGCGGTCGATCGCTTTGTCGACGACGTGCCAGTCGCTTGCCGAGCGCGGCTTGAGCGACGGCTCCGCCTCGTCCCACGAAGTCTCGAGATCCTTGATGCGCGTCTTCGCGCCCGGCAGGTCGTTCTTGTTCACGAGCGCGGCTGTCTCGACGACGATCATCCGAAACGGTGACAGGTCACCGAGTTTTGAAGCGTTCGCGGCCTGCGCGGACGCGATCGGCTGCATCGCAGGCGAAAGCGGCGCGATGGCGATCGCAAAAGCGAAAGCGAAAGCGAAAGCGAGGGACGTCCCGATGATTGTGCGTGCCTTCATTGTGTTGCTCCTTTGGCGTTGATGTTCAGACGATGCGCGAGCGGTCGATGCGCCCCTGCGCAATGCTCACGAAAGCGACGAGCGCGACGATGATCGCGAGAAAGACAATGCTGGTCGTGACGTTGCCGAAGCCGAGGCCGCCGTAGGAGCGCGCTTGCGACAGCAGGTCGCCGAGCGACGCGCCGAGGGGCCGCGTCAGGATGTAGGCGATCCAGAAGGTCAGCACGCGGTTCGCACCGATATAGGAAGCGAACGCCGTAATCGCGATCAGTGCACCGAACACGAAGACGCCGAGGCGGAAGCCGAGTCCGAGTGCCTCAGTCGCGAGATCACCCGCCGCGGTGCCGAGCGCGAACGTGACGAGGATCGCGGCCCAGTAGAAGAGCTCGCGGCGGCGCGTATCGATCGCGCGGATCGAAAGCGTGTGCTCCATGCGATACCAGACATAGAAGATCACGGCGAGCGCCACTGCGAAGACGGTCGTACTCGCGTAAAGACTTACGCCGAGGCCGTCGGTCAGCGCGTCGGTGATCTGCGTGCCCACGACGCTCACGAGCACAACAGTCAGCCAGTAAATCCACGGCACGTACTGGCGCGCCCTGAGTTGCAGGGCCAATGCGGCGGCGAGCAACGCCATCATGATCGCAGCGGTCATTGCGGTGCCGAGGCCGACGTGTACGGCGAGATAGTCGGCGCCGGTTTCGCCGACAGTCGTCGACATGATCTTGATGACCCAGAAAGCCGCTGTGACTTCTGGAACCTTGTTGATGGCCTGGGTGAGGTATGGAACGCGCGAACGGTTCATCGGCAGGTCTCCCGGAACGAATGGACTGGCGCGACCGATGTCGCGCGCTTCCGGGAACTATGCGGAGCAACACTTAGTGGCCCCTTAGGTACATCTACATTCCGCGCGTGTCATGCGCCGGCACACCAAAGAGCGCAAGCGACGCTCTAAATGATTCCGGGTGGGATCGTTCGGTTGACGAGCCGCAGATTGAGAACCTCTTCAGGGCCGCCAAGCCGCGCGTCACCGCTGAACCTGGAGACGCCCAATCGTCGTGACGCATCGCTGAAGCTGAGACTTTCCGCCACTCTGGCGAAAGATTCGCATCGATTCGATCTGGTTCATGGCTGCCATGGGTTCATGCGTTGCCGACAGCTTGAGCAGGCTCACGCGACGGCAAGTGGACATTCGAATTACGAGCTTGATATCCAGCGGTCGCTCATTGCCCGGATGACTTCGCGGCTTGCTGCCAGTCGCCGCCGAGCGACACCAGCAAGCCAACGGATGCGATGGCCCGGCGAGCATCGATCTGTTCTGCGGTCCGCTCGTTGTCGAGTGCGATGGTCTGCGCGGTCACCACGTCGAGATAGCTCACGGCGCCAGCCTGATAGCGGTTCGTGGTGAGCTTGAGCGAGAGTGCCGCTGCGTCCGAAGCGTGACGCTGACTCCGCGCCTCATCCGATAGCGCGCCAAGCGACGTCAGGTTGTCCTCGACTTGCTGAAACGACGTGAGCACGGTTTGCCGATAATCCGCCACGGAGCCGTCGTATTGGGCACGCGCGCTGGCGAGCATCGCATGATGGCGCCCGCCATCGAACAGCGTCCCCGCGAGTTGCGGACCGAGCGACCAGAAAAGGCTCGGCGCGGTAAGCCAGGGCGCGTAGAACGTGCTCTCCAATCCAGCACTGACGCCTAAAGTGAGGCTCGGAAAAAAGGCCGCTCTTGCCTCGCCGATTTGTGCGTTGGCAGCGAATACGCGACGTTCCGCCGCAGCGATGTCCGGGCGTCGTTCGAGCAACTGCGACGGCAATGCGCTCGGCACAGTGGGCAACTTTAGTTGTTGCACGTGCGTCGCGATCTTGAAGGTAGACGCCGGTTGGCCAACGAGCGTCGCGATCGCGTGCTCGAGCTGTGCGCGCTGCGACGCCGTCTCGGTTGCTTGAGTGCGCGTGCTTTCGAGTTGCGCCCGTGCCTGAGCGACGGCGGAGGCATCGATCGCACCATTCACAAGCTGCTGATTCAAGAGGCGCAACGCCGCGTCGTAAGCCACGACCGAATCGTCGAGCAGCTTCTTCTGCATGTCGAGCGAGCGCAGGTTGAAATAATCGACGGCGAGTTGGCTCGTGATCGAAAGCCGCACTGCTTCGACATCCGCCTGGGTTGCGTCGGCATTCGCTTGTGCGTTGACTGCCGCGTCATGGATGCGCCCGAACAGGTCGGGCTCCCAGGACGCTGAGACGCCAGCTGAATAGTCGGGCACGGTCTTGCCGGCGAGCGATTTGCCTTGCACGTTTTGCGACGTGCGTGCGCGGCTTTGCGAAAGTCCGGCCGTGACCGTGGGCCAGAACCCTGCCTGTTGGTAATCGAACATGGCTCGCGCCTGCTGCAATTGGGAGACCGCCTTCTTCAACGACTGGTTCGAGACATCGACCTGTGCTTCGAGTTCGTCGAGCTGCGGGTCCTGAAACAGCGTCCACCACGGACCACGCGGCGCCTGATCCGTTGGCGCGGCGATCGACCACCCCGGCGCTGATGAAAATTGAGCGGGAACGGCAACCTCCGGTCGCTGGTAGGGAGGTATCGTCGAACAGGCGGCGAGCGCGGCGCAGATCAGTGCCAGGCTTGCACGACGCATGAAGGAGGGTGCCTGCTTCATTGTCTCGACCTTCACGATGTGCCCGCCTGCTTGGCGATTCTGACCGGTTCGCCGCTTGTCATCGCGTCGCCCGGGTTGTCGATCACTCGTTCCGTCGCTTGCAGGCCGGTCAACACCTCGACGTGAGTGCCGAAATCCCGGCCGATTGCAACCGTCTTCAACTGGGTCCTGCTGTTTTGGTCCACGGTCGCAATGGTTACGCCGTTCGGGCGGAATAGAAGCGCACTGACAGGAAGATCGAGGGCCGGTCTGCTGTTCTCCAGCGCGAGATGCACTTGCGCATACGCGCCAGGAAGAAGCGCGCCGTCCCGGTTGTCGACGTCGACCTCCACTCGCAACGTGCGGCTCTCCGGGTCCATCGCGCCCGAGTTCCGCGCGACCTGCGCGGCGAACTGCCGCCCCGGATACTGCTGTACCGTGAGATACGCGCGCGTGCTCAAAGAGACATAGGGCGCGTCGCTTTGCGGTACGTCGATGAATACCCGCAACGTATCGCGTTGCGCGACATGAAAGAGCTCACCCGCCGATGCGCCAAGACCCGGAGCGCCGCCTGCCGTGACGAGCGCGCCGACATCGACGTTGCGTGCGGTTACAACACCGTCGAACGGTGCTACGACCTTCTCGTAAGAGACGAGTTCGGTCAGACGCCGGACATTGGCCTGCGCCGATTGCAACATGGCGCGTTTGGCGAGCATGTCGCCGGACTTCGTGTCGGCGTCCTGCTGCGAGACGGACTGCGTCTTCAGCATGTCTTGCCATCGCTGCGACGTGGCTTTGGCATAGTTGAAATTCGCTTGTGCGGTTGCTTCATCAGCGCGTGCCTGTTGAAGCTGCGCATCGAGTTCAGGCGTCTGTATGTCGGCGAGAACCTGTCCTTTGTTCACATGTGCGCCGATATCGGCGTACCAGTGCTGGATGTAGCCGCTCGTTCTCGCGAAAACCGCAGTATCGGAGAAAGCCGTGACCGCGCCCGGCAAGAGCAATTCCTGCGTGGCGGGCGCTTGTCGCGGCACGATCACCGAAACGATTTGCGCGGCCTGCACATTGGTTTGTGCGGCAAGCGCGTTCTGTGCTTCCATGCGAGGAACGATCCCCGCGGCAAGAAGCGCGGCAGCCACGCCAAGCAGGATGGCGGGAACGAGGAAACGACGGGCGCGAGGCCTGGGCGGACGAGCGTCTTGCTGATTCATGATCGATCTTGTAGGTGATAGGGTTCACTGAGTGCCGGCCGGCGAATCTGTCGGGACCGGACCGGCGGGCGTTCCGCGCGAAAGCTGCCGGCGCGCGAGCCACGCGTGCACCATCGCGAACATCACCGGTACGAAGAGCAACGTGGAGACCGTGCCGAGCGCCAGCCCACCGATCACCGCGCGGCCGAGCGGCGCGTTTTGCTCGCCGCCGTCGCCGAGGCCGAGCGCCATCGGCATCATGCCGATCAGCATCGCGAGCGCGGTCATCAGCACCGGGCGAAAGCGGGTGAACCCGGCTTCGAGCGCCGCGCGCAGCGGTTCCGTGCCTTCGTGCAACATCTCGCGTGCCGCGTTGATCACCAGGATGCTGTTGGCCGTCGCGATACCGATGCAGAGAATGGTGCCGGTAAGCGCGGGCACGCTCAGCGTGGTGCCCGTTGCGAAGAGCATCCAGGCGATGCCCGCAATCGATGCCGGCAGACCGCAAACGATGATGAGCGGATCGATCCAGGACTGGAAGTTGACGACCATGAGCAGATACACGAGCGCGATTGCGAACGCGAGGCCGAGGCCGAGACCGCTGAAGGATTGAGACATCGACTGCACCTGTCCGCGCATGACGATTGAAGAACCCGCGGGCAACTGCGGCTTGACCTGATCAATGAGCTTCGTGACATCGGAGGCGACGCCGCCCAGATCGCGCCCTTGCACCGACCCGTAGATGTCGAGCACGGGCTGTATGTTGTAGTGCGATACCACCGCCTGCTGCGACGCGCGATGCAGCGTCCCTAGCGAAGCGAGAATGCTTTGCGGCGCGCTCGACGCACTGCTTTTGTTCAGTGGAAGATTCGCAAGGGTCTGAAGCGAATGAATGTCGTATTGCGGCACTTCAGTCATCAGCGGATGACTCACGCCGTTTTTTGGATCGAGCCAGAAGTTCGGCGTGGTTTGCGAACTGCCCGACAGCGAAATCAGCAGGTCCTGCGCAACTTCCTTCTGCGTGAGGCCAGCCTGCATGGCCTTGGTGCGATCCACTTCGACGTTGATCGCTGGCGCGTCTCCGGGTTGCTGGATACGCACATCGACGAGTCCATGCACGGTCCGCAGCTTCGCAAGCAAGGCATTCGCCACCACGCGGTTCTGGGTGAGATTTTTGCCGACGATCTGAATATCGATCGGCGCGGGCTGGCCGAAGTTGAGGATCTGACTGACGATGTCCGCCGGCAGGAATGAAAAAGTCGTCCCGGGGAACGATGCGGTGAGCACGTTTCGCAGCTTCGCGACGTACGAAGCCGTCGGAGCGTGATGGCTCGTCAAGGCGATCATGATGTCCGCGTCTTCCGTGCCGATCGGTGCCGACGACGAGTACGTGAGATTGATGCCGCTCACCGGCACGCCGATGTTATCCAGTAACGATGCTTCCTCGGATCTGGGGATGACGGTGCGGATCTTGGATTCCACTTCGTCCGCGAGGCGCGCGGTTTCCTCGATGCGAGTCCCGGTCGGCGCGCGCATGTGCAGGCGAATCTCGCCCGTGTCGACGCTCGGGAAGAAATCGCGGCCCGTGAACGGCACGAGCGCCATCGAGCCAAGACAGAAGGCCACGAAGAGGACGATCACGATGCGCGGGTGATCGATGCCGCGAGCGAGCGTTGCCTTGTAACTTTCGCGCAATGCCTCGAAGCGGCGTTCGAACGCGGCTTGCCAGCGAACGAGAAAGGCAAAGCGCCCCTCTGGCTCTCCCTGCTTGCGCGCCTTGAGCAAATACATGGCGAGCGTTGGAATGAGCGTGCGCGAGAAGAAATACGATGCGCACATCGCGAAGACGACCGCCTCCGCCATCGGAACGAACAGGTATCGCGCGACGCCCGAGAGCAGGAACATAGGCGCGAACACGATGCAGATGGACAGCGTGGAGACGAACGTGGGTACTGCGATTTCACCCGAGCCGTTGAGAATGGCGTCGGTGAGCGGAGCGCCGTTCTCCAGATGATGCGTGATGTTCTCGATCGCGACCGTGGCATCGTCCACCAAAATGCCGACCGCGAGCGCGAGACCGCCGAGTGTCATGATGTTGATGGTTTCACCCAGCGCGGAGAGCGCGATGAGTGATGTGATCACCGAGAGCGGGATCGTCACCGCGATGATGACCGTAGCGCGCCAGCTCCCCAGGAACAGGAGAATCATCATCGCGGTGAGCGAGGCGGCGATCAGCGCTTCGCGCACGACGCCGAGGATCGATGACTTCACGAAGACCGACTGGTCCGCGAGTGGCGTGATCGTCAACGCCTTGGGCAATCCCGCGGAAATGCCGGGAAGCATCGACTTGATCTGCTGGATGATCGTGAGCGTGGAGGTGCTGCCGGTTTTCTCCACAGTCAGAAGCGCGGCTCGCTTGCCATCGCTGCGCACGATGTTCGTCTGCGGCGCATAGCCGTCGCGCACCTGCGCAACATCCCGCAAATACACGACGCCGCCCTTGATCGTTTTGATGGGAAGGTCGTTGAGGGCCGCGACGGAATTCGTGCTGCCGTTCATCTGAACGTTGTATTCACGCGCTCCGATCTTGGCGGTGCCGCCGGGCAGGATAAGGTTCTGTACGTTCACCGCGTTGACGACATCGCTCGGTGAAAGGTCTTTCGCCTGCAGTTTGCGGGGGTCGATATCGACCATGATCTGGCGGATTTTTCCGCCGTAAGGCAATGGAACCGCGGCGCCCTGGACCGTCGCCAGTTGCGTGCGCACGGAGCTGTTACCCAGGTCGTAAAGCGCCTGCTCGGGAAGCGTACTGCTGGACAGACCGAGTTGCAGGATGGGGACCGTCGACGCGTTGTAGGTGATGATGTTCGGCGGGAGGGTCCCCGGTGGCAGGATGCGGAGAATCGAAGCCGAGTTCGATGTGGCTTCGGCGACTGCCCGGTTGATGTCGGCGCCAGGATGGAAAAAGATCTTGATGACCGACACGCCGTTGAGCGATTGCGACTCGATGTGTTCGATGTTCTCCACGTCCGAGGTCAGGGCGCGCTCGTAGTTCGACGTGATGCGGTTCGCCATGTCTTCAGCGGAGAAGCCGCTGTACGACCAGACGATACTGACCACCGGAATGTTGATGTTCGGAAAGATATCGATCGGTGTGCGCAAGATGGCGAGCGGACCGATCATGAAGAGCAGCAACGCTAAAACAACGAACGTATACGGCCGGCGAAGGGCGAGTCTGACGATCCACACGGAATGTTGTCCTGATCACGGGGCGCTGTTTCGGTGCGCCGGGCTGCGGGAGAGGCTTGACGGAACGAAGTGTCGCCTCCCGCGCCTTACCCGGTTCTGACCGGAAAATGACGATCTTGTAATCCGCGCAGGCAAGGGTCCGAGGAAACCGGCTATGTCATGGATGCCATAGGCGATGGCGCCGAGTAGCTGATTCCCAGCGGCGCAGGAAGGAAGCTATGACCGTATCGTGCTCGATGTGATGTTGCCCGCGATGCACGGCTAAACCGTTGTGCGCAATTTATGCGCGGGGACACTTAGGGGCCGCTTAGGAACGTCTGCATGACAACGTGTCATGTCGTGAGCGACATCGACTTGGCCGAAGTTATCGGTTTTGTAATCGCTGCGTTAGTGTCGCGCAATGAGTCGCAACGCAAAATGAACCTGCCTGATCGTCATCGAAGGACGAGATGGATCGAGGCTTCACTTATTTAAGTCGGAGCCGGTCTATACCTAACCAAAGAGATCCACATCATGAAATGGTTCGCTTGCGTCATCACTGCTGCAGTTGTCATTGCGTCGCCCCTGACGACCTTTGCGCAAAGTACAAACCAGCCGGTCACTCGCGCACAGGTCAAAGCCGAACTCGTTCAACTGGAAAACGCGGGCTATCGGCCGAGCATGAACGACTTGTACTATCCGGCGAAGATCCAGGCCGCCGAAGCCGCGGTTCAGAAGATGAATCCCGCTTCCCGTTCCTATGGCGGAGCGGCGGATACCACGGACTCGGGTTCTAAACCAGCGCAGATCGGAACCGTCGCGCACTCCATCTACTACGGTCATTGAGGAACGCAGGCTTTTTGATCATGCTAAGCCGCCCATAAGGATGGGGAACCTATGCTTGTACCAGGCGGCTGCAATTTCGTTTGCCGCACTCACATGGAGAACGAGCATGTCCCGTCAATCCACGGCTCGCGTTACGTTTATTCTCAATAGTGTCATCGGCTTGATCGTCATGGCGGAAGCGGTCTGTTTCTATCCGGGTGGCCCGAATGTCGCCGAGTGGGCTTCTGCGTTACCGTTGAAGAATGGCTTCGCATCGACTTTCAACGTCGACTTTGCGCCGTTGTCTCGTGAGCAGCGGGCCGTCCTGTCGGAGGGTTTTGACTGGCAGCGGTCCTAGGCGAATCAGATCGAGCGACGAAATGTTGAGAACGTCCGCGTCAAGGCAGGCAGCGGCTGTTTGAGGTCATCTAAGGATGGCCTAAGCCTTTTGCCAAAGGATGGTGGTTTTCACACAGCCAAGGTGCCTTATGACGATCACTGCTGAGATCAATGGCGGCTTGCTCGAACCCATCGAAATAGAGTTGTTGCCTCCGATGGGCGCGGAACCGGCCTGTGTCGCTACCTACTTGCCGCAGCCGAATCCGCCATCGTCACATCGGCTCTGGAATCATCGGCCTGATGGAAGCCGCTACGCAGTGGACCAGCAACTCGTGGCTTTGTCGGCGCTCGTTGACGATTGCATTCTGATGTCGGGAGTTGACGGGGCCGCGCTTCTCGAACTCGCCGCGACCTTTGAACAGTGCGCGGCGCGAATTCGGTTGGCGTCCGTGCGTTGAACGCTTCGGGCACCGAGAGAAGCAGCGAGATAGCGTGCTTCACGCGAGTTTCGGCCCCTTTATCGTGCTGTGGGCCTCGGCTGCGTGGAGGTCTGTGCGGACTGCCCGACCCAGCGATTCAACGCGATCGTGCCCAGCAACGTCGCCACGTAGACAATGATCTGGATGCCGGCCGGACGCGCCGTATAGCCGATCAGCGTATGCAGCATCTTCCCGACGATACTGGTTTCATCGAGCAGCCACGAGGTGTCCCAGACCTGCTCGCCCAACGCCGGCACGAGTCCGGCCGACAGCAGATAACCGGCACACTGGCTCGCCATCCCGGCGGAAAGCAGCATGATCAGCCAGTTCGTCACGCTGAAAAGGCGCTTGACGGGAATCTGCAACAGGCCGAAATACATGCAGGCGCCGAGCCCGACGCCGCCCAGCACACCGATTGCGCCGCCGAGCGCCATCTGCGAGGTCTGTCCCGGATCGCCCGCGGCGATGCCGTAGAGAAACAGCACGGTCTCCGAGCCTTCCCGCAACACGGCGACGGCTACGACAATGGCGAGTCCCGTCAACGGCTTGGCACCGCTCGCGACCGCTTTTCCCACCGCGCTCAACTGCTGCGCCATTTCCCGCCCGTGCTTGCTCATCCAGACGCTGTGCCAGGTGAGCATCGCGACGGCGAGGAACATGATGGCCGCGTTGAACATCTCCTGCCCCATGCCCGCCGCGAGCGAGCCGATCGTTTCAGCGAATACGGCGACGAGCGCGGCGCCGACGATGCCCGCAATCAATCCGCACGACACCCAGAAGCCGCGTCGCGCGACGCCCTTTGTAGCGGCCATCACGATGGAAATGACGAGCGCGGCTTCGAGCACTTCGCGAAACACGATGATGGCGGTCGACAGCATGCAAAAGCTCCAGAATGGTTAAAAACGGGTTGTCGATAAGAATAGGATTGGTTCTCAATAACTACCAGGATTTTTTGGATTGCGGGAAATCGGCGTCAGCGTACGTGTCGCCGATGACGGCCCGGGCCATCGCTCACGAGGTGCGCGAGGCGGCGCTGAGACGCTTTCATCGCGGAGAGGCGAGCCGTCACACTTCGGGCAACGGACTGGGCTTCAGTCTCATCGGCGCCGTCGCCGGGATGCACCACATGGCGGTGCGCTTCGACGATGTCGAACGCGGATGCAATACCGCGCGGTCGAGAGACAGCAGCACCTTTCTTGATCAGCGATCCGTAAATCCACCGTAACTGGCGCGAAAGCACCGGCAATATCCACGTAATACTCACGACTCGCAGCCGCTCCAGACTGATCGTCCGTACAACACGCATAGTCTGGAGATCGATAGTGAACGTTCGCCTGAAGGCTGGAATCGTCGCGACGCTTGGCGCCTCGCTCGCGCTCGCAGCATGCGGAGGGTCCGACGACAACTCGCCGACCAACGCAATCGCGGGCGCGCAACACGTCCTCCTCGTCAGCATCGACGGCCTGCATCAACAGGATCTCGCCAATTGCATCGCCGCGAAGACGTGTCCGAGCATCGCGACACTGGCGAACAACGGCGTCACGTATTCGAACGCGTTCACGCCGGGCCTGTCGGATTCGTTTCCCGGACTGGCCGCGCTTGTGACGGGCGGTTCGCCCAAGTCTGCGGGGCTTTTCTACGACGTCTCCTACGACCGCACGCTGTACGCACCTAGCGATACGCAATGCACAGGCACGCAGGGTTGGAACGTCGTGTTTGACGAAACCACGGGCATCGACGCGATGAATGGCGGCGACCTCACGCATCTCGACGGCGGAGGCGCTTTTAATCCGCAGGCAATCCCCAATGCAAAAGTGAACGGCGCCTGCACGCCGGTGTATCCGCATAACTATCTGAAGACGAATACAGTGTTCGAGGTCGTCAAGCAGCAGATGGCGACCGCGCGCACCGCGTGGGCCGACAAGCACGCGTGGGGCTATGACTGGGTCAACGGTCCGTCGGGCAAGGGCGTCGATGATCTCGCGCGCACCGAGATCAACTCCACCGATGCCGCGACCGGCACCGACTACACCGACGTCTACACCCACACGGAAACCTTCGACAACTTCCACGTGCAGGCGATCATCAATCAGATCGACGGAAACGATTCGACCGGCAAAGCGAGCGTCGGCGTACCGACCGTGTTCGGGACCAATTTCCAGACGCTGAGCGTGGCGCAAAAGGCGCCCAACGCCAAAGGAGGCGGGTACACGGACGCGCAGTTCACGCCCGGCCCGCAGGTCGCCGCAGCCATCGCCTACGCCGACGGCGCGATCGGCAAGATGGTGGCCGAACTGAAGGCGAAGAACCTGTTTTCGTCGACGGTCGTGATCGTGACGTCCAAGCACGGCCAGTCGCCGTCCGATCACACGAAGCTCGTCAAGAACGGCGACACGCTGTCGGCGCTCCTGCAGGCGAACAACTATCTGAACGCGCAAGGCAACTTCGGACAGGCGGCCACGAAGACCGGCAAGCTCAACGACGGAACCGGACTGTCCGGCACAGGTGTCGTGCAGGATGACGACGTCGGCCTCATCTGGCTGCGCGATCAATCGCAGACGGCCAGTGCGGTCGCGACCTTGCAAGCCAACCTCGCGTGCAGCGCGACGGGCATCTGCGCGGACGGGCCGCAGGCGTCGATTCTTTCAGGCGCGGCGCTCGCCGCGAAGTTCGGCGACCCGGCACAGGGCCGCGCACCCGACATCATCGTGCAGCCGAACCCGGGCGTTATCTATACGAGCAGCAAGTCGAAGGACGCGGAGCACGGCGGCAATGCGCCGGACGACAGCCATCTCGGCCTGCTCGTGGCCTTCCCGGGACTGCAGGCCGCGACGAATGCGACGACGGTCAGCACCACGCAGGTCGCACCGACGATTCTCAAGTCGCTGAAGCTGGATCCGGCGTTGTTGCAGTCGGTGGCGGCTGAGGGTACGCAGGTGCTGCCGGGGCTGGGGTTTTAGTCTTTCGAACGCCGGCCATTATGAGTGACGCGAATCGATTCACGACGCTTGCGTCGATTCGCGTTATTTGCATGTCCACGTATGGGATTCGCTGGAACGCTGCTGAGGGACGTTCGATTATTGCTGCGTGCGCCGCCCGGTCGCCGTGCGCTCGTCCACGTTCTTCTGCGTGGGCAACGATTCGACTGTCTGCCAGAGCACGATCGCGATCGTGCCCCAGGCGAGTTCGCGCATGCGCCGCACGAGAGCGAGCGACAGCGCGGCGTCGCGATCGATGCCGAATGCGCCCGCCAGCGCGACCATGGTGACCTCCTGCACGCCGATGCCCGCCGGCGCGATGAACACGGCCTGGCGCACGGCCTGCGTGAGCGCCTCGATGGCGATCGACGCACCGATGCCGGCAGGATGCCCGAGCAGCGCGAGCGCGAAGTAGATTTCCGCCGAGCCCAGCAGGTAGCCGGCCAATTGCCACGCGAAAGCAGCTGCAAGCAAACGCGGCTGGCCGAGCAGCGCGCGGATCCGTGCATCGAGCGCGCGGCCGTCGATGCGCGGCACGAACCGTTTCGCGATTCGCCCGAGCCTCTGAAAGATTCCGCCGCGGCGCAACAGCGCGAACAATACGACGGGCAGCGGTAGCGAGAGCAATAGCGCGATGCCGACCGCGCGCGCCACGTCCGCGTTCGCGCTATCAAGAAAGAGGAGCACTAACCCGAGCATCGCGAGCGCGTATTGCACTGCGATCGTCACCAGCACCTCGACAACCACCGACGCGCTCACATAACCCGTATCGCGCAGATAGCGCCCCGCGAGCCGAATACCAACCAGTTCTCCGCCTATGCCTAACACCGGTAACAGGCGGCTCACGGCCTCACGCACGGCGGCGATCCACCACAGCGTGCAGAGCGCGATGCGGCGGGCGAGCAGCAGATGCCAGGCGCGCGCGTCGAGCAGGAGCGGCAGCGCGTGCAGCGGAACGAGCCACAGCAGCAGCGGACCGGCGCGCTCGACCAGACGCCACGCATCGCCGATGCCGTTGTGCAGCACGACGTACGCGAGCAGCGCGATCGTCGCGGGCCAGCGCAGGATGTAGAGGCGTCGCATCACGCCGACATCCGCGCTTCGCCCCGTGCGGCCTGCCCGAAGACCGCGGCGAAGCCGCCCAGCATCGCGCCGCTCGACGCGAGCGCGGCCGCCACCGCGGGCGAGCGCAGCGCGGCGAGTTCGTCGGCGTGCCGGTAGCCGTGCATCGCCGGCGTGATCGAACCCGTGCCCACGCTCGCGGGATGGCAGTAGATCTCCAGCACGCCGCGCGGCGGGCGGCGGAGCACGTCGAGGAACGCGGCTTCGTCCATCCTGCCGGTCAGCGCGAGACCGGCGACGTAATCGTTGCGATCGATGCCAGCGCGGTCGATGCGCCCCTTCGCGAGCGCGATCCACGGGCGCAGCATGATCGAGCCGTGCATCTCGTTCGGCAGCCTCATCGCGCGCAGGCCAAAGTCGAGTCCGATGTCGAGAATCAGCGCGAGCACCGTCGGGTGCAGATGAAAATGCTTGTGCGTGTTGACGTGATCGAGCGCGAGTCCGCTCGCGGCGTAAGCCTCGAACTGCGCGCGGATTTCGGCGGCGGCTTGCGCACGCACGTGCGGCAGGCAGAAGAAGCGCAGGCCTTCGAACGTCATCGAGGATGTGAAGCGGCCCTCGCGGTCGACGAGATCGGGGATCGCGGAATGCGGCAGCACCGAGTAGCCGTCGGCGAGAACCAGATGGAGCCCGACGGCGAGCGTCGGCAACTCGCGCGCGCAAGCGATCGCGCCCGGCGCCGCGGGCGCGCCTACCATCAGACTCGCCGCGCTGAGCACGCCGTCGCAATGCGCGAGCACCACGGCTTCGTTCACGCGCGCGTGCAGGCCGAAGTCGTCGGCGGTGACGATCACGCCGCGCATGCTCAAGCCTCGTGCGTACGCAGAAAGCGAAAGAATTCGACGCCTTCGCGCAGCCGCCGCCTGGTCATCTCCCAGCTCACGAGCATCTCGCGCACGATCTCCCAGATTTTCGACGGCCTGAAATAGAAGCGCTTGTAAAAGGTTTCGAGCTGGTGATAGATCTCCTCGCGCGAAAGATGCGGGTAGCCGATCGCCGCCAGTTGCACGCCTTCCTTGCTGACGAGATGAATCACCTTGTTCTCTTCCAGCCAGCCGTTTTCGACCGCCTGTTGGTAGAGCGTGGTTCCGGGATAGGGCGCTGCGAGCGACACCTGGATCGTGTGCGGATTGATCTCCTTCGCGTACTCGATGGTCTTCTCGATCGTCTCCTTCGTCTCACCGGGCAAGCCGAGGATGAACGTACCGTGAATCTTGATGCCGAGCTGGCGGCAATCGTCGCTGAAACGGCGCGCGATGTCGGTGCGAAGGCCCTTCTTGATGTTGATGAGAATCTGGTCGTCGCCCGATTCGTAGCCGACGAGCAGGAGCCGCAGGCCGTTGTCCTTCATGATCTTCAGCGTCGAATACGGGACGTTCGCCTTCGCGTTGCACGACCACGTCACGCCGAGTTCGCCCAGGCCGCGCGCGATCGCCTCCACGCGCGGACGGAAGTCGGTGAAGGTGTCGTCGTCGAACATGACCTCCTTCACGTCGGGCAGGTTGTCGCGAATCCACTTTACTTCGGCGAGCACGTTCGCAACCGACCTCACGCGATAGCGATGCCCGCCGACCGTCTGCGGCCACAGGCAGAACGTGCAGCGCGAGCGGCAGCCGCGTCCGGTGTAAATCGACACGTACGGATGCTTCAGATAGCCAATGAAGTAGTTGCCGATCTTGAGATCGCGCTTGTAGACGGGCGCGACGAACGGCAGCGCGTCCATGTCTTCGAGGATCGGGCGCGCCTCGTTGTGTTCGATCGACCCGTCCGGCAGGCGATAGCTGAGTCCGCGAATCTCGCTGAACGGCTTGCCCTCGGCGATCTCCTTGCAGGTGAAGTCGAATTCCTCGCGGCAGACGAAATCGAGCGCGTCGGAGGCGGCAAGCGAATTGTGCGGATCGACTGCCACCTTCGCACCGACCATGCCGACCCGCACGGCGGGATTCAACGCCTTCAGCCGCCCGGCGAAGTGTGCGTCGGACGGAAACGACGGCGTGCTCGTATGAATGATGACGAGCTCGTATTGCGCGGCGATCGCGAGCGTTTCCTCGGCATGAAGGCCGTCGGCGGGTGCGTCGAGCACGCGGCTGCCGGGCACGAGCGCGGCGGGCTGCGCAAGCCAGGTCGGATACCAGAACGAGCGGATCTCGCGCTTCGCCTGATAGCGCGAGCCGGCGCCGCCGTCGAAGCCGTCGAACGACGGGACCTGCAGGAACAGCGTCTTCATGACGAGACCCTCATTCATGATGGATCGGATTCAGCTTCGGAGAGATCAACGGCTTCGCGGATGGCGCGCGCGCCATCGACCGGCACGCTCACGCCGCGCCACGACACGGTGCTGCCGAACGCGGCTGCGATCCATTGCAGCCAGAGCAGCGCGTCGCGCAAAGGGACGAGCGGCAGGTCACGCCAGAAGCTGCGCCAGTCGCGCGCGCTGCGCCTGTGCAGCAGTAGCCGCGCGCTCAGGCCGAGCGACGTGCTCAGGTCCACGATGGTATCGACATACGAATGCTCGATGTTGCCGCCGCTTGCATCGATGCCGAAACCGAGCAGGCCGCTCGCAATCAGCCACGGCGACGTGAACGTGATGAACAGAAACGCGAAGCCCAGCGGATTCACCGAGCGGATCGTGCGCAGCCACCGCGTCTCGCGGCGCCATAGCGAGAGAAAGCCACGGTCGGCGACGTCGGTGGTGACAACGACGTCGGAGAGCACCGTCGCGAGGCCGAGCGCGCGCACGCGTTCGGCGAGGCGATAGTCGTCGGCGAGGCAGTCGGAGAGCGCCTCGAAGCCGCCGGTCGCCGCGAGCGTCCTGCGCGTGAGCGCGAGCGTCGCGCCGAAGCCGAAACAGCGCGAACCTGCCGCGTGCGCGATATGCACGGAGGGCGCGAACCATTCGTCGATGAAGAGCGCGCCGAGACGCGCCCAAAAGCCGCCGAGCGCGCGTGCGCGATAGAGGCACGTCACGATCCCGACGCCAGGCTCGGCGAGGGCTGCCGTCACGCGTGCGACATAGCAGGGGTCGACGGCGATGTCGCTATCGGCGATCACGAGCACGTCGTGCCGCGCACGCCGCGCGAGATTGATCAGATTGCCGACCTTGCGATTGCTGCCGTGACGCGTGCCGTCGATCACGAGTTCGATGTCGAGATGCGGGTAGATGCATCGCAAGCGCTCGACGACCTTCACCGCAGGATCGCTCGCCGACGACACGCCGAACAGAAGTTGATACGACGGATGCGTTTGTATGCAGAAGGTTTCGAGGTTCTGCATGAGCCGCGGCTCCGCACCGCAGAGTGGTTTGAGCACCGTGACCGGCACGTTGCGCGCGTCGTCTCGATCGCCTGCGCCGCGCAGTCCCGAACGCACGAGCGCCGCAGCGGCTGCGTGGCACGTCGCGACACAGCAGAGCGCGATCAGGATCCACTCGGCGAGGGGCAGCGACGGCGCCGTCACGAGGGTTCGCGCATCGCCGGATGCGTCGTCGCTTGCTTACGATTTAACGATCGGCTGGCTGTCGGAATGCTGTCGGGCACGGCGCCTCCTTCGCTTGGGCGATTGGGTAATCGTCATGCGTATGCAAGGCGGAGTGCTCCGCGCTGCGAACTCGAAGGCTGCATCAGAGTTGCTTAAGAGATGCTTAAGCAGTGGCGTCGCGCCCGTACGCGCTACGCGTTGGCTGCTCGGGTTACTGCAATATCGCCTCCCGTGTGCCTCAACATTCCCGCCGCCAGACCGTACGACGCCGAAGAAGAATCCAGCAAACAAGGCTAGGAGCTTCACGATTGAGGTTGTAATTCGTCAGCGCAATGACCACCGGTTGTTGGGGTAAATACCGAGCAAACTATTAATTAACCGTCCGGACGGTTTGTTTATAATCGGTCCACCGCAGCGCACCAAGGAAAATCGGATGTACACCCAATCCCTCGATATCCCCGGCAACGTCCAGCCGATCGGCGCATCGGCCGATGTGAACGCCTCTCCCGA
>NZ_FCNW02000019.1 GCF_001544475.1 Caballeronia humi | reverse complement strand
CCGTGTGAAAGTAGGTAATCGTCAGGCTCCTCATGCCTCAAACAAAAACCCCACCCCAAAAGTGGGGTTTTTGCGTTGCGGCGTGCAGCTATAGATGAGAGGATTAATCGAGCCAGATCGAATGTTCGGCTTGACACAAGAACATTGTTCGTTCATAATCGATAGTTCTCTGCGGAGGGGTGCCCGAGTGGCTAAAGGGGGCAGACTGTAAATCTGTTGGCTTACGCCTACGTTGGTTCGAATCCAACCTCCTCCACCAGAATTAAAGCGGTAGTGCGTAGGGAATCAAGGCCCGTGCGGGTGTAGCTCAATGGTAGAGCAGAAGCCTTCCAAGCTTATGACGAGGGTTCGATTCCCTTCACCCGCTCCAGCGTCAATGGTCGCGCCCATGTGGCTCAGTGGTAGAGCACTCCCTTGGTAAGGGAGAGGTCGGCAGTTCGATCCTGCCCATGGGCACCAGCAAAATAAGTTTAGAGCGTTTGCGCGCGGCGCAAGGTACGAAAATCCTGTTAGGAGTCGAAAATGGCCAAAGGTAAATTCGAGCGGACCAAGCCGCACGTGAACGTTGGAACGATTGGTCACGTTGACCATGGCAAGACCACGCTGACGGCAGCGATCACGACGGTGCTGACCAAGAAGTTCGGCGGCGAAGCCAAGGCGTATGACCAGATCGACGCGGCGCCGGAAGAAAAGGCGCGTGGTATCACGATCAACACGGCGCACGTCGAGTACGAAACGGCCAACCGCCACTACGCACACGTCGATTGCCCGGGCCACGCCGACTACGTGAAGAACATGATCACGGGTGCCGCGCAGATGGACGGCGCGATCCTGGTGTGTTCGGCCGCTGACGGCCCGATGCCGCAAACGCGTGAGCACATTCTGTTGGCTCGTCAGGTTGGCGTGCCGTACATCATCGTGTTCCTGAACAAGTGCGACATGGTCGACGACGCCGAACTGCTCGAACTCGTCGAAATGGAAGTGCGCGAGCTTCTTTCGAAGTATGACTTCCCGGGCGACGACACGCCGATCATCAAGGGTTCGGCCAAGCTCGCGCTGGAAGGCGACAAGGGCGAGCTGGGCGAAGTGGCAATCATGAACCTGGCCGACGCACTGGACACGTACATCCCGACGCCGGAGCGTGCAGTTGACGGCGCGTTCCTGATGCCGGTGGAAGACGTGTTCTCGATCTCGGGTCGCGGCACGGTGGTGACGGGCCGTATCGAGCGTGGCGTGGTGAAGGTCGGTGAGGAAATCGAAATCGTCGGTATCAAGCCGACGGTGAAGACGACCTGCACGGGCGTGGAAATGTTCCGCAAGCTGCTCGACCAGGGTCAAGCGGGCGATAACGTCGGTATCCTGCTGCGCGGCACGAAGCGTGAAGACGTCGAGCGTGGTCAGGTTCTGGCCAAGCCGGGTTCGATCAACCCGCACACGCACTTCACGGCAGAGGTGTATGTTCTGTCGAAGGACGAAGGCGGTCGTCACACGCCGTTCTTCAACAACTATCGCCCGCAGTTCTACTTCCGTACGACGGACGTGACCGGTTCGATCGAGTTGCCGAAGGACAAGGAAATGGTCATGCCGGGCGACAACGTGTCGATCACGGTGAAGCTGATCAACCCGATCGCGATGGAAGAAGGCCTGCGCTTCGCCATCCGTGAAGGCGGCCGTACGGTCGGCGCTGGTGTCGTTGCGAAGATTCTCGAGTAAAAGCCAGAAATTTTCTCGATAATCGATAGTTTTCGGGGTCGGCGATACCGTCGGCCCCAAATGGTTTAGGGGTATAGCTCAACTGGCAGAGCGTCGGTCTCCAAAACCGAAGGTTGGGGGTTCGATTCCCTCTGCCCCTGCCACATTCTCGCGCCAAGTGGCGCTGTTCAAGGTGTTATGGCGAATCCTTCCGTCGAAACTGTAAATACTTCCAGCGACAAGTTGATGGTGGCCGCGGGCGTATTGTTGGTATTGGCCGGGTTCGTGGGTTTCTTCTGGCTCGGTAGCCAGGAGTGGTACGTTCGCGGCGCCGCGTTGGCTATCGGCGTTATCGCGGGAGTCGCGGTCGGTCTGCTCTCCGCGCCGGGGAAGGGGTTCATTGCCTTCGCCAAGGATTCGTACAAGGAAGTTCGTAAGGTTGTCTGGCCGACTCGCAAGGAAGCAACGCAGACAACGTTGGTGGTCTTCGCCTTCGTACTGATCATGGCCATCTTTCTCTGGCTTAGCGATAAGTCGATAGAATGGATGATTTTCTCGGTGATTCTGGGTTGGAAATGATATGAGCGATACTCCGACATCCCCGAGCGGAAAACGTTGGTATGTTGTGCACGCTTACTCTGGCATGGAGAAGAGCGTGCAGCGGGCGCTTCAGGAACGCATCGAACGCGCCGGCATGCAGGATCAATTTGGCCAAATCCTGGTTCCGACCGAAGAGGTCGTTGAGGTGAAGGGTGGTCATAAGTCAGTGACTGAGCGTCGCTTCTTTCCCGGCTATGTTCTGGTCGAGATGGAAATGACGGACGAGACATGGCACTTGGTAAAAAATACGGCCAAGGTTACGGGCTTCGTCGGCGGGGCGCGAAATCGCCCTAGCCCGATTTCCCCTCGGGAAGTCGAAAAGATCATGTCTCAGATGCAGGAAGGCGTCGAAAAACCGCGCCCGAAGACGTTGTTCGAGGTGGGCGAGATGGTCCGCGTTAAGGATGGCCCATTCACTGACTTCAATGGAAACGTCGAGGAAGTGAACTACGAGAAGTCTCGAGTTCGCGTGTCTGTGACCATCTTCGGACGATCGACTCCGGTTGAACTAGAGTTCGGGCAGGTGGAAAAGCTGTAGCTTTAAATTTTGCGCGGCGGGCGTAAGCACGGCGCGCAATTCGCGCTTACGGTCCGCGTTATGACCGTTGAGGAGCGTCAGTAGCCGTTCTCGGCAAAAGCGCGCTATCACTCACCGAACGCTATTGCGTTCAGCAGAGGTTTTCAACATGGCAAAGAAAATCATCGGCTTTATCAAGCTGCAGATCCCTGCAGGTAAAGCCAACCCGTCGCCGCCGGTCGGTCCGGCACTGGGCCAGCGTGGCCTGAACATCATGGAGTTCTGCAAAGCGTTCAACGCGCAGACTCAAGCGATGGAGCCGGGTCTGCCGGTGCCGGTCGTCATTACGGCATTTGCGGACAAGAGCTTCACGTTCATCATGAAGACGCCGCCGGCCACCGTTCTGATCAAGAAGGCGGCCAAGATCGACAAGGGTTCGGCAAAGCCGCATACCGATAAGGTCGGCAGCATCACCCGCGCACAAGCGGAAGAAATCGCAAAGACCAAATTGCCTGACCTGACGGCAGCGGATCTGGACGCAGCGGTTCGTACGATCGCTGGTAGCGCCCGTTCGATGGGCATCACCGTGGAGGGCGTGTAAATGGCTAAGCTTTCTAAGCGTCTTCAAGCGTTCGCGACCAAAGTCGACCGCCAGAAGCTTTATCCCGTCGACGATGCGCTGAACCTCGTCAAGGAATGCGCAAGCGCCAAGTTCGATGAATCGATCGACGTGGCGGTGCAGCTCGGCATCGACGCCAAAAAGTCGGACCAAGTGGTTCGCGGTTCGGTCGTTCTGCCGGCTGGTACCGGTAAGTCCGTTCGTGTTGCCGTATTCGCCCAAGGCGAAAAGGCCGAGCAGGCCCGTGCTGCTGGTGCAGAGATCGTCGGTATGGAAGACCTGGCTGAGCAAGTCAAGGCCGGCAACCTGAACTTCGACGTCGTGATCGCTTCGCCGGACACGATGCGCGTCGTTGGTACGCTCGGTCAGATTCTCGGTCCGCGCGGCCTGATGCCGAATCCGAAGGTCGGTACGGTTACCGCCGACGTCGCCCAGGCTGTGAAAAACGCCAAGGCGGGTCAGGTTCAATTCCGTGTCGACAAGGCCGGTATCATCCACGCGACGATCGGCCGTGCTTCGTTCGAGCCGGCATCGCTGCGTCAAAACTTGTCGGCACTGGTGGAAGCCCTTCAAAAGGCCAAACCGGCGACCAGCAAAGGCGTGTACCTGCGCAAGATCGCCTTGTCGAGCACCATGGGTGTCGGCGTGCGCGTCGATCAAGGCACGCTCGCGCAGTAAAGAATTGTGCGCATGGCCGACTGGCCGTGCGTGAAGGGCTTTGGGCGGCTGTGGTTCAGGTGTTTGAGCTACAGCCGGTTGTCAAAGACCGTTGGTGGTGACGCATTAGGTAGGCGTGACCTTAATGAATGCCAACGCAGATGGCGAACCCGGAAAGTTTTGTAGTGGTTGAAGTCGGTTGTCGTACACCGGACGGTGTGCACCAGCTGATCGAAATGCTCCTAACAGGTCGGACGCCGTTGTTGAACGCGATGTGCCAAGTCGGCGCATCGAATCTGGAGGTTTAACCGTGCCACTGAACAAAGAAAGTAAGCAGGCAGTCGTCGCTGAAGTCGCCGCGCAAGTCGCGAAGGCTCAGACGATGGTGCTCGCTGAGTATCGTGGGATCACGGTTGGCGATCTGACCAAGCTGCGCGCGAAAGCGCGCGAGCAACAAGTGTATCTCCGCGTGTTGAAAAACACGCTGGCGCGTCGCGCCGTGGAAGGTACGCCGTTCGCTCCGCTGGCTGAGCAGATGACCGGTCCTCTGATCTACGGCATCTCAGAAGATGCCATTGCCGCAGCCAAGGTCGTCAACGACTTCGGCAAGGGCAATGACAAGTTGATCATCAAGGCTGGTTCCTACGAAGGCAACGTGATGGACAAGGCGGGCGTGCAAGCGTTGGCCAACATCCCGAGCCGCGAAGAACTGCTCTCCAAGCTGCTTTATGTTATGCAAGCGCCTGTTGCTGGCTTCGCGCGTGGCCTCGCCGCGCTCGCGGAGAAGAAGCAGGGCGAAGCTGCGTAACGTATTCACTTGGGCACCAGTTGCTCAGTTAGGTATTAGCTAGATCGCTAGCTCGATCCGAATTCAATCTAGGAGTATTTCAAATGGCAATCGCAAAAGAAGACATCCTCGAAGCCGTAGGCTCGATGTCGGTTCTGGAACTGAACGAGCTAGTTAAGGCGTTCGAAGAGAAGTTCGGCGTGTCGGCTGCAGCAGTTGCTGTCGCTGGCCCTGCAGGCGCTGCAGCTGCAGTTGCTGAAGAACAAACCGAATTCACGGTCAACCTGACAGAAATCGGCGCGAACAAGGTTTCGGTCATTAAGGCTGTTCGTGAACTGACGGGTCTCGGCCTGAAGGAAGCGAAGGACCTGGTCGACGGTGCACCGAAGCCTGTGAAGGAAGCGGTACCGAAGGCTGCTGCTGAAGAAGCGAAGAAGAAGTTGGAAGAAGCAGGCGCAAAAGCTGAAATCAAGTAAGTTTCACTGCGCTTTGCGGAGGCTGGCGGTTCGCACCGCCGGCCTTTTTGTGCTTTGTGCGGACTAAGTTATTAATGGCCGGTTTTGGCAAAAAAGTCTGCCTAGAGGCCAAAGAGAATTGTCGATCGGAATATCATGCCGATACTTCTCTTTGTCTTCTGAAGCGACTGCAGAAGGCAAGTTTGGTCGGGTAGCGGGCAACACAGGCATCCGCTGCCGTCAGCCAGCGGTTGGTAGCGGCCAACCACCAAGCTTCTAGGGCTCGTTCGTCCTCGCAGGGCGACTCACGAGTCTCAGTCGGTGAACACCGGGTCGTGTCATCGAGGTATCCCGCCTCGGCAACGCCCGCCGTGATTCGGAGATCGTATGCAATATTCCTTCACCGAGAAGAAGCGTATTCGCAAGAGTTTCGCGAAGCGCCCCATCGTTCACCAAGTTCCGTTCTTGCTGGCTACCCAGCTTGAATCATTCACGACGTTTCTGCAAGCAGACACCTCCGCGACGCAACGGAAATCGGAAGGCTTGCAAGCCGCTTTTTCGTCGGTTTTTCCGATCGTCTCGCACAACGGTTTCGCGCGACTCGAATTCGTCAGCTACATGCTTTCTCCGCCGGCGTTCAACATCAAGGAATGCCAACAGCGCGGCCTGACCTATTGCTCCGCCTTGCGCGCCAAGGTACGCCTCGTGCTGCTCGACAAGGAATCGCCGAGCAAGCCCGTCGTCAAGGAAGTGAAGGAGCAGGAAGTGTACATGGGCGAAATTCCGCTCATGACGCCAACCGGCTCATTCGTCATCAACGGCACGGAACGCGTGATTGTGTCGCAGTTGCACCGTTCGCCGGGCGTGTTCTTCGAGCACGACAAGGGCAAGACGCATAGCTCGGGCAAGCTGCTGTTCTCGGCGCGGATCATCCCCTACCGCGGTTCGTGGCTCGACTTCGAATTCGACCCGAAGGACGTACTGTATTTCCGCGTCGATCGTCGCCGGAAAATGCCGGTCACGATTTTGTTGAAGGCCATCGGCCTGACGCCGGAACAGATCCTCGCGAACTTCTTCGTGTTCGACAACTTCGCGCTGATGAACGAAGGCGCGCAGATGGAATTCGTGCCGGAACGCCTGCGCGGTGAAGTCGCGCGTTTCGACATCCAGGACCGCGAAGGCAACGTCATTGTCACGAAGGACAAGCGGATCAACGCGAAGCACATCCGCGACCTCGAAAGCGCGAAGACCAAGTTCATCTCGGTTCCGGAAGACTATCTGCTTGGCCGCGTGCTGGCGAAGAACGTCGTCGATGGCGAGACGGGCGAAGTGATCGCGAACGCGAACGACGAAATCACCGAAACGGTGCTCGAAAAGCTGCGCGAGGCGAAGGTCAAGGACATTCAGACGCTCTACACGAACGATCTGGATCAGGGTCCGTACATCTCGTCGACGCTGCGTATCGATGAAACCGCCGACCGCATGGCCGCGCGCATCGCGATCTACCGCATGATGCGTCCGGGCGAACCGCCGACCGAAGAAGCCGTCGAGGCGCTGTTCAACCGTCTGTTCTACAGTGAAGACGCGTACGACCTGTCGAAGGTCGGCCGCATGAAGTTCAATCGCCGCGTGGGGCGCGATGAAATCATCGGACCGATGACGCTGCAGGACGACGACATCCTCGCGACCATCAAGATCCTGGTCGAGTTGCGTAACGGCAAGGGCGAAGTGGACGACATCGACCACTTGGGCAATCGTCGCGTGCGTTGCGTCGGCGAACTGGCGGAGAACCAGTTCCGCGCCGGTCTTGTGCGTGTCGAACGTGCTGTGAAGGAGCGTCTGGGCCAGGCGGAAAGCGAAAACCTGATGCCGCACGACCTGATCAACTCGAAGCCGATTTCGTCGGCGATTCGCGAGTTCTTCGGTTCGTCGCAGCTGTCGCAGTTCATGGACCAAACCAACCCGCTGTCGGAAATCACCCACAAGCGCCGTGTTTCGGCTCTTGGGCCGGGCGGTTTGACGCGTGAGCGCGCGGGCTTCGAAGTCCGCGACGTGCACCCGACGCACTATGGCCGTGTCTGCCCGATTGAAACGCCGGAAGGTCCGAACATCGGCCTGATCAACTCGCTCGCGCTCTACGCGCACCTGAACGAATACGGCTTCCTCGAAACGCCGTACCGCAAGGTCGTGGACAGCAAGGTGACGGATCAGATCGATTACCTGTCGGCGATCGAGGAAGGCCGTTACGTGATCGCTCAGGCAAATGCCGCCATGGGCGAAGACGGCACGCTGACCGATGAACTGGTTTCGTCGCGTGAAGCGGGCGAAACGCTGATGGTCACGCCGGACCGCATCCAGTACATGGACGTGGCGCCGTCGCAGATCGTGTCGGTGGCGGCATCGCTGATTCCGTTCCTCGAGCACGACGACGCGAACCGCGCGTTGATGGGCTCGAACATGCAGCGTCAGGCCGTGCCTTGCCTGCGTCCTGAAAAGGCCGTGGTTGGTACGGGTATCGAGCGCACGGTTGCGGTCGACTCGGGCACCACGGTGCAGGCGTTTCGCGGTGGCGTGGTCGATTACGTCGATGCGGGCCGTATCGTGATTCGCGTGAACGACGACGAAGCGGTCGCGGGCGATGTCGGTGTCGACATCTATAACCTGATCAAGTACACGCGTTCGAACCAGAACACGAACATCAACCAGCGTCCGATCGTGAAGGTCGGCGACAAGGTGTCGCGTGGCGACGTGCTGGCCGATGGCGCATCGACCGATCTGGGCGAACTCGCGCTCGGTCAGAACATGCTGGTCGCGTTCATGCCGTGGAACGGCTACAACTTCGAAGACTCGATCCTGATCTCGGAAAAAGTCGTGGCGGACGACCGTTACACGTCGATCCACATCGAAGAACTGAACGTCGTGGCTCGTGACACAAAGCTCGGACCGGAAGAAATCACGCGCGACATTTCGAACTTGGCCGAAGTGCAGCTTGGCCGTCTCGACGAGTCGGGCATCGTGTACATCGGCGCGGAAGTCGAAGCGGGCGACGTGCTGGTCGGCAAGGTGACGCCGAAGGGTGAAACCCAACTGACGCCGGAAGAAAAGCTGCTGCGCGCGATCTTCGGTGAGAAGGCGTCGGACGTGAAGGATACGTCGCTGCGCGTGCCGTCGGGCATGAGCGGCACGGTAATCGACGTGCAGGTGTTCACTCGCGAAGGCATCACGCGGGACAAGCGCGCGCAACAGATCATCGACGACGAACTGAAGCGCTATCGCCTCGACTTGAACGACCAGTTGCGCATCGTGGAAGGCGACGCGTTCTCGCGTCTCGCGCGCATGCTGAACGGCAAGATCGCGAACGGCGGTCCGAAGAAGCTGGCGAAGGGCACGGCGATCGATCTGCCGTACTTGGAAGATCTCGACCACTATCACTGGTTCGACATCCGCCTGGCTGATGAAGAAGCAGCCGCGCAGCTCGAAGCCATAAAGGACTCGATCGAACAGAAGCGTCACCAGTTCGACCTCGCGTTCGAAGAGAAGCGCAAGAAGCTGACGCAAGGCGACGAACTGCCGCCGGGCGTGCTGAAGATGGTCAAGGTATATCTGGCGGTGAAGCGCCGTTTGCAGCCGGGCGACAAGATGGCCGGCCGTCACGGTAACAAGGGTGTCGTGTCGAAGATCGTGCCGATCGAAGACATGCCGTATATGGCCGATGGCCGTCCGGCTGACGTCGTGCTCAATCCGCTCGGCGTGCCGTCGCGGATGAACGTGGGTCAGATTCTCGAAGTGCATTTGGGCTGGGCTGCGAAGGGCCTCGGATGGCGTATCGGCGAAATGCTGCAGGCGCAGGCGAAGATCGAGGAACTTCGTAGTTTCCTGACGAAGATCTACAACGAGTCGGGCCGTGCCGAAGAGCTGGAAAGCTTCAGCGACGACGAAATCGTCGAGCTGGCGCGTAATCTGCGCGAAGGCGTGCCGTTCGCGACGCCGGTGTTCGACGGCGCGACGGAAGGAGAAATGGAGCGCGCGCTGGATCTGGCGTTCCCGGACGACATCGCAAAGCAACTCGGCATGACGAAGTCGAAGAATCAGGTTCAGTTGAGCGACGGCCGCACGGGCGAACCGTTCGAACGGACCGTGACAGTCGGCTACATGCATTACCTGAAGCTGCACCACTTGGTCGACGACAAGATGCACGCACGTTCGACCGGACCGTACTCGCTCGTCACGCAGCAGCCGCTGGGTGGTAAGGCGCAGTTCGGTGGCCAGCGTTTCGGTGAGATGGAAGTGTGGGCGCTCGAAGCGTATGGCGCGTCCTACGTGCTGCAGGAAATGCTGACGGTGAAGTCGGACGACGTGACGGGCCGGACCAAGGTTTATGAGAACCTGGTGAAGGGCGATCACGTGATCGATGCAGGCATGCCGGAATCCTTCAACGTGCTCGTGAAGGAAATCCGCTCGCTGGGTATCGACATCGACCTCGACCGCAACTAATCGGACTACGGAGAGAAAGCAATGAAAGCTCTGCTCGATCTATTCAAGCAAGTCCAACAAGAAGAAGTATTCGACGCGATCAAGATCGGTCTGGCCTCGCCCGACAAGATTCGTTCGTGGTCGTTCGGCGAAGTGAAGAAGCCGGAAACCATCAACTACCGCACGTTCAAGCCGGAACGCGATGGTCTGTTCTGCGCGAAGATTTTCGGGCCGATCAAGGACTACGAGTGTCTGTGCGGCAAGTACAAGCGCCTGAAGCACCGCGGCGTGATCTGCGAAAAGTGCGGCGTCGAAGTGACGCTCGCGAAGGTGCGTCGCGAACGGATGGGCCACATCGAACTGGCCTCGCCGGTTGCGCACATCTGGTTCCTGAAGTCGTTGCCGTCGCGTCTGGGCATGGTGCTCGACATGACGCTGCGCGACATCGAGCGCGTACTGTATTTCGAGGCATACGTGGTGATCGACCCGGGCATGACGCCGCTGAAAGCGCGGCAGATCATGACGGAAGAGGATTACTACAACAAGGTCGAAGAGTACGGTGACGAGTTCCGCGCCGAGATGGGCGCGGAAGGTGTGCGCGAACTGCTGCGCGCGATCAACATCGACGAACAGGTCGAAATGCTGCGCACCGAACTCAAGAACACGGGTTCGGAAGCGAAGATCAAGAAGTACGCGAAGCGCCTGAAAGTGCTCGAGGCATTCCAGCGTTCGGGCATCAAGCCCGACTGGATGGTGCTCGAAGTGCTGCCGGTGCTCCCGCCGGAACTGCGTCCGCTCGTGCCGCTCGACGGCGGCCGTTTCGCGACGTCGGACCTGAACGACCTGTATCGCCGCGTGATCAACCGTAACAACCGGTTGAAGCGTCTGCTCGAATTGAAGGCGCCTGAAATCATCGTCCGCAACGAAAAGCGGATGCTGCAGGAAGCCGTCGATTCGCTGCTCGACAACGGTCGTCGCGGCAAGGCGATGACGGGCGCGAACAAGCGTCCGCTGAAGTCGCTCGCCGACATGATCAAGGGTAAGGGCGGCCGTTTCCGTCAGAACTTGCTCGGTAAGCGCGTTGACTATTCGGGCCGTTCGGTGATCGTGGTCGGTCCGACACTCAAGCTGCATCAGTGCGGCCTGCCGAAGCTGATGGCGCTCGAACTGTTCAAGCCGTTCATCTTCAACAAGCTGGAAGTGATGGGCGTCGCTACGACCATCAAGGCAGCGAAGAAGGAAGTCGAGAACCAGACGCCGGTGGTGTGGGACATTCTCGAAGAAGTCATTCGCGAACATCCGGTCATGCTGAACCGCGCGCCGACGTTGCACCGACTCGGCATCCAGGCTTTCGAGCCGGTGCTGATCGAAGGCAAGGCGATTCAGCTGCATCCGCTCGTTTGCGCGGCGTTCAATGCCGACTTCGACGGTGACCAGATGGCCGTTCACGTGCCGTTGTCGCTGGAAGCGCAGATGGAAGCGCGCACGCTGATGCTGGCGTCGAACAACGTCCTGTTCCCGGCGAACGGCGATCCGTCGATCGTGCCGTCGCAGGATATCGTGCTGGGTCTCTACTATGCATCGCGTGAAGCGGTGAACGGCAAGGGCGAAGGCATGACGTTCACGGGCGTGTCGGAAGTGATTCGCGCGTACGAGAACAAGGAAGTCGAGCTGGCATCGCGCGTCAACGTGCGGATCACGGAAATGGTCCATAACGAAGACCAGAGCGAAGGCGCGCCGAAGTTCGTGCCGAAGATCTCGTTGTTCGCGACCACCGTTGGCCGGTCGATCCTGTCGGAGATTCTGCCCCCGGGCCTGCCGTTCACGGTCCTGAACAAGCCGCTGAAGAAGAAGGAAATTTCGCGCCTGATCAACACGGCGTTCCGCAAGTGCGGTCTGCGCGAAACGGTGATCTTCGCCGACCAGCTGATGCAGATGGGTTTCCGTCTCGCGACGCGCGCCGGCATTTCGATTTGCGTCGACGACATGCTCGTGCCGCCGCAGAAAGAAACGATCGTCGGCGATGCCGCGAAGAAGGTGAAGGAATACGACCGTCAGTACATGTCGGGTCTCGTCACTGCGCAGGAACGCTACAACAACGTGGTCGACATCTGGTCGGCGACGTCGGAAGCGGTCGGCAAGGCGATGATGGAGCAGCTCGCGACGGAGCCGGTGGTCGATCGCGACGGCAACCAGACGAAGCAGGAATCGTTCAACTCGATTTACATGATGGCCGACTCGGGCGCGCGCGGTTCCGCGGTGCAGATTCGTCAGCTGGCCGGTATGCGTGGCCTGATGGCGAAGCCGGACGGCTCGATCATCGAGACGCCGATTACGGCGAACTTCCGCGAAGGCCTGAACGTGTTGCAGTACTTCATCTCGACCCACGGTGCACGGAAGGGTCTGGCTGATACGGCGCTCAAGACGGCGAACTCGGGTTACCTGACGCGTCGTCTCGTCGACGTGACGCAGGATCTGGTCGTGGTCGAGGACGATTGCGGCACGACGAATGGCGTCGCGATGAAGGCGCTGGTCGAAGGCGGTGAAGTCGTCGAAGCGCTGCGTGACCGGATTCTCGGTCGCGTCGCGGTGGCGGACGTCGTCAATCCGGAATCGCAGGAAACGCTGTATGCGTCGGGCGATCTGCTCGACGAAGACGCGGTCGAGGAAATCGAACGCCTCGGCATCGACGAAGTACGCGTGCGCACGCCGCTCACCTGCGAAACACGTTATGGCCTGTGCGCGAGCTGCTATGGCCGCGACCTGGGTCGTGGTTCGCGCGTGAACGTCGGCGAAGCAGTTGGCGTGATCGCGGCGCAGTCGATCGGCGAACCGGGCACGCAGCTCACGATGCGTACGTTCCACATCGGTGGTGCGGCGTCGCGTGCGGCGGTGGCATCGTCGGTTGAAGCGAAGAGCAACGGCACGGTGCGTTTCACGCCGACGATGCGTTACGTCACGAACGCGAAGGGCGAGCAGGTCGTCATTTCGCGCTCGGGCGAGGCGATCATCGCCGACGACCTGGGTCGTGAACGTGAACGTCACAAAATCCCGTACGGCGCGACGCTGCTGCAACTCGACGGCGCGCAGATCAAGGCCGGTACGCAACTGGCTCAATGGGATCCGCTGACGCGTCCGATCATCACCGAGTGGGGCGGTACGGTGAAGTTCGAGAACGTCGAGGAAGGCGTGACGGTTGCGAAGCAGATCGACGATGTGACCGGTCTTTCGACCCTGGTCGTGATCGACGTGAAGCGGCGTGGCTCGCAGGCCGCCAAGAGCGTTCGTCCGCAGGTGAAGCTGCTCGACGCGCAGGGCGAGGAAGTGAAGATCCCGAACACCGAGCATTCGGTGCAGATCGGCTTTCAGGTCGGCGCACTGATCACCGTGAAGGATGGTCAGCAAGTGCAGGTCGGTGAAGTGCTGGCACGTATCCCGGTTGAAGCGCAGAAGACGCGTGACATTACCGGTGGTCTGCCGCGCGTGGCCGAACTGTTCGAAGCGCGCTCGCCGAAGGACGCCGGCATTCTGGCGGAGGTCACGGGCACGACGTCGTTCGGTAAGGACACGAAGGGCAAGCAGCGTCTCGTGATCACGGACCTCGAAGGCGAACAGCACGAGTTCCTGATCGCGAAGGAAAAGCAGGTTCTGGTTCACGATGGTCAGGTCGTCAACAAGGGCGAAATGATCGTGGACGGTCCGGCCGATCCGCACGACATCCTTCGTCTGCAGGGTATCGAAGCGCTGTCGCGTTACATCGTGGACGAGGTGCAGGACGTGTACCGTCTGCAGGGTGTGAAGATCAACGACAAGCACATCGAGGTGATCGTGCGTCAGATGTTGCGTCGTGTTCAGATCGTCGATAACGGCGATACGCGTTTCATCATGGGTGAACAAGTTGAACGTTCGGACATGCTGGACGAGAACGACCGGATGGCCGCGGAAGACAAGATCCCCGCGACCTACGAGAACGTGCTGCTCGGTATCACGAAGGCTTCGCTCTCGACCGATTCGTTCATATCCGCGGCGTCGTTCCAGGAAACGACTCGCGTGCTGACCGAAGCGGCAATCATGGGCAAGCGCGACGATCTGCGTGGTCTGAAGGAAAACGTGATCGTCGGCCGTCTGATTCCGGCCGGTACCGGTCTCGCGTTCCACAAGGCGCGCAAGAGCAAGGAAATGTCGGATCGCGAACGCTTCGACCAGATCGCAGCAGAAGAATCGTTCGATTTCGGTACGCCCGAAGCTGCACCTGCAGAACAGCAACATCCGGCAGAGTGAGTTGGCGGGGCTCGGGTCTGACGATTCGGGCTCCAACAACTAGCCAGCCGTTCAAAAGCCGCTCGGTTTTCACCGAGCGGCTTTTTTATTTCCATCGTCCGATCGGTCAACGCGCGTCCGGCGCCCGGGAAACCCGTGTCATCGTTGGTAAAATCGGTCCACTCTCGCTACGACGCCACCGTCCTTTCAATGTCACGTTCGCTCGAAATTCTCAAGGAAGTATTCGGCTACCCCGCTTTCCGCGGACAGCAGGCCGAAATCGTCGAACACGTGGCCGCGGGCGGCGATTCGCTGGTTCTGATGCCGACGGGCGGCGGCAAGTCGCTCTGCTATCAGATTCCGTCTCTGGTGCGGCGCGAGGCGGGACTCGGCGCGGGGATCGTCGTGTCGCCGCTGATCGCACTGATGCAGGATCAGGTGGCCGCGCTCACCGAAGTCGGCGTGCGGGCGTCGTATCTGAATTCGACGCTGTCGGGCGCCGAAGCCGCCGCGACCGAGCGCGCGCTGCGCAACGGCGACATTGACTTGCTGTACGTCGCGCCGGAACGCTTGATGACGCCGCGCTTCCTGGACTTGCTGGACAGCGCGCCGATCGGTCTGTTCGCCATCGACGAAGCGCATTGCGTGTCGCAATGGGGGCACGATTTCCGGCCTGAATACATTCAGTTGTCGGTTTTGCATGAGCGCTTTCCAAACGTGCCGCGCATCGCGCTGACGGCCACCGCCGACGCCATCACGCGCGACGAAATCGTCCACCGACTGGCGCTTGACGACGCCCGTATCTTCGTTTCGAGCTTCGATCGGCCAAATATTCGCTACCGGATTGTCGAAAAGGACAATGCGCGCGCGCAATTGCTCGATTTCATTCGCGCCGAGCACACGAACAAGGACGGCACGACCGACGCGGGCGTGATCTATTGCCTGTCGCGCCGCAAGGTTGAGGAGACCGCGGAGTGGCTCAAGGACCAGGGCGTGCGTGCGCTGCCCTATCACGCGGGCATGGAGTTCGAGACGCGCCAGAAGCATCAGGAGATGTTTCAGCGCGAGGAAGGCATAGTGATGTGCGCGACGATTGCGTTCGGCATGGGCATCGACAAGCCGGACGTGCGCTTCGTCGCCCATCTCGATTTGCCGAAGAGTGTCGAGGGCTACTATCAGGAGACGGGGCGCGCGGGCCGCGACGGCATGCCGGCGAACGCGTGGATGACCTACGGCCTCGGTGACGTCGTGCAGCAGCGCAAGATGATCGACGAATCCGACGCCGACGATACTCACAAGCGCGTTCAGGGCGGCAAGCTCGACGCGCTGCTCGGCCTGTGCGAAACGGCATCGTGCCGGCGTGTTCGGCTGCTCGGATATTTCGGCGAAACGAGCCAGCCGTGCGGCAATTGCGATACATGTATCGAGCCGCCGGCGTCATGGGACGCGACGCGCGAGGCGCAAATGGCGCTGTCCTGCGTGTATCGGGCGTTCAAGGCAAGCGGTTTTCACTTCGGCGCCGGCCATCTGATCGACATCCTGCGCGGCAATCGCACGGAAAAGATGCTGCAGCGCGGGCACGAGAAGCTGTCGACGTTCGGTGTCGGCGCGGCTTTGTCTGAGCCGGAGTGGCGCGCAGTGTTCCGTCAGTTGGTGGCGTTCGGCTACCTCGCCGTCGACCACGACGGGTTCGGCGCGCTCGTGCTCACCGACACGAGCAAGCCTGTGCTCAAGGGCGAGCAGAACGTGACGCTGCGCAAATATGTCAAACCGACGCGCACGCGCCAGTCGTCCGGACGCACGGGCGAACGCGCCGATCCGACCGCGGGCATGTCGCCGCGTGAAAAGGCGCGCTGGGAGCGGTTGCGGCTGTGGCGCGCCGAGACTGCGAAGTCCGACGGCGTGCCGGCATACGTCATTTTCCACGACGCGACGCTCGCCGAAATCGCCCGCAACGACCCCGATTCGATCGATGATCTGCGCAATATCCCAGGCATCGGTGCGCGCAAGCTCGACCGTTTCGGCGACGAACTACTCGAAGTCGCAGGCGCCGATTAGCGGCAGCAGCGTCGCACATCCCCGGGAATCGCTGCAACCTATTGACCGGATTAGGATTTCCGGACTATCATGCTAGGTTCTCGTTCTTGGCTCGCTTGCGCACGTCGGAAAGTGCCTAAAAGTACTACAGGCGCCCGCTACGCAAGCCGGAACCAGAGAAGCTCGATACGCGTTCTTTTCGCTTTGCCCGGAACGGACGCGTCGATTTTGATCAATCTCAGGAATAGACAATGCCAACCATCAATCAATTGGTTCGCAAAGGCCGCGCTTCCGAAACAGTGAAGAGCAAGTCGCCGGCTTTGCAGGACTGCCCGCAGCGTCGCGGCGTGTGCACCCGCGTGTACACGACGACGCCGAAGAAGCCGAACTCGGCACTTCGTAAAGTTGCCAAAGTTCGTCTGACGAACGGCTTCGAAGTCATTTCGTATATCGGTGGTGAAGGCCACAACCTGCAGGAACACTCGGTCGTGCTGATTCGTGGCGGTCGTGTGAAGGACTTGCCGGGTGTGCGTTATCACATGGTTCGCGGCTCGCTGGATACCCAGGGCGTCAAGGATCGTAAGCAGGCTCGCTCGAAGTACGGTGCGAAGCGTGCCAAGGCTGGCAAGTAATTGCCGGTTCGCAGTTTCAGGTCGCCGGAAGGCGTTCAATGCGGTGGTGCCGGAAACGCCGGTGCTGTCGAGTAAGTGGTCACCCGGCCAAGCTGGTTAATCAAGTGAGATGGATCGGGTTTGTTGGTGGCCGCGGAGCTTAACGCTCCAACTGAAAAGTTAAAGGAAGAAACATGCCGCGTCGTCGCGAAGTCCCCAAGCGGGAAGTGTTGCCGGATCCGAAATTCGGCAACGTAGATGTAGCTAAATTCATGAACGTGCTGATGCTCTCCGGCAAGAAGTCGGTTGCCGAGCGTATCGTGTACGGCGCTTTTGAGCAGATCCAGACGAAGGGTGGCAAGGACCCGCTGGAAGTGTTCACGGTTGCGCTCAACAACGTGAAGCCGGTCGTCGAAGTGAAGAGCCGTCGCGTTGGTGGTGCGAACTATCAGGTTCCGGTCGAAGTGCGTCCGTCGCGTCGTATGGCATTGGCGATGCGTTGGCTGCGTGAAGCCGCGAAGAAGCGCAGCGAGAAGTCGATGGCCCTGCGTCTGGCAGGTGAACTTTCGGAAGCGGCTGAAGGCCGTGGCGGCGCAATGAAGAAGCGCGACGAAGTTCACCGGATGGCAGAAGCCAACAAGGCGTTCTCGCATTTCCGTTTCTAAGTCTCACGACCCAGGTCGAACGGAAAAATTCCGGGCGGGTGCGCTTTCAAAGCGCCTCGCCCGTTTGTGTTAGGACGCGGCTGGCCACGCGCCGTCGCGTCGACCCAATAAAGGATTCAAAGTGGCTCGCAAGACACCTATCGAGCGCTACCGTAACATCGGTATCAGCGCTCACATCGACGCCGGCAAGACGACGACGACCGAGCGCATCCTGTTCTATACGGGCGTGAACCATAAGATCGGTGAAGTTCACGACGGCGCAGCAACGATGGACTGGATGGAGCAGGAGCAAGAGCGCGGCATCACCATCACGTCGGCAGCGACCACGGCCTTCTGGAAAGGCATGGCCGGCGACCGCGCCGAGCACCGCATCAACATCATCGACACCCCGGGCCACGTCGACTTCACGATTGAAGTCGAGCGCTCGATGCGCGTGCTCGACGGTGCATGCATGGTTTATTGCGCCGTGGGCGGCGTTCAGCCGCAGTCGGAAACGGTTTGGCGCCAGGCCAACAAGTACGGCGTGCCCCGTCTCGCGTTCATCAACAAGATGGATCGTACCGGCGCGAACTTCTTCAAGGTTTACGACCAGTTGAAGGCTCGCCTGAAGGCGAATCCGGTTCCGGTCGTGGTGCCGATCGGCGCCGAAGAAACGTTCACCGGCGTGGTCGACCTCATCAAGATGAAGGCGATCATTTGGGACGAAGCGTCGCAAGGCACGAAGTTCTCGTACGAAGAAATCCCGGCGAACCTCGTCGACACGTGCAATGAATGGCGCGAGAAGATGATCGAAGCCGCGGCCGAGTCGACCGAGGACATGATGAACAAGTACCTCGAGACGGGCGAACTGACCGAGGCGGAAATCGTCAAGGGTCTGCGCGACCGTACGATCGCTTGTGAAATCCAGCCGATGCTGTGCGGCACGGCGTTCAAGAACAAGGGCGTGCAGCGGATGCTCGACGCGGTTCTGGACTTCCTGCCGTCGCCGGTCGACATTCCGCCGGTCACGGGCGAACTCGAAAGCGGCGAGAAGGCTGAGCGTCGCGCAGCCGACGACGAGAAGTTCTCGTCGCTGGCATTCAAGATCATGACCGACCCGTTCGTCGGACAGTTGATCTTCTTCCGTGTGTATTCGGGTACGACGAAGTCGGGCGACACCCTGCTGAACGCGACGAAGGACAAGAAGGAACGTCTCGGTCGTATTCTGCTGATGCACGCCAACCAGCGCGAAGAAATCAAGGAAGTGCACGCTGGCGACATCGCGGCTGCAGTTGGCCTGAAGGACGCGACCACGGGCGATACGCTGTGCGATCCGGCACACCCGATCGTGCTCGAACGCATGATCTTCCCGGAACCGGTGATCTCGCAGGCTGTTGAGCCGAAGACGAAGCCGGACCAGGAAAAGATGGGCCTCGCACTGAACCGTCTGGCTCAGGAAGATCCGTCGTTCCGCGTTCAGACCGACGAAGAATCGGGCCAGACCATCATTTCGGGAATGGGCGAGCTGCATCTCGAAATTCTGGTCGACCGGATGAAGCGTGAATTCGGCGTGGAAGCGACGGTCGGCAAGCCGCAGGTTGCGTATCGTGAAACGATTCGCAGCAAGGCTGAAGATGTCGACGGCAAATTCGTCAAGCAGTCGGGTGGTCGCGGCCAGTATGGACACGCGGTCATCACGCTTGAGCCGAACGAGCAAGGCAAGGGTTACGAGTTCCTCGACGAGATCAAGGGCGGCGTGATTCCGCGTGAATACATCCCGGCGGTCGACAAGGGTATCCAGGAAACGCTCAAGAGCGGCGTGCTGGCTGGCTTCCCGGTCGTCGACGTGAAGGTTCACCTGACGTTCGGTTCGTACCACGACGTCGACTCGAACGAAAATGCGTTCCGTATGGCTGGTTCGATGGCGTTCAAGGAAGCAATGCGCCGTGCGAGCCCGGTGATTCTTGAACCGATGATGGCTGTCGAAGTCGAAACGCCGGAAGACTACATGGGTAACGTGATGGGCGACCTGTCGAGCCGTCGCGGCATCGTCCAGGGCATGGACGACATGGTTGGCGGCGGCAAGATCGTTCGCGCTGAAGTACCGCTGTCGGAAATGTTCGGCTATTCGACGTCGCTGCGTTCGGCGACGCAAGGCCGCGCTACGTACACGATGGAATTCAAGCACTACTCCGAAGCTCCGCGTAACGTTGCTGACGCGATCATCAACGCGAAATCCAAGTAATTCGGCAAGTCGAAAGTCTTTAACCGATCAACATTTTTGAAAGAAGGCAATCATGGCAAAAGGTAAATTCGAGCGGACCAAGCCGCACGTGAACGTTGGAACGATTGGTCACGTTGACCATGGCAAGACCACGCTGACGGCAGCGATCACGACGGTGCTGACCAAGAAGTTCGGCGGCGAAGCCAAGGCGTATGACCAGATCGACGCGGCGCCGGAAGAAAAGGCGCGTGGTATCACGATCAACACGGCGCACGTCGAGTACGAACCGGCCAACCGCCACTACGCACACGTCGATTGCCCGGGCCACGCCGACTACGTGAAGAACATGATCACGGGTGCCGCGCAGATGGACGGCGCGATCCTGGTGTGTTCGGCCGCTGACGGCCCGATGCCGCAAACGCGTGAGCACATTCTGTTGGCTCGTCAGGTTGGCGTGCCGTACATCATCGTGTTCCTGAACAAGTGCGACATGGTCGACGACGCCGAACTGCTCGAACTCGTCGAAATGGAAGTGCGCGAGCTTCTTTCGAAGTATGACTTCCCGGGCGACGACACGCCGATCATCAAGGGTTCGGCCAAGCTCGCGCTGGAAGGCGACAAGGGCGAGCTGGGCGAAGTGGCAATCATGAACCTGGCCGACGCACTGGACACGTACATCCCGACGCCGGAGCGTGCAGTTGACGGCGCGTTCCTGATGCCGGTGGAAGACGTGTTCTCGATCTCGGGTCGCGGCACGGTGGTGACGGGCCGTATCGAGCGTGGCGTGGTGAAGGTCGGTGAGGAAATCGAAATCGTCGGTATCAAGCCGACGGTGAAGACGACCTGCACGGGCGTGGAAATGTTCCGCAAGCTGCTCGACCAGGGTCAAGCGGGCGATAACGTCGGTATCCTGCTGCGCGGCACGAAGCGTGAAGACGTCGAGCGTGGTCAGGTTCTGGCCAAGCCGGGTTCGATCAACCCGCACACGCACTTCACGGCAGAGGTGTATGTTCTGTCGAAGGACGAAGGCGGTCGTCACACGCCGTTCTTCAACAACTATCGCCCGCAGTTCTACTTCCGTACGACGGACGTGACCGGTTCGATCGAGTTGCCGAAGGACAAGGAAATGGTCATGCCGGGCGACAACGTGTCGATCACGGTGAAGCTGATCAACCCGATCGCGATGGAAGAAGGCCTGCGCTTCGCCATCCGTGAAGGCGGCCGTACGGTCGGCGCTGGTGTCGTTGCGAAGATTCTTGAGTAAAATCGAACTCTTGCCTGTAGTTGATGTAGAGAAGTAACGTGCCCGGGGCCGGGCGTCCCCCCCTCAGCGGACACTCGGCCTCACGCTCTTTTACCAAATCGGCGGTGCAATACCGCCTCGCTCTTTTTCAAGGAATCGTCATGCAGAACCAGAAAATCCGCATTCGCCTTAAGGCTTTCGACTATCGTCTGATTGATCAATCGGCAGCCGAAATCGTCGATACCGCGAAGCGGACTGGCGCAATCGTTCGTGGTCCGGTGCCGCTGCCGACCCGCATCCAACGCTTTGACATCCTGCGTTCGCCGCACGTCAACAAGACGTCGCGCGATCAGCTCGAAATTCGTACGCACCAACGCCTGATGGACATCGTCGATCCGACGGACAAGACCGTCGACGCGTTGATGAAGCTCGACTTGCCGGCTGGCGTCGACGTCGAAATCAAGTTGCAGTAAGGCAGTAATCGTCGCCTGGCGAGCCCGGCGACGCTAAGTCTTTGATTGCTTGCAGAAAACGAAAAGCCTTGCTATACTTCAAGGCTTTTCGCGCATTTGCGCAAAAAAGCTGGCTTAAATTCACGCGATTCAGCGGATTTTTGAGGCCGGCATTTTGTAAATCAGCCCCGACCAATCGCAGTTGGGAATGGAGAAAACGATGAGCCTTGGACTCGTAGGTCGCAAGGTTGGCATGACCCGTATCTTTACGCCTGAAGGGGATTCGATTCCCGTCACCGTACTGGACGTGTCGGACAACCGCGTGACGCAGATCAAGACTGTTGAAACGGATGGTTATACCGCCGTTCAGGTTGCATTCGGCACTCGCCGCGCATCGCGCGTGACGAAGCCGCTGGCAGGTCACCTTGCCAAAGCCGGTGTTCAAGCCGGTGAAGTCCTCAAAGAATTCCAAATCGATGCTGCGAAGGCTGCCGAGTTGTCGAGCGGCGCTGTGATCGGTACGGATCTTTTCGAAGTTGGCCAGAAAGTCGACGTGCAAGGCGTGTCGATCGGTAAGGGCTACGCCGGTACCATCAAGCGCTACAACTTCGCATCGGGCCGCGCATCGCACGGTAACTCGCGTTCGCACAACGTCCCGGGTTCGATCGGTATGGCGCAGGATCCGGGTCGTGTTTTCCCGGGTAAGCGCATGACCGGTCACATGGGTGACGACACGGTTACGGTGCAAAACCTCGTGATCGCTCGTATCGACGCTGACCGCAATCTGCTGCTGGTTCGTGGCGCCGTTCCGGGTGCCAAGGGCGGAAAAGTATTCGTGACGCCGGCCATCAAAGCGCGCGCTGTGAAAGGAGCGAAATAATGGAACTTAAGCTCCTGAGTGCCAATGGTCAGGAAGGCGCAGGCGTGAATGCATCGGATGTCGTGTTCGGTCGCGATTACAACGAAGCCCTGATCCATCAGGTCGTCGTGGCTTATCAAGCCAACGCACGCAGCGGTAACCGCGCGCAGAAGGACCGTGAGCAAGTCAAGCACACGACCAAGAAGCCGTGGCGTCAAAAGGGTACGGGCCGCGCTCGTGCCGGTATGTCGTCGAGCCCGTTGTGGCGCGGCGGTGGCCGTATCTTCCCGAATTCGCCGGAAGAAAACTTTTCGCATAAGGTCAATAAGAAGATGCATCGCGCAGGTCTCTGCTCGATCTTCTCGCAGCTGGCTCGCGAAGGCCGGATCTCGGTTGTCGACGAGCTCACGCTCGAAGCGCCGAAGACCAAGCTGCTGGCCGAGAAATTCAAGGCAATGGGTCTCGAGTCCGTGTTGGTGATTACCGATACGGTCGACGAAAACCTGTACCTCGCGTCGCGCAACCTTGCCCATGTGGCGGTTGTCGAGCCGCGTTACGCCGACCCGCTCTCGTTGATCTACTTCAAGAAGATCCTGATTACGAAGGCTGCGGTCGCCCAGATCGAGGAGTTGCTGTCATGAGCGAGATTCGCAAGAACGATCATCGTTTGATGCAGGTCCTGCTCGCGCCGGTGGTCTCCGAAAAGGCGACGCTGGTGGCCGACAAGAACGAGCAAGTCGTGTTCGAAGTCGCGCCCGATGCCACGAAGCAGGAAGTGAAGGCTGCCGTCGAGCTGCTGTTCAAGGTGGAAGTCAATTCCGTCAACGTGCTGGTCACGAAGGGCAAAGCCAAGCGCTTTGGTCGCTTCATGGGCAAGCGCAAGGACGTGAAGAAGGCGTATGTCTGCTTGAAGCCCGGCCAGGAAATCAACTTTGAAGCGGAGGCCAAGTAATCATGGCAATCGTAAAAGTTAAGCCGACATCGCCGGGTCGCCGTGCGATGGTCAAGGTGGTGAACAAGGACCTGTATAAGGGCAAGCCGCACGCGGCACTGCTCGACTCGCAGTCCGTCACCGCTGGCCGTAACAACAACGGCCGTATCACGACCCGTCATAAGGGTGGTGGTCACAAGCAGCATTACCGTCTGGTCGATTTCCGTCGTAACAAGGACGGTATTCCGGCAAAGGTCGAGCGTCTTGAGTACGACCCGAACCGTAGCGCGAACATCGCGCTGGTTCTGTACGCGGACGGCGAGCGCAAGTACATCATCGCTCCGAAGGGCGTGACGATTGGTCAGCAATTGCTGTCGGGTTCGGAAGCTCCGATCCGCGCAGGCAACACGCTGCCGATCCGTAACATCCCGGTCGGTACGACGATTCACTGCATCGAAATGCTGCCGGGCAAGGGCGCGCAGATCGCGCGTTCGGCTGGCACGTCGGCGATGCTGCTGGCTCGCGAAGGCACCTACGCGCAGGTTCGCCTGCGTTCAGGCGAAATCCGCCGCGTGCACATCGAGTGCCGCGCGACGATTGGTGAAGTGGGCAACGAAGAGCATAGCCTCCGTCAAATCGGTAAGGCTGGCGCGAACCGCTGGCGCGGTATCCGCCCGACGGTGCGTGGCGTTGCAATGAATCCGGTCGATCACCCGCACGGTGGTGGTGAAGGTAAGACGGCAGCAGGTCGCGATCCGGTCAGCCCGTGGGGCACGCCGGCCAAGGGTTATCGCACCCGCAGCAACAAGCGCACGACGACGATGATCGTCCAGCGCCGTCACAAGCGCTAAGGAGTAGGCAATGGCACGTTCTGTTAAAAAAGGTCCGTTCTGCGACGCCCATTTGCTGAAGAAAGTTGAGGCGGCTGCAGCTTCGCGTGACAAGAAGCCGATCAAAACCTGGTCGCGTCGTTCGACGATTCTCCCGGATTTCATCGGTCTGACGATTGCCGTGCATAACGGCCGTCAACACGTTCCGGTGTATGTGTCGGAAAACATGGTCGGCCACAAACTTGGCGAGTTCGCATTGACCCGTACGTTCAAGGGTCATGCAGCCGACAAGAAGGCCAAGAAATAAGGGGCTATCAAGATGGAAGTAAAAGCTATTCATCGCGGTGCCCGCATCTCGGCGCAGAAAACGCGCCTTGTGGCTGACCAGATCCGTGGTTTGCCGGTCGACAAGGCGCTGAACGTTCTGACGTTCTCGCCGAAGAAGGCGGCGGGTATCGTCAAGAAGGTCGTGTTGTCTGCGATCGCAAATGCGGAGCACAACGAAGGCGCCGATATCGACGAGCTCAAGATCACGAGCATCATGGTCGACAAGGCTGCGTCGCTGAAGCGTTTCACCGCGCGCGCTAAAGGCCGCGGTAACCGCATCGAGAAGCAATCCTGTCACATCACTGTGACGGTCGGGAATTAAGGAGCCATACGATGGGACAGAAAATTCATCCGACAGGCTTCCGCTTGGCCGTCAGCCGGAATTGGGCTTCGCGTTGGTACGCGAACAACAACAATTTCGCGTCGATGCTGCAGGAAGACATCGGTGTTCGTGAATACCTGAAGAAGAAGCTGAAGAACGCTTCGGTTGGTCGGGTCGTCATCGAGCGTCCGGCGAAGAACGCGCGCATCACGATTTACAGCTCGCGTCCTGGTGTGGTCATCGGCAAGAAGGGCGAGGACATCGAACTGTTGAAGTCGGAACTCCAGAAGCGCATGGGCGTTCCGGTTCACGTCAACATCGAAGAAATCCGCAAACCGGAGACCGACGCGCAACTCATCGCCGATTCGATCACGCAACAGCTTGAGCGCCGGATCATGTTCCGCCGTGCGATGAAGCGCGCGATGCAAAACGCGATGCGTCTGGGTGCCCAAGGCATCAAGATCATGAGCGCCGGCCGTTTGAACGGTATTGAAATCGCCCGTACCGAGTGGTATCGCGAAGGTCGCGTGCCCCTCCATACGCTGCGCGCCGATATCGACTACGCAACGTCGGAAGCGAAGACCACGTACGGCATCATCGGCGTGAAGGTGTGGGTCTACAAGGGCGACACGCTGGGCCGTAACGATGCGCCGGTGGTCGAAGAAGTGGCCGAAGACAAGCGTCCGCGCCGTAACGCACGTCCGGGTGGCGATCGCCGTCCGCGTCGCGATGGTGAAGGTGGCGGTCCGGCAGGTGCACGCCGTGGCGCCCCCCGTCGCGCTGGCGGTGACGGGAAGACTGGAGAATAACGATGCTGCAACCGAAACGCAGAAAGTATCGCAAAGAGCAGAAGGGTCGTAACACCGGCAAGGCGACGCGCGGCAACGCCGTGTCGTTCGGTGAATACGGTCTGAAGGCCATCGGTCGTGGCCGTTTGACCGCGCGCCAAATCGAAGCGGCACGTCGTGCAATGACGCGTCACATCAAGCGCGGCGGCCGTATCTGGATCCGCATTTTCCCGGATAAGCCGATCTCGCAAAAGCCGGCTGAAGTACGGATGGGTAACGGTAAGGGTAACCCTGAGTACTACGTCGCAGAGATTCAACCGGGCAAGATGCTGTACGAAATGGACGGTGTTACCGAAGAACTGGCACGTGAAGCGTTCCGTCTGGCTGCAGCGAAGCTGCCGCTCAAGACGTACTTCGTTTCGCGCCAGCTCGGCGCCTAAGGAGTGAATGATGAAGGCTTCTGAACTTCACCAGAAAGACCAGGCCGCGCTCAACAAAGAGCTGACGGACCTGCTGAAGGCGCAATTCGGCCTGCGCATGCAACTCGCGACGCAGCAGCTCACGAACACGAGCCAGCTGAAGAAGGTTCGTCGCGACATCGCACGTGTGCGGACCGTCCTGACTGAGAAGGCGAACCAGAAATGAACGATAGCGTAAAAACCTCGCTCAAGCGGACGCTGGTCGGCAAGGTCGTCAGCAACAAGATGGACAAGACGGTCACCGTGCTGGTCGAGCACCGTGTGAAGCATCCGATCTACGGCAAGTACGTTGTGCGCTCGAAGAAGTACCACGCACATGACGACGCGAACACGTACAACGAAGGCGATCTCGTCGAAATCCAGGAAACGCGTCCGATTTCGAAGACGAAGGCCTGGGTTGTGTCGAAGTTGGTTGAAGCGGCTCGCGTGATCTAAGCGGCAAATGCGGTAAAAGTAGTATCGCAGTAAGTTTCGCTTGCAAGACCGAGGTTATGAGTTATAATCTCGGTCTTCCCTCTTTGTGGGAGCCCCGTCGCGGGCGAAGTTGGTGGGGGAAGCCGGTCCGGGCGCCATGCCTGTATCGACAGATTCACCGGATTGCGATGGCGGGTTTCGTCTGCCCTCGCTGCCTGTTCTAACCCAAGCAGCCGATTGGCTGACGGGACCAAGACTGACCGGATGCGCCATGGTGGTGCGATCGGATTAAGTTGGGAAAGATAAACCATGATCCAGACCGAAACTCGGCTTGAAGTGGCCGACAACACGGGTGCGCGTGAAGTCATGTGCATCAAGGTGCTCGGCGGCTCGAAGCGTCGTTACGCTAGCATTGGCGACATCATCAAGGTGACCGTCAAGGAAGCAACGCCGCGCGGACGCGTGAAGAAGGGCGAAATCTACAACGCTGTGGTCGTTCGTACGGCCAAGGGCGTGCGCCGTCAGGACGGCTCGCTGATCAAGTTCGACGGCAATGCCGCCGTTCTTTTGAACGCGAAGCTGGAGCCCATCGGCACGCGTATTTTCGGGCCGGTCACGCGTGAACTGCGTAGCGAACGATTCATGAAGATCGTTTCGCTCGCGCCCGAAGTGCTGTAAGGAGTCGCGATGAACAAGATTCGCAAGGGTGACGAAGTGATCGTCATCACCGGCAAGGACAAAGGCAAGCGCGGTGTCGTGCTGGCCGTTGGGGAAGATCGTGTGACGGTCGAGGGCATCAATCTCGTCAAGAAACACGTGAAGCCGAACCCGATGAAGGGTACGACGGGCGGTGTGGAAGCCAAAACGATGCCGCTGCATATTTCGAACGTCGCATTGGTCGACGCGAATGGCAAGGCGTCGCGAGTGGGCATCAAGGTCGAAGGCGACAAGAAGGTTCGCTTCTTGAAGTCGACGAGCGCCACGCTCAACGCCTGACGCGGAGTTAAAAAATGGCTCGTCTGCAAGAATTTTATAAAGAGAAGGTTGTACCCGGCCTCGTAGAGAAGTTCGGTTACAAGTCCATCATGGAAGTGCCGCGCATCACCAAGATCACCCTGAACATGGGTCTTGGCGAGGCCGTCGCCGACAAGAAGATCATCGAAAACGCCGTTGGCGACCTGACGAAGATTGCTGGTCAAAAGCCGGTCATCACGAAAGCGCGCAAGGCAATCGCTGGCTTCAAGATTCGTCAAGGATATCCGATCGGCGCGATGGTTACGCTGCGCGGTCAGGCCATGTACGAATTTCTGGACCGTTTCGTGACGGTTGCGCTCCCCCGCGTGCGTGACTTCCGTGGCGTGTCGGGTCGTGCGTTCGATGGTCGCGGCAACTACAACATCGGTGTGAAAGAGCAGATCATTTTCCCCGAAATCGACTACGACAAGATCGACGCGCTGCGTGGGCTGAACATCAGCATCACGACGACTGCGAAGACTGACGACGAAGCAAAGGCACTGCTCGCCAGCTTCAAGTTCCCGTTCAGAAACTGAGGTTACCGTGGCTAAACTGGCACTGATCGAACGTGAAAAGAAGCGTGCACGCCTCGCAGCCAAGTACGCTCCCAAGCGCGCTGAACTGAAGGCCGTCATCGAAGACGCGAGCAAGTCCGACGAAGAGAAATATCTGGCTCGTCTGGCGCTGCAACAACTGCCGCGTAACTCGAACCCCACTCGCAAGCGTAACCGCTGCGCGATCACGGGTCGTCCGCGTGGCACGTTCCGCAAATTCGGACTGGCACGCAGCAAGATTCGTGAAATCGCGTTCCGCGGCGAAATCCCTGGCCTGACCAAGGCGAGCTGGTAATAGGAGATACGTAAATGAGCATGAGTGATCCTATCGCCGATATGCTGACTCGCATCCGCAACGCGCAGATGGTCGAGAAGGTTTCGGTGACAATGCCCTCGTCAAAAGTCAAGGTTGCGATTGCGCAGGTTTTGAAGGACGAAGGTTATATCGACGATTTCGCAGTGAAGTCCGAAGGTGCGAAGTCGGAATTGAACATCGCGTTGAAGTACTACGCTGGCCGTCCGGTGATTGAGCGCATTGAACGCGTTTCGAAGCCTGGTCTGCGTGTATACCGCGGTCGCAACGACATTCCAGTGGTCATGAATGGCCTCGGCGTTGCAATCGTTTCGACGCCTCAAGGTGTGATGACTGATCGCAAGGCGCGCCAGACTGGCGTCGGCGGTGAAGTCCTCTGCTACGTCGCTTAACCGAAAAGGAGAAGAACATGTCTCGAGTAGGTAAGAGCCCGATCGCGCTGCCGCAAGGCGCGGAAGTGGCCTTGAGCGGCGAAGTCATCACCGTTAAAGGGCCGCTGGGTACGATTTCGCGAGCAGCCAATCGACTCGTGAAGGTGGAAAACGACAACGGCACGCTCAATTTCGCTCCGACCGATGAAAGTCGCGAAGCGAATGCGATGTCCGGCACGATGCGCGCACTGGTTGCGAACATGGTGAACGGCGTGACGAAGGGTTTCGAGCGCAAGCTGACGCTGGTTGGCGTCGGTTATCGCGCACAGGCGCAAGGCGACAAGCTGAACCTGTCGCTGGGTTTCTCGCACCCTGTGGTGCACCAGATGCCGGAAGGCGTCAAGGCTGAAACCCCGACGCAAACCGAAATCGTGATCAAGGGGATCGACAAGCAGCAAGTTGGCCAGGTCGCTGCGGAAGTTCGCGGCTACCGTCCGCCGGAGCCTTACAAGGGCAAGGGTGTGCGCTACGCTGGCGAAGTCGTCATCCTCAAAGAAACGAAGAAGAAGTAAGGGTGCGCAATCATGGATAAGACTCAATCTCGCCTGCGCCGCGCTCGTCAAACGCGTGTCAAGATCTCTGAGCTTCAGGTCGCGCGTCTGGCTGTGCATCGCACGAACACGCATATCTATGCGCAAGTGTTCTCGCCGTGCGGCACCAAGGTGCTGGCAAGCGCGTCGACGCTCGAAGCCGAAGTTCGCGCCGAACTGGCCGACAAGTCGGGCAAGGGCGGCAACGTCAATGCTGCGACCGTTGTCGGCAAGCGTATTGCTGAAAAGGCCAAGGCTGCCGGCGTCGAATCCGTCGCCTTTGATCGTTCGGGTTTCCGTTACCACGGCCGCGTGAAAGCGCTGGCTGATGCGGCGCGCGAAGCCGGACTCAAGTTCTAAGGGAAGAATTCGTCATGGCAAAGATGCAAGCGAATGTGAAGGCTGAAGAACGCGACGACGGCCTGCGTGAAAAGATGATCGCGGTCAACCGCGTCACCAAGGTGGTGAAGGGTGGCCGGATTCTCGGTTTTGCCGCGCTGACCGTGGTTGGCGACGGTGACGGCCGCATCGGCATGGGCAAGGGCAAAGCGAAGGAAGTTCCGGTTGCTGTTCAAAAGGCAATGGAGCAAGCCCGCCGCAACATGTTCAAGGTGCCGCTCAAGAACGGTACGCTGCAACACGAAGTGCACGGTAAGCACGGCGCATCCGCAGTCCTCCTCGCCCCGGCGAAGGACGGTACTGGCGTGATCGCTGGTGGCCCGATGCGCGCGGTGTTCGACGTAATGGGCGTGCAAAACGTGGTGGCGAAGAGCCACGGCTCGACGAACCCGTACAACCTCGTTCGTGCAACGCTCGACGGTCTGCGCAAGCAATCGACCCCGGGTGATATCGCGGCGAAGCGCGGCAAGTCCGTCGAAGATATTTTGGGCTAAGCCTCGAGGTCACCATGTCTGATAAAACTGTCAAGGTTCAGCTCGTCAAGAGCCTGATTGGGACCCGCGAATCGCATCGTGCAACGGTGCGTGGCCTGGGCCTGCGCCGACTCAACTCGGTCAGCGAACTGCAGGATACGCCGGCAGTGCGCGGAATGATCAACAAGGTCTCGTACCTTGTCAAAGTCATCAACTGAGCGGCTGACTAGGGATTCTAGGAGTTGAATATGGATTTGAATAACCTGAAGCCGGCAGAAGGCGCGAAGCATGCAAAGCGTCGCGTTGGCCGCGGTATCGGCTCTGGCCTCGGCAAGACCGCAGGTCGCGGTCACAAGGGTCAAAAGTCGCGTTCGGGCGGTTTCCACAAGGTCGGCTTCGAAGGCGGTCAGATGCCTTTGCAACGTCGTCTGCCGAAGCGTGGCTTCACCTCGCTGACAAAGGAATTCGTCGGTGAAGTGCGCCTGTCGGATCTGGAAAAGCTGCCGGTCGACGAAATCGATTTGCTGGCACTGAAGCAAGCGGGCCTGGTCGGCGAGCTCATCAAGAGCGCGAAGATCATCAAGACCGGCGAGCTGACGCGCAAGATCACGGTGAAGGGGCTCGGTGCTACCAAGGGCGCCCGTGCTGCAATCGAAGCCGCTGGCGGCTCGTTCGCCGAGTAACGCGCTTTATGCGTTACTCGCACTAGCATCGGAGAAGGTTCTTGGCTAACAGTCCGAGTCTCGCAAAACCCGGTCGAAGCGCGGCGAAGTTCGGTGATCTGCGCCGGCGGGCAGTGTTTCTGCTGCTGGCGCTGATTGTTTACCGTCTCGGTGCGCATATTCCGGTGCCGGGTATTGACCCGGACCAACTGGCGAAGCTGTTCCAAAGCCAGTCGGGCGGCATCCTTGGCATGTTCAACATGTTCTCGGGTGGTGCGCTATCGCGGTTTACGATTTTTGCGCTGGGCATCATGCCCTACATTTCGGCGTCGATCATCATGCAGTTGATGTCGATCGTGTCGCCGCAAATGGAGGCGCTGAAGAAGGAAGGGCAGGCGGGGCAACGCAAGATCACGCAATACACGCGGATCTTCACGGTGGTTCTCGCGACGTTCCAGGCTTTCGGTATTGCGGTCGCGCTGGAAAATCAGCCGGGACTGGTTCTCGACCCTGGGATGGTATTTCGTCTGACGACGGTCGTCACGCTGGTGACCGGCACGATGTTCCTGATGTGGCTGGGTGAGCAGATCACGGAACGCGGTCTCGGTAACGGCATTTCGATCATCATCTTCGGCGGCATCGCGGCGGGTTTCCCGAATGCGATCGGTGGTCTGTTCGAACTGGTTCGCACCGGCTCGATGAGCATCATCTCGGCGATCATCATCGTGGTGTTGATTGCGGCGGTCACATATCTGGTCGTGTTCATCGAACGCGGTCAGCGCAAGATCCTCGTGAACTATGCCAAGCGCCAGGTCGGTAACAAGATTTACGGCGGCCAGTCCTCGCACTTGCCGTTGAAGCTGAACATGTCGGGTGTGATTCCGCCGATTTTTGCATCGTCGATCATCCTCTTCCCGGCGACCATCCTGAACTGGTTCAGTTCGGGTACGCGGACCGGCTGGTTCGCAAACACGCTGCACAACGTGGCTGAGGCCTTGAAGCCTGGTCAACCTGTGTACGTGCTGCTGTACGCGTTGGCGATCGTTTTCTTCTGCTTCTTCTACACCGCGCTGGTGTTCAACAGCAGAGAAACGGCCGACAACTTGAAGAAGAGCGGTGCATTCGTTCCTGGGATCCGTCCGGGCGACCAGACCGCACGGTATATCGACCGCATCCTCACGCGTCTGACGCTGGCCGGTGCGATCTACATCGTGTTTGTGTGCTTGCTGCCTGAGTTTTTGGTATTGCGCTGGAACGTGCCGTTTTATTTTGGTGGAACGTCGCTGCTGATCATTGTCGTCGTCACGATGGACTTCATGGCTCAGGTGCAGTCGTACGTTATGTCGCAACAGTATGAGTCGCTGCTTAAGAAGGCCAACTTCAAGGGCGGCAACGTCCCGATGCGCTAATTAAGGGCTATGGCCAAAGACGATGTAATCCAGATGCAGGGTGAGGTGATTGAAAACCTTCCCAATGCTACTTTCCGGGTGAAATTGGAAAATGGCCATGTGGTTCTCGGGCATATTTCAGGGAAGATGCGGATGCACTATATCCGCATTCTTCCCGGCGACAAGGTTACGGTTGAGTTGACGCCTTACGATCTGTCTCGTGCGCGGATCGTGTTCCGGGCGAAGTGATTTGAAAAAAGGGTAATATCATGAAAGTGATGGCATCGGTTAAGCGCATTTGCCGCAATTGCAAGATCATCAAGCGCAAGGGCGTTGTGCGCGTGATTTGCAGCTCTGATCCGCGCCACAAACAGCGTCAAGGCTGAACGCCGCGCTTTTGCTTGCGCTTTTTGTTTGAGGAAAAACAATGGCTCGTATCGCAGGGGTTAACATCCCGAATCACCAGCATACCGAAATCGGCCTGACGGCTATCTTCGGTGTCGGCCGCACGCGTGCTCGCGACATCTGCGTTGCTTCTGGTGTGGAATTTTCGAAGAAGGTCAAGGACCTCACCGACGCAGACCTCGAAAAGCTGCGTGACGAAGTGGGTAAGTTCATCGTGGAAGGCGACCTGCGTCGTGAAGTGACGATGAACATCAAGCGCCTGATGGACTTGGGCTGCTACCGTGGCGTGCGCCATCGCAAGGGCTTGCCCATGCGCGGCCAGCGCACGCGCACGAACGCCCGTACGCGCAAGGGTCCGCGTCGTGCAGCGCAATCGCTGAAGAAGTAAGCGGAACTGACAGTTACAGGAAAACGTAATGGCTAAGGCTTCGAACAACTCCGCGGCGCAACGCGTTCGCAAGAAGGTCAAGAAGAACGTCGCCGAGGGCGTGGTTCACGTTCACGCGTCGTTCAACAACACCATCATCACGATCACCGATCGTCAAGGCAACGCGCTTGCCTGGGCAACGTCGGGTGGTCAAGGCTTCAAGGGCTCGCGCAAGTCGACGCCGTTTGCGGCCCAGGTCGCAGCCGAATCGGCTGGCCGCGTGGCGATGGAATACGGCGTGAAGAACCTCGAAGTGCGGATCAAGGGCCCTGGCCCTGGTCGCGAATCGGCGGTGCGCGCGTTGCATGGTCTTGGCATCAAGATCACCGCGATCTCCGACGTGACGCCGGTCCCGCACAACGGCTGCCGTCCGCCGAAGCGTCGTCGTATCTAAGACGTCGCTGCCGCAAACCTCCTGCTGGTGCTCGCGCGCCGGCGGGTTGCTTGCGTTATGAATTTGACTAAGCCCACCGTTCGGCCCAGAGGGTTCGGACTAGCGCGGATGCAAGTGCAAGTCCGCGTGATCAATTTTTAAGGATGCAAAGTGGCACGCTATACCGGTCCTAAAGCAAAGTTGTCCCGCCGTGAAGGCACTGACCTTTTCCTGAAGAGCGCACGCCGTTCGCTCGCTGACAAGTGCAAGCTCGATAGCAAGCCGGGTCAGCATGGCCGCACGTCGGGTGCTCGTACGTCCGACTACGGCACGCAGTTGCGCGAAAAGCAAAAAGTAAAGCGCATCTACGGTGTACTCGAGCGCCAGTTCCGCCGTTACTTCGCCGAAGCCGATCGTCGCAAGGGCCCGACGGGTGAAAACCTGTTGCAATTGCTCGAATCGCGTCTCGACAACGTCGTGTATCGCATGGGCTTCGGCTCGACGCGCGCAGAAGCACGTCAGTTGGTGGGCCACAAGTCGATCACGGTCAACGGCCAAGTTGCGAACATTCCTTCGCTGCAAGTGAAGGCGGGCGACGTGGTTGCCGTGCGTGAACAGTCGAAGAAGCAAGCTCGGATCCTCGAAGCGCTTTCGCTGGCTGAGCAAGGCGGCATGCCGCAATGGGTTGCGGTCGACGCCAAGAAGTTCGAAGGCACGTTCAAGGCAATGCCGGAGCGCAGCGACATCGCTGGCGACATCAACGAAAGCCTGATCGTCGAATTGTATTCGCGGTAATCGGATTGGCGGCCGGGGGACCCTGATTGCCGAAGGCAAGGGGTTACCTCGGCTGTTTATTTTCGGGTTGTCACCGGTCAGCCTTATCGGCGTAACGAGCCGAGGGTATTGAAAAGGAAAACCTATGCAAACCAGTTTGTTGAAGCCCAAGATTATTGCGGTTGAATCGCTTGGCGAGAGCCACGCGAAAGTGGTCATGGAACCGTTCGAACGCGGTTACGGCCACACCTTGGGTAACGCGCTTCGGCGCGTGCTGCTGTCGTCGATGGTGGGATATGCGCCGACCGAAGTGACGATCGCAGGCGTCGTGCACGAATATTCGACGCTCGACGGTGTGCAAGAGGATGTTGTCAACCTGCTGTTGAACCTGAAGGGCGTCGTTTTCAAGCTGCACAACCGTGACGAAGTGACGGTCACGCTGCGCAAGGAAGGCGAAGGAGTCGTGACGGCCGGCGATATCGAACTCGCTCACGATTGCGAGGTCATCAACCCGGATCACGTGATCGCCCACCTGTCGAAAGGCGGCAAGCTCGACGTTCAGATCAAGATCGAGAAGGGCCGCGGCTATGTGCCGGGCAACGTGCGTCGTTATGGCGAAGAATCGGCCAAGATCATCGGCCGGATCGTGCTGGATGCATCGTTCTCGCCGGTTCGCCGCGTGAGCTACGCCGTTGAAAGCGCGCGTGTCGAACAGCGTACCGACCTCGACAAGCTCGTGATGAATATCGAAACCAACGGCGTGATTTCGCCCGAGGAAGCGATCCGTCAATCGGCGCGGATTCTGGTCGATCAGTTGTCGGTCTTCGCAGCACTCGAAGGCACCGAAGCAGCGGCGGAAGCGCCGTCGCGCGCACCGCAGATCGATCCGATCCTGCTGCGTCCGGTGGATGATCTGGAACTCACGGTTCGCTCGGCGAACTGCCTGAAGGCCGAGAACATCTATTACATCGGCGACTTGATCCAGCGCACGGAAAACGAACTGCTGAAGACGCCGAACCTGGGTCGCAAGTCGTTGAACGAAATCAAGGAAGTGCTGGCTTCACGCGGCCTGACGCTCGGCATGAAGCTCGAAAACTGGCCGCCGGCTGGTCTCGACAAGTAAGCAGGACGTCGTAAGCGTATCTGGTCAAGGCGTGGATTCTCCTCTAAAATCCGCGTCTTGCCTTTTTCTCGACCGGCCCGTGCGTTCGTCGGAACGTAATAGAAGAGCTGGATCAAAACTCAAAGTCATTAGGAACTGAAAATGCGCCATAAACATGGTCTGCGGAAACTGAACCGCACGAGCAGCCACCGTCTGGCTATGCTCCGTAACATGTCCAACTCGCTGATCGAGCACGAAGTCATCAAGACGACGCTGCCGAAGGCGAAAGAACTCCGCAAAGTCGTCGAGCCGCTGATCACGCTCGGCAAGAAGCCGTCGCTGGCAAATCGTCGTTTGGCGTTCAACCGCCTGCGCGATCGCGATTCCGTCGCGAAGCTGTTTGACGTCCTCGGCCCGCGCTACGCAAGCCGTCCGGGTGGCTACCTCAGCATCCTGAAATTCGGTTTCCGCGTTGGCGATAACGCTCCGATGGCGCTCGTCCAGTTGATGGACCGTCCGGAAGTCGCTGAATCGGACGACGTGCAAGAAGCTGAATAAGCGCACGACACCGCTGTGAAAAAAAGGCCAAGCTCTGCTTGGCCTTTTTTTTGTTTTTTGGTCGGCCGATCGCGCGGGCGCGACGTTTCGTCACTCACGATGCCCACCCCGCGCCGGTGCTACGATACGCGCGTATCCTTCCCCAGCAACATAATGCGATGGAGCATGAAGTGAACATTCCAGTCGTGTTGATTCTCACGACGTTGCCTGACACTCTCGCAGCCGGCGAGCTCACGCAAAAGGCGCTCGAGGCACGGTTAGCGGCATGCGTGACGGAGAACGGTGTCGTGCGCTCGCGATTCCATTGGCAGGGGAAGCTCGAGGCAGCGGAAGAAATTCAGCTCCTTTTCAAGACCAGCGTCGCTCGCGGCGCCGAACTTCAGCGCTTCATCGAATCGAATCATCCCTACGAAACGCCCGAAATCCTCGCCTGGCAAGCCGATGCCTCGCCCGGCTACGGAGAATGGGTCGTCGCGGAAACTTCACGTCCTCTTCATGCTTAAGTCTTCTGGCGCCATCGGGCGTCGTTTGTTCGCGGCGGTTGCGTTGCTGCTCTCGTGTCTGTTCGTGCTGTCCGGCGTCGCGAATTTTGCTCACGCGGCCGACGACTTCCTCGACCCCGCCGTCGCCTTCAAATTCAGCGCGACGGAACGTCCGGGCGAAATCGAGGTGCGATATAAGGTCGCGGATGGGTACTACATGTATCGCGAGCGCTTCGCCTTCGCGGCCAAAGGCGGCGCGACGCTCGGCGACGCGCAATTGCCCGTCGGCAAGGTTCACTTCGATCAGACGTTCAACAAGGACGTCGAGACCTATCGCGGCGACGTCGTCATCCGCCTCCCGGTGAAGCAGGCGAGCGGGCCGTTTGATCTCACCGTCACGTCGCAGGGATGCGCCGATCAGGGCATCTGCTATCCGCCGATGGAGCGCATCTATCGGGTGAGCGGCGCCGCACTGCGTGCCGCCGACGCCAACGCTCCGCCGCCCGTCAACTCACAAGTCTCCGACTTGCCCTGGTACGAGCGCGCGACCAATGCCGATTACGCGCAATCGCTCCTCGAAAGCGGCGGATTTTTCGCGATCATCGGGCTGTATTTCGTAGCGGGTGTCGTGCTGAGCCTGCTGCCGTGCTCTTATCCGATGATCCCGATCCTCTCGGCGATCATCATTGGCGAGGGTTCGCGTGTCACTCGCCGGCGAGGATTCGCATTGTCGGGCGCGTATGTTTTCGGGATGGCGCTCGTCTACACGGCGCTCGGCGTTGCTGCCGCGCTGATCGGACAGAGTCTCGGCGCGTGGCTCCAGAATCCGTGGGTGCTCGGCGCGTTCGGCACGCTGCTTGCCGTGTTCGCGCTGACGCTGATCGCAGGCTTCGACATTGCCTTGCCGGAGCGCTGGCAAAGCGGCGTGAACGCGGCGTCGCAGAAGCGCTCGGGCGGGAAGTTCGCGGCCGTCGTCGGAATGGGGGCGCTGTCGGCGCTTGTCGTCGGTGCGTGCATGACAGCACCGCTCTTCGCCGTGCTCGCATTCATCGCGCACACCGGGAATGCCGTGCTCGGCGGTGCCGCGCTGTTTTCGATGGGCGTCGGGCTCGGCGTGCCGCTGCTGATCATCGGGCTTGGTGCCGGATCGCTGCTGCCGCGCGCCGGTGCGTGGATGGATAGTGTGAAGGTGTTCTTCGGCGTCGTGCTGCTGGCGGCAGCGCTGTGGATCGTGTGGCCTGTGCTCGACGGCGTCACGCAGATGCTGTTGGCCGCGTCGTGGTTGCTGATTGCCGCCGCCGGGCTCGGGCTTTTCGCGATGAGCACCGCGCCGGTCACGATCTGGCGACGAATCGGGCGCGGCCTTGGCGCTGCGTTGACGATTTGGGCTGCGACGCTGCTCGTCGGGCTGGCTGCTGGCTCAACCGATCCGCTGCGTCCGCTTTCAGTGTTCGTTGCCAGGGGAGGCGGGGGCGCCCAGACAGCACAAGCGCCAACGTTCGCGCCGGTACGCTCCTCGACGGAACTGGATCTCGCGGTGAAATCCGCCGCGCGCCCGGCGATGCTCGATTTCTACGCCGAGTGGTGCGTTTCCTGCAAGGAAATGGAGCATCTGACGTTCAGCGATCCGCGCGTGAAAGCGCGTCTCGCGCAGTTGAACCTGCTGCGCGCCGACGTCACGGCCAACAACGCCGACGACCAGGCGCTGCTCAAGCGCTTTAAGCTGTTTGGGCCGCCGGGAATCATTTTCTTCGATGCCCAAGGCAACGAGATGACGCGCGTCATCGGCTACGAATCGCCGGACAAGTTCTTGAAAAGCATGGAAAAACTGGGCGCGCCGACGACCTGAATGTGCCCCGACTAAGCGAAAAGGGCGATGCCATCGGTATCGCCCTTTTTGCCTGAACGCCAGAGCTGCTACCTATTTCGACGCCCGCAAAATTCGCGCAGCATCGAGCGCGAAATACGTGAGCACGCCATCCGCGCCCGCGCGCTTGAACGCAAGCAGCGACTCCATCATTGCCTTGTCGTGATCGAGCCAGCCGTTCTGCGTCGCCGCCTTGATCATCGCGTACTCGCCGCTGACCTGATACACATACGTCGGGAAGCGAAACTCTTCCTTCACGCGATACACGATATCGAGATACGGCATGCCGGGCTTGACCATCACCATATCCGCGCCTTCCTCGATGTCCATGCGCACCTCACGCAGGGCTTCGTCGGAATTCGACGGGTCCATCTGATACGTCATCTTGTTGCCCTTGCCGAGGTTCGCCGCCGAGCCGACCGCATCGCGGAACGGACCGTAGAATGCCGACGCATACTTCGCGGCATAGGCCATGATGCGCGTGTGAATGTGGCCGTCGCTTTCCAGCATCTCGCGGATCGCGCCAATCCGCCCGTCCATCATGTCCGACGGCGCGACGATATCGACCCCCGCTTCCGCCTGCGTGCGCGCCTGATCGACGAGGATTTCGCTCGTTTCGTCGTTCTTCACGTAGCCTTCTTCGTCGAGCACGCCGTCCTGGCCGTGGCTCGTGTACGGATCGAGGGCGACGTCGGTGAGCACGCCGAGCATCGGGAAATTCTTCTTGAGTTCCCGCACAGCGCGCGGGATCAAACCTTCCGGATTGGTCGCCTCGCGGCCATCGGGCGTCTTGATCGACGGCTCGATCGCCGGAAACAGCGATAGCACCGGCACGCCCAGCTCGACGCACTGTTCGGCCACTTTCATCAAGAGGTCGATGGACGTGCGCTCGACGCCCGGCATCGACGGCACCGCCTGTCGCACATTGCTGCCTTCGACGATGAAAACCGGGTAGATCAGGTCGTTCGTGGTGAGAAGGTTCTCGCGCATGAGACGGCGCGAGAAGTCGTCGCGGCGCATGCGGCGAGGACGGTGATGCGGATAGAAACTCATGGCATTTCCGACGTGGGGAGTAATCCGGGTGACAGGGGTGCGGCGCGCCGATTTGCGCGAAAGCCTTATGGGACAAGCCTCGCGGGGCCGTCCAGCAACTTTTCAAGACAATGGTATATCATACCGATCGAGCTAGGCGCTTTGCGCTGATCTCCCCGCTTCTCCTCCCTGAGCGGGTGCCTGTCGTTATTCGATTAGGCTGTTTGACCCGCCGTCATGCGGCGGGTTTTTTTATGTGCGAACGGTTTGGCATGGACCGGCGCTCACTGCGCCGCGTCCGCTTCCGCGCTTTCGCCCTTCGCCTCCGGGATCAGCCAGCTTTCGATCAACTCGTGCGCCTCATCGATCCCCACGCGCTTGAGCGCCGAGAACAACTGCACCGTCAATTCCCCGCGATACCCAGCAGCCTTGTAGTCCGCGAACGATTTCTTCGTCGCGCGCAGGGCATTGGTCATCTCCTGTCGCGTCAATTTGTCGCATTTCGTGAGGAGCGCGTGGATTGGCTTACCCGTCGGTGCGAACCAGTCGATCATGATTTGATCGAGCTCGGTCAGCGGCCGGCGCGAGTCCATCATCAGGATCATCCCGCAAAGCTGGGCGCGGCTCTGCAGGTAGGTGGAGAGCAATTGCTGCCAGTGCGCTTTCGCAGCACCTGGCACTTCGGCGTAACCGTAGCCCGGCAAGTCGACAAGATGTGCGACGGGTGCATCGGCCGGACCGACCGAGAAGTAATTGATATGCTGCGTACGTCCTGGCGTCTTGCTCGCGAAAGCCAGCCGTTTCTGATTGCACAGGATGTTGATCGCCGTCGATTTTCCCGCGTTCGAACGTCCGGCAAAGGCGATTTCCGGTTGCGGCGTGGGCGGCAAATCGCGCAAATGATTGACGGTCGTGAAGAAGCGGGCTTGATGGAGCAGGAATGACATTGGCGGGCCGATTTAGAAAAGCGGTGAAAACCCAAGCCTTGAGAACCCGGTAAATACTGGGCATGCCCCGACTGGCGTCTTTGCGATTAGCAGGTTATTGTACAATACGGCGGTTTTTACAAGACCAGGACGGGCGCGCAAGACCCAAGCCAGATAAGGAGCAGGACGGATTTTCGGGCATTTTTGAGAGCCCAGCGTTCAGGTGTCTTGCGGCAGAACGTGACATAAACGGTTGCCGTCGTTTTTTGCAGAACCTCACATTCTCACAAGACGAAAAACAGGGTACGCGATGAACCGACTGTACAAGTCTCTGATGGTGCTTCAAGTAGCAGCAACGTTCGGTGGATTGGCAGTGTCAGGACAAGCGGCGGAGCCCGCCCAGCCTGCAAAACCGGATCTGAACCGGGGACAGGCGATCGCAACCCAGGTATGCGCCGCCTGTCACGCGGCGGACGGCAACAGCGCCGGCGCCGCGTTTCCGAAGCTCGCGGGCCAGCATGCGGAATACATCGTCAAGCAGTTGAAGGATTACAAGACGCAGCCGGGCGCGAAGGCGCCGGCGCGTAACAACCCGATCATGGCGGGCATCGCGGGCGCCTTGTCGGATCAGGATGCGGTCAATGTCGCGGCTTATTTCGCGGCACAGAAAACCAAGCCCGGCTTCGCGCGCAACAAGAACGACGTCGCGCTCGGCCAGAAGATCTACCGCGGCGGCATCGCGGACAAGGGCGTGCCGGCGTGCGCGGCGTGTCACGGCGCGGCGGGCATGGGCATTCCGGTGCAGTATCCGCGGTTGTCGTGGCAGTGGGGCGATTACACCGCGGCGCAGTTGACCGCGTTCGCGCAGGGCACGCGCAACAACAGCGAGACGATGCACACGATCTCGCTGCGCCTCACCGATGCCGAAATCAAGGCCGTGTCGGATTACATTGCGGGCCTGCATTGAACTGAGCAGCACGAGTCAGGAAGCGTCCAGCGATCTGCCGCGAGCAAACAGATCACGCAGCAGTCGCCCACATTACGAAGCCGGTCCGACGAGACCGGCACAAACAAGAAAAGGGTGGGACGTCGGTCGGGCACGACCGCCAGCGTCTCCACCCTTTTTTGCTGTCCAGTCGGAGTTTGAATGAGCGTCACCACCTCGGGAATGCAGTCGAAGTCGAGTCGTCGGGCTGTCAGGCATTTCGTCGAACTCGTCAGTTCGATGCGCTTCGCGATCGCCTTGCTGGTCGTTCTCGCGATCGCGAGCATCATCGGCACGGTTCTCACGCAGGAAGATCCGTACCCGAATTACGTCAATCAGTTCGGTCCGTTCTGGGCCGACATCTTTCGCGGTGTGAGCCTCTACAACGTGTACAGCGCGTGGTGGTTCATGCTGATCATGATTTTCCTGGTGGTCTCGGTGTCGCTCTGCGTGATCCGCAACGGCCCGAAAATGATCGCCGACATGAAAAGCTGGAAGGATCGCGTGCGCGAAGCCGGTCTGCGCGCGTTTCATCACAAGGGCGAATTCGAGGTGTCGACGAATCGCGCGGAAACGTCCGTCGCGTTGCAGCGTCTGTCAGGCAAGCTCGGCTACAAGTTCGTCGCGCGCGAAACCAACAACGGCGCGACGCTGATCGCCGCCAAGCGCGGCGCGCTCACGAAGCTCGGCTACATCTCGGCGCATGTGGCGATCGTCGTGATCTGCCTCGGCGGCCTGCTCGACAGCAACTTGCCGATCAAGCTGCAAATGTGGCTTTTCAACAAGACGCCGGTGGCGACCAACGCAGTGATCAACGACATTCCGCCGGAACACCGCCTCGCCGCGACCAATCCGACTTTCCGCGGCTACGCGTGGGTGCCCGAGGGCCAGTTCGTCGGCACGGCGATTTTGAACCAGCAGGACGGATCGCTGATTCAGGACCTGCCGTTTTCCATTCAGCTCAACAAGTTCATCGTCGATTACTACTCGACCGGCATGCCGAAGCTCTTCGCGAGCGATATCGTCGTGATCGATCACGAGAGCGGCAAGCGCATTCCAGCGCGTATCGAAGTGAACAAGCCGTTCACCTATGACGGCATCTCGATTTACCAGTCGAGCTTTCAGGACGGCGGCTCGAAGCTCGACATGACCGCCTGGCCGATGTCCGGCGTCAGCGCGAAGACTACGCCGTTCGGTGGCGCAATCGGCTCGACGGCGCCGGTGAATCCGCAGATCGTCGGCGCGAAGGGCGAAACCGTCGAATTCGCCGATTTCCGCGCGATCAACGTCGAAAACGTGACCGACGGCCGCGGCGCCGTCGATGCGCGGGGCGTCGGCCAAACGCAAACGCTCCGGCAAGCCTTCGACGAACGCTTGGGCTCCGGCGCGAAAACCTCGAAGCCGACCGATCTGCGCAACGTGGGGCCATCGGTGCAATACAAGGTGCGTAGCACGGATGGCCAGGCGCGCGAGTACAACAATTACATGCTGCCGGTCGATGTGGGCGGCCAGCAGATGTTTCTCGCCGGCATGCGCGTGAGCCCGAACGATCCGTTCCGCTACCTGCGCATTCCCGCCGACGAGCAAAGCTCGGTCAAGCAGTGGATGCTCCTGCGCGCCGCGCTCGCGACGCCCGCGATGCGCGCCGAAGCCGCGCATCGCTTCGCGCAGCGCTCGGTGCCGCAGGCGAGCGGTGACTTGCAGAAGCATCTGGAAGAAAGCGCCGTGCGCGTGCTGAACCTGTTCGCAGGTGTCGATGAAAACGGCGCAACGCCGCAGAACGGCCAGATGATTGGCGGCTTTGCGGCGATCGCGACGTTCATCGACAAGTCGGTGCCGAAGGGCGAGCAGGAAAAGGCTGCGGGCCTGCTGTTACGCATGCTGGAAGGCGCGACGTGGGACCTGTGGCAGATTGCCCGCGAGCAGAACGGCATGCCGGAAGCCAAGGTCGACGAAAAGAACACGGCGTTCGTGCAGGCGTCGATCAATGCGCTTTCGGACAGCTTTCTGTACGGATCGCCGGTCTTCCTGCAACTCGAATCGTTCAAGCAGATCCAGGCGTCGGTGTTCCAGCTCACGCGCGCGCCGGGTAAAAAACTGGTGTATCTTGGCAGCCTCCTTCTCGTACTCGGCATCTTTTCGATGTTTTACGTACGCGAACGCCGCCTCTGGTTCTGGATCAAAGATAAAGGCGAGGGCGGCGCCACGGTGCTGATGGCGATGTCGACGGCGCGCCGCACGCTCGACTTCGAAAAGGAGTTCGCCCAGACACGCGATACCGTCGCGGCCACGCTCGGCGGCAGGCCGGTCGGGGCAACCGAGGCGCCTCCGCCCACCGCCACCGCACAGCCCGAACCCGTCGGCTCGCACGAATCAACCCGGTAAGATCATGGCCCTCACTCAAGCTTCCTCCCATTCGACTCCGGCCGGCCAGCGCGCAGCGCAAAGCCCTGCCGATGCGGCTCTTTTCGACGATCGTCCATTCCTGAAGAAGCTCGGCGCCATTGACTGGCTATTTGCCTTGGCGATGGTTGCGGGCGCGGGTTTCGCGCTGTATCGCTATCACCCGTTCATGGACGTGTACGACAAAGCCGTCCTGATTGGTGCCGTGCCGACGTTCACGGTACTCGGCTGGCGCTGGAAGCCGGTGCGTTTGTTGATCGCGATGATCGCGGTGCTGTCGCTTTTTTCGATCCAGCTCTATCACGCCGATCTTGCGCGCGCCGACACGAACTTCTTCCTGAAGTATTTCCTGTCGAGCCAGTCCGCGATCCTGTGGATGAGCGCGCTTTTCATTCTCGCGACGGTGTTCTACTGGATCGGCCTCGTGACGCGCTCGGCGACGGGCGGCGCGATCGGCTCGAAGATGACGTGGGTCGCCGTGCTGATGGGTTTTGTCGGCCTGATGGTGCGTTGGTACGAGTCCTATCTGATCGGCTCGGACGTCGGGCACATTCCGATCTCGAATCTGTATGAAGTTTTCGTGCTGTTCTGCCTGATCACGTCGCTGTTCTATCTCTATTACGAGCAGCATTACGCCACGCGTGCGATGGGCGCGTTCGTGCTGCTCGTGATCGGCGCGGCTGTCGGCTTCCTGATGTGGTATTCGATTGCCCGCGACGCGCAGCAGATCCAGCCGCTCGTCCCCGCGCTGCAAAGCTGGTGGATGAAGATTCACGTGCCGGCGAACTTCATCGGCTACGGCAGCTTCGCGCTGTCGGCGATGGTGTCCGTCGCGTATCTGTCGAAAGAGCGTGGCGTGCTCGCCGACCGCCTGCCGTCGCTGGAAGTGCTCGACGACGTCATGTACAAGTCGATCGCGGTCGGTTTCGCGTTCTTCACGATCGCGACGATCCTCGGCGCGCTGTGGGCTGCCGAAGCGTGGGGCGGCTACTGGAGCTGGGACCCGAAGGAAACCTGGGCGCTGATCGTCTGGCTGAATTACGCGGCCTGGCTGCACATGCGTCTGATGAAAGGCCTGCGCGGCGCGGCCGCTGCATGGTGGGCGCTTACCGGATTGCTGGTCACGACGTTTGCGTTCCTCGGCGTCAACATGTTCCTGTCGGGACTGCACAGTTACGGCAAGCTGTAATATTCCGCGCCTTGCAGCGACTAAAAACCGTCACGCAGACTATGCTGGCGGTTTTTTTTCGCCAGCCGCGGAATAGCTGCATCCGAACACTTGTTCAACCCTTATATGCAGTGAGAAAACGCGGGCCACCCGCGCGAAACGGTCAGGAACAATCATGTTGATCAAACGAAATCGTCTGCTTTCCGGCGACGATATTGTGCGCAGCGAAATCACGCCGCGCGAAGTCTTCGAGAATCGCCGTCGCGTGCTGCGGGCGATCGGCGGGGGCGCGCTCGCCGCGACGGGGCTTGTCGGCCTGAACGGCGAAGCGCTCGCCACGATGACCTCGCCCGATGCCAAGGCCCAAAAGCTCGCGGCAAAGACGAACTCGAAGTTCGTCGTCGTCGATAAGGTGACGCCGTACAAGGACATTACGTCCTACAACAATTTCTACGAATTCGGCACGGACAAGGGCGATCCGGTGCAGAACGCGCATTCACTGCGTCCGAAGCCGTGGAAGATTTCGGTCGAAGGCGCGATCAAGAACCCGAAGGTCTACGATATCGATGAAATCCTGAAGCTCGCGCCGCTCGAGGAGCGCGTGTACCGGCTACGTTGCGTCGAAGGGTGGTCGATGGTGATTCCGTGGATCGGCATTTCGCTGTCGGAACTCATCAAGCGCGTCGAGCCGACCGGCAACGCGAAATACGTGCAGTTCATCTCGCTGGCCGATCCGTCGCAGATGCCGGGTTTGTCGACACCGATTCTGGACTGGCCGTATTCCGAAGGCCTGCGCATGGACGAGGCGATGAATCCGCTGACGCTTTTGACCGTCGGACTGTACGGACAGGTGCTGCCGAACCAGAACGGCGCGCCGGTGCGAATCATCGTGCCGTGGAAATATGGCTTCAAGAGTGCGAAGTCGCTGGTGAAGATCCGTTTCGTCGAAAAGCAGCCCGCGACGAGCTGGAATACCTACGCGCCGAGCGAGTACGGCTTCTATTCGAACGTGAATCCAACGGTCGATCACCCGCGCTGGAGCCAGGCGACGGAGCGGCGCATCGGCGAGGACGGGTTTTTCACGCCAAAGCGCAAGACGCTGATGTTCAACGGCTACGGCGATCAGGTCGCGTCGCTGTATCAGGGCATGGACCTGAAGAAGAATTTTTGAGTGAACCCGATGCCAACCGTATCCGATGTCAAACGGCCGGCTGTGAAAACGAGCGGCGCCAGCACGGGCTGGATTGTGCCGGCCAAGGTGGTCGTGTTCGTCGCGGCGCTTTATCCGCTAGCCCGCCTCGTGCTGCTCGGCGTCACCGACGGGCTGGGCGCCAATCCGATCGAATTCATCACGCGCTCGACGGGCCTCTGGACGCTCGTCTACCTTTGCATCACGCTGGCGATCACGCCTGCACGCAAGCTCACCGGCGTGAATGCGCTGCTGCGGTTTCGCCGGATGCTGGGGTTGTTCGCGTTCTTCTACGGCGTGCTGCACTTCACGACCTACCTGTGGTTCGACAAATGGTTCGACGTCGCCGAGATCGCGAAGGACATCGTCAAGCGGCCGTTCATCACGGTCGGGTTCGCGGCATTCGTCCTGTTGATTCCGCTCGCGGTGACATCGCCGAAAGCGATGGTGAAGAAGCTCGGACGCCGCTGGCAGACGCTGCACAAGGCGATTTACGTCGTAGCGACGCTCGCGATCCTGCATTTCTGGTGGATGAAGGCGGGCAAGCACGATTTTCTGCTGCCGAAGATATACGGCGCGATCGTGATTGCGTTGCTGGGCTGGCGGCTTATCGTTTGGCTCATGGGCCGAAACGCGCGATCGACGCGCTGATATAAAAAAAGCGATGCCGCGGCATCGCTTTTTTTCGCACTAATCGCTTGGCTTCAGTCCGGCAGAATCGATTCCCCGGCGAACAATTGCTTCACTTCCTCGCGTTCGCGCACGAGCCGCGCGCGTTCGTGATCGACCATCACTTCGGCCGCGCGCGGACGCGTGTTGTAGTTCGAGCTCATCACAAAGCCGTAAGCGCCGGCTGAGCAGATCGCAAGCAGATCGCCCGGTTCGACCGCCAGTTCGCGATCGCGCCCGAGCCAGTCGCCGCTCTCGCAGACCGGACCGACCACGTCGTAGACCTGCGCCTGCGCCGCGCGCTTCACCACCGGCACGATCCGGTGAAACGCCTCGTACATCGCGGGGCGCGCGAGATCGTTCATCGCGGCATCCACGATGGCGAAGTTCTTTTCCTCGCCCGGCTTCAGATATTCGACGCGCGTCAGCAGCACGCCCGCATTGCCGACGAGCGAGCGGCCCGGCTCGAAATACACTTCGCGCTGACCGTGTCCGCGCTTCTTGACGTGCGCGAGCAGCGTGCGCACGAATTCGCCGATATCGGGGGGCGTTTCGTCGTCGTAGGTGATGCCGAGGCCGCCGCCTACATCGACGTGACGAACTTGCGCGCCGTCCGCCTCGATCTGTTCGACGAGATCGAGCAGCTTGTCGACGGCGTCGAGATACGGGCTGATCTCGGTGATCTGCGAGCCAATGTGACAATCGATGCCGATCACGTCCAGATGCGGCATCGCGTGCGCTTCGGCGTAGGTCGCGCGTGCATCGGCGAAGGCCACGCCGAACTTGTTCGACTTGAGGCCGGTGGAAATGTACGGATGAGTTTTCGCGTCGACGTCCGGGTTCACGCGCAACGAAACCGGCGCCGTCTTGCCTGCGGCTTTCGCCACGTCGTTCAGCGTGTGCAATTCCGGAATCGATTCGACGTTGAAGCACTTCACGCCCGCGTTGAGCGCTTCGCGCATTTCGGCTGCCGTCTTGCCGACGCCCGAGAACACCGTGTTTTCTGCCTTGCCGCCCGCGGCCAGAACGCGCGCCAGCTCACCCGCCGACACGATGTCGAACCCCGCGCCGAGCCGCGCGAACACGTTGAGCACGGCGAGGTTGCTGTTCGCCTTCACCGCGACGTGGATTTTCGCGCGGTGGCCGGCGCAGGCATCGGCGTAGGCGCGATAGGCCTCGGTCAGCGCGCTGCGCGAGTAGACGTAGAGTGGCGTGCCGAACTGATCAGCGAGCGACGCGGCGGAGACGCCTTCGACGTGCAGGACGTCGTCGGCGTAGGAGAATGCGGATTGAGTCATGCGAAACCTGAGAGCGGCGAGTTAGTCAGCCGACGACGCGGCTTTGGGCGCTGCGGCGTTGGATTTCAGATCGGTGTCGGGGGAAAGCGAGAGCGGCTGGCCGGAGGTGTCGGGAACGGTGCTTTCATCGCCGGAAGCGGCATCCGGCGGCGGCGTTTCCTGGAGACTGGCGGGACGCTGGGGCAAGGGCGGCGTGGCCGGAAGATACAGCGGACCGCGTTGTCCACACCCGCCGAGCGCGCCCACCGTGACGGCGGAAACGGCCAAAGCCGCTACAATCGCGCTCATCCTGAAAACCACTCGCATGACTGTCCCTGAATAATTAATCGCTGGAGTTTAGCATGACAGACCAGGAATACCTGACCCTTGCCGAGGCCGCGCTGACAGCCATCGAACGCTCTGTGGACAAGGCTCTCGCGGATATCGAGTTCGAACGAAGCGGCAATGTTCTGACGCTTGAATTCGAGAATCGCACGAAGGTGATCGTCAATTTGCAGCCGCCGAAACACGAGATCTGGCTGGCGGCGAAGGCGGGCGGTTTTCACTACAAATACGTCGACGGAAAGTGGCGCGACACGCGCGACAACTCCGAATTCTTCGCGACGCTGACGAAATACTCGACCGAACAAGCAGGCGAGCCGGTCAGCTTTTCAGCGTGACCGGCTCGATTGGGCGACGGCTCGGCGACTGCTCCGTCAGTTGCCCTTGAACAGATTCATGATGTCCTGCTTTTCCTGCTCGCCGACGTCAGGTGTCGGGGCCGTCACGCCCGACACACCGTCCTGCGGCGGGGCCTGACTCACCCCGATCGTCGCGACGAAGCCGTGGCCCGGCGTCATGTCGTCGTAATACAGTTCGCCGCCGAGTGACGTGACATCGGGCGGCTGCATCGGGCGCCATTCCGGCACGTCGCGCAGCGCGCGCGTCATGTAGTCCATCCACACAGGCAAAGCCAGCCCGCCGCCGGTTTCCTTGTCGCCCAGGGAGCGCGGATTGTCGTAGCCGATCCACGCGATCGCCACGAGCGAGTGCTGGTAGCCGGCGAACCAGGCATCGCGCGAATCGTTCGTCGTGCCCGTCTTGCCGGCGAGATCGCCGCGCTTCAGCTGATTGGTCTTCGACCCCGTGCCGCGCTGCGCGACGCTTTGCAGCAGGCTGTTCATCACGTACGCATTGCGCGGCGTGATCGCGAGCGGCGCGGTTTCCTGCGCGACGAGCGGCTGCGGATGCGCGACCACCGCGCCGCGCGGATCGGTGATATCGGCGATCAGGTACGGATTCACGCGATAACCGCCGTTCGCGAACACCGAATACGCGGTCGCCATCTGCAGCGGCGTGACAAGACCGGCCCCGAGCGCCATCGGCAGATAGGCGGGTTGACGGTCGGCATCGAAGCCGAAGCGCGTGACGTACTGCTGCGCGTACTTGGTGCCGATGTGGCTCAGGATGCGGATCGACACGAGATTCTTCGAGCGTTGCAGCGCCTGGCGCATCGACATCGGGCCGTCAAAGCCGCCGCCGTAGTTCTTCGGCTCCCACGCCTGCCCGCCGGTGTCGGCGGCGCTGAAGAAGAGCGGGGCGTCGTTGATGATGGTCGCGGGCGAGAGGCCCTTTTCCAGCGACGCCGAGTACACGAACGGCTTGAAGCTCGACCCCGGCTGGCGCCATGCCTGCGTGACGTGGTTGAACTTGTTCTTGTTGAAATCGAAGCCGCCGACGAGCGCGCGGATCGCGCCGTCCTGCGGCACGACCGAGATCAGTGCGCCTTCCACCTGCGGCAGTTGCGTGATGGTCCAGTCGCCGGCGTCGTTCTTCACGAGCCGTACGATCGCGCCCGGCCGGATGCGCTGGTTCGGCTGCGGACGGGTCGAGAGCGCGTTCGCGACGAAACGCAGGTTGTTGCCGTCGATGGTTGCCGCGTTGCCGTCGATAAAACTCGCCTTCACCTGCTTCGGGCTTGCCGCCGTCACGACCGCCGCGACGATCTCGCCGTTGTCCGGATGTTCGACCAGTGCGTCATCGATGGCCTGCTCGCGATCGTCGGCGTCTTTCGGCAGCTCGATGAACCCTTCCGGTCCGCGATAGCCGTGGCGGTGCTCGTAATCCATCAGGCCTTTTCGAACGGCGCGGTAGGCGGCGTCCTGATCGACGGAATCGATGGTCGTCACGACGTTCAGCCCACGCGTGTATGCCTCTTCGCGATATTGCGCGTACATCATCTGGCGCACCATTTCCGCCACGTACTCCGCGTGCACGCTGAATTCGCGCCCGGCGCCCTTCACGATGATCGGCTGTTTCGTCGCCTGTTCGTATTCGTCAGGCGTGATGTAGCGCAGTTCGAGCATGCGCTGAAGGATGTACTCCTGGCGCACCTTCGCGCGTTTCGGATTCACGACCGGGTTATATGCCGACGGCGCCTTCGGCAGCCCAGCGAGCATCGCGGCTTCGGCGAGCGAGATATCTTTCAGATCTTTTCCGAAATAGACCCGCGCGGCGCTTGCGAAGCCGTACGCGCGCTGCCCGAGATAGATCTGATTCATATAGACCTCGAGAATCTGATCTTTCGTCAGCGCCCGTTCGATCTTGTACGCGAGCAGCATCTCGTAAATCTTGCGGGTGTAGGTCTTTTCGCTCGACAGGAAGAAGTTGCGTGCGACCTGCATCGTAATTGTGCTCGCGCCTTGCGACGCCCGGCCGTTCGTCAGCGCGACGCTGCCCGCGCGCAGGATGCCGGTGAGATCGACGCCACCATGGTCGTAGAAGCGCGCGTCCTCGATGGCGAGCACCGCTTTTTTCAGATGATCCGGCACGTCCTGGATACGCGCGACGCTGCGCCGCTCTTCGCCGAATTCGCCGATCAGCACGTGATCCGCCGTGTAGATGCGCAGCGGCACCTTCGGACGGTAGTCGGTGAGGGCTTCGAGCGACGGCAGGTTCGGCATCGCGACGACGAGCGCATAGCCGAGCACCAGCGCCGCCGAGACGATCAGCCCGAATATGCAGATGAAAAATCCGAACAGAAGCCGCAGAAGAAGCGGGCGCTTTTTGCGCTTGGGCGGCTGGGACGGCGGGTTCGACGGGGAAGAAGATTGCATAGCACCACCAAAAAACGGTCCCGCGATTATAGCTGGCCGACTTTACCGTCCTCGCTGCATGTTTCTTTGGCGTAGCACGCCGCAGCACCTGCGTTAGCCATCCGGCCGAATGTTCGCGAGGCCCGCCGCTCACCACAATTCTCCTACTGCAAGCGCCTGAATGGTTCGGTGCGGGAGATATGAAGGGAGGCGGGATGAAGAGGGAAGGAGCATTACGCACGTCGTTACTGACGGTCACGCGCCGGTACGCGGCGGGCATCGACGTAAGTGAGCGGTCGGTAAGGCTCGCGGTCGTCAGCAGGCGGCTGCGGGCAAACGGGCCGGTATGCGTGGAGCACCTCGAATCGGTGCCGCTGCCGGCGGGCGCGATGATCGGCGGCGATTTCGTCGACCGGAACGCGATTTCGGCGGCGCTCAGTGAGGCGTTCGGGCGTTTGCCCGCGCGTGGATCGTGGCGCGCGCTGCGTTGCGCGATGGGGTTGCCGGCCTCGGCGACGCTCACGACGCAGGTGCCGCTCGCACGGCTGATCGAGGGGCGCCATACCGCGCGGGGCGGGTACAGTCCGCTCGACTTGCTGGAGCCGGCGGTGCTCGCGGAGGCCGAGCGCGCGGCGGGCATCGAGCGCGCGGCGCTGGCGGTCGACTGGTCGGTCCAATCACGCAGCGACGGCTGCGCTCAGGTTTCGATTGCGGCGACGGCACGCCAGCACGTGGAGTCGCGCGTCGAGACGGCGGCCGCCGCCGGTATCTCGCTCTCGGCGATCGACGGCGAGCCCGCCGCCGCGTTGCGCGCGATGCGGCACGCCGGAAGCATCGAACTCGATTCGCGCGACAGCTATATCGTGTGCTGGGCCGAGAGCACGGGCCTGCACGCGTGGCTCGTCGGCGAGGACGGCGTGGAAAACGAACTGCGCTATCCGACGCCGGAACATCAGTCGATCACAGACGCCCTGCGCGACCTGATCGGCCCGAAGGGGCCGCCGGACTGGATCTTCGTCGGCGGGGATCTCGATCTGCTCGGCCGCGCGGGCTATCCGGCGACCGAGCTGCAGGCGATCTTCCGCTGTCCTGTGCTGCCGTTCGAATGCGCGCCGTTCTGTAACGGGGCGTCGCAAGTCGAGGAGGCGCTGCGGCACTCGCCGCTCTTCGCCGTCGCGTTCGGACTGGCCCTTCGCGAGGTGACGCAATGACGAACTTCATCTTACGAGATGGCTTCAATCTCCTGCCGTATCGGTCGAGAAAGCGGCGCGAGGCGCGCAACCGGCGTCTGGCTGCGCTCGCGGCGGCCGGGCTGGCGGGATGCGCGGCGGTCGGCGCGGTCGCGGGCTGGGATACGTTCGAGCGGCTGCGGCTCGATCGGGCGCGAGGTGCGCTGGAAGCGGAACTTCGCAAATCGAGCGCGGAGGTCGCCGAGCACGGCCGGCTGTCGAAATCCGAAGCAGAGCGGCGGCGCGCCCGCGAAGCCGCTGGACCGCTTGCGGCTCCCGGTGCGCGGTTTCTCGGCTTGCTCGATGCACTCGCTCAGGCGTCCCAGGGCGGTGTCGCGTTGCAGCGCGTGTCGCAGCGTGCGCAGGAAGTCGAACTCGCGGCGTTCGCGCCCGATTCGCAGACGGCGGCGCGCTGGCTCAAGCGCCTGGAAACCGTGCGCGACGTGCAGGCGGTGGAGGTCGTCGAAATGAAGCGGCCTGCATCGCATGGCAAAGCCGATGCCGTCAGCGGCTACGAATTTACCGCGCTCGTGCGCTGGACTGGCGACGCGTCGTCTGCGCAGCCGCCGAAAGCGGTCGTGGCGTCGTCGGATCAACGGAGGCCCGCAAAATGAACACGCTCGCGATGAATCGCCCGATGGGGCGTGACGAAAATTTGAAACGGCTGGCGACGCAGCCTGTCGACGCATGGAGCCGACGGCGCACAGCGCTCACTGCCGTCGCGTTCGGCACGCTCGTCTGTGTGCTGGGCGCGCAGATGTTGCGTGAGTCGGGCATCAACGGGATCGACGCCAGTCGCTCGGCACTCGATGAAACGCAGCGCCGCGTCCAGCGGACGGGCAGCATCGTGGCCGCGTTGCCGGCGCTCCGGGCGCGCTTGGCGCACGATCAGCAGGCGTCCGCGCGCTGGACGTCGGCCGATGCGCTTCAGTCGATTCCGACGCTCGCCGCTCAACACGGGCTGCGCGTCGGCGCGATCGAACCGGCTTCGGGCAAAGGCGGCGCAACGGACGGCGAGCGCACGCTCAAACTGCGCGCGGAGGGCACGTTCGGCGAGGTGCGCCGCTTTCTGGACGCGCTCGGCTCGCTGCCGCGTCTGGTCGTCGCGGAAGCGGTCCAGTTGAAGCGCGGCCCGAATTCGCTCGCGTTGGAAGCAACATTGCACGTTTTCGAGACGCTGCCGGCCGTCGCGCGGCTTGTCGAGACGGACCGACGCGACGCTTCCGTCGTCGATCCATTCGGCAAAAAAGGCGCGCCGGCATTCGGGACAGCGGGTGAGATGTTGCTCGTCGGGACGCTGATCGGACGGAAACGCGCGATGGCGCTAGTCGAGACGGTTTCGGGCATCGACGGCTTCGCGCCCGGGCAGATGATTGGCGACGAACGGCTCGGCCGGATCAAGCCGCGTTCGATCGACCTCGCGCGCGGCGACGGCCAGTCGCGCACGGTGGCGTTTGCGGAGGATCGTCTGTGATGGCGCGCTCGATGAACCTGGCAGTCGGCGTGATCCTGCTGTGTCACACGCTGACCACACAAAGCGCGGTGCCGCCGCTGCCGCCCTTGCCCGACACGCTTCCGACCGACCAATTCGCCGTCGATACGAGCGTGCCGCCGGTTCCGGCGCTAGCCGTGCCGGAGGCGGCTGACGCTGCGATTCAGGACTCGGCGTGGCTCGCGCCGACGGAAAAACCGGCTGCGCCGACGCCTGCGGCCGAGGCGCCTCCTGCGCTCGAAGGCCCGCCCGTGCCGCTGCCGCCGCTCGAACGCCTGAGCCGAGCGAAAGACAGCGAAGGCGACGCCGGCAAGCCCATCACGCTGAGCCTGAAAAACGCCGACCTGCCCGCCGTCCTGCAAACCTTCGCGAAATTTTCGGGCCTGAACATCGTCGCGAGCGAGAAGATTCACGGCATGGTTTCGCTGAATCTCGTGAACGTTCCATGGCGGCGCGCATTCGACACGCTCCTGGAAGTGAACGGCCTCGCGATGGAGCGCCACGGCGAGGTGATCTGGGTCGCGCCGCTCGCGGAACTCGCGGCGCGCGAAAAGCTGCGCTTCGAAGCGCACGCCCGCGCCGCCGATCTGGAGCCGCTCGGCAGCCGCACATTCGTGCTGCGCTATCCGCGCGCCGAAGACGTGCGCAAGCTCCTGAACGGCTCGGGCAGCCAGCGGGTGCTGTCCAAGCGGGGCTCGGTGATGGCCGATTCGCGCACGAACCTGCTGTTCGTCACCGATCTGGAGGCACGCGTCGCGCAGATCGCCGAGCTGATCGCGCGGATCGACCAGCCGACGCCGCAGGTGATGATCGAGGCGCGCATCGTCGAGGGCGAAGCCGGGTTTTCGCGCAATCTGGGCGTGAAGCTGTCGATGACGGCGGCGAGCGACCCGGCGCGCGGGCTCTCGGGCGGCGGATACGACCTGTCGGCGCGGCCGATCTCCGGTTTCGATGCCGCGACGGCCGGTCTCACGCTGTTCGCCGCGCAGGCGACGCGGCTCCTGAATATCGAACTGAGTGCGCTTGAAGCCGAGGGACGCGGCCAGATCGTGTCGCGGCCGCGCGTGGTCACCGCGGATCGCGTGAAAGCGCTGGTCGAGCAAGGCACCGAGCTTCCTTATCAGGCGAAAGTCGGAAATGGTGTCTCGGGGGTGCAGTTTCGGCGCGCTGCGCTCAAACTGGAGGTCGAGCCGCAGATTACGCCGCACGGCCGCGTGATCCTGGACCTGGATGTGTCGAAGGACAGTGTCGGCGAGCAGACCGCCGCCGGGCCCGCGATCAACACGAAGCACGTCCAGACGCGCGTCGAGGTGGAAGACGGCGGGACGGTGGCGATCGGCGGAATTTATTCAGCAGACGAACGCGATGACGTCACAGGCGTGCCGCTGCTGTCGAGAATTCCGATCCTCGGCGCGCTGTTCCGGCACGACGCGCGGCGGCGCTCGAAGAGCGAGCTGGTGATCTTCATCACGCCGCACATCGTGGGCTCGCCGGGCTGACGGCGGCGGCCGCCGAGGGCGTCCAGACTCGACAAAGCGGGCGGTTTGCCCTTAAGCTGCCGCACGAACAAAATCAGATTTCACCCAAAAAGGAACCGAGTTGCACGCCGGGCACGCAAACGCGAACATTTTTTTTGTCGGACTCATGGGGGCGGGAAAAACCACCGTGGGCCGTGCGGTTGCGCGCCGGTTGCAGCGCTCGTTCATCGATTCGGACCACGAGATCGAGGCGCGCACCGGCGCCCGGATTCCGGTGATCTGGGAGCTCGAGGGCGAGGAAGGTTTCCGGCTGCGCGAGGCCAGTGTGATCGACGAGCTCTCGCAGCGCGAAGGCATCGTCCTCGCGACGGGCGGCGGCGCGGTGTTGCGGCCGGAGAATCGCGAACATCTGAAGAATCGCGGCATCGTCGTCTATTTGCGCGCGAATCCGCACGATCTCTGGCAACGCACGCGGCGCGACAAGAATCGTCCGCTGCTGCAAACCGACGATCCGCGCGGCAAGCTCGAAGCGCTTTTCACGACGCGCGATCCGCTCTATCACGAGTGCGCGCATTTCGTCGTCGAAACCGGGCGGCCGACCGTCAACGCGCTCGTCAATATGGTCCTGATGCAACTGGAGATGGCCGGCGTCGTCAGACCGGCTGAGTCATAATGTCCGCCATGATTACTGTCAACGTCGAGCTGGGCGAGCGCGCCTACCCTATCCACATCGGCGCCGATCTGATCGGACAGACCGGGCTATTTGCTCCGCACATCGCGGGGTCGTCGGTGGCGATCGTCACGAATTCCACGGTCGATCCGCTGTATGGCGACACGCTTCGCGCCGCGCTCGCGCCGCTCGGCAAAAAGGTGACGACCGTCGTCCTGCCGGACGGCGAAGCGCACAAGAACTGGGAAACGCTGAACCGCATCTTCGATTCGCTGCTGACCGAACGCGCCGATCGCAAGACGACGCTGATCGCGCTGGGCGGCGGTGTGGTCGGCGATATGACGGGATTTGCCGCCGCCTGCTACATGCGCGGCGTCGCGTTTATCCAGGTGCCGACCACGCTGCTGTCGCAAGTCGATTCGTCGGTAGGCGGGAAGACTGGCATCAACCATCCGCTCGGCAAGAACATGATCGGCGCGTTCTATCAGCCGCAAGCGGTGATCGCCGACATCGGCGTGTTGCGCAGCCTGCCGCAACGCGAACTCGCGGCGGGGCTTGCCGAAGTCATCAAGACGGGCGCGATCGCCGATCCCGAATTTTTCCAGTGGATCGAAGAGAACATCGAGGCGCTCAACCGGTGCGACGCCACTGCACTCGCGCATGCGGTCAGGCGCTCGTGCGAGATCAAGGCATCGGTCGTGGCCGCGGACGAACGCGAAGGCGGCCTGCGCGCGATCCTCAACTTCGGCCACACGTTCGGGCATGCGATCGAAGCCGGCTTGGGCTACGGCGAGTGGCTGCACGGCGAGGCGGTCGGCTGCGGGATGGTGATGGCGGGCGATCTCTCGGTGCGGCTCGGCAGGCTCGACGAAGCGTCGCGCAAGCGTCTCGTCGACGTGATCGCAGCGGCGAAACTGCCGGTCAAGGCGCCCACGCTCGGCGCGGACCGCTATGTCGACCTGATGAAGGTCGACAAGAAAGCGCAGGCGGGCGAGATCAAATTCATCCTGCTGACGCGCTTCGGCGACACGCAGATCACGACCGCGCCCGACGAAGCGGTGCGCGCGACACTCGCGGCAAGCGTCTGAAGCGACTAGCGGCGGCCGGAACACGATGATGCGGAGCAGCCGGTGAGCGAAACAAAGCGTCAAATCTTCGTGGGCACGCCCACCTCGTTCGCGATGGAGGCGCATCTCGCGCCGTACGCCGCTCACTCGGCGACATCGCGCGGGCGTCGTTATGCTGAAGCGCCGCCCACCGCGCGCACCGAATTCCAGCGCGATCGCGACCGCATCGTCCATTCCACGGCGTTTCGGCGGCTCGAATACAAGACGCAGGTCTTTGTGAACCACGAGGGTGACCTGTTTCGCACGCGGCTCACGCACAGTCTCGAAGTGGCGCAGATCGCGCGGTCGGTGGCGCGCAACCTGCGCGTGAACGAAGACCTTGTCGAAGCGATTTCGCTCGCGCACGATCTCGGGCATACGCCGTTCGGTCATGCGGGACAGGATGCGCTGCACGAATGCATGCGCGATCACGGCGGCTTCGAGCACAACCTGCAGAGCCTCGCCGTCGTTGATCAACTCGAAGAACACTACGGCGCGTTCAACGGCCTCAATCTCTGCTTCGAAACGCGCGAAGGCATTCTCAAGCACTGCTCGCGCGAAAATGCGCGCAAGCTCGGCGATCTCGGCGAGCGGTTTTTAACGGGCCGCCAGCCGTCGATCGAAGCGCAGATCGCGAACGTTGCCGACGAAATCGCGTACAACAATCACGACGTGGACGACGGCCTGCGCTCCGGTTTCATCCCGCTCGAGCAACTGGCCGAAGTGAGCCTCTGGCACACGCATCACGAGGCGGCGCGCAGCGAGTATCCGCGCATCGACGGACGGCGGCTGATTCACGAGACGATCCGCCGGATCATCAACACGCTGATCGTCGACCTGATCGACACCACGAACGACAATCTCGCGCGCATCGCGCCCGAATCACTCGACGATGTGCGCAATGCGCCGCCGCTCGTCGCGCACAGCGAGGAAGTCGCCGCGCAGGCCGCCGCGCTCAAGCGCTTTCTGTTCAAGAACCTGTATCGCCACTATCGCGTGATGCGCATGGCGAACAAGGCGCGGCGCGTCGTGACCGGCCTTTTCGGTGCGTTCACGGAAGACCCGCGCCTGTTGCCGCCGTCGTATCAGGCGCGCGGGCCGGTCGCGGAGGAGTCGGCGAACGACGCCGCCGGGCCTACGTACAACGGCTCGCAGGCGCGCCTGATCGCGCATTACATCGCGGGCATGACCGATCGCTACGCATTGAAGGAATATCAACGCCTGTTTGTCATCGACGATAACTAGAATCGGCGCTTTTGCCATCCGGCTGAAAATCGCCGGCATCAACAACGGAGACTATTCGATGAGTTTCAAGCCCTTGTTCCGCTCGATTTCGGCGGCCGCCGTCCTCACTTTCAGCGCCGTGAACGCCGCGCAAGCCGCGACGGAAGTCCAGTTCTGGCACGCGATGGAAGCCGCGCTCGGCGAACGCGTGAACGACATCGCCAACGATTTCAACGCGTCGCAAAGCGACTACAAGATCGTGCCGGTGTTCAAGGGCACCTATGACCAGACGCTCGCGGCGGGCATCGCGGCGTATCGCAGCGGCAACGCGCCCGCGATCCTGCAAGTGTACGAAGTCGGCACGGCCACGATGATGCAGGCGAAGAAGGCGGTCATCCCGGTCTCGGACGTGTTCAAGCAGGCCGGCGTCCCGCTCGACGAAAAGGCGTTCGTGCCGACCATCTCCGGCTACTACAGCGACGCGAAGACCGGCCACCTGATCTCGATGCCGTTCAACAGCTCGACGCCCGTCCTCTACTACAACAAGGAAGCGTTCAAGAAGGCCGGGCTCGATCCGAACCAGCCGCCCAAGACGTGGGCCGACGTCGAAGCCGATGCGAAGAAGCTGAAGGCGTCGGGGTTGTCGTGCGGTTATTCGTCGGGATGGCAAAGCTGGATTCAGCTCGAGAACTACAGCGCGTGGCACGCCGCGCCGTTCGCGACGCAGAACAACGGTTTCAACGGCCCCGACGCCAAGCTCGAATTCAACAAGCCGCTGCAGGTCGCGCACATCCAGTTTCTGCAAGACATGGCGAAGGAAGGCACGTTCACCTATGTCGGCCGCAAGGACGAACCGGTGTCGAAGTTCTATAGCGGCGACTGCGGGATCATCACGAACTCGTCGGGCTCGCGCGCGACGATCAAAAAGTACGCGAAGTTCGATTTCGGCGTCGGCATGATGCCGTACGACGCCAGCGTGAAGGGCGCGCCGCAGAACGCGATCATCGGCGGCGCGAGTCTCTGGGTGCTCGCGGGCAAGGACCCGGCGGTGTACAAGGGCGTCGCGAAATTCCTCGCGTATCTGAGCTCGCCGCCGGTCGCGGCGAAGTGGCATCAGGACACGGGCTATCTGCCGGTCACGACTGCCGCGTATGAACTGACGCAGAAAGACGGCTTCTACGACAAGAACCCCGGTGCCGATGTCGCGATCAAGCAGATGCTGAACAAGCCGCCGCTCGCGTACACGAAGGGCCTGCGCCTCGGCAACATGCCGCAGATCCGCACGGTGGTTGACGAAGAACTTGAGCAGGTTTGGGCGCAGAAGAAGTCGCCGAAGGAAGCGCTCGATTCGTCCGTTTCACGCGGCGACGAGTTGCTGCGACGTTTCGAGAAAGCCGGCAGCTAAGCGGCCTTTCCCCAGCCGCGCCCGATCGGCGCGGCCGTTTCTTTCGCGCATCAGGATCAGTCGATGGAAAAGCGGTCTCGTTTCAACACGAGCGTGTTGCCGTACCTGCTGGTCGCGCCGCAGCTTGCGATCACGGCATTGTTCTTTCTGTGGCCCGCGGGCGAAGCGCTCTGGCAGGCGACGCAGAGCCAGGACGCGTTCGGCACGTCGAGCGAATTCGTCGGGCTCGCCAACTTCAAGCAGCTTTTCAACGATCCGCTGTATCTGTCGTCGTTCAACACGACGCTGATCTTCTGCACGCTCGTCACCGTGTCGGGGCTCCTGATCTCGCTCCTGCTCGCCGCGTGCGCCGATCGCGTCACGCGCGGCGCGAAGGCGTATCAGACGCTTCTGATCTGGCCGTACGCCGTCGCGCCCGCGATCGCCGCCGTGCTGTGGTCGTTCCTGTTCAACCCGAGCATCGGGCTCGTGACCTACGCGCTCTCGAAATACGGCATCGTGTGGAATCACGCGCTGAACGGCTCGCAGGCGATGTTTCTGGTCGTCCTTGCGTCGGTGTGGAAACAGGTGAGCTACAACTTCCTGTTCTTCTACGCGGGCCTGCAGGCGATCCCGCGCTCGCTGATCGAAGCCGCCGCCATCGACGGCGCCGGTCCCGTGCGGCGCTTTTTCGGCATCGCGTTGCCGCTCCTCTCGCCGACGAGCTTCTTCCTGCTCGTCGTCAACCTCGTCTATGCGTTCTTCGATACCTTCCCCGTCATCGACGCAGCCACCGGCGGCGGCCCCGCCCAATCGACGAAGACGCTCATCTACAAGATCTTCGCCGAAGGCTTCCAGGGCCTCGATATCGGCAGTTCGGGCGCGCAATCGGTCGTGCTGATGGCGATCGTGGTCGGGTTGACGGTCGTGCAGTTCCGCTTCATCGAGCGCAGGGTGCAATATTCATGATCGAGAATCGTCGCGGTTTCGACATCTTTTGCCACGCCGTGCTGATCGTGGGCGTGTTGCTCGTCGTGTTTCCGGTCTACGTTGCGTTTTGCGCGGCCACGATGAACGACAAGGAAGTGTTCACTGTGCCGCTTTCGCTGATCCCGAGCACGCATCTGTTCGAGAACATCGCGAACATCTGGACGCGCGGCAGCGGCAACGCCGCCGCGCCGTTCGGCCGCATGCTGCTGAACAGCCTCGTGATGGCGCTCGTAATCTCGATCGGCAAGATCGCCGTGTCGATGATTTCCGCCTATGCCATCGTCTTCTTCCGCTTCCCGTTCAAGAATCTCGCGTTCTGGCTGATCTTCGTCACGCTGATGCTGCCGGTAGAAGTGCGGATTTTTCCGACGGTGCAAGTCGTATCGTCGATGCACCTTTCGAACACGTATGCCGGGCTCACGCTGCCGCTGATCGCCTCGGCGACGGCGACCTTCCTCTTCCGCCAGTTCTTCATGACGCTGCCCGACGAACTGATGGAGGCGGCGCGCATCGACGGCGCGGGGCCGCTGCGCTTCTTTTGGGACGTCGTGCTGCCGCTCTCGAAGACGAACATCGCCGCGCTCTTCGTGATCACGTTCATCTACGGCTGGAATCAGTACCTCTGGCCGATCCTGATCACGAGCCAGCAATCGCTGCAAACGGCGGTGGTCGGCATCAAGAGCATGATCGCTTCCGGCGACACCGCCACCGAATGGCACCTCGTCATGAGCGCGACGCTGCTCGCGATGCTGCCGCCGCTCGCCGTCGTGCTGACGATGCAGCGCTGGTTCGTGCGCGGCCTCGTCGATTCCGAAAAATAACTGGAGACCTGACCTCATGATTCTCGAAATCGCGCAGTTGCCGGTGAAGGCCGGCGAGGAGGCCGGGTTCGAAGCCGCCTTCGACGCAGCGCAAAAGATCATCGCCGCGCAACCCGGCTACCGCTCGCACGAGCTGCTGCGCGGCGCCGATGCCGGCAACGGCTCGCGCTACGTGTTGCTCGTGCGTTGGGATTCGGTCGAAGCGCACGACCCGGGCTTTCGCCAGTCCGCCGATTACCAGAAGTGGCGCGAACTGCTGCATCGCTTCTACGAACCCGGCATCGCGGTCGCGCATTTCGCGACGGTCGCGGGCGCGCTGGAAGGCTGACCGATGGCCGCACTGACTCTGAACGCCGTCAAGAAAAGCTACGACGGCAAGTCGTTCGTGCTGCACGGCATCGACGTTGCCGTTGAGGACGGCGAGTTCGTCGTGATGGTCGGGCCGTCGGGCTGCGGGAAGTCGACGCTGCTGCGCATGGTCGCGGGGCTGGAGAGCGTGTCCGAAGGCACGATTTCGATCGGCGGCAAGGTCGTGAACAAGCTGGAGCCGAAGGATCGCGACATCGCGATGGTCTTCCAGAACTACGCACTCTATCCGCACATGAGCGTCGCGCAGAACATGGCGTACGCGCTGAAAATCGGCGGCGTGGATCGCGCGACGATCGACAAGCGCGTCGCGAACGCCGCGCGCATCCTTGAACTCGAACCGCTGCTCGCGCGCAAGCCGCGTGAGCTGTCGGGCGGGCAGCGGCAGCGCGTCGCGATGGGCCGCGCGATCGTGCGCGAACCGGCTGTGTTCCTCTTCGACGAACCCCTGTCGAATCTCGACGCGAAGCTGCGCGTGCAGATGCGTCTCGAAATTCAGCGGCTGCACGCGCGGCTCGCGACGACGAGCCTCTACGTCACGCACGACCAGATCGAGGCGATGACGCTCGCGCAACGCGTGATCGTGATGAATCGCGGGCACGCCGAGCAGATCGGCGCGCCGACCGAAGTCTACGAGCGCCCGGCGACAGTGTTCGTCGCGAGTTTCATTGGCTCTCCGGCGATGAATCTGCTCGAAGGGCGCGTGTCGGAGGACGGTTCTGTCCTCGAAGTCGCGGGGAACGGTCCGAAGCTGCCGCTCACGGGCGTGCAGGGCATGGGGCGCGAGATGAACGGACGTGAGTGGATCGTCGGCATCCGTCCCGAGCATATGACGCCCGGGCAGCCGGGCATCGCGCATGTGACGCTGAACGTCGATTCGTGCGAGTTGCTCGGCGCCGATAACCTCGCGCACGGCAAGTGGGGCAAGCACGATGTGGCGGCGCGATTGCCGCATGCGCATCGGCCGGAGGTCGGCGAGGCGCTGGAAGTTGCGCTGCCGGCGCATCGCCTGCATTTCTTCGATCCGGCGAGCGGGCTGCGTGCCAATTGAAGGAACAGGAGGCGCGATCATGAGAACCTGGCCTTATCCGCGCGTCGTCGCGCATCGCGGCGGCGGCAAGCTTGCGCCGGAAAATACGCTTGAAGCGATCGATACCGGCGCGCGGCTCGGTCTGAGAATGATCGAGTTCGACGCGAAGCTGTCAGCGGACGACGTCGTTTTCCTGCTGCACGACGATGACGTCGATCGGACGTCGAACGGGCACGGCGCAGCGAAGGCGATGAAGTACGCACAAATCGTGCAGCTGGACGCAGGAAGCTGGTTCGACGCGACGTTTGCTGGCGCGCGTATGCCGATGCTGGAGCAGGTGGCGGCGCGCTGCAAGCGGCACGGGCTTGCGGCAAATGTCGAGATCAAGCCGTGCGAAGGGCGCGACGTGGACACCGGGCGAATCGTGGCGCAGGAATCGGCGCGCCTCTGGTCCGATGCCGAACCGGCGCCGCTGTTGTCATCGTTTTCCTACGCGGCGCTCGAAGCCGCACGCGATGCCGCGCCCGACCTGCCGCGCGGAATGCTCTACGGCGAGATTCCGCACGACTGGCACGCGCAGACGGCGGCGCTCGCGTGTGTGTCGCTGCACGCGGACCACCGCAAGCTCACCGAAGCGCTCGTCGCGGAGATCAAGGATTCGGGCCTGCGGATTCTGGCCTATACCGTGAACGATCCCGAGCGCGCGCGGCTGTTGGCGCACTGGGGCGTCGATGCGATTTGCACGGACCGCATCGACATCATCGGCGCTGATTTCGTCGAATAAGACGCGCGTGCTGCTACGAGCGTACGCGTGCGAGCAACACACCCGCAACCAGCGCCAGACCGCCCACGAGCGCGATGGTTTGCCACGGCTTTTCGTGGATATAGGCATCGGCGTCGGACAACGCGGCGTTAGCGCGTTCGCGCATCGCCAGATGCGTGTCGTTCAGGCGCGACCGCGCCGTATCGATACGGCGGCCAAGCTGGGCTCTCAGGGCGGCAACATCGGCCTGCGTGCCGTCGGCGAGCGTGGATTCGAGTTCGGACAGCAGCGTGCGCAACTCGACGCCGATATCCTCGGCTGCTTCGCGTCCGTGGCGCGCGATACGACGGGCGCGACGGCTCGTCGAATTCCATGAATCTCCGATGGCGCCGCGCGTATTGGGAAGTGCGTTCATAAGATCGCTCCGTCGATGGATGAATCGTGGATGGGCCGCGTAGCTGAAGTGCGGCGGGGAAACTCCTGAAGCAGCAAGTTCGATGCCGACGCTTTGTCGAGGTTCAATGAGTGTTCGACGCACGTGGCTAGGAGCCTGCACCCAGTGAGGCAAGAGGGCAAGTCTCGCGCGAGATACGTAAGAAATGCAATCGAGGGTTTGCACGCAGTCAGATTTACAGGCGAGCGTAAAAATGCAAAACGCCGCTGTTGCGTAGTGCAAACAGCGGCGTTTTTGCGTCGTACGGGCAGCCTCAGAACTTATAGCCAACCTTCACATACGTGACGATCGGATTCAGCGTGATACGCGCTTCCGATTTCACGTTGAGCACGCCGACAGGCGTCTGCGCCTGCGTGCTGAGCTTCGCGGTAGCCTTCATCGGAATGAAGGAGACCGACACGCCCGCGAACCAATGCTCGGTGAACGAATAATTGAAGCCGACATTAAAAACCGGTGCCCACGAACTATCCGTGTCTACACTGGTCGGACCATGCAGCACGCCGTTCTCGAAGGCGCCGTTGGTGATCTTCGCGTCCGAGAACCAGGTATAGGTCACGCCGAGACCCACGTACGGACGAAACTTGGACTGCGGGCTCAGGAAGTGGTATTTGAAGAGCAGCGTCGGGCTCCACTGTTTCGCGGTACCGAGCGTGCCGTAGGGTTCCAGCGAGCCCGTGCCTTCAAGGTTGAACTTGAGGGGCAGGCCCATTTCGAGTTCGGCGGCGATCGCGTCGGTGATGAAGTAGCCGACGGTGAAACCGGCGGTGTCGGCGCTAGAGATTCCCGCGCCCGTGCCCGGTACGCTGATATTGACCGGACTTCCGCCTACACTTGTTTCTTTGAGCGGGCCGCTGCTGTCTTGCGGCGCGAAGTGAAACCAGCCTGTGGTGAGGTAGATGGAACCCGCGGATTGCGCATGTGCCGCCGTCGATATGCAGGCCAGCGCCGCCGCTCCTATAACCACTTGTTTTATTTTCAATTTGTGCTCCTCCAGAAAAAGCACGCTCATTATGAACACATCATTTCAAAGTAACCATAGCGCTGCCGTAGAGCATTTTCCCTAGCGGGAAGCGGCATTCGCGCCCGGCCGTCCGGCGTTTCAAGGCTTTGCCCGAAAACGTCGATGCCGCCAACAGAGCGCCCCTTACGGGTGAACACCAACGCGACCAACGGATACTTCAGCATGGCACGGCTTGCACGACTCTATGTTCCCGAACAGCCGCAGCATGTCATCCTGCGCGGTCTCGACCAGCAGCCCGCATTCGTCGACGACCAGGACTACGACCTCTTTCTCGACTGCCTGAGAACGGCTTCACGCGATCATCAACTCGCCGTTCACGCGTACGCACTGATGCCAGGCGCCGTTCACCTGCTCGTCACGCCACGCGACGAGTCCAGTCTCCCGAAGGCGATGCAGGCCGTCGGCCGCCGCTACGTCGCGCACTTCAATCGCCGCTACATGCGGCGCGGCACCCTGTGGGAAGGCCGCTATCGCGCGACGGTCATCGAAGGCGAGCGGTACTTCCTGCTCGCGAGCCGCGTCGTGGAGATGGCGCCGGTGCGCGCGCAGCTCGCCGCCGCTCCGCAGGACTACAAGTGGTCGAGCTACCGGCATCACATCGGCATGACGCTCGATCCGCTCATCACCGACCATCCGCTCTACTGGTCGCTCGGCAATACGCCGTTCGAACGCCAGCACGCCTACAAGGAACTCTGCGAACAGCCGCTCGACGAACGCGAAGCGAATCGTCTGCTGCAGGCAACGCTCAAGGGTTGGGTGCTCGGCAGCGACTCGTATCGAGAGTGGGCGGGACGTGCCGCGAACCGCCGCGTGTCGCCGCTGCCGCGCGGCCGGCCGCGCAAAATTCGTGAAACTCCTCAGACTCAATAACGGCGCAGCCCGCCGAAGCTGAAGCGCATTTCTTGAAACGGCGTCTCGAAATCTCGACCCGCCGTTTTATTTTTGGCCGGCTTTAGATCGAGACCCAATTAAATGGGGCATTCTTGCACCATATCGATAATCGGTGCCATATCATCACGTTTTATTTGCCATCTGCTTGATTCGTCGCGTATATTTCGATTTCCGGCGGTTTGGGGCGCTTGCCGCCCGGTGCACGACCGGCTTCGCGGTCTTTCGTCAGAGTTATAGACGAAGACGCGGGCAATAAAAATATGGTTCAACGGCCCTCCGGCCCCTCACAGAAGACGGTGTCCCTTATGAACGATCAACAGCAGCCGGGCTTCGGTTCGCTTCCCGCCGCGCAGGGTATGTATGACCCCGCCAACGAACACGACGCCTGCGGCGTCGGTTTCGTCGCTCACATCAAGGGCAAGAAGAGCCACGAGATCATTCAGCAGGGTCTCAAGATCCTCGAAAATCTCGACCACCGGGGCGCTGTCGGCGCCGATCCGCTGATGGGCGACGGCGCGGGCATCCTGATCCAGGTGCCGGACGGCTTCTATCGCGAGGAGATGGCGAAGCAAGGCGTGACGCTGCCGCCTGCCGGCGAATATGGCGTCGGCATGATCTTTTTGCCGAAGGAGCATGCGTCGCGGCTCGCGTGCGAGCAGGAACTGGAACGCACGGTGAAGGCCGAAGGCCAGACTGTGCTCGGCTGGCGCGACGTGCCCGTCGATTCCACGATGCCGATTTCGCCCACCGTCAAGGCAAGCGAGCCGCTGATCCGCCAGATCTTCATCGGCCGGGGCAAGGACATCGTCGTGACGGACGCGCTCGAGCGCAAGCTGTACGTGATCCGCAAGACCGCGAGCCACCGCATCCAGGCGCTCAAGCTCAAGCACGGCAAGGAATACTTCGTGCCGTCGATGTCGGCGCGCACGGTCGTCTACAAGGGGCTTCTGCTGGCAGGTCAGGTCGGCGTGTACTACCGCGACCTGCAGGACGACCGCACGGTCTCGGCGCTCGCGCTCGTGCACCAGCGCTTTTCGACCAACACGTTCCCCGCGTGGGAACTCGCTCACCCGTACCGTATGATCGCCCACAACGGCGAAATCAACACGGTGAAGGGCAACGTCAACTGGCTGAACGCGCGTACCGGGGCGATCGCGTCCTACGTGCTCGGCGACGACCTGCCGAAGCTCTGGCCGCTGATCTATCCCGGCCAGTCGGATACCGCTTCGTTCGACAACTGCCTCGAACTGCTGGTCATGGCCGGCTATCCGCTCGTCCACGCGATGATGATGATGATCCCGGAAGCGTGGGAACAGCACACGCTGATGGACGACAACCGCCGCGCGTTCTACGAATACCACGCCGCGATGATGGAACCGTGGGACGGTCCCGCCGCGATCGCGTTCACGGACGGCCGCCAGATCGGCGCGACGCTCGACCGTAACGGCCTGCGTCCGGCGCGCTTCATCGTCACCGACGACGATCTCGTGATCCTCGCGTCGGAATCGGGCGTGCTGCCGATTCCCGAGTCGAAAATCGTGAAGAAGTGGCGTCTGCAGCCGGGCAAGATGTTCCTGATCGACATGGAACAGGGCCGCATCATCGAGGACAAGGAACTGAAGGACAACCTCGCGAATGGCAAGCCGTACAAGAGCTGGATCGACGCCGTGCGCATCAAGCTGGACGAAATCGAGCCGAAGGCCGAGGAAGTCGACACGCAGCGCCGCGAAGCCGCCGCCTTGCTGGATCGCCAGCAGGCATTCGGCTACACGCAGGAAGACCTCAAGTTCCTGATGGCGCCGATGGCGCAATCGGGCGAGGAAGCCGTCGGCTCGATGGGCAACGACTCGCCGCTCGCCGTGATGTCGAGCAAGAACAAGACGCTCTATCACTACTTCAAGCAGCTGTTCGCGCAAGTGACGAACCCGCCGATCGACTCGATCCGCGAAAACATGGTGATGTCGCTCGTGTCGTTCATCGGCCCGAAGCCGAACCTGCTCGATACGACCAACATCAACCCGACGATGCGTCTCGAAGTGTCGCAGCCGGTGCTTGACTTCAAGGACATCGCGAAGATCCGTGCCATAGACAAGTACACGGGCGGCAAGTTTAGCTCGTATGAACTGAACATCTGCTATCCGGTCGCGTGGGGCAAGGAAGGCGTGGAAGCGCGCCTCGCGTCGCTGTGCGCGGAAGCCGTCGATGCCGTGAAGTCCGGCTACAACATGCTGATCGTGTCGGATCGCAAGACGGACCGCGACAACGTCGCGATCCCCGCGCTGCTCGCCACGTCCGCGATCCACACGCATCTCGTGCAGCACGGCCTGCGCACGAGCACGGGCCTCGTCGTGGAGACGGGTTCGGCGCGCGAGACGCACCACTTCGCGTTGCTCGCGGGCTATGGCGCGGAAGCGGTGCATCCGTACCTCGCGCTCGAAACGCTCGCGCAGATGGCCGAAGGGTTGAAGGGCGACCTCTCGGCCGACAAGGCGATCTACAACTACACGAAGGCGGTCGGCAAGGGCCTGCACAAGGTCATGTCGAAGATGGGCATTTCGACGTACATGTCCTACACCGGCGCGCAGATTTTCGAAGCGGTCGGGCTGTCGAGCGACCTCGTCGAGCAGTATTTCAAGGGCACGGCGTCGAAGGTCGGCGGCATCGGCATCTTCGAGGTGGCGGAGGAAGCGATTCGCCTCCATCGCGACGCATTCGGCGACAACCCCGTCCTCGCGACGATGCTCGACGCAGGCGGCGAGTATGCGTATCGCGTCCGTGGCGAAGAGCACATGTGGACGCCCGACGCGATCGCGAAGCTCCAGCACTCGGCGCGCAGCAACTCGTACCAGACGTACAAGGAATACGCGCACCTGATCAACGACCAGACGCGCCGTCACATGACGTTCCGCGGCCTGTTCGAGTTCAAGGTCGATCCGCACAAAGCCATCCCGCTCGACGAAGTGGAATCAGCGAAGGAAATCGTCAAGCGTTTCGCGACGGGCGCGATGTCGCTCGGCTCGATCAGCACGGAAGCGCACGCCACGCTGGCGGTCGCGATGAACCGTATCGGCGGCAAGTCCAACACAGGCGAAGGCGGCGAGGACGAGAAGCGCTATCGGAACGAACTACGCGGCATTCCGATCAAGACCGGCGACACGATGAAGTCGATCATCGGCGATGAAGTCGTCACCGATATTCCGCTGAAAGACGGCGATTCGCTGCGCTCGAAGATCAAGCAGGTCGCGTCCGGGCGCTTCGGCGTGACGGCGGAGTATTTGTCGTCGGCGGACCAGATCCAGATCAAGATGGCGCAAGGCGCGAAGCCGGGCGAGGGCGGCCAGTTGCCGGGCCATAAGGTCTCGGAATACATCGGCAAGCTGCGTTACTCGGTGCCGGGCGTGGGCCTCATTTCGCCGCCGCCGCACCACGACATCTATTCGATCGAAGATCTGGCGCAGCTTATCCACGATCTGAAGAACGCGAATTCGTCGGCGAGCATCTCGGTGAAGCTCGTGTCGGAAGTGGGCGTCGGCACGGTCGCGGCGGGCGTGGCGAAGGCGAAGGCGGATCACGTCGTGATCGCGGGCCATGACGGCGGCACGGGCGCTTCGCCCCTGTCGTCGCTCAAGCACGCGGGCACGCCGTGGGAACTTGGTCTCGCCGAAACGCAGCAGACGCTCGTGCTCAACCGCCTGCGCGGCCGCATCCGCGTACAGGCCGACGGCCAGATGAAGACTGGCCGCGATGTCGTGATCGGCGCGCTCCTCGGCGCCGATGAATTCGGCTTCGCGACGGCGCCGCTCGTCGTCGAAGGCTGCATCATGATGCGTAAGTGCCACCTGAACACGTGCCCGGTCGGCGTCGCGACGCAGGACCCGGTGCTGCGCGCCAAGTTCACCGGCCAGCCGGAACACGTTGTGAACTTCTTCTTCTTCATCGCCGAAGAAGTGCGCGAAATCATGGCGCAACTGGGCATCCGCAAGTTCGACGACCTGATCGGCCACCCCGAACTGCTCGACATGAAGAAGGGCATCGAGCACTGGAAGGCGAAGGGTCTCGACTTCTCGCGCATCTTCTATCAGGTGCCGCAGCACGGCGAAATCGCGACGCGTCACGTTGACGTGCAGGACCACGGCCTCGACAAGGCGCTCGATCACGTGCTGATCGAGAAGTCGAAGGCGGCGATCGAGAAGGGCGAGCATGTGTCGTTCATCCAGCCGGTGCGCAACGTGAACCGGACGGTCGGCGCGATGCTGTCGGGCCTGATCGCGAAGAAGCACGGCCACGACGGCTTGCCGGACGACGCCATCCACATCCAGTTGAAGGGCACGGCCGGCCAGAGTTTCGGTGCGTTCCTCGCGAAGGGCGTGACGCTCGACCTGGTCGGCGACGGCAACGACTACGTCGGCAAGGGGCTGTCGGGCGGGCGCATCATCATTCGCCCGACCAACGACTTCCGCGGCAAGTCCGAGGAAAACATCATCTGCGGCAACACGGTGATGTACGGCGCGATCGAAGGCGAATCGTATTTCCGCGGCGTCGCGGGCGAGCGCTTCTGCGTGCGCAACTCGGGCGCGACGGCGGTCGTCGAAGGCACGGGCGACCACGGCTGCGAATACATGACGGGCGGAACGGTCGTCGTGCTCGGCGAGACCGGTCGCAACTTCGCGGCGGGGATGTCGGGCGGCGTGGCGTTCGTCTACGATCCGGACGGCTCGTTTGCCGGCAAGTGCAACAAGTCGATGGTCGCGCTCGATCCGGTGCTGCAGCAGGCTGAACAGGAACGCACGATCGACCGCGCGCTCTGGCACACCGGCCAGACCGACGAAGCGCTGTTGAAGGGCCTGATCGAGCGTCACTTCCAGTTCACCGGATCGCCGCGCGCGAAGGCGCTGCTCGAAAACTGGGATGCGTCGCGCCGACAGTTCGTCAAGATCTTCCCGACCGAGTACAAGCGGGCGCTCGGCGAGCTTGGCGCGAAGAAGGCGAAGCAGGCGCTCGCGGCTTAAGCGGCTTCAATAGAAGGGCTCTCCGGCGCACGGCGCTGGAGGGCAAGTTCCTCACCAAATACAGAGAAAGAAGAGAACCATATGGGCAAGGCAACCGGTTTTCTCGAGTTCGAACGCCGCCACGAGGCGTACGAAGCACCGCTAACCCGCGTCAAGCACTACAAGGAATTCGTCCACGCGCTGTCCGATGAGGACGCGAAGATCCAGGGCGCGCGCTGCATGGATTGCGGCATTCCGTTTTGCAACAACGGCTGTCCGGTGAACAACATCATTCCGGACTTCAACGATCTCGTCTTCCAGCAGGACTGGAAGACTGCGATCGAAGTCCTGCATTCGACGAACAACTTCCCCGAATTCACCGGGCGGATTTGTCCGGCGCCGTGTGAAGCGGCCTGCACGCTCGGCATCAACGACGATCCGGTCGGCATCAAGTCGATCGAACACGCGATCATCGATAAAGCGTGGGCCGAAGGCTGGGTCGCGCCGCAGCCGCCGAAGCACAAGACCGGCAAGAAGGTCGCGGTCGTCGGCTCGGGGCCGGCTGGACTCGCCGTCGCGCAGCAGTTGGCGCGCGCCGGGCACGATGTCACCGTATTCGAGAAGAACGATCGGATCGGCGGATTGCTGCGCTATGGCATCCCCGATTTCAAGCTGGAGAAGTGGCTGATCGACCGTCGCATGCGGCAGATGGAAGCCGAAGGGGTCGCATTCCGGACGAGCGTGTTCATCGGCAAGGAAGGGCTGCCGTCGCACATCGGCAACACGGCGAAGGAAACCGTCACGCCGGATGAGTTGCGCGAACAGTTCGACGCGATCGTGCTGTCGGGCGGCTCGGAAACGCCGCGCGACTTGCCGGTGCCGGGGCGCGAGCTGGAAGGCATCTACTACGCGATGGAGTTTTTGCCGCAGCAAAACAAGGTCAACGCGGGTGACAAGGTCGACGATCAGCTAGTGGCGAAGGGCAAGCATGTCGTCGTGATCGGCGGCGGCGATACAGGGTCGGACTGCGTCGGCACGTCGAACCGGCATGGCGCGAAGGACGTCACGCAGTTCGAACTGCTCGCGCAACCGCCCGGCGAAGAGAACAAGCCGCTCGTGTGGCCGTACTGGCCGATCAAGCTGCGCACTTCGTCGTCGCATGAAGAGGGTTGTGAGCGCGACTGGTCGGTCGCGACGAAGCGCTTCGAGGGCAAGAACGGCAAGGTCGAGAAGCTGATCGCGGTGCGCGTGGAGTGGAAGAACGGGCGCATGCAGGAAGTGCCGGGCTCCGAGTTCGAGATGAAGGCCGATCTGGTGCTGCTCGCGATGGGGTTCACGCAGCCGCTGTCGCCGGTGCTGGAGGCTTTTGGCGTCGAGAAGGATGCGCGCGGGAATGTGCGCGCGGCGACTGAAGGCGAGAAGTCGTATTACACGTCGGAGAATAAGGTGTTCACCGCTGGCGATATGCGGCGTGGACAGTCGCTCGTCGTGTGGGCGATTCGCGAAGGGCGGCAGTGCGCACGGTCGGTCGATGCGTTTTTGATGGGGCATAGCGAGTTGCCGCGGTAAGGTTTCGCTGCGGTTTTCGCTGATGTGAAAAAGCCGGGCCCGCTTTTCAGCGGGCCCGGCTTTTTTTGTGGCTTATCAGGACTGCGGCGATCAAACCTCCGCCAACGCCCTCTCGATCTCGATCTTGTAATCATGAAACAACGCGACCGATTCGCGATGCGCGACGCTCAAAATCGCCGCGTTCGGCAACCGTTCGGTGAGCGTGTTGTAGATATGCAGTTCGTTATCGGCATCGAGCGCGCTGGTTGCTTCGTCGAGGAACAGGAAGTCGGGCTTGTGCAGCAGCACGCGCGCCGCAGCAAGCCGTTGATGCTCACCCGGCGACATCATCTTTGCCCAGTGCCCGGCCTCTTCCAGCCGATCCCCATACGCCTCCAGATTGCAAGCACGCAGCACCTCGCGCGATTCCTCGTCGCTGAACGTGCCACCCGGCGACGGGTAACTCAGTGCCGCCCGCAGCGTCCCGATCGGCAGATAGCTTTGCTGCGGAATGAACATCATCTTCGCATCGACGGGCGCGTCGATCGTGCCGTCGCCGAACGGCCAGAGGCCTGCGAGCGCACGCATCAGCGTGCTCTTGCCCGACCCCGACGGCCCGTGCACCAGCCAGCGCGACCCCCGCTCCACCGATACATCCGCCACCCGCGCGAGCGGTGTGCCGTTCGGCAGCGCGAGCGTCAGATCGCGCGTCGTGAGGGCTTCCGTGCTCGTGTAATGCAGGTTGATACCGCCGTGCTCGGTCGCTGGCGACGTCGCTTCGCGAATATGCGTCGAGCGCATTACACGTTTGAATTCGCGCAGACGATTCACCGTCGCGCGCCATTCGACCAAGGTCGAGTAACTGTTGATGAACCACGAGAACGAATCGCTGACCGTGCCGAACGCCGACGAAATCTGCATCAGCACGCCAAACGAGAACGCGCCCGCGAAGTAGCGCGGCGCGGCAACCATGATCGGGAAGATGATCGCAATCTGTCCGTAGAAGCTCAGCACGAAGGTCATGCGCTTCGTGTACTTCATGATCATCCACCAGTTGTCGCGGATGCGCGCGAAGATGCCCTTCGCGTTGGCGGTTTCCGTCGCGATGCCATCGTAGAACGCGATCTGCTCGGCATTCTCGCGCACGCGGATCAGGCCGAAGCGGAAATCCGCCTCGACTTTCTGCTGCTGGTAATTGATCGACACGAGCGGATGGCCGACCTTCTGGATGATCAGCGACCCGGCGATCGCGTACAGCGCCGCGGCCCAGACCATGTAGCCCGGAATCACGAGCGGCGTGCCGAACGCGGTCAGCGTCAGGGCGCCCGCAAGCGTCCACAGGATCGTGATGAAGGTGACGAGCGTGACGAGCGTCGAGAGCAGATCGAGCGAGAGGGCGAGCGTCGTCGTGGCGAATGATTGGAGGTCGTCGCTGATCCGCTGGTCGGGGTTGTCGGCGAGTCGGTCGCGTTCGATGCGGTAGAACGCGCGGTCGCCGAGCCATTGCTCGAGGTATTTGTTGGTGAGCCACTGGCGCCAGCGAAAGCCGAGCATCTGCCGCAGATACCGCCCGTACACGGCGAGCAGGATGTACGCGAACGCAAGGCCGGTGAAGATCAGCAGCAGATGCGGGAAGTCAGTGACGTTCTTGCTTTGCAGCGCGTTGTAGAAGTCGGCGTTCCAGCGGTTCAGGCGGACGTTGATCCACACCACCGTCATGTTGATCGCGATGATCGCGATCAGAAGGCCCCACGCGACGCCGCGTTCTTCCGAGACCCAATAGGGCTTGATGAGGCCCCATGTGGACACATTGTCGGCATCTTGCTGTGAGTTGTCGGATGTGCTGTTGGTCATGAGCTTCCTGATGTTGTGCCGGCGCCGTGGCCGGGTGAAACGTGCTGAACGTCTTGTGAAGCGTGCGATTGCGGCCCGAGGCGAAGCGACCCTGACGCGCGGATTGTTCCGCGCTTCCCTTAACTGCGGCTTAACCGGCCGGTGCGCGGCCGTCGCGCGGACGGCCGTGCCAATGCGTACCACGTTCGCGGCATTGTGCCAGAGTGCCGGATTTGGCGAAAAAAGCCGGGAATCCCCGGTTTGCGGCGGCTTCGGCTTTCATGCTTTAATGGTCGTCGACGAAACAGGGGTGCTTCGCACGCGTTCAGGCAGGACGACGCGGCGAGGCTGAGAGAAACCCTTTGCACCCGATCCGGGTAATACCGGCGAGGGAAGTTTCCGGAAAACGGTCGTTTTTCCAGTTTCTTCCAGTATTTCACCCGCCTTGGGCTCGATTTCCCGACGCCCGGCCGGTCTCGCCGCTGATTCGTCCTTTGATTGTGCGTCTGCCGCACTCGAGGAAAGGGCCTGAGACCGGAGTTCCCCGCCATCGGCTTGTCCCCGCGTGCCGCAGCTCGTTGCTGAGGAGGCATCGCATCGTGAACATCGACTTAGACCAGAGCGCCCGGCGCACCGTATCGGACGGCGCGCATCGGCCGGATTTTGCCGTTGTCGGTGGCGGCTTGTGCGGGCGGCTCGTGGCTTGGCGGCTGGCGGGCGCTGGGCATCGGGTCGCGCTGTACGACCGCGGCGACGCGGCGGGCACGCAGTCGGCGGCGTGGGTTGCGGCGGCGATGCTCGCGCCGCTCGCCGAAGCGGCCAGCGCCGAACTGCTGATCACGGAACTCGGTGCGGCGTCGCTGGAACGCTGGCCGGCGCTGATCGCGCAATTGCCCGAGCCGGTTTTCTTCCAGCGCAACGGGACGCTCGTCGTCTGGCACGCGGGCGATCGCGCCGAGGCGCCTTTGTTCGAGCGCCGCCTGCGCGCCAACGCACCGGCCGCGCTCTTCGACAACGGCTTCGTCAAGCTGGCGGGCGCGCAGGTCGCGCAGGCGGAGCCATCGCTGGGGACGCGGTTTGCGCAGGGCTGGCTGCTGCCGCACGAAGGCCAGCTCGACAACCGGCAGGTTTTGTCGTCGCTGGCGGCGGGTTTGGCGCAACGCGGCGTTCAGACGCACTGGAACACCCCGATCGACACCATGCCCGACGCCCGCTTCGTGATCGATTGCCGCGGACTCGGCGGCAAGCCCGCGTGGCCCGCGCTGCGCGGCATTCGCGGCGAAGTGGCGCGCGTACACGCGCCAGGGATCGGGCTGACGCGGCCGGTGCGGCTGCTGCATCCGCGCTATCCGCTTTACATCGCGCCGAAACAGGACGATCTGTACGTGATCGGCGCGACCGAAGTGGAGGGCGAGGACATGTCGCCCGTCACCGTGCGCTCGGCGCTTGAACTGCTGAGTGCGGCGTTCGCCGTGCATCCGGGTTTCGGCGAGGCGCGCATCCTCGAACTCAACGCCCACTGCCGCCCGACACTGCCCGACCACCGTCCGGCCATCGTCTGGGACGGGGCGCGGACCTTGCGGGTGAACGGCTTGTACCGGCACGGCTTCATGATCGCACCGGAAGTCGCCGATACCGCCGCGCAACTGGCCGAAGCGCTCCTCGCGCGGACCGTATCCGGCCCCGATTCCTTCGACGACTTCCGCCACCGCGCGCGCTGGTCGGATTTACTGCATAGCGAGCACACCGTGCCATCGCACTAATTAGCTGACATCGCCATGAATATCCACATCAATCAGAGGCCGTTCGATCTGCCCGACGCGGCCACCGTCACCGATGCCCTCGCCGCCTTCGGCGCGAAGCCGCCGTTCGCGGTCGCGCTGAACGGCCAGTTCGTGGCGCGCGGAGAACACGCGTCGAAAGCGCTCGCTGCGGGCGACAAACTCGACGTCGTCGCGCCGGTCGCGGGCGGCTGATCACGCGATCACACGATCAAACACAGGATCGAATCATGACCACTACCACCATCACAACCGCCGACGCGCTCACGCTCTACGGCGAGGCGTTTCCGAGCCGCGTGCTGCTCGGGACCTCGCGTTATCCGTCGCTGCAGTCGCTCTCCGATTCCATCGATGCCGCCAAACCCGGCATGGTCACGGTCGCGCTCCGGCGCCAGTCGACGACGGGCGAAGCCGGATTCTTCGACGTGCTGAAGCGCCACGGCGTCGCGCTCCTGCCGAACACGGCGGGCTGCCAGAGCGTCGACGAGGTGCTGACGACCGCCCACATGGCGCGCGAAGTTTTCGAGACACCGTGGATCAAGCTCGAACTGATCGGCGACGACTACACGCTCCAGCCGGACCCGATCGGTCTGGTCGAAGCGGCGTCGAAGCTGATCCGCGACGGTTTCAAGGTGCTGCCGTACTGCACGGAAGATCTCGTGATCGGACGGCGTCTGCTCGACGTCGGCTGCGAGGCGCTGATGCCGTGGGGCGCGCCGATCGGCACGGGCAAGGGCGTGACGAATCCGTACGGCCTGCGCACGCTGCGCGAGCGGCTGCCGAACGTGCCGCTGATTGTCGATGCCGGGCTCGGCGTGCCGTCGCATGCGTGCCAGGTGATGGAGTGGGGCTTCGACGGCGTGCTGCTCAACACGGCTGTCTCGCAGGCGACCTTCCCACCGCAGATGGCGCGCGCGTTCGCGCTGGGCGTCGAGGCCGGTCGCATGGCCTATCTCGCCGGACCGATGGCCGAGCGCGACAGCGCGCAGGCGAGCACGCCGGTCGTCGGCATGCCGTTCTGGCACCAGGACGGAGGCGCGGCATGAGCTTGCTGAATCGGGAGATTTTCTGGCCGCCGGCGGACGAACTGACCGAGGTCGCCGAGCGGATTCGCGGGCGGCTCGGTGAGTGGCCGGCGGCATCGACGCAATGGCGCATCTGTCTGACACCGCCTGAGGCGCACGGCGCGAGCGACCTGATCGTGTTCACGGAAACGCACGGCGCGGATGTCGAGCGTTTGCTGGCTGACGGCGCTGCCGTGCTCGAAGCACACGGCGGACGGGCGGTGCTGCGTCGCGAAGACGCGCGTTTCGTGCTGGAAGGAGAGTGGTCGGACGACTGGCTCGCGGCGCTTGCGGCGTTCCTGGATTGCGATTTCGAGCCGCATGACGCGCTGGTGCTCGCGCTCGCCTGGCGCGCCGGCGATGAAAACAAGCCGGACGCGTGGCCCGTCGATTTCGATACGTTCCCGCGCGTCGGCGACTTGCCGGCGCCGCCTTCCGTGCCGTTCCCGAGTTGCCCGGAGCGACTGGGCCTGTACCCGGTGTTGCCGAGCGCCGACTGGGTCGCGCGCGTGCTGGACCTGGGCGTCACGACGGCGCAACTCCGCCGCAAATCTACCGATGCCGCCGATCTCAAGCGTGAAATCGAAGGCGCGGTGAACGCAGGGCACAAGCATCAGGCGCAGTTGTTCATCAACGATCACTGGCGCGAGGCGATCGCGGCGGGCGCGTACGGCGTGCATCTCGGGCAGGAAGACGTGCAGACCGCCGACCTCGAAGCGATCGCCCAAGCCGGCGTGCGCCTCGGCCTTTCGACGCACGGCTATTACGAGATGCTGCGCGCGCTTCATTTCCGTCCTAGCTACCTGGCGCTCGGCGCCGTATTCCCCACGACGACCAAGGTCATGCCGACCGCGCCACAAGGTCTCGCGCGGCTGGCACGATACGTGCGATTGTTGGACGGCCGCGTGCCGCTCGTGGCGATCGGCGGTGTAAACGGCGACGTCTTGCGTGACGTGCTGGCGACGGGTATCGGCAGCGCAGCGCTCGTACGCGCGGTGACCGAGGCGCCCGATACGGCGGCAGCGGTTACTGCGCTACAACTGGAGTTCGCGCAACAATGTTGAAAATTCGGAAAAATCACTAGTCGAAAGGTAGGCCAAGGCATCGTTTACGCGCAGGCCCTATAATTCGGCCTCTTGCGTAAAAGGACTGCCCGCTTCCGTGCCTGCTTCCCCCGAGACCCTGCTTGAGCTTCGCGACGTCGACTTCGGTTACGGCGACAGGCTCGTTTTGTCGAATCTGAACATGCGTTTTACGCGTGGCCAGGTGGTCGCGGTCATGGGCGGGTCGGGCTGCGGCAAGACCACGGTGCTGCGTCTGATCGGCGGATTGGTCAAGGCGAAGCGCGGACAAGTGCTGTTCGGCGGCGCGGATGTCGGCGCCCAGACGCGCGACGGCCTCTACGCGCTGCGCCGAAAGATGGGCATGCTGTTCCAGTTCGGTGCCCTTTTCACCGATCAGACCGTCTTCGAAAACGTCGCTTTCCCGCTGCGCGAACACACCGATCTTCCCGAAGAACTTTTGCGCGACCTCGTGCTGATGAAGCTCAATGCGGTCGGTCTGCGTGGCGCGCGCGATCTCGCGCCGTCGGAGATTTCGGGCGGCATGGCGCGCCGCGTGGCGCTCGCACGCGCCATTGCGCTCGATCCGCAATTGATGATGTACGACGAGCCGTTCGCCGGACTCGACCCCATTTCACTCGGCATCACGGCGAACCTGATCCGCACGCTGAACAGCGCCCTTGGCGCGACGTCGATTCTCGTGACGCACGACGTGCCGGAGTCGTTCGCCATCGCCGATTACGTATATTTCATCGCGAACGGCGGCATCCTGGCCGAAGGTACGCCGGATCAATTGCGCGCATCGACCGATCCGTCGGTGCGCCAGTTTATCGACGGCGCGCCCGACGGCCCGTTCAAGTTCCACTACGCCAGCGTGCCTCTGGCGGCGGATTTCGGTATCGGAGGTCAGGCATGATCAGCGCGCTCGGACGCTGGGTGCTCGACGGCTTCGGCACCGCCGGTTACGCGACGCGCATGTTCGTGCGCCTCGTGCTCGAAATCTTCCCGCTGCTGCGCCGCCCGCGTCTTGTCACGAAACAGATTCATTTCGTCGGCAATTATTCGCTGGTGATCATCGCGGTGTCGGGATTGTTCGTTGGCTTCGTATTGGGCTTGCAGGGGTATTACACGCTCAATCGCTATGGCTCGGAGCAGGCCCTCGGGTTGCTCGTGGCGCTGTCGCTCGTGCGTGAACTCGGGCCGGTAGTCACCGCGCTCCTGTTCGCCGGGCGCGCAGGCACGTCGCTCACCGCCGAAATCGGTTTGATGAAAGCCGGCGAGCAACTGACCGCGATGGAAATGATGGCTGTCGATCCGCTGAAAGTCGTCGTCGCGCCCCGCATGTGGGCCGGAATCATCTCGATGCCGATTCTCGCCGCGATCTTCAGCGCGGTCGGCGTGATCGGCGGATACGTGGTGGGTGTGCTGATGATCGGTGTCGATGCCGGGGCGTTCTGGTCGCAAATGCAGGGCGGCGTGGACGTGTGGCGCGATGTGGGCAACGGCGTGATCAAGAGCATCGTGTTCGGCTTTGCCGTGACGTTCATCGCGCTGTTCCAGGGCTACGAAGCCAAGCCGACGCCCGAAGGCGTGTCGCGCGCGACGACCAGGACGGTCGTGTACGCGTCGCTCGCCGTACTCGGCCTCGATTTCCTGCTGACCGCGCTGATGTTCAGCTAACGCATTGATTAAAAAGGGCGCTCGCGCATCGCGGGCGTGGCGCACGGCACAGTCCTGCGCACCTTTTAGCGACAAGATTCTCTTTGGATAGACGATGAAAAAGACTGCTCTCGACTTCTGGGTCGGCCTCTTCGTGGTGCTGGGTTTCGTGGCGCTGCTGTTTCTCGCGCTGAAAGCCGGCAACATGAGCTCCCTGTCGTTCCAGCCGACGTACGCCGTGAAGCTCAAGTTCGACAACATCGGCGGGCTGAAAGCGCGTGCGCCGGTGAAGAGCGCGGGCGTGACGGTCGGCCGGGTTGGCTCGATCGGCTTTGACCAGAACACGTATCAGGCGGTCGTGACCATCGATATCGACAAGCAATTCGAGTTTCCCAAGGATTCGTCGGCGAAGATCCTGACTTCGGGCTTGCTCGGGGAGCAGTACATCGGACTCGAACCCGGCGGCGACGACCAGATGCTCAAGAGCGGCGACACCATTTCGATGACGCAATCGGCCGTCGTGCTGGAAAACCTGATCGGCCAGTTCCTGTACAACAAGGCGGCGGATTCGGGCGCGTCGAAACCGCCCGCGTCGCCCGCTGCGACCGCGCCCGCACCGGCGTTCCCGGGTGCGGCAAGCGCGATGGGCGCGAGTTCGGCCGGTCAATAAGGAGAAGGACATGCAGGCGATGCGCGTGAGAAGCGCGAGTATCGTGGTTGCCGTGGCGCTGTTGGCCGGCTGCGCGACCGTGACGACGCCTACCAAGGGCGATCCGTTCGAGAGCTACAACCGGACGATGTTCACGGTCAACGACAAGATCGACCAGGTTGCCCTGAAGCCGGTCGCGAAGGCGTACGTCTGGGCGGTGCCGGAGCCGGTGCGCAACAGCGTGACCAACTTCTTCTCCAACATCGGCGACGTCTACATCGCGGCGAACAATCTGCTGCAGTTGAAGATCGCCGATGGCGTGTCGGACATCATGCGGGTCGCGATCAACACGCTGTTCGGCATCGGCGGCCTGTTCGACGTCGCGACGATCGCGAAGCTGCCAAAGCACGAAGCCGATTTCGGCCTGACGCTCGGCCACTATGGCGTGCCGTCGGGGCCGTATCTCGTGCTGCCGCTGCTCGGGCCGAGCACGATTCGCGACACGGGCGGCACGGTCGTCGATTATTTCGGCAATCCGCTCACCTACGTGCATCCGGATTCGGTCAGCTGGGCGCTGTACGGCGTCAATCTCATCGACGTGCGCGCGAATCTGCTCGGCGCAAGCGACGTGCTCGCTGATGCCGCGCTCGACAAGTATTCGTTCGTGCGTAACGCGTATCTCCAGCGGCGCCAGTATCTGATCTCGGGCGGCGACGGTTCGGCGCCGGATTACGGTGATGAAGCGCTGCCGACTTACGACGACACTGCATCCGGCGGCACGGCGGGCGCGGCTGCGGCGACGGCGGCATCGGCCACCGCGACGCCGCTTGCGCCGGCATCGGCCACCGCTGCACCGGCGACGGCGGCATCAGCGCCGGAAGCGGCATCGGAAGGGGCGGAAGCGCCCGCGCCGGCCAGCGGCAGCGGTACGATCAAGGGGAATCAGATGGTGCCGCCGCGCATTCCGTCGTTCCCTTCGATCCGCCTGCGCTGATCCGGCCGTGCATAACGAGCCGTAACATAATTGACAGGTATTTTGACGGTTTGGCGGGTGCGGCGCGTGAACTCGGAATCCTCGCCATGCTCAAACCCAAGCCACTTTAAAAGCAGGGTCTGAAATGAAAAAACTATTGTTGCTTCCCCTTTTCGCGTTGTTCCTTGCGTTCTCGAGCGGCGCATCGGCGCAGGCTGTCGATACGAGCAATCCGGATGTCCTGATCAAGACGGTCACGCAGCAGGTGCTCGACCAGATCAAGGCCGACAAGCAGATCCAGTCGGGCAACATCACGCGCATCACGGAACTCGTAAACCAGAAAATCCTGCCGTACACGGACTTCACGCGCACGACGCGCCTCGTCATGGGCCGCAACTGGAACACCGCGACGCCGCAGCAGCAGAAGGAAATCGTCGAGCAGTTCAAGATACTGCTGATCCGCACGTATTCGGGCGCGCTCGCACAGGTGCGCGACCAGGAAGTGCAGTACAAGCCGTTCCGCGCATCGCCGGAAGATACGGACGTGGTCGTGCGCTCGGTCGTCATCAACAACGGTCAGCCGATCCAGCTCGACTATCGCCTGTACAAGACACCGCAAGGCTGGAAGGTTTACGACATCAACGTGCTCGGCGCATGGCTGATCCAGGCTTACCAGCAGCAGTTCAGCGAGCAGATTTCGCAGCATGGCGTCGACGGACTGCTGCAGTTCCTGACGCAGCGTAACCAGCAACTCGCGAGCGGCAAGGCATCGTGAGCGGTTTGAATCACGCGTCCCGCTTCGAAACCGCCGCCGCGCTCACGCACGAGAGCGCGAAGGCCGCGCTCGAAGCGGGGCTGTCGCGGATTGCGGCGGGCGCAACCGAAGTCGATTGCGCGCCGCTCACGCAGTTCGATTCGTCCGCGCTCGCGGTGTTTCTCGCGTGGCAGCGCGCGGCGTCCGCCCGCGGCGGCGCGCTTGCCATCGTCAATTTTCCCACCGGGCTTGCCAGTCTCGCGCAGGCCTACGGCGTCGACACGCTCCTCTCTTTCCGGCATTGATCCTGCCTTGAGCCGCAACCTGCGCGGCGCGGGACGACGTCCCGCCGCGTCCGGCAAAATCGGGCTCGGCCCGTTTGCCCTATAATCAAATGTTTTTTCGGCCACGTACCCGGCCCCTTCTGGCCGTGTTCCGGCACTGAAGTGAGCGCATTTCCCGCGCGCTTTCAGCCGGATCAGGCCCGTACCGCACACTTGAGCCGCCGCTTTTTTCAGCGCGCGCACAGTCATGTCAGCCATAGAAATCCGAAACGTCAGAAAGCGCTATAAAGAGCTGCAAGCGCTCAAAGGCGTGAGTTTCACGGTGGAAGAAGGCGAGTTCTTCGGCCTGCTCGGTCCCAACGGGGCGGGCAAGACCACCCTGATCAGCATCCTCGCGGGCCTCGCGCGCGCCGACAGCGGCACGATTTCCGTGCGCGGCCACGACGTCGTCACCGATTTTCGCGCCGCGCGCCGCGCGCTCGGCATCGTGCCGCAGGAGCTCGTGTTCGATCCGTTTTTCACCGTGCGCGAATCGCTGCGCATCCAGTCGGGCTATTTTGGCTTGCGCCACAACGACGACTGGATCGACGAAATCATGGCGAACCTCGATCTCACCGAGAAAGCCGACGTGAACACCCGCGCGCTGTCCGGCGGGATGAAGCGGCGCGTGCTGGTCGCGCAGGCGCTGGTGCATCGGCCGCCCGTGATCGTGCTCGACGAGCCGACCGCCGGCGTCGATGTGGAATTGCGCCAGACGTTGTGGAAATTCATCTCGCGCCTGAATCGCGAGGGTCACACGATCGTCCTCACGACGCACTATCTCGAAGAAGCCGAGGCGCTCTGCGACCGGCTCGCGATGCTGCGGCGGGGCGAAGTCGTCGCGCTGGAGCGGACGAGCTCGCTGCTCCAGCGCTTCTCGGGCATGCAGTTGTCGCTGCGCTTTTCGCGCGGCGTGCTGCCCGCCGAATTGCGCCCGCTGGAAGTCGATCCGCACGCGGTATCGGGCGCGCAGCATCTGTTGCGTCTCGCGAGCTACGACGAAGTCGAGCCGATTCTCGCGAAATGCCGCGCGGCGGGCTGCGCATTCGACGAAATCGAAGTGCGCAAGGCCGATCTGGAAGATGTGTTCGTGCAGGTCATGAACGAGCCTGAAGTGGTCGAGGGACTTTCATGAGCGGTTTCAGAACACTGTTTTATAAGGAAATCTTGCGTTTCTGGAAGGTCGCCTTCCAGACGGTGCTCGCGCCGGTGATTACGGCGCTCCTGTATCTGATGATCTTCGGTCACGCGCTGTCGAGCCACGTGCAGGTGTATCCGGGCGTCGCGTACACGAGCTTTCTCGTGCCCGGCCTCGTCATGATGAGCGTGCTGCAGAACTCGTTCGCGAACAGTTCGTCGTCGATGATCCAGTCGAAGATCACCGGCAATCTCGTGTTCGTGCTGCTGCCGCCGATCGCGCACTGGGAAATGTATTTCGCGTACGTGCTGGCGTCGGTCGTGCGCGGGCTGGTGGTCGGATTCGGCGTGTTCATCGTGACCGTATGGTTCATCCCGATGACTTTTTCCGCGCCGCTCTACATCATTGCGTTCGCTGTGCTCGGCTCGGGGATTCTCGGCACGCTCGGGCTGATCGCCGGCATCTGGGCCGAGAAATTCGACCAGCTTGCCGCTTTTCAGAATTTCCTGATCATGCCGCTCACGTTCCTGTCGGGCGTGTTCTACTCGACGCATTCGCTGCCGCCTGTCTGGCGCGAGGTATCGCGTCTGAACCCGTTTTTCTACATGATCGACGGCTTCCGCTACGGGTTCTTCGGCATGTCCGACGTGAGCCCGCTTGCGAGCCTGGCGATCGTCGGCGCGTTTTTCGCCGTGTTGGCCGCGATCGCCGTGCGAATGCTGGCGAGCGGCTATAAGCTGCGTCACTGAATATTCAAGGAGACTTCCGATGTTGCCGACCCCGGAACAAGTGAAGGATTACATCGCTGGCGGGCTTGCCTGCCAGCATCTGGAAGTAGAGGGCGACGGGCAGCACTTTTTCGCCACCATCGTGAGCGATGCATTCCAGGGCAAGCGCCTCATCGCGCGGCATCAACTGGTGTACGCGGCCCTCGGCGACCGCATGCGCGCCGAAATTCACGCGCTCAGCATGAAGACGCTGACGCCGGACGAATGGAAATCGGCATAAGCCGGGCAGCGCTCAATTCAAGTCAACCGCGACGCCGACCCAGGCGCCGCAGCAGAGAAGCAAGGTAGAAGGACAGCAAGCATGGACAAACTGGTCATCACTGGGGGCACGAAGCTCTCGGGCGAAATCGTCGTATCGGGTGCGAAGAACGCGGCGCTGCCGATTCTCTGCGCGAGCCTGCTCACCGCCGACGACGTCCATCTCGAAAACGTTCCGAATCTGCAGGACGTGCGCACCATGCTCAAGCTGTTGCGCCAGATGGGCGTGAATTCGGAAGTAAGCGGCGACGGCCGCGTGACGCTGAATGCGTCGAAGGTCGACAACCTCGTCGCTCCGTACGAAATGGTCAAGACGATGCGCGCGTCGATTCTCGTGCTCGGGCCGCTCGTTGCGCGCTTCGGCGAGGCGAAGGTGTCGCTGCCGGGCGGCTGCGCGATCGGCGCGCGTCCGGTTGACCAGCACATCAAGGGCCTGCTGGCGATGGGCGCCGAGATCAACATCGAGCACGGTTTTATCGAAGCGCGGGCGAAGCGGCTGAAAGGCGCGCGCATCATCACCGACATGATCACGGTTACCGGCACGGAAAACCTGCTGATGGCGGCGGTTCTCGCCGACGGCGAAACGGTGATTGAAAACGCCGCGCGCGAGCCGGAAGTGAGCGATCTGGCGCATCTGCTTGTGAAGATGGGCGCGAAGATCGATGGCATCGGCTCGGACCGGCTTGTGATCCAGGGCGTCGAGAAGCTGCACGGCGCGCGCCATTCGGTCGTGCCGGACCGCATCGAGGCGGGCACCTTCCTGTGCGCGGTCGCGGCCGCTGGCGGCGACGTGACGCTGCGTCACGTGAGTCCGGGGTTGCTGGATGCCGTGACGTCGAAGCTGCGCGAAGCGGGCGTATCGATCGAGGAAGGCAATAGCTGGATGCGGGTGAAGATGGCGAAGCGTCCCGAAGCGGTGAGTTTCCGCACCTCCGAATACCCCGCGTTCCCGACCGACATGCAGGCGCAGTTCATGGCCCTCAACGCGATCGCGATGGGCACGTCGCAGGTTGTCGAGACGATCTTCGAGAACCGCTTCATGCACGTCCAGGAACTGAACCGGCTCGGCGCGCACATCACGATCGACGGGAACACGGCGCTCGTGACGGGCGTCGAGAAGCTGTCGGGCGCGAAGGTGATGGCAACCGATCTGCGCGCGTCGGCGAGTCTCGTGATCGCGGCGATGTGCGCGGACGGCGACACGCTGATCGACCGCATCTATCACCTCGATCGCGGCTACGACCGCATGGAAGCGAAGCTGACGGCGGTCGGCGCGAGGGTGAGCCGCATCAAGGGCAGCGGGAGCGAGCAATGAGCTCGGTGCCGCAGACTTCGTCGTCGGTGGAGGCGAGCGCGCCGCTGACGCTCGCGCTGTCGAAAGGGCGTATCTTCGACGAGACGCTGCCGTTGCTGGCGGCGGCCGGCGTGCAGGTCGCCGAAGACCCGGAGAGCTCGCGCAAGCTGATCCTGCCGACCACGAATCCGAACCTGCGCGTGATCATCGTGCGCGCGACCGACGTGCCGACCTACGTCGAATACGGCGCGGCGGACTTCGGCGTCGCGGGCAAGGACGTGCTGATCGAGCACGGCGGCGGCGGGCTGTACCAGCCGGTCGACCTGAACATCGCGCGCTGCCGGATGTCGGTGGCGGTGAAAGCCGGTTTCGATTACGCGAGCGCCGTGCGCCAAGGCGCTCGGTTGCGCGTCGCGACGAAATACGTGGAAGTGGCGCGCGAGCATTTCGCGTCGAAGGGCGTGCACGTCGACTTGATCAAGCTGTACGGATCGATGGAACTGGCGCCGCTCGTCGGTTTGGCCGACGCGATCGTCGATCTGGTCAGCTCGGGCGGCACGTTGCGGGCAAACAATCTCGTCGAGGTCGAGGAAATCATGCAGATTTCGTCGCGACTCGTCGTCAATCAGGCTGCGCTTAAGCTGAAGCGCGCGGCGCTGAAGCCGTACCTCGACGCGTTCGAACGCGCGTCGGTGGGCAACGGCAACTGAGCGTGCGCGTTTTCAATCGCACGCGATACTGAAACGGAAAACCAGCATGTCTATCAAGATTCGCAAACTCGATTCCAGCGCCAACGGTTTTCACCCGGCACTGCACGCGGTGCTCGCGTTCGAGGCGAGCGAGGACGAAGCGATCGAGCGTTCGGTCGCGCAGATTCTCGCCGACGTGAAGGCGCGCGGCGACGAAGCCGTGCTCGACTACACGAACCAGTTCGACCGGCTGAAAGCGACGAGCGTCGCGGCGCTCGAACTGCCGCCTTCGGAACTGGAGGCTGCGCTGGAAGGGCTCGAACCGAAGCGCCGCGCCGCGCTGGAAGCGGCGGCTGCGCGGGTGCGCGGGTATCACGAGAAGCAGCGGATCGAATGCGGCAGCCATAGCTGGCAGTACACCGAAGCCGATGGCACCGTCCTCGGCCAGAAAGTCACGCCGCTCGATCGCGCGGGCATCTACGTGCCGGGCGGCAAGGCGGCGTATCCGTCGTCGGTACTGATGAACGCGATTCCGGCGCGCGTCGCGGGCGTCAGGGAAATCGTGATGGTCGTGCCGACGCCCGATGGCGTGAAGAACCCGCTCGTGCTCGCGGCCGCGCTGCTCGGCGGCGTGGATCGCGTGTTCACGATCGGCGGGGCGCAGGCGGTCGGCGCGCTCGCGTACGGCACGGAATCAGTGCCGGCCGTCGACAAGATCTGCGGTCCGGGCAACGCGTATGTGGCGTCGGCTAAGCGCCGCGTGTTCGGCACGGTCGGCATCGACATGATCGCGGGGCCGTCCGAAATCCTCGTGATCTGCGACGGCACCACCGATCCGCGCTGGGTCGCGATGGACCTCTTCTCGCAAGCCGAGCACGACGAGCTCGCGCAATCGATCCTGCTGTGTCCGGATGCGGCGTTCATTCAGCGCGTGGAGGACGCGATCGTCGAATTGCTGCCGTCGATGCCGCGCCGCGACGTGATCCAGCGCTCCCTCGAAGACCGCGGCGCGCTCGTCAAGGTGAAGGACATGGCCGAAGCCTGCACGATCGCCAACGATATCGCGCCGGAGCATCTCGAAATCTCCGCGCTCGATCCGCATCACTGGGCCGCGCAGATTCGCCACGCCGGCGCGATCTTCCTCGGCCGCTACACGAGCGAGAGCCTGGGCGATTATTGCGCCGGCCCGAACCACGTCCTGCCGACGTCGCGCACGGCGCGCTTTTCGTCGCCGCTCGGTGTTTACGATTTCATGAAGCGTTCGAGCGTGATCGAAGTGAGCGCGGAAGGCGCGCAGACGCTCGGCGAAATCGCGGCGGAACTCGCGTACGGCGAAGGCTTGCAGGCGCACGCCCGCAGCGCCGAATACCGCATGAAGAACATGGGCCAGTAACGGCCGAACGGGGACAGGCGGCCCCAAGAGCCGCCGTGTGGCCGACGAGAGCGGCCAGTTAAAACCATGACGACACCACACGACATCATCCGCCCCGACATCCTTTCGATGACGAGCTACCCCGTGCCCGACGCCACGGGCCTGATCAAGCTCGACGCGATGGAAAACCCGTACCGCCTCCCCGCCGAGCTCGCCACGAAGCTCGGCGAACATCTGGCGGGCGTCGCGCTGAACCGCTATCCGGCGCCGCGCCCGGCCGGCCTGCTCGCGAAGATCAAGCGCGCGATGCACGTTCCGCCCGCGTGCGAAGTACTGCTCGGCAACGGGTCGGACGAACTGATCAGCATGTTGTCGATGGCGTGCGCGAAGCCGGGCGCCAAGGTCGTGGCGCCGGTGCCGGGCTTCGTGATGTACCAGATGTCGGCGGCGTTCGCGCATCTCGAATTCATTGGCGTGCCGCTCAACGCCGACTTCACGCTCGACGCCGACGCGCTCATCGCCGCGATCGACGAGCACACGCCCGCGCTGGTGTATCTCGCGTACCCGAACAACCCGACCGGCACGCTCTACGACGACGACGCCATCGAGCGCGTGACCGCGGCGGCAAAGAAGAGCCTCGTCGTGATCGACGAGGCGTACCAGCCGTTCGCCGAAAAGAGCTGGCTGCCGCGCGCGGCGGAGTTCGACAACGTCGTCGTGATGCGCACGGTCTCGAAGCTCGGTCTTGCGGGCATCCGGCTCGGTTACATGGCGGGCACGGCGAAGTGGATCACCGAGTTCGACAAGGTGCGCCCGCCATACAACATCAACGTCCTGACGCAAGCCACCGCCGATTTCCTGCTCGATCACCTCGGCGTGCTCGACGCGCAAGCCGCCGAGCTACGCGCCGAGCGTACGAAGCTGGCGAAGGCCGTCGCGGCGCTGCCCGGCGCCACCGTATTTCCGAGCGCGGGCAACTTTCTGCTGGTGCGCGTGCCCGACGCGGCCGTGACCTTCGAAACCCTGCTGACATCGCGGGTTTTGATCAAAAACGTGAGTAAAATGCACCCATTGCTGGCAAATTGCGTGCGTTTGACGGTCGGATCGGCTGATGAGAACGCGCAGATGATCGCCGCCCTGAAGCTCGCGTTGCACTGAACCCTCTTCTTAAAAAGTCTCAAGGAAACACCATGCGTATTGCGGAAGTCGTTCGCAACACCAGCGAAACGCAGATCCGTGTGAAGCTCGATCTGGACGGCACCGGCAAGCAGAAGCTCGCCACCGGCGTGCCGTTCCTCGACCATATGCTCGACCAGATCGCGCGCCACGGCCTCTTCGACCTCGAAGTCGAAGCGCATGGCGACCTCCATATCGACGATCACCATACGGTCGAAGATACCGGCATCACGCTCGGGCAGGCGGTGGCGAAGGCCATCGGCGATCGCAAGGGCATTCGCCGCTACGGCCATTCATACGTGCCGCTGGATGAAGCGCTGTCGCGCGTCGTGATCGACTTTTCGGGCCGTCCGGGCCTCGAATTCCACGTGCCGTTCACGCGCGCGCGCATCGGCACGTTCGACGTCGATCTCACCATCGAATTCTTCCGCGGCTTCGTGAATCACGCGGGCGTGACGCTGCACATCGACAACCTGCGCGGCATCAATGCGCACCATCAGGTCGAGACCGTGTTCAAGGCGTTCGGCCGGGCGTTGCGCATGGCTGTCGAGTTCGACGAGCGCGCGGCCGGCCAGATTCCGTCGACCAAGGGCAGCCTCTAGGCGCCGCCGGATGGCGGGAACGAACCGGGCGCATGCCCGCGTATGAAGTGCTCCAACGGCCCGCAATGGACCTGCTCAAATCGTTTATTTCCCTGCTCGCGCTGATCAACCCGGTCGGCGCGATCCCTTTCTTTTTGAGCCTGACCGCACAACAGTCCGGGTTTGAGAAGCGCAACACGATCCGCATTGCATCGATCTCGGTGTTCTGCGTGATCGCGGTGACGGGGCTGCTCGGCCAGCAGATCATCGCGTTTTTCGGGATTTCGGTCGGATCGCTTGAAGTTGGCGGCGGCATCATCATGTTGCTGATGGCGATCAACATGCTGAACGCGCAGATCGGCAACACGCGTTCCACGCCGGAAGAGCGCCACGAGGCCGAGTTGAAGGACAGCGTCGCCGTCGTGCCGCTCGCGATTCCGCTTTTGACCGGGCCGGGCTCGATCAGCACCGTGATCGTCTATTCTGCGAATGCGGCGCACTGGTACGACCGCATCGGCCTGATCGTGATCGGCGCGGTGCTCGCGGGCCTCTGCTTCGGCGCGCTGAACCTGGCCGAGCCGATCGCGCGCTGGGTCGGGCGCACCGGCATCAATATCGGCACGCGTCTGATGGGATTGATGTTGTCGGCTTTGGCGGTGGAATTCATCGTCGACGGATTGAAGGCCTTGCTGCCTACCTTGAAATGAAAACTTCGATAGCGATTGTTGATTACGGAATGGGCAACCTGCGCTCGGTGTATCAGGCGCTGAAGAAGGCGGCCCCGGAAGCCGACGTGGCGATCGTCGAGCACCCCGAGGCGATTCGCGCGGCCGAGCGCATCGTGCTGCCCGGACAGGGTGCGATGCGCGACTGCATGGGCCATCTCGGCGCCTCCGGCCTGCAGGAAGCCGTGCTGGAAGCCGCGCGCGACAAGCCGATGCTTGGCGTATGCGTCGGCGAGCAGATGCTTTTTGACTGGAGCGAGGAAGGCGATACGAACGGCTTGGGCCTGTTTCCCGGCAAGGTCGTGCGTTTTCAGCTCGACGGCCAGCTCCAGGACGACGGCTCGCGCTTCAAGGTCCCGCAGATGGGCTGGAACCGCGTGCGCCAGACGCAGCGGCACGCGCTCTGGGACGGCGTCGCGGACGGCGCGTTCTTCTACTTCGTGCATAGCTATTACGTGGCGCCCGCCGATCCGGCGCATACGGCGGGCGAAACCGTCTACGGGACGCCGTTCACGTCGGCCGTGGCACGCGACAACATCTTCGCGACCCAGTTCCACCCCGAAAAGAGCGCCGACGCGGGCCTGCGCCTGTATCGCAATTTCGTGCACTGGAATCCGTAATTTTTTTGCGCAAATTCCGGCATTCCGGCGTATGCCGATTGCATCCGCGAGCGTTGCAAGACTTGTACTACACTAGCGAGACGGTTGGGAACACGGCGCAGCGCCTCACGTTCGCAATCGTTTTGACCAACCTTTACCAGATAACACGCGATTTCTATGCTGCTCATTCCGGCCATCGATCTTAAAGACGGTCAGTGCGTACGCCTCAAACAAGGCGATATGGACCAGGCGACCATTTTTTCCGAAAATCCGGCGGCGATGGCCCGGCACTGGGTCGATCGGGGCGCGCGGCGTCTCCATCTCGTCGACCTGAACGGCGCATTCGCTGGCAAGCCGAGGAACGAAGACGCGATTCGCGCAATCATCGAGGAAGTCGGCAGCGACATCCCGGTGCAATTGGGCGGCGGCATCCGCGACCTGAACACCATCGAGCGCTATCTCGACGACGGCCTCGAATACATCATCATCGGCACGGCTGCGGTGAAGAATCCCGGCTTCCTGAAGGATGCGTGCACGGCGTTTGCGGGCCATATCATCGTCGGGCTCGACGCGAAGGATGGCAAGGTCGCAACCGACGGCTGGAGCAAGCTGACCGGGCACGAAGTCGTGGATCTCGCGCGCAAGTTCGAGGACTACGGCTGCGAGGCGATCATTTACACCGACATCGGCCGCGATGGCATGCTCCAGGGCATCAATATCGAAGCGACGGTGCGGCTCGCGCAGGCGGTCAAGATTCCCGTGATCGCGAGTGGCGGCCTGTCGAATCTCAACGACATCACTTCACTCTGCGAAGTGGAAGACGAAGGCATCGAAGGCGTGATCTGCGGCCGCGCGATCTACTCCGGCGATCTCGATTTCGCTGCCGCGCAAACGCGCGCCGACATGCTGCGCGAAGCCGACGACGCCTGATTTCGGCGCGGCTACAAGGCCGAAGCGCGGCGCGCTATCGGCCGCTCGCCGGCATCGCGTTGGCATACAAACGGTATCTGCAAGAACATGGCTCTCGCTAAACGCATCATCCCCTGTCTCGACGTGACCGCCGGGCGCGTCGTCAAAGGCGTGAATTTCCTCGAATTGCGCGACGCCGGCGACCCCGTCGAAATCGCGCGCCGCTACGATGACCAGGGCGCCGACGAACTAACCTTCCTCGACATCACCGCGACCTCAGACCAGCGCGACCTGATCCTGCCGATCATCGAGTCAGTAGCATCGCAGGTGTTCATTCCGCTGACGGTCGGCGGCGGCGTGCGCGCCGTCGAGGACGTGCGGCGCCTGTTGAACGCCGGCGCGGACAAGATCAGCGTGAATTCGTCGGCGGTGGCGAATCCGCAGCTCGTGCGCGACGCGTCGGACAAGCACGGCTCGCAGTGCATCGTCGTTGCGATCGACGCGAAGCGGGTGTCGGCGGAAGGCGAAACGCCGCGCTGGGAAGTGTTCACGCACGGCGGCCGAAAGGCGACCGGTCTGGACGCGATTGAATGGGCGCGCAAGATGGCTAAACTCGGCGCGGGCGAAATCCTGCTGACCAGCATGGATCGCGACGGCACTAAATCCGGCTTCGATCTCGCCCTCACGCGCGCCGTGTCGGACGCGGTGCCGGTGCCGGTAATCGCATCGGGCGGCGTCGGATCATTGCAGCATCTGGCGGACGGCATCGTCGAAGGCCGCGCGGACGCCGTGCTCGCCGCGAGCATCTTTCACTACGGCGAGCACACGGTTGGCGAGGCGAAGCGCTTCATGGCCGACCAGGGCATTTCGGTGAGGATATGAGCCATGAGCACGCAAAACGACTGGCTCGACAAAGTCAAATGGGACGCGAACGGCCTGGTGCCGGTGATTGCGCAGGAAGCGTCGAGCGGTGATGTGCTGATGTTCGCGTGGATGGATCGCGAAGCACTCGTGAAAACCATCGAGCTGAAACGCGCCGTCTACTTTTCGCGTTCCCGCAAACGCTTGTGGTTCAAGGGCGAGGAATCGGGGCACGTTCAGCACGTGCACGAAGTCCGGCTCGACTGCGACGAAGACGTCGTGCTGCTGAAAGTCGAGCAGGTGTCGGGCATCGCGTGCCACACGGGACGCCATTCGTGCTTTTTCCAGAAATTCGAGGGATCGGCGGACGAGGGCGACTGGCTCGCCGTCGAACCGGTCCTGAAAGACCCCGAACACATTTACAAATGACGCAAATCAACACGCAGGACACGCTGCTGCGCCTCGCCGCTATCATCGACAGCCGCAAGGGCGGCGATCCGGAACAATCCTACGTTTCTCGACTCTTTCATAAAGGTGACGACGCCGTTTTAAAAAAGATCGGCGAAGAGGCGACGGAAGTCGTTCTGGCCGCGAAGGATGCACGCCACGGCGGCGCGCCGAAGGCGCTCGTCGGCGAAGTCGCCGATTTATGGTTCCACTGTCTCGTGATGCTGTCGCACTTCGACCTCAACCCGGCCGACGTGATCGCCGAACTCGAACGGCGAGAAGGCTTGTCGGGTATCGAAGAAAAGGCGCTGCGCAAATCGCGCGAGCGCGAGCAAAACGGCGGCTGACGAGCATTTTCGCCACGGCGAAGGAGGGATATCGAGATGAATCAGCCCTATGAACCCTATCCGCCGCCCGTGTATCAGAATTCGGCCGAAGCCGAACGTCTGCGCGGCCTGCGCACGCTGACCCACGTTCTTTACGGCCTCTACGCCGCGTACTGGCTGACGGGCGGCATCACCGTCCTGATCGCGATCATCATCAATTACCTGAAGCGCGGCGACGTCGCGGGAACGCCTTACGAAGCGCACTTCGAGTGGCAGATCCGCACGTTCTGGTGGGCCGTGCTCGGTCACCTGATCGGCGTCGCGCTGCTTTTCGTGCTGATCGGCTTTCCGGTGCTGTTCGCGGTCGGCATCTGGACGCTGTATCGCGTGATCAAGGGCTGGCTGTATCTTTACGAAGAGAAGCCGATCGAGCCGCGCGACTGGTTTTGATCTGCGCGCATGAATTCGAGACAAACCGGGAAATCCATGAGCCACGAAAACTGCATCTTCTGCAAAATCGCCGCGGGAGAACTTCCGAGCAAGAAAGTCTACGAGGACGACGAATTTGTCGCGTTCAACGACATCAACCCAGCCGCGCCGGTCCACGTTCTGGTGATTCCTCGTAAACATATTGAGACACTCTCGCATTGCACCGAAAGCGATGCGCCGCTGCTTGGTAGAATGGTTAGTCTGGTCGGACGACTTGCGGACGAACTGGGTGTCGCGTACACCGGCGGCGAAACGGGTTTTCGTACGGTGATCAATACCGGGCCGGGTGGCGGGCAGGAGGTGTACCACATTCATGCGCATCTGCTGGCTGGCGCGCGTCCGTGGCGTCGAATGGGTTGAATCGCGCAATAAAGACGCGAATTACGTCTTCCCAACGAAATATTGGACGCACAGAATCGACGTTTGACTTAAGGAGCGCTTCCGCTCCGGCTTGGGCCGCAAGGCCGGAATTTGCCGCCGCGACTGGCCACAGGCGCGGTGGAATCAAGGAGAGTTTTCATTCATGGGTTCATTAAGCATTTGGCATTGGCTGATCGTGTTGCTCATCGTGGCACTCGTTTTCGGCACGAAAAAGCTGCGCAACATCGGCGGCGATCTGGGCGGCGCGGTGAAGGGCTTCAAGGAAGGCATGAAAGAGGGCGACCAGCCCGCCGCCGACCAGCGTGAACTGCCGCGCAATGGCGCCGTCGATGTCGAAGCAAAAGACAAGACGCGCTCGGGCGACTATCGCTGATCGCACGCACCACAGACTCCGGGAAACCTCGATTCCATGCTCGACCTCGGTCTGACAAAAATGGCGCTGATCGGCGTCGTGGCGCTCGTGGTGCTCGGGCCGGAACGCCTGCCGGGCGTCGCGCGCACCGCCGGCGCGCTGTTCGGCCGTGCGCAGCGCTACATCAACGACGTGAAGTCGGAAGTCGCGCGCGAGATGGAACTCGACGAGCTGAAAAAGATGCGCACGGAGTTCGAGACGGCGGCGACGAACGTCGAGAGCACGATCCAGAGCAATCTGAAGCAGCACGAGGCCGAACTGAACGACGCGTGGAATCAGGGCACGTCGGTGTCGCCGAGCATCGCGGGCGGTTCCGAGGAAAACGTCGCGACAGACGGCAACAGTTGGCGCAGCGGCACGTCGTCGTATTCGAAGCGCAAGAACTGGCGCGTCAAGACGGGCGCCGTGCCTGACTGGTACAAGCGCTCGACCGGCCGGCGCACCCGCGTGCAATCGGGCGCGGCGCGCGTCGCGCGGCATACGCCTGCCAGCATGCGCCGTCCGACGAAGTTCTTCTGATCCGCGCTGCAATTCCTTCCATCGATGATCCCCAACCGAGGGCCGGCGTGAGCGACCCGCAACAAAACAAAGACGAGGCCGTCGAAGAGACGTTCATCTCGCACCTGGTCGAATTGCGCGACCGCATCATTCGCGCGGGTCTTTCGGTCATTGTCGTATTCATCAGCCTCGTGTATTGGGCGCCGGACATTTTCAAGCTGCTCGCGCGGCCGCTGATGCAGAACCTGCCCAAGGACGGCAAGATGATCGTCACCGATGTCACCGGCTCGTTCTTCGTGCCGATGAAGGTGACGATGCTCGTCGCGTTCGTGATTGCGCTGCCGATCGTGCTTTATCAGATTTGGGCTTTTGTCGCGCCGGGGCTTTATCAGCACGAGAAAAAGCTGGTTGCGCCGCTCGTCGGGAGCAGTTACACGCTCTTTCTATGTGGCATGGCGTTCGCCTATTTTGTCGTATTTCCGACGATTTTCCGCGTCATGGCGCACTACAACGCGCCGCTCGGTGCGGAAATGACCACAGATATCGATAATTACCTCAGTTTCGTGCTGACGATGTTCCTGGCGTTCGGCGTGACATTCGAGGTGCCGATCGTCGTCGTGATTCTGGCGCGCATGGGTATCGTGTCGATCAAGAAGCTGAAGGAAATTCGTCCGTACGTGATCGTCGGCGCGTTTGTGATTTCGGCGGTTGTGACACCGCCCGACGTGTTTTCGCAGCTTATTCTTGCAATCCCGCTGGTCATTCTTTACGAGTTGGGCATCATTGCGGCCCGGTTCGTGGTCGGCAAGGACGGAGTGAAGAAGGAAGCAGAAGCGGCGGCGGAATAGCGTCACGCGCTTCGGTGAAAAAGAAAGCCACCCGACGGGTGGCTTTTCTTCGAATGATGCGTTCCCAGCGCTTACTCCTCGCCCTGATCGCCCTGATCGTCCTCGGGCAACTGCGGCGCGCGCGGCTGAGCCGGCCGCTTGCCGATCATCACGTTGACGTCCAGTTCCTTGTTCTTGCGCATCAGGTGCACTTTCACCGACGTCCCCGGCTTGATCTGCGCGACGACATTGAGCAGGCGCGTCGTGTCGGTGATGGTGTCGTCGTTGATGCTGACGAGTATGTCGCCCGGCTTGATGCCCGCCTTGTCGGCCGGGCCGCCTTGGAGCACGCCCGCCACGATCGCGCCCGATTTCTGGTCGAGCCCGAACGATTCCGCGATCTCCGGCGTCACGTCCTGCGGTTCGACGCCGATCCAGCCGCGTGTCACCGTGCCCGTCGTGATGATGCTTTCCAGCACGCTGCGCGCTGTGGACACAGGAATCGCGAACCCGATCCCGAGCGAACCGCCGCTGCGCGAATAAATCGCCGTGTTGATGCCGAGCAGATTGCCGTTGATATCGACGAGCGCTCCACCCGAGTTGCCCGGATTGATCGCCGCATCGGTCTGGATGAAGTTTTCGAAGGTGTTGATGCCGAGGTGATTCCGGCCGAGCGCGCTCACGATGCCCATCGTGACCGTCTGGCCTACGCCGAACGGATTGCCGATCGCGAGCACCACGTCGCCGACGCGCGTCTGGTCCATGCGCCCGAGCGTGATGGTCGGCAAATTCGTCATGTTGATCTTCAGCACGGCGAGGTCGGTTTCGGGGTCGATGCCGATCACTTTCGCGCTCGACGTGCGGCCGTCGGCGAGCGCAACTTCGATCTGATCGGCGCCGTCGACCACATGCTGGTTCGTTAGAATGTAACCTTCCGAGCTCACGATGACGCCCGAGCCCAGGTTCGACGCTGGCGGCTCGTCGCTCTTGCGCTTGTTCTTGTCGCCGAAGAAGTAGCGAAAGAGCGGATCTTTCGCGCGCGGGTCGGGCGGCAGCGTGCCATCCTTGCTGGAGAACACGTTGACGACCGCGGGCATTGCCTTCTGGGCGCCATCCGCATACGACGACTGCGCAGGCCGGGAGCCGATGCTCGGCGCCACTTCCTGCAACGCGACGATCGGCTCGGCGAGTTGCTTGCCGAACTGGCCCTGGCGTTGAAGCCACTGCGGTTTTAAGGTCGCGACGATGAACATCAGCGCCAAAATCACGGTCACCGCTTGGGCAAAAAATAGCCAGAAGCGTCTAAGCATTTGATGGAATAGAGGATTTCATGGATCGGATCGAACTCGAATTGTATCTGAACAATCTGCTTCAAATTGACCGGTTCCGGGACTATTGCCCCAACGGCCTGCAGGTCGAAGGCAACCGGCGCGTGCGGAAAATCGCGACGGGCGTGACGGCGTCGCTCGCGTTTCTCGAAGCGGCCGTCGAGTGGGGCGCTGATGCTGTGCTCGTGCATCACGGCTATTTCTGGAAGAACGAGGCGCCGCAGGTCACGGGGCGCAAGTATCGCCGCCTGCGCACGCTGATCGCGAACGACCTCAATCTGTTCGCCTATCACCTTCCGCTCGACTCGCATCCCGAACTCGGCAACAACGCACAGATTGGCGCGCGGCTCGGCCTGATCGCCGATGGCCGCTTCGGCGAGCAGGACCTCGGCTGGATCGCGCCGCTGCCGATGCCGCTGTCGCTCGAGCATTTCACCGCGTCGGTGGAAAACGCGCTCGGGCGCAAGCCGCTCGTGCTCGGCGACGGCAATCGTGAATTGCGCCGTGTCGCATGGTGCACGGGCGGCGCGCAAGGCTTCTTTGACGATGCCATCGCCGCCGGCGCCGACGTCTATCTGAGCGGCGAAGTCTCCGAACAAACGACGCACATCGCCGCCGAAAGCGGCGTCGCGTACCTCGCGGCGGGCCATCATGCGACCGAGCGCTTCGGCGTGCAGGCGGTCGGCGCACACGTCTCCGAACATTTCGATATCGAACATGTCTTTATAGATATCGATAATCCTGTTTGAATAACGCGCGCGCCGCGTTAATTGCGGCGGCGCAATACGAGTAAATAAACACTTCGTAATAAGAGGTGAAAAAGTGCGGGGAAACCCTGAAGCATCAAGGACTTCGAGTGATTTTTACTACTCGGGCCTTGTAAATGACGGCTCCATTCGCGCACACTAGCGGCGGAAGAACAGATGTGACGGTATAAATCCAACTCAGAATTGGGGCGTGTGATGCGAGACAAGGAAGAGAAACCCGTCGATGGCGGCCGCCGTACCTGGCTGGTTGCGACGACCGTAGTAGGTGGCTTTGGAGGCGTTGCCACTGTCATACCATTTGTTGGCTCGTTCGCTCCGTCGGCCAAGGCCAAGGCGGCGGGCGCGCCGGTCGAGGTCGACATCAGCAGTCTCAAGCCCGGCGACATGATGACGGTCGCCTGGCGCGGCAAGCCCGTCTGGATCATCAACCGCACCGAAGAACAACTCGCCGACATCAAGAAAGCCGACAACGAAGTCGCTGATCCAAAGTCGAAGCTCGAGTTTTCGATGCCGTTGCCGGAGTACTGCAACAACGAATTCCGCTCGCGCCCCGATCACAAGAACATTTTTGTCGCGGTGGCCGTCTGCACGCACCTCGGCTGTACGCCCACGCCGCGCTTCCAGGAAGGCCCGCAACCCAATCTCCCCGACAACTGGCCCGGCGGTTTCCTCTGCCCCTGCCACGGCTCGACCTACGACCTGGCCGGACGCGTCTTCAAGAACAAGCCGGCGCCGCAGAACCTGGACGTGCCTCCGTACATGTTCACTTCGGAGACGCAACTCGTGATCGGCAGGGACGAAAAGGGAGAGGCTTGATGGCGACCGCAGACAAGGAAGTGGAAACAACCGGGCTCGTCGGCTGGATCGATCGGCGCTTCCCGATGACGTCGACGTGGAAAAAACACGTCTCCGAGTATTACGCGCCAAAAAATTTCAACTTTTGGTATTTTTTCGGCTCGCTTGCGCTGCTGGTGCTGGTGAATCAGATCGTCACCGGCATCTTTTTGACGATGAACTACAAGCCCGACGCGACGCTTGCGTTCGCCTCGGTCGAGTACATCATGCGCGAGGTGCCGTGGGGCTGGCTCATCCGCTACATGCACTCGACGGGCGCATCGATGTTCTTCGTCGTCGTCTATCTGCACATGTTCCGCGGGCTGATGTACGGCTCGTACCGCAAGCCGCGCGAACTCGTCTGGATCTTCGGCTGCGCGATTTTCCTGTGCCTGATGGCCGAGGCGTTCTTCGGCTACCTGCTGCCTTGGGGACAGATGTCGTTCTGGGGCGCGCAGGTGATCGTGAACCTGTTTTCGGCGATTCCGTTCATCGGGCCGGATCTGTCACTGTGGATTCGCGGCGATTACGTCGTGTCGGACGTGACGCTCAATCGCTTCTTCGCGTTTCACGTCATCGCGATTCCGCTCGTGCTGATCGGGCTCGTCGTAGCACACATCGTGGCGCTGCACGAAGTGGGCTCGAATAACCCCGACGGCGTCGAGATCAAGGGGAAAAAGGACGCGAACGGCATTCCGCTCGATGGCATCCCGTTCCATCCGTACTACTCCGTCCACGATTTCATGGGCGTGTGCGTGTTCCTGTTTATCTTCGCCGCGATCATTTTCTTCGCGCCGGAAATGGGCGGCTACTTCCTCGAAGCGAACAACTTCGTGCCGGCCAATCCGCTGCAGACGCCGCCGGAAATCGCGCCGGTCTGGTACTTCACCGCGTTCTACGCAATGCTCCGGGCGACCACCGATCCGTTCAAGATCGTCCTGATGGTGATCATCGCGCTGCTCGGCGTGCTCGCGCTGCTGCGGGCGCGCGGCAAATGGCGGCTGGGGTTGCCGGTGCTGGCGATCGCCGTGGTGGTGTTCATGGCGCTCACCGAGTCGAAGTTCTGGGGGGTGGTCGTGATGGGCACGGCAGTCGTGTCGCTCTTTTTCCTGCCGTGGCTCGACCGCAGCCCGGTCAAATCGATCCGCTACCGGCCGACATTCCACAAGGTTTTCTACGGCATCTTCGTGTTCGCGTTCCTGGTGCTCGGCTATCTCGGAACCCGGCCGCCATCGGCCAGCGCGACGCTGATCGCGCAGATTTGCGCGCTGATCTACTTCGCGTTTTTCTTCGGGATGCCGTTCTGGACGACGCGCGGCCGCTTCAAACAGCCGCCCGAGCGCGTGCGCTTCAAATCCCACTGACGCTGAGCCCGGAGACAACATGATGAAAAAATGGCTCTCTACACTGGCGCTGATCGGGGCGGCGATGTTCGCATTCGGCGCGGCGCCGGCGCACGCGGAAAGCGAAGTGGCGCTCGACCGCGCGCCCGACAGCGCGGACAATTTCGCCTCCCTGCAGCACGGCGCCCAATTGTTTGTAAACTATTGCCTGAATTGCCACAGCGCGAACCTGGTGCGCTACAACCGGCTGACCGACCTGGGCATCGACCCAAAGGAAATCCAACAAAACCTGCTCTTCACGACGGACAAGATCGGCAACACGATGTCGATCGCGATGCGCCCGGAAGACGCGAAGGCATGGTTCGGGGCGTCGCCGCCGGATTTGTCGGTGGAAGCGCGGGCGCGCGGGAAGGATTGGCTGTACACGTACTTGCGCAGTTTTTACCGTGACGAAGCGCGGCCGACGGGCTGGAACAACCGCGTATACGAGAACGTCGGGATGCCGCATGTGCTGTGGACGTTGCAGGGCGTCCGCACGGCGAAATTCGAGACCGAAACCGACGAACATTCTGGCGAAAAGGTAAAACATTTTGCTGGATACACGCAGGTAACGCCGGGGTCGATGTCGCCGGTGGATTATGATTCGGCTATGGCCGATCTGGTTTCGTACCTTTCGTGGATGGCGGAACCGGCCCAGCAGACCCGCAAGCAGTTGGGTGTCTGGGTGCTGATTTTCCTGGGGATTTTGAGCTTTCTTGCGTGGCGCCTCAACGCGTCATACTGGAAAGACATTAAATAAACACGCCGCGATCGGTGTGGGCCAGCTTGCCGAAAAGCGCCTCTTCGAAGGCGCTTTTCGCGCGCGCTGGCCCGTCGAGTTTTCTGAAGGGACTTTAAAACATGATGGTTTTGTACTCCGGCACTACTTGCCCGTTCTCCCAGCGCTGCCGGCTGGTGTTGTTCGAAAAGGGCATGGATTTCGAAATCCGCGACGTCGACCTGTTCAACAAGCCGGAAGACATCGCGGTGATGAACCCGTACGGACAGGTTCCGATCCTGGTCGAGCGCGACCTGATCCTGTATGAGTCGAACATCATCAACGAATATATCGACGAGCGCTTTCCGCATCCGCAACTGATGCCGGCCGACCCGGTGCAGCGCGCCCGCGCCCGCCTGTTCCTGCTCAATTTCGAGAAGGAACTGTTCGTTCACGTCGGCACGCTCGAGAACGAAAAGGGCAAGGCTGCCGAGAAGAATCACGAGAAGGCGCGCAACGCGATCCGCGATCGCCTGACGCAGCTTGCGCCGATTTTCCTGAAGAACAAGTACATGCTCGGCGAAGAGTTTTCGATGCTCGACGTGGCGATCGCCCCGCTCCTGTGGCGCCTGGATCATTACGGCATTGAGCTGTCGAAGAACGCCGCGCCGTTGATGAAGTACGCCGAACGGATCTTCAGCCGCCCGGCCTATATCGAAGCGCTGACGCCTTCGGAAAAGGTGATGCGTCGCTAAGTTTCGCGTAAGTTCGGGCGCGCCGTCGCGGTTCGCGCGGCGCCGCTCCGGTAAAGGACAGTTGATGCAAGAGATTTCCACCAAGCCTTATCTACTGCGCGCGCTCTACGAGTGGTGCACGGATAATGGCTTCACGCCGCACATAGCGGTGCGGGTCGACAACGGCACGCGCGTGCCGCGCCAGTTCGTGCGCAACGATGAGATCGTGTTGAACATCAGCTTCGAGGCGACGAGCCAGCTGCAGATGGGCAACGAATGGATCGAGTTCAGCGCGCGGTTCTCGGGCAAATCGCACAAGATCGAGGTGCAGGTCGCGAACGTGCTCGCCATTTACGCGCGGGAGAACGGGCAGGGTATGGCGTTCCCGGTCGAGCCGGCCACGTTGGCGCCGGCGTCGGGCACGCCCGACGCGCCGCGCTCGTCGGAGCTTGATCTCGCCGAACTCGAGGAGGAGTCCGCAGCGGGATCGAAGGCGCTGTCCGCATCGCCGACTGAAGAGAACCCTTCCGCCGACGACGAGACATCAAAATCGACCGGCCGATCGCACCTCAAAGTCATCAAATGAAGTAGAATCTTTCGCTTCGCCGGCTTAGCTCATCTGGTAGAGCGCTTGACTTGTAATCATGAGGTGGCGGGTTCGAGTCCTGCAGCCGGCACCAGACAAGTATTGACGGGTTACGCGACGTCCGCGTAACCCGTTTGCTTTCTGGTGAAGAAGTGTGAAGGCGTTTGGGTTTATATCCGGAGTGGGAAGCGTGCTTCGGGAAGTTGATAGGAAATTCTCAAAAAACCTGTTGACGAGTCACAAAACGTTCTTCATAATCTCGTTTCTCTGCTGCTGATGCAGCGACGCAGAACGAAGCGCCGAAGGTTGAGTGCGGGTTTCTCGCGAATGTTCTTTAAAAACTAACAGCCGATAAGTGTGGGCGCTTGATGGCGACGCGGCTTCCAGGTTTTCGG
>NZ_FCNW02000018.1 GCF_001544475.1 Caballeronia humi | reverse complement strand
GCATCGGAAGAGCAGAGCAGCGGGATCGATCAGGTGGCGCGTGCCGTCACGCAAATGGACGAAGTGACGCAGCAAAATGCGGCACTCGTTGAAGAAGCGGCCGCTGCGGCGCAGTCGCTGGAGGATCAGGCAGGCGCGTTGCGGACGGCAGTCGAGACGTTCCGATTGAACGACGAGGTGACGGCTGGATTCGGCGCGGCTGTAACGCCGAAGTCGAAAGCGCGTGTTACGACCGCCGCGAAGCCTGCTCAAAAGAGCGCACCGAAAGCGGCTGTCCGTGCGCCTGCCGCAGCGCCGAAACTCGCAGCGACGGCGAGCGGAGATTGGGAAACGTTCTGACGCATGGGCGTCTGAACTGACGGACCGAATTGTCTCCGTACTGCGGAGACAATTCACTAGCGGCCGGATTTCTTCCCGACATACCCTGGCAACCCAAGCGCAAACTCCCCCCGCGCGATCTCGACCCCACGACGAAGCGCCGCATCGAATTCCTCGTCGGAATGTCCAGCATCGAATGTTCCCAACCTGCACGCGGCACGGGATGCGCCCATCCGCCTCCGCACTTTCCCTATGTTACGATCGTAACAATAGTGTTATAAACTGAGATCAATCTATCAAAAAGGTGTTGTGCATCGCACAACTCGCGAAAGATCTCATGCTCGATGCTGCTTCGAAATCCGTTCTAGCTTGGCCTGGCCGCTCGCCCGCCCAGGTCATCGCGCGCAATCCCGGCGTTCCGTTCGATCTCGCATGGCTCGACGGCTTGCGCGTGAACCAGTCGGCGGTCGGCCGGCGCGCCTCGACGCTCGGCACGCGACGCGCCGTCAAGAAAGACGCGCAGGCTGCGTGGCTGCTCAAGGCCGTCACCTGCATCGACCTCACGACGCTCAACGGCGACGATACGACCACTCGCGTCGAACGCCTCTGCGCCAAAGCCCGCCGTCCGATCCGCGACGACCTGCTCGACTCCCTCGGCATGCCGCCCGGGTCGATCAAGACGGGCGCCGTGTGCGTCTATCACCGCTTCGTGAAAGCCGCCGTCGCCGCGCTCGACGGCAGCGGCATTCCCGTCGCGGCGGTATCGACGGGCTTTCCCGCCGGGCTCATTCCGCATCCGCTCAAGCTGCGCGAAATCGAGGCATCGGTCGCGGATGGCGCCGCCGAAATCGACATCGTCGTGACGCGCGAACACGTTCTGACCGGCAACTGGCAAGCGCTCTACGACGAGATGCGCGACTTCCGCGCCGCTTGCGGCGACGCGCACGTGAAGGCGATCCTCGCGACCGGCGACATCCGCACGCTATCGAACGTCGCGAAGGCGTCGATGATCTGCATGATGGCCGGCGCCGATTTCATCAAGACCTCGACGGGCAAGGAAGGCGTCAACGCGACGCTCGACGTCTCGCTCGTGATGGTGCGCATGATCCGCGAGTACCTGGAACGCACGGGCGTCCCAATCGGTTTCAAGCCGGCGGGCGGCGTATCGACGGCGAAGTCCGTACTCGAATACCAGATCCTGATGAAGGAAGAGCTCGGGCGCGAATGGCTCGAAGGCGACCTGTTCCGCATTGGCGCTTCGAGCCTGCTCGCGGACATCGAGCGGCAACTCGAACATCACGTGAGCGGCCGTTACTCGTCGTTCAACCGTCATCCCGTCGCGTGATTTGCGCGCAGTCACATAAACCGAAAGCCCCATGAGCGTAGCCGAATACTTTTCTTCGATGGAATACGGACCCGCACCGGAAGACGATCGCGCCGCGCGCGTCTGGCTCGATCAGCATGCAAGCGGCTTCGGCCATTTCATCGGCGGTGCGTTCCGCGCGCCCGCAGCGGGCGATGAAGCCGAGCGCTTCGAATCGCGCGAACCGGCGACGGGCCGCGTGCTTGCATCGATCGCGCAAGGCAGCGACGCCGATGTCGCCGCCGCCGTCGATGCCGCCCACGGCGCGCTCGCCGCGTGGCAGGCGCTCGGTGGCGTGGGCCGCGCGCGGCATCTGTATGCGCTCGCGCGCATGGTGCAGCGGCACGCGCGGCTCTTCGCGGTGCTCGAATCGCTCGATAACGGCAAGCCGATTCGCGAGACGCGCGACATCGATATTCCCCTTGTTTCCAGGCACTTTCTGCATCACGCGGGCTGGGCGCAATTGCAGGATCGCGAGTTCGCGGACTGGGCTCCGCTGGGCGTGATCGGCCAGATCGTGCCGTGGAATTTTCCGCTGCTGATGCTCGCGTGGAAGATCGCACCGGCGCTCGCACTGGGTAATTGCGTCGTGCTGAAGCCCGCTGAATTCACGCCGCTCACCGCGCTGCTGTTCGCGGAACTCGCGCATCGCGCGGGGCTGCCGGCGGGCGTGCTCAACGTCGTCACCGGCGATGGCCGCACCGGCGCGGCACTCGTCGAGCACCGTCAGGTCGCGAAGATCGCGTTCACCGGTTCGACGGAAGTCGGCCGTCAGATTCGCGTCGCGACGGCGGGCTCGGGCAAGTCGCTCACGCTCGAACTCGGCGGCAAGTCGCCGTTCATCGTCTTCGATGACGCCGATCTCGACAGCGCCGTCGAAGGCGTCGTCGATGCGATCTGGTTCAACCAGGGCCAGGTTTGCTGCGCGGGTTCGCGCTTGCTCGTGCAGGAAGGCGTCGAGGCGCGCTTCGTCGAGAAGCTCATGCGCCGCATGGAGACGCTGCGCGTCGGGCCGTCGCTCGACAAGGGCATCGACATGGGCGCGATCGTCGACGACGTGCAGCTCGAACGCATTCGCTCGCTCGTCGCGAAGGGCGAGAGCGAAGGCTGCGTGATCCATCAGCCGTCGGAGCTGCGTTTGCCCGAGGGTGGCGCGTTCTTCCCGCCGACGCTCGTCACGAACGTCGCGCCGGCCTCGACGCTCGCGCAAGAAGAAATCTTCGGCCCGGTGCTCGTGACGATGAGCTTTCGCACGCCCGACGAAGCCATCGCGCTCGCGAACAACTCGCGCTACGGGCTCGCCGCGAGCGTGTGGAGCGAGAACATCAGCCGCGCGCTGGATGTGGCGCCGCGCCTGCAATGCGGCGTCGTGTGGATCAATTCGACCAATCTCTTTGATGCAGCCGTGGGCTTTGGCGGCTATCACGAGTCGGGCTTCGGGCGCGAAGGCGGACGCGAGGGGATTTACGAGTATCTGAAGCCGCGTGCGTGGACTAAGCTTCCGGTTCGCGGCGAGAAGGCCGCACGCTCAAGCGAAACGCAAGGCGAGGCGCAAGTGAACGTCAGCGCGCTTGACCGGACCGCGAAGCTCTTTATCGGCGGCAAGCAGGCGCGTCCCGACAGCGGCTATACGCGGCTCGTGCATGCGCCGTCGGGCAGTATCGTCGGCGAAGTGGGCGAGGGCAATCGCAAGGACATTCGCAATGCGGTGTCGGCGGCGCGCGGCGCGCAGAAGTGGTCGCATGCGAGCACGCATAACCGCGCGCAAGTACTCTATTACCTCGCCGAGAACCTGTCGGCGCGCGCCGAGGAATTCACGCGGCAACTGGTTGCGCGCGCAGGCTTGAGCGAACGCGATGCCGCGCGCGAAGTCGAAGCATCGATCACGCGTCTGTTCACCTACGGCGCGTGGGCCGACAAGTTCGACGGCGCCGTGCATTCGCCGCCGCTGCAAGGCGTCGCGCTCGCGATGAACGAACCGCTCGGTGTGATCGGCGTCGTGTGTCCGGATGAGGCGCCGCTGCTCGGCTTCGTGTCGCTCGTGGCTCCTGCGCTCGCGATGGGTAATCGCGTGGTCGCGGTGCCGAGTGAAGCGTGTCCGCTGATGGCAACCGACTTCTATCAGGTCGTCGAGACATCGGATGTGCCGGGCGGCGCGTTGAACATCGTGACGGGCGATTCGCGCGCACTCGCTCAAACACTCGCGCAACATGACGACGTCGATGCCGTGTGGTGCTTCAAAAGCGCGGCGCTATCGACGATGGTCGAGCGGGAGTCCGTAGGCAATCTGAAGCGTACGTTTGTCGATCACGGCCGCGTGTTTGAATGGCACGATGCATCGAGCGAAGGCTTACCGTTCCTGCGGCAGGCCGTGCAGGTGAAGAATATCTGGGTGCCGTACGGCGACTGAATTCCGAATCATCAAAGGGCGAAGACTTCACGACGAAGCGCGCCCACGCATGGAGGAGATACTGTGCTGAAGAACATCGATCCGCTCCTGAACGCCGACATCCTGCACGCATTGTGCGCGATGGGCCACGGCGACGAAGTCGTGATCTGCGACGCGAATTTCCCCGCCGATTCGGTCGCGCGGCAAACCGTGCTCGGCAAGCTCTTGCGTATCGACGGGGCGAGTGCGCCGCGTGCGATCCGCGCGGTGTTGTCGGTGCTGCCGCTCGATTCGTTCGTCGATCATCCGGCCGAGCGCATGGAAGTCGTCGGAGATGCGAGCGCGTTGCCCGCGGTGCAGCGCGAAGCACAACGCGAAGTCGACGATGCCGAAGGACGCGAGACGCCGTTCGCTTCCGTCGAGCGTTTCGCCTTCTACGAACGCGCGAAAAAATCCTACTGCGTGATCGCGACCGGCGAAGCGCGCGGCTATGGCTGCTTCATCTTCAAGAAGGGCGTCGAACTCGCGCCTGATGCACCTGTCGCACCGGAGGCTGCGAAGTGAAGCGCGGCACCGTAGTGATTCTTGGCATCTATGTGACCGATCTCGCGTTTCGCGCCGAGCGCATGCCGCTGATCGGCGAGACGATCCCCGGTTCCGCCTTCGCGATGGGACCGGGCGGCAAGGGTTCGAATCAGGCTGTCGCGGCGGCGCGCGCCGGAGCCGACGTGATCTTCTGCACGCGCATCGGCGCTGATGCGTTTGGCGAAATCGCGCAATCGACGTGGCGCGCCGAAGGCATCACGTCGCGCGCGACGGTCCTCGAAGGCGTATCGACCGGGGCGGCGCATATCTACGTCGACGAGCGCACGGGCGGCAACGCGATCATCGTCGCGGCGGGCGCGGCGGGCACGCTGTGTCCGGCCGACGTCGATGCGATCGAGGCCGATATCGCCGATGCCGCCGTCTTCGTGACGCAACTCGAACAACCGATTCCGGCGGCGATGCGCGGCCTCGAACTCGCGCGCAAGCACGGCGCGACGACGGTCTTCAATCCTGCGCCCGCGCTGCCGCTGCCCGACGACATCTATCCGCTGTGCGACTACATCACGCCGAACGAAACCGAGGCGACAGCACTGACCGGCATCGCGATCGCGTCGACCGACGATGCGCGCCGCGCCGCCGATGCGCTGCTCGCGAAGGGCGCGCGCGCCGTGATCGTGACGCTCGGCGAAGCGGGCGCGCTCCTGCATTCGGCGGAGGAGTCGGTGCTCGTGCCGGCGTTCGATTGCGGACGCGTCGTGGAAACCGCGGGCGCCGGTGACGGCTTCACCGGCGGCTTTGCTGCCGCGCTCGCACGCGGTGAGTCGCCGAGCGATGCAGTGCGCTTCGGCTGCGCGCTCGCGAGCCTCTCGGTGACGCGCGCGGGCACAGCACCCTCGATGCCCACGCTCGAAGAAATCAACGCGGTGCTCGGCGAGCGCCGCGCTGCGGTGTCCAACGGAGCCTGATCGATGAAAGCGTCGAAGTGGTTCGCCGACCGCCAGCTCAACTTTCTCGTCGGCGTGAACCTGCTGGTCGTGATCGTGGCAACGTGGCTTTCGAAAGGCCAGTTCCTCGATATCGACAACCTCCAGTCGATGGGCGGACAGTTGCCCGAACTCGGCCTGCTCGCGCTCGGCATCATGCTGTCGATGGTGTCTGGGAATGGCGGTATCGATTTGTCGGGCGTCGGACTCGCGAATCTTTCGGGGATGGTCGCGGCGATGGTACTGCCGAAACTCGTCGTCGCTGACGATTCGCCCGCGCTCTATACAGCGGTGTTCAGCGGCGTGGTCGTCGTGGTCGGATTGCTCGGCGGCTTGCTCAACGGCGTCGTGATCGCGAAACTCAGGCTTACGCCGATCCTCTGCACGCTCGGCACGCAACTGCTCTTCACCGGCATCGCGGTGGTGCTGAGCAATGGCGCATCGGTGCGCGTCGAATACGTCGATCCGCTGTCGAATATCGGCAACGGCACGTTCCTGCAAGTGCCGATCTCGCTGTGGATCTTCATCGCCGCCGTCCTCGTGCTGGGCTGGATTTTGAAGCGCACGCCGTTCGGGCTGCGTCTCTATCTGATGGGCACGAATCCGAAAGCCGCGTTCTATGCGGGTATTCCGCGCGCGCGGATGCTGATCGTGACCTACGGCATGTGCGGGGTGCTCGCATCGCTCGCCGGGCTCATCAGCGCGACGCATACGTCGAGCGCGAAGTGGGACTACGGCAACTCGTATCTGCTCATCGCGATCCTCATTGCGGTGATGGGCGGCGTGAATCCGGCGGGCGGCTACGGGCGCATTGTCTGCGTGTTTCTCGCCGCGACCGTGCTTCAGTTCCTGTCGAGCCTCTTCAACCTGCTCGGCGTCTCGCAGTTTTTCGGCGACTGCGCGTGGGGATTTCTGCTCCTCGCCTCGCTCGCCTTCGCGGGCGGCGAGCGCGTGCGCGCGATCTTCGGCATCGGCGGAGCGGCGGCCACGCCCAAGGCGCCGCCGCCCGCATCGACCGGACGCTAGTTTTCAAACCTTCTCGTGCAGCACATTCGAACCATAAGCGAAGATAAAGGAGACATTGCATGAAACTGACCCGACTCGGAACCGCGCTCACAGCGGTGGCCCTCGCCGCTGGCGTGATCGCCGGCGCAGAAGCCGCGACCAATGAGACGATCGTCACGGTGGTGAAGGTGACGGGCATCAACTGGTTCAACCGCATGGACGACGGCGTGAAGGAATTCGGCAAGGAAACGCCGGGCGTTACCGTCTATCAAACGGGCCCCGGACGCGCCGACGCCGCGCAGCAACTGAAGATCATCGAAGACCTGATCGCGAAGAAGGTCACGGCGATCGCGGTCGTGCCTTATGACCCGCCGACGCTCGAACCGGCGCTCAAGAAAGCGATGGATCGCGGCATCAAGGTCGTCACGCACGAAGCCGACAACGCGAAGAACACGATGGTCGATCTCGAAGCGTTCGACAACACCGCGTACGGCGCGGGCCTGAACGAACGGCTCGCGAAGTGCATGGGCTCGCAGGGCAAGTGGGCGGTGCTGGTCGGCTCGCTCGGCAGCCGTTCGCAGGTGCAATGGGCGGACGGCGGCATCGGCAACGCGAAACAGAAGTATCCGAAGATGGACCTCGTCGAGCCGAAGCTCGAAACCAACAACGACGGCGAGCGGGCGTATCAGGTCGCGAAGGAAGTACTGCGCAAGCACCCGGACCTGACGGGCTTTCAGGGTTCGTCGTCGCTGGACGTGATCGGCATCGGGCGCGCGGTGGAAGAAGCGGGCAAGGTCGGCAAGATCTGCGTGTACGGCACGGGCCTGCCGACTGAAGCGGGCAAGTTCCTCGAGAGCGGCGCAATCAACGGCATCGCGTTCTGGGACCCGAAGCTCGCCGGCCTCGCGATGAACAAGGTCGCGAAGATGCTCGTCGATGGGAAGACGGTTGCCGACGGCTCCGACCTCGGCGTGCCGGGCTACACGAAAGTGACGGTCAGCAAGGGTCCGGGCAAGGGCGTGATCGTGCGCGGCACCGGCTGGGTCGACGTCGACAAGACGAACTACAAGCAGTATCCGTTCTGATACGCATGCGGGGCGCTTCGCCTCTACAAAGGCGGAGCGCCCTGCTTTGAACGAAGGACATGATGAATTCAGCACCGCTTCTCGAAGTCGTCGATATTCACAAGCGCTTTACCGGCGTGTACGCGCTGCGTGGCGTGAGCCTCGCGTTCAAGCGCGGGCAGATCTATCACCTGCTCGGCGAGAACGGCTGCGGCAAGAGCACGCTCATCAAGATCATCTCGGGCGCACAGCCGCCGGATGAAGGCGAACTCGTGATCGAAGGCGCGCGGCATGCACGGCTCTCGCCGCTGGAAGCGCTGTCGGCGGGTATCGAAACGGTGTATCAGGACCTTTCGCTTCTGCCGAACATGAGTGTCGCGGAGAACGTCGCGTTGACGGCGGAACTCGCCACGCACAAAGGACGTCTCGCGCGCACGTTCGATCGACGCGCGATGGCCGCGACCGCGGCGCTCGCGCTCGAAGCCGTTGGCCTGCCGGGCGACGCGGATTTCCAGGCGACGCTCATCGAACAACTGCCGCTCGCGACGCGTCAACTGGTTGCGATCGCGCGTGCGATTGCGAGCGAAGCGAAGTTCGTGATCATGGACGAGCCGACCACTTCGCTTACTCAAAAGGAAGTGGACAACCTGATCGCGGTGCTCGCGAAGCTGCGCGCGGACGGCGTCGCGGTACTGTTCGTGAGCCACAAGCTCGACGAGTGCTATGCGATCGGTGGCGAAGTGATCGTGCTGCGCGACGGCCAGAAGATGGCGCAAGGTCCGATCGAAAACTATACGAAGGCGCAGATCAGCGAACTGATGACGGGCAAGCATCTTTCGACCGAACGCTATCGCGCCGATGGCGCCGCCGAGTCGCGCGAAGTCGTGCTCGATGTGAAATCGCTCGGACGCAAGGGCCAGTTCGCCGATGTCTCGTTTGCGCTGCATCGCGGCGAGATTCTCGGCGTGACCGGCCTGCTCGATTCCGGACGAAATGAACTTGCGCGCGCCCTCGCGGGCGTGGCGCCCGCGGATCATGGCACGGTCACGCTCGACGGATCGATCGTGCGCCTGCGCACGCCCGCCGATGCCAAGCTGCAACGCATCGGCTACGTGCCGGAGGACCGGCTGAACGAGGGCCTTTTCCTCGACAAGCCGATCCGCGACAACGTTATCACCGCGATGATTTCGAGCCTGCGCGACCGTTTCGGCCAGATCGACCGCAAGCGCGCGCAGGAACTCGCGGAACGCACCGTGAAGGACCTGCAGATCGCGACACCCGACGTCGACAAGCCCGTGCAATCGCTCTCCGGCGGCAACCAGCAGCGCGTCTTGATCGGCCGCTGGCTGGCGATCGATCCGCGCGTGCTGATCCTGCACGGACCGACGGTGGGCGTCGATGTGGGATCGAAGGACATTATTTACCGCATCATGCAGCGGCTCGCGGGCGCGGGGATCGGCATCATCCTGATCAGCGACGACCTGCCCGAACTGCTGCAGAACTGCGACCGAATCCTGATGATGAAGAAAGGCCGCGTCGCGAACGAATATCGCGCCGAAGGCATGGCCGAAGCCGATCTTTATCACGCTCTACTTTCCGAGGCAGCATGAGCGAGTCTATCCGTCGCGTTTCGCCCGAGACGATGCCGCAATCCACGCAGGACATCGCGCCGCGCGTGCGGCAACTGAGCTGGTCCGCGCGGCTGACGCGCAACCCCGAGTGGTTCACGGCCGCGCTGATTGTGGTGACGTGTCTCGTGGTGGGCACGCTGAACCCGCGCTTCTTCCAGTTCGCGACGGTGTTCGACCTGCTGCATTCGGCCACCACCGTCTCGCTTTTCGCGCTCGGCACGCTGGTCGTGCTGGCCTCCGGCGGGATCGACGTGTCATTCACCGCGATCGCCGCGTTCACCATGTATTCGATCACCAAGGCGGTGTTCGCGTGGTGGCCGGATGCGCCGTTCGCGCTGATCCTGCTGACCGGCGCGCTCGGCGGCGTGCTGCTCGGGATCGTCAACGGCATGCTCGTGCATCGCCTGAAAGCGCCGTCGCTGATCGTGACGATCGGCACGCAGTATCTGTACCGCGGCTTGCTGCTGACGTTCGTCGGCACGCAGTTCTTCATGAACATCCCGCACAGCATGGATACGTTCGGGCGGCTGCCGCTCTTTTTCTATCACACGTCCGATGGCTTGCGCGCCGTCCTGCCGGTATCGGTGATCGCGCTCGTGATCGCGGCCGTTGTGACGTGGTGGCTGCTCAACCGCACGATGATGGGGCGCGGCGTATACGCGATGGGCGGCAGTCTGCCGATCGCCGAGCGGCTCGGGTACAACCTGCGCGCGATCCATCTGTTCGTGTTCGGCTATACGGGGATGCTGGCGGGCGTCGCGGGCATCCTGCACGTCTCGACGAACCGGCTTGCGAATCCGTTCGATCTCGTCGGCACTGAACTCGATGTGATCGCGGCGGTGATTCTCGGCGGCGCGCGGATCACGGGCGGAACGGGGACGGTGATGGGAACGCTGCTCGGCGTCGTGCTCGTGACGCTGATCAATAGCGTGCTGATTCTCGTCGGCGTGCCGAGTACGTGGCAGAAAGTGATTATCGGCGCGTTTATTCTGGTCGCCGGGACGCTGTTTGCGCTGGGGCGGCGGGGTTAAAGCGCTTTATGAAATGACAACGGCCACCGATGCGAATCGGTGGCCGTTTTTCATGGAGCGCGTCCGGCGTGAATCGTCGTGGTTCAGACGCACACGCCGCGGATTGCGAGAGACCGGGCCTCTTACTGCCTTCTTGGTGCCTGCCCTTTCTCCGTAATGACCGAATCGAACTCGTCGAGCTGTGAGAAGCGCACGGCCTTGACCTTCCCGAACTTGCTGGCATCGACGACGAGATGCCGTTCCACCGCGCTCGCCATCGCCGCCTGCTTGATCGCCACCTCGTGGAAATTCCAGCACGTCACGCCGCGCGCCTCGTCGACGCCGCCCGCCGACAAAAACGCCTTGTTGATCCCCATGCGCCGCAGCGTCTCGACGCTCTCGTCGCTCGCGAACGAATCCGACGACGGCACGTACACGCCGCCGAGCAGGATCATCCGCACGTTCGGCCGACGCCGCAGGATTTCCGCCACGTTCAGCGAATAGCAGACCACCGTCAGATGCATCTCGGCGGGAATCTGGCGCGCGAGGGTGGTAAGGGTCGTTCCGCAGTCGATGAACACGGTCTCGCTATCGACCAGCAGCTTCGCCGCCGCCGCTGATGCCTCCGCCTTCGCTTGCGCGAAGTGGTCCTTTTCCTCGTCGATGGTGTAGCCGGCCGCGTTGGGCACGTCGGCGGCGCTCACGATATAGCCGCCGAGGTACGTGAACCGTCCCGGGCTCGCGGCGATGTCGCGCCGGACCGTCATCTCAGATACGCCGAGCAGCGTTGCGGCGTCGCGCAGACGCATCACGCTCTGATTGTCGAGGGCGCTGGCAAGGGCGCGCAGGCGTTCGGCTTTGGTCATCGGTGGGGCCTGCGAGTCGGCGAAACGCGCCGCTGACAGTGTTAGATTCCGGTCGGAAGATGAAAGAATTATAACAATGCAAGCCGCACGATGCGACGTGCTTCCCCGGCCGGCGCGGGTAAATCCTGATTCGCTGAATCGCTGATCGAACGTGTTGTTTTTTTAAGATAGGTTGCACTGCAGCATAAAAAGAGTAGTATCTAGGGTATTCCCTTAGCTACTTACCCGGATGACTGCCATGAAGACGACTGCTCAAACCTCCTTGCTCGTTTCCCTCGGTTCCTGGCTGCGCAATGCGATGGCTGTTACGCGTCGCGAATGGAATCGCGCGCTGGACCTGCACGTCCAGAATTGCGAGATCCTCGTCGAAGCCTATCGCCGCGACTGATCGCATGCGGCCGCCTCGACCGCAGCAAGAAGAAAAAACGCCCCGGAAACGTCTGTTTCCGGGGCGTTTTACCATCTGAATCGCGGCAAGCGCGAATCTAGATTGCCCAGCCGCCGAGATAGAACACCGCCAGCACCAGCGCGATCACCACCGTCCCGACGTTCAGCTTGCGATATTCGCCCGCCACGATCCGCCCGATCACGAGCGTGCAGAAGCCCAGCATGATGCCCGTCACGATATTCGCCGACAGCACGATGAACACCGCGCAAACGAGGCCCGACATTGCATCGACGGTGTCTTCCATGTGCAGCTTGCTCACGTTGCCGAGCATCAGGAGGCCGACGTACATCAGCGCGGGCGCCGTCGCGTAGGAAGGCACGAGTCCGGCGAGCGGCGAGAGGAACATCACCGCGAGGAAGAGCGCGCCGACCACCGCCGCCGCCAGCCCTGTCTTCGCGCCCGCCGCGACACCGACCGTCGATTCGATGTAAGCCGCCGCCGGCGCGCCGCCGAAGCACGCGGAGAAGATCGAGCTGACCGAGTCGGCCGTCAGGGCGCGGCCGCCGTTCACGATGCGCCCGTTCTTGTCGATCTGGCCCGCCTGGCCGGCGACTGCCCGGATCGTGCCGGTGGCGTCGAAAACGGCCGTCATCACGAGGGCGAGGACGCTCGGCAGGACCGCCATCGAGAGCGCGCCCTTGATGTCCATCGCGCCGATCAGCGAAGCATGGCCCGGCGCGGACAGCGACGGCAGCGCGAAAATCCCGTGAAAACGCACGGCCGGATCGAACGCGAGGCCGATCGCCGAGAGCCCGACCACGACCAGCAAAATTCCGCCCGGCACGCGACGGCGTTCCAGCCCGAAAATCGCGGCCAGGCCGAGGATCGACATCATCACTGGAAACGCGTTGATGTGCCCGAGCGACACCGGCATGCCGGGCGCGGGGTTCTTCACAATCAGCCCGACGTCGTTCGACGCGATCAACAGCAGGAACAATCCGATGCCGATGCCCGTGCCGTGCGCGACGCCGGTCGGGAGATTGCGCAAAATCCACGAGCGCACGCCGGTGACGGAGATCGCCGTGAACACGACGCCCATCAGGAACACGGCGCCGAGCGCCACGGCCGGCGACAACCCCTTGCCGAGCACGAGCCCGAACGCGGTGAACGCGGTGAGCGAAATCGCGCAGCCGATCGCGATCGGCAGGCGCGCCCAGATGCCCATCAAAAGCGAGCCGAATGCGGTCGTGAGACACACGGCGACGAATACGGCGCTCGTGTCGAAACCTGCCTTGCCGAGCATGCCCGGCACGACGAACACGGAATAGACCATCGCGAGGAACGTCGTCACGCCGGCGACCACTTCGCGCCGTTGCGTGCTGCCGCGCTCGGAAATGCCGAAATAGCGGTCGATTACACCGCCGCCTCGCGAGGTCACGTGGCCGTCCTCTCGTTCGATCTCGTTGATCTCGGTGATGTTGATGTCGCCAAGCGGCTGGGCGGGGGATTCCATCATGGACTGCTCTCCTTTATCAGCTTGCTGAAACGGCTGGTGCCGGGCGCATCGGAGCGCGCGGTGCCGTCGTCAGGGTCGTCTCGTCTGTGTAGTTTTGGGTGTGTCCGAGACAGCCGCGGGCTCGACTCGGTCAGGACAGAGACTAGGGGAACGCAAAGCATCATCCAATCTCATAAAAAACATGCCGTTCATGCCGGCATGCTTATAGTCTTGCGCACCGGGGCCAGCGCGCGGCCCACCTGAGGCAAACCCTTATGCAAAAAGGCCAGGCGCGGCGGCCTGGCCTTTCAGTCAGCTTATGGTTTACGTGTCCGAAATCAGCGAATCACGCGCGCCACGCCGCGTCCGCGCGGATCGGCCATCGGCTCGGGCGTGGTGTCGTCGATGCGGATCGCCTGGATGTCGCCATTGAAGTCCTGCATCGTGAACTTGTAGCCCTTTTCTTCCAGCGCCTTCACGACTTCCGGGTCGAGCTTGCGGTACGGCTCCTGGAAGATCGTGTTCGGCGGCAACAGTTGGTGATGGAAGCGCGTCGCGCCGACGGCTTCGGGCAGCGGCATCCGGAAGTCGTAGACGTTTGAGATGACCTGGAAGATCGACGTGAAAATGCGCGAGCCGCCGGGCGTGCCGATCACCATTGCGACCTTGTCGTCCTTCGTGAGGATGGTCGGCGTCATCGACGAAAGCGGACGCTTGCGCGGGGCGATCGCGTTCGCATCGCTGCCGACCACGCCGAACATGTTCGCGACGCCCGGTTTCGACGAAAAGTCGTCCATTTCGTCGTTCAGCACGATGCCCGTGCCTTCCGCGACGACGCCCGAGCCGAAATACCCGTTGATCGTGTACGTGTTCGAGACGGCGTTGCCCCATTTGTCGACCACGGAATAATGCGTCGTTTCCGCCTTTTCCGGCATCGACGTGCCGAGGCCGGGCAGCACGCTCTTCGTGTCCGACGGCGTCTCCGGATTCACTTCCTGCGCGCGCTTCAGGATGTAGTCGTCATTGGTGAGCTGCGCGACAGGCACCTTGTAGAAATCCGGGTCGCCCAGATACTGCGCGCGATCGGCGAATACGCGCTTCTCGATTTCCGCGACGAGGTGGATGTACTGCGCCGAATCCAGCGGGACGTTGTCGAATTTTTCCTTAAGATCGGCCTTCATCTTCAGCAACTGCACGAGACCGATGCCGCCTGAGCTAGGCGGCGGCGCGGTGATGATGCGGTAGCCGTTCCAGCTCGCGAGGATCGGCTGGCGCCACACGGCCTTGTATTCCTTCAGATCGCGCTCTGTGATCAGGCCGTGGCCGCGCATCGATTCCGCGATTAGTTGCGCCGTCTGGCCTTCGTAGAAGCCTTTCGCGCCGCCATCGGCGATGCGCTGCAGCGTTGCGGCGAGGTCGGGCTGCTTGAACACCGCGCCCTGCTTCATGCCGCCGAAGTACAGGTCGAAATTGGTCTTGCCGGCGAATTCCTTCGATGCCGCGTCGCGCCGCTCCTGCAACTGGTCGTCGACTTCGAAGCCGTCCTGCGCGTACTTGATCGATGGCGCGAGCACCTGCTTCCACTTCAGCTTGCCGAAGCGCTTTTGAGCCTCCCACATGCCCGCGACCGTGCCCGGCACGCCAACCGCGCGATGGCCGTAGAGGCTCATGCCCTTGATGACCTCGCCCTTGTCGTCGAGATACATGTTCTTGGTCGCGGTAAGCGGCGCGCGCTCGCGATAGTCGAGGAAGTACGGCCGATGGTCGACGTAGAGCGTCATGAACCCACCGCCGCCGATGTTGCCCGCCTCCGGATACGTCACGGCGAGCGTGAACGCGATGGCGACGGCGGCATCGACCGCATTGCCGCCCTGTTTGAAGATTTTCTCGGCGGTATCGGCGGCGTACTTGTCGGCGACCGCGACCGCCGATGCTGTCAGGACCGCCGGCTGGGCGTCGGTTTTCGCGTAAGCGGGCGTCGATTCGACGAAGCCCGTCGAGACAAAAAGCGCGGCGGCCGCGAACGCGCCGAGCATGCGCGAGCGCACGCGTTGTTCGAATTTCAACGACATTTCCAGATCGCTCCGTGGCTATCGGTAAAGATGGGCTTATACCACGCGAGCGCTTTTTTGAGAAAGCGCCGTCATGTGCCTACGGCATCAACTGGCCGCCGTTCACGTCGATGATCTGGCCCGTCACATAGCGCGACATCGTCTCGGAGGCGAGATAAAGGAACGCGCCGCTGCAGTCGTCCGGCTCGCCGATGAAGCCCATCGGAATGGTCTTGCGGAACGCGTCGAGCTGCTCGGGCGATGTGAAGCGGTCCTGGAAGGGCGTCTGGATCACGCCGGGCGCGACCCCGTTGACGCGGATCTTGTCGGGCATCAGTTCCTTCGCCATGCCCTTCGTGATCGTACTGACGAATCCCTTCGATGCCGCGTAGAGCAGCGCGCCCGGGCCGCCGCCGTTCCGTGCCGCGACCGACGTCACGTTGATGATCGAGCCGCCGCCGTTCTGGCGCAGCGCGGGGAGCGCCGCGCGGGTGAACGCGACGACCGAGCGCGCGTTGATGTGCAGGACTTCGTCGAAGAGTTCGTCGGTGACGCTTTCGAGCGGCTCGCGCTTGACGAGGCTGCCCGCGTTGTTGATGAGGACGTCGAGCTTGCCGAACTCGGCCGCGACCTGGGCGACGGCGGCGTCGATTGCTTTGGTGTCGCGGACGTCGGCGCCGACGGTGATCGCGTTCACGCCGAGCGCGCGCACTTCCTGCGCGACGGCTTCGGCCGCTTCCTTCGACGCGTTGTAGTGAATCGCGACGTTCGCGCCGTAGCTGCCGAACGCGCGCGCGGCCGCGGCGCCGATGCCCGTGCTCGCGCCGGTGATGAGGACGGATTTGCCTTTCAGGTCGTGCATGTGTGCTCCCGGGTTGCCTGCTGACTAGGATGGCTCGCCGCGCGAGAAGCGGGCGAGCGAAGCGTCTACGGGTGTTTGAGCGGAGGAGCGGGCGGTGGTTCGATTTATGTGCAGATGTCCGCCACCGCTATTGCAGTTCTTCGACGCGTTCGCACACGACGACGAGCTCCGCGCCGACCGACGGCTCGAGGACGAGGAGCACCAATTGGCCGTTCGATATGCCATCGACGAAAAAACGGGCGCGTTCGTCGGTCATCGACCTTCGAACGTCGTCCTTGCTGTTGGCCCAATCGACGTGCGCCCTGATGTCCTCCGCAGCGAAAGTTCGGGACGTCGACACCATCAGCCGCGAGACCACATTTTGCAAGCCGAACTCGCCGAGCCGGAAGTTTCGGATGCCGGTACAGGATATCTTGCCGACGCCCTCGCCGACGCAGTCGAACGCGAGCAGTAGCGAGGCCTTCTCGCGGGAGTATTCGACGCCGGCAAGCTCGGCATCGTGGTAATTGTGCGCAAGTATCATCGTGGAACCCAGGTTGTTCTGACGGCTTCGTAAATTATCGAGGCCATAAGGAGAAGCTGACGCCGCCTTCGCGATTCAGGCTCCCATCTTCGTTCGGAAGACCGAAATTGTGTGCGTGCGGAATGCCTTGACCGTGATCATGGTCGAAATCGAAGTCCACCACAGGCGCGCCCGTATCGCCGTACAAACGCATCTGACCGCTGCCCGGGTTGGTGTACCAGATTCCCGGCTCTCCCACATTTGGCGTTTTCGCAATGTCGAAACTTTCGCCGTACGCTGGCGTTTCGTCGAATTCAAATGGTGCCGCGTCACCGAGCGGCGTCGATGTTTCCGCAAATTCGTCCGATAAGTTCGGCACGCCGTAACGGCTGATCCATCCGGCTCTGGCGAACATCGGCAGGAAAAGCGCGGGCTCGGCACGAACGGCTGCGTGCATCATTGCCTGGTTGTTCGCGTCGTGCCACGCATTGCAATCGGCTATCGACGTATCGGGTTCTTCGAGCCATGGCTCATTTTCGATTGGTAAATCGGCGTAGTCTTCTACGCCCCAGATACTCGACCGCTCACGCGTCAGCGGAGCGACGAACCCGCCGCGATATTCCGGCTCGCGCTCGACGACATACATGTTGCCTCGCCATACCGCGCGCCTCAATGCGTCAAGCGTGTGATGCGCGTTGCCCTTTCGATAATACGGGAACGAAGCGATCAGAAAATCCTCAACGCGCTTCACTATGTCAGCGTTTCGCTCCCAAACATCGGGATAAACCGCGTCGAGCATCTTGCGGCCGGCGTCGGCGGCGGCTTCTTTTTCGGGGTCGGGGGCGAAGAGCGAACCCATGCGGTAGTCGCTCGCGAGATGCATCGTGTAATGGTGTCCGCCGTAGCACGTCAGCAATGCCGTCATTGGTGATCCGAAGTAATGGTGACGGCGAAAGGTTAATGCATGCTGCTCCGGCGTTATCTTGAAATTCTTGGACACGGCGTTCGGGTTCTTCGCAAGGACGCAAAAGCGCTATCCTTGTCGTCAAGGGGCAGCGGCGCTTCGGAACACCTTGAGCAGGATGGGCTGGCCCGGTTATCGCGATGAAGACAATAGAAACTGGAGACGCAGAAGCGTCAAAACGGAGGACCCAATGACCGCAAAAGTCAACCCCATCCCCAAAGACCGTCACGGCGTGACGCCTTACCTCACCGTCGCGGGCGGAGTCGCCGCGATCGAGTTCTACAAGACGGTGTTCGGCGCCACCGAGCTATTCCGCCTCGACGCACCCGGCGGCCGCGTAGGCCACGCGGAGCTGGAGATCGGCGGCACTGTGATCTATCTCTCCGACGAGTTCCCCGAGATGGACGTGCACGGCCCGCTCTCGCTTGGCGGCTCGCCTGTCACGCTGCATCTGTACGTGGAAGACGTCGATGCCGTCGCGCAACGCGCCGTCGATGAAGGCGCCACGATGTTGCGCCCGGTCGCGGACCAGTTCTACGGCGATCGCGGCGGCAAACTGCGCGATCCGTTCGGCCATCTCTGGTGGCTCGCGACGCATATCGAAGACGTGTCGCCGGACGAGATGCGCGTGCGCGCCGAGAAGCTCTTCGATGGCGAAGCAAGCTGAACGCGCTTACTCGTCGAACGAGTAGTGCTCGACGATACGCAGCACCGATTCCCTGAACGACGCCACCAGATCCGATCGGATGCCGCTGCTCGGATACGAGAGCGCGTATTCATATTCAATCGCGGTCTCGAACGGCCTGACGACTACGCCATGCGCGCGCCATACCTTCGCCGCGAACGGCTCGACGATCGACACGCCGAGCCCGCCCGCGACCATCGCGTAACGCGTGTGCGCGGTGTCGGTGAGGACGGTGTAGTTGGGACTTTCCTCGGTCGAGGAAATCGTCGACTGTTCTGCCTCGTACGCCTGCCGCGAATTCGGCAGCCAGCCGATGATCTTCTCGCCGCGCAGGTCCTGTGCGCGCACGACCTTCTTCTTAGCAAGCTTGTGGCCGGCCGGCATCGCACACAAAGCGCGTGTTTTCAAAAGCGTCTGCACCTCGATGCCCGCGACCGCCGGAAACGCCTGGCTGATCGCGACATCGGCCTTGTGGTTCTGAAGGCTCACGAGCACCTCGGGCACCTTCACCGAATCGACGCGGATCGGCACGCCCGGATGGCGCTCGACGAAATCGGCGAGGATCGGCGGCAAGAGGGTAGTGGCGAGCACCGGCATGCACGCGACGGTGAGGCCTTCGGAGGCTTCGTCGCGGATCATGTCCGCGACTTGCTTGAGGCGTTCGAGCCCGAGAAAGTTTTCTTCCACCGACTTGTAGAAGCGCAGGCCCGCGGTGGTGGGGTTCAGACGGCCGCCGATTCTACTGAACAGGCTAAAACCGAGATCGGCCTCTAAATCCGCGATCAGGCGGCTGATCGCGGGCTGCGTGACGTGCATCTTGCGCGCGGCACCGACACTCGTGCCGGTCATTATCAAGCTTCGAAATGCTTCGATCTGGCGAAAACGGATCATCGTACTGGATTACTCATGCATGACAACAAGGACACGGATGGTATAGGAAACAACCCCTTACTGCCTCGATGGACCAGCCCGTCCCGCCGATAAAACAAAGGTTTCGCAGAAGCAGCGCCAGGGTATGCATAAAACGTATTACCTATAAGCACATGTGAGTGGATTCCGCCTTATTGTTGTTAAATACTCGCCGCCAGCCTGAATTGTTGCCGTAAGCGAAGCGCAAAGAACGCGACTTCCGGTGCGATGAAGCGGTCTCACGTTTCGAAAGCAAAACGTTAGGCTCACTAAGATTAATCGCGATTCGGTTTAGCTAACGAAGGCTAAACGTCTCGCTGAATAAGAATCGGGCTGCAAGCGTCGCAGCCTGCGTGCAACAACATAAGACTTAGCAGGAGACTTCCCCGTGACGTTCTTGTCTGTCCCTTTGGCACATGGTTTCGTTCCGCGCGGTCGCGCGATTGCCGCTGCGCTCGCCGCCGTGTCCGGCGCGTTCGCTTTTAGCGCTCAAGCGGCCAACGTGCCGTCCGGCGTGCAACTCGCCGCGAAGCAGGAACTGGTGCGCAACAATGCCGCCGAAGTCGAGACACTCGACCCGAATCTCGTCGAAACGGTGCCGGCGAACAACGTGTCCGAGGACCTGTTCGAGGGCGCCACCACGACCGATGCCGACGGCAACGTGCAACCCGGCGTCGCGGAAAAGTGGGAGCAGAAGGACCCGACCACCTGGATCTTCCATCTGCGCAAGAACGCCAAATGGTCCAATGGCGAGGCCGTCAGCGCAAACGATTTCGTGTACGGCTGCCAGCGGCTCGTCGATCCGAAAATGGCGTCGCCGTCGGCGGGGACGTTCGGCAAGTTCCTGCTCAACGGCACCGACATCATCGCGGGCAAGAAGCCGGTGACGGCGCTCGGGGTGCGCGCCATCGATGCGAACACGCTCGAAGTGAAGACGCCGTATCCGGTGCTGTTCCTGCCCGAACTGATGTCGAATACGACGCTCGGACCGGTGAACCGCGCGGCTGTCGAGAAGAACGGGCGTGACTGGACCAAGCCCGGCAAGCTGGTGAGCAACGGCGCGTATCAGTTGAAGGAGTGGCAGGTCAACAGCAAGCTCGTGCTGACGAAGAATCCGAACTATTGGGACGCATCGCGCGTGCAATTGAGCCAGGTGACGTACTTGCCCGTCGAGGATGAAAACAGTGATGTGAAGCTATTCCAGTCGGGCGAGAACGACTGGGTGTATCAATTGCCCTCGGGCACGTACGCGAAGTACAAGGCGCAGTTCCCCGCCGACATCAAGAATGCGCCGATGCTTGGCTTGCGCTACTACTCGTTTAACAACCGCGATCCGCTGCTGAAGGACGTGCGCGTGCGCAAGGCGCTTTCAATGGTGATCGATCGCGACCTGCTCGCGCAGCGCGTCACCGCCGACGGCCAGCTCGCCGCATATGGCGTGATTCCGCAGGGCGTCAAGGGCGCCGACGTGACGAACTACGAGTGGTCCGCGTGGCCGATGGCAAAACGCGTCGAGGAAGCGAAGAAGCTGCTCGCGGACGCAGGCGTGAAACCCGGCGCGAAAATCCGCTTCGCGATGAACACGAGCGAATATCACAAGAAGATGGCGATTTTCGCGGCATCGGAATGGAAGACGAAGCTCGGCCTCGATACAGAAATCGAAGCGATGGAGTTCAAGGTGCTCCTGAAGAAGCGGCACGCCGGCGACTATCAGATCGCGCGCAACGGCTGGGTCGCGGACTACAACGATGCCACGACGTTCCTCACGCTCGTGCAGTGCAATTCGGAGCAGAACGATAACTTCAGTTGCAACCCCAAAGCCGATGCGCTGATCAAGGAGGCCAACGAGACGACCGACCAGGCGAAGCGCACGCAATTGCAGACGCAGGCCGCGAAGCTCGCGATGGACGATTATCCGATGCTGCCGCTCCTGCAATACACGCTCGTGCGGCTCGTGAAGAGCTACGTCGGAGGATACTCGCTGAAGAATCCGATGGATCGCTATCGCAGCAAGGACCTCTACATCGTCAAGCACTGACGGCGGATCGCGGCGCTGTCTGCGAGGAGACATACCCATGTGGTCGTATACATTGAGGCGCGTGCTGCTGACGCTGCCCACGCTGTTGCTCGTCATCACGGCCTGCTATCTGCTGCTGCACGCCACGCCCGGCGGTCCCTTCGACGGCGAGCGCAAGGTATCGGCGGAAGTGCTCGCGAACCTGCAGGCGAAATACCATCTCGGCGAGCCGCTGTGGAAGCAGTACCTGCTCTATCTCGACAGCCTGCTGCACGGCGACCTCGGCGCATCGTTCCGTTACGCCGACTGGAGCGTCAACGAGCTCGTGCTGCGCGCGTTGCCGGTGTCGCTCACAATCGGCGGCGTGTCGATGCTGCTGTCGATCGTGATCGGCGTCGCGCTCGGGATTCTCGCGGCGCTCTATCGCAACAGCGCCGCCGACTATCTGCTGATGCTCGTGAGCAATGCGGGCAGCGCGTTTCCGTCGTTCGTGATCGGGCCGGTGCTGATCCTCGTGTTCGCGATCCTGCTGAAGTGGCTGCCGGCCGGCGGCTGGAACAGCTTCGACCTTCGCTACATGGTTCTGCCGATTCTCCTGCTCGTGATGATCAACGTAGCGACCGTCGGCCGCGTGACGCGCGCGAGCCTGATCGAAGTGATGAACACGAACTACATCCGCACCGCGTATGCGAAGGGCCTGTCGCGCTGGACCATCGTCTTTCGGCACGCGCTGCGCCCGACGCTGATCCCGGTCGTCTCCGTGATCGGGCCGCTCGCGATTTCGTCGATCACGGCGGCGGTGGTCACCGAATCGGTGTTCTCGCTGCCGGGCATTGGCAAGCTGATCGTCAACGGCGCGGCTAATCGCGACTACACGCTCGTGCTCGGACTCGTCGTGCTGGTCACGGTCGTGGCCGTGCTGCTCAACCTGCTGGTCGATCTCGCGTATGCGTGGCTCGATCCGAAGATCCGCTACTGACATGAGGCCGGCAATGAAAACCTGTCTCGCGCCGCTGCTCGAAAAAGCTGCCGCCGCGCCGCTCGAAGGCCGCAGCCCGTGGCAGGACGCGCGCCTGCGCTTCATGCGCAACAAGGCTTCCGTCACGAGCGCCGTGCTACTCGCGCTGATTACGATCGCCTGCATTTTCGGCCCGATGCTGCTGCCGAACCAGTTCGATTCCGCCGACTGGAACGCGATGAGCGCCACACCCACGTTCGCGAACTGGCATCTCTTCGGCACCGACGAAACCGGCCGCGACCTGCTTGTGCGCTGCCTGATCGGCGGGCGCGTCTCGCTGATGATCGGCGCGCTCGCGACGCTGACGTCGGTGACGCTCGGCATCGTGTGGGGCGCTATCGCGGGCTTCGTCGGCGGCCGCGTGGACAACGCGATGATGCGCTTCGTCGACATGATGTACGCGATCCCGTACCTGTTGATCGCGATCCTGATGGTGACGCTGCTCGGCCGCGAGTTCTACCTCGTCGTGCTCACGATTACCGTGTTCTCGTGGATGGACATGGCGCGCGTCGTGCGAGGCCAGACGCTCGCGATCCGCTCGAAGGAATACGTGGAGGCGGCTCGCGCGATCGGTGTATCGACGGGCGGCATCATCCTGCGGCACGTAGTGCCGAATCTGCTCGGCATCGTCGCGATCTATACGACCGTGACCGTGCCAGGCGTGATTCTCACCGAATCGGTGCTGTCGTTCCTCGGTCTCGGCGTGCAGGAACCGATGACGAGCTGGGGTGTGCTGATCCAGGACGGTGTCGGCGTGATGGAAAGCTCGCCGTGGATCTTGCTGTTCCCGGCGGCGCTTCTATCGGTGACGCTCTATTGCATCAACTTTATCGGCGACGGGCTGCGTGATGCGCTCGACCCGAAGGATCGGTGAGCGCGATGTCATTGCTTAAAGTAAGCGACCTCGAAGTCGCATTCCAGACGCCCGATGCCACCGTGCGCGCCGTGAACGGCGTGAACTTCGAGTTGGAAGAGGGCAGCACGCTCGGCATCGTCGGCGAATCGGGGTCGGGCAAGAGCCAGAGCGTTCTCGCGATGCTCGGCCTCCTCGCGCGCAACGGCCGTGCGAGCGGCAGCGCGCTGTATCAGGGCAAGAACCTGCTGACGATGCCCGCGAAGGCGCTGAACCGCATCCGCGGCAATCGCCTCTCGATGATCTTCCAGGACCCGATGACGTCGCTCAATCCATACCTGACGATCGAGCGGCAGATGACCGAAGTCCTCGAACTGCACAAGAACATGACGCGCCGCGCGGCGAAACAGCGCGCGATCGGCATGCTCGAAGCGGTGCGGATTCCCGAGGCGGCGCATCGTATCGACCAGTATCCGCACGAGTTGTCGGGCGGCATGCGGCAGCGCGTGATGATCGCGATGGCGCTGCTTTGCGAGCCGCAAGTGCTCTTCGCCGACGAACCGACCACCGCGCTCGACGTCACCGTGCAGGCGCAGATCCTGCAATTGCTGCGCAACCTGCAGCACGACTTCGGCACGGCGATCGTGCTGATCACGCACGATCTCGGCGTGGTCGCGGGGCTCTGCGAAAAGGTCATGGTGATGTACGGCGGCCGCGTGATGGAGCATTGCAGCGCGGACAACCTGTTCGCGCGACCGTCACATCCGTACACGATCGGCCTCTTGCGCGCGCTGCCGCGTCTGGATCAGAACGGCGCGGCGTTGCAGGGCATTCCGGGCAATCCGCCGAACATGGCGCATCCGCCTTCGGGCTGTCCGTTTCAGGAGCGCTGCATCGATGCCGATGCGCGATGCGGCGAACGCGCGCCCGCGCTCGAACCGTGGCGTAACGATGCAACGTGGCTGCGCGCGTGCTATCGCCCGGTCGAGCGGATGAAGTCGCTGCACGAGGAGCCGAGCCATGTCTGAGCGAACCATTCTTTCTGTGCGCGATGTGCAGGTGCATTTCAGGGTCAAGGCGAAGAGCCGCTTGCCGTGGGCGCCGTCGCGCACGCTGAAAGCCGTCGATGGCGTCAGCTTCGACCTGAAGGCCGGTGAAACGCTCGGCGTGGTCGGCGAGTCGGGCTGCGGCAAGTCCACGCTTTCGCGCGCGATCCTCAACCTGATCCCCGCGACGCACGGCGAGATCGTGTGGATGGGCGAGGACCTCTCGGGGGCGTCAACGCGCGAATGGCACGACGTGCGGCGCGACATCCAGATGATCTTCCAGGACCCGCTCGCGTCGCTCGATCCGCGCATGACGGTCGGGCAAATCATCGCGGAGCCGTTGCGCGAGCATCGGCCGGGGATGTCGAAAGACGAAACCATGCAGCGCGTGCGCGCGATGATGGAGAAAGTCGGCCTGCGCGATCAGATGATCAACCGCTATGCCCACGAGTTTTCCGGCGGACAGTGCCAGCGGATCGGCATTGCGCGTGCGCTCGTCGTCGAGCCGAAACTCGTCGTGTGCGACGAACCGGTGTCCGCGCTCGATGTGTCGATCCAGGCGCAGATCGTCAATCTGCTGAAGTCGTTGCAGGCGGAGATGGGGCTTGCGCTGATCTTCATTGCGCACGACCTCGCCGTGGTCAAGCACATCTCCGATCGCGTAATGGTGATGTACCTTGGCCGCGTGATGGAGCTTGCGGGCAAGCAATCGCTCTACGACGCGCCGCGCCATCCTTACACGCGCGCCTTGCTCTCGGCGGTGCCCGTGCCCGATCCGGCCATCGAACGCCGCAAGGTCGTGCAGATTCTTTCGGGCGACATCCCGAGTCCGATCGATCCGCCTTCCGGTTGCGTGTTCCGCACGCGCTGCCCGATCGCCGAGGCGCGTTGCGCGCAGGAAGTGCCTGCGCTGCGCAAACTTTCGGACGGCGCCGCGGCGGCTTGTCTGCTCGCCTGAGCCTTTTCCCCGACTTTGAACGCCACCATGAGCTAAAGAACAAGAACCCCCGATAACTTCTTAATCCCCGCTTTTGAACCGATGCCCCGGTCTTTCTGGCCGCCGGGCAAGGCTCAGTGCATCCCCTTCGATTTGAATCGACAGTCAACAACAATTAAGAACAAGTGGAGATTTTTGCGTGAAAAAACAGAAGCGTTCACTCGCCTTATCGATTTTTATTTTTAGCGGCCTTATGGCCGGCACGGTAGCGGCTTATGGCGACGAAACCGAAACCGAACCGCCGTCGCGTCATACCGAGGCGCCGCCGAGTTCGCCACCGAATACCGAAGCCGATGCGCCGATCAGCAAGCAATCGCTATCGAAGGGATTTATCGAGGATTCGCATTTCAATCTGCTGTTCCGCTCTTATTCGGAACATTTTGAAGCGGAAGGCATGAAGAAGAAGGATGCGTGGGTCATCGGGAATCAGGCGGTATTCGAATCCGGTTATACGCGCGGGCTATTTGGCGTCGGTTTCGACGCATCGCTTTTCAGCGCGTTGAAGTTGAACGGTGGAAATGGCGCGGGAAATCGCGTGCATCTGAATGCCGACGGCACCGGACAAAATCAGCTCGCGTGGACGTATCCGGGCGTGTGGGACGTGAAGGCGCGCGTATCGAATACGGTGCTCAAATACGGCCAGCAGCTCTTCGATAATCCCTACCTCGTACCGCACGATAATCGCGCGCTGCCGCCGACGTATCGCGGTTTTTCGCTCGCCAGCGACGAGATCAGGAACCTGACACTCAAGGGGGGTAGCGTGGACGCCGTGCTGGCGCGGGGCATGACGAGCACGTCGTCGCTTTCGACGGAATATGGCGGCGTGAAGTTCAGCCGTTTCACGTATGCAGGCGGTGATTATACGATCGGCGACGATACTGCGATTTCCCTTTACGGAAGCCGGGCGGAAAATGTATGGGACCAGTATTATCTGACGGCCTCGCATAGTATCGGAAGTCCGTCGGCAATTCGCTGGACCGGCGCGCTCCAGTATTACTACACGCACGACGTCGGCCAAAGCCGGGAAGGTCCGATTAATAATAACGCATACAGCCTGGCGCTATCAGGACAGCATAACGCGCATACCCTGCAGATCGGCTTCCAGCAGATCGCAAGCAATCAGTTCTTCGATTATGTCGGCCAGTCCGCCGGCGATTATCTCGCCAACTCGCTCGACGTCGATTACAACGCGCCGCACGAAAAGTCGCTCAGCCTCTCGTATTCGATCAACTTCAAGGATTACGGCGCGCCCGGCCTGAAAATGACGATGTGGACCGCGTACGGCTGGGGTGCGGATGCGACGACATCGGCGAATCGATATGCCGATCCGTCGAGTGCGCTTCACGATCTCTACTGGAAAAACGGCGAGCCCGTCCACGGCACGCATTACGAATTCGGCGTGATTCCGAGTTATACGATCGCGAGCGGACCGTTGAAAAACACGTCGATGAAGTTTTATTACATGCACCACCACGGCAGCAAGTACTACTCGGACAGTTCGAGCGACGTGTACCGCCTGATGGTCAATGTGCCGGTGAACGTGTTCTAAGACGATTTGCGGGGGCTTGGAAGCATGCCCGAAACACTCCCGCCGATCATCCTAGGGAAACCTACAATCAGAAACCTGCGCATTACATTAACCTTTCGTCTATAACGAGAGTGCGTGTCGCGGATCGCCATGTCTCGCGTCATGTCTCAGGCCCGCCAGCATTTGCTGGGGGGCCTTTTTTTCGCCTGGCCGAAACCATTAAGTGTCTGCTTTCAAACGCTTACGTTGAAAGACTTCCTAGTGAAAACCCCATCGATTCTTTCGCTTGACTTACTTGATATATCACATACTGTGTATATCTGATTGCTCCAGAAAATTGAGCAACACCGGAGGGTGTCGCGTTCGGCGCCCCGACCAAAAAGGCAGCAACGATCAGGAGACAGGCATGGAAACGGAACGTCAGGCAGGGGCGTCGCGTCTAGCTTCGCCGTGGGTGCAACTCGTGTTCGGCGTGGTCTGCATGGCGATGATCGCCAACATGCAGTACGGCTGGACGCTGTTCGTGAACCCCATCGATGAGAAGTACCACTGGGGACGCGCGGCCATTCAGGTCGCGTTCACGATTTTCGTCGTGACTGAAACCTGGCTGGTTCCGATTGAGGGCTATCTCGTCGACAAGTACGGCCCGCGTCCGGTGGTCGTCGTGGGCGGGTTGTTGTGCGCGATCGCGTGGGTCATCAACTCCTACGCGGCTTCCCTGCCGATGCTCTATTTCGCGGCGGCGGTCGGCGGCGTGGGCGCGGGCGCGGTGTACGGAACGTGCGTCGGCAATGCACTGAAGTGGTTCCCGAATCGCCGGGGGCTCGCGGCGGGCATTACCGCGGCGGGCTTCGGAGCGGGGTCGGCGGCGACCGTCGTGCCGATCGCGCACATGATCAAGAGCAGCGGCTACGAGTCGACCTTTCTCTGGTTCGGTCTCGGGCAGGGACTGATTGTGTTCTTCCTCGGCATGGCGCTCTTCGCGCCGCCTGCTGAACTGCTCGCGCCGGTCAAGAACGCGCTCAAGCGCGCGGTCTACAACGCGAGTCCGAAGCAGGTGTTGTCGTCGCCGATCTTCTGGGTCATGTACCTGATGTTCGTGATGATGGCGGCTGGCGGTCTGATGGCGACCGCGCAGCTCGGGCCGATCGCAAAGGACTTCGGCCTGCACGATTCACCCGTGTCGATCCTCGGTCTCACGCTGCCCGCGCTGACCTTTGCGCTCACGATCGACCGCGTGCTGAATGGGCTGACGCGGCCGTTCTTCGGCTGGGTGTCGGACCGGATCGGCCGGGAGAACACGATGTTCATTGCGTTCGCGGTCGAGGCGGTCGGCATCATGATGCTGTCGAAGTACGGGCACAGCCCGGTGGCGTTCGTCGTGCTGACGGGCATCGTGTTCTTCGCCTGGGGTGAAATCTACAGCCTTTTCCCGGCAACGTGCGGCGACACCTTCGGGCCGAAGTTCGCTGCAACCAACGCGGGCTTGCTGTACACGGCGAAGGGAACGGCGGCGTTGCTGGTGCCGTTCAGCAGCGTCATTACGACGATGACCGGAAGCTGGCATGCGGTGTTCACGCTGGCCGCGGGGATGGCGGCGCTCTCCGCGCTGCTCGCGATTTTCGTGCTCAAGCCGATGCGCCACGCGCATGTGCAGAAGCATTCGCGAGCGTCGGTTGATATGCAGTACGGGTCGCCGATCAAGGACTGACGACGACCCTCGTTCGAAAAAAGCGGCGGACGCAGCTAGCGTCCGCCGCTTTTTCATTTGCGCACACGCGTCGTCTCGATACGAACCCCGATCGCAAGCGGCAAAGCGCCCGATTACACTTCAGCAATCCGCGTCAGACGTTCGTCGGGCGTTTGGCGTGCTTCTGTATGGTTAACCCCGATTTCAACGTAAACGAACAAAAAGGAACATGCTCCTTGTTGTTTTGGTTTCCTTTTTGAAAATCAGGGCCACGACCGCAGCATCGGTGTCCAATAAAAACGAACGAGACATGGATGAACCAACCGCCTGGCAGTTTCTTTGGCCGCGTCCCGCACAGCGGACGCTTGCGCCTTTCCCGAGCCGGCTTCGCCGCGCGGCCGGCAATACTTTTTTCGACGACCACCCGCACGCACGGCCCATGAGCGCGCGCCTCCGATGAGCGCCATATGGCGCCGGGCCGCGGCGGGCGAAGCGCGCACGGTCATCGACGAAAAGACAGCAGGCATCGACAAGGAGCGCATTTTGGTCTTGGAACTGGAGCGGGTCACCGTCGTTTCGGGCGGGCAGACGCATCTGTACGGCGTCGATCTCCGCTTGACGCCGGGCGCCATCAACGTGCTGCTCGGCCCCACCCAGGCGGGCAAGACCACGCTGATGCGCGTGATGGCCGGCCTCGACAAGCCGAACGCGGGGCGCGTGCTCGTCGACGGGAAAGACGTGACGGGCGTCGGCGTGCGCCAGCGCAATCTTGCGATGGTCTATCAGCAGTTCATCAACTACCCGGCAATGACCGTGTTCGACAACATCGCGTCGCCGCTCAAGCTGCAGGGCGTCGATTCGAAGCAGGTCGTCGTGCGCGTGAACGAGGTCGCCGCAAAACTTCATATCGAACATTTGCTGCAACGGCGGCCGGGCGAGCTCTCGGGCGGGCAGCAGCAGCGCTGCGCGCTCGCGCGGGCGCTCGTTAAGCGATCGTCGCTCGTGCTGCTCGACGAACCGCTCGTCAATCTCGACTACAAGCTGCGCGAGGAACTGCGCGCCGAACTCGCGACACTCTTCGCCGACGGCAAGACGACCGTCGTCTACGCGACAACCGAGCCGCTCGAAGCGCTCTTGCTCGGCGGCTACACGGCGATCGTCGACAAGGGCCGCGTGCTGCAATACGGCCGTACGCTCGACGTCTACAACGCCCCGGCGACCGTCGATGTCGCCGCCGTCTTCAACGATCCGCCGATGAACATGCTGACGAGCGAAGTCACCGCCGACGGCATCGCGCATCTGTCGATCGGCATCGACGTGCCAGTCAGGCTCGGCGCTGCCGATGGTTCTACCTGCCGCATCGGCATCCGGCCAGGGCATCTGCGGCTCGAAGCGCGCACGCCGCGCGCGATCGCGGTGCCGTGCCGCCTCGAACTCGCGGAGTTGAGCGGGTCGGAAACGTATCTTCACGTCCACACGAAAACGGGCGGCATCGATCTCGTCGCGCAGTTGCAGGGCGTGCACCAGATCGCGCTCGGCACCGAGCTCGACGTATTCGTCGATCCCGCCGAACTCTTCGTATTCGATGGGCACGCCAAGCTCGTGTCCGGCCCGGAGGCGAGCCATGGCGCGTATTGAGTTCGAGAACCTGGCGCATGCGTATCGCCGGAACCCGGCGACGCTCGAGGACTACGCGCTCCAGCCGATGAGCATGGTCTGGGAAGACGGCGGCGCGTACGCGCTGCTCGGGCCGTCGGGCTGCGGGAAGTCGACGCTGCTCAACATCGTGTCGGGGCTCGTGACGCCTTCCGAAGGACGCGTGCTCTTCGATGGCCGCGACGTCACGCGCCTTGGCGCGCGCGAACGCAACATCGCGCAGGTGTTCCAGTTCCCCGTGATCTACGACACGATGAGCGTCTTCGACAACCTCGCGTTTCCGCTGCGCAATCGCAAGCTGCCGGCGCGCGAAGTCGATGCCCGCGTGCACGAAGTCGCGGAAATCCTCGACATGACGCGCGAACTGAAGCGCAAGGCGAGCAACCTGTCGGCGGATGCCAAGCAGAAGATTTCGCTGGGGCGCGGCCTCGTGCGCAAGGACGTCGCCGCGATTCTCTTCGACGAACCGCTCACCGTGATCGATCCGCACATGAAGTGGATGCTGCGGCGCCAGCTGAAGAAGATCCATCAGCAACTGAAGCTCACGCTGATCTACGTGACGCACGATCAGGTGGAAGCGCTCACGTTCGCTGATGAAGTCGTCGTGATGACGAACGGCCGCGTCGTGCAGAAGGGCGGGCCGGAGGCGTTGTTCCTGAAGCCGGATCACGCGTTCGTCGGGTACTTCATCGGCAGTCCGGGGATGAACCTGTGCCCGATCGCGCTCGATGCCGGTGCCGTCACGATCGGCTCGCAACGCCTGCAAGTCGATGCGAACACGCTCGCGACCTTGAAGCACGCGAACGGTGAGTTGAAGCTCGGCATCCGTCCGGAATTTACGCGGCTTTCCGAGAACGAAACGCCGGGCGCGGTCAAGGCGCGGCTCGTGCGCGCGCAAAGCCTCGGCAACTACCAGCTCGTGACGGCGGATTGCGATGGCCACGTGTTCAAGGCGAAGGTCGAGCCGCACGTGACGCTGAACGACGGCCCGGTATGGCTGCGGCTCGCCGCGCCCGAGACCGTGTTCTTCAGCAACGACGAAAGGATCGGACGATGAAGCCCATCAACCAAAAAGCGTGGCTGTTGGTCGTGCCCGTGTTCATCTGCGTCGCGTTCTCGGCGATATTACCGCTGATGACCGTGGTGAACTATTCGGTGCAGGACATCATCAGCCCGACGCAGCATGTCTTCGTCGGCACGGAGTGGTTTCGCAACATCATCAACGATTCGGATTTGCGCGGTGCGCTTGGACGTCAGGTGATTTTTTCGTTGTGCGTGCTGCTGCTGGAGATACCGCTTGGCGTCGGACTCGCGCTCGCGATGCCCGCAACAGGCTGGCGCGCATCGGCGGCACTCGTGATCCTCGCGATGCCGCTGCTGATTCCATGGAACGTAGTCGGCACGATCTGGCAGATCTTCGCCCGCCCCGACATCGGTTTGCTCGGCTACTGGCTCAATCATTTCGGCATCGAATACAACTACACGGCGAGCCCGTCGGATGCGTGGGGCACGGTGCTCGTGATGGACATCTGGCACTGGACGCCGCTCGTCGCGCTGCTCTGCTATGCGGGGTTGCGGGCGATTCCCGACGCGTTCTATCAGGCCGCCGAAATCGATGGCGCGAGCCGCTTCGCCGTGTTTCGCTACATCGAGTTGCCGAAGATGCGCGGCGTGCTGATGATCGCGGTGCTGCTTCGCTTCATGGACAGCTTCATGATCTACACCGAGCCGTTCGTGCTGACGGGCGGCGGCCCGGGCGATTCGACGACGTTTCTCTCGCAATACCTCACGCAAAAGGCGGTGGGCCAGTTCGACCTCGGGCCGGCGGCGGCGTTCTCGCTGATCTACTTCCTGATCATCCTGCTGCTGTGCTTCATCCTGTACAACTGGATGGAGCGCGTCGGCAAGGGCGGCCCCGCGACGACGGGAGACGACCATGCGTGACGACCGCCGCTGGATGCGCACGTTGATGATCGTCGTCTACATACTCTTCGCGCTGCTTCCGCTCTACTGGATGCTGTCGATCTCGCTGCGCACGAACGAGGAGACGCTCTCCGCGTTCTCGACGTTCCCGCGCCACGTCACGTTCGACAACTACAAGATCATCTTCACCGATCCCTCGTGGTACTGGGGCTACATCAACTCGATCATCTACGTGCTGATGAACACGGTGATGTCGGTGCTGGTTGCGTTGCCCGCGGCGTATGCGTTCTCGCGCTATCGCTTTCTCGGCGACAAGCACATGTTTTTCTGGCTGCTCACGAACCGCATGACGCCGCCTGCCGTGTTTCTGCTGCCGTTCTTCCAGTGGTATTCGAGCGTCGGGCTGATGGATACGTATATCGCCGTCGCGCTTGCGCACATGCTGTTCAATGTGCCGCTTGCCGTGTGGATTCTCGAAGGCTTCATGTCGGGTGTTTCGCGCGAGATCGACGAGACGGCGTACATCGACGGTTATTCGTTTCCCGCGTTCTTCATCAAGATTTTCCTGCCGCTGATCAAATCGGGTGTCGGCGTGACGGCGTTCTTCTGCTTCATGTTCAGCTGGGTCGAGTTGTTGCTCGCGCGCACCCTCACGACCGTCAACGCGAAGCCGATTGCGGCCGTGATGACGCGCACGATCTCGGCGGCGGGCATGGACTGGGGCGTGCTGTCGGCGGCGGGGGTGCTGACGATCATTCCGGGCGCGCTCGTCATCTACTTCGTGCGCAACTACATCGCGAAGGGCTTTGCGATGGGGAGAGTCTGATGATTACGTGGATGTACTGGACGCCCGAGGTGGCGATCTTCTTCGCTTGCATCGCGGTGATGCTGGCTGGCATGACGGTCTGGGAGATTCGCTCGCCGACGGTGGAGCGCAAGGGTCTCCTGCCGATTCCTACTACGCGTGGGGACCGGCTGTTTATCGGCTTGCTGACCGCGGCTTATATCAATCTTGCGTGGGTGGGTGTGAGTTCCGAAGGCGCCAGCGCATGGCCGGGGTTTGTAGTTTCGATGCTTGTGCTTGGGGTGGTGATGTGGAGAGGGTAGGCCGCTGGCGCTTGGGGTGGGGCTGGTTTGATGCGCTTGTGCTCCGATGGAACTTGCTTTTTTAGCGGTCTATTTGCTCTGCCCCTGTCCGGGGCGGGACTCACTTTCTTTGCTGCTGCAAAGAAAGTAAGCAAAGAAAGCAGCTTCCAACCGCCAAAGCTAACCCACCCCCACTTACGTAATGAGGGATTGGCGCTGGAGAGTAAGTGTCGCCCTCACGGAGGAACGGGGCTTGGCTCGCGGACCCACTGTGTCAACTCGCGTTACAACGGACTGGTGCAGCAGTCATACATCCGTCCTCGCGCTACGCGCTCAGACGTTGGGTGCACCGCGCAGGGAATCAAGGCAGGCGGGGAGCTTGAGTTTTGTGAACCCCACATCGGAGCGACGCGAGGAAGACGCAATTCTCCTACGCGCTCAGACGGAGGTGTACGGCGCAGGCATCGATGCAAGTAGGAGCGCAAGCAAAAGATGGTTTTGGTGAACCCCACGTCGGAGCGAAGCGAGGACGGAGCCAAACGGAGTGCATACCACTCAGAGGAAGTGCGCGTTGCCACAGTGGGTCCGCGAGCCAAGCCCGGGTCCACCGTGAGGGCGACACTTACTCTCCAGCGCCAATCCGCAAAAGCTCAAGTGAGGGTTTGGTAGCACTGGCGGTTGGAAGCTGCTTTCTTTGCTTACTTTCTTTGCAGCAGCAAAGAAAGTGAGTCCCGCCCCGGACAGGGGCAGAGCAAATAGACCGCTAAGAAGAGAGGTTCCACAGGAGCGCAGGCGCATCAAACGGTGTGAAACAAATGAACCAACCAACCGACCAACCAACCCCAAGCGCCAGCGCAGAACCAAAGCCGGTTCGTTGTTACCCCGAGCGAAACCCGGCAGATGATCCAAGGGGTGTGTGAGAAAGTGAGGAGAAAACCATGAAGCACAGGAGACGGATCGTCGCGCTTGCAGTCGGGAGCATCTTCGCGGGGGCGTTGGCAAGCACCGCCGCACTCGCCGATACCGCAGCAGCGCAAAAATGGGTCGACAGCGAGTTCCAGCCGAGCACGCTCTCGAAGCAACAGCAGCTAGACGAGATGAAGTGGTTCATCGACACCGCCGCGAAGCTGAAGTCGCAAGGCGTGAAAGAGGTCCACGTCGTGTCGGAAACGCTCGACACGCACATGTACGAATCGAAGACGCTCGCCAAGGCGTTCGCCGAAATCACCGGCATCGAGGTCAAGCACGACATCATCCAGGAGGGCGACGTCGTCGAGAAACTGCAGACGTCGATGCAATCCGGACAAAGCATCTACGACGGCTGGATCTCGGACTCGGACCTGATCGGCACGCACTATCGCTACGGCGTGATCGTGCCGCTCTCCGATTACATGGAAGGCGAGGGCAAGGCGTATACGAACCCGGGCCTCGACATCAAGGACTTCATCGGCACGAGCTTCACGACCGCGCCCGACAAGAAGCTCTACCAGTTGCCCGACCAGCAGTTCGCGAACCTTTACTGGTTCCGCGCCGACTGGTTCGCACGCAAGGACCTGCAGGACAAGTTCAAGGCGAAGTACGGCTATGAGCTCGGCGTGCCGGTCAACTGGAGCGCCTACGAAGACATCGCCGACTTCTTCACGAACGACGTGAAGACCATCGACGGGGAAAAAGTCTACGGTCACATGGACTACGGCAAGAAGGACCCGTCGCTCGGCTGGCGCTTCACCGACGCGTGGCTCTCGATGGCCGGCGAAGCCGACAAGGGCATCCCGAACGGCCTGCCCGTCGACGAATGGGGCATCCGCGTGACGCCGGACGGCTGTCATGCGGTGGGTGCGTCGGTGTCGCGCGGCGGCGGCACGAACAGTCCGGCCGCTGTCTATGCAACGACCAAATACATCGACTGGCTGAAGAAATATGCGCCGCCCGAAGCCTCGGGGATGACGTTCAACGAAGCCGGCCCGGTCCCCGCGCAAGGCAAGATCGCGCAGCAGGTCTTCTGGTACAGCGCGTTCACGGCATCGATGCTGAAGCCGGGCAACGTGACCAATGCGGACGGCACGCCGAAGTGGCGCATGGCGCCGTCGCCGCATGGTCCGTACTGGAAGGACGGCATGCAGAACGGCTATCAGGACGTCGGTTCCTGGACGTTCTTCAAGTCGACGCCCGCGAACCAGCGCGCGGCTGCGTGGCTCTATGCGCAGTTCGTGACGTCAAAGAGCGTGTCGCTGAAGAAGTCGATCGTCGGGCTTACGTTCATCCGCGATTCGGACGTGCATAGCGACTACTTCACGAAGAACGCCAACAAGTACGGCGGGTTGATCGAGTTCTATCGCAGCCCGGCGCGCGTCGCGTGGACGCCGACCGGCAACAACGTGCCCGACTATCCGAAGATGGCGCAGCTCTGGTGGAAGAACGTCGCGACGGCGGTCGCCGGCGAGAAGACGCCCCAAGCCGCGATGGATAACCTCGCAAAGGAAATGGATCAGGTGCTGGCGCGCCTGCAGCGCGCGGGAATGAAGGTCTGCGCGCCGCAGCTCAATCCGGAAAGCGATCCTTCGAAGTGGCTGTCGGACCAGCACGCGCCGTGGAAGAAGCTCGCGAACGAAAAGCCGAAGGGCGAGACGGTGAAATACGACGAACTGCTGTCGGCGTGGAAGAGCGGGAAGGTGCGTTGAGCGTTTCTTGAGTGAGTCAAGGCGGGCGGCCCGGCAGGTCGCCCGTTTTTATTGGGCACGCGCTATCCGCGGTTGGCCCGCCGCTTCGTCGATGCGCGTCGTCGCTGCTGCCGGCAGGTGGTCTCCTCGCCCATTTGTCCAGGCGTGACCGGCGATGATGTTTGCTTGTGTCGGCATGCGGCTTTTGCGTCGATGCCTGCCCCGATCCGTTCACGATGCGTCCTGCTCGTTGGTGCCGTTCCCCGTTCCCCGTTGGCCCGGCAGGTCCGCACTCGTTGAACCGTTGACGTAGTGTCGCGCTTGCCGCGCGCGCCTGAAACCCGCAGCGAGGAGGGTAAGGCGGCCTTCAGAGGGGCCCTGCCAAAGGAGGGCGAATGCTTGCGGATTCAGCCCGGCTTGCCGTCGGCGCGTGGCCGGCACAGCGGGCGCGCATACGCGGCCACATAGATCGCGAAGCCGAGCGCCCAGCACAGTCCAGCACTCCAGATCCACGCGTTGTAGAACTGCGGCGCGACGAGCGGCCCGAGCACGCGCAACGCCGATCCGCCCATCACGAGCGCGTAGCTCCAGAGATCGCGCGTATCGGCGATGAGCGGCCGGCCCGTATGCCCGCGCGCGGTGCGCGTGATCATCGCGATGATCGCGCCGCCGATCACGCCCGCCGTGAACGCGTGCATCGCGAGGGTGTGCGGCGCTGTGCCCGCCGCAGAGAGGGCAAGCAGCGCGAAGCCGAGCGGAATCCACGCGTACGCGAGATGCAGCACCGCGAGGATCGCCGGACGCCGCACGCGATACGAGCGCCAGCCGATGAGCCGTGTCGCATGCGTCGCGCACGCGATGACCGCGAGCACGAGGACGATGCGCGAATCGATCGCGGCGGCATCGGCGAAAAGCGCGAGCACCGTGACGGGCGCGACCGCGAGCTCCACGGGACGCCATTTGCGCGTGACGAAACCGGGTATCGCGTTGGCGGTGAACATTGGAATGACGCGTCCGCCAATCACGCTGACCAGCAGCACGACGATGCCCGCCGCCGCGTAAATGCAGCGTATCGCGAGATCGGGGCGGCCATCGAGCGTGAAGAAGTGGAAGGCCGCATCGAGCGCGCCGAAGGCGAGTAGCACCGGCACGAGAAAGTAATTGCGCTTGTTGCCGGCAGCGAGCAGCACGCGCAACAGTAGCAGCGCCGCGACGGGCAAAAACGCGCTATCGACGATGGCGGCCGGCACCGCGGGACCGCTCCACACGAGCACGCGTGCCGCTAGCCACAGCGCGGCGAGGCCGGCGAGCGCGGCGCCGTGCGCGGTGTCGCGTCCGGTCCACGCGCGCACGGCGGTAAGCAGAAAGCCCCCGACGATCGCCGCCGCAAATCCGAACACCATCTCATGCGCATGCCATCCGATCGGATTCGCGCGCATCAAATATCCGCCCGCCAAGGGCACGCCGCCCAGCACCATCAGCCACACGATCAGCGCGACCGACGCGCACGCCGCGCCGCCGAGATAGAACGGTCTGAAGCCGAGGTCGAACAGCGCGAAATGCCCGGGCGGCTGGCGCTTTCCGGGCGGCGCGACGTAGGTGGTGGAGGGTTCCTGGATCTTCATCAGAGTGTCCCGAAGCGTCTTCGAGTATGAGCCGCTTCGGCCGCTTTGCGAGCCTTTCCGCTCGACCGTTGCGAAGAGCGAAAAGCGCGCGGATTTATTGCAAAGGCTGCATCAAGAAGGGATCTTGCGGAAGCCGATCGAGAAACGGTTCCATGCATTGATCGCCGAAACGAGCAGGGTCAGGTCGACGATTTCCTCGTCGCTGAAGTGCGGCTTCACGGCTTCCCACACGGCGTCGGGCACGTGCTCTTGCGACACCAGCGTGAGCGATTCGGTCCATTCGAGCGCCGCACGTTCGCGATCCGTGAAGAACGGCGATTCGCGCCACACGACGACCGTCGCGAGCCGCCGATCGGTTTCACCGGCCTTGCGTGCATCCGTCGTGTGCATGTCGACGCAGAATGCGCAGCCGTTGATTTGCGATGCGCGCAGCCGCACCAGTTCGGCAAGCGACTTTTCCAGCGACGATTTGCCGATACGCTCTTCCAGCGCGAGCATGGCTTTGATTGCGTGGGGGTTGGCTTTGTAGAAGTCGAGACGGGATTGCATGATCGGTTCCTCTTCGTTCGGTTGAGCGAGGCGCCGGAAGTGGCGCGACAGGAGCAAGATTAGGCTTCGAAGTGGCTTCTGAAAATAACCGATTTTAGCTATATTCAGGTAACCAGTGACGTGCGATGAAAAAGCGCGCGCCGCCGGTCATCGAAACGTTATTCCAGCGCCGATGCCGGCCCGAAAAACTCGTAGCGGCTCTGTGCATCCGGCACGCCGAGTGCCTTCAGGTGCTTCTTGACTGCTTTCATGAACGGCACCGGCCCGAGGAAATACGCGTCGATGTCGCGCGTTTCCGGCAGCCAGTGATGCAGCCGCGCCTCGTCGATAAAACCGAAACCGTGCGCGTGATCGTCGCCGTCGCGGCGTTGCTCGTAGCAGTAGAAATGCTTCAGTTGCGGATGGCGGTCCGCGAGCGACTGGATCGTATCGCGGAACGCATGCACGCCGCCGTGGCGCGCCGCGTGGATGAAGTGCACGGGACGCCGCGTCGAGAGCGCGGCTTGCAGCATCGCGAGCGTCGGGGTGATGCCCACGCCGCCGCTGATCAAGACGAGCGGTTTGTCGTTGTGCTCCAGCCTGAAATCGCCCGATGGCGCGAACAGTTCCAGCGTGTCGTTTTCATGCAGGTTCGCGTGCAGGTGATTCGAGACCTTGCCGTTCGGCTCGCGCTTCACGCTGATGCGATACTCGCGGCCATTCGGCGCGGCCGACAGCGAATAATTGCGCCTCATCTCCTCGCCTTCGATGATGACGCGCAAGCCGATGTACTGGCCCGGATGAAAGTCGAGCAGGGCGCCCCCGTCGTCGGGGCGGAGGTAGAACGACGTGATCTCGTCGCTTTCCTGGACCTTGCGCGCGACGCGGAAAATACGTGTGCCACGCCATCCGCCGGGCGCTTCCTCGCGCTCGCTGTAGATCTTTTCTTCGAGCCCGATGAGGATGTCGGCGAGCTGGTTGTAGGCGGCGGCCCAGGCTTCGATCACGGCATCGGTCGCGATCTCGGCGCCGAGCACTTCGCGGATCGCTCTGAGCAGGCAGCCGCCAACAATCGGATAATGCTCCGGCAGGATGTTCAGCGCGACGTGCTTGTTGATGATCTGCGAGACGAGACCGCCGAGTTTTTCGAGCTGGTCGATGTGCCGCGCGTACATCAGCACGCCGTTCGCGAGCGCGCGCTGTTGCGAGCCGCTCGCCTGATGCGCCTGGTTGAAGAGCGGACGCACTTCCGGGTGCTCGGCCAGCATCATCGCGTAGAAATGCCGGGTCAGGGCCTCGCCGCCGCTTTCGAGAAGGGGAACGGTTGCTTTGACGATCGCACGGTGTTCGGGTGACAGCATGAGTGGTTCCTCGCGTGAGTTTGGGTGGTTGCCCGCAGTACGCACTCACGATTCGTGCCAGCCGTCTATCGCAATTAAATCAATAGGTTAAAGATAGTGATGGTCGATTCGACTCTAGTCATAACGACTCCATCCGAAGTCGATATGACTGCAAAAGCATTGCTCGACGCCCTCGTCCCGCTGATGCAGGACCTGTCGCGCGATCTCTCCGATACCGAGCGCTACCGGCGCCTGTTGCAGAGCTTGCGCGCGCTTTTTCCCAGCGATGCCACCGCGATTCTTCGTCTCGACGGCGACACGCTCGTGCCGCTCGCCATCGATGGCCTGACGAGCGACACGCTCGGCCGGCGCTTTCGCGTGAGCGAGCATCCCCGCTTCGCGCAACTGCTTGCGCAAGCGGGGCCGACGCGCTTCGCATCCGACTCGGCTTTGCCCGATCCCTACGATGGTCTCGTGAAAGGCGTCACCGGCGATCTCGAAGTGCACGATTGCCTTGGATGCCCGCTTTTCATCGGCGGCCGTCCGTGGGGTTTGCTTACGCTCGACGCGCTCGATCCGGCGCGCTTCGATCGCGTCGACATGGCGTCGCTCGATGCGTTTATGAGCCTTGCCGCGGCGACGGTGAGCGTGGTCGAACGCATCGATACGCTCGCGCGCGAAAGTGAACAGGAGCACGAGCGCGCCGAGGCGTATCGTCAGGCGAGCGGCAGCGCCAGACGCGAGATGATCGGCGCGAGCGAGCAGCACAAGCGCTTGCAGGAGGAGATTGCAATCGTCGCGAGGAGCGACCTGACGGTGCTCGTGACGGGCGAAACGGGCGTCGGCAAGGAGCTGGTTGCGAGCGCGATCCATGCGCTCTCGACGCGCGCGGGCAAGCCGCTCATCAGCCTGAATTGCGCGGCGCTGCCCGATACGCTCGTTGAAAGCGAGCTCTTTGGACACGTGCGCGGCGCGTTCTCGGGAGCGTCGTCCGACCGGCGCGGCAAGTTCGAACTCGCGGATGGCGGCACGCTCTTTCTGGACGAAGTGGGCGAACTGTCGCTGGCCGTGCAGGCGAAGCTGCTGCGCGTCTTGCAGAACGGCCAGCTTCAGCGCATCGGCTCGGATAGCGAGCACACCGTCGATGTGCGGCTGATCGCGGCGACCAACCGCGATCTCGCGCATGAGGTGCGCGAGGGACGTTTTCGCGCGGACTTCTATCACCGGCTGAGCGTGTATCCGCTCGTCGTGCCGCCGCTGCGCGAGCGCGGCCGCGACGCGCTGCTGCTCGCGGGCTACTTCCTCGAGGAGAACCGCTGGCGACTGGGCTTGCAGAGCCTTCGCCTGTCCGCCGATGCACAAGCTGCGCTGCTCGGCTATGCATGGCCCGGCAACGTGCGCGAACTGGAGCATTTGATCGGGCGCACGGCGTTAAAGGCGCTTGCCGCGCTGCGCGAAAGGCCGCGCATCCTCACGCTCGATGCCACCGACTTCGGCCTGTCCGATGCGACGCAGGCGCGCATGCGTATCGAGCCCGATGCTGCGCAAGCCGCCCAGCAAAACTTTCGCGACGCGGTGACATCGTTCGAACGCACGCTAGTGGCCGATGCCCTTGCGCGCAACGGTCAGAACTGGGCATCGGCCGCGCGTGAAATGGGCATGGACCGCGCCAATCTGAACCGTTTGGCTAAGCGGCTGGGCCTGAAATAACGCCGATGCAAATGAAAGCCGCGCGCTATTGTTCCCCGCATCAAAAAAGTGGTATTGATTATTCCTTGCACACGCACACGAATTTAGATGCCCTTTGCGTTTTCGCAATGAACACTTAACCAGTTGCTGCATTCCTGCTGGCATTTTCCGGCGAGTCTTGTAAGATCAAGTCAACCCAGCCGCACCCGTAATCGCTTTTCGCATCGCCTTTAAAAACGCTCGTTGCAGGATCGTTGAGATTCACCGCTGCAACGGAACGAACACGGCAAATCGAAACGGGGGACACGTGGAAAAACGCAGCGCTGTTTTCTTGTTTGCGCTCCTCGCGTTTTTCAGCCTGAATGCCTTCTGCGCGGACGCGCAGCTGGAACGCGCGCCCGACACGATGGCTGCGCGCGTCCTAGGTTGCGCCTCATGTCACGGCGCACGCGGCGAAGGCACCGACAACGATTACTTCCCCCGCCTCTCCGGCAAGCCCGCGGGCTATCTCTACAATCAGTTGCAGGCATTTCGCGACGGCCGCCGCAAATATCCGCCGATGAATTACCTGCTCGCGTATTTGCCCGATGCGTATCTGCATGACATCGCCAACTACTTCGCGTCCGAGCATCCTCCGTTTCCGCCACCGGCCCCCGTCGCCGTCGATACCAAGACGCTCACGCTAGGCAAGACGCTCGTGATGCAAGGCGACGCATCGCGCAAGCTGCCCGCGTGCGTCGCGTGCCACGCGGCGGCGATGACCGGCATGGAACCCGCCGTTCCCGGCCTGCTCGGCTTGCACGCCAATTACCTCAGCGCGCAGCTCGGCGCATGGCGCTACGGCACGCGCAGCGCGCTTGCACCCGATTGCATGAAGACGGTCGCCCAGCTTTTGAGCGAGCGCGACATCACGGCGATCGCCGCGTATCTCGCCTCGTTGCCCGCGCCGGCCAATCCGGTGCCGGTCGCGGCCGGGTCGTTGAAGATGCCGCTCGCGTGCGGCAGCGTGCCCAACTAGCCGAGGACTCGACGTGCCCAGTCTCCGACACCTCGAAGCGCTTGCCGTACGGGTCCTGCTCGGGGCGAGCTGCGCCGTGGCGCTCGCGTGCGTGTCGATGGCCGGCGCGAGCGCGCAGACGACCACGTCGAAAGCCGATGCCGCGACCATCAAGCGCGGTGAGTACCTCGCGCGCGCGGGCGATTGCGTCGCGTGCCATACGCTGCCGGCGGGCAAGGAGTTTGGCGGCGGCCGTCCGATGGACACGCCGTTCGGCACGCTGTTTTCGCCGAACATTTCGTCGGACAAGGAAAACGGCATCGGCAAATGGACCGCTGCCGAGTTCTACACCATGATGCACACGGGCAAGTCGCGCGATGGGGCGCTGCTCTATCCCGCGATGCCGTTCGGCTCGTACACGAAGGTCACGCGCGCGGACTCGGACGCGATCCATGCCTACCTGCTTTCCACGACACCCGTGCATCAGCCGAACCGGCCGCACGAATTGCGCTTTCCGTTCAACCAGCGGCAACTGCTGCTCGGCTGGCGCGCGCTGTTCTTCAAGGAAGGCGAGTACGAACCGGACCCGAAGCAGTCGGCGGAATGGAATCGCGGCGCGTATCTCGTCGAAGGGCTCGGGCATTGCTCGATGTGCCACACAGCGATCAACAAGCTGGGCGGCAACGTGTCGTCGAAGGCGTTCGAGGGCGGGTTGATCCCGTTGCAGAACTGGTACGCGCCGTCGCTCACGTCGAACAAGGAAGCGGGGCTCGGCGACTGGAGCATCCAGGACATCGTGGGCCTGCTGCATGCGGGCATCTCCGATCGCGGCGCCGTGTACGGGCCGATGGCGGAAGTCGTCTACAACAGTCTGCAATACCTGACAGAGGAAGACGTGCGCGCGATGTCGGTCTATCTGAAAGCGCTGCCGCAGCGCTCGGGCGATACGTCCGAGCCGCCGAGCCCCGCCGTCACCGAAGCGCGCAACAACCTCGTGCCGCTCGGCAAGAAGGTCTACGACGCCGAATGCGCGGTGTGCCACGCGGCGCAGGGGCAAGGCAAGCCGCCGCACTTTCCGCCGCTCGCGAACAACCAGTCGATCGAGATGAATTCCGCGGTCAACCCGATCCGCATGGTGCTGAATGGCGGCTACGCGCCCGGCACCTTCAAGAATCCGAAGCCCTACGGCATGCCACCGTTCGCGCAGTCGCTGTCGGACGTGGAAGTGGCGGCGGTGGTCACGTATATCCGCACGGCGTGGGGCAATCACGGCGCGCCCGTGACCGTGAAGGAAGTGAACGAACTGCGCTCCGCACCACTTTATTGAGGACGTGATGAGCAAGCCACTCTCCGAAAGAGATGCAGGCGACGACGCCGCCGTCGAGGAGATCGTCGGTCGCGGCCCGGGCGGCGCGATCGTGCTCGCGAGCATCGCGACGGCGATCGTGATCGGCTGCTGGTTCGCGTTCTACTTCATCGTGTTCCTGCCTCGCGGCGTGATCCAGTGAGGCGGCGCACATGGCCATGAACTCCGCATCGCACGATGTCGCCGAACGGGTCGAGAAGCGCTGGGCGATGGTCGTCGTCGCGATCATCCTGGTCCTCATCGCGATGACGATCTACACCGGCCTGCACTGGGCGATGATGCCGCCCTCGCGCGTCGAGACGATCCGGCCCGAGACGCTGCACGTATCGGGCGAATTCGTCGAAAGCAACCTGGGGAGCGCGACGGAGCCGGACGGTTCCGTGACGGTGCGCATCGTCGCGCAGCAGTACTCGTTCACGCCGCAGTGCCTGCTCGTTCCCGCGAACACGCCGATCACCTTTCGCGCGACGAGCTCCGATGTCGTGCATGGCTTTCTCGTCACGAACACGAACATCAACTCGATGCTGGAGCCGGGCTACGTCGCGACGTTCAAGACCACGTTCGACAAACCGGGCGAACACCTGATGCCGTGCCACGAATACTGCGGCGTGGGTCACCAGGGCATGTGGGCGCACGTGCGTGTGGTGGACAAGGCGTCGTTCGCGCAAATGGCGGGTGCGTCATCGGGGAGGGTGAGCTGTGTTAAATAGCAAGCGACTCGTGCTCGCGCACTTCTGGCTGGCGTTCGCGGCATTCGGCATCGCGCTCCTGCTCGGCGCGTGGCAGATGCTCGTGCGCAGCCCGCTGCATCCGTGGCTGCAGGACGCCGAGATCTACTACCGTTCCGTGACCGCGCACGGTTCCGCAATGGGCTACGTGTTCCCGACGCTCGTCGCGATGGGCTTCGGCTATGCGGTGAGCGAGCTTGCGCTGAAGAAACCGCTGATCGGCTTGCGCTGGGCGTGGGCGGGATTCGTGCTCGTCGCGGTGGGCGCGGTCGTCGCGATGGTGCCCGTGGCAATGGGCCTCGCGTCCGTGCTCTACACGTTCTATCCGCCGATGATCGGCAACGTCTTCTATTACCTTGGCGTCGTGCTGGTCGTGGTCGGCTCGTGGATCTGGGTCGCGCTGATGTCGGTGAACATGAACGCCTGGAAGCGCGAGAATCCGGGCCGCCCGGTGCCGCTCGCGATGTTCGCGACCGTGGCGGGCGCGTACTTGTGGGGCTGGACGGCGGTCGGCGCGGCGCTCGAAATCATCTTCCAGATTTTGCCGGTCGCGTTCGGATGGAAGAGCACGATCGACGCGGGACTCGCGCGCGTCTTCTTCTCGTGGACGCTGCACGCGATCGTCTACTTCTGGCTGATGCCGGCTTACATCGCGTACTACACGATCATCCCGCGCGCGATCGGCGGGCGGCTCTACAGCGATTCGATGGCACGCATCTCGTTCATCCTGTTCCTCGTCGTGTCGATGCCGATCGGCATTCACCACCTCTTCGCCGATCCGCAAGTCGGCGCGGGCTTCAAGTTTATGCACTCGGTGTTCACGGCGCTCGTCGCGGTGCCCACGCTGCTCACCGTGTTCACGATCTGCGCATCGGTTGAGATCGCGGCGCGGCTGCGCGGCGGCAAGGGCGCGCTTGGCTGGATCGCGGCGCTCCCGTGGCATAACCCGATGATGCTCGCCCTCGCGTTCTCGTTCGTGATGCTCGGCTTCGGCGGCGCGGGCGGCATCATCAACATGAGCTACCAGCTCGACTCGACGATCCACAACACGCAGTGGATCACCGGCCACTTCCATCTGATCTTCGCGGGCGCGATCGTCATCATGTACTTCGCGATCGCCTACGATCTGTGGCCGCATCTGACGGGCCGCGCGCTCACGAGCTTGAAACTCATGCGCGCGCAGTTGTGGCTGTGGTTCATCGGCATGATCGTGCTGACGTTTCCGTGGCATTACGCGGGCATTCTCGGCATGCCGCGGCGCATGGCCTTCTACGATTACTCGAATCCCGAGATCGCGGCGCAGGCGTTCTCCGTCATTCTCTCGGTGATCGGCGGGTTCATCCTCGTTGCATCGGCGGTGCTGTTTTTCATCGTCCTGATTCGCGGGCATCGCGCGGAACGCGTCGTGCCCGAGGAATTCCGCTTCAGCAAGGCCGTACACGAGCCGCGCACGATTCCAGTCGCGCTGAACGGCTTCGCGCTGTGGCTCGCGCTGATGATCGGCCTCACGCTCGTCAACTACGGCTTCCCGATCGCGCAACTGATGACGCGCGCCGAAACCTCGGTGCCCGCCGTTCCCATCGGAGCGCAGCGATGAACGACGAACGTCTTTTCTCGCTGGGCAATACGTGGTTCAAGGCGAGCGTCGCGATCACGGTCGGGGTCGCGATCGTGGCGGCGGCGATCGGGTTCGTATGGCTGCCGTCCGTGCAGACCGACGCGGGTTTCAAAGGCATCTGGAACGCGATCTGCAGCGCGGCGGGCGTGCCGCAGAAGTGGCTCGAAGGCGGCACGCCGGTGGCGCCGACGGTGCGGCTATCTGCCGTCGAAGTGACGCCGCAACTACTCGCGAAGTCGAGCGACAACTCGATCGGGCGCGGCGCGACGCTCGCGCTCAGATGCACGATGTGCCACGGCGAGCGCGGCATGAGCGACGCGAATTCGCCGAATCTCGCGGGACAATATGCGGTCGTGATCTACAAGCAACTGCTCGATTACCAGCACGGCGCGCGCACCAATGCGGTGATGTCGCCGATGGCGAAGAACCTGAGCGACCAGGACATGCGCGATCTCGCCGCGTACTACTCGAGCCTGCCGAAGCCTGCGGCGCAGCATCGCGTCAGTACGTCGAACGCGCCGGCGATCGTCGCGCATGGCGCACCGATGCGCAACATCGCGCCTTGCGCCGCGTGTCACGGCGGCATCGACAACAAGGCGGGCAGTCCGTGGCTCGACGGCCTGCCAGCGTCCTACACGAAGGCGCAGTTGCAGGCGTTTGCGACGGGCGCGCGCAGCAACGACATCAACGAGCAGATGCGCAATATCGCGCGCAACATGACGCCGGAAGAAATCGACGCGGCAGCTTCGTACTACGCGGGAACCTCGGCACACTAAGTACCGTTCGTCCTTACCGGGCGCGGTGTTATCGTTGCCCGCGCCGGAAGCATTCTGTATCTTGGGTTCGTCGAAACGAACGATCGAACGCCAACCCATGTCCACCGATGCAGACAGCAACCAGCAAGCGCCCGTCCGAACCGATGTGCTGATCGTCGGCGCCGGTCCCGTGGGGCTTTTCGCCGCGTTCGAGGCGGGCGTGATCGGCCTGTCGTGCCAGATCGTCGATGCGCTTGGACGTATCGGCGGGCAGTGCATCGAGCTGTATCCCGACAAGCCGATCTACGACATCCCCGCGATTCCCTCCTGCACGGCACGCGAACTTGTCGAGCGTTTGATGCAGCAATGCGCCCCGTTCGACGTGCCGATCCATCTGGAGCAACGCGTGATGGATGTCGTGCAGCGCGACGACGGCCGCTGGACCGTACGCACCGAACAAGGCATGACGTTCGACGCCGCCGCGATCCTGCTCGCGGCCGGCAATGGCGCGTTTCTTCCGCAGCGGTTGTTGCTTCCCGAAGCGCCTGCGCTGGAGGATCGGCACGTGTTCTACAGCGTCGCAAAGCTGGCCGATTTCGCCGATAAAAACGTGGTCGTCGCGGGCGGCGGCGACTCCGCGCTCGACTGGGCGCTCGCGCTTCGCACCGTCGCGAAGCGACTCACACTCGTGCATCGGCGCAATGGCTTCAGCGCGACGGCGTCGTCGGTGGACAGCATGAAGCGCGCCGTCGAAGCGGGGGAGATGGATTTCGTCGTCGGCATGATCGCGGGGCTCGATGCGCCGGACGGCACGTTGCGCTCCGTTGCGATGAAGCATGTAGAAGGCACGAGCGAGATTGCGGCCGACATGCTCGTCGTGCTCTACGGCCTTGTCGCGGACCTGGGGCCGATCGCGAACTGGGGGCTCGATATCCGCGGCGGGCGCGTGGAAGTCGATACGTCGAACTACGAGTCGTCGCGGGCGGGCATCTTCGCGGTCGGCGACATCGCCAACTATCCGAACAAGCAGAAGCTGATTCTGTCGGGCTTCCACGAGGCGTCGCTTGCATTGCGCAGAGCCTATTCGTACGCGTGTCCGGATAAGAAGCGCGTCCACGTGCATTCGAGCTACGACGCGAAGCTTGCCGAGCGCGTGCATGCGAGTGCGACATGACGGTGCAAATCGTCATATCTTTGAGGCCATTTACCGTTCCAATATGCAGGACGGCATACGCATGCCACGGTTCGCAATGAGCGCGCAGGTCGGGCCGAAACCCGCGCCAGCGCTATGGATGAGCCCCATCGAAGGGCATCCTTGGTTTATTTATACGTAGGTATCATGGCGCGCCATTTTCGAACGATGTAAGGTGTGCTCTCGCTACGCATCATCGATTACATAACTACTCCGTAACTCCCGCCGGACCCGCACGCAGCATCGAGTGCCTCCGACGCGGCCGCTTCATTTTCGACGTGAATTCAGCGCCCGGTGCGGGCTTTCAGCGCCGGTTCCTCCTGATCTGACGAGAAGAGGTGCCTTATGGAACGACGAACCTTCGGTATCGATCCCTGGTCGCAAACGGTCGGCTGGCTGACGATGCAGTCGGCCGGCAAGGGCGCGTGTGGCAGCGATTCGAGCGCCGCACGCAAACACGCGATCTGCGACGCACCCACGAGCGCCGCAGTGCGCGTGAGCGTGATCGACCGGCCGACGTCGAGCACGGCGACCGTCGCGTGGTGCGATCCGCGCTCCTGCCGCTATGGCGATCAAGTCTGGCGCGCGAGCATTGCGCGGCAGCCAGGCACCTGCGCGCTCAGCGGCCGCAGCATCGGACGTGGCGACGCGATCTATCGGCCGCGTGCGTGCCGGCCGTCGCCGCTCAATGCCAGCGCGATGATTCTCGCGGCGGTTGTCGAGGACGTGCCGCGCGGATAGCGCAGAGCAGATTGACGGGCACGCGTCATGCTCGCTCGTGCGGTCCTGAGCGGACTTCGGAGTGAACGTGGGCGCGCGCATCGGCGGACTGGCGCTTTTGATCGTGATCGCCTTCGGCTATGCGGTGTATTCGGGCCGCGTCGCGGTGCCGGACAAATGGAATCCGTTCGCCCCGCTCGACGTGCGCGAACCGCCCGGACCGCTCACGTCGATCAAGCTGTGGCGCATCGCGCATGACCACGCGCTTTGCATGGCGGCGCTGGATCGCTCGGGCATCGCGTACCGGCCGGTCGCGGATTCATCGACGCCCGCCGGTTGCGAACTAAAAGATGTGCTTCGTGTGACTCAATCGGATGTCGAGTACAGCGGGCCGTTTCTCGCGACGTGTCCGCTCGCGCTCGGCATGGCGCTGTTCGAGCATCAGACTCTGCAGCCGGCGGCGGAAGAAATCTTCGGCGAGCGCGTGCGAAAGATCGAGCACGTCGGGAGCTTCGCGTGCCGCAATGTCAACAATCAGGAAGAGGGCGCGCGCAGCCAGCATGCGAGCGCCAATGCCATTGACCTGAGCGGCTTCGTCCTCGAAAGCGGACGGCGCGTCGCCTTCGCGCGCTGGGACGGCGACTCGTCCGATGCCATGTTCCTTCATCGCCTTCACGACGGCGCGTGCCGCGCGTTCAACACGACGCTGGGCCCCGATTACAACGCGCTGCATCGGATGCATTTTCATGTCGACATGGGGCCGTACCGACTCTGCCGGTAGAACACGACGAGAGAATGTCGCAGCGGGTTCGATAGAATCACGCGGTGAATGCGTGCGGCACGATGTGTGCATGCATGCAGCAAACCAATGTGAATCACTCTGAGGCCGCAATGGACGATCCCTACGAAAGACGCGCTCTTCTTCTCCACCTCGGCGATGTGCTCGAAGCGATCTTCTGCCTGACGAAATGCGCGGACAGCCGCGCGACCATCGGCGAAGCGCTCGCGAAAGACGACGCGCTGGTGAGCTTCAACATCCTTGGTCAAGTGGATGCCGGGATGCATCCGCAGGATTTCATCAAGCGCGCGACGGGCGCTTTCTTTGTGTGGCCGAAGGCGCTGCTCGACGAGACGTTGAACCGCCAACTGCTCGCGCACACGATCCAGCATGATCTCTTCGCGGGCAACGCGAAGGGCTGGGAAGCGTATGTGAGCGAGCGGCGCCAGGAGGTGCCGTGGTTCGGCGAAGACTTGCCGAAGGTGCTGAAAGAAGAGGTGGAAGCGACGCCAAGCGATGCCGATGCGCCGCCTGACGCAAAAGACCAGACTTCGCGCTATTCGACGTGGCCGTGGCGGCCGGAGTAGGCGTTACTGCTTCTTGCTCATGCTGCCCGCGCCCGCATCCATGCCGAGCCCGTTGGGACGATCAGGCGCCGCACCCTTGCCCGACGATGTCTTGCCCGGATCGGTCTTGAGCGCCTGATTGCGCGCGGCGGTCGCGCTCGCCGGCGACGTCGTGTTGTGTTCCTGGTAGGCGGGTGTGCTGTCCTTGTCGAGCTTGTTCGGCTGCTGCGCGTTCGCGACGATCGCAAGTGCACCGCCGACAAAGACAGCCGCCATGCGGCCGAGCGCCAGTGTTGTGGGCTTCATCGTGATCCTCGCTTTTGTGTGGTGCGCCTGATTCTGGGGCAGCAAGGATCGGTCCCGAATGCGCGGTGGTGTTCGACCCGGGGCGCCTCTGGCGCCGGGCGTAAAATCATCTCCTCCCGCCGATACTTCTTGCTCCCATGTACATCGAAACTCCGCTCGTCGAATCACGCGCGCTCTCCGAGCGTCTCGGCAAATCCGTCTGGATGAAGATCGAAGCGATGCAGCCGACCGGCTCGTTCAAGGCGCGCGGCATTGGCCACGCTTGCGCGGTGTACAAGGAGCGCGGGGCGCGGCGGTTCGTATCGTCATCGGGTGGGAATGCGGGGCTCGCCGTCGCTTACGCGGGACGCAAGCTCGGCGTGCCGGTGCTCGTGGTCGTCCCGGAGACGACCTCCGAACGCGCGAAGCACCTGATCGGCATGGAGAACGCCGAGGTCGTCGTGCACGGCAAGTCGTGGGACGAAGCGAATCGCTTCGCGCTCGCGTCGTGCACATCGGCCGATGCGTTTCTCCATCCCTTCGACGATCCGCTCCTCTGGGAAGGCCACGCCACCATGATCGACGAAGTCGCGCGCGCGAGACTCGAACCGGATGCGGTCGTGCTCTCGGTGGGTGGCGGCGGGTTGCTCTGCGGCGTGGCTGAGGGCCTGCGCCGCAACGGCTGGGAGCGCGTGCCGATCGTCGCGGTGGAAACCGAAGGCGCCGATTCGTACGCGCGCTCGCTGGCTGCCGGTGAGCGCATCGAATTGTCGGCGATCACGAGCATCGCGACGTCGCTCGGCGCGCGCAGCGTGTGTGCCGAGGCGCTCGCGCTCGCGAAGCTTCGGCCGGTGGCGAGCATCGTCGTGTCGGACCGGCAGGCGGTCGCGGGATGCTTCGAGTTGCTGACCGAGCACCGGATCGTCGTGGAACCGGCTTGTGGCGCGTCGGTCGCCGCGCTCGATGCGCTCGCGCAAGAGGCCGAGCTGCGCGACGCCCGGAACATCTTGCTGATCGTGTGCGGAGGCGTGGGGACGAGCGTCGATCAATTGAATCGATGGCGCACCGCCACGGACCCCAACACCGAAACAGCTTGACAGTCAATCGGAGACCACGTAATGTCTGGGTCGAAGTATTCAAGAAGTCCGATTGCTGTTCATCATCCTCCGCTCGCGGTATTTGTTGTCCTCATTCCTCCTTGATGCTTCCCTCGTCCCGGCCGGTTTCCGTTCGGGATGGCTTAATTTTTAACTTCAAGGATTCGTTATGGATACCGGTACCGTCAAGTGGTTCAACGACAGCAAAGGCTTTGGCTTCATCACCCCGGATAAGGGCGGTGACGACCTTTTCGCGCATTTCTCCGAAATCCGCAGCGATGGCTTCAAGACCCTCGCAGAAAACCAGAAGGTCAGCTTCGAAACCAAGCAAGGCCCGAAGGGTCTGCAAGCTTCGAACATCACCCCGCTGTAATACCGCGCTGTAAGCAGTAGATACAACGCTCGTCGCGAATCGGCCCCGCCGGTTCGCGACAGTAGCTGAAACCCTCGCGGAGCTTCTTGTGCTCCCGCCACGGTTGCCGGAAAGTCGGCACACCATCGCAGCGCCCCTTCAGCATTTCCAGCGTTTCTTCTCGCACTTTCCTGCGTATTTCAAGCGGCTTTTTCAAGTCACTCATCAAGCGTTGCGCTTTTGGCCGGCTCGTTTGCCGCGACCACGCGCATGCGCTCGCACTATCATGCAAAACTCGAAAATTCAAAACTACAACGGCTATAAAGTTCTTCCTTCGGCGCATCGTTTGCCGGACGGATCGTTCGCATCCAACCTCCTGCTCGAACGCGATAGCGGCGCGGGCGAAGCGATGCGCTATCAATTCCACATCCTCGACTGCTTCGACGACGAACAGCAGGCGCTCGGTCATTCGAGGCGCTGGGCGCGTCAATGGGTCGATAGCCGCGGCTAGGCTTTTCTTCTACCCCGAGCGTGGCGTGGCGCACAGCGCGCCGTGCCCGAACGCGTCCTTGCGCGCCTTCGACCCGAAAAATGGCGGAAGAAGCCGGTGCTTCTGGCGTGGCGAGCGTTACAGGATCAGTATCCTTGACTCAGGCCGGGCGGCAATCGAAGGGGCTCGAACGGCAAGCCGAGCCGCGACGTGCCGACACCGCCGCTACGATTAAAAAACAACGCTTCGGGGTTTGCACGCCAATGAGACTTTCCACCTTCGCCGGGATTACGCTGCTCGTCGCCAGCAGCAGTGCGCTCGCGCAGCAACCGCTCGCCGTGCCCGGCCGCAGTCAGACCGCGGGCCAGCAGGCTATCGATAACGCCGCCTGCTACGCATACGCCAACCAGACAACGCGTGTCGTCATGGCGCGCGAGCCGCAGATGGCTCCGCGCGACCAGCCGCGTGAACAGCGCACGTTCGCGCCGCCACGGCCCGTCGAGCCGCCGCTTCCGCCAGTGGCATCGGGAGCGCTGGCTGCTTCGGCGGCGAGCGCGTCAGGCGCTTATGCGCCGATGCCGGCCAGCATGGCAATGCCGGCGAGCGGCGCGTCGGCGTCGATGGCTGCGGGTGCTTCGATGCCCGCCGCATCATCCGATGCCGTCGCGGCGAGCGGCGCCTCCGACGCGCACTACGCCGAGATGAAGATGCCGCCGCTTCCGCCGCCCGAACCGCCGATGACGCGCTACTGGCGCGCTTACGGCGACTGCATGCAGGGCAAGGGTTATTTCGTGCGTTGAAGACGGGACGCGCGGCGAGTGATCGTCCGCGCGTTTTTGCTGTTCACGCGCTCGCTGAAGCGAGCCGCAGCGCGAGATGCTGCAGCAGCATGATGGTCTTGCCATCGACGATCTCGCCGCGCGCGACCATCGCCAGCGCCTGCTCGAGCGGCAACTCGATGACCTCGATGTCTTCCCCTTCCGACGCCACGCCACCGCCTTCTGCGACTTTCGACGCCGAATCATAGTGGGCGACAAAGAAGTACAGCTTTTCCGTCACCGATCCGGGGCTCATGAACGCCTCGAACACCTTCTCCACGTCGCGCACGCGATATCCCGTTTCCTCCTCGAGTTCCGCGCGAATCCGCTCCTCGGGCGATGCCGCGTCGAGCAGTCCGGCGGGTGCCTCGATCAGCATGCCATCGTGGCCGTTGACGAACGCGGGCAACCGGAATTGCCGCGTCAGCACAACGGTTTCGCGCGCCGGATCGAAGAGCAGCGCGGTTGCGCCGTTGCCGCGGTCGTAGGTTTCGCGGCTCTGGCGCTGCCATACGTTGTCGCTGCGCAGGAATTCGAACGTGGTTTTCTTGAGCACATACCAGTCGTCGGAAAGCGTCTCCGTATCGATGATGCGTACGCGCTCTGCAGTGTTCAGCGGCATGTCCCAGGCTCCGGTTTGGAAAAAACGTCAGCCGATGGTATCGTGCAGACTCGTGCAAAAACAAGAAATTTCGTGCAGGGCAATTTCCGATGCTGACCTCGCAAAGAAAGACCGCCATCCTCGATACGCTGTCGCGCGACGGCCAGGTGCTGGCAAAGGCGCTCGCGGAGGAATTCGGCGTGTCCGAAGACACCGTGCGGCGCGACTTGCGCGAGATGGCGGCCGAAGGGCTGTTGCAGCGCGTGCACGGCGGCGCGCTGCCCGCGTCGCCTGCGACGGCGGATTTCGCGCATCGACAGTCGATCGAATCGGTGGCCAAGCGCGCGGTCGCCAGGGCGGCCGCGGAGATGATCGTGCCGGGACAGGTCGTGATCGTCGATGGCGGGACGACCGCCGTGCAACTCGCCCGCTGCCTGCCGCGCGACCTCCGTGCGACGGTCGTCACGCATAGCCCGAGCATCGCGGTCGAACTGGTTGGTCACCCGTCGGTGGAGGTCGTCGTGATCGGCGGGCGGCTTTACAAGCATTCGATCGTGACGGTTGGCGCGGCTGCGATCGAAGCGCTGTCGCACATCCGCGCCGATCTGTTCTTCATGGGCGTGACGGGCGTGCACGCGAGCGCCGGCCTGTCGACCGGCGATCTCGAAGAGGCTTACATGAAGCGCGCGCTTGCGGCGCACGCCGCCGAGACGGTCGTGCTGGCGTCGGCGGACAAGATCAACGCGGCGTCGCAGTACCGGATCGGCGAGATCACGATGGCGAGCACGATCGTCGTCGAGCGCAACACGCCTGCCGCGCTCACCGATCCGATCGCGGCTGCTGGCGTGACGATCGTAAGGGCGTGACGCGGGCGGTCGCGTTCAGGGCAGCAGCCCAAACACCGCCACGCCCGTCTGCGTCCCCACGAACACCTTGCCCTGCGCGATCATCGGTGTGATGAACTTGTTGCCCGGACCCCACTGGTCGCGCGCGCCAGCCTGATTGCTGTTGTACAGCTCGCGCCCGAGGTTGCTCGCGTCGTACGCATGCAGCGCGCCGGTCGCGCCATTCTCCAGCGCCCACACGATGCCATTCGCCGCGTCATTCGCGGAGATTGCGGGTGTCGTTCCGGGGTAGGGGAAAGTGGTCGTGGTGCGCGTGGCGGCGCTCGTCGCGAGGCGCGCGTTGCTGACGGGCAGTGCCTTCAGGCTGTCGTTCAATCCGCCGTAGTACACGACGCCGTTGTAATACGCCGCCGATCCCCAGATTCCGCCCGCGAGCGTGCCCGTCAGCGTTTGCCAGTTGCCGTTCGCGTTCGGGTTGTACTTGCCCATCGCGTCGCGATCGACGACGTAAATCTTGTTGTCCTTGCCCGCGCCGACCGCGAGGCGCTTGACGGTGCCGTCGGCCATCGTCTGGTCGGGTAGAAGGAGCGGGCCGCCGGAGCCGAAGTCCTCGTCGTTCGCGGCCTGCGTGACGTTGTTCATCGTCGCGAAGTAATCGGTGACGGCGAGGCTCGGCGCCAGCGACAGCTTCATGAACGTGTTGCCGAGATTGCCGTCGACGGGGAAGCCTTGTGCGTTGAGCGTCGGCGTGAAGGAGCCGTTGCCGTCGATCAGCCAGATCGAGGCGCCATCGGATGCCATGCCCGAGCCGGCCATCCAGATCGAGCCCTGCGAGCCGTTCGGCGTGACGTTGAGCGCGGCGGTCTGCTTGAGCGTGTCGGCACTGTAGGCCATCACCCAGCCGGTGTACGGGCCGCTCATGCAGTGCGCGGTCCAGCCCATGTAGACGTTGCCGCCGACGAGCGTGAGCGCTGCGCGCTCGGTGTGCAGGTCCGGCTCGAAGTGAATCACGCCGTTCACGCTGTTGCTGCCGTTGCCCGGATAGCTCGCGGCGATCTCAGTCGGGCCGTTGAAGAGCTCGGCGCCGGTTGCGAGGTCGATCGCGTGGAAGCGGTGATGGACGGCGCCGTTGCCGTCGGTGCTCATCGCGACCGCGTAGAGCGCGCCGTTCGGGCCGCGCGTGCGGTCGATGACCGGCGTCGACGTGATGCCTATTTCCGGCGTGAAGTCAGGGCAGCCGGTGGTGGTCGAGGTCTCGCCGGCGCCGAGCAGCGTGATTTTCCAGAGTTGCGCGCCGGTGTCGGCGTCGTAGGCGTAGAGGCTGCCGTGTTCGGTCGCGACGTAGACGGCGTTGTGCGCCGCGCCGCCGATCGCGAGGTTCGTCACGTAAAGCGGCTGGGCGTTCACCTTGCCGTCGGCGGGAAGCATGCGGAGCTTGCCGAATGTCGTGGCGTTCACGTTCGACAAGGTCAGCGCCGTCTCGGCGAGCATCTGGCCGGTGCGGGCGAGATCGTTGTGATGCGTGAGGACGTCGGTGGGGTAGGTTTTAGCGGTGGTGGTCCCGCTGCCGGTGTTACCCCCTGTGTTGTTTCCGCCGTTTGTGCCGCTGCCGGTGTTACCCCCTGTGTTGTTTCCGCCATTTGTGCCGCTGCCGCTGCCGTTCGCATTGCCCATATTCGAGCCCGAACCGCTGCCCGAATTCGTGCCAGAACCGCTGCCTGGAGAACTGCCCGCGCTGCTTCCGTTGCCGCCTGGAGCTATGTTGGAAGTGGTCGTCATGCCGTCGCCGCCGCCGCCTCCGCCGCAACCCGCGCAGCAAATAGCGACGAGTGCCTGCAATCCGAGAAGCCTCAGCCGTCCGCGCGCGCGGACGGTTGTGCCTTCGGCGACATGGCCGGCGTGGCCGGATAGCGGCGAATTCATGCGAGTCTCCAGCGCTCTGGCGTCCCGGATGAATTCTTGGATGCGTTCGTGGCATCGCGCGTGCGACGCTTTGCAGCGCGACGGGACTGCTCGCTGCGGACTACACTCGGAGCAAGAAAAACGCCTGGCCGAAGGGTCCTGACGGCGCATGTCGCGCGTGCAAATTCGCGAACGATGTCAGCGAAAATTTCACAATCATGGATGTAGAAGATGCCGAGCGTGCATTCGTCGGCAGAAACGCGCGGATTCGGGCAAAGAGAAAGGAGCAACGATGAACGCAAAACACGAAGGCGGCTGCGCATGTGGCGCGGTGCGCTTGCGCGTGAGCGCCGAGCCGCTCGAAGTCAACCTGTGCCATTGCCTGACCTGCCGCAAGATTCACGGCGCGCCGTTCGGCATCTACGCGATTTTCGAGCGCGGCGCGGCGGAGTTCATCGGCGAGACGCGCATTTGGGAAAGCTCGGCGACCGGCCGCCGCCATCATTGCCCGGCGTGCGGATCGCCGGTCTATCTCGCCTTCGAAGGTGTGCCGGAAGTCGAAATCCCAACAGCGCTCTTCGATGAAATCGGCCTCTATCCGCCGACCTACGAGATCTGGGCGAAGCACCGCGAGCCGTGGCACGACGCGCAAGGGCGGCCGCAATACGACGAAGCGGCGCCCTGAAACGTCAGCCGACGATCAGCACTCGACGATCGCCTTCACCACGCCCGCCTTCGGATCGAGCAAGCTGGAAAAGCCCGAAGGCACATCGGCGAGTTGCATCCGATGCGTATTGAGCGCCGCGCTCGGCACTTCGCCCGCGCGCATCGCGGCGAGCACCGTCTCGAAATCCTCGGGCGTCGCGTTCCGGCTTGCGAGCAGCGTCGCTTCGCGCTTGTGGAACTCGGGATCGGCGAAGGAGATCCGCTCCGGCACGATCGACACCAGCACATACTTCCCGCCGTGCGCGATGAATTCGAAGCCGCGTTCCATCGCGCGGGCGTTGCCGGTGGCGTCGAAGACGACATCGAAGAATTCGCTGTCGGTCAGGCGCGCGAGTTCGTCCTTGTCGCCGTCACCGATTTGCACCGTCGCGTGAACTTTCAGCTCGCGGCGGCAGAACGCAAGCCGGTCTTCGCGCGTATCGAGCGCTGTGACGGTCGCGCCGCGCAGCCGCGCGAACGTGAGCGCGGCCATGCCGATCGGCCCCGTGCCGACAACCAGCACGCGCTGGCCCGGCTGAACGTCGGCGCGGCGCACGGCATGCGCGCCGATCGCGAGGAATTCGACCATCGCGGCTTCGTCGAGCGTCACGCCTTCGGCCTTGTGCACGAACTGCGCGGGAAGGCTGAGATATTCGGTGAACGCGCCGTCGCGATGCACGCCGAGCACCTGAATGTTCGTACAGCAATTGGTCTTGCCCTGTTGGCACGCGATGCACTTGCCGCACGAGAGATATGGCATCACATAAGCGTTGTCGCCGGCTTTGAGGCCGCTCGCCGGATCGGCTTCCTCGACGACGCCCGACAATTCGTGCCCCATCACGCGCGGATAGGAGAGAAACGGCTGATTGCCGGTGAAAATATGCAAATCGGTGCCGCAGACGCCGACGCGCTTCACGCGCAACAGCACTTCGTTCTCGCCGCGTTGGGGCTTGTCGCGTTGTTCGGCGCGCAGGGTGCCGGGCGTATCGCAGATCACAGTCAGCATGGTTCGTTCGTCTCGCAGGTTTTTTTGAGGTGCATGGGGTTGCGACAAATCTACCCATCCGATCCGTTTTGGTCAAGCCAGTTGATGTACTTATATAACTGGTAAGGCCGGTTGACGCTTAAGCGTGGCGCCGATATTCGTCTTATATTGCAGCATTCCCGAAACATAAGGCCTTGTCAGTGAACGATATTCTCGATTTCGTCGAGCGGCATCCGCGCCTTTTCGTGCTCTCCGGTGCGGGCATCAGCACCGATTCGGGCATCCCGTGCTATCGCGATCGCGAAGGCCAGCGCACCGGCCGCTCGCCCATCCTGCTGCAGGAGTTCCTCAACTCGGATTACGCGCGGCGGCGTTACTGGGCGCGCAGCCTGATCGGCTGGCCCGTCGTCGCGGGGGCGCAGCCGAATGCCGCGCATCACGCGGTGCGCGCGCTCGCGTCGCGCGGACGGGTGCATCGGCTCGTGACGCAGAACGTCGATGGACTGCATGCGCGCGCCGGCAACGCGGACGTGATCGAACTGCACGGCAACATCGGCCGCGTGCGGTGCCTGAATTGCGGCGAACAGCATGCGCGCGCCGACGTGCAGCGCCTGCTCGAAGCCGCCAACCCGGCGTTCGCCGGACTCACGGCGCCCGCCGTACCCGACGGGGACGCGCACATCGAAGACCTCGATTTCGGCGCCTTCGACGTGCCCGGCTGCACGCGCTGCGGCGGTTTGCTGAAGCCGGACGTCGTGTTTTTCGGCGAGGGCGTGCCGCGCCCGCTCGTCGACGATGCGGCCCAAGCGCTGGAAGCCAGCGACGCGATGCTCGTGCTCGGCTCATCGCTGATGGTGTATTCGGGCTACCGGTTCTGCGAATGGGCGCATCGCGCGGGAAAGCCGATCGCGGCGATCAATATCGGCCGCACGCGCGCCGACCCGCTGCTCGCGCTGAAGGTCGAGCAATCGTGCGCGGCGGCGCTGAACGCGCTTATCGAAAGGCTCGATGAGCGCGAACTCGCGCGCTAGCCCTCGCGCGACAGCACCGTTACGCCTTCGACCAGACGCTCCACGTCCGACATGCGCGTGAAAACGGCGGGCGTCACGCGCACGACGACGCCCGCATCCGGCCCCGGCCGCGACACCGTGAACACGCCGAAGCGCTCGCGCAACGCAGCGACGATCGCGTCGTTGTCCACCTTCGACGTGCGCCCGTGCAGCCGGAACGACGTGATCCCCGCGACCATCGACGGATCGTCGGGCGTCTGGATCGCTACGCACGGCAGTTCTCGCGCGGGTGTCACCCACGCGTCGCGCAACGCCCGCAGGCGCGCCTCCTTCGCTCGCGCGCCGATCTTCAGATGCAGTTCCAGCGCGGCCGGCAGCGTCGCCCATGCGGCGAAATTCGGCGACCCGGTGTGAACGCGTGAACGGATATCGTCAGCGGGCCAGCTGCGGTCACCGAGATGCGGATCGATCGCGCCTAGACTGTCGCGCCGGATATAGATCGCCCCGCAGCCGAGCGGCGCGCCGACCCACTTGTGCAGATTCAGCGCCGCGAACCCCGCGCCGAGCGAAGGCACGTCGAAGTCGAGCTGGCCCCACGAATGCGCCGCATCGACGATCACGTCCGCGCCGGCCGCCTCGGCCATCGCGGCGATTTCACGCACCGGCATCACGAGGCCGGTTGCGTAGCACACGTGCGACAGCAGTACGAGACGCGTGCGCGGGTGCGCGCGCAGCGCGGCCGCGTAAGTGTCGAGCACGCTTTCGCGTGTCGCCGGCTCGGGGATCGTCAGGCGCACGGGCGTGACGCCCCGGCGCGCCCTGAGCCACTCCATCGCGTCGCGGCCGCACGGGTAGTCGAGGTCGCTGTAGAGCACGGTGTCGCCGGGATCGAGCCGGTTGTAGCCGCCGATCAGCGCGAGCAAGGCTTCCGTCGCGTTGCGCGTGAGCTCGATTTCCTCGATGCCGCACCCCATCGCCGCGGCGATCTGCCCGCGGATGCCGTCCATCATCGCGGGCCAGCGGTCGCGGATCAAAAACGTCGTTTCGAAGTTGACGCGCTCTGTCCAGTACAGAAACATCGACTTGACCGGCTCGGCCATCGCTCCCCAGAAGCCGTTTTCGAGGTTGATCAGCGCGTCGGAGTGGCTGTATAGCGCGCGCACGGCGTTCCAGTAAGACTCGTCGCGGGCGATGTCCTCGACAGGGGGGGACGGCAGCGCCGCGAGTGCGGCGTCGAATACGGGGAGGCGGTAGACGAGTTCTCGCATCGGCGGTGGACACTGTTTCAGTTGAAAGGGAACCCACACCATAAACCCAGGCACGTACGTTCGCAAAGATCTAACAACTTTTTGTCCAGCACCCTTCAGGCCTTTGGAAGCGGGTCGTTATCAGATGCAGAGCGTGTGATCGGGCCGCCGGGCCGCGGAATCCGATCCCTCAATCGACAGCCGGTTTTTCCAACCGGCGGATCGGGCGCCATTGTCCGCTCAAGGGCAGGAGAGAACGAAGTGAATCTGAAAAACGTCACGATCAAGAACAAGCTCGTCGCCGGCTTTGGCGTCATGGCCGTGCTGGTCCTGCTCATCGCGGGCATGTCGCTCAGGGCGCTCGCCACTGCCACCGATGGTTTCTCGCATTACGTGCACGGCATCGACGCACGCGCGGACGTGGCCGCGCAGTTGCGCGCGGCCGTCGACCGGCGCGCGATTGCCGCGCGCAATCTCGTGCTCGTGAAGACGCCCGCCGACGTCGAAATCGAGAAGGCCGACGTCCTGCGCGCCCACGAGGACGTGCAGGCGCGCCTCAAGCAGTTGAAGGACATGATCGCCGCTGCGACCGATACCAGCGACAAGGCGCGCGCGCTCGTCGCGGAGATGGATCGCGTGGAAGCGCTGTACGGTCCGGTCGCGACGAACATCGTCGGCCTCGCATTCGCCGGCAAGACGGAGGACGCCATCGCGAAGATGGACGATCAGTGCCGGCCGCTGCTCGCCGCGCTCGTGAAAGCTACCGATGCCTACGCGAGCTACACGCGCGAACGCCGCGACGTGATCGTGCAGGCGTATCAGAGCGAATATGAAACGCAGCGCAACGTGCTCGCCGCGCTCTGCACGGGCGCCGTGCTGCTCGCCGTGCTCGCCGGATTATCGATCACGCGTTCGATCGCGCGGCCGCTCAGCGTTGCCGTCGAGTTCGCCCGCACGGTGGCGCGCGGCGATCTGCGCAGCAAGATCGTTGTCGATACGAAGGATGAAACGGGCGACCTGCTGCGCGCATTGCAGGAGATGAACGAACGCCTGACCGAAACCGTCGGCCGCGTACGGGAAAGCAGCGGCGCGATCGGCAATGCCGCCAAAGAAATTGCGACGGGCAACACCGATCTGAGCCAGCGCACCGAGCAGCAAGCTGCTTCGCTCGAAGAAACCGCCGCGAGCATGGAAGAGCTGACCTCGACCGTGAAGCAGAACACCGGCAATGCGCAGCAGGGCAGCACGCTGGCATCGAATGCGTCGGATGTCGCGCAGAAGGGCAGCGCCGTGGTGAGCCGCGTGGTCGATACGATGCACGGCATCAGCGAAAGCTCGGCGAAGATCGCGGACATCACGGGCATCATCGAAGGCATCGCGTTCCAGACCAACATCCTCGCACTGAACGCAGCCGTCGAAGCGGCGCGCGCAGGCGAGCAAGGGCGCGGCTTCGCCGTGGTGGCGAGTGAAGTGCGCAGCCTCGCGCAACGTTCGTCGACGGCGGCGAAGGAGATCAAGGAACTGATCGCGAGCTCGGTCGTGAAGGTGCAGGACGGCTCGGTGCTGGCCGGTGAAGCGGGCAAGACGATGGCCGAAGTGACGCAGGCGGTCGCGCGCGTGACCGACATCATGGAAGAGATCGCGGCGGCATCGATCGAGCAGGGACGCGGTATCGAGCAGGTCAACACGGCGATCGCGCAGATGGACCAGGTCACGCAGCAGAACGCAGCGCTCGTGGAAGAGGCGGCGGCTGCATCACATGCGCTCGACGAACAGGGCCGGCAGTTGAATCAGGCGGTGGCGTTCTTCGTGATCGAAGGTGGTTATTCGGGCGCGTCGCCGTTGCAACCGACGTTTGTCAAGGGGAAAGTGAAGCGCGCGCCGGTGCTTGCCACGGCTTCTTCTGGCAGCGAAAGCTGGAGCACGTTCTAAAAGCAAGCGCCGCCATGAGGTTCATGGCGGCGCTTTTCTTTAGCGATTTACATCGACGATCACGCGGCCTTTCACTTCACCTTGCAGCAGGCGGCCCGCGACATCGACCGCTTCGCCCAGCGCGATTTCGCTCGCAACATCGTCGATCACGTGCGCTGGCACTTCCTGCGCGATGCTGTTCCAGGCGGCGATGCGCCGTTCATACGGCACGTACACGCTGTCCACGCCGAGCAGCGCCACGCCGCGCAGGATGAACGGCGCGACCGATGCCGGCAGGTCCATGCCTTGCGCGAGTCCGCACGCGGCCACTGCGCCGCCGTAGCGCAGCGTCGCGCAGATGTTAGCGAGCGTATGGCTGCCGACGCAATCGACCGCCGCGCCCCAGCGCTCTTTTTGAAGCGGCTTGCCGGGCGCGGAGAGCGTCGCGCGGTCGATCACTTCGGCGGCGCCTAGTTCACGTAGACGCGCCTCTTCGGTCGCGCGTCCCGTCGATGCGATGACGCGAAAGCCGCGCCGCGCGAGTATCGCGATCGCAAAGCTGCCGACGCCGCCGTTCGCGCCGGTCACGAGCAAATCGCCGTGGTCGGCGCGCACGCCGTGCCGTTCGAGCGCCTGCACGCAGAGCATCGCGGTGTAGCCCGCGGTGCCGACGGCCATCGCCTGGCGCGTGGTGAGACCTTCGGGCAGCGGAATCAGCTGGTCGCCGGGTATGCGCGCCTTCTGCGCGAGTCCGCCCCAGTGCGTTTCGCCTGCGCCCCAGCCGTTCAACACGACGCGGTCGCCCGGCTTGTAGCGCCCGTGTCCGCTCTCTTCCACGACGCCCGCGAAGTCGATGCCGGGCACCATCGGAAACGTGCGCGCAATCGGCGCACGGCCGGTGATCGCGAGCGCGTCCTTGTAGTTGAGCGTCGAATACTCGACGCGCACGAGCACGTCGCCACCGACGAGGCGCGCTTCGTCGATGGACTGGATGGACGCCGTCATGCGGTCGTCCTGTTTGTCGAGCAGCAGTGCATTGAACATTGCGGGAACTCCGGGTCTCCTGCTTCGTATGCGCATGAAGAAGCCGATGCGGCACTGAAGCATTTATCTGGTTGCGTAGCTAATCAACTCGATCGCACGAAGCGGCGACGCCATGCGCCGCCGCTTTATGAGCCTACTTCAGTGATGCTCGAACTGCGCGCGGGGCTTCGGCGTCGCCTTCATCTTCGCGTACTGGAACTCCGGCAGCGCCTTGATCGCGTCCTTCGTTGCGCCCGCGAGCACCAGCTTGCCGCCGACGAAGTCGAGCTGCTCGATCGGGATCGCGACGTCATGATGCGAGACGCCGAGAAACTGGTTTGCCGCGATGATCGCGAACGAAACCGAACGGTCGGGCGCGACGATGATGTCGTGAATCACGCCCACGCGCGCGCCCTGATCGTTGACGACTGGCTTGTTGAGGATCGACTTCTTGACGCTCCAGCCTTCGATCATCGCGGTGGACACTTCCACGGTGACGCCAAGCGGCTGCGTGCCCGCGACTTGTGCAAAGGCTGTCGAGGACAACATTCCCATGGCCGACGATGCGATCAGTAAGGCGGCGATTCTCAATTTCATTTTTTCATTCCTTTGAAGGTGAGTAGGACCACGGAAGCGGGAACGCGCGAGAGAGCGCGGTAGCAGTTTGACGGATTGCCGCGCGTTTTGCAGGCATGGCGCGGCGAGACGACCGATGCACCACGATCGGGCGGGATAGCGTTAAGCTTCGTTCATTGCGCGAGCCTGAAAGAAGGCAGCGCTGACTCTTTACCGCATGGAGAGAACGATGCCCACTTGGCGGAATCGTCGCATTATTGAACTGTTCGGCATCGACACGCCGATCATCCAGGCACCGATGGCCGGGTCCAGTACGCCGGAACTCGCGATCGCCGTGAGCGAGGCGGGCGGCCTCGGTTCGCTGCCCTGCGCGCTGATGAGCGCCGATCAGGCGCGTGAAGCGATTGGCCTGGTCCGCTCGAAGACGAGTCACGCGCTCAACCTCAACTTCTTTTGCCACGCTACGCCTGCGCACGATCCGGTGCGCAACATGCGCTGGCGCAACAGGCTCGCGCCGCTTTATGTCGAGTTCGGAATCGATCCGGAAGTTGCGCCGCCTTCAGCGGGCCGCCGCCCTTTCGACGATGAGTTCTGCGCGCTCGTCGAGGAAACGCGGCCGGAAGTCGTGAGCTTTCACTTCGGCTTGCCGGAGGCGCGTTTGCTCGATCGCGTGAGGGCGGCGGGCGCGAAGGTGATTTCGTCGGCGACCACGGTGGCCGAAGCGCGCTGGCTGGAGGAACGCGGCTGCGATGCGATCATCGCGATGGGCGTGGAGGCGGGCGGCCATCGCGGCAACTTCCTCACCGACGACATAGCGACGCAGGTCGGCACATTCGCACTCGTGCCGCAAGTCGTGGATGCTGTGAAGGTGCCGGTGATCGCGGCGGGCGGCATTGCGGATGCGCGCGGGATCGTCGCGGCGTTCGCACTGGGCGCGTCGGCGGTGCAGATCGGCACGGCGTATCTGTTCTGCCCGGAGGTCAGGCTTGCCGCGCACTACATAAAGGCGCTACGCGAAGCGGTGGACGATGCCACCGCGCTTACCAACATCTTCACCGGGCGGCCTGCTCGCGGCATCGTCAATCGTGCGATGCGCGAGCTGGGTCCGCTGTCGGAGGATGCGCCGGCGTTTCCGCTGGCGGGCGGCGCGCTCTTGCCACTCAAGACCAAGGCCGAGCAAGCGGGTTCGGGCGAATTTACGAACCATTGGTCCGGACAGGCTGCACGTCTCGCGCGCGAGATGCCTGCGGGCGAGTTCACGCGGTTGCTTGCTACGGAGGCGCTGGCGCTTCCAGGCGTCGCAGTCGATTAAACGTGCTTTAGCGCGCTGCCCTTGTGGACCGCGTGCTTGCCGCTCTTCTCGCTCTCGACTTCGTAATGCGGCTCGGTCTTCGAAGCATCGACCGCGTGACCGTCGATCGTCGTGCGCGACGTGATCACGCGCACGATGTGCCCGCTAGTCTCGCCTTGCGGTGTGTTCCAGGTGACGTGATCGCGTGCCTTGAAGGTGGTGCTCATATGCGCTCCCTGTAGTGTCATGTCAGCCGGTCGAGCGTTCCCGAATCCGCTTGACCATTGAAGTACTTTTGCAGCGCTTCATCGAACTCATGGTGATCGGCTTCGCATTGCGCGAAGAGAGTCATCGACGAGTGGAATTTCATGTCGTCGGGGTAGCCGAAAATCTGCGAGACGGTGCGGTCCTGTACGCCATTCACGATGCGCGTCAGTTCGCGCAGGCGCGCGCCTAGCACCGGATGCGCGAGATATGCCTCGGCCTCCGCACTCGATGAAATTGCATACTGCTGCGCCATCGCGCTATGCCCGAGACCCGCGATCTGCGGAAAGATGAACCACATCCAGTGCGTGCGCTTGCTGCCCGCCTGCAACTCGGACCGCGCCTGCTCGTAGGTGGAACGCTGCGCTTCGACGAAGCGCCCGAGATCGAAAGTGTCGTCGCTCATGTCAACTCCCTGTGTCGCACGGGTCAGCAACGCGCGTACCTGAGGCTAACCGCTGACGGCCTCGGTGATCCGCTTGCGCAGCGCCGCATCGGGGTATTGGCCGAAGCCCGCGCGCACGTTGTCGAGCATGTGTTCGCGCTTGCCTGTGCCCGGGATCACGCAGATCACGGCGGGATTCGCCAGCACGAATTTGAGCAGCACCAGCGCCCAGGTCGCGCAGCCCATTTCCGCGGCCCAGCCGGGAAGCAGCGTGTTGCGCAGGCGGCCGAGCAGCCCGCCGCCGCCGAACGGCTGATTGACAATCACGGCGACGCCGCGCTCTTTCGCGATCGGCAGGATGCGCGCTTCGGCGTCGCGATCGTCGGCGGCGTAGTTGATCTGCACGAAGTCGAGCTTTTCCGATCGCAGCACCGCTTCGACGTCGCCAAACGCGCTCGACGTGTAATGCGTGATGCCGATATAGCGGATACGTCCGCTCGCTTTCCACTCGCGCAGCGTGACGAGCTGCGTGCGCCAGTCGAGCAGGTTGTGAATCTGCATCAGATCGATGCGCGGTTGCTGGAAGCGCCGCATCGATTCCTCCATCTGCGCGATACCGGCTTCGCGTCCGCTCGTCCACACTTTGGTCGCGACGAACGCCTTGCGATGCGCGTCCAGTTGCGTGAGGACCGCCCCGGCGACTTCCTCCGACGAGCCGTACATCGGCGACGAATCGATCACGGAGCCGCCTGCATCGAAGAGGACGCGCAGCGTGTCGGCGATACCTTCGCGCGCCTTCGTGTCGGCGCCGACGTCAAACGTGCGCCATGTGCCGCAGCCGACGATGGGAAGCGCTTCACCAGTCGATGGAATCAAACGCGTGGTCATGGTCTTCGCCTCAGGCGTCTGCGCGCGAGCGGCGCTTGCGAACGGTAGCGCGAGCGCCGCGCTGGCCGTGAGACGCAGGAAAACGCGACGGTCGTGTGCGAGAGGAGGCATAGGTTTTTTCAGTACCGCCCAAGCGATGCCGACCGCCTTGCGCGCCGTGCATCGAGGCTGAACATGCCGCCACCAAACGCCGCGACCTGAAGAAAGCCGCCCGCGATCGCGATGTTCTTCATGAAGTGGATCGTCTGGTTCTTGTCGTCGAAATGCGCGTGGAAGGCGAACGCGGTGGCGAGCGCGAAAAGCGTCATGACGACCGCGACGAAGCGCGCGTGGAAGCCAAACACGAGCGCGATCGAAAAGCCGATCTCGACGATCACCGCCCCGGCGTACGCGATGCTTGGGAACGGCATGCCGCCGCTCGACGCGATGTACGCGATGGTAGCCGTCGGTGCCGCGAGCTTGCCGAAACCGCTCATCAGAAAGATGGCCGCGAGCAGGAGGCGGCCGAGAAGCGCTGCGAAAGAGGCGGTGCCGGTCATGTGCTGTCTCCGTGTATTGGTGGATGGGTCGGATTGGTGCGTGGCACTCACCTTACATCAGGACGCTGCACGGAGACAAACCATCTGAAGATCGTCGTGTATTAAGCGAGGCTCTCAATCGAAAGTCAGGAAAACGGAATTGTCATCGTTGTTGACGCAATATCGTCCAGTTACGATGGTTTGGATTGCCCTGCGCCACGCGCTATTCGTCAGATCGAAACGCGAAAGGACCCGTATGAGCATCATCTTCACCTTCGGCAAACAACGGCTGGTCACATGCCAGGGTTGTGGGAGGCTGCTAGCCATCGATGACGACGTGTGTCCCCATTGCGCGTTCGATCGCAGCAGCGAGATCCACGATATGGCGCGGCTTGAGCATTCCGTGGAAGCGCCGGTGCCACTGCTCCTGACCGACGATCGCCCTCGCGAAGTGCCTGCGCCTCGGGTCCCGCGCAGGCGCAGGCATCGGGTGAAGGCGGTGATCGTTGCGGTGGCGATCGTCGTCGTGGGTGGACTATGGTATTTGCAAAGCCGCGAACCGGAGGAACGCTTCACGCCGATGGTCGCGCAAGCGGCTTTGGGATCGGTGGAAGACAAGGGCAAGCAAAACGCGGTCGCCGTGCAACAAGTTGCCCAAAGCAATGCGCTCGATGCACAACTTGGGCTCGCGCGGTCGTGCGTGAAGGTGAATGCGTGGGACTGCGTGCGCGAACATGCGGGCAACGCGCTCAAGCTCGATCCAAAGAACGGGGAATCGCAGGATCTGCTGGAGCAGGCCATCACGCGGGCCGGCTGGAAGAGCAAATGAAGCCTGGTTATTGGGCATATCATCGAACCATAAAAGCTCAACGCACCGATAACGGGCAAAACCTCCGCCGGAAAGCGATCTCTGATAGGCTGGACCATTAGACGCGCGCCTGATTGCGTCATACCGCACCATTGACGCATCGAATGCATGCGCCGCCGCCGCGAAACGGCTAAAGTCCGTATAACCGATCCGTCTGATCAAAGCCCCGCAGCGACCCGATTCCCCGCAGGAGATTGCCATGACGCTTTATCCGCAAGCCGCGCATGATTGCGCGGCCACGGTGCCCTTCACGCGGTGACCCAAGTGACCCAGACAAACGACCCGCAGCGTTTCACAGTGCGGCACGTCAGCGCGTATCGATATTCGGAACCGGTTGAATTCGGCGAACACCGGATGATGTTCCGGCCGAGATCGAGCCACGATCTGCGCCTCGTGACCACGCAATTGCACATCACGCCGACGCCCGCGCATCTGCACTGGTTGCACGACGTCTTCGACAATTCGGTGGCGGTCGCGACCTTCGCCGAGGAAGCCTCGGAGCTGATCTTCGAGAGCGTCGTGACACTCGAGCATTACGAGGCGCCGCAGCCCGACTATGCGCTCGAACGCTACGCCACCACGTATCCGTTCGCGTACACGAACGAGGAAGCATCGGACCTCGTCAATGCGCGCAACCGGCAGCATCCCGACGAGGACGTGAGCACGTGGGCGCGCCAGTTCCTGTCGTCGGGGACGCCGACCGGCACGCTTGCGATGCTGCGCGCGATGACGCTCGCCATCGCCAACGACTTCAAGTACACGCGCCGCACGGAGAAGGGCGTGAACCGCCCCGCTGATACCCTGCGCCACAAGAGCGGCAGTTGCCGCGACTTCGCGGTGTTCATGATGGATGCGGTGCGCTCGCTCGGGCTCGCCGCGCGCTTCGTGAGCGGCTATATCTTCGTGCCCGATCATTCGGCGACGCAGGGCGGCGGCGCGACGCACGCGTGGCTGCAGATCTATCTTCCCGGCGCGGGCTGGGTCGACTTCGATCCGACCAACAGCATCATCGGCAACCGGCATCTGATCCGGGTGGCGGTCGCGTGGAATCACTATCAGGCGCTGCCGCTCTGGGGCACCTGGAACGGCACGCCCGGCGCGTTTCGCGGACTGGAAGTAACAGTGCATGTCACTGAAGTGCCGCACGAGGACGCGACGCCAGCGGTCAAAGCCGAGCCCGCCAAACTCAAAGCACCGGTAAAAGAGCCAATGAAAGAACCTGTTAAAGACTTGACCAAACCCAAGGCGCCCCAATGAAACTCCGTGTCGGTTACGAACTGGTCTACGAGTGTCCGCAACCGACACCCATGATGCTGATGCTCAACACACATTTCTCGCATGCAGAGGAAGTGGTGGTGCCGGATGTGCTCGTGGTCGACCCACCGGTGCCGATCGTGCAATACCGCGACGGCTTCGGCAATCTGTGCAGCCGCATCGTCGCACCGGCGGGGCGCATTTCATTGTCGACGACGGCGCTGCTTGAAGTCAGCGGCGAGTTCGAGGCGCGCGCGCACGACGGCCGCCAGCATCCCGTCGAAGACTTGCCGACCGACTGCCTGGTTTTCCTGCTCGGCAGCCGCTACTGCGAAACCGATCTGCTCTCGGACATCGCGTGGCAACTCTTCGCAAAGTCGGCACCCGGCAGCGATCGCGTGCAGGCGATCTGCGACTACGTGCATCGCCACATCACGTTCGGCTACCACCACGCGCGGCCGACCAAGACTGCGTGGCAGGCGCATCAGGAACGCGAAGGCGTGTGCCGCGATTTCGCGCATCTCGCCATTGCGCTGTGCCGCGCGATGAACATTCCGGCGCGCTATTGCACGGGGTATATCAGCGATGTCGGCTTGCCGCCGCCGTATGCAACGATGGATTTCGCCGCGTGGTTCGAGGCGTACGTCGGCGGGACGTGGCAGACGTTTGATCCGCGCAACAACGCGCCGCGCATCGGCCGCGTGCTGATGGCGCGCGGTCGCGATGCGGCGGACGTCGCGCTCAGCAACAACTTCGGCCAGACGACGCTGGTCAAATTCGAGGTGCATTGCGCGGAAGAATAGGAATATGCGCGCCTGATGGTGATAATCTGCATGAAAGGTGTCGATTCATTCTGCCGTCATTCAAGGTGTCGGGAGTCCCATGTCCACGCCCAATGCGACCCTCAGGCAGCACATACGGCTTTGCACCGGAGGCGACAACGTGCGCATCGCGTACGCGTCGTGTGGCAACGGGCCGCCCCTCGTCAAGGCGGCGAACTGGCTGAGTCATCTCGAGTTCGACCTGCGTAGTCCCGTCTGGAGCCATCTGGTCGCCGAGTTGTGCAGGAGTCACACGCTGATCCGCTACGATCAGCGCGGCTGCGGTCTCTCCGACCGCGACGTCGCCGATATTTCCTTTAGCGCATGGCTGCGCGATCTCGAAGCCGTGGTCGATGCGAGCGGCGTCGAGCGCTTTGCGCTGCTCGGCATCTCGCAAGGCGCTTCGATTTCGATCGCTTATACGATCGCTCATCCGGAACGGGTGAGCCATCTGATCCTTTACGGCGGCTACGCGCGCGGCAAGCTCGTGCGTACGATGACGGTGCAATCGGTCGAGGAGGCCGAGACGCTCGTCAAGCTCGCCGAGCTGGGCTGGGGTAAGGCGAATCCCGCGTTTCGCCAGTTCTTCACGACGCAGTTTATCCCGGGTGGCACGGCCGAGCAGCATCGCTGGTTCAACGAACTCGAACGCATCTCGACTTCTCCGCAGAACGCCGGGCGCATCATGCGCGTTTTCAACGAGATCGATGTCGTGGATTTGCTGCCGCTCGTGCGCAGTCCAACGCTCGTGCTTCATGCGAGCGGCGACGCGCGGGTGCCGTTCGAGGAAAGCCGTCTCATCGCGGGACTGATACCCGGTGCGCGCTTCGTGCCGCTCGAAAGCGAGAACCATCTGCTGCTCGATGGCGAGCCTGCGTGGCTGCGCTGGCGCGAGGAGTTTCGTGCGTTTCTGCCGACGGGGATATCGGCTGATCCGGCTTTTTCGCTGCTCACGCCGCGTGAGCGCGACATCGTCGAGCTGATCGCGGGTGGCCGCGACAATGCGCAGATCGCCGCACGCCTCGGGCTCAGCGAGAAGACCGTGCGCAATCACATCACCAGCATCTTCGCCAAGCTCGAAGTGGAGAGCCGTGCACAGGCGATCGTGCTCGCGCGCAAGGCGGGCTTCGACGCCCCTCCGGGACACTAGTCCCATATAGAAGCATTCCGCATGCACGTCCCGGCTTCCGCCCGGGACCGCCGCCTCATGTCCGTCCCCCGCCGCGTCCGGAGAATCCATTCTCGAACGGTCGCGAAGCAACACTCGTCTTGCTCCCGCTCAAATCCGCAACCCACTTTCCGACAGGAGCCAGACCATGCAAGCCGTTCAACCCGAATCGCAAACTCAACGCTATGCAAGCTGCATCGCGGTGTCGAAGCGCATTCGCTGGGATATCGACCGCGATGTCATTCGCGCACGCCATTTCGATTTCGCGCACAAATTTCTCCCGGACGGTCTCTCGCAGGTCGATCGCCTCACGTTCCTGAATGCAGCCGAACAACGGCTCATGTCGCAGATTCAGGGCCGCACGTATGCCAACATGTTTCGCCTTTGCGAGCGCTTCATCGGCGCGAAGATGCTCGAACTCGGCCACGATCACGCGCTCGGCGACCAGATCGCGCTCGAAGCCGTCGTGCGCTTTACCGACGAAGAGCTGAAGCATCAGGAGCTTTTCCGCCGCATTGAACTGCTCGCCGCCGAAGGCATGCCCGAAGGCTACCGCTTCCTGCCGCAAGCCGACGACGTCGCGCAGTTCGTGCTCGGCAAATGCACCTGGGCGATTCTCGCGCTGACGTGCCACATCGAAATCTTCACGCAGGTTCATTACCGTCAAAGCATGGAGACCGACGACAGCCTCTCGCCGCTCTTCAAGGACGTGTTTCTCTTTCACTGGAAAGAGGAATCGCAGCACGCGATCATCGATGAACTGGAGCTGATTCGCGAGCACGCGAAGCTCGACTATTCCGCGCGCGACGCCGCCGTGGACGATCTCATCGCGCTGGTGGCGGGCGTCGACGGCATGCTGCAGATGCAGGCCCAAGCCGATGCCGATTACTTCCACGCGCAATGCGGCCGCACGTTCACGGCGCAACAAGCCGCCGCCATCGGTGCCGGTTTGCTCGACGCCTACCGCTGGCAGTACATCGTCTCGGGTGTCGAGGAGCCGCGCTTCGCGAAGCTGCTGGCGCGACTCGTCGACGAACGGCAGGCGGACCGCATCGGCTCGGCGCTCGCGCCGATCATGCGGCGCAGCCTGATGAACTGAAGCCGCCGCGCCGGTCCGCCGGGGCCTGAAACTACGGTACGATGACCTGTTATCACCATGCGCGTGGCGCGAGGGGCAGCGGGTCATGCGTCACCGATCGATCAATGTCATGCGCCGTCTCGGCGTCGCCTGCCTGCTGGCGGCAGGCGTCGCCGCGCCCGCCTGGGCAACCGACGAGCCATCGACGGTCGTGAGCGACGTGCACCTCTTCGTCGTCGCGGAGGACGGCTCGGTCGTCGAAGACGACGCGACGGTCCTGCGCGCGAACACGCCTGCAGGCATCGATGAAATCGCGCAGCGTTACGTGTGGTTCGACAAAAGCGTGTCGAAGGTCGACATCGTCGATGCCTACGCGATCGACATGAACGGCGTGCGTCACGCGGTGATGCCCGACCAGATCCGCGACATCCAGGAGCCGCGCTCGGCGGGCGCACCCACTTTTCAGGACGCGAAGCTGCGCGCCGTAATCTTTCCGGGCGTCGGCACCGGGTCGAGTGTGTATCTGCGGTTTCATAAAAGCCAGTCGACGCCCGTCGTCGCCGGCCAGTTCAACTACTTCGTCGAACCGGGACGGCGCCCGGTGCAAAGCCAGAAGCTGATCTTCGACCTGCCGGCCGGCAAGACGCTCTACGCCGATGCGCGCGGCTACGTGGCGTCGCCGCCCGTGACGGAGAACGGCCGCACGCGCTACGAATTCAACTACAGCAGCGAGCGCGTCGAGCGCATCGAGAACGGCTCGGTCGGCTACGTGCAGTACGGCGACCGCCTGATGGTCTCCACTTTTCCCGATTACGCGACCTTTGCCGCGAGCTATCGCGAACCCGCCGCCGATCCGACCGCCGACGCTCCCGCCATCCGCGATCTCGCGCGCATGCTCACGCAAAACGACGCCGACGATCGCGCCAAAGCCAAGACGCTCTACGACTGGGTGCGCCGCAATATCCGCTACGTGGCGCTCTTCATCGGCCAGAGTCCTGCCGTGCCGCATCGCGCGACGGATGTCCTCGCGAACCGCTACGGCGACTGCAAGGACCACGTCGCGTTGTTCGGCGCGCTGCTCGCGGCGGTCGGCATCCGCAGCGAAGCGGCGCTGATCGGCCTCGGCGCCGTCTATACGCTGCCGGCCGTGCCCGGCTACGGATCGGGCGCGATCAATCACGTCATCACCTGGCTGCCTGATTTGCAGCTCTACGCGGATTCGACGGCGGCAAGCGTCGAGTTCGGCTATCTGCCGCCAATCGACATGGACCGCCCGACGCTCCTCGTCGATTCCGGCACGCTCGCGCGCACGCCCGCCGTGCAGCCGCTCGGCCGCGACGCGCGCCTGGCGATCGACGTCGCGGCGAACGGCGGCGCGGCGCTGTCGTACTGGGTGCGTGACGCGGGCTGGATCGCGGAGATGGAGCGCTCGAACCTGCGCTCGACGAGCACGCAGCGGCGCGACGCGCTCGCCGTCGAGCGCTTGCGCGCCACCGGCCTGCGCGGCAGCGCGAGCCTCACGACGAGCGACGTCGACGCCACCACCGGCCCGTTCATGACGACGCTCGCCGGCACGCTCGACGACGTCGTCTGGCCGACCGGCACCACGGCGCTGCCGGCGCTGACGAGCCTCTCCGGAGGCATCGCGACGCAGGTGCGCAACTGGCTTTCCGAGCGTACGCGCACGCAGCCGTTCGTGTGCGTCGGCGGCGAGTTCGACGAGGTCTCGCAGATTGCCTTGCCGAAGGACGTGCGCGTCGTGGAAGTCCCGGACGGCGCGACGATCGAGGGCCGCTTCTTCGCATTTCGCTCGCGCTACGTGTTCGATCCGGCGAGCAACGTGATCCAGGTGACGCGGCGCCTGAGTGCGGATTTCGGCAAGCAGGTGTGCTCGCCAGCCGATTTCGAGGCGACGCTCGCACTTTTGAAGAAGATAGAGCGCGATACGCAGGCGCAGATCATCGTGAAGGCGGCGCGCTAAAGCCTTTGCAACCCGCGTGACCTAAAATCGATAAGACGCGGCGCAACCGGCCGCTTCACGACGTCACAACATACGACCCATCTTCCGAATGGGCGGAGAACACCGCATGCCCTTCTTGACGGAAGACCACGGCTGCCCGGGGTGGAAAGGCGAGATGGCCGGACGCATCAAGGCGTTCGACTGGTCGCTGACCGAGCTGGGACCGATCGATGCCTGGACGCGCAGCCTCGCCGCCGCCGTGCAGCTTCTGCTGGCGTCGCCGGTGCCGCTCGTCATGCTCTGGGGTCGCCAGGGCTACATGATCTACAACGACGCCTATGCGGAATTCGCGGGCGGGCGCCACCCGTATCTGCTCGGCTCGCCGGTCGAATTCGGCTGGCCGGAGGTCGCGGCCTTCAACCGGCAGGTGATGGACACGTGTCTCAGCGGCGCCACGCTCTCCTACCACGACAAGGAGCTCGTGCTGCTGCGCAACGGCCGGCCCGAGAACGTGTGGCTCGATTTGTACTACAGCCCCGTCGCCGACGACCACGGCGCGCCCGCCGGCGTGCTGTCGATCGTCGTGGAGACAACCGGTCGCGTGCTTTCCGAGCGCCATCGCGAGTCGGCGGAGGCGGCGTTTCGCGCGACTAACGAGCGCCTGCAACTCGCACTCAACACGGGTGCCGTGCTCGGCACCTGGGTGTGGGACGTCGCGACCGACACGATCCGCGGCGACGAACGCTTCGCGCGCACCTTTTCCGTCGATGCCGACGCCGCCTCCCACGGCCTGCCCCGCGAAGTCGCGCAACGCACGGTCCATCCCGACGACCGCGACCGCATCGGTCATCTCGCGGGCGAAATGCTGCAGTCGAACCAGCCGTTCAACATCGAATTCCGCATCCGCCGCCCGGACGGCAGCTACGGCTGGGTGCAGGCCAACGGCCGCTGCCAGCTCGACGCGACGGGCGCGCCGCTGCGCTTCCCCGGCGTTTTGATCGACATCCACGAGCGCAAGATCGCCGAGGAAGCGCTGCGCCAGCTCACGAGCACGCTGGAGCAGCGCGTCGCCGATGCGGTCGCCGCGCGCACCGCCGCCGAGGCCCAGTTGCGCCAGGCGCAGAAGATGGAGGCGATCGGCAGCCTGACGGGCGGCGTCGCGCACGACTTCAACAACGTCCTGCAAGTGATCGGCGGCAATCTTCAGATGCTCGCGACGAGCGCGGGCAGCGACGCGGCCGCGCAGCGCCGCATCTCCGCCGCGACGGATGCCGTGCAGCGCGGCGCGCGCCTTGCCGCGCAACTGCTGGCGTTCGCGCGGCGCCAGCCGCTGTCGCCGGCGGTAGTGAGTCCGGCGCGTCTGCTCGCCGGAATGAAGGAGATGCTGCACCGCGTGCTCGGCGAGACCGTTGCCGTCCGGACGAGCCTCGGCGAGAAGCCGTGGAACGTGCTCGTCGACAAGAACCAGCTCGAAAACGCGCTCCTCAATCTTGCGATCAACGCGCGCGACGCGATGCACGGAGAAGGCACGCTCACGTTGACGGCGCGCAACGTCGTCGTGGGGGCGGGCGAGTGGCGCGAGACGCCCGAGCTCGCGCGTGGCGACTACCTGTGTTTTTCTGTCACCGATACCGGCGCTGGCATGCCGCCTGAGGTCCTCGAACATGCGTTCGAGCCGTTTTTCACCACCAAGCCCGACGGACGCGGCACGGGCCTCGGCCTGAGCATGGTGTTCGGCTTCGCGAAGCAGAGCGGCGGGCATGCGTCGATCGAGAGCGAACCGGGGCGCGGCACGACCGTGCACCTCTGCTTTCCGCGCTGCGACGAGGCGGAAACGCCCGAAACCGCCGATACGGGCGGCGTGCCGCTCGGCGCGCACGAGACGATTCTCGTCGTCGAGGACGATGCCGACGTGCGGCTCGCCGCCGTCGAGATGCTGACGGAGCTCGGCTACGAAGTGCTGAAGGCGCCCGACGGCGACGCGGCGCTGAAGCTGATCGAAAGCGGGCTCGACATCGACCTGCTGTTTACCGACGTCGTGATGCCCGGCGAGGTGAAGAGCGCCGAGCTGGCGCGGCGCGCGGCCGCGTGTTCGCCGCCGATCGCGGTGCTCTTCACGTCGGGCTATACGCGCGACGTGATCTTTCACCAGGGCAAGCTCGATCGGGGCGTGAGTCTGCTCAACAAGCCGTACCGGCGGGACGATCTGGCCCGGAAGATTCGCGCGGCGCTCGAAAAGAACCGCGCTCGACGCGCCGGGAATCCGCCGTCGAAAGAGATGCCGCGCGCGGCGGGGCAGCGCTCGGTCTTGCTGGTCGAAGACGATGCCGACTCGCGCGAAGCGATGCACGACCTGCTCACGATCCTCGGTCTGGAATGCACGGCGGTGGCGAGCGCGGAGGAGGCGCTGGAGGTGCTTTCCGCCGGCAGTTTCGACATCTTGCTCACCGACCTGACGCTGCCCGGCATGTCGGGCGCCGAACTCGCGCGCGACGTGCGGCAGTCGCGTCCGGCGATCCGTGTGCTGCTCGTGTCCGGCTACGGCAACAGCGCGGTGATCGGCGAGCCGATTCCGGGTGTGCGCGTGCTGCAAAAACCCGTCGATTTTGCGGTGCTGCAAAGCGAACTGACGGGCCACACCGACAGCGACGTCAGCGCTTGACCGCCGACGCGAGCACGCAAGGCATCGGCACGAGCAATTGACCGTTCTGCATGTAGCGGGCGGCGCTCGCCTTCACTTCCCTTTCGATTTTCAGAAGCGCGGGCGGCTCCTGCGCGTTGAGCAGCGCGCTCATGCGCACGCCGCCGCGCAGCAGGCTGTGAAACGGCGTCTCGGGCGGCGCGATGTGCCACGTCTGCTCGACTTCGATCACTTGCGGATCGGCGAACCCTGCTTCGGTGAGCACACTTTTCGATTCGTCAGGGTCGCTGAAGCGGAAGAACGGCGGCCCGGCCGGCAGCGCGACGTCCATCCGGCCGTGCATCTCCACGGCTTTCAGCACCATCTGGAAGCCGATCGCCTTTTCTGGCGCCGCCCACACCGTGAACGCGACGCGCCCGCCCTTGCGCAGCACGCGGAACGCCTCGGCGAGCGCGGCTTCGGGGTCCGGGAAATGCAGCATGCCGAAGGCGATGCCGACCGCATCGAAGCTTTCGTCGTTGAAGGGGAGTTTGTCGGCGCTCGCGACCTGAAACTCGACTTCCGGATAGGTCTGCCGCGCGTGGGCGATCATCGCCGCCGAGAAATCGATGCCCGATACCGTCGCGCCGCGCTCGACGGCCGCCGCCGCGAGCGTGCCGGGGCCGGTCGCAACGTCGAGCAGGCGGCTCGCGTCGCCGACGCCGAGCGCATCGAGCAGCGCGCCGTGCGACTGCGCGGTCAGCCTGACGAAGTAGTTTTCGTAGGGCTGGACCAGATGCTCCCAGCCACGGTGTTCGAACGCGGTGAAATCGTCGTATGCCATCGAAAACCTCTGCTTGGCCGCATGGCGCGCGGCCCCGGACCCGAGCTCTGGCTAGGTCTGAGGCCGGTTCACCGATGCTTTCAGCTCCTTCAGCGCTTCTTCCATGCGCTTCGAGACGAGCGCGTAGGCTTCCGCCTGAGTCTGCTGGGTGGTGCGCGCGATGTCCTGCATGTCGGCGAGACCGTCGCGCAGCGCGCGTTGCACGAGTTCGGTCGCGTTGAAAGGCGGCTTGCTCGACGACGCCTCGAATTGCGTCGCGATCGCTTCGAGTTCGCTCAGCGTCCGGCGCAGGATTTCCAGCTGCTTGTCGCGCAACGCCTGCATGCCGCCGAACGCGACCTGGTTCGTCGCGGCGAGCGCCTCGACGTCCCTGCGGCGCGCCTCCAGGATCGCCGAGACGTCGAATCCCGGCAGCTTGTACTGCTGGAACATCGCGGCGAACTGGCTAAACGGATCACTGTATTTTGATTGATTCATTCGTGTCTCCCGTGGTCTGCGAGTCGGTGCGGCGCGTGGGGCGCCAGCCGCGTGCGCGTTCGTTCCCGCAACGATGCCGGCAACTGATACTACCAACAACGCACGCGCGCAGAGCCAAGGGAAAACACCAGAGCAGGCATGCCTTTGGCAAGCCTTTCGGACGCTTGTGTGGACGCTTTTGCAGACCTTGACGCAGGTCAACGCATGCGCGCATCGGGACTACAAAAATAGAAAGAGGGATGAGCGTGCAAGGGCGGCGTCATGGAAGTCGGCATGCAGATCGCGTATCGCGGATTCGCTGGTTCGGCGGACATCGAGGCCGCGGCGGCCGGAGAACTCGCGCGCGTGCAGCGCTTTGCCGGACGCCTTGCGGGCTGCCATGTCGCGGTGGAACTGATGCGCTCGGCTTCGAGGGCGGATCGCTTCGACGCGCGGCTCGATCTGATCACGCGCGCGCACGAGCTGATCCCGATGCCGCACAGCGTCGATGAAGACGCGCGCGCTGCTTTGCACGTCGCGTTCGACGCGGCCGTGCGCGAGATGGAGAAAAGCCATGGTCAGGGGTGAATCGCGGATCGTACTGGCGGCGGTGGCCGTCTTCGTTGCGCTCGTGGGCATCTCCACCGCGTTGCGCGGCATGCTCTTCGACCAGGACGCCGTGATGCTCTACGGCGTCCTCGCGATCGTCACAGGCGTGACGACCTTCGTCGTGCTCCTGATGCCGCTGCCAAGCGACGGACCATGAGCGAAGTGTTTCTCTAGGCGTCTTCGTCGCCGGCGAAGACGCCGTGCTCGGCCGTGATGCGTTCACGGTCGATGCACTGCACATGCCAGCGTCCGGCCGCCGGTTCGCGCGACGCATCGATGTACCACAGCGCGCGCCCGGCCTGTCCTTCGACGCATCCGCCGACGGCATCGAAATCGAGGTGTTCCAGCACGCACAGCGGCGACTCGGCATGCGGGTCGCAGATCAGCGTGCCGTCGGGACGCGCCTGCAGGCCGCCCCAGTCCGGCAAATCGACGCTTTGGTGTCCCTCGCGTGACCAGCGACGTGTCTCCTTGTCCAGCCACAGGATGGCGAATGCAGCGGAATCGACTCGCTCGAATGCATCGAGCTTGACGGTAATACGCATGACAAACCTCCACGATAGCGATTCAATCACCCGGAACTGCGCGGCTTCAGGCGCACGCCACGACGTTCCGGGAACCGGTATTCCGACAACGGCATGACGCGGGGAAACGCGTTCATGCCGGCCATGTCTGATGGGCGGGCGATGCTTGCGGGCTTTAGCCGCGCGCTCTTGCATCGCAGCAACTTCTTCTTCACGGCGCCTTGAATGGCGCTGGCTGCATTCTTCCACTCTCGTGAGAAGCAAGGCCGATGCCGAAGTTCAATCGAAATTCGCATCGCGCTGAACGACGCTCCGATTTCACAACGTTGCGAATCTGCGAGACCCGTTCGATACAACACTATGCGCTTCCATCGGCGTCGTCCATCGAGCATTTTGCGCATCGGTATGAATGTGCATTTGCTTTGCTTATGCTCAAGAATAAGGCGTGGACGCGACGTGCAGCGAGGTCACGAACCGCCGTGAAAGCACGAAGCAGTGCACGCTTGCACCAGTGCGATTCGCCCGCGCCCCAACAAGCGGCCTGGGTCCGGCTTTTGCGGTTGCAGCATATTGCGGCGCTATTTGTTTGCGTAAGCGCGCCGCTGTGTGAGCACTTGCTTAAAAGGAGCGAACGTCATGCGCGCGATGATCTTCGACGGCACGTCGCCCTTGCTGCGCGAAGCCGACCTGCCGAACCCGATCGCCGACACTGGCCAGTTGCTGATCGACGTCCACGCGTGCGGCGTGTGCCGGACCGACCTGCACGTCGTCGATGGCGAGCTTGACAAGCCGAAGCTGCCGCTAGTGCCGGGACACGAGATCGTCGGCGTCGTGGCGTCGGTCGGTGTCGGCGTGACGGATTTCGAGCCGGGCGATCGTGTAGGTGTGCCGTGGCTCGGGCATACGTGCGGACATTGCCGCTATTGCGGCGCGGGCCGCGAGAATCTTTGCGATGCACCCGCGTTCACCGGCTATACGATCGACGGCGGCTACGCGGAGCGCGTTGTTGCCGACAGCCGCTATTGCCTGCATCTGCCCGCGCGCTACTCGGATATCGAAGCGGCGCCGCTCATGTGCGCGGGCCTGATCGGCTACCGCACGCTCGCGATGGCGGGCGACGCGCGACGCATCGGCATCTACGGGTTCGGCGCGGCGGCGCACATCATCGCGCAGGTGGTGCGTCACCAGGGGCGCATGGTGTACGCGTTCACCCGTCCCGGCGATGCCGCCGCGCAGCAGCTCGCGCTCGATCTGAAGGCGAACTGGGCGGGCGGCAGCGACGAATTACCGCCCGACGAACTCGATGCCGCGCTCATCTTCGCCCCGGCTGGCGCGCTCGTGCCGGCGGCGCTGAAGGCGGTGGCGAAAGGCGGCGTCGTGGTGTGTGGCGGAATTCACATGAGCGACATTCCGTCGTTTCCGTATGCGCTTCTGTGGGGCGAACGGCGCGTGGTGTCGGTGGCGAATCTCACGCGTGACGATGGCCGCGCCTTCATGAAGCTCGTCGCGCAATTCCATCTGGAGATGCGCACGACCGAATACCCGCTCGCCGATGCCAACCGCGCACTCGCCGATTTGCGCGAAGGGCGCGTGACGGGCGCGGCGGTGCTGAGGGTTCGCTGAAACAGACGCTAAACGCGCGAAAGCTTCTCGCGATCGAGAATCCGCACTTGCCGCCCGCGCGTATCGATGAGGCCGTCCTTTTGAAATCGGGACAGCATCCGGCTGACGGTTTCGAGCTTGAGCCCGAGAAAACTGCCGATTTCCTCGCGCGTCATGCGCAACTGGAATTCGACCGACGAGTAGCCGCGCGCCGCGAGCCGCGCCGACAGATCCAGCAAGAACGCGGCGACGCGCTGCTCGGCGGTCATCGTGCCGAGCATGACCATCAGCGCCGACTCGCGCACGATCTCGCCCGACAGCAGCCGATGCACGTGGTGCTGCATCGTCCTGACTTCGCGGCACAACGTTTCGAGCAGATCGAACGCGACGATACACACGGAGCTGTCTTCCAGCGCGATCGCTTCGCAGGCGTGGCGATCGGTGCAGATGCCGTCGAGGCCGAGCGTCTCGCCCGGCAGGTGAAAGCCTGTGACCTGTTCGTGGTCGTCGTGATGCGTGATCACGGTCTTGAAGCAGCCCACGCGCACGATATAGATGCTGCGGAAGTCGTCGCCGGTGCGGTAGAGCGTTTCGCCGCGATGAATGGTGCGGGTCGGGAACTGGATCGAATCGATGCGGGCGAGGTCGTCGGGGGAGAGGTCGGGCGGCGTGATCGGGCGGTCTTGGCACGGCGCCGCCCCGGCGCATGGCGCTGCGTGATGCCCGACATCGGTTGCGGATGACATGACCTGCCTCGGTCCATCGCGGAGGATTCATCCAACAGTATCGTTCACGGCGCGGCTAATACCAAAGCCCGCCGCATGAGACGCTCAGAACTCCGCGTCGAGTTCGTCGATTTCCTCGGCTTCGTGCTGCGCGTCGGCGATCCACTCCTGCATCTCCGGCATCGCGAGAATGGTCTGTCCGTACGTGACGATCTCCGGGTCGAGCTTCACGTCGTACGTCACGAAACGCGTCACGACGGGCGCGAACATCGCGTCGGCGGCCGTGCGCTCGCCGAACAGGTACGGCCCGCCGTATTGCGCGAGGCATTCGTGCCAGATCGTCGTCACCCGTTCGATGTCGGTCTGCGCGCGTGCCCACACCTTGAAGCCGGGAAAGTGCGCCTTGAGATTCATCGGCAGCGCGGAACGCAGCGATGCGAAGCCCGAATGCATCTCGCCGCAGATCGCGCGGCAATGCGCCCGCTCGCGGCGCTCGGGTGGAAGGAGCCCGGCATCGGGGCAGACTTCGTTCAGGTATTCGGCGATCGCCAGCGTGTCCCAGACCTTGATGCCGTCGTGAACGAGGCACGGCACGAGGATCGACGGCGAGAGCAGCAGCAGTTCCGCGCGCGCGCCGGGATCGTCGACGGGCATGACGACTTCCTCGAACGGTAGACCGCTAAAACGCGTCAGCAGCCATCCGCGCAGCGACCACGAGGAGTAATTCTTGCTGCTGATGGTCAGCGTCGCTTTTGCCATACGAGTCTCCAACGGTAGTAAGTGGTGCGGTGGCGCACCAATTCGCGGCAAAAACAGGGCCCGGGCGGATAAGCGCAAGTGTTATGCCAAGCTAATCAGACTAATATGCCGGAGTGACGCGGCGGTGTCGGCGATCAAGCCCGCTTGATAGCGCTCGTGGCATATGTATTGCGTCCTCAAAGGCTCCTTTGTGTAGTGCGCACCTGTGGGAGATCGATGAACCCCTTCGCATATCCCGCCTATCAGGCGCTGTCCGACCTGATGCTGCCGCTCCGGCACGGCGCCGCGCTAGTCAGCCACGCGCTCGCCGCGTGGCCCACGATGGCCGCGACGCCGCAAGGCCGCGGCCTGCGCGCGAGCTGCGATCTCATGACGCTCGCGGGTCTTACGCATTCGCGCCCTCCGTTCGAGCTCGATTCGGTCGAGATCGACGGAAAGACCGTGCCTGTCTTCGAGCAAGTCGCGGCGAAGACGCCGTTCTGCTCGCTCGTCCACTTCGTGAAGGACGTGCCCACCGCGCAGAGGCAGCCGCGCGTGCTCGTCGTCGCGCCGATGTCCGGGCATTTCGCGACGCTCTTGCGCGGCACCGTGCGCACGATGCTCGCCGATCACGACGTCTACATCACCGACTGGCACAATCCGCGCGACATTTCGCTGATGCACGGCCGCTTCGGTTTCGATGAATACGTCCAGCACATCATCGATTTTGTCGAGGAGATGGGGCCGGGCTCGCATCTGCTCGCCGTGTGTCAGCCGACGGTCGCGGCGCTCGCGGCCGTCGCGCTGATGGCGGCGGACAACAACCCCGCGCAGCCCGCGAGCATGACGCTGATGGCCGGCCCGATCGATACGCGCATCAACCCGACGCGCGTGAACGAGCTCGCGAAAAGCAAGCCGCTCGACTGGTTCGAGAAGAACCTGATCAGCGCCGTGCCGTTCGGCTTCGCGGGCGCACACCGGCGCGTGTATCCGGGCTTCATGCAGTTGAGCGCGTTCATGTCGATGAACATGCCGCGCCACCTCGAATCGTTCGCCGACATGCATTACCAGCGCGCGAAGGGCGATCCCGATCTCGCGGACGCGGTACGTGTCTTCTATGAAGAATACTTCGCCACGATGGACCTGACGGCCGATTTTTATCTGGAAACGGTCGATACGGTCTTTCAGCGGCATTCGCTGCCGCTGCATGAACTCGAAGTGCGCGGACGCAAGGTCGAGCCGTCGGCGATTCGGCGCACCGCGCTATTGACCATCGAAGGCGAGCGCGACGATATTTGCGCGGTCGGCCAGACGCTCGCCGCGCAGGACCTCTGCGACAAGCTGCGCCCATATCTGAAGGCACATCACGTGCAGACGGGCGTGGGACACTATGGCGTCTTCAACGGCAAGCGCTGGGAGCGGCAGATCTATCCGCGCGTGCGTGCGCTGATCCACGACAACGAGGCGAGCCCGATTACCGTCAACGCACGCGCACAGCCGATCCTGCCGTTGCAGTCGATTGCGCCGCTCAAAAGCGCGGAGGCTTTGAGCGTGCTGGACGAGCCGGGGAAGATCAGCACGGACGCGACGCCGCGTCCTTCGCGGAATCGCGAGGCCATTGCGCCGGAGCATATGATCGATCCGGAAGCGCTGGCTGAAGACGCGCCGGGCACGCAGGCCGTGCAATCCGATGGAGATGCCTCAGCGCGCTCGCCCTGAATCGTGTGCGAGGGTCAAGCCGGCTCACTCACCCAAGGCGTGACGGCGGGCACTTCACACGGCCCGTCGGCATCGATCGTTTTGAAGTCCGCTGGACCGACGATCTCCAGATACTCCATGTCCTCCGAATAGTCGAAGAGAAAATGAACGATGCCGGGCGCCTGATGCACGCAATCGCCAGCGGCGACTAAGGTTTCCTTGTCGCCGTACATGAAACGCGCCCAGCCCTTCAGCATGATCACGATATGGAACTCGGCCTCATGGCGGTGCCAACCGGTGCCTTGCTCCGGTGCGGCATGCGCCTTCACGAGTTGCGCGATCACTTTGCCGCCCGTCGCGTCCGCAATGCCGAGATCGCGATAGCGGAAGAAATCGCGCAATCCTTCAGGCTCGTAAGTCGTATCCTGCGGGCGAACATGCGAAAACTTCGTGGGCAAGTCGAACATTTCGAACGATTCGGAAGACATGGCGCGCTCCAGTTTGGGATTGCGTTGAGGGTGGGGGTCGTCATCAAGCATCAAGCGTTCCATTCGTTGTTCGCTCAATCATTCGGAACGATCCCGAGCCTCACCAACGCCTCCATCCCACCGCCTTCGCGCGCGCGCAGTTCCAGCGATCCGCCATGCAGTTTCGCAATGCGCTCGACGATCGCAAGCCCCAGCCCCGTGCCCGCCGGATGCCCCGCGCCGCCGCGTCCGCGTCTGAACGGCTCCTTCAGCTTCTCCATCTCGTCGGCGGCGATGCCCTTGCCGCGATCGCCGATTGCGACGCACAACGCTTGTGCATCCTTATCGATCCACGTGCGCACCGATAGCCCCGTGACGCCGTACAGCACTGCGTTCTGCATCAGGTTCATCAGCATGCGCATCGTGCTCACGGGGCGAAACGCGAACGGCGGGACGTCGCCGAGCGTGAGGTCGAACTCGTGGCCGAGGCCCGCGAAATCCGCAGCGAGGTTCGCGATCAGCGCGTTCACATCGCCCACGACGGGCGCTTCGCGCGCGCCGCTCCCCGCATAGTCCATGAACTGCTGGAGGATGCCGTCGATCTGGTCCAGATAGTTCTCCGACGATGCGACGAACGCCTGGTCGCCGCCTGCGGGAATCGCCATCGCCATCGCGAGACGCAGCTTCGTGAGCGGCGTGCGGATATCGTGAGAGATGCCCGCGAGCATCAACGCGCGGCTCGCCTCGGCTTCGCGCAGCGCCTCGGTCATGCGATTGAACGCGATGCTGACCTGCGCGATTTCGGTCGGGCCGTCGGTCGGCAGCGGCTCGGGCTGGCCGCCCGCGCTCAGCTTGCGCGCGGCGGTCGCGAGGTCGTCGAGCGGGCGGTTGAGGTGGCGCTGGATCGCATAGGCGGTGAGCGTCGCGAGCGCGGCAAGGCCTAGCGAGAGCAGGATCGTCGTGAGCATGCCGTCGCTGTGTGCCGCATCGGGGATCGCGAGCGAAATCCAGTACGGCTCGCTTGCGACATGTACGCGGAACCACAGGCGCTCTTCCGCTTCGTCACGCGCGCTTTTGCCCGTCTCCCAGCGCACGGGCATATCGGCGGGCAGATGGCGGCGCAGCATCGCGAGGAAGGTCTCGCGCTGGTAGCTCCGGTAAAGCGCGGATAGCGAGCGCGGCGGGTCGAGCGCGGTATCGGCGGGCAGCGTGGCTTGCGCGCGAAGCTTCTCGATGAACGGGCCGCGCGCGTCGAGGGGCGCGACGGCGAGCACGTCGCCGAGCGCCGTCACGTAGTTCGCGAACGCGGCGGCGGCGCGTTCGATGCGCGGCGTCTGTACGTAGTGCATGAGCACGGTGAGCGAGCATACCTGGCTCAGCGCGACGAGCGCCACCAGCAGCGCGATGTTGCGCGCAAAGAGCGAACGCGGCAGGCGCAGCCGCTTCACGACGCAATATCCGCAAGCAGCATGTAGCCGACGCCCCACACGGTCTTGATGAAGCGCGGCTTCGATGGATCGGCTTCGACGATCTGCCGCAGCCGAAGCACCTGCACGTCGATGCTGCGATCGAGCGCGTCATGCTCGCGGCCGCGCGTGCGCGCGATCAGGTTGTCGCGGCTCACCGCGCGATTCGGCGACGAGCCGAGTGCGGTCAGCAACTGCATCTGCGCGGAGTGGATCTCAAAAGGCGTGTCGTTGCGAAAGAGCTGCTGGCGCCCGAGGTCGAGGCGAAATTCGCCGAAGCGGATCGACTGCGAGGTGAGCGTCGGATCGCCCGAGGCCATTTTCTGGCGCCTGAGCAGCGCTTTTATCCGCGCGACGAGTTCGCCCGGCAGGAACGGCTTCGCGAGGTAATCGTCGGCGCCGGTTTCCAGGCCGATGACTTTGTCGACCGGATCGCCCTTCGCGGTCAGCATGAGGATCGGCAGCGTGTGGCCTTCGGCGCGCAAGCGGCGGCACACGGAGAGACCGTCTTCGGGCTCCATCATCAGGTCGAGGACGAGCAGGTCGTAGGGCTCGCGCTGCAGATAGCGGTCGAGCCGCTGGCTGTCGGCGACGGCGCGCACCTCGAAACCCTGCGAGCCGAGAAAGCGCTGCAGCATATTGCGCAGTTCGGCTTCGTCGTCGAGGACGATGATTTTCGGCAGCGTGTCCATGTTCGATGGCTTCTCCGGAAGCGCCGCAATGCGCTGATGAGCGTCGTCGTGACGATGAGCGCGGCTTGAAGATGAGCCTCAAGCGTCGAACGGCCGGCGGTACGCGGAACTGTACATCGCGTTATGCTCATGCCGCGCTGCAATGGCTCGATACGCGCTCGTCAAACCCAACGACGATCGCGTGCCGCGCCGCGTGTCGTCAGTGCGATGCCGCGCGTTGCTGCATGAATTGCTCGATCTGCGGGAGCGTGACGTAGCCTTTTTTCTGCGTGTCGATCTCGTCGAAATGCTGCGCGACGCGCGGCATGCCGGAGGCGGCCTGCTCGCGCGTGAGCTTGCCGTCGTGCGTGGTGTTGGCGCTCGTGAAGCGCATCTGCAACTGCTGCATCGCGTGCTCGACGCGCGGCGAGGCGCCCATCGGCTGCGTCGCGGTCTGCGCGAACGCGCCGTTCGACAACGCGATCGCACTGCATGCCGCGAGCAAGGTCAGCATCTTTTTCATCTGGCTTCTCCAATCGATTCGTTTTGACAGACGCATTCTAGGGACGGCCCCACGGTCGATGCAATTTGCAAATCATGTCGCGGGATGTCGTGGTTTTTGTCAGTCGATTAAGCGCGTACATCATCGGCCGCCACAAAGTTCGCGACATCGGATGACACAGGTTTTCGCTACGGTTTTCGCGGCGCTTTGGCTATCGTTTGCACCGTCGGCGCCATGAGCGCCTCAACGGTTCGCGACATGCGAGCCATCGGCGGAAAGCCTTCTCATGCGAAGGCAACAACGCCGCATTCGATGCATGAGGTCTCCAAGTGAACTTTCGTATGATCAGTGTCTCCGCTGCCGCAGCCCTCGGTCTCATCTGCTCGGAAGGCGCCTCCGCTTCCACCGTCGTGCGCGTCACCTACATGGCGCCCGCCATCGTCTATGCGCCGCCGCCGCGGCCCGTCTACTACTACGTGCCCGCGCCGCCGACTTACGTCGTGCCCGTCGTTCCCCAGCCGGTCGTGCCTGTTCCTCCGCCGCAGCGTGTCACTGTCGTGGTGCCGGTGCAGCGTGCCTATGCGGTCGCGCCCGTGCCCGTCGTCACGTATTCGCAGCCGGTGATGGTCGTGCCGGTCGCCGGGATGCACTGACATCGACATCGGCTAGTGGTGCTCCCTGATCGCGAGAAAGACCGACTTCAGCCGCTCGGCCTTCGCGCCGAGCACGCCGGGCACTTCGTCGAGCCTTACGGGTTCCGGAGCCGCGTCGCCGGGCAGCGGCGGATTGTTGATCGCGAAGAGCAGCGTCTCGCCGTCTGGACTGACCCCTAACGCCTGCACGGTCATCGTCTGAAGCGAGACCTTGCTCACGCCCGCGACGCGCTTCACCCCGTTGATCACGATGCCGACCGGCGTGATGTCGCGCGGACGAAACGAGCGCTTCGTCAGGCGCACGTCGGTCAGCGCAATCTGGACGACCATCGAATCCGGCTGCGGTGTATCGACCACGTTTGCGTTCTGCAGCACGTTCTCGCGCAGGATGTCGGTGAAGGCAGCGGTGAGCGCGGCCATCTGCGTGGGCTCGATGCCCTTGTACGGCGAATCGGGCGCGAGGAAGATTTCGATCGGCGCGAGATACACGCTGTGCAGGGCGGCGCGGCGGGTGTCGTAATCGGGCGCGATGTAGCCGGTGCTGCCGGGAATCTGCGCGACCGGCCCGAGCGGCGTATCCGGCGGGATCAGTCCGTCGGCGCGTGCCGCGCCGCATGCAAAGATGAGCGCTGTAGCAATGAAAAGCAGAAACGTGGACGTTTTCGAGCGTCTGTTCATGGTGACTCCGGGGTGAGTGAGCCTCGATGGCCTATTGTTATTGAGTGCGCCGCTTGCTGAAGTGTTCTAGACCATGAGCCTTACAACTTCCTCCCCGGCACGTTTTATTCGGATGTGATGCGTTCTACGGCCGCTTGGTCCGGCTCCTATACTGAATCAGCAAACTGTCGCGCGAGGCACGCGCGGCTGTTTGCCGTCGAGCTCGGCGCACGGTAACGGGTTGGCCGGGCGGCCGGTTCCGCAACGATTTCCCACGGAGGTCAGGACCATGCTATTCATTGCCAAATGGACCGCGTTGCCCACAGCCGAGCAGGCGGCGAGCGAGCGCTTTCGCAGGACGGGTGGAGCGCCACCCGACGGCATCAAGGTGATCGGACGCTGGCATGCGGTCGGCGGCGTGGAAGGGCTCGCGATCTGTGAATGCGCGACGATCGAACCGCTGGCGGCGTGGGTGCTCGAATGGGCCGACCTGATGAGTTTCGACGTCAAGCCCGGGTTGACGGACGAACAACTCGGCGTCTTGCTGACCGCCGCTGCCGAGAAGAAATAGATCGAGCGTTAGGTGGCGGCGGGCGCTTTTTTTGCGGGAGGGGAGGACCCCCATTCTCAGTGCATCGAGACGTTAGGGTTTGTGGGGCTTGTCGCGCCCCGGCCGTTGCTTCAAGATTACGGGCGTACTAGTTAGTTAAAATTATCGGCAGGATGGCCCTCACCCGACGGAGCCCGAGCCGCAAAGGAGCGAAGAGCATGAGTCAACCCTGCATTATCTCCGTCGCCATCACCGGTTCGGTTCCGAAGAAGAAAGACAATCCGGCGGTGCCCATCACGATTCCCGAGCAGGTCGAAAGCACGCACGAAGCGTATGAGGCAGGCGCGACGCTGGTTCACCTGCACGTGCGCGACGAGGACGAAAAGTCGAGTTCCGACCGTCATCGCTTCGCCGAGCTTCAGGAAGGTATTCGCAAGCATTGTCCCGACATCATCATCCAGTTCTCGACCGGCGGTCGCGGACGCTCGTTCGAACAGCGCGGCGCAATGCTCGACCTCGCGCCCGACATGGCGTCGCTCGCAACCGGCTCTGTCAACTTCCCGACGACCGTCTACGAAAATCCGCCCGATTTCGTGCGCACGCTCGCGAAGATGATGCTCGATCACAACGTGAAGCCCGAGATCGAAATCTTCGATCTGGCGATGCTCTACAGCACGGTCGATCTGGTCAATCAGGGCCTGTTGAAATCGCCGGTGCACGTGCAGTTCGTGATGGGCGTGAAGAACGCGCTGCCCGCGCGGCGCGAAATCCTGGAATTCGAAGTCGAGCAGTTGAAGAAGAATCTGCCCGACGCGACCTGGACGGCGGCGGGCATTGGCCGTCATCAGCTCGAAGTGAACCACTGGACGCTCGAAATGGGCGGCCACTGCCGCACCGGCCTCGAGGACAACGTGCGCTGGGACAAGGACACGCTCGCGAAAAGCAACGCGCAACTGGTCGAGCGCGTAGCGTCGCTGTGCGCCGAGTACGGGCGTCCGGTGGCGACCGCGAAAGAGGCGCGCCAGCTGCTCTCGATGTAAGGTCACAGCGCCGGGTCTGACCGCCCGGCGCGCGCACCCGGATAAACCCGCTCCGGTAGAACAACCCGAAAAATCTGCCTTACAATCGGGCTTTACGCTGACAAACCGTGAAGCCCGCAATGAACGAGCGCAAAACATCGGGTCTGGCCGACCGGATCTACAGCGACATCCTCAACAGCATCATCGAAGGCGAGTTCAAGGAAGGCGATCGCCTTCTGACCGAGCACGCGCTCGCCGAACGCTTCTCCACCTCCCGTCCGACCGTGCGCGAAGCGCTCGCGCGGTTGCGCGCGGACGGCATCATCGTGACGCGGCGCGGGTCGGGCACGACCGTCGGCCGCCGCCCTGACCCCGACGTGCGCCGTTTTGCGCCGCTCGAAACGCTGTCCGACATCCGCCGTTGCTATGAATTCCGCGTCGTCACCGAGGCGGGCGCGGCCGCGCTCGCCGCCCGTCACGCCGACGACAGCGACATCGCCGCGATTCAGGCCGCGTGGGACGAACTGGAGCGCGTCGTCGAGACGCAGGGCATCGGCGCGAAGGACGATTTCGCGTTTCACATCGCAATTGCGCGGGCGTCGAAGAACCAGTTTTTCATCACCGTGATGACGTTCATCGAAGAGCAGGTGGTCTTCAGCATGAACCTGTCGCGCAATCTCTCGCTCGTGAAGACGCTTGAACGCCAGCGGCTCGTGCAGGCCGAGCATCTCGAAGTGCTGGAGGCGATTCGCGCGCACGATTCGGAGCGCGCCGGGCGAGCGATGAAGGCCCATCTCGAAAACGCGCTCGATCGCATGTTCGGTTCTTAGTACAGGGAAAACCACGGCATCAAGTTGTTTGACAACATTGAAAGCCGAATGATACTTTCGCGTCACCCAGACACGCTGTGCGCGAGGTGCCATGAACGTCTCTCCGATCGTCGAAGCCGAGTTCGCTGACAGCGTGATGGCGGCGCCGCCGCTTGCGCGCCGCGAAGATGCTTCGCTCGACGCCGACGAGAACCGCAAGCTCATCGCGCATATCGAAGCGGGCGGCGTGCGCAGTTTGCTCTACGGCGGCAACGCCAATCTGTATCACGTCGCGGTCAGTGAGTATCGCGAGTTGCTTGACCTGCTGGCCGAGAGCGCCGGTCCGCAAACGCGCGTGATTCCCGCGATCGGGCCCGACTTTGGCAAGATGCGCGACCAGGCGCGCATCCTCGCTGCGACCTCATACCGCACCGCGATGATCCTGCCGCTCGCCGGGTTCACGACGCCTGAAGGCGTCGCGACGGGCCTGGCGCGCCTCGTCGACGCGGCCGGCATCCCGCTCACGCTCTATCTGAAAAGCGAAGACTACGTGGATGTCGATACGCTCGCGCGCCTCGTCGACGACGGCACGCTGCTCGCCGTGAAGTACGCGATCCCGCGCGCCAATCCCGCCGACGATCCATATCTGCGCCGCTTGCTGCAAAGCGTGAAGCCGTCGCGGGTGGTGTCGGGCATGGGCGAGCGGCCCGCGCTCGTGCATGTGCGCGACTTCGGCCTCGCCGCCTGGACGAGCGGCTCCGGCTGCATTGCGCCGCGCGCCGTGATGGCGCTGCTGCGCGCCGCGAAGGCGGGCCGCATGGAGGAAGCGCAGCGCCTCTATGACGCGTTTCTGCCGCTCGAAACCCTCCGAGATGAAATATCCCTGATCCGCGTTCTGCACGACGCCGTGACGCTTTCGGGCATCGCTCACATGGGGCCGATCCAGCCCCTCCTGAGCGCGACGCCGCCTGAACATCTGGCGCGGACTGGGAAAGCAGTCGAAGAACTGCTCGCCTTCGAAACAAGCTGCGAAAGGTGTTAAACAAATCGGTCGAAACACGCTCCGGGTATATCCCGAGCAATGGCCGAAAGCGCTATCCCGCAAGCGCTTCCGCCGCTCGCGAGTGGCTGTGACGGCCCGTTTGACAAGGTGTATTTGCTTGACATCAGCTTGCGCGGTTGGCTATTTTCCAGCTTTCAGAAGTAAAAGAATGCCGGCGCAAAAAATCGACCGGCCGCTATCCAAACGAAAGAAGCGAGGAGACGAAATGACGTTGCGTTCAGGGTTGTCAGTCAGGTTGGCGGCGATGTGCGTCGCGGTGAGTGCGGTCTTCGCGACGGCCGCGCAGGCGGCGGACCCGGTGTCGATCAACATCGTCGACGTCGCGGGGAACCTGCAGTTGACGCAAAAGGGCTTCGAGGCCTTCAAGGCGAAGAATCCGACTCTCGTGTCCAGCATCACGTTCACCAACGCGCCCGCGCCGCAGTTGCCCGGCAAGATCAAGGCGATGCAGGCGGCGGGCCGCTCGGACATCGATCTCGTCGTCACGGGCACCGATGCGCTCGCCGCCGGCATCCAGCAGGGCCTGTGGGAAAAGCTGCTGCCCGAGCAATCGGCGGCGTTCCCCGGCGTGCTCGACAAATACGCGCCCGGCCCGCGCAAGATGCAGGACATCGCGCAGGGCTACGGGCTGGAAGTGACGTACATGCCCGCCGGGCCGCTGCTCGAATACAACCCGGCGAAGGTCACCGAAGTGCCGAAGACGCCCGAGCAGCTGCTCGCGTGGTGCAAGGCGCATCCGAACAAGCTGATCTATGCCCGCCCCGCGAATTCCGGGCCCGGGCGCACCTTCCTGATGGGCCTGCCGTACGTCCTCGGCGACAAGGACCCGCTCGACCCGATCAACGGCTGGGACAAGACCTGGGCCTTCCTCAAGCAACTGAACGAATGCATTCCGTACTACCCGGGCGGCACGTCGGCGGTGATGAAGGAACTCGGCGAAGGCACGCGTGACATGACCGTCACGGTGACGGGCTGGGACATCAACCCGCGCGCGCTCGGCATCGTGCCGGCGGAGTTCAAGGTGCAGGCCTTCGACAACATGACCTGGGTGAACGACGCCCACTACATGGTGATCCCGAAGGGCGTGCCGAAGGAAAAGCTCGACGTGCTCTACAAGCTGATGAACTTCATGCTCGAGCCGGCGCAGCAGGCGCTGACCTACGACGACGGCTATTTCTATCCGGGCCCGGCGGTCAAGGACGTGCCGCTCTCGATGGCGCCGGCGAAGAGCCAGGAAACGATCCAGAAGTATGGCCGGCCGGAGTACGCGAAGCTGCTGTCGGATCGTCCGCACGTCGTGCCGCTCAATGCCGCGGCGATGGTGTCGGCGTTCCAGAAGTGGGATCGTGAAATCGGCGCGCAGAAGACGAAGTAAGCGGATTCGTGGATTGAAACGCGGCGGCTTTCGCTTTCACCTTCACAGGTAGCGAAGCCGCCGCGTCATCGGGAATAACCTCATGAAGCACAATTTCGAACAGTTGCGGCTGGATTCGGTGTCGCGCAGCTTCACCAACGCCGAGGGTCAGCAGCTCGCGGCGCTGCGCGGGCTCGACCTGAACATCCGGCGCGGCGAGTTCATCGCGCTGCTCGGGCCGTCGGGTTGCGGAAAATCGACGGCGCTCAACTGCATCGCCGGATTGCAGCCGCTGACGGGCGGCGGCATCTGGCTCGACGAACAGCGCATCGACGTGTTGCCGCCGGAAAAGCGCGGCTTCGGCATGGTCTTTCAGAACTACGCGCTCTTTCCTCATATGTCGGTGCTGGAGAACGTCGGCTTCGGGCTCAAGATGCAACGCGTGCCGAAAGCCGATGCATTGCGCCGCGCAAAGGCCGCGCTGCAACTCGTGCAACTGATCGGACACGACGGCAAGCTGCCTGGCCAGCTTTCGGGCGGACAGCAGCAGCGCGTCGCGATCGCGCGCGCGATCGTGATCGAGCCGCCGCTCGTGCTGATGGACGAACCGCTTTCGAATCTCGACACCAAGCTGCGGATCGAGATGCGCGCGGAAATCCGCCGCATCCACGGGCAACTGGAACGCGCGACGATTTACGTGACGCACGATCAGGACGAGGCGCTTTCGATGGCCGATCGCATCGTCGTGATGAAGGAGGGTGTCGTGCAGCAGGTCGCGCCGCCGAAGGAGGTGTACGGCCGGCCGAAGAACCTGCACGTCGCGCGCTTCATGGGTTTTCGCAATGTCGCGAGCTTCACGCTGGAAGGGCAGCAGGGCGAGGGCGTCGCGGTGACGTCGAACGGGGTGCGCCTCACCGGCACGCCGATGGAAGGCTTCAACAGCAAGAACGTGAGCGTGGCTTTGCGTCCGGAAGACATGGAACGCGCCGCGCCCGGCACGGAAAACGCGTTCGATGCGCAAGCGGAAACCGTCGAATACGGCGGCCGCGACTCGCTGATCCGCGTGAACACAGCGTTCGGCAAGCTGTGGGCGCGACTCGCGGGCGAAGTCGCCGAGGGCGAGCGTCTCAGCCTGCGCGTCGCGCCTTCGCGCACGCTCGTCTACGACGGGGAAGCGCCATGAGCACGCCCGCGCTGCCTGTCCGGCGCGATCCGAAGGGCTGGCTCGTCACGCCGGCGCTGATTTTCATCGTCGCGCTCTTCATCTATCCGTTTGCCTACGGTCTCGTGCTGTCGTTCACGCCGATGAACGGCGGCGGCGCGCTTGCCAACTACATCACGTTCTTCACCGACACGTCGATGTGGCCGACGATCATCGTCACGCTCAAGCTCGCCGTGCCCGCGACGGTGATCAACGTCGGCGTGTCGGTGCCGGTGGCGTTCGCGCTCAGGCGCACGTCGCCGTATCAGAAGTTCGTCACGACGCTGCTCGTGATTCCGGTGACGCTCGGCACCGTGCTGATCGCCGATGGCATGCTCACGTACTTCGGCCCGAACGGCTGGTTTCCCCAGGCGCTGCAGGGCCTGCATCTCTATACCGACGAAGTGCGCCTCACGCATAACTATTGGGGCGTGCTGATCTCGCTGATCGTGTCGGGCTTTCCGTTCGCGTTCCTGCTCACGCTGTCCTACGTGACCGGCATCGACCCGACGCTCGCGCGCGCCGCCGCGACGCTCGGCGCGAGTCCGTGGCAGCAGTTCCGGCAGATCTATTTCCCGCTGCTGCTGCCCGGCCTGACGATGACCGCGTGTCTCTCGTTCGTGCAGGCGTTTTCGGTGTTTCCGTCGGCGGTGCTGCTCGGTGCGCCGGCCGGTCCGACGCGCGTCATTTCGATCGCCGCCGCCGAGGCCGCGTTCGAAAGCTACGACTATTCGCTCGCCTCGACCATCGCGATCCTGATGGGCTTCGTGCAACTGATCGTGGTCGGCGGGATGCTCTACGCGCGGCGCTTCTTCTATACCGGACCGGTGACGGGAGGCAAAGGCTGATGGCTTCCGACAACCACACGGCGCAGGCTTTCCCTGCTGCATTGAACGGCAAGAACATGAAGCAGCGCGCGAGCCTGCCTGACCGGCTCTGGAAGGCGCTGGTCTGGTTCACGATGGGTTTTTTCCTGCTCAACGTGCTGCTGCTGATCGCGACGGTCGCGGTGAATTCGGTCGCGACGCGCTGGTTCGGCACGCTGCTGCCGCAGGGCTTCACGCTGCACTGGTACGGCCAGGCGTGGAGTGACTTCCAGTTGACGAGCGTGCTGTGGGTGACGATTCAGGTGGTCGGAGCGGTGGTGATCCTGTCGATCGTGCTCGGCGTGCCGGCCGCCTACGCGCTCGCCCGCGTGCAGTTTCCCGGCAAGCGTCTCGCGATGCTCGTCTTCCTGCTGCCGCTGATGGTGCCGCCCGTGACCTACGGCATCCCGATGGCGACCGTGATGTACAAGGTGCATCTCGCGGGCACGCTGACGGGCGTGATCCTCGCGAACCTCGTGCCGGCGCTGCCGTTCGTGATCCTCGTGATGACGCCGTTCATCGAGCAGATCGATCCGAACCTGGAATCGGCGGCGCGCATCTTCGGGGCGAACACGACGCGCTATTTCCGCTACGTGCTCCTGCCGCTGCTCGTGCCGGGCATGCTGGCGGCGGGGCTGCTCGTGCTGGTGCGCACGATCGGCATGTTCGAACTGACGTTTTTCACCGCCGGGCCGACGACGCAGACGCTCGTCGTCGCCTTGTACTACGCGGTGTTTTCGACGGGCGTGCGAGCGCCGCAATCCATCGACGCGATGGCGATGATCTACATGGCGATCACGCTCGTCTGGGTGCTGATCGCGCTGCAATTCGTCAGCCCGACACAACTCGTGTCGCGGGTGAAGGAGCAAAAGCAATGAGGTGTGAATGGACCGGCAGGTAGTCAGCTTGAACGCGGCGGCGCGCCTGACGCTCGTGCGCGGACCGCATTCGATGGAACTCGCGCCGGCGGCGGGCGGCAGAATCACGCGTTTCTCGACGACCCTCGACGACGGTACGGTCCACGACTGGGTCGTGCCGATCGCGGTCGAAAACTGGCCCGCCGACGCGTGGCCGAAAGGCGGCTGCTATCCGCTCGTACCGTTCTCGAACCGCGTGCGCGATGCGCGCTTCACGGCGCCGGATGGGACGCGCGTCGAGCTGTCGACGTTTCCGGGAGCGGCGCACGCGCTACACGGCTTCGGGCAGTACGAGGCGTGGACGGTGGAATCGCAAAGCGTGGATGAAGTCGTGCTGCGCTATACGCATGAAGCGGGACGCGATGGCTGGCCGTGGGCATTCGAAGCCACGCAAACCTTCGCGCTGACCGACGACGGCGCACGGCTGACCATGCGGATCAGGAATTTATCGGAGCGAGAGATGCCGGTGGGCTTCGGCTTTCACCCCTATTTCAACGCCGATGCCGCTGATCTCGACGCCCGCGTCGACTGGCGCCATGAGGCGGAGATCGCGGTCGAGCCATCGCCGGATGCGCCCGCGCGGCATCATGAGCGCGAGGCGCAGGGTTATACGCGTTACCTCGGCGGGTGGGATCGCCAAGCCCGACTGCGCTTTGCGAACGGCGCATGGCTTACGTTGAGCGCGAGTGACGAGCTATCGCACGTCGTCGCGCATTGTCCGGCTGGCGGCGCGTATCTGTGCATCGAGCCGGTCTCGCACGTGAGCGACGGCTTCAACCTGCAATCGAAGGGCTTCGCCGGCACGGGTGTATCGATCATCGCGCCAGGTAGTGAAACACAGGCGTGGCTCGAGCTGGGAACCGGCGTCCGCCGGGACGCGCGCGACGGCGGCGCTTTCTAGCCGCTTCGATTGCTCTGGCCGAACCGCTCGCACGCGATGCCTTCGCCGGCACCGCACCCCGCGCGACGAGGCAAGTGTCCTTGTTCATCATGCACCTCCAGGAGTAGCCGGCGCGGCGAAAAACGCCTCCACCAGATCGACGATGCGCCACGTCGAACACGGCCGGCGGCAGTGCGCGTCGAAGCCGGCATCCTTGAGCGTTTGGATCGGATCGGCGGGCCAGACATTGCTCATGGCGACGAGCAGCCGTCCGGTGAGGTCCGCGTCCATGCGCAGCGTGCGGACGAAGATATAGCCCGACTCGCTGTCGAGGCTCGTATCGAGGATGAGCGCCTGCGGCTTCCACGTTTCGACGAGCCTGCGAACCGACTTCAGATCCTGCGAATGGATCACCTGAAGCCCTTTCAGCCGCAGCATCACGGCAAGCGATTCCGCGATCGATTTGTCCTTGTGCGCCACGAGCACGCGGCGCGACGAGTCCTGCGTCCTTGCCCGCTTGATGCTCCACAACGCAAACTGTTTCTCCTGATCGACAGGTGATCGGCTGGCCATGTGCTTCTCCGCTATGCAATGCAGTGGATCGGATGAGCCATTTTCGACCGGCCGTGCTTAACGCACTACCCGCACCGCGCAGGGTGGCGGCGAATTATTGGGAGGGTTAGTCGATCGATTGATCCCCGCGAAAGAGGGGTGGCGGGGCGTTCGCACGCGCGTACTATCGGCGTATGTTCTCGGGGACTGCAATGGAAAACGGATACTTCAAAACAGTATTGCTGGTAGAGGACGAAGGGCTCACGCGCAGCGCAATGAAAACGCTGATTCTCGCGAACGAGCCGTTGCTGGAAATCGACGAAGCGGACGGTTTCGAGCAGGCGAAGGCCAAGCTATCCGCGGGTTCGTACGATCTGATGTTCCTCGACTATCACTTGCGAGGGAATTCGACCGGTATGGACCTGCTCAACTGGATCCGCGAGGAAGAGCGCGAGGTGCAGACCATCATGCTCTCCGCGCAGGATGACCGCGACACCGTGCTCGATTGCATCAAGAACGGCGCGTGCGGATTCATCTCCAAGGGCAGCGAACAAGGCGCGGGTGTTTTTCGTGAAGCGCTGCGTACGATCCTGAGCGGTCGCGTGTATCTGCCCAACACGGTGCTCGGCAAGGGCGGCCACAGCCCGAAGCCGGTCGCGACGCATTCGAGCCCGACGGTCGAATCGCTCGACTTGCCGCCGCGTCTGACCGAGACCCTGCGCTATCTGCTGCAGGGGCTGTCGAACAAGGCGATCGCGCGGAAGATGAACATCAGCGAGAACACGGCGAAGGAATATTCGAGCGACCTGCTCGCGCGTTTTCACGTAACGCGCCGGACGTTCCTGATCGTCGAGATGGCGCGACGCGGGATCGAGATGCCGGTGAGCCATCCGTCCACGTCGTGACGCTCTGGGCGATCAGGCGGCGACTTCGTCCGGACACTTGCCCGATACCAGCGACAGAATCTCCTGACGCAAGTCCGCGGGGCTGACGGGCTTGCTGAGCACGTCGTGCGTGCAGGCGAGCGGGACGATCGTCGCCTGCGGCTCGCCCGTGACGACCAGCGTCGGGCAAGGGCGGCCGAGCTTCTGCGTGCCGAGCATCGCGACTTCGCGCGCCGTCTTGAAGTCGCGCAGGCGGAAGTCGGTGATGATGAGGTCGGGGAAGCGCTCCAGCGAATCGAGGATTTCCTCGTACTCCTCGAACGTCGCCGCCGAATCGAACAGCACGCCCCATTGCGACAGCAACGCCTCGGTCGACGCACGCACCAGGCCGTCATCCTCCACCAGCAGCACATAAAGGCCGTCGAGTTGCAGAGCCTCGTCCGCGTCGGTTTTGGCGGGCAGGCGCGGCGACGGCTTTTCCGGGCTCGCGCCGCACAGCGGCATCTCCACCGAAAAACGCGAGCCGAGTCCTTCGGCCGATTTCAGTTCGAGCCGGTGCTCTTCGAGCATCGAAATCACGGCATTGACGATCGACAGCCCGAGGCCAAGCCCCTTGTCGCGGTCCTGCTCGGGGTTGTCGACCTGAAAGAACGGCTGAAAGATCGATTCCCAGTGCGCGTTCGAGATGCCAATGCCGTTATCGACCACGTCGATGCGCGCGCGCGTCGCGGAACGCACGACACCGACGATCACGGTAGGCTTCGCGGTCTGCCCAGTGTTGGCGTACTTGATCGCGTTGGAAACCAGGTTGGCGACCGCGCGCCCGAGCCAGTGCGCGTCGCTGCGCACGCATACGAGACTCTCCTTGGGCAGCCGGAGACGCAGATCGACGCCGCGGCTCTTCGCGAATGGACCGAGCTGCTCGGCGGCTTCCTCGATGATGAGCCGCAGATCGAACACGTGATAGCGCGGCACGACGCGGCCCGATTCCAGCCGCGAAAGGTCGAGCACCGCGTTCAAAAGACGCGCGAGGATCACCGACGAGCGCCCGCATTCGTCGATCAGCCGTCCCGCTTCCCTGAATTCGCCGCGCCGGATCGCCTCCGACGACGCCTGCAGGAACAGGTTGAGCGCGTGCATCGGCTGGCGCAAATCGTGGGTCGCTGCCGCGAGAAAATTCGATTTCTCCTTGCTCGCGGCCTCGGCGGCGCGCATCTGCTGCTCCTTGAGCGCGAGCAGCGCGTTCGTCTTGATTTCCTGGTCCTTCTTCGAAATCTCCAGTTCCGTGTTCTTCCGGCCCAACTCGACGTTCGCCGTCGACAAGTCGCGGTTGAGCGAGGCGAGTTCGCGTTCCGCCGCGTAACGCTCGCGCGAGACGCGTTCGGCGTGCACGCAGACGCCGTGACCGACCACTACCATGTTGATCAGAAAGAACATGCCCGCGCCGAAATCGGCGGGGTGCAGCACGTTGAATGCGGCTTGAAGAAAAATCATCGCGGCGAGCGTCAATATCGCAACGGCCAATACCGATTTCGAGCGCAAATAAAAGAATGAAAACTGGAAGAAAAGCGCGAGATAAAGGCCGGGAAACTGCTGTGAATAATTGAATGGCGCCGGCGTGACGGCCACCATGCAAAGCATAAGGAAAATAAGTCCATAAATACCGATAAAAATCACTCTCGACGACGTCACGTGCGAGCGAAACGACGGCCGCAGCACCATGACGCCGACGCACATCAAGAGCAGGATGCCGAGCAGCCGGAGCACAAGCAGGTCCGTGAACGCATCCTTGAGAATCGGCGTGCGCCGCGCGACCGTCAGGTCCCAGGTAAGAAAGGACGTCCACAACACCAGCGCCAGCAAGGCGGAAGCGCGCCGGAACGCGCAGAACCGCTGGCTATGGTCTTCGAGAAACTGCGCTTCGAGGGCGGGGTCCGCGAATGGCCGGGGGATCGACAGGTTCTTGATCAGACTCGCGCCCGCTTCACGCGCGGCAGCGGAATACGACCAAGACCTTTGAATGCCGCCAATCCGGTTCGGGACATGCATTTCACGCTCGCTTATACAGGAAGGAGGTTAACTACTGTAGGCGACATCTCACACGCGACAAGCGCGTTTTTCGGACGAAATTTAGAACGCTGGGAATGGCGGGTATTGGCGTCGAGGGAAATGGAAGGGTAATGCGTCGCGCTGAATGAAGAGAAAGGCCGCTAAAGAGAGGCTCGCCCTCGGCCCACGGACGAGGGCTTGGGCCGTTCAACTCTTTGGCTTGGCCTTGGTGGTGCGCTTGGCGACCTGCGTTTCCTTCGCGCCTTGTGCCTTGACAGCCGATTGCTTCGGGCCGGTCGCGCTTTTCTTGCGGCTCGACATTTCGTTTTCGGCCGGATTGCTCGGCGGGGCTTTCCTTGGGGATGGCATGTTGACCTCCTTCACGTGTCGAATTGACACATTTTAAAAATAGGCGCCACATGCCCGGGAATCAAGCGCATCAAGCCTTTCGTGATGCATCGGCGCGACACGTGAGGCGATTTTCTTCAGAGAGCGAAGCATTTCGAGCGCCACGGCATCAAGACGGCTCAGCCGATCAGCTTTAGTCCAACCGGCAGCGACTCGCCAAACACGCGTCCCTCGTCGGCGCGATCGAGTTCGACGGTCTCGCTCACCATGTCGATCCACGTCCGCGATGCGTTCGCCGCCGTCAACCGCCGCACGACCTCGGCGCGCGTGTCGGCGGGGAGGTCGCGCGAGCGGTCGCCCGTCATGCGCGCGATCTGAACCGCGGCGAACGCGGCCGGCTCGACCTTCTTCCAGTCGAGCGCGAGGATCGCCGCCAGCCATTCGACCGCGACTTCAGGAGGTACGACGCCGTGCGCGCTGCCGTAAAACGGCTGGCGCGCGCCGATCCGGCCGACGGCCCACCAGCCCTGCGGATTCTCCGAAGGCTTCTTGAGCCGCGTCAGCAGCCATTGCCCGACCTCGGTCTTGCGCTCGACAGGCACGCGTTCGAGTGACGCCGCGAGTCGCACCATGTCGTCGTAGCCGACTTTCATGGTCCCCGACGGGCGGTTGTAGCGCGACGTCCCGGGCGGCTGGAGATGAAACGCCATGTCGTCGAGGAGGAAGACTTGCGCTTCCTCGGGAAGGCCGCCCGCTGCGCGCCGCCAGAGCGTCCACCACTCGGACCAGATCTGACTCTCGTTGACGTACTGGATACCCTGCGCGTAGAACGGCCACAGTTGCTCGACGCGCCATTCGTCGAGCGCGTAGCCGAAGCCCGGCCGCACGCAATAGCCCGCGAAATTGAGCCACAGCCGCTCGTGGTCCGCCGAGCGCCGGCGCCGCCGCGCGCGGTCGATGAAGGTGCCGAACAGTTCGCGCAAGAGCACGATGTCCCAGCTTTCGCGCGGGCCGAGAAGCTGCTCGAGTTGCGCGCGCAGTCGCTTGACCTCTTTCGGCCCGACGTCGTGCGACTTGGCGCCGAACGTGCGCTCGACCTGCTCGATCGCCTTCGGCAGCGCGGGATGTGACTTTGAGGCGTCGATATCGCTTTGCGCCTGCTCGCGTCGCAACTGGAATTCGAGCCGCCAGCGACGTTTCGGATCGTCGGCGGCGATGCAGTGGACGTCGAGCGTGCCGACTTCGGTGAGCGTCGTCGTCAGATGGACGGCGGTTTCGCTCGCGCCGCCCGCGCCCTTCGGATCGACCACGGTCGCGATCGGCGGCAGGCGCACGAAGTCGCCCGCCGATGCCGAGAGATCGGCGATATCGCCTGCGCGGTACGCGGCATCCGCCACCGACGATACTAAATGGAAGCGCACCGGCGCTCCGAGCTTCAGCGCGAAAGTGCGATCCTTCAGCTCGATGGGCTGGCCTTCCTCCGTGCCGCGCGGCAGAATGCAGACGCCGCGCCCGGTCTGGGTCTCGCCTTCCTCGTCGAGCACGAGGAACAGGCTGCGCGGCGATCCGCCGCCGATGCGCGGCGCATGTCCCGCGCGCGCAAGCGCATACGCGACCGCGCCGCGCGCCACCGCCACGTCCGGATTCGCGTTGTGCAGCAGGTTGAGCGGCTCGCCGCGCCAGGCGCCCAGCGTGTCGGCGAGGCGTTCGGTGAGCTTCCCCGCGCGGAAGACGCCGCCGTTCAGAAGCAACGTATCCGGCACGGGCAAGTGCGCGCTGCCGTCGGGATCGGCGATTGCGAGCGCTTGCCGCGACTGCGCCGCGTGCTGTGCGAGAAAAGCGGCGATGTGCCGGGTGATCGCGGGATCGCTCGCGTACGGCAGCCCGAACTCGACGATCCCGCCGCGCGCCCGCACCGGCCGCTCCTCCGACGACACCGCCGGAAAGAACCCGTCGACGATGATCTTTTCGATCTCCTCGCGCGTCACCTGCGCCGAACGCGACCCACCGACAAGCTTCGAGCCCGCGCCGAGCAGCGTGATCGATGTGGACTCGGGCGCGTCGTCGCCGAGCAGTTGCTCCTTCGCGGCGCGGCTGCGCTCAACGAGCTGCGATAGCTGCCCGGCCGAGAGCCGCGTCGTGGTGGAACTGGCCGGCGCGATCCGTCCTTCGGCGAGATGCGCCAGCGCGAGATCCATGTTGTCGCCGCCGAGCATCAGATGATTGCCGACACCGATGCGCGTCAGTTGCGGCTCGCCGTCCTGCATCTCTACTTTGATTAGCGTGAGGTCGGTCGTGCCGCCGCCGACGTCGCAGATCAGCACGAGCCGCGTCGCGTCAAGCGCCGTGTCGAGGCTCGCGCGATGGTGGAACAGCCAGTCGTAGAAGGCGGCTTGCGGTTCTTCCAGCAGCCGCAGCGCCGGCAGCTTGGCGAGCCGCGCGGCTTCGAGCGTCAGGGCGCGCGCGCCTTCGTCGAAGGAGGCGGGGACGGTCAGCACGACGTCCTGCGCTTCGAGCGGCGCGTCCGGAAAGCGATGGTTCCACGCCGCGCGCACGTGCGCGAGGTAGCTCGCGCACGCCGCCACGGGTGAAATCCTGGCGACGTCGTCGGCCGCGCCCCACGGCAGGATCGGCGCGGTGCGATCCACTGATCCGTGCGACAGCCAGCTCTTCGCGCTCGCGACGAGCCGCCCCGGCACCTGCGCGCCGAGCGTGCGTGCGAGCCGGCCGATCACGACCGGCTGCGCGTCCTTGTGACCGGCGGCTTGCCACGGCAGGTGCAAATCGCCGGGATCGAGCTCGCCCGCCGCCGCGTGATAGCGCAGCGACGGCAGAAGTGGCCGCGCGGCGACCTCGCCGAGCCCGACCAGTTGATGGACATCGAAGACGCGGATGTCCTCCGACCCCGCCTCCCCGTACGCCACGACCGTGTTGCTCGTGCCGAGGTCGATGCCGACGGTGTAGCGCTTCATCTGGCGCGACGCCTATTCACTCACGCCGCCGCGCACGTCGAATTCGACCTTCCAGCGCTCGCTGCTGCCGCGCGGCACGGCTTCGAGTTCGAGCGTGCCCGCTTCCGTCACGCGCGCGTGCAGCTTCACGGGCACGACTTCGCCGGGCGTGCGGCCTTCGGTGGGCAGGGTGGCTTCGATTTCGTCGAGTTCCTGGAGTTCGTCGGGTTGCCAGTAGTCGAGCATCGTGCCGACCTGATCCTGACGCCGCACCGACGATCCGAAGAAGCGGAAATGCACCGGCTCCCCGACGACGAGCCCGAATTCCTGCGCGGGCAACTCGGCGTCGGTGCCTTCCTCCATGCCGAACGGCGCGACGCACAGCGCCGTAACGGGTGGTTCCAGCCCCGGCACGGCGGGCATCGCCGACTCGACCGCGACGTAGTACGCGCGCGCCGTGCCGCCGCGAATCCGCACGCCCTTGCCGCGCCGCACGTAGCCGTAGTAAGCGGCGCCGCGCGCGACCGCGAGATCGAGGTCCGCGCCTTCGAGCAGCCGCGCGGCGGGCGCGCCTTCGGCGGCGAGCCAGCCGTTGAGCGTCTGCAAAATTCGATCGACGAGCAGCGTCGATTTAAATACGCCGCCGTTGAAAAGGACCGCCGTCGGATGCAGGAAGGTGGCGTTTTCCGGCACGCTGCGGCCGAGATCGGCGAGCGCCGCGACCTGCCGGCCGAGGAAACCCGCGAGATGACGCGTCACCGCGGCATCCTGCGCGTACGGCAGCCCGAGCTGCGTCAGGCCGACGCGCGCCCGGCTCACCGGCCGCGCGCTGGCATCGACTTGAGGGAAGAAGCCATCGAGGATCGTCTGCGTGAGTTCGGCGCGCGTGAGTTCGGTGCGGATCGAGCCGCCGATCAGCTTCGAGCCTCGGCTCGGCACAACGAGCGGCACCGTGTCCTGCGACGGATCGGAGAGCAGCGTTTCCTTCGCCGACCGGCACGCGTAGGTGAGCGCGCGCAGTTGCCACGGATCGGGCTGCGTGCCCGCCGCCGCGAGCTTGCGCGCGACGACGTGCGCGAGCGCGAGGTCCATGTTGTCGCCGCCGAGCAGGATGTGCTCGCCGACCGCCACGCGATGCAGTTCCAGATTGCCTTCCCGCTCCACGACCGCGATCAACGAAAAGTCGCTCGTCCCGCCGCCCACATCGACCACGAGGATCACGTCGCCCACGCGCACCTGCTTGCGCCAGGCGCTGTCGGTGTTCTGGATCCAGCTATAGAGCGCGGCCTGCGGTTCTTCGAGCAGCGTCATGCGCGCGTAGCCCGCGGCCTGCGCGGCTTCGGCGGTCAGTTCGCGCGCGGCCGGATCGAACGAGGCGGGGATCGTGACGGTGATCTCCTGCTCGGCGAAAGGCGCGTCGGGATGCGCGTGGTCCCATGCTTCGCGCAGGTGCGTCAGATAGCGGACCGATGTTTCCAGCGGCGAGACGCGCTCGACTTCCTCGGGTGCGTCGTTCGGCAGGATCGCCGCGCGCCGGTCGACGCCGGGATGGCACAGCCAGCTTTTCGCGCTCGACACGAGGCGGATCGGCGTGCCGGCGCCACGGCTGCGCGCCAGTTCGCCGACGGCGAAGGTGCGCTCGGCGGTCCACGGCAGGTTCAGGTCGCCGGGCGTGAGTTCGTTCGGATGCGGCAGATAGAGAAACGACGGCAGCAGTTCCGGCTGCTCCACGGCGCCGGGCGCGGTGAGCTGCGCGATCGGCAGGACACCTTGCACGGTTTTGTCGCCGTCGCTGGCGGTGATGTCGACGTAGGAGAGGGCGCAGTGCGTCGTGCCCAGATCGACGCCGATCGAATAGCGCGGATCGCTCATAGTTCCACCTCGGCGGGGGCGACGACGCTCGCGTCGTGACTGTCGGCGAGCTTCGGCAGGCGCACGTCGGCGACTTTCCAGCCGCGATGGCTGATGCTGCCGTTGAACGGCGGTTTGCCGACGACGTTGCCCGTCAGGCGGATCGCGGTGGCATCGAAACCGTCGGGCAATGTGACGCGGCTGCCTTCGGCTTCGTCGCGCACGGGACGGATCGTGAAATGCTCGCGCAGCACGGTGCGGCAGCCGTCGTGGACGAGGCGCGCGGCGGCGCCGATGTCGGCGTCGGTGTAGTTGGCGATGTCTTCCTCGACGAAATCGATGAAACGCGCGTCGCGCTGGAGCAGGCCGAGCAGTTGCAGCGCGGCTTCCGGGGTGGCTTCCTTAAGTGTGGGGGCGACGGGTTTCGAGGGCGCGGGGGCCGGAGCGGCTGCGGGCGCTTCACGCAGACGCTTCACCTGGCCGGCGAACTCGGCGTTGCCGAGCACGCTGAAAAACGTGCCGAAAGCTATCGACATCCTGCCGAAAAATGACGGGTTCAAGTCGGTCATGACATGCTCCTATGGCCGTTGCCCGAGGACGACCCATCCTCAGACGACGCTGAACAGACTGTGGATTGCGGGTTTGCCTGCGCGTCGATGCGCGCGGCGGTCCGGCGCGGGTGATTCGTGGTTGTTCGGTGTTCGGTCAGAGCTTGGCCGGCGTGCCTGCGAGTGCGGACTATGACGCTGGCATTCCGGCAGATACAGCCGGTGTATCCGCCGTTCCGTCTGGTAAAGCTCTTGCCGGTTATACAGCATCCGCATTTATTTCGTGACGGAGCTACGGAAATCGCGGCGCCGACAGGCGCTCCGGCCGGGGCCGGGCCCACATTCTCGCGAATATTGAGATCAAGTCAAGGTGGTTGTGAGGCGGTTTGGACGGTACGGCTGGAGCCGACACGGAGCGGATCGATGTCAAAAGTTGTTGGCATCGGCCATCAACTCGCGTTGGGACATTAGCATGGTCGTTCTATTTAGTTCGGGCTTAGCTGATGGCTACGGAACTCAAGACGGACTCGTGGCACCGCTACGTGCTGTATCGAAGCAGCGAGCGTTACATGCCATTCGTCTCCGACGACCAGCGCCAGGGCGCGATCGAGGCGGGGCGCAAATTCACCGCATCGGCTTATGCGGACGTATGGGCCAGGGATCCCGAATTGGTCGCCCGTGTGCGCGGCTTCCTTGGCAACAACTTCCACTGGCATGAGCGTCTGGCGAAATCAGGCACAAGCCTCGACGTCGTGCAGACGTTGATGGACATGGTGCGCAGCGGAAGCGTCGTCTTGATTGCTGAGAATTTGCCGTGCGGCGGTCCCCCGGCTAGCGGCCTGCTTCCAGCGAGCAACGCCGCTATTAATTTCATCTCCGATCCGGAGACGATCGAGGCAATGCGAGCATTCGCGCAGAGAATCGCTTTCCCGCCGGGTGAACCGGTCCTGTCGGGTCCATATCGGCCGGACCGGCAAGCGCAGCTCGAAACAGCGCGAGCTGCGCTCACCTATGCTGACGCAGATACCGCAAGCCTGTCGACGCCCCTCGGTGATGCGACGCCATTCGAGCTGGTAGACAATACCCCGATCGGCGATCCGGATCTGCATGCGGCGGGATTTCGTCTTACGCCCGGCGAAGAAAACGAGTGCATGTCTCAATATGACATCGACATGGACTACTGCAGTGTTCTATACGCGATGAAGCCTTCCGCTTGGGGCGTGTGCAAGGAAAGAGCGGCCGATCGATTGGGCAGATGCCTGGCCGGAAAAGGAGCGATGTTCTGATGACGAAGAAACGAGGCCCGCGATGCGTGCTTATCGCCTATGACGAGGACGAGCAATCGATTCTCACCTGCACCGTGCCGCGCGACGCGGTAAGCGGTCTCATGAACTCGGAGCTTGTGGTGCCATTGCCCCTCAGTGAAGAGCGCTTTCGACTCGGAGACGAATTCGCCCGTCAGCTTGGCGGAGTCGCGCTGTTATGGCTCTCGATCGAGCAGCCTGAACTCAAGCCGTTTATCGAGGTGACGCAAGCCCCCGAGCCGCCGCCCGTTGACTGAGCGCGATCACGCCTTATACCCAATCGTCCGCAACAACCCGCGCCGCCAGGCCACATCCTCGGCGGTTTCGACGCCGAGCGGCGGCGATCCATCCACGACGCCCACGATTCCGCGCCCCCGATCCGTCTGCGCGACGAGCACCTGTGTCGGATTCGCTGTCGCGCAGAAGATGCGGCACACCTCCGGCACGGCCTTCACCGCGTTCAGCACGTTCACGGGGAAAAACCCGTCGCCGAGAAAGACGATGAAGCTGTGCCCGGCGGCGATCGCCAGCGCGTTCTTTTCCGCGAGTTGCTGCGAGGCGGGATCGGTGCCGGACGAGCGCACGAGGCGCTTGCCCGACGCCTCGCAGAATGCCAGCCCGAATTTGATTCCCGGCACGGCGCCGAAGAGCGCTTCGTGCAGGTCCTCGACGGTCTTGATGAAATGCGACTGCCCGAGGATGAAATTGGTGTCATCGGGCTTGTCGATATCGACGGTGAGCAGTTCCATGTGACCTCCGCGCGTTCGCGACTTCACACATAGATAGTAGGTCAGGCGCGCAGGTCGAACCCGTCGAGATAGAGCCTGGGCGCTTCGCCGTCCCAGGCGCGGCCGTCGCAGAGTACGTCGCGGCGGTATTCGTCCGGTAACTCAACGCCCGCAAGCGCAGCCGCCTCGCGGTACAGCGCCGTCTGGTTGACCGCCTCCGCAACAGCGTCATCGTCGCCCGGACGCCCCAAAAGACCCCAGCGACGATATTGCGTCATGAACCACAGGCCATCGGAGGCGCGCGGATAGTTGACCTTGCCGCCGTCGAAGAAGCTGACGGGGAGGGCGTCCGGAAAACGCGCTTGGTCGTAGGCGCCGGTCAAACGCGGCTCGATCAGCTCGCGCGGCGCATTGACCAGATCCGGCGCGGCGAGCAGCGGCGCAATCTCCGCGCGATGCCCCGGCTCGTCGAGCCAGCGGCACGCTTCGAGCATCGTGCGGATCAGCGCGCGCGACGTGTTCGGATGGAGCGCGACGAAGTCGCGCCGGCTCGCGAGCGCCTTCTCGGGATGATCCGGCCAGATGCCGCTTGTCAGCACGACCGTGCTTCCCGCGCCGCGCGCTTCCGCGAGCGCGTGCCACGGCTCGCCGCAGCAAAAGCCGTCGAGCTGGTCTTCCGCCAAGGCATCGACCATGCGCGGCGGCGGAATCACGACGCTCTCGATGTCGCGCAACGGATGCACGCCGTTCGCCGCGAGCCAGTAATAGAGCCACATCGCGTGGGTGCCGGTCGGGAAGGTCTGCGCGAGGACGGGCGGGCGTCCGAGCGACGAAAACGCTTCTTTAAGGCTGCCCGTCGCGCGATAAACCTCGGCGAGCGCGTTCGACAGCGTGACCGCGCCGCCATTGCGGTTGAGCACCATCAGCACGGCCATGTCCGCCTGCGGGCCGCCGATGCCGAGCTGCACGCCGTACACGAGTCCGTAGAGCGCATGCGCGGCATCGATTTCGCCTGAGAGCAGCTTGTCGCGCACGGCCGCCCACGACGGCTGGCGGCACAGTTCGAGCGTGAGTCCGTGGCGGCGGCCGAGGTCGAGGAGGCGCGCGGCGGCGAGCGGCGCAACGTCCGACAGCGCGACGAACCCGAGCCGGATATGCGTCTTCTCGGGCGGCCCAAAGCGGTCGGCGGGGATCGGGTCGGATGTGTTCATAGCGTGCGGGTCACCCCAGTAGATCGGCCATCGCGATGAGTTGCCGCGCGACTTCGGCCACTTTGATGCCCTGGTCCATCGCGCGCTTGCGCAGCGCGGCGTAGGCCTCCTGCTCCGTCATGTGGCGGCGGTCCATGAGAAGGCGCTTGGCGCGGTCGATGGTCTTGCGTTCCGCGAGTTCGCTCTCCACCTGCGCGAGCCGCTGGCGCAACTGCTCCTCGTGCGCGAACCGCGCGAGCGCGACGTCGAGGATCGGCGCGAGCCGCTCGGCCGCGAGCCCTTCGACGAGATACGCCGTCACGCCCGCGCCGACCGCCGCGCGGATGAACTGCTGGTCGGCGTCGTTGCTGAACATCAGCACGGGGCGCGGCGCGGCCTTGTTCATCACGGCGAGCTGTTCGAGCGTATCGCGCGAAGGCGATTCGGTATCGATGATGACGACATCCGGCCGTTCACGCTCGACGACCTTCGGCAGCGCGGCGGGCGTTGCGACTTCGGGCAGCATCTCGTAGCCGAGGCGTGCAAGGGCCTGGCGCAGATCGCCGATTGGTTTGTCCGTGTCGGTGACTAGGAGGACACGAAGCATGGGTCAGGCGCGAAATGAATTCATTGCGGGGGGCGTGCTGCTGATATATGCGCTTCTCTTGTTAACCCAGTATATCGGCGTGTGATTTTTGATATCAGGCCGCATGCGCCATGTCATCGTGCGCTTCATGTCGCGCGTTTGCCTCGCCAATCGCATTCCCGACCAGAATCACCGCTGGACTGCCGAGTCCCGCCGCCGTCGCATCAGCGGCGAGACGGCCGAGCGTCGTGACAAGCCGCTGTTCGCGCTCCGTGCCGGCCCATTGCACGACCGCCGCCGCCGTACTCAAGGGCAGCGTCGAAAGAAGCCCGGCGCAGATCGTGTCGATGCGGCTCATGCCCATATAGATCGCGAGCGTGGTGCCGGTCGCGGCGAGCGCGGCCCAGTCCGGCTCGCCGTGATCCTGCATGTGCGCCGTGATGAAGGTCACGCCCTGGCAATGCTCGCGATGCGTGAGCGACACGCCGAGGCTCGCCGCCGCCGCGAATCCCGACGAGATGCCGTTCACGATATCGACCGGGATCTGGGCGCGACGCAACGCCGCGAGTTCCTCGCCGGCGCGGCCGAAGAGCAGGGCATCGCCGCCTTTCACGCGCACGACGTGCAGCCCCTTCGACGCATAACGCTGCATCAGGCGCTGGATGAATGCCTGCGGTGTCGATTTGCAGCCGCCGCGCTTGCCCACGCGGATCACGCGCGCACGCGGCGCGAGCGACACGATCTCGGGATTGGCGAGATCGTCGAGGAGCACGACGTCGGCGGCGGCGAGCGCTTTCGCGGCCTTGATGGTGAGCAGGTCCAGATCGCCGGGACCGGCGCTGAGCAATGTGACCTTGCCGTTATTCATCGTGATGTCCTCTTGAATATTCATGCCGCGCACTAAACAAAAGCGGCGTCCGCTCGTGGGCTGCACGAGGGGACGCCGTTGTCCTGGGTTGCCTTGAAGGCCAGTGATCGATGCGAGCCAGCTTCGTTGCTGGCAGCGCTTTCGCTCATGCAATATGCGGGCCACTCGTCTCGGAGCCTTGATTGGCGGCGCCAAAGCAGGCAGCAGTCTCAAAAGGCGCACACCTGCTGTGCTGCGCTGCACAGATTCGGCGCCAAGTGCCTCGTTCGAGGGAATGCACCAATTGAAAACCCGCCGCGCGCTGCGCACGCCCGCAGTGCTGCATCGCACCAGCGATGTGCTGCCGCGCTTCATCGTGAATCCGGATCGGCCGCCATGCAACACCATGAAAACTCCGCACAGCCCCGTCCTACAAGGAAATCGCCCTCGATGGCATAGCCCTTGCGTTATGTCCTGCCATCGGGTCAACGGCGATCCGCAGAAATATACGCAACACGCGCAACAGAGCGCACCCCCCAATACCGAGCTTTTGGACAATGGCGTCCCCCGAGCAGATCGACATCTGTTTCGCGGGACGCCTTTTCTTTTTCTGGAAAAGAAAATGGCAAACAAGGCAACCCGAATCGATCTCTTCAGCATGCGCACGCCGCCGATGCGCGCTTTCCACCTCACGTGGATGGCGTTCTTCGTCTGCTTCTTCGCGTGGTTCGCCTGCGCGCCGCTGATGCCGCTCATCAAAAAGGAGTTCAACCTCTCCGTCGACCAGATCGCGAACATCAACATCGCCGCCGTCGCGGTGACGATCCTGGTACGTCTCGTCGTCGGTCCGATGTGCGACCGCTTCGGCCCGCGCAAGGTGTATTCGGCGCTTCTCCTTGCCGGCGCGGTGCCGGTGTTCGGCGCGGCGCTCGCGACGGGCTACGAGAGCTTCCTCTGGTGCCGCCTCGCGATCGGCGCGATCGGAGCGAGCTTCGTCATCACGCAGTACCACACGTCGGTGATGTTCGCGCCGAACGTCGTCGGCACCGCGAACGCGACGACCGCCGGCTGGGGCAACGCGGGCGCGGGCGCTTCGCAGGCGCTCGTTCCGCTGCTCGTCGCGGCGGCGATCGTGATCGGCGTGGGCGAACAGTCGGCATGGCGCGTCGCGCTGCTCGTGCCGGGCATTGCGATGCCGGTCATGGCCTTCTTCTACTGGCGCTATACGCAAGACTGCCCGCAAGGCGATTTCTCCGATCTGCGCGCACGCGGCATCGCTATCGACGGCGGCAAGAAGGGTGGCTGGGACAGCTTCCGCACCGCCTGCGCGAACTATCGCGTGTGGATGCTGTTCGTGACGTACGCGGCGTGCTTCGGTGTCGAAGTGTTCATCCACAACATCGCGGCCATCTATTACGTCGATCACTTCCAGCTCTCGCTGAAGGCAGCGGGCATCGCGGCGGGCAGCTTCGGCCTTCTCGCGCTCTTCGCCCGCGCACTCGGCGGCTGGCTCTCGGACAAGGTGGCGGCCAAGCGCGGGCTCGACGTGCGCTCGACGCTCCTCTTCGCGCTGATCGCGGGCGAAGGCATCGGCCTCTTCTGGTTCGCGCACGCCGAAGGCGTCGCGCTGGCGATCGTCGCGATGCTCGTGTTCGGCCTCTTCACGCACATGGCCTGCGGCGCGACCTACGCACTCGTGCCGTTCATCGACCGCAAGGCGCTCGGCGGCGTGGCGGGCGTGATCGGCGCGGGCGGCAACGTCGGCGCGGTGGCGGCGGGCTTCCTGATGAAGGGCGTCGGCAACGTGCAGCAGACGCTTTCGATGCTCGGCATGCTCGTCGCGGTCTCGGCGCTGTGCGCGCTCGCGGTGCGCTTCAGCCCGGAGCACAAGGCACGGGAAGCCGCGTTGCGCGAAAGCGCGCTCTCGGTCAACAACGGCGTAGTCAACTAAGGACGCGGTCATGAAAATCATCGTCATCGGTCACGGGATGGTCGGCCACAAGTTCCTCGAATGCCTCGCCGACACCCAGGCGGAAGGGCTCGACATCACCGTGCTGTGCGAAGAGCCGCGTCCGGCCTACGATCGCGTGCACCTGTCCGAGTTTTTCGCAGGCAAGACGGCGGACGACCTGTCGCTCGTCGCACCCGGTTTCTTCGAGCGCGAGAACTTCGTGCTGAAGCTGAACGCGCGGGCGGTGTCGATCGATCGCGCGGCGCGCACGGTGACGGTCTCGACCGGCGAGACGCTCGACTACGACAAGCTCGTGCTCGCGACCGGCTCCTATCCGTTCGTGCCGCCGCTCGCGGGCAGCGACCGCGCGGACTGCTTCGTCTACCGCACGATCGAAGACCTCGAAGCGATGCGCGAATGTGGTGCGCGCTCGAAGACGGGCACGGTGGTCGGCGGCGGGCTGCTCGGTCTCGAATGCGCGAAGGCGCTGCGCGATATGGGGCTGGAAACGCATGTCGTGGAATTCGCGCCGCGTCTGATGGCCGTGCAGGTCGACGAAGGCGGCGGGCGCGTGCTGAAAAGCCGCATCGAGGAATTGGGCCTGACGGTGCATACGCAGCGCAGCACGCAAGCGATCGTCGATGGCGAGACGGGCACGAACCGCATGCAGTTCGCCGACGGCACGCATCTCGATACCGACATGATCGTGTTCTCCGCGGGCATCCGTCCGCGTGACGAGATCGCGCGCGCGGCGGGTCTGGAAGTGGGCGCGCGCGGCGGCATCGTGATCGACGATGCGTGCCGCACGAGCGATGAAAACATCTTCGCGATCGGCGAATGCGCAGTGTGGAACGGTCAGGTGTTCGGTCTGGTCGCGCCGGGCTACGACATGGCTCGCGTGACGGCCAAGCAGTTGCTGGGCGAAGCGGCCGAATTCGGCGGCGCGGACATGAGCACGAAGCTGAAGCTGATGGGCGTCGATGTGGCGAGCATCGGCGATGCGCACGGCAAGACGCCGGGCAGCCGCACCTATCAGTTCAGCGACGAGCGCAAGCAGGTATACAAGAAGCTTGTGGTATCGGATTGCGGCAAGTATCTGCTGGGCGGCGTGATGGTCGGCGATGCGAGCGAATACGGCACGCTCCTGCAGATGATGCTGAACCGCATCGAATTGCCGGAAGCACCGGAGTTCCTGATCCTGCCGCAATCGGATGGACAGGCTAAGCCCGCGCTCGGCGTCGAGGCGTTGCCGGCCGCAGCGCAGATCTGCTCGTGCAACAACGTGACGAAAGCGGAGATATGCGAAGCGGTGTGCGCGGGCGCGACGAGCATCGGCGCGATGAAGGCCGCCTGCAAGGCCGGCGCATCGTGCGGCGGCTGCGTGCCGCTCGTCACGCAAGTGATGAAGTCCGAGATGAAGCGGCAGGGCATGAGCGTGAACAATCATGTCTGCGAGCACTTTCCTTATTCGCGTCAGGAGCTGTATCACATCGTTCGTGTTGAAGGCGTGAAGAGTTTCGGTGCGCTGCTCGCGAAGCATGGACGCGGGCACGGCTGCGATATCTGCAAGCCGGTTGTCGCGAGCGTGCTTGCTTCGTGCTGGAACGAGTTCGTGCTGAAGAAGGAGCACGCAAGCCTGCAGGACTCGAACGACTACTACCTGGCGAACATTCAGCGCGATGGCACGTATTCCGTCGTGCCGCGCATGCCGGGCGGTGAAGTGACACCCGAGGGATTGATCGCGGTCGGGCAAGTCGCGAAGAAGTATGGGCTTTATACGAAGATCACTGGCGGGCAGCGTGTCGATCTTTTTGGCGCGCGTGTCGAGCAGTTGCCGTTCATCTGGGAAGAGCTGATTGCGGCTGGCTTCGAATCGGGACATGCGTATGGCAAGTCGTTGCGCACGGTGAAGTCGTGCGTCGGATCGACCTGGTGCCGCTACGGCGTCGGCGATTCGGTCGGGCTCGCGATCGAGGTCGAGAATCGCTATAAGGGTTTGCGTGCGCCCCACAAGATCAAGTTTGGTGTCTCCGGATGTACGCGGGAATGCGCTGAAGCGCAGGGCAAGGACATCGGCATCATCGCGACGGAGAAGGGGTGGAATCTCTATGTCTGCGGCAATGGCGGGATGAAGCCGCGTCATGCCGAACTGCTCGCGTCCGATCTCGACAAGGACACGCTCATTCGTTACATCGACCGTTTCCTGATGTTCTATATCCGCACAGCGGACCGGTTGCAACGGACCAGTGTCTGGCGTGACATCCTCGAAGGCGGACTGGACTATCTCGTCGATGTGGTCGTGCATGACAAGCTCGGTTTGTCGGATGAACTCGAGGCCGAGATGCAGCTTGTCATCGATACGTACGAGTGCGAGTGGAAGAAGGCCGTCACCGATCCCGAGACGCGCAAGCGCTTCCGTCACTTCGTGAACAGCGATCAGGGTGATGGGAATGTCGCCTTCGTCGAGGAGAGAGGGCAGATTCGGCCGGCCACCGTCGAGGAACGTGCGGGGCGCGTGATTCCTATCGCGGTTCTGGATTCTGCTGGCGCTTGATTTTCTTAAACCGGTGTAACCCAAAGGAAAACGGATCATGAACGCAGAGCGAATCGACCAATCCTGGACCCCAGTCTGTGACCTGCACGAAATAGTCCCCGACACGGGTGTGTGCGCGCTGATCAATGGCGCGCAAGTGGCCGTATTCCACGTCGCCGACGGTAACAATACAGTTTTCGCCATCAACAACTACGACCCCAACTCGCAAGCCTCCGTGCTCTCTCGCGGATTGATCGGCAGCCTGGGCGAACGCGTCGTCGTGGCCTCGCCGATCTACAAGCATCACTTCGATCTGCGCACCGGCGAATGCCTTGAAGTGCCTGCGCACTCGGTCGCGTCGTACCCTGCAAAGGTTGCAGCCGGCAAGGTATGGGTCGCGGCATGAGGATCGAGCATGCATCGTCGAGCGGTGGCGGCACGGGGGCACGGCGTCTGAAGCTCGTCGTGATCGGCAACGGCATGGCGGGCATGCGCACGGTCGAAGAGTTGCTCAAGCTCGCGCCCGATCTTTACGATATCACCGTGTTCGGCGCCGAGCCGTACGGCAACTACAACCGCATCCTGCTCTCGCCGGTGCTCGCAGGCGAGAAGAGTGTCGACGACATCATCCTCAACTCGCGCGACTGGTACACGCAAAACGGAATCGAACTCCACGCAGGCGATCCGGTTACCGGGATCGATCGCGCGCGCCGCATCGTGCGTTCGCAAAGAGGCATTGAGGCGCGCTACGACCGCCTGCTGATCGCCACCGGTTCGAAGCCGTTCATCATTCCGGTGCCGGGTCATCAACTGCCGGGCGTGATCGCGTTTCGCGATATCCAGGACGTCGAGACGATGCTCACGGCCGCGCGCGACCATCGCCACGCGGTGATCATCGGCGGTGGCCTGCTTGGGCTCGAAGCGGCCAACGGCCTGCAACGCCAGGGCATGCACGTAACCGTCGTACACGTCACCGATGCGTTGATGGATCGCCAGCTAGACAGGAGCGCGTCGACGCTCCTGCAACGCACGCTCGAGGCAAAGGGCATGCGCTTCATGCTCGCGGCGAACACGGCGGAGATCGTCGGCCCGGATCGCGCGACGGCCGTCCGTTTCGCCGACGGCGCCGAGATTCCCGCCGACCTCGTCGTGATGACGGCAGGCGTGCGTCCGAACATCGATCTCGCGAAAGCAGCAGGGCTGCATTGCGAACGCGCGATCGTCGTCGACGATACGTTGCAGACCTACGATCCGCGCGTCTATGCGGTCGGCGAATGCGTGCAGCATCGCACGGCGACCTTCGGGCTCGTCGCACCGATCTGGGATCAGGCGCGTGTCGCGGGCGCGCATCTCGCGGGCGCGGGGCATCGCCGCTACGTGCAGCGCGCGACCGCGACGAAGCTCAAGGTGACGGGCGTCGATCTCTATTCGGCGGGCGATTTCATCGGCGGGCCGGGGAGCGAGGACCTCGTGTTGCGCGATCCGAAGCGCGGCATCTACAAGCGGCTCGTGCTGGAAGGCGGGCGCGTGATCGGCGCCGTGCTCTATGGCGACGTGAAGGACGGCGGCTGGTACTTCGACCTGATCCAGAACCGCACCGACATCTCCGCGCTGCGCAGCCAGTTGCTGTTCGGCAAGACCCTTTGCGAGGCGCTGGCCGCCTGAACCGGAACCAAACGTGAGCTTTCCCGTCATCCCTATTTCGTCGCCGGCTTCCTCTTCGACCGTGAAGACCACGTGCCCGTATTGCGGCGTCGGTTGCGGCGTGAAGGCCACGCCGCGCGGGCACGCGCAACCCGACATCGCTGGCGACGAAACGCATCCGTCGAACTTCGGGCGCCTGTGCGTGAAGGGCTCGGCACTCGGCGAAACGGTAGGCCTCGACGGGCGGCTGCTGCAACCGAAGCTGCGCGACAAGGAGAGCGGCGCCATGCACGCAGTGCCGTGGAGCGATGCAATCGGCGTGGTCGCGAACGGCTTCAAACGCATCATCGATGAACACGGCCCCGATGCGGTCGCGCTCTACGTATCGGGCCAGTTGCTGACCGAGGACTACTACGTCGCCAACAAGCTGATGAAGGGTTACGTCGGCAGCGCGAACATCGATACGAACTCGCGGCTTTGCATGTCGTCGTCGGTGGCGGGGCACAAGCGCGCGTTTGGCGAGGACATCGTGCCGGTGAATTACGAGGACCTCGAACTCGCGGACCTCGTCGTGCTGGTCGGGTCGAATACGGCATGGTGTCATCCGATTCTCTTTCAGCGCATCGTGAAGATGAAGGAGAAGCGGCCGGAGATGAAGATCGTCGTGATCGATCCGCGCTACACGGCGACCTGCGAAATGGCCGACCTGCATCTGCCGCTCAAGTCAGGCACCGACGTGCACCTTTTCAACGGCCTGCTCGCGTTTCTCGCGGAACACGATACGACCGACGCCGCGTTCGTCGATGCGCACACGTCGGGCTTCGATGCCGCGCTCGCCGCAACCGATGGTTTCGATCTCGCGCAAACGGCCAGGGCCTGCAAGATCGATGCGCATGAACTGCTCGAGTTCTATCGTCTCTTTGCGCGCACCGAGCGTGTCGTGACGGTGTATTCGCAGGGCGTCAACCAGTCGAGCGCGGGCACCGACAAGGTCAACAGCATCATCAACTGCCATCTCGTGACGGGACGCATCGGCAAGCCCGGCATGGGGCCGTTCTCGTTCACCGGGCAGCCTAACGCAATGGGTGGACGCGAAGTCGGCGGCCTCGCGAACATGCTGGCCGCGCACCTCGAACTCGATAACGCCGAACACCGCGAACTCGTGCAGACGTTCTGGGAATCACCGTCGATCGCGACGCGACCGGGACTGAAGGCCGTGGATCTCTTCAACGCGATTGAAGCGGGCCGCGTCAAGGCCGTCTGGATCATGGGCACGAACCCGGTCGTGAGCCTGCCCGATGGCGAGCAGGCGAAACGCGCGCTCGATCGATGCGAACTCGTGGTGAGTTCGGACATCATCGAGCGCACCGATACGAACGCGTTCGCACATGTGTTGCTGCCGGCGCTCGGCTGGGGCGAGAAGGACGGCACGGTTACGAATTCGGAGCGCCGCATCTCGCGTCAGCGCGCGTTTCTTCCCGCTCCCGGCGAAGCGCGCGCGGACTGGCGGATCATTTGCGATGTCGCGCGTCGCATGGGTTATGCAGGCTTCGACTTCAGGAACGTGCACGAAATCTTCGATGAACACGCGCGACTGAGCGCTCATCGTAACGATGAAGACCGCATTGCGCGTGCCTTCAATCTCGACGGCCTGACGGGCATGGACAGCGCACGCTATGACGCGCTCGCGCCAATTCAATGGCCTGTGACGGACGCCGCCGCGAACGGAACGGAGCGACTCTTCGGTGACCATCGCTATCGTCACGCGGACGGTCGCGCTCACTTCATCGCAACACCGCCGCGCCTGCCGGTCAACGCCATCGACGACGACTATCCGCTCGTGCTCAACACGGGCCGGGTGCGCGACCAATGGCACACGATGACGCGTACAGGCAAGTCGGCGAAACTCGCGGGTCACATCGGTGAAGCGTTCATCGACATGCATCCGCAGGACGCACTCGCATGCGGCGTGCGCGAGGGCGAACTCGCGCGCGTGTCGAGCCGCTGGGGATCGATGGTCGCGCGCGTCCAGCATGGCGGCGGCATGTCGCGCGGCAGCGTGTTCGTGCCGATCCACTGGAACGACCAGGTTGCCTCCGATGCGCGCGTGGGCGCCGTGGTGAACCCGGTGGTCGACCCTGTTTCAGGCGAACCGGAGTTCAAACACACGCCGGTTGCCGTCGAGAAATTTCACGTGTCGTGGCATGGCTTTGCCTTGAGCCGCGCGACGCCTTTGCTTGACGACGTAACCTACTGGACACGCATCCAGGGCGCGCAATTCGTGCGTTACGAACTGGCGGGCCGCAAGCACTTCGAAGGCTCCGACGATCATCGCGCATGGGCGCGCGCGATGCTCGACGTCGATGATCCGCATGCCGACTGGCTGGAATACGAGGACCGTTCCGCAGGCGTGTATCGCGCGGTGCATGTCGTGAACGACCGCATCGAGGCTTGCGTGTTTCTTTCCGAGCGGCCTGAACTGCCCGCGCGTACCTGGCTTTCGACTCTGTTCGCAAAGGACGAGCTAGACGAGGAAGACCGCATCGGTCTCTTGCTCGGACAGCCGGTGGGGAAGGGCGTCGATACAGGACCCACCGTTTGCTCCTGCTTTGGCGTCGGACGCAATACGATCTGCAGCGCAATTCGTGAGCAAGGGCTCAAGACCGCGGCGGAGATCACGTCCTGTCTTAAGGCCGGCGGCAATTGCGGTTCATGCGTGCCGGAGTTGAAGAAGCTCATCGTCGAAACTGAAATGGCACGCTTGAGCACCGTCTGATCGCACGCAGGATTGATTTGCCCAGCGCGCTCGCGCTGGGTATCGACACACGTCGACCCCCCTCAAAGCCCCTCCGCATAAGCGATTTCCCGCATCCCGCCACGCTCAATGAGCGCTATCGAACCAACAATTGCATGAGCAATTCCGTTGTAAGGATTAGTGTTGGTTGTCGAACGAATCTGAATGTCGGTCTTCCGTAAAGTCCCATCAAACGTAGGTACATCGTAAGGAACCTACAAGAAGGGCATCGACATACGATGCTACGGGGATCGAGATGAAGAACGCACAAAAACAAATGAGCATCGCTGGCGTGGCCGCCAATCGCGCCTCTTTGCAGACACGCGACACCGCCTCACACGGCCAGAGCGCCGTCACTGTCATCTCCAAGCCAAGAATTTCACGAGCGCGTTGCTGAACGCGCATCACGCTTAAGGCGCCAGGCGCTGTATCGCCCGGAGCACGACGCTCCGCGTGAAAGCACCCGCACGCCCTGAGTAATCCGACAACGATATTCGCTTCACCTGCTACATGCCGGCGTCCATGTAGCTGGATAACCGTGCGCCATCAAACCGGAGACACACCATGAAACGCAATCTGATCGTAGCCGCAGTTCTCTCCCTCGCTTCCGTCGCAGCGTTCGCAACGGGCACGAGCTCCAGCTCGAGCTCGACTTCGGGTGGCTCGACGGCCGCTGCCGTTCTCGGCTACGGCCACTTCAGCGCAACCGATGCAGGCGCAGCAAACGGACACGCCACGGCAACGGCCGGCAAGGGCTACAACGTCACGGGCAACTCGACCAACGCAACGACGAGCCACATCAACACGACGACGGCCGGCGGCAAGGGCTTCGGCGGTGCAACGGCTGGCGGCACC